>CAVRMX010000009.1:0-27791 GCA_963722275.1 uncultured Actinomycetes bacterium | reverse complement strand
TCGCTGTCCGGGATACTGCGCGGGATCCGGTCAGGCACCCTGGGCCGGTAAAGCCCGCTGCGCTCGTGACGGTAGGGCTCCATCGGGTTGTGGTGCGCATACGCCCGCCCGCCCCGCCGGGACCGGTCGAGCGGGAACGGGTTGATGACCGGCCCGCTGCCCGCATCCAGATGGAAGTCATAAAAGGCTCGCAGCACCGTTTCGGAATGCGCACGCACCGACGGCGCGTACGCTCCGCCAGCCGGAACGGCCACCAGTTCGCCGGCCTGGTCACCGGTGCGCCAATGCGGCCGGGACTGCTTACCTGTGACCTGCAGCCATCTGCAGAAATCGCGAGCCTCGACGCGGGTCGCCTGATCCCACGCCACCCCCGCCGCCCGCAAGAACCGGAACCAGCGAAGAAGGTCCATTCCATAGGAACGGACCGTGGACTCCGCCCGGCCTGCCGCCAGGAGATCCCGGAAGTAGGCCGTGACCGCAGCCACGGCAACCCCGTCAGCATCGACCAGCCGGTAAGGCTCGTAACGATCGCCGGTGGCTACCAGCGGGCCAGCCTGAAGTACTGCCAGCGCCGCCAGATCCCTGGACGGCTCGTCGTCTCCGATCATGATGTGAGACCATGCCAGGACAAGTCGCAACGTGCCCGCTGAACTGCGAAACTGTTCGTCCCAGTTCAGTCAATAGGTAGCCTGGCCATCAGCCTCCTGCGCCTCGGCGGCTACGCTAACATCGCCGCCGCCAATCGCGCCATCACGCCCGCAACCCGCAGCGGACCCTAAAGCTGCTTCAGACCGCATGAGCGACTTTGCCGTGTCCCTGCGATGCGCCCCAACTGAATCCTCTGCGCGACGAAACTGGCTGCCTATCCGGTCGAGCACAGCAGGTCCATGACCTCGGCACCGCGCCATCGTCAGGGCACGATCGTTTTTCCGGTAGACCGTCTCGGTCGTTGCGGTTCCCTTGTGCCCAACCAGGTCGGCTATGTCCTCCAAGGGCAGTGCCGTTGGAACTGAGCAGGGATACAAAGGTGTGGCGCATTTCCCGGGGCACCCAATCGGTCCCGAGACCTGCTGCGTCGGTGATCCTCCTGAACTCGCGGCGCACGTTGGAATGATCAAGTGGCGTGCCGATGGACGAGGCGAAGACAAGACCGTGATCCTGCCAGAGCGCCCCGGCTAGCAGGCGGTCCTCATCTTGACGGTCGAGATGTTCCCGGAGCGCCTGGACAGCCAGCCGCGGCAACAACAGCACGCGCCGGCTTTTCGGTGTCTTGGTGTCTGTGGTGGCCCGCACTGCCCGGTACACCGCGACAGTGCCCGCGCCGAGGTCCACCTCGGCCCACCTGAGCGCCCGAAGCTCTTCGGTCCTTAGGCCCGTCATGACCGAGAGCACGACGTAGGCGTACAGGCGAGACGCCCAGCCGCCCGCAGGAGTTCCTGAGCCTGCTCCAGTGTCGGCTCTTGGAAGGTCGCCTGCCCTCGGTAGGAGCCTTGACCAGGGCAGCCACGTTCCGGCCAACGAGGTCGCGGACTTCAGCGTGCCGGATGGCCCGCTCGAGGCAGTTCCGTTGATCTGCAGGCTGCGGGTAGAAAGCCGGATGGCTAGCCCGTCCAGGGTCTCCTGGACGTCTCCGGCGGTGAGCTCCTTGAGCTTGACCTCGCCCAACTGCTCTCTCAGTCGTTTGACGGTGTCCGTGTAGAGCTCCCTGGTCCGGTCGGACCTGCCGCTTAGTCCGTTAGCCAGCCAGTCGTCCAGTGCCGCACCGACCGTGTAGGTCGCGTTGGGCCGGACGCCGTTGTCTAGGTCGCGGCGCAGGTCCCGGAGTTTGGCCTTGACTTCGGTCTTCGTCCGGCCAGTCACTTTCCGGCGGACACGCTTCCCCGCCTTGTAACCGAGGGATACCGCGGCGACCCAGTAGTTGTTGGCATGATCGAAGTACATCGAGTCTTCGCCGTGGCCGCGTCGCGGCCGGGGTTATACCATACCTCGAACGATACCGCTTGGCTCTTGCTTTGGCTCTTACCTGGAAGGAAGAGAATCCTCACCAGCCACCAACCTGGGCCTCCACCTGGTAAAATTGGTGGGCGCAACAGGGTTCGAACCTGTGGCTTCTCGCTTGTAAGGCGAGTGCTCTACCGCTGAGCTATGCGCCCTTGCGTTCCGGGCGCCGTACGGCACCGCGAACGCAGCTCACGTACCGGTTCCCGGGCCTTAGGCCGTAGAGGAAAGGGCTGACGCGTTCGCCGGCCGGGGCGATCTCGGCGGTCGGCGGCGCAGTAACCATGGACCGTTCGGGATCGATACTGGACGCGGGACGCCAGCCGGGCTGCTTCCGCCGGCCTGCTCGTAGAGGGTGGTCGCCGGGTCGACGTAGAGCCGGGCGATGGCGCCAAGCTGGCCGAGGGGCCGCCGCAGCACGGCGACGCAGGCGGCCGGTCCTCTGGCCCGCGGATCCGGACCCGCACGCTAGCCCAGGGGTTCAGCCGCCGCGGGGGCGGGCTCACCGCTCAGCCCAGGAGGCCCCTCATCGCGCAGCGGACGGAGCGCCGCCCGCTGCGCCCCCCGGGCGCTCGGCAGGCCGCCCAGCAGGACCCCCCACAGGCCGCAGAGCGGGGCGGCCCGGCGGGCGCCGGGTGCTGGCCGCCGAGACCTCCTCCAGGTGGGTCATCATCCGGTGCCGGGCTAGCGCCCCGTCGCGGGCGATGATCGCCTCGGCGATCTTGGCGTGCGCCGCGTGAATGTCGTCGAGCGAGACGCGGTTGCGCTCGAGGACGACTGCTGCCGCTGGGTCAGGTCGGTGAGCGTCTGCACGAACAGGTGCAGGGCGGGGTTGGCGGTCAGCCGGGCCACCAGCACGTGGAAGTCGTGCAGCCTCGGTGTCCGGCCGGAGGCGACCTGGGCGGCCTCGACGGCCAGGAAGGCCCTGACTTCGGCCACCTCGTCTTCGCTGATCCTCGCCGCGACGCGCTCGACGCAGAACACCTCGATGGCGAGCCGGGCGTCCTCGAGCTGGCGCGGTTCGACCTTCTCGAAGTCCAGGTAGACGGCCATCGCCTTGGCCACCGGCTGGAGATCGGGCTGCCGGATGAACAGGCCCCCGTGCAGCCCGCGGCGCATCTCGGCCAGGCCGTGGTGCTCCAGGAGCCGGACCGCCTCGCGGAAGACGGCCCGGCTGACGCCGTAGCGCGCGATCAGGTCTACCTCGCTACCGAACAGCTCTCCAGGCTCCCAGCGCTGGCCTACAATCGTTTGCTCTATCAGGTCAGCGACTATCTCTGCCTTTTTCAAGGTGACGTGTCCTTCGCGCAGCGGCAACAGCCGACAGCGCCGGCCGGATCGTTCAACGAGAGCCGAACCATATTCTTCAGTGGGGCAAGTAACCCTACGCGGCTGACTGTACACCGATGGGCGTTTAATCCCGTGAATGGCCGTTCACGGCGCAGTTCCTGGCGGGCGATCGAGCGGCGGTGCACGGCGTCGGGGCCGTCGGCGATGCGCAGCGACCTGGCCCAGGCGTAGAAGTAGGCCAGCGGGGTGTCGTCGCTGACGCCGGCCGCGCCGAACACCTCGATGGCCCGGTCGATCACCCCGGTGGCCACGGCCGGCGCGGCCACCTTGATCCCGGCGACCTCGGACCGGGCCGCTCTGGCGCCCTCCCGGTCGATCAGCCAGGCGGTCTTGTAGACGTAGAGCCGCACCTGGTCGATCTCGATGCGCGACTGGGCGATCAGCTCGCGGACCACGCCCTGATCCGCCAGCGTGGTCCCGAACGCCGTCCGGCTCTTCGCCCGCTCCACCATCAGCGCGAGCGCGCGCTCGGCCATCCCGATGGCCCGCATGGCGTGGTGGATCCGCCCGGGACCCAGCCGGGCCTGGGCGATGGCGAAGCCGTCGCCGTCCGCTGCCAGCAGGTTGGACGCCGGGACCCGGGCCTGGTCGAAGACGAGCTCGGAGTGCCCGTGCTGGTCCTGGTAGCCGAAGATGGGCAGGTGCCGGACGATCGAGACGCCGGGGGTGTCCCGCGGCACCAGGATCATCGACTGGCGGCGGTACGGCGCGGCGTCCGGCGCCGACTGGCCCATCACGATGTAGATCTCGCAGCGCTCGTCGGCCACCCCGCTGATCCACCACTTGCGGCCGGTGACGACGTACTCGTCGCCGTCGCGCACGATCGAGGTCTCGATGTTGGTCGCGTCGGAGGACGCCACGTCCGGCTCGGTCATCGCGAAGGCGGACCGGATCTCCCCGGCCAGCAGCGGCTCCAGCCACCGCTCCTTCTGCTCCTTCGTGCCGAACATGTGCAGGACCTCCATGTTGCCGGTGTCCGGCGCCTGGCAGTTGATCGCCTCCGGCGCGATCACCGGCGACCAGCCGGAGATCTCCGCGACGGGCGCGTAGTCCAGGTTGGTCAGCCCGGAGAGCGACGGCAGGAACAGGTTCCACAGCCCCCGGGCGCGCGCCGACTCCTTCAGCCACTCCATCACCGGCGGGCGGGCGTGCTCGCCGTGCTCACGGAGGTAGGCCGCCCATACCGGCTCGGCCGGGAAGACCTCCTCCCGCATGAACGCCCACATCCGGTCGCTAGCGTCCTGGGCCGCCGGGCTCAGCGAGAAATCCATGTCAGCCACCTCCGGTGAGCAGCGCGAGTCCGTCGGCGGCGATCCGGTCGACCTCGCCGTCGATATCGCCGAACTCCTGGCCGGCCATCGACCCGGCCTGCACCCGCGCCGCGATGCCCTGCGCGATCACCGCGGTCTTGAAATGGGCCAGCGCGACCCAGGCGGGCAGGTCGCTCAGGTCGGCGCCAGTCCGCTTGGCGTAGCGTTCGGCCAGGTAGGCACGGGACGGGAAGCCGGGCAGCATGGTCGGCGCCGGGGTCAGGACCGGTTTGGCCTCGCCGGGCTCCCGCCAGTAGAACAGGAACAGGCCGAGGTCGGCCAGCGGCTCCCCCAGCGTCGCGAGCTCCCAGTCCAGGACCGCCTCCACCGTCGGCGGCAGCCGCTCGCCCAGCAGGCAGTTGTCGATCCGGTAGTCCCCGTGCGCGATCGCTCCCCCGGGCCCCTTGGGCGGGTCGGCGCGCAGCCTGCGGCCGAGCTCCTCGACCGCAGGGACGTCCCGGCTCCTGGACCGCTCCCACTGCTCGCTCCACCGGCGCAGCTGCCGCTCCCCCAGGCCGGCCGGGCGGCCGAAACCGGACAGGCCCACCGCCTCCGGATCCACCGCGTGCAGGTCCGCCAGCGTGTCCACCAGCACGTCGGCGATGGCGTGCCGGTCCCGCGCCGACTCCGCCCAGCCGGCCGGCAGCGTGTCGCGGATGACGTACCCGTCGACCTTCCCCATCACGTAGAACGGCACGCCGATCAGCTCGCCCGCATCCTCGAGCAGGATGGCCGGCACCGGGACGGCGGTGGCCGCCAGCGCCCGCTGCACCCGGGCCTCCCGGCCCATGTCGTGCGCCCGCGGCAGCAGCGGCCCGTCGGGCGGCCTGCGCAGCACCGCCTCGCCCGCGTCGCTGGTCAGCTCGAAGGTCAGGTTCGACTTCCCGCCCGAGACGAGGGAGGCCTCGAGCCGGGCCCAGCCGGGATCGCCCAGGGCCCGCGCGAGCGCGGGGCCGACGAGGTCGAGCCGGGTCAGGTTCTCGTACATCGTCTCCCCTACCCTTTCCTGCGGTGCTCTCTCGCTGAGATTAACCGCAAGAACGGGCAGGAACCACGCGGACACCCGGCCGACGTGCCGCTGAATGTGGCGTTCGGGCTAGTCGAGGGCGTAGGAGCCGTGCTGGACCGGGCCGGCCTGGCGGAAATGATGGAGGCGGACGAGGATGACGGTGGCGGGTAGCCGCGATCTCACTGCGGTGATCTCTGTCATCGAAGAAAGAAAGGCTCACTATGGCCAGGCTCCTCTACATGGCGATCACGTCGCTCGACGGCTACGTGGCCGACGAGAAGGGCACTTACGACTGGGCCATGCCAGATGACGAGGTGTTCGGCTTCGTCAACGACTTCGAGCGGCCCGTTGGCACGTACCTGTACGGGCGCCGGCTGTACCAGGAGATGACCGGCTGGGAGACCGCGCATGCCGGTCCTGGCCAGTCGCCGCTGGTGATGGACTTCGCCCGGATCTGGCAGGCGGCCGACAAGATCGTGTACTCCAGGTCGCTGGAGGCCGTATCCACGGCTCGGACGCGGCTGGAGCGGGACTTCGACCCCGAATCGGTCCGGCAGCTGAAAACCCGGGCGGAACGGGATATCACCGTGGGCGGCGCCGCTCTCGCCGCGGCGGCGATCAAGGCCGGCCTGGTCGACGAGTGCCACCTGATCGTCTCGCCCGTCGTGGTGGGGGGCGGCAAGAAGGCCCTTCCCGGTGATGTCCGGCTGCAGCTCCAGTTGCTGGACGAACGCCGTTTCGGCAACGGCGCGGTCCACCTCCGCTACCGCATCGCGGGCTAAGAACCGGGCCGGAGCAGGCGGCTGAGGGTATCCGGGTCAGCCCCGTCGACCTCGAGGATCTTGGTCCGGCTCGCCGCCCCGGCGATCAGGGTCACGGCGCGGCGGCGCACGCCGAACGCGGCGGCCACGGCGGTCAGCGCCGCCTCGGTGGCCCTCCCGTCGACGGCGCGCGCGCTGACCCGGACGATCAGCGCGCCGCCGCGCTCCCCGCCCACCCCGGGCCGGGCGGCGCCAGGCCGGACCCACACGGTAATCCGCACGACACCAGTGTGCCGTCGATCATCCGGCGAGACCGGCCGAGGCGGCAGCCGGGATAAACGGCGCCTGGAGCGTCGGAACCCGCAGGCCCGGAAGGCTGAGACGGGAACTGTCATCGCCGGGAGCGCGTCCCATGGTGGGATGCCCAACGGATGGAGTCGCCGTGAGCCGTGCCAATAGCTTGCTCTTGCTTGCTCTTGCTCTTGCCCTCGCGCTCGCGGCCTGCGGGGTGCAGCATTCCGGGGGCGGTACCGGGCGGGGCGCGACGGAGTCCGTGAATTCCGCGACGTTCACCGCGCGCGCCCGGCAGGTCGTGGCGCAGTGGCAGGTGTCAGCAGCCGCACGGGCCTGGCGGACTGGGCTGGTCCTGCTCGGCCCCGGCGAGCTGACCTCGATGCCGGCAGACGCCGGGTTCGCCAGCCAGCACCAGAAGGATGACTTCGGCGCCGGGCGATTCAGCCTGGCAGGCGCCCTGCCTCGGCAGGCGCTGCACGGCCGCATCCGCTGGGCCGACGGCTCGACGCGGGCCGTCCCGCTCCTGAACGCGCGAGCGGCCTTCCGGCAACTGGCCGCCAACCATGCCTGCGCCGTCCCGCCGTGCGGCCAGCTTACGATCACGTCCGCCCGGCCCGCGTCCGTCACGGTAGACACCAGCAGGGGTCCCGCGGTCGTTCCCGCCTGGCGGTTCACCATGGCGGAGCTCGGCTGGCAGGTCACCGAGGTCGCCGTCGCATCCGGCAACTTCATCGCCCTGCCCAGCCCCTACCCGCTGCCGGCTTCAGGCCGGGATGTTCCCGGTGCCAGCGGGCTGCAGGCAGTGTCGGCTGACGGGAGGACGCTGACCGTGCAGATCCTCACCGGCGCCTGTGTCACCGCCTGGGGCGCCCGCGTCTACCAAGCCGGCTCCGCCGTCGTCGTCGGCTCCTGGTCCGGCGGCGGCGATCCCGGCCAGGCGTGCCCCGCCATGGCAGTGGTGCGTTACGTCCGGGCCACGCTCGCGCGCCCGCTCGGCTCCCGGGTCGTCCTCGACGTCGCTAGCGGTGAGCCCCTCGTGTTCGGCGGGCCGATGCGCGGCTGACCTGACGGGTTACCGCCAGTCGTCGATGACGAAGGAGTCGCTGGTGCTGTAGCCGGGCTCGTTCTGGTGGCGAAGCTCGACGCAGAACCCGTTGCCCTCCGGGTCCTGCATCACCGCGTGCTGCTCGTGCCGCCGCCGGCAGCCGCTAGTGCCCGGACATGCCGCCGTCGACGGCCAGCGTGACGCCGGCGATGTAGGACGAGGCGGGGCTGGCCAGGAAGACGACGGCGGCGTCGAGTTCGTGCTGCTCGCCCATCCGCCCGAGGGTGGCGGTGCGGGCGATGTATTCGCGCAGCTGCTCGGGCGGGATGGCCTCGGTCATCTCGCTGCGGAAGTACCCGGGCGCCACCGCGTTGACCCGGATCCCGCGTCGGCCGGACCACTGCTGGTTCAGGTCGCGGGTCAGCCCGATCAGGCCGGTCTTGCTGGCCGCGTAGGCGGCCTGCGGGGAGAAGGACTTCATCAGCCCGATCACGCTGGCGATGTTGACGATGGCCGAGCCGGGCGGCATGACGTGCGCGGCCGCCTGGGCCATCCAGTAGGCGCCCATCAGGTTGACGTCGATGACCTCGCGGAACTGCTCCGGGGTCTCGCGCAGCGCGGGCACGGCCGTGCCCAGCCCGGCGTTGTTGATGAGCACGTCCAGATGTCCGAACCGCTCGACGGCCGCCCGCACCGCCGCCTGGCAGGCGCCGGGATCGGTGACGTCGGTCTCCACGGCCAGCGCGGACCGGCCCAGCTTCTCGATCTCGCGGCTGGCGGCCTCCAGCCCGGCGCGCCGCCGGGCGGCCAGCACCACGTCTGCCCCCGCCTGGGCCAGCGCCACGGAAAAGCCGGCGCCGAGGCCGCTGCTGGCCCCGGTGACGAGCGCGACCTTCCCGGCCAGCGAGAACCGCTGGAGTACCGGGACGTCAGGGTCGCTCATGAATTACCTTGCTCCTGCCTGGCCATGTCACGCAGGATATTCTTCTGGATCTTGCCGGTGGAGGTTTTCGGCAGGTCGCCGAACTCGAAGCGCTTGGGCACCTTGTACCGGGCCATGCGCTCCCGCGCGTAGTCGGCCAGCGCGGCGGCGCCGACCTCTTCGCGCAGCGCCACGAAGGCGACGGGCACCTCGCCCCAGCGTTCGTCCGGCACCCCGACGACGGCGCTCTCCACCACCGCGGGATGACTGTCCAGAACGCGTTCAACTTCGACGGATGCGATGTTCTCTCCCCCGGAAACGATGATGTCCTTGCTCCGGTCGCGGATCTCCACGTATCCGTCCGGGTGCCGTACCGCCAGGTCTCCGGTCAGGAAGCAGCCGCTGCGGGTGACCTCCCGCGTCGCCTCGTCGTCACGGTAGTAGCCGAGCATGACGTCGTTGCCGCTGACCGCGATCTCGCCGATCGTCTCCCCGTCGGCCGGCACGTCCCGGCCCTCGTCGTCGAGGACCCGCAGCGGGCGGGCGATGATGTTGGCCGCTCCCTGCCGGGCCCGCAGCGTGGCCTGCTCGGCCGGCTCGAGGCTGTTCCACTCCGGCTGCCATTCGTTGATGGCCAGCGGGCCGTAGGTCTCGGTGAGCCCGTAGAGATGGGTCACCGCGAAGCGCATCTTCTCCAGGCGCGCCAGCAAGGTGGCCGATGGCGGCGCGCCGCCGGTGTCCACGTGCACCTCGTCGTCCAGGGGCCCGGCCGCGGAATCTTCGGCGATCATGGTCAGCACGGTCGGCGCGGCGCTGAAGTGGGTGATCCCCTCGGCGCGCAGCAGGCGCCAGATCTCGGCCGTGTCCACGGTCCGCAGGCACACGTGGGTGCCGCCGGCCGCGGTGACGGCCCAGGTGAAGCACCAGCCGTTGCAGTGGAACATCGGCAGCGTCCACAGGTACCTGGCGCCCGGGCCGAGGCGGGCGTGATACGCCATTGCGGTGGCCTGCAGGTACGCGCCCCGGTGGTGGTACATCACGCCCTTGGGCCGCCCGGTGGTCCCGCTCGTGTAGTTGATGGCCAGGAGCTGGCGCTCGTCGATCTCCACGGGGCTTACCGCCGCGGGATCCGCGTCGGCGATCCACGCCTCGTAGCGGTCACCTGGCTCGCCCGCGACGAAGTACGGCAGGTTCAGCTCACCGGCCAGGCGGCGGGCGAGATCGGCGAACTCGTGCGTCGCCACCAGGAGCGACGCGCCCGAGTGCCGGAGGATCTCGGCCATCTCGGTGGCCGACAGCCGCACGTTGACCGTGACCAGCACGGCTCCGCGCATCGGCACGGCGTGGTGCAGCTCCAGCATCACGTGGCTGTTGGCGCACAGCGCCGCCACCCGGTCCTCGTGCCCCAGGCCCATCGCGGCCAGCGCGCCGGCGAGGCGGCGGCAGCGCTCGGACATGTCGCGGTAGGTGAAGGTGCGCTCGCCGTCGACGATCGCGATCCGGTCGGCGAAGACCGCGGCCGCGCGGTCGAGGAAGGACGCGGGTGTCAGCGGGGCGAAGGTGAACTCTGCCATTCAACAGACCTTTCCGGCAGCCGGTTTATCATGCGCGTCCCAGCGTTTTGAACATGTCCAAAATCGCGGATGGTGTCCGAGGGGCGCCTGCTGGCCCGCCCGGAGCGATTGAGAGACAGACTGATCTATCTATCAGCCCGCGGCGACAGGCTCGGCCCGCTCCTGCTTCCGGTGCCGGCCGCTGCTCGCGCGGGCCAGGGCCGCGTCGAGCAGGGCCCCCGCCGCCGCCCGGGCGGCCGCGGTGACGCCGGCCTCGCCGTCCAGGCTCGCGGCCATCATCGCGCCGTCGTAGAGCAGCTGAATCTGGCTGGCCAGGATGTCCGGGTCGGGCGCGCCCGCCGCGGCGGCCAGGTCACGGAGGAAGCCGCGGAGCCAGCGGCGGTAGGCCCGCGGGACCTCGTAGGCGGCGCTGCCCGGCTGGGCCTCGGCGGTGGCCCGGTTGAACGCGCAGCCGTGGTAGTCAGGCCGGGCGAAGAGCGCGGCCTGGGCCCCGAACACGCCCAGCAGGCGCTCGCGCGGATCGTCATGTGCCTCGGCGGCGGCCCGCAGCCTGGATTTCGAGATCTCCATCCGGTGCTCGAGGTAGGCGCGGATCAGCTCGTCCTTGCTGCCGAACGTGCTGTACAGCGAGGCCCGCGCGACATCGGCCCGCGCGATGACCCGGTCGATGCCGACGCTGTTCACCCCCTCGGCGTAGAACAGCTCGTCGGCCGCCTTGAGCAGCCGCTCCCGGGGCGATGGGCGCCGGGACCTGGCGCGGACGCCAGCCACGTCGCTCGGCATGACACACACCTCCTGGATAGACCAGTCAGTCTATATTAGCCGAACGCCGAAATTCACTCCTCGCTTCCGTCGGAGGCTTCCCGCTGCAGGGCCGCGACGACCGCCGGGTCGTTCAGCGTGGTGACGTCGCCGAGCTCGCGCCCGTCACGATGTCGCGGAGCGGCGGGCCACCGGTCGCGGCCCGGTCTTCTACGCTTCCCGACGGCCTGACCCGAAACCTGCCGGGGCAAAAACTCCGCCAATCTGGCCCAGCCGGGGGCATAACCTGCGCATTGCGGGTACGGCAGCAGATATGGCCCAGGTCACGCACCGGGTCACGCCGCACGACCGGATAAGACAACTCGCCGGCGGATCGCTGGGTCCGCCCCGGAGGTGACAACGTGAAACCGTTCGTGGTCAACCGGCATGGCCGGCTCGTGTTCCCCGCCAATTTCCTCGGCGACCTGGACTTCTCGGTGCTGGAGACGCTCGACCAGTTCACCGCGGTGATCGGGCGGGACTTCGAGGCCAAGGCGCCGACCGGGACCGACATCCTGGCCAGGGTCGAGTCCGGCGCGTACCCGGGACGCTTCGAGCTGCTCCGGGACCTGGGCCAGAACCTGTACTGGGTCAACCGGTACGCGATCACCATGTTCGACAAGCGGCCGACGCGCTGGCGCGACCTGGCCAAGCGCCGCGACGACGTTTCCTGCCTGTGCTGACGCCATGGGAGGACAGCGAGCGGAAGGTGGCCGCGGTCGAGCATGCCTTCCAGGCGCTGCCGGCTACGTGGGACGCCGGCACCGAGAACAAGGTGTTCGAGCTGATGTTCGACTTGTTCCGGACCAAGCTGCACCACGCCACCGAGCTGCCCGCGATCAAGCCGACGGTGGCCGAGTTCCTGGCCCAGCCCGACGCGCTGACCTTCGTCATACCCGAGTTCGACCCGGACTACCCGGTGTTCCGGACCGAGGACATCCTCGACGCCAACGAGGACGTCCCCGAGCTGGAAGCGCTGATGCGCTGGGCGATGGTGCTGCACAACCAGTACCCGTGGAACCGCTCGCGCACCGAGCTGCGCCGGCCGGGCGAGATCGGCGACGACGACTTCGTGGTCGCCTTCCACCCGCGGACCCGGGACGTGATGGCCTTCATCGAGCGGGTGAAGCGGCCGCATGCCACCTCCGCACCGGACACCGCCGCCCAGGCCAGGGCGGAGGCGGTCGAGCCAGTGACGCCCTATCCCCCGGTGCGGGTTCGGGAAGCGTTCGCGGTCCAGCCGAAGCTCGAGGCGCTGGCGATCGTGCGCGGCGAGCACGTCTGCTCCAACGCCGACGTCATCAGGAACGCCAGCTTCTCCTGGTCGCCGATGAGCGCCGACGAGATCGCCGCGAAGACCGGTATCGAGCAGCGCTGCTATACCAGCCGAGAGCCCGAGCAGCTGGCGCTGCACGCGGCCAGGGCCGCGCTGGCCAAG
Organism: uncultured Actinomycetes bacterium; assembly: GCA_963722275.1. Lineage (GTDB taxonomy): Bacteria > Actinomycetota > Actinomycetes > Streptosporangiales > Streptosporangiaceae > Palsa-504. Next base: position 15,289 of record CAVRMX010000009.1, on the reverse strand, counting down.
TCAGGCCGCTCCCCCGCCGAGATCGGCGCGATCCTGGTCAGCACGTGCACCAGCAACCGGCAGATCCCGTCGATCGCATGCTGGCTGTCCGGCGAGCTGGGCCTGCAGCAGACGCACTCCTCGGTCGACATGGTGGCGGCTTGCGCCGGGCTGCCGTACGGGATGAGCGAGGCCGTCCGCCAGCTCCAGGAGGTCAAGCGGCCCGTCCTGCTGGTCTGCGTGGAGAAGTTCTCCGACAAGATCGGCGCCGTCCGGACCTCACGGATGATCTTCGGCGACGGGGCGGCGGCGATGGTCGTCGCGCCGGCCGCCGACGGCCAGACCGGGGACGTGGAGGTGGTGCAGACCTACGCGAGCGGGCCGCACAGCGAGGTGAACTCGATCATCTGGCCGAACTCGGAGTTCGACGGCGACATCACCGTGTACGGTCCGGAGGTGAAGGCGCTGGTCCAGCGGTACCTGGGGCAGATGCTCAGCGAGCTCGCCGAGCAGCCCGACCCGGACGACCCGGGTCGGACGCTGCTGGAGAGCATCGAGCTGATCATCCCGCACCAGGCCAACAAGACCATGATCCTGAACCTGGCCGGCAAGGCCGGCCTCTCCGCCGACCAGCTGTACTTCAACGTGGAGAGGATGGGCAACGTGTCCTCAGCGAGCATCCCCATCGCGGTCTACGACGCCGTGCGCGACGGGGTCATCACGGGACCGGTGCGGGTGTTCGCGCCCGGGTTCGGGGCCGGGGCGGTCGGCGGGTACGCGGTGATGCGGATCGACCCGGACATCGTCGCGGATGAGGTAGTGCTCGACGTCCTCCAGGACACCGATCGGCACGCGGCTGCCGCGGCCGGGGGCACGAGCGACGACATCCGTGCCGCCTTCGGTGAGTAGCCCGATGAGCCCCTTCGCCTTTCAGCGCGTCGCGATCGTGAACCGGGGCGAGCCCGCCATGCGGCTGATCAATGCAGTCAGGGAGTGGAACGCCGAGGGGCGTCCGGCGCTTCGCGTCATCGCCGTCTACACCGCCGCCGACCGGCACGCCACGTTCGTCCGCGAAGCCGACGAGTCGGTGCTGATCGGGCCGGCCGAGGCCGACGCCGCCTTCGCCGGGAGCCCGTACCTGGACTACGCGGAGCTGGAGCGCGCGCTGCGCGCCTGCCGGGCAGACGCGGTTCTGGCCCGGCTGGGGGTTCGTCTCGGAGAAGGCCGAGTTCGCGGAGCTGTGTGACCGGCTGGGCATCACCTTCATCGGCCCGTCGGCGCAAGTTATGCGCCGGCTCGGCGACAAGATCGAGTCCAAGCGGCTGGCCGAGCAGTCCGGCGTGCCGCTCGCGCCGTGGAGCGGCGGCCCGGTGGACGACCTGGCCGCGGCGCGCGAGGCGGCCGAGTCGATCGGCTACCCGCTGATGGTCAAGGCCACCGCGGGCGGCGGCGGCCGCGGCATCCGGCTGGTCAAGTCGGCCGAGGACTTGGAGGAGGCCTTCGAGCGGGCCAGTTCGGAGGCGTCGAAGACGGCCGGGGACGCGACGGTCTTCCTGGAGCGGGCCATCCGCGGCGGACGGCACGTCGAGGTGCAGGTCGTCGCCGACGCCGAGGGCACGGTGTGGACGCTGGGCGTCCGGGATTGCAGTGTGCAGCGGCGCAACCAGAAGGTCATCGAGGAGTCCGCCTCGACCGCCCTGGACGCGGAGCAGGAAAAGCTGCTGCGCTCGCACGCCGCCGAACTGGTCAAGGCGGCGGGCTACGTCAACGCCGGGACGGTGGAGTTCCTCTACGAGCCCAGCCAGAAACTGCTGTCGTTCCTCGAGGTGAACACGCGGCTGCAGGTAGAGCACCCGGTCACCGAGGCCACCACCGGCGTGGACATCGTCAAGCTGCAGCTGCACATCGCGGCGGGCGGCACGCTGGCCGATATAGGCCCGGGCGAGCCGGCCCCGCGCGGGCACGCGATCGAGGCCCGGCTGACCGCCGAGGACCCGGAGCGCGACTTCGCGCCCGCCCCCGGCCTGATCGAGCATCTCGCCCTGCCGGCCGGCCCCGGCATCAGGGTCGACACCGGGGTGGCGCCGGGCGACGTCATCCCGCCGCAGTTCGACTCGATGATCGCCAAGGTGATCGCCTGGGGCCAGGACCGCGCCGAAGCGCGCGCCCGGCTGTCCCGCGCGCTGCGCCAGACCGCCACCGTCATCCGGGGCGGTACGACCAGTAAGGGCTTCTTGCTTGACCTGCTGAGCCGCCCTGAATTCGTCCGCGGCGAGGTCGACACGACCTGGCTCGACACGATGATGGCCGACGGTTACGCGCCGCCGCGCCGCGTCGACGTCGCCCTGCTCGCCACCGCCTTCGAGGCCTACGAGGCGCACGCGCGGCGCCAGCAGGACCGGCTGTTCACCTCGGCCGAGCGCGGGCGCCCCGAGGTCGGGCACGACACGGAGCACCAGGCCGACGTGCGGGTGGGCGGTGAGGCCTACCGGATCCGCGTCTCCCGGTGCCGCCCCGAGCGGTACCAGGTCGAGCTGGACGGCCGTTCGGCCCAATTCGACGTCGAAAGGTCCGGACGGTTCGAGCTCCGGCTGGGTGTGGGCGGCCAGACCTTCGACGTGCTCTCGGTCGCGCAGGGCCCGGACTACCTGGTAGAGGTCGACGGCGCGGTGCACCGGATCTCCGGCGGCGAAGCCGGGCTGGTCCGCGCCCCGGCCCCGGCCATGGTGGTGGCCATCCCGGTCGCGCCCGGCGACGAGGTTGCCGAGGGCGACGTGGTGGCCGTGGTGGAGAGCATGAAGCTGGAAACCTCGCTGCGCGCCCCCGCGGCCGGGCGCGTCGCCGAGGTGTTCGCGGACGTCAACTCCCAGGTGGAAAGCGGCGCCAAGCTGCTCCTGATCGAGCCCGCGGCGGACGAGGCCGCGGAGCCGGAAAGCGGGGACCGGGCTGACCTGGGCGCGCTGGCCGACGCGGCCGACGGTGACGGCGACCCGGCCGTCACCGCGGCGGACGCGCTGGTGACCCTGCGCTCCCTGGTCCTCGGCTTCGACATGGACGAGCCGGAGGCCAGGCGGCAGCTGCAGCGGCTGGCCGCCGCGCGAGCCGAACTGCCCGCCGACGACCCGCGGCTGCTGGCCGGCGAGGCCGCGATCCTGCAGATTTTCGCCGACATGTCCGCGCTGTGGCGCAACCGCCGGGTCCCGGACGAGTCGCAGGCCGACGACGAGGCCGCCGTGGACGCCGAGTCGGCCCGCAACCCGCAGGAGTACATGCACGCCTACCTGCGCTCGCGGGACGCCGACGCGGAAGGCCTGCCCGAGTCCTTCCGGATCAAGCTGCGCCGGACCCTGGCCCACTACGACGTCACGGAAGAGGATTCGCCGGACCTGGGACCCGCCCTCTACCGGATCTTCCTCGCCCACCGCCGGGCGGCCACGCACGTGGCGGTGGTGTCCGAACTGCTGCAGTGGCGGCTGCGCCACCCGGACTCGCTGCCCGGCGAGGCCCGCGACGACTACCGGCGGATGATGGACCAGCTGGTCTCGGCCACCCAGCTGCGGCACCCGGCCATCGGCGACCTGGCCCGGCAGGTCCGCTACCGCTGCTTCGATGCCCCGCTGATCGCCGCCGAGCGGGCGCAGGCGCAGCAGCGGGTGCGCGCCGAGCTCGACCGGCTGTCAGCGGACCCCGAGGCCCAGGCGGCCCAGATCGACGCCATCGTCGCCTCGGGCGAGCCCATCCTCGGCCTCTTCGCCGAGCGGCACCACGCCGTCATGCTCGAGGTGATGACCCGGCGGTACTACCGGATCAGGCCACTGCGGAACGTCCAGGTCACCGAGCAGGGCGGCCGTCCGCTGCTGACCGCCGAATACGCCCACGACGGGCACGACTACCTGATCATCGCGACCGTGGCCGACGCCGGGGAAAGCGCGACCGGGACCGAGCTGCCCCAGGTGATCGACACGCTCCCGTCCGGCAGGACCGTGCTGGTCGACCTCTACGTCACCTCCCAGACGTCCGAGGACGACGGCAACGGCGACCCGGACGCCCGCGCGGACCGGATCCGCGGCAAGCTCGGACCCATTCCGCCGGCCGTGGCGCGGGTCGCGGTCGCGGTGCGCCGCGCCGACGGGACCGAGCGAGACGATCCGACCTGGTTCACCTTCTCCGGCGGGCCGGACGGGGAGGCGGTGGAGGACCGGACCCAGCGCGGCCTGCATCCTCTAGTGGCCGAACGGCTGGGCTTGTGGCGGCTCTCCGGGTTCGAGCTGACCCGGCTGCCGGCCGTTCCGGACGTGCACCTATTCCGCATCCGGGGCCGCGAGGTGCCCGACGACCAGCGGCTCATCGCGCTCGCCGACGTGCGCGACCTCACGATCGTGCGGGACGATTCCGGGCGGATCACCGGTCTGCCGCAGATCGAGCGCATCCTTGACGCGTGCCTGGACAGCCTGCGCTCGGCCAGGTCCGCCGACCGCGACCTGGCCCGGCTGGACTGGAACCGGGTCCAGCTATACGTGTGGCCGACCGTGGACGCGCCGCTCGCCGAGCTCGAGCAGGTCATCCGGTCGCTGGCGGCCCGGACCGCGGCGCTGGGGCTCGAGCAGGTGCTGGTCCAGTTCCGCGACGCCGAGTCCCGCGAGCTGATGCTGCGGATGTCCCGGCCGCCCGGGGCCGGGCTGACGCTGCGCATCACCGACCCGCCGCCCGATCCCCTGCGCGAGCTGAACGCCTACACGCAGAAGGTGATCAGGGCGCGGCGCCGCGGCACCGTCTACCCCTACGAGCTCATCCCGCTGATCACCCGCTGCCCGGACCGGGGCGGGGCTCCCGGCACGTTCACCGAGTACGACCTGGACGAGGCGGGCGCGCCGGTGCCGGTGGACCGGGAACCCGGGCTGAACACCGCCAACCTGGTGCTCGGCGTGGTCAGCACGCCGACCGGGCGCTACCCCGAGGGGATGCGCCGGGTCGTCCTGCTTGGCGACCCGACCCAGGCGCTCGGCGCGCTGGCCGAGCCGGAGTGCCGCCGCGTGCTCGCGGCCATCGACCTGGCCCGGGAGCTGCAGGCTCCGGTGGAATGGTTCGCCATCTCGGCCGGGGCGAAGATCTCGATGGACTCCGGCACCGAGACCATGGACTGGATCTCCCGGGCGCTGCGCGGCATCATCGAGTTCACCCAGGACGGCGGCGAGATCAACGTGGTGGTGACCGGCATCAACGTCGGCGCCCAGCCGTACTGGAACGCCGAGGCCACCATGTTGATGCATACCCGGGGCGTGCTGATCATGACGCCGGACTCGGCCATGGTGCTGACCGGCAAGCAGTCGCTGGACTACTCCGGCGGCGTCTCGGCCGAGGACAACTTCGGCATCGGCGGCTACGACCGGATCATGGGCCCGAACGGCGAGGCCCAGTACTGGGCGCCCGACCTGTCCAGCGCGGTCGACGTCCTGCTGGCGCACTACGAGCACGCGTACGTGGCCCCCGGCGAGCACTTCCCCAGGCCGGCTCCCACCGGCGACGCCGCCGACCGGGACATCTCCTCGTCGCCGCACGCCGCGCCCGCCAGCGAGTTCAGCACGCTCGGCGAGATCTTCGACCCGGCGAGCAACCCCGAGCGCAAGAAGCCCTTCGACATCCGCGCGCTGCTGCGCGGCGTGGTCGACTCCGACCACGAGCCGCTGGAGCGCTGGGCCGACATGGCCGACGCCGAGTCGGCCGTGGTGCTGGACGCGCACCTGGGCGGCCAGCCAGTAGAGGTGATCGGCTTCGAGTCCCGGCCGCTGACCCGGCACGGGTTCTGGCCGGTGGACGGCCCGTCGCAGTGGACGGCGGGCACGCTGTTCCCCCGCTCGTCGAAGAAGACCGCGCGAGCGATCAACGCCGCCAGCGGGAACCGCCCGCTGGTGATCCTGGCCAACCTGTCCGGGTTCGACGGCTCACCGGAGTCGCTGCGCCAGCTCCAGCTGGAGTACGGCGCGGAGATCGGCCGCGCGGTGGTCAACTTCGACGGCCCGATCGTGTTCTGCGTGGTCTCCCGCTACCACGGCGGGGCGTTCGTGGTGTTCTCCGGCACGCTCAACGACAACATGGAGGTCGCCGCGGTCGAGGGTTCCTACGCCTCGGTGATCGGCGGCGCGCCCGCCGCCGCGGTGGTGTTCGCCGCGGAGGTCAGGAAGCGCACCGCCGCCGATCCCCGGGTGGCCGACCTGCAGGCCGCGATCGCCGAGGCCACCGCCAACGGCGCCAACGACGAGGCGTCCGCGCTGCGGGCCAAGCTGGCGTCGGCCTGGCCGGCCGTGCACGCCGAGAAGCTGGGGCAGCTCGCCGACGAGTTCGACGGCGTGCACAGCATCGAGCGGGCCCGCGAGGTGGGTTCGGTGCAGGCCATCGTCCCGGCGGCGCGGCTGCGGCCTTACCTCATCGACGCGGTCCAGCGCGGCATGCAGCGGACGCTGGCCGCGCGCGGCGAGCAGCACGGGTAATGATCGTGTGCAAGAAGGCTCCGGAAATGACGCTCTCGGGCACGCGATCATGGGATGAGCCCGGGAGCGAGCGGCGGCCCCGCCGTCCGCCGGCGTCGGGACCTGCCCTGCGCCGGCGCCCGGGACCTGCCGCGGCAAACCGGGGCCAGATCCCCGCGATCTCCCGAGGGGTCATACCGGACATCAGCGGCCGCCGTACTCGACCGCCCAGGTGTAGGCGCCGCTCGGCTGGGGGGTCGCCAGTCGTTTCACGCTAGCTTCACTGGCGGCAGTGAACCAACCGGTACAGGTAGCATGCGGTGATGGTCAGCGCGGCCGCCCGCAGCGGCGGCGACCCGAAGCAGCAGCTACTCGAGCGCGCGATCGGCTACCTGACCGAACACGGGATCGGGGACATCTCCCTGCGCGAGCTGGCCGCCGCGCTCGGCACCAGCCACCGGATGCTCATCTACCACTTCGGCTCAAAAGAGGGCTTCTTCGTCGCGGTGGTCCTAGAGACCGAGGATCGGCAGCGCCGGCTGCTCGCCAATCTGTTCGGCGGCAGCACACCCGACTTCGCCACCTCGGCCCGGCACTTCTGGCGGCAGCTGCGATCCCCGGAGCTCGCGCCCTTGGAGCGCCTCTTCTTCGAGCTCTACAGCCAGGCGCTGCAGGGCCGCAGCTACGCGCGGCCCGTTCTGGCCGGCTTCATCGACTCCTGGGTCAAGCCGCTGATCCCGGCGCTGATGGCGGCGGGGCTCCCGGCGTCCGAAGCGCGCGCCGAGGCCCGGCTCAGCATCGCGGTAGGCCGCGGGCTGCTGCTCGACGTGCTCGCCACCGGCGACGTGGCGGGCGCCGACGAGGCTTACGAGCGCTACCTGGCCGCGTCCGCCGCGTTGCACGCGTCCACCGCGCGGCACGGTCAGCGCGTCGGGCTATCCGGCGAGCCGGAGAACCCGGAGGCGCCGGGATAAGCCGGCCGCTTCGCTCCCCGGCCCGTCTATGCCGCCGGTGTCCGGGCCGGCGCTGTCCGGGCCGGCGCTGTCCGGGCCGGCGCTGTCCGGGCCGGCGCTGTCCGGGCGGGCCGCGTAGGCGGCGAGGCCGTCGGCGCAGGCCTGGACGAACTTGCGCAACGCCCGGGTGAGATACCAGGTGCTGCCCGGCATGGTGGCCTCGAACTGCTCGTGCCAGGTGATGAGCGTGCCGCCCGCGGTGGCCGCCAGGTCCACAGTCGCCAGGTGATTCCTGATGGGCAGCCCGGACAGCGAGCGATAGCTGATCAGCCGGCCCGGGCTGAGCTCGATGATTTCCTCTCGATTCCGGGTCCGGCGACTGGTCAGAACCCGGATGGCGCCCTTGCTCTCGCCGCCTTCCTCACCCTCCCGCTCGAGCTCGAACGCGTCGAACGGCGTCCAGCGCGGCCACGTCGCCCCGTCGCCGAGCAGCGCGTAGATCGCCGGAGGGCTGGCCGCCGACCTGGCTTGCACCGAGAAGCGCGCTTGCTTGCCCATGTCGTTCTCCTCAGCTGACGTATTTGTACCGAATGGTACAAGAGCGCGTGGCCGCGCCCTCGTTCAGCCGGGAACCTCGAGGCCCGCGGCGCGCTGATGATCGTGCGAACCATGGTTAAACCAGGCCTCGCACGGCAAGATGAGTATCGTCCAAGCAGGTCAGATGCTCTCATCGAGGAGGCAGCATGGCGGGCAAGTTCGTGCTCAAGAAGGGGTCAAGCGGCAAGTACCACTTCAACCTGGTAGCCAGCAACGGGCAGGTCATCGCGACCAGCGAAACGTACGAGCGCAAGGCATCCGCGCTGAATGGGATCGAATCGGTGAAGAACAACGCTCCCGGCGCCGAGATAGACGACCAGACCGGGGAGTAGCCAGCCCCCTATCCTGCCGCCGTAAGCGGGGTACGCCGAGCTCAGCTGGCGGTCCAGCCCGTTAGCGAGATGACTTCGGCGGCGATGTCGGCGGCGGCCCGGTGTGGCCGCAGGGCTGAACCTAGCGGGCCGGCCATACGCGGCGCATCCCTATTAGGCCTGACCTGGCTGACCGGCGCGGACGATCGTGTCAGGTGCGGGGCGGCTCCCCGGAAGGGAACCCCCCGCACCTGGAAGACGACCTAGCTGGCGGGGCTGTTGTGGTAGCAGGCGATGCGCCAGCCGCCGTCGCGCCTGACCAGCACCCAGGTCGCGCGCACCAGCCGCTCGCTCGCGACAGCGTCCTGCCCAGGGAAGATGATCCCGCCCTCGCTGATCATTACGGCCGTGTCGTCGGTGAGAAAACGGACGTCCACCGGGTGGTCGGTCGCCCGCGACCCGCTGAGCGGGCCCGCGAACCCTGCGGCCATCGTGGTGCGGATCTCCTCGCGGTCCTTCTTGTAGACGCCGGGCTGGACCACACTGGCGTCGTCGGTGTAGTCGGCCACGAACGCCTCGGCGTCGTTGGCTTCCCACGCCTTGTACAAGCCCGCGAGCACGTCGAGAATGGCCTGCCGGTCGGTGTCGGACCCTGCTGTGGTGGTCTTGCTGGTCATCGGTCTCCTCGTTTCTCTGCGCGCGGTGGCGAGCGCCACCCGTGAGAAGGACGGACGAGCCCGTCAGGAGGGGACACCCCTGCGGCGTAAAGCTGGAAAATTTGAACATCACCGCGCACAGGCTTGATCAGACACCAGCCGCGGCGGCCGCCAAGGCCCGTTCCGCCAGCCTCACCCCGGGACTCCGGGCCGTCGAGCGGACGCTCCCGTGCCCCCGTGGCGACCGACATACAGGTGGATTGTTGCTGAACAGGGGTGATATATAGGACGATCTCGCCATGGGGACACGCGAACCGGTGATCAGATGCGCCTTCTGCTGATTGGCGCTCCAGGCGCCGGCAAGGGAACACAGGCCGAGCGACTGGCCAAGCAGTTCGGCATTGCTCATATCTCCAGCGGCGACCTGCTGCGCCAGCACGTCAGGGAGGGGACGTCGCTTGGGCAGACGATCAAGTCCTACGTCGACAAGGGCGACCTGGTTCCTGATGGCGCCGTAATGGACATGCTGCGCAAACCCGTGGTCGCCGCGGTCGAGGCCGGCGGCTACGTCCTGGATGGGTTCCCGCGTACCGTCGAGCAGGCCAAGGCGTCCTTCCCCACGGCGCGCGCGCTCGGCGCCGAGGTGCAGGCCGCGATCCACCTCGACGTCGCACGCGAGGAACTAGTGCGCCGGCTGCTCTCCCGGCGCCGCGGCGCGGACGACACCGAAGCCGTCATCGAGAACCGCCTGCAGGTATACCTGGACAAGACCGTGCCGTTGCTTGAGTACTACGCGGGCCGGGAATGGATGTTCACGGTCGACGGAGCGCAGCCGCCGGATGCCGTCCACGCGGACATCCTCGCCCGCCTTCAGAGGCTGGCGGACCTCGCTCCGCGGATGGAGGAGGGCGCGGGCTCACCGCCAAGCGCCCCATTACCTGTCGCTGCTCACCCTCCCCAGCCACCAGCAACACCTACGATAGGGCGTTCGGCCCGGATCCGCGTTACTTAGGTCCGTTAACGGTCAGCGCGGATTCAGATTCAATCGTGAGGAAAGTCAGATCCTCACGAAAGCAGGCTGACCATGACCGAAACCAGCCGTCGGCGTTTCCTTCAGTACGGCGTCGCCGCAGGCGCGGCACTCGGCGTCACGGCGGTTCGTCCGGGCGCCGCGGCGGCTGGCACCGCGCGGCTGGGCGCCCGGGCGCCGAGCCTGCGGCCGTTCGTCGAGCCGCTGCCGCTTCCTGGCGCCGGCATCGTGGTGGCATCCCCGGTGGCCCCGGGCCAGTATCACTTCACGCTCAGGCAGATCCGCCGCCGCCTGCACCCGCAGTTGCCGAAGACGCCGATCTTTGCCTACGACGATGGCTCTGGCCTGGGCGGGCAGGCGGGCTCGTTCGGCATGGCCATAGCGGCGCAGACCGGGACGCCGGTCCAGGTCAGCTACACTCACGGCCTCCCGGCGACGTACCCGTCCTGGATACCGGTCGACACCCGGCTGACGCCGCTCGGCAACCAGGTCCGGATGATGGCGCACTTGCACGGCGGGTTCGTGGCCGCCGCCGACGACGGCAACCCGACGGTGACCCCTGACGGGTTCGGTCCCGGCGAGACCCAGACCGTCGTGTACCCCAACCAGGCACCGCAGCAGTCCGCCCGGCTCATGTGGTTCCACGACCACGCGATGGGCGCCACCCGGCTCAACGTGTTCGCCGGGCTAGCCGGCGGTTACATCCTGCGGGACGAGCACGATACCGGCACCGAACCCAACCCGATCGGCATCCCCGGCGGGCAGTACGAGATCCCGCTGGTCATCCAGGACCGCCAGTTCAACCCGGACGGGACCTTCCTCTACCCGGTCAGCACGATTCCTGGCGTCAAATGGATCGGCGAGTACTTCGGCAACTACATGCTGGTCAACGGCAAGGTCTGGCCGTACCTGAACGTCGAGCCGAGACTGTACCGGTTCCGCATCCTGAACGGGTGCAACGCGCGCATCATGAGCCTGGACATGGGGGGCGCCCCGATGTGGCAGATCGGCGCCGAGGGCGGCATGTGGGACCGTCCGGTACGGATGAGCCGGCTGGTGCTCACTCCGGCCGAGCGGGCCGATGTGATCGTCGACTTCCGCGGCTTCGAGGGGCGCTCGCTCATCGCGCGCAACATGACGCCCGCTCCGCCGGTATCGACGCCCGCCCCGCCGCTGCCGACGGTCATGCAGATCCGGGTCGATACGTCGGTGACACATCACGGGCCGCGCCATATACCGCGTGACCTGCCCGGTCAGGCCGCGCGGCTGCGGCGGCCCGACGCCACCAGGTACATCACCCTCAACGAGATCGAGCCAGAGACGGCGGGCTGGTGGCTGAACCTGAACGCCGCGCACTTCGGCCTGGCGCCCGAGCATCCCCGGGCCGGGACCGTGGAGGACTGGGTCTTCGTCAACATGACCCCGGACACCCACCCGATGCATACCCACCTGTTCAACCACCAGGTCGTTGGCCGGGTGCCGTTCAACGCCGAAGCCTACGAGAAGGCCCACGGCGGACCGAACGGGGTGCCAGGCGGCATCGACCCGCACCCGTTCGCGACCGGCCCGATGCTGCCGCCCACCCCGGATGAGCGCGGCTTCAAGGACACCACGAAGGCCAATCCCGGGTACTTCACGATCGTCCGGGCCAGGATCGACCTGCCCCAGGGCGTGCGGGCTCCGCAGGCATACGTGTACCACTGCCACATCGTCGAGCACGAGGACAACGACATGATGCAATCCTTCATCGTGCTCCCGTGACGCCTCCCGCGAGCCGGTCGACCGAGGCGCTGAGCGTCCTGTCGCGCCAGCAACCTGGACTATCCAGCGCTGGAGCACACATGGGACGGCGGGAAGCACCTGGCCGGGGCGGGGTCGCAGCCGAGATCACCGGGCCGGGGCGGCCGCGGCAGGCGGAGCCTGGCCCGGCGGGCCGGCGGGCGGAGCCTCGAGGCCGTGGTCGGGCAGGGCGGGCGAGACTATCCACAGCACCTGGGCGCGGCCTGCCCTGGGGGGCGCCTGGAAGGTGTGCTCTAGGTTGGCCGGGAAGGTGAAGGCGTCGCCCTGCTCCAGGGTGATCTGCTCTCCGGCCACGGTGACCTGCAGCTGCCCGGCCAGGATCAAGACGAACTCCACGTCGGCCGGCAGCGAGTGGGGCTCTTTCCCGCTCCCGCCGCCGGGCTCGATGTCGCTGAGGATGGCCTGCACGCGCTTCTCGCCGGAGGGCGTGAGCAGGTACTCACTCATCTTCCTGCCGCCGAAATTGATCGGCGGGCGGGCATCGCGGCGGACCACCGCTCCCTTGGGGGCCTGGAACAGCGAGCCCACGGAGACGCCGAGCGCGTCGCAAAGCCTGATGAGCGAGGCCACCGAGACGTTGGCGATGTCCCGCTCCAGCTTGGACACGAAGCCCTTGGTCAGTCCGGCCTGCTCGGCGACTTCGGCCATGCTCATGCGGGCGGCGAGCCTGGCCGCCTTCAGCTGGGCCCCAATGCGCGTGCCGTCAGGGACCGCATCCGGCGCGCCGTCTCCGCTGCTGGCGCTGGGCACTGGCCCTCCTCGAGGAAACTCCAGGATTATTTATGAAACAAAGGTTGACTAGCAGGAAACCCATAGCCATCATAGCTCGTGAGGCAGGTCACATCGAGCTGGGAGTCGGCCATGGCAACACAGTCCCGTGAGCCCGCAGTAGAGGAAGCCGAACGCGGCCTGCTCGGCCAGATCGAGGTGCACTCGATCGACTGGATCCCCGATACCGAACGGCACGGCAAGGTCTGGCAGCAGACCATGCTGTGGTTCCTGGGCAACTTCCAGTACTTCACGATCCCGATCGGCTTCGTCGGCCCCGCGCTGGGCCTGTCCCTGGGCTGGTCGATCCTGGCCGGCGTGCTGGGCATCTGGTTCGGCACGCTGTTCATGGCGTTCCACGCCACCCAGGGCCCGGTGTTCGGCCTGCCCCAGATGATCCAGACCCGCGCCCAGCTCGGCTACCGCGGCGTCGTCGTCGCGCTGTTCGCCGTGCTGTTCACCTACATGGCCTTCAACGTGGCGGACCAGGTTCTGCTGGCCAGCGGGCTGAACGGAGCGTTCGGCTGGAACCCCACCCTGGTCGCCATCGTCACCGCGGTCCTGGCCGCGGCGCTGGCCATCTTCGGCTACGACTGGGTGCACCGGGTGTTCCGGTTCCTGCTGGTCATATCGTTCCCGTGCTACGCGATCATCTCGGTCGCCATCCTGGTCGGCCACGCCGGCGGGCACGCGCCGGCCCACCCGGGCGGGTTCGTCTTCGCCGCGTTCATGTCCCAGTTCTCGGTGGCCGCCGCCTACAACATCACCTACGCGCCGTACGTCTCCGACTACTCCCGCTACATGCCGCGCAGCACCCGGCCGCGCGGGATCATCGCCGCGGTCTTCTTCGGCGCCTCCGGCTCGGCGATCTGGCTGATCGCCCTGGGTGCCTGGCTGGCCACCCGGCTGAACATCAGCGACGGCCTGGTCGGCCTGCAGAAGTCCGGCGACAACGTGGCCGCCCCGCTCGGCTCGATCACCGCGTTCCTGTCGGCGACGGCGCTGCTGGCCACCATGGGCATGAACGCGTACGGGGGAATGCTGACCGTCCTCACCGGCATAGATTCGTTCAAGAAGGTCCGAACGAGCCGGGTCTGGCGCGCCGCCACCGTCATCGCGCTCGCCGCGATCTGGTACGGCATCGGCCAGAGCATCTCCACCAGCGGGTCGGACACCGCGGTCAGCGCGGTGCTGAACTCGCTCACGCTGATGCTGTACCTGCTGGTGCCGTGGACCGCGCTGAACCTGGTGGACTTCTTCTTCGTCCGCCGCGGGCACTACGCGATCACCGACATCTTCCGCCCGGACGGGGTCTACGGTGCCTGGGGCTGGCGCGGCCTGACCGCCTACTTCGTCGGGTTCGCCGCCGAGATCCCGTTCATGGTGCTGCCGCCGATCGCCGGCCTGTCCTACACCGGGTACTTCCCGGGCCACGTGACCAACGGCGTGGACTACTCCTGGCTGGTCGGCCTGCTAGTCTCCGGTCTGGTGTACCTGCTGCTATCACGCTCCCTCGACCTGACCACCGAACAGGCCGCCATCGCCGCCAGCGAACGGGAACTGCAGGCGATCGACGCCGCCCAGGGAACGACATGACCGAACCGCTGCCGCGGATCATCGCGGGCGGCACCGTGGGGCCGGTGGACGCCACCGCGGTACCCCGTTACGCCGGGGAAGCCACCTTCGCCCGGCTGCCGCGCCTCGCCGAGGTGACGCAGGCCGATGTGGCCATCCTCGGCGTGCCCTTTGACAGCGGGGTCAGCTACCGGCCAGGCGCCCGCTTCGGGCCGTCCCACATCCGGGAATCGTCGCGCCTGCTCCGGCCCTACAACCCGGCCCTGCAGGTACCGGTGTTCACCAGCCAGCAGGTGGCCGACGCCGGAGACCTGGCGGTCAACCCGTTCAGCATCGATGAGGCGATCAGCACCATCGAGCGGGGCGCGCGGGCGCTGCTGGAGCGCGCGCGGTTCGTACTGGCGCTAGGCGGTGACCACACCGTGGCGCTGCCGATGCTCCGCGCGGTGTCGGCGGTGCACGGCCCGGTGGCCGTGGTCCACTTCGACGCGCACCTCGACACCTGGGACACCTACTTCGGCGCCGCCTATACCCACGGCACGCCGTTCCGGCGGGCCGCTGAGGAAGGCCTCCTGGACCGGACGGGATGCCTGCACGTCGGGATCCGCGGCCCCCTGTACAGCGACGCCGACCTCAGCCAGGACTCCGAGCTGGGGTTCCAGGTGATCGCGGCGCCCGAGGTCGATCAGATCGGCGTGCCCGGCATGGTGGAGCGCATCGCGCCAGCGGGTCGGCGACCGGCCCGTGTATATCTCGGTTGACATCGACGTGCTCGACCCGGCGCACGCGCCCGGCACCGGCACCCCGGAGGCAGGCGGCCTGTCCAGCCGGGAACTGCTGGCCACGCTGCGGTCCTTCGCGCAGCTGAACCTCGTCGGCGCGGACATCGTGGAGGTCGCGCCCGCCTACGATCACGCTCAGATCACCGGCATCGCCGCCGCGCACGTCGGCTACGAGCTGCTGTCCGCCCTGGCCGCCCGGAAGGCTGCCGCTTAGCCGACTCCGCGGGCCGCGGCCGGAATTTCCGGTGCGCGCATGACCTTGTAGCCAGGCAGGAACAGCCGGGTGCCTGAGCCGCTGCGCGGACCGAGTCGCGGGGAGAGGAAGCTGTGGCCACGCGCATCAGCCAGAAGGTGGCGGTCGGCGTGGTCTT
>CAVRMX010000008.1:0-14800 GCA_963722275.1 uncultured Actinomycetes bacterium | reverse complement strand
GAGGACTCGGTCCACGGACCCAGTATCCTTGGGTGAGTGACTATGGCGGAAACGGGGGCACCTCCGCGGGCCGCCGACACGACAGTGCTCCCCTCTAAGGCGCAGGCCTCCGGTGCGCAGGCCTCCGGTGCGCAGGCCTCCGGTGCGCAGGCCTCCAAGGCGCAGGGCTCCAGGGTGCTCGCCGAATCGGCCAGGCGCCGGGCGTTCGCAGTGATCAGCCACCCGGACGCGGGCAAGTCGACCCTGACCGAGGCACTGGCCCTGCACGCGTCGGCGATCACCCAGGCGGGCGCGGTGCACGGCAAGGCCGGGCGGCGCGGCGTGACCTCCGACTGGATGGCGATGGAGCGTGCCCGGGGCATCTCGATCACCTCGGCGGCGCTGCGCTTCGACTACCACGACACGGTGCTCAACCTGCTGGACACCCCGGGTCACGCGGATTTCTCCGAGGACACCTACCGGGTGCTGTCCGCGGTGGACTGCGCGATCATGCTGCTGGACTCGGCCAAGGGCCTGGAGCCGCAGACGCTGAAGCTGTTCGACGTGTGCCGCAGCCGGGGCGTGCCGGTGATCACGTTCGTGAACAAGTGGGACCGGCCCGGCCGGGAGCCGCTTGAGCTGCTCGACGAGATCGAGCAGCGGATCGGCCTGCACCCGGCCCCGGTGAACTGGCCGGTCGGGGTGGCCGGGGATTTCCGCGGCCTGGTCGAGCGGGCCACCGGGGAGTACGTCACCTTCGAGCGGACTCCGGGCGGAGCCGGGCGCGCGCTGGAGACCCTCCTGGACTCCTCCGCCGCAGCCGCCAGGGATGGTGCCGTCTACGCCGCCGCGCAGGAGGAACTGGCGCTGCTGGACGAGGTTTACGGCGCCGAGGTCGACATGGAGACATTCCTGGGGGGCGTGACCAGCCCGGTCCTGTTCGGGGCGGCGCTACCGAACTTCGGGGTACGGCGCCTGCTCGACGCGGTGACCTCGTTCGCTCCCGCGCCGTCCGCGCGCGAGGACGTCAAGGGGTCACCCCGGCCCGTCGACGCGCCGTTCTCGGGCCTGGTGTTCAAGGTGCAGGCCAACATGGACCCGGCGCACCGGGACCGGATGGCGTTCGTCCGGGTGTGCTCGGGGCGGTTCGAGCGCGGCATGGTGCTGACCCACGCCGCGACCGGGCGCCCGTTCGCGACCAAGTACGCGCAGTCGATGTTCGGCCAGGACCGGGAGACCGTCGAGGAGGCCTTCCCCGGCGACGTGATCGGCCTGGTCAATGCCACCGCGCTGCGGCCGGGCGACACGCTGTACGACGAGATCCCCGTCGAGTTCCCGCCCATCCCGAGCTTCGCGCCCGAGCATTTCGCCGTGGTGCGCGGCAAGGATGCGGGCAAGCAGAAGCAGTTCCGCCGCGGCATCGAGCAGCTCGACACCGAGGGCGTCGTCCAGGTCCTCTCCTCCGACCTGCGCGGCGACCAGGCCCCGGTGCTGGCCGCCGTGGGGCCGCTGCAGTTCGACGTGGTGCTGCACCGGCTGGAGCACGAGTTCGGCGCCCGGGCCGACCTCGATCACCTGGACTACACGATGGCCCGGCGCACGGACGCGGACGGCGCCCGCGCGCTGGCGGGCCAGCGCGCGGTGGAGGTGCTGACCCGCCGTCACGACGGCGCGCTGCTCGCCGTGCTCAGCGATAAGTGGCGGCTCGCCCAGGTCAAGCGCGAGCACCCGGATATCCTGCTCGAGCCCCTGATCGCCGGCTAACGCCGCCGGGGCCCTCAGCTCTGGCGGGCGCCGTCGATCTGGTCGAAATCACCGTAAGGGTTGCGGATCCCGCCGCCGCCTGACCACTGCCACATCAGCGCATTGCCGCTCGAACTGCTGGCGCCGCCGAAGAACTGCGCGCATCCGCCGGACTTGAGGCACCAGCCGACCGGGGCGTTGGACAAGCTCGCCGTCTCCGGCCAGTAGGTCCACTCGTCGGTGTGCGCGATGTAGCCGGGGCTGCCGGGACTGGCGCTGCTGCTGCCGAAGACCGAGTTCCACACCTGCGGGGCGGAGTAGACGCCCGGCTTGAACTTCGAGTGCGCGGAGATGTAGTCCCAGAAGCCGTTGAAGTCCGCGCGGTCCACGGCCGCGGGGATGCCGCGGGTCCTGACGACCCCGCTGCACGGGGAGGTGTACACGCTGTTCCAGCCGTTGTCGGTGGCGGGCGCGACCCCGGGCAGCTCGATATCCATCCAGACGACCGGGTAGTCGATGGGCCCGCCGGCGATGTCGGTCAGCGCCCGCGCCGCCTGCCGGGCGCCCCAGGCGTACGCCTCCGCCGATGAGCCGTTCCAGTGCGGGTCGACGCCGGGGCCGCCCATGAACCAGTACACCGCGTCGCCGATGCCTAGGTGGTACTTGGTGAAGTTGGTGTGCGCCTGCGCGGCGTTGGCCGACGAGAAGGCGATGAATCCGCCCTTGCAGCCGAGCCAGTAGGACCAGCTCCCGGTCATCCCGATGTAGCCGCCGTAGGCGCCGCCGAGGTGCGGCATGCTGTAGGGCGCGCTGCCGGGTACCGTGACCGGCCAGCTGTCCGTCCCCCACCAGAAGCCGGGTGGCGCGTCACCTTCCGGGAGCCGCTCGGCGGCGGTGACGGCCTTCCCCGTCCCTGCCGTCACGGCGGCCGCGGCGGTGCCGCCGCTCGTCATTACCAGCGCCAGGCAGGCCGCCAGGGCCAGCCAGGTCCGTCTCATGATGCCTCCCGTGGATCCCTTGGCCCCCGGTCTATGGAAACACTGTTTATGGAAACATGTGCGTCCCATGACGGATCGAGGGTCATCTGACTGTGGCCGTCCGGGCCATTCAGGCCTGCCGGCCGGCATCGATCTGGTCGAAGTCGCCGATCGCGTTCCTGACGCCGCCGCCGCCGGACCACTGCCACATCAGCGCGTAGCGGCTTGACCTGGTGACGCCGCCGAAGAACTCCGCACAGCGGCCCGACGTCAGGCACCAGCCGCGCGGCGCGGCCGCCAGGCTCGCGGTCTCCGGCTCGTAGGTCCACTCGTAGGTGTTCGGGATCGAGGCGGCGGGGCCGGTGCCGAAGATCTGGGTCCAGATCCCCGGGGCGGAGTAGACCCCGGCCTTGTAGCCCGAGTGGGTGCCGAGGTATCTCCAGAACCCGTTGAAGTCGGCCCGGTCCAGCACGGCCGGCAGGCCGCGGTGCTTCACCTGCCCGCTGCACGGCGAGGTGTAGACGTCTTCCCAGCCGTTATCGAACGCGGGCGCCACCCCGGGCAGTTCGATGTCCATGAACACCACCGGGTAGGTGACGTGCTCCTTCGCCATGCTGGCCATCGTCCGCGCCGCCTGCCGTGCACCCCAGGTGAAGGCCTCGGCCGCGGTCCCGTTGTAACCGGGGTCGACGCCGGGCCCGCCCATGAACCAGTAGACCGCGGTGCCGATGCCCCGGCCGTACCTGGCGTAGTTGGTGTCGGCCTGCGCGCTGTTGGCCGAGGACCAGGCGAGGAAAGCGCCGTGGCAGCCCAGCCAGTAGGACCAGCTGCCGGCCATCCCCACGTAGCCGCCGTAGGCCCCGGCGACGCCCGGCGCGCGGTAGGGAGGCTGGCCGGTGACCGGGACCGGCCAGCTGTCGGTGCCGGTCCAGAACCCGGTCGGCGCGGGCCGGCCGGGCTGCGTCCGCGCAGAGATGGCGGTGCCGCCCGCGGCCGTGGCCTGGGCGGTCGCGGTGGCGGCCGAACCCGGATGAGGGCCCGTCGCGGTGGCGGCCGGGCGCGCCGCCGGGTCCGCGGACGGAGCCGGCCCGGTGCAGCCGCTGGCCAGCCCGGCCGCCAGGGACAGGGCCACCCCTGCCCCGAGCGCCAGCCGTGACCGTCTCATGCCGCCTCCAGGTCGTCTGCGTCCGCGAATCCGCCCACCTTATGACGCGGCGGCACTGCAGGTGGTTGGGTACGCCATCTCAGGGAATACGGTGCCGGGCCGCGCAGTTTCCCGGCGGTCACATGTAATCGGATGAGACGGGAGAAACCATGGCGACGATTGCGATCATCGGCGGGACCGGATACGCGGGCGGCGCGATCAGGGACGAAGCGCTGCGGCGGGGTCACATCGTGATCACGGTCAGCCGGCGGGAAGCAGACGCGGCGGGCAGGCCGAACCTGATCTCGAGGGAAGGGAACCTACACGATCCGGCCCTGGTCGAGCGCGTCGCGGTAGAGGCCGACGTGCTGGTGGTGGCGGTCCGCGCCGCCGAGCAGGACGGCGTCCGCCTCGCCGACGTGATCGGATCGGTCGCCAAGGCGGCGGCCGCGCACGGCACCAGGCTCGGGGTGGTCGGCGGCGCGGGCTCGCTGCACGTCACCGAGGGCGGTCCGCGGGTGGTGGACCTGCCCGCCTTCCCAGAAGCCCATAAGGGCGAGGCCCTGGGCCAGGCCGACGCGCTGGCCGTGCTCCGGGAGGCCGGCCCCGAGGTCGACTGGTTCTACCTGAGCCCGGCGGCATCCTTCGGCTCGCACGCGCCGGGCGAGGCCACCGGCCGCTACCGCGTCGGCGGGGACGTCCTGCTCACCGACGCCGACGGCAATTCGAACATCTCGGGCGCGGACTACGCCAGGGCCTTCGTGGACGAGGTCGAGCAGCCTGCGCACCGGCGGCAGCGCTTCAGCGTGGCCTACTGAGGGTTCGCGAAGTCCCGCCTGGGCACCGGGAGACCGAGGGCGGGCAAGGCGCCGGGATCGTGCAGGATCGCGGCGCCTAGCTCGTTGACCTGCACGGCGGCCAGGCCGTCGTAACGGGACAGGCTGTCGTAGGTCTCGGTGCCCCACAGCCCGCGGTAGTCGTCACGGGCGCCTCGCGCCCCGGTGTAGGCGATGTCGACCACGCCGAGGGTGGCCGCGTACTCGAAGAGCACGCACAGCGCGTACCGGCCCTCCAGGACGTTCCACGCCCTCCAGCCGACCGGGCCGAGCGATCCGTGGCGCTGATCCTCGAGGTAGAGCCGCCAGCGGGCCAGCGGGCTCGTTGCCACCACGAGCGGAGCCGGCTGCGCCCGCAGGACCGCGAACAGGGCGTCGGCCTCGACCCAGACGCCTGGCACGAGCGCGGCGAGCCCGTCGGCTACCGCGGCGCGGCGGCTGGCGGCCGGAGTCAGGGTGGCGGATCTCCGCTGGCCCCTGATCGCCTCGACCCGGGTGAGCTCGTCCTGCGACACGCTCTTCAGCCACCGGTCCCATAGGGCGCCGAGGGCCTGGTAGGACGGCTGGGCCAGCACCGCCTCGCCGCGCGAGGTCAGTTCGAGCGTGGTCCCGGCCAGCCGGGCCAGGCCTCCGGCCTGCACCAGCATCGGCCAGGCGAACGCCGCGATCGGCTCGCCGTCGTGGTGATTCCTGCCGCCGTCGTAGAAGTCCCCGGCGACGAGGGCATCCTCGACCAGCCTGACCGTCGCGGTCAGCGGCCGCCTGGTGGCCGCCGCGCAGCGTATCTGCCCGTCGGCGGCCAGCTCGAGAACGGCGACGAGGTTCGACAGCGCGTCCGGCCCGGTGCAGCGGACGGAAACCGGGCCGCGGGGGAAGGCCGAGGCGCGCAGGACGGCCGGGCCGGGCCCGATGCCCTTGGCATACGCCGCCCGCTCACCAGTGACGCCGACCGTGCTCTCGGCCACCAGGACACCCTAGCGGCTCGGCAGGCCGTTTCGCGGGAGCCTCGCCGGACAGCACCGGGAAGTGCCGGGAACGAGCGGATGTGTCACGGTGGCGAGATGCGCGTAACCGGAGTGGACGCCTGCCGGCGCGGCTGGGTCGCGGTCAGCCTGGACGTGGCCGGGCAAGTCGCCGGCCGGGCCCGCCGGATCCGGGTGGACGCGGTCCGCGTGCACGACACCCTCGCGGGGGTGCTCGACGGCGATTTCGGCCCGGACGGGGACGGCGTGGCCGGGATCGACATGCCGCTGGGCCTGCTCGAGTCGGGCTGGCGCGAGGCGGACCGGGAGGCACGCGGCCTGCTCGGGCCCAGGCGCAGCTCGGTCTTCGCGATCCCGCCCAGGGCGGTCTGGACGCAGGCCAGCTACCAGGCGGCCAGCCGGCGCTGCCGCGAGCTGACCGGCCAGGGTTTCAGCATCCAGGCCTGGGGGCTGCGGGCGAAGCTGCTGGAGGCCAACCGGTACCGCGGAACCTGCGGGCACCGGCTGTACGAAGTGCATCCGGAACTGGCCTTCGGCGCGATGGCGGGCGCGCCGCTGGCGCTCAGCAAGCACACCGCGGCCGGCCGTGAGCTGCGTCGCGAACTGCTGAGCCGGGCCGGCATCGTGATCCCCGAGGTCCCGCCGGCGCCGGTCACGGACACGCTGGACGCGGCCGCCGTGGCCTGGAGCGCCTGGCGGATCGCCGCCGGCCAGGCCGTCGTCATCCCCGCCCGGCCACAGCTCGACGACCGTGGCCTCCAGATCGCGATCCGCTACTGAGAGGGCCCGCGGCGCCCGGTACGCAGGCCGTCGAAGGCCATCGCGCACACCGGATCGGCGAGCGAGGCCGCGCCCGCGCGGCGGGGATGAGGGTTCGGGCTGTACCACTCGACGATGGAGTTGACCAGGCCGAACAGCAGCCGGGCGGTGATCATCGCGTCGGCCTCCGGCCGGATGTCACCGTCTCGCACGGCCTCGGCCACCAGCTCGGCCACGAACCGGTCGAAGCCGCGCCGCTTGTCCAGCGCGGCCCGCTCGACCTCGGTGTTGCCGCGCACCCGGAGCAGCAGGGTGACGTAGGGCGACTCGGCCTCGAGCACCTCGACGCTGCCCCGGACGAGGTACTCCAGGCGCTCGATGGCCGGGGCGGGGAGCGCGCGGGCCCGGGTGGTCACCGCCGCCAGGCCGTCCATGGCCCGGTCCAGGGCCAGGCTGAGCAGTTCCTCCTTGCCCGTGACGTGGTGATAGATCGCCGACTTGGCGATGCCGAGCCTGGCCGCCAGGTCGCGCATGCTCGTGCCGTCGTAACCCCGCTCGTTGAAGAGCTCAACCGCCACCGCCAGCACGGACGCGAGGTCGTACCCGGGCCGCCCGCGGCGCCGGCCCGCGTAAGGGGGCCCGGCGGGCGGGCTCACGAGACCGGCCCGAGCTGGTGGCTGCGGCCGCGGAACTCCGCGATCACGTCGCCGCCCCGGCGGACGGTCACGTCGTAGAGCCCGGCCCGCCCGAACCGGGTCCGCAGCACCGCCTCGGCCACCAGGACGTCCCCGGCGCGCGCCGGAGCCACGAACACGATCTCGGCCGACGCCGCCACGGTCACCGGCCCGAAGCTGTTGCAGGCGCAGGCGAACGCGGTATCCGCCAGGGTGAAGACCAGGCCGCCGTGGGCCATGGCGTGCCCGTTCACCATGTCGCCGCGCACCGTCATGCGGGTCACCGCCCGGCCCTCGCCCTGGTCGATCAGCTCGATGCCAAGGCCGCGGGAGGCCTCGTCGTTCGCCATCATCGCCTCCACGCTGGACAGCCGCGGCGCCATCATCGCCTCCCGTATTATGGACCGAACGTCCGGTATATAATACGGGAAACGAGCTAGCAGCGAGCGGCCGCGCGGTGCTTACCATGGTGCCCGAGGAGCCGGTACTGAGGAGCCGGTACTGAGGAGCCGGTACCGAGGAGCCGGGACCGAGGCCGGAGGGATGGTGGCGATGGCAGCACTTCCGGAGGCTGGGCCTCCCGCGACGGCGTCCGCGCAGGACGGCACGGCCGGGCTGCTTGACCACTTCGACCAGACCATCGAGCGCGGGCGGCGCATCGAGCCGCGGGACTGGATGCCGGACGCCTACCGGGCGACGATGATCCGCCAGATCGCTCAGCACGCGCACTCGGAGATCATCGGCATGCAGCCGGAGGGCAACTGGATCACCCGGGCCCCGTCGCTGCGCCGCAAGGCGATCCTGATCGCCAAGGTGCAGGACGAAGCCGGTCACGGCATGTACCTGTACTCGGCGGCCGAGACGCTGGGCGCCGATCGCGCCGACCTCACCGCCAGGCTCCTGAGCGGGCGGCAGAAGTACTCCTCGATCTTCAACTACCCGACGCTGACCTACGCCGACGTGGGCGTGATCGGCTGGCTGGTCGACGGAGCGGCCATCTGCAACCAGGTGCCGCTGTGCCGCTCCTCCTACGGCCCCTACGGCCGGGCCATGGTGCGCATCTGCAAGGAGGAGTCGTTCCACCAGCGGCAGGGCTACGAGCTGCTGCTGACCATGATGCACGGCTCGGCGGCACAGCGCGCGATGGTGCAGGACGCGACGGACCGGTTCTGGTGGCCGTCGCTGATGATGTTCGGGCCGCCGGACGACCAGTCGCCGAACACCGCGCAGTCGATGGCGTGGGGCGTCAAGCGGCACACCAACGACGAGCTGCGGCAGCGGTTCGTGGACATGACGGTGCCGCAGGCGGAAAAGCTCGGCGTCACCCTGCCCGACCCCCAGCTGCGGTGGAACGACGAGCGCGGGCACTACCACTTCGGACCGGTGGACTGGGACGAGTTCATGGCCGTGGTCAAGGGCAACGGGCCGTGCAACGCGCAGCGGATCGCGCGGCGCCAGGCCGCCCACGACGAGGGCGCGTGGGTGCGGGAGGCCGCCGCGGCCTACGCGGCCAAACGGGAGGCGGCGTTATGGACGAGCCACAGGTGCGCTCGGGCTGGCCGCTGTACGAGGTTTTCCTGCGCGGCAAGCGCGGCCTGAATCATGTGCACGTCGGGTCGCTGCACGCGGCCGACTCGCAGATGGCCCTGCACCACGCTCGCGACCTGTACACCCGCCGCAACGAGGGCGTGAGCATCTGGGTCGTCGCGGCTAGCGCCATCACCGCGTCGAGCCCGGACGAGAAGGACCCGTTCTTCGCGCCGTCCGGCGACAAGGTGTACCGGCACCCGACGTTCTACCAGATCCCGGACGATGTCCCGCACATTTAGGGGGGGCCGGTGACCGAGGACGAGTTCGCCGCGTACCAGAGCCTGAGCGAGGAAACCGAAGATCACCGGTGGGCGTTCGGCACCGGGTTCACCGACCCGCTCGAGGGGATCGACGCGTCGGTGCCGGACGGCGTCGACGCCCGGGCACTGGCCGCCTACTGCCTGATGCTCGGAGACGACGCGCTGATCTACTCGCACCGGCTGCAGCAGTGGATGACGCGCATGCCGGAGCTCGAGGAGGAGACCGCGCTGGCCAACATCGCCCTGGACCTGCTCGGGCAGGCGCGCATGCTGCTGGCCCGCGCGGGCCAGGCCGAAGGTGCCCGGCTAGCCGGGGGAAACGGCCGGGGTGAAGACGAGCTGGCCTTCTTCCGCGACGAGCACGAGTTCCGGAACGTGCGGCTGGCCGAGCACCTGGACGCCGACTTCGCCGAGCTGGCGGGCCGGCTGCTGGTCTTCTCGGCGTGGCGGCTGGCGCTGTTCGGCCGGCTGGCCGGCTCGGCAGACCCGGTGCTCGCGGCGATCGCGGCCAAGGGCGCCAACGAACTCACCTACCACCGGGACTACGCGGCCGGGTGGGTGGTCAGGCTCGGTGACGGGACGCCGCTGTCGCACGACCGGATGCAGCGCGCGCTGGCCGTCATCTGGCCGCTGGTGGACGAGTTGTTCCGCGCCGACCCGTTCCCCGGCGACCTGACCGGGGTGGCGGCTGACCCGGCGGACCTGCGCGCCGAAGTCGAAACGGTGCTCGGCACCGTCCTCGCCGCGGCCACCCTGGAGCGTCCGCAGGTCGCTCCGATGGCCCGGGTCGCGGGCAAAGCGGGGCGCGACGGCGTGCACACCGAAGCGTTCGGCTACCTGCTCGCTGAGCTGCAGAGCATCGCCCGCGCCCACCCGGACGCGACATGGTGACGCAGGCCGGGTCACGCCTGGACGCCGCGCGGGCCGTCGCCGCCGCCGTGCCCGATCCCGAGCTGCCCATGGTGACGCTGGCCGACCTGGGCATCCTGCGCGACGTGGCCGCCGAGGGCGAACGCCTGGTAGTGACGATCACCCCCACCTACTCGGGCTGCCCGGCACTGCGCGAGATCGCGCACGACCTGCGGCGCCAGCTCGGCCAGGCCGGCTTCGCCGAGGTCACCGTGCGCACCGCCATCGCCCCCGCCTGGAGCAGCGACTGGATCACCGCCGAAGGGCGCCGGAAACTGCACGCGGCCGGTATCGCCCCGCCGCATGCCGTGCCCCCTCGCCAGGGACCGGTCCCGCTCACCCTGACCGCGACCCGGCGCGAGCCGGTCGAATGCCCCCGCTGCGGCTCGGCCGACACGGCGCAGACCGCGGCGTTCGGCGCGACCGCGTGCAAGGCGCTGTTCCGCTGCGAGACCTGCCTCGAGCCCTTCGAATACGTCAAGGACATCTGATGGCCGGGTCGCGGACGGAGTTCCACCCGCTCACCGTGGCGCGGGTCGACCCGCTCACCGACGACTCCGCCGCGGTGACGTTCGACGTGCCGCCCGCGCTGGCCGAGCGGTTCGCCTTCGCGCCCGGGCAGTCGCTGACTATCCGCCGTGGCCGCGAGCGCCGGTCCTACTCCATCTGCGCGGCGCGGGGATGCGCGCCGCGCATCGGCGTCCGGGAGGTGGCGGGCGGCGCGGTCTCCGGCTGGCTGGTGCACGAGGTGCCGGGCCGGCGACGTCGTCGAGGCGCAGCCGCCCTCCGGCTCATTCACCCCGGACCTGGACACCCCCGGGCAGCACGTGCTGATCGCCGCGGGCAGCGGGATCACGCCCGTGCTGTCCATCGCCGGATCCGTGCTCGCCGCGCAGGACAAGTCCGCCGTCACCCTGCTCTACGGGAACCGGAGGAACGACTCGGTGATGTTCGCCGACGAGATCGCCGACCTCAAGGACGCCTACCCGGAGCGGATCTGCCTGGTCCACGTGCTCAGCCGCGAGCCGCAGGAGGTGGAGCTGTTCAACGGCCGGCTCGACGCCGCCAAGCTGCGCTCGCTGCTGCCGGTCACCGTCGACCCGGCCGCGGTGGACCACTGGTGGCTGTGCGGCCCGTTCGGCCTGGTCGAGGGCGCGATCGGGCTGCTCACCGAGCTCGGCGTGCCGCGCGACCGCATCCACCGCGAGCTGTTCTACGTCGAGGACACCGCGCCCGTCCAGGCCACCCACGCCGAGGCGGCCGCGGGCCCGGGCGCCGAGGTGACCGTGCTGCTCGACGGCCGCAGCAGCACCGCGATCGTCCCGGCCGGCACCCCGGTCCTGGACGGCGCCCAGCGGGTCCGCCCGGACCTGCCGTTCGCCTGCAAGGGAGGCGTGTGCGGCACCTGCCGCGCCCGGCTCACCGAGGGCGAGGTCACCATGCGCCGCAACTACGCCCTGGAGCAGACCGAACTCGACGCGGGCTACATTCTCACCTGCCAGGCTCTCCCCGCCTCCGACCGGATTATCGTCGACTACGACGCCTAGCCACCCGAGGAGTCAGGGATGCGGGACCTTACGTCACCGGCCGGGGACCTCGAGCCCATCGAGCGGGCCTCAGCCGACGAACTGCATGCGCTGCAGCTGGAGCGGCTCCGCTGGTCGCTGCGGCACGCCTACGCCAGCGTGCCGCACTACCGCGCGGCCTTCGACGCGGCCGGCGTCCACCCCGATGACTGCAAGGACCTGGCCGACCTGGCCAAGTACCCGCTGACCAGCAAGGCCGACCTGCGGGAGAACTATCCGTTCGGCATGTTCGCGGTGCCCCGCGAGCAGGTCGTGCGGGTCCACGCGAGCTCGGGCACCACGGGCCGGGCCACGGTGGTCGGCTATACGCGAGACGACATCGACGTGTGGGCCACCGTGATGGCCCGCTCGATCCGGGCGGCCAGCGGCCGGCCCGGCCACATCCTGCACAACGCCTACGGTTACGGGCTGTTCACCGGTGGGCTCGGGGCGCATTACGGGGGCGAGAAGCTCGGCTGCACGGTGGTGCCGGTCTCCGGCGGGATGACCGAGCGCCAGGTCACCCTCATCAGGGACTTCCGGCCGGACATCATCATGGTCACGCCGTCCTACATGCTCGCGATCGTGGACGAGATGGAGCGCCAGGGTGACGACCCGGCCGCCTCCTCACTGCGGTTCGGCATCTTCGGCGCCGAACCGTGGACGAACGAGATGCGCGCCGAGATGGAGGTCCGGGCCGGCCTGGACGCCACCGACATCTACGGCCTGTCCGAGGTGATCGGGCCGGGCGTGGCCCAGGAGTGCGTCGAGACCAAGGACGGCCTGCACGTCTGGGAGGACCACTTCTACCCCGAGGTGATCGACCCGCTCACCGGGGCGCCGCTGCCCGATGGCGAGGAAGGCGAGCTCGTCTTCACCTCGCTGACCAAGCAGGCCATGCCGGTGATCCGCTACCGGACCCGCGACCTGACCCGGCTGCTGCCTGGCACCGCGCGCACCATGCGGCGGATGCAGAAGATCACCGGCCGGACCGACGACATGATCATCCTGCGCGGGGTCAACCTGTTCCCGACCCAGATCGAGGAACTGATCATGGGCATCCCGGCGCTGTCCCCGCACTTCCAGCTGCACCTGACCCGGGAGGGCCGGATGGACCGGTTGGCCGTACACGTCGAGCACCGGCCCGGCTGCCCGGAACCGGACGCGGTCAGCGCCGGCGCCGAGCTCACCGCGCGGGTCAAGAGCACCATCGGCGTCACCGTCACCACCAGCGTCGAGGCCCCGGGGGCGATCGAGCGCTCGATGGGCAAGATGCGCCGCATCGTCGACCACCGGCCGCGCTAGAGGGCAAGATAGCTCTCATGACCGACGACGATCTGCCTATCTCCTATCAGGCGGCGGTCCGCGGGACGCCGGTGCTGAGCAGCAGCGGTGCCACGATCGGCACCCTCGAGCACGTGCTGGAGGTACCTGAGGTCGACGTCTTCGACGGGATCGTGATCGCCACCGACGGCGGCCTGCGCTTCATCGACGCCGACCAGGTGCTCCGGATCACCCGGAGCCAGATCCGGTCCACCGTGGATGACGCCCAGGCCAGCCAGTTGCCGCCGCCCGACGGGCCTCCGGTGTACCGGGTGGACGCACTGGCCGACAGCGGGCCCAGCCTGCATGACAGGCTGGGCCGCCTCTTCCGGCGTCCGCACTGGATCCGCGAGGACAAGCCGTGAGGGGATAGCCCTCCTCAGCCGCTGCCGTTGCCGGCCTTGGCCAGCGCCTCGGTGAGGCCGCTCAGGCCGATGGGGCCGAGGCTGAGCGCGGCGGTGTGCCACTGCTTCAGGTCGAACCCTCCGGGGCCAGGCCGCCGCATGGCCTGCTCCCTGGCCGCCAGCCAGCCGCGCTCGCCGAGCTTGTAGGAGATGGCCTGACCGGGCCAGCCGAAGTAGCGGACCACCTCGGCGTTTACCCGGTGCGGCTCGGCCCGGCCGCGTTCGCGCAGGACCTCGCAGGCCTTGCCGAACGTCCACTGGGAGCCGTCAGGCAGCGGCAGGTCCAGGTGGACGCCGATGTCGATGACCACCCGGGCGGCGCGCAGCGCCGATCCGCTCAGCATGCCGAGCCGAGTACCCGGCTCGGCGAACCAGCCGAGCTCGTCGGCCAGCCGCTCGGCGTACAGCGCCCAGCCCTCGCCGTGCCCGCTCACGAACATGCTCTTGGCGTACCGGGAGAGCCCGTCGCCCGCCATCATGGCCGCGCCTGCCTGCAGGTGATGGCCGGGCACGCCCTCGTGGAAGACGGTGGAGAGCTCGGACCAGGTCTGGAACCTGTCCGCGTCACCCCGCCCGCCGAGCGGCCACCAGGTCCGGCCGGGCCTGGTCAGGTCCTCGCTCGGCTTCGTGTAATAGGCCGCCCCCGAGCTGGAGCCGCGGGCCAGCACCGCCTCGATCCGGCGCAGCGGAGGGGCGATGTCGAACAGGACGCCGTCCAGCCGCTCGACCGCCTCGCCGTGACGGTCCTGCAACCAGGCCAGGTAGGCATCGGCGCCGGTCACGTACTCGGTCTGGTCCAGCACCGAGGCGGCCTCGTCCAGGCTCGCGCCGGGGCTGATCTTGCCGGCCTCCCTCGCCATCTCGCCCTCGATGCGGGCGAGCTCGGCCCAGCCCCACTCGTAGGCCTCGGCCAGGTCGATGTCGGCGCCCAGGCTCATCCTGGCCGCCACGGCGTACCGCTCGGCCCCGACCGCGTCCCGTTCGGCTGCTCGCGGCGCGTAGTCCTCACGCAGGTAACGGGCCATCTCCCGGTAACCGCCGTAGGCCTGGTCCGCGGCCGCCGTAAGCTTGCCCGCCAGCGGGCCGGCGCCGTAGGCAGCCACCAGCGCGTCGTGCGTTCCGGCGTAGCGGCCGGCCTCCGCCGCCGCCTCGACGGCCTGCCTGCGCGCCGCGGTCAGGCCCAGGCCGAGCCCGGCGTCCAGGCTCGCCCGCCAGCTGGCGAACATCGAGGGAATCGCCGCCAGCCGCGCCGCGATGTTCCGCCAGCTCTCGTCGCCGTCGCGGGGCAGCAGGTCCACGCTGTCCCTGATCGCGCTGATCTGCCCGATCGGGGTGCGGAGCAGCCGGAGCGGCTCGCCGGCCCGGTGCCAGGCCAGCTGGGCCTCGAGCCGCTCCCGCAGGAAGGCGGCGGCCAGCCGGTCGGCCTCGGAGGTTACCGCCGCGGCCCCGAGCGCGGCCAGCGTCGAGGCGATCAGCTCCTCGCGGGCCGCGTAGCCGTCCGGCCCGTAGTCGGTGGCCGCGCCGAAGGACTCGCTGAGCCCGATCATCCCGGCCGCGACCGGATCCAGCGCGGCCCACCTGGTGATGTAGTCGTCGCAGAGCCGGAACACCTCGGTCATCCCATCACCATAAGGGAGAGGAGAATGACCAGCGG
>CAVRMX010000007.1:0-18255 GCA_963722275.1 uncultured Actinomycetes bacterium | reverse complement strand
TGCTCGGGCAGGCCCGGCGTCCGCAGCACCTTGTCCCTGAGCGCGTCCAGGCCGCCGAACGGATCGGTGAACTCGTACCCCGGCAGCCGGGCCGCCATCGCGTTGACGGTGAAATCACGGCGGCCCAGGTCCTCCTCCAGCGACTTGCCGTACTGCACGTCGGGCTTGCGCGAGGTCCGCCCGTACTGCTCGCTGCGGTAGGTGGTGATCTCGAAGAACGCGTTTCCCTTGCGCAGCCCGACCGTGCCGAAGGCGATCCCGACCGTCCACGTCTTGTCGGCCCAGCCGCTGGTCATCGCCAGCACCTGGTCCGGCGTCGCGTCCGTGGTCAGGTCGAGGTCACCCGGATACTGGTCGAGGAGGACATCCCGGACCGGCCCGCCGACCAGCGCGAGCTCGTGGCCGTGGCGCGCGAACAGGCGGCCGATCCCGGCTGCGGCGGGCACCCGCTCGCGCAGCAGCCTGGCGACCGCTTTTCGCTGTTCGTTGCTCATAGGCACGGCCATCGAGAGTATCGACAGCGCGGGCTTGGCGCGAACGGCAATACCATTCCAGGTGTGCACAACTTGCTACTGGCGAACCTCAAGCGGCGGACGCTGTCCCTGGCCGCCGCTTTCGCCATCCCGGCGGCGATCGTCACCGCCGGGCTGGCGGCGGTCCCCGCGCAAGCCAGCACAGCGGCGCAAGCCAGCACGGCGGACGGGTCAGGGACGAGCGGCGTGTCGGTGACCATCGACACGATGAGCCCGCAGGTCGCCGCGCCCGGCGCCACGGTCAGCGTGTCCGGCACGATCACCAACCGCACCCGGCAGACGCTGGCCGGGCTCGATGTGCAGCTGTACACCTCGGCGACCCACTTCACCACCCGCGACGGCATGGATTCCTACCTGTCCCGCGACCTGGCCAGCGGCCTGCTCCCCGCCGGGAACCCTTTCGGTTTCGCCACCAGCGTCGCTCCCGGCTCCACCGCATCCTGGACCGCCTCGTTCCAGGTCAGCACCCAGGGGATCAGCAGCTTCGGCGTGTACCCGGTGACCGCCCAGCTGCAGGACCTCTCGAGCGCCATATTCTCTTCCGCGCGGACCCTGCTCCCGTTCTGGCCCGGCCCGCGAGCGGCGGCCCTGGCCCACCCGCTGAAGATCTCCTGGCTCTGGCCGCTCGTCGGCCAGCCGCAGCACCAGGTGTGCCCCGCCCTGACCAGCAACGACCTAGCCGCCGAGCTGAACCAGGGCGGCCGCCTGGCCGCCCTGCTCGACGCCGGGGCGAGCCATCCCGGGCCGGCCTGACCTGGGTCATCGACCCGGCGCTGCTGGACGACGTCGCCACCATGGCCCGCCGCTACGAGGTGGGCGGCAAGACCAACTGCACCGACGCTCCCTCCCAGCCGGCCAGCAAGGCCGCGGCGAGCTGGCTGGCCAGGCTGAGGCAGGTCACGGCGGGCCAGCCGACCGTGCTCACCCCGTACGCCAACGTGGACATGACGGCCCTGGTCCATCAGGGCCTGACCAAGGATCTCGCGACCGCGTACCGCACCGGCGACGCGGTGGCGGACAGCGTGCTGCACGGGACGTTCGGGCACGCCGTGGCCTGGCCGCCCGGCGGCAGCGCGGACCTGAGCGTGCTTACCAACCTCGCCACCGCCGAGCACGTCGGCACGGTGGTGCTGAACAGCGGCGAGATGCGGCCCGCGGATGCCGCCACCGTCTTCCAGCCCGACGACGCGGTCGCCTCGCTCCGGGTGGCGGGCCTGCCGATGAAGGTGCTGCTTTCGGACAACACCCTGACCGGGGTGCTGAAAGCAGGCTCCGGCACCCTGCCGGAGAGCACCGAGTTCGCCGTCAGGCAGCGGTTCCTCGCCGAGACGGCGATGATCGCCGCCGAGGCCCCCGAGTCCGCCCGCACGGTCGTGGTGGCCCCGCCGGCCGGCTGGAGCCCGTCCGGGACGCTCGCCAGTTCCCTGCTCGGCGAGACCGCGGCCGCCCCGTGGCTGGCGCCGGCCCAGCTGGGCAGCCTGAGCTCGGCGCCGGACACCCAGCGCACGGTGACGCGGCAGCCGCCGCCGGGCCGCAAGGCGAGCCCGGGCGAGCTCAGCCGCGGCTACCTGAGCCAGGTGCGCAGGCTCGGCGACCGGCTCGCCGTGTACAAGTCCATGCTCTACCAGCCCGGTGCGCCCTATATCCAGACCCTGGATAAGGCGCTGCTGGCCACGGAGTCGGCCGCCTGGCGCGGCAGCGGCGCGCCGGGCGGGGCGGCGCGGGCCGCCAGCCTGTCCGCCTACCTGACGAACGCGGAGAAAAAGGTCAGGATCATCACGTCGGACCAGGTGCCGATGGGCGGTTCCTCCGGGCTGGTCCCCGTGTCGATCCAGAACGGGCTGCATCAGGCCATCAAGGTCCGGGTGGTCGCCAGCGTGGTCAACTCGCCCGGCCGGACGTCCCAGCTGACCGTCGGCCACTTCCAGAGCCTGGTGATCGTCCCGGCGCTGCAGCCGTTCACGGTGCGGCTGCCTGTCACCCACGCCCCGCAGGGATCCACCCTCATCAAGCTCAGCCTCACCAGCGCGAACGGGACGCCGTTGCCGTTCGGCGGCAAATCGTTCACCGTCGAGTCGACCAGATACGGCCGGGCGATCTTGTTCCTCATCGGCGCCGCCATCGGCGTCCTCGTGCTCACCTCGCTGTACCGCGGTGTCCGGCGGTGGCTGCACGACGACACGCATCTCGTCAACGAAGAAGCGGACCCACCGGGTAGCGTCGTGACTGGCACCACCGATGCGCGACACCCGACGGAGGCACCGGATGACCTGGCCGATGCACGACGCTGGGTCGACGGCGCCTGACCCCGGGCCCGAAGAGGCCCGCCGCCAGGAGCCGGGGTCCGGCGACGGCGAACCGCCGCGCCGGGGCCGGCACGCGGCCCCGGACCCGCTGCCGCCGATCGAGGGCCCGATGCCGGGCGGCGGCCCGAGCCCGGCCGAGACGACGCTGCCGCTGGCGCTGACGTGGCCGGCCCCGCCTGCCCGCCCGCACCGCCCGCCATCCCCCGGCCCGCCCGGCTCGCCTGAGGACCCGCACGGCTGGCGCCGGGTGCCCAGGACCGCCGGCCACCCGCCGCCAGGGCAGGCCCAGCCGCCTCCTCCGCAGCGTCTCCGGCAGCCCACCTTCACTCCGACTCCGGCCGGGGCGCCGGGGCCGCCCGGATCTCCCGCGCCTGCCGCACCACCTCCCGGCCCGCCAGGCGTGCGCCCGGGAACAGCCGGCCCCCGGCGGGCGGCCGGCCCGCAGGGACCGGTCACGGCCCAGCGCTCCAGCCTGGTACGGTCCGGGGCCGGCATGGCGGTCGGCACTCTGGTCTCGCGGGGAACCGGCTTCCTGCGCACCCTCGTCCTAGCGGCCGCCCTGGGCACCAGCTTCCTCGGCAACGCGTACAACAACGCCAACACCCTGCCGAACACCGTCTACTACCTGATGCTCGGCGGCATCTTCACCAGCGTGGTGGTACCGCTGCTGGTCCGGGCGGCCAAGCGCGACCCCGACCGCGGCGAGGCCTACGCGCAGCGGTTGTTCACCCTCGGCGCGCTGGCCCTGCTGGCCGTCACCCTGCTGGCGACGGCGGTGGCGGCCCCACTGGTCCACCTGTACGCGCCCAACTTCACCGGCAGCCAGTACAACGTGACGGTGGTGTGGGCCTACTTCTTCATCCCGCAGATCTTCTTCTACGGGATGAGCTCGCTGATCGGGGCGATCCTGAACACCCGCGGCCGGTTCGCGGCGCCGATGTGGACCCCGGTCGTCAACAACCTGGTCGTGATCGCCGTCGGCGGCTTCTACGTGGTCACGGTCGGCGCGCACAAGACCCCAGGGAACATCTCCGCCTTCGGCGTGCAGCTGCTCGGCATCGGCACCACCCTCGGCGTGGTGGCGCAGACCGTGGCGCTGTTCCCGTCGCTGCGGGCGGCCGGGTTCCGCTGGCGCCCCGTGCTCGGGTTCCGGCCCGGCGAGGTGACCGAGATGGGCCGGATGGCCGGCTGGATGTCGTTCTACGTGGTCACCCAGTGGGCCGGCTACCTGGTCGTCCAGCGCGTCGCGAACGACGCCTCGGCAGGCTCGGGTGGTTACTCTGCGTACTCCATCGCCTGGCAGCTGTTCCAGCTACCGTACGCGATCATCGGCATCTCGGTGATCACGGCGCTGCTGCCCCGGATGAGCGAGCACGCAAGCGCGCGCCGGTATTCGCTGGTCAGGGACGACTTCTCGATCGGGGTCCGGCTGGCCTCCGTGCTCGTGGTCCCGGCGGCGATCTACCTCGCGGTACTCGGCGGCCCGATGGCGGAGGTCCTGTTCTCCTACTTCAGCAACACGCCCGAGCAGGCGCGCTACATCGGCGAGGTCTTCGGCCTGTTCTCCCTCGGCCTGGTGCCCTACATGCTCACCCAGCTGCAGCTGCGGGTGTTCTACTCGTTCCAGGACAGCCGGACCGCCGCCTTGGTCGGCCTGCTCACCATGTGCGTCAGCATCGCCGCGGCGTACACCGCCAAGGCACTTCTCCCCGGCGCCGCCGTGGTCGCCGGGCTGGCCGTCGCGTACGGGCTCGCGAACGTGGTCGGCACGGTCGCCGGCTGGGCGCTGCTGCTGCGCCGGGTCGGCAGCCTGGACGGCTGGACGATCGCCAGGAGCCTGACCAGGATGCACCTGGCCACCGTGCCCGGGCTGGTCTGGGCGCTCGCCGTGATGGTCGGCGCGGGACATATCGTGCAAAACCCCAGCGTAGCCTACGGCCTGCTGGTCACGATCGTCGGCGGCGGCGGCGCGACCGGGCTCTACGCGCTCTGTGCCAGGTCACTGCGGGTAGCCGAGTTCGGATTCCTGATGAAGACGATGGCGGCTAGGTTCGGCCGGGCGGGCGGGCGGCATTAGCATGGGTGGCAACCTATGAGCACATACACGTCGGAACCAGGAACCCGGCTGGCGGGACGATACCGTCTCGTCGACCAGGTCACCGCGGGCCCCGGCTGGACGTACTGGAAAGCCACGGACGAGACCCTCGCCCGCTCTGTCACCGTGCTCACTTTCGCGAACGGTTTCCCCCGGGTCGCGGAGACCGTCACCGCCGCCAGGACCGCGAGCAGGCTCGGCGACCCGCGCTTCGCCCAGGTGTTCGACGTGGAGGACGGCGACGAGCTGGCTTACGTCGTGCTCGAGTGGGTGGCCAGCGAGTCGCTGCTCGACATGCTCTCGGAAGGCCCGCTCGAGCCGGCCCGCGCGGCCGCGCTGCTCGTGGAGACGGCGCGGGCGATCGCCGCCGCGCACGACATCGGCCTGGCGCACATGCGGCTGGATCCGGCCTGCCTGCACTGGACATCGGGCGGCGGCGTGAAGATCGCCGGGCTCGGCATCGACGCCGCGCTGGCCGGGCCGGCGCTGGCCGCGCCGGACGACGGCGCGGATGACCCCGAGCTGACCGACACGCGGGACCTCGCCCGGCTGCTCTACGCCGCGCTGACCGGGTACTGGCCCGGCCAGCCGGGGTACGCCGGATCCGCGCCGGGGCTGCTCCCGCCCGCGCCGCAAAACGGCGGAGGCCTGTGCACGCCGCGCCAGGTGTCCGCGGGCGTGCCGGCCGGCGTCGACGACGTGACCTGCCGGGCGCTGTTCCAGCAGCCGAACCGCCACGGCCCGGCGCTCAGCACCGCGGCGACGTTCGCCGACGCCCTGGCCTGCGCCGCCCCGCCGGTGCCGTCGCCGTTCCCTGCCGCCGCCACGCCCGCCCCCCGGACCGCCGCGCATGGCTACGCCTACCAGCAGGACGGATCGACCAACCCGTACCCGCCGCAGGATGCCGCGCCGCGCACCCGGCCGGGCGGCGGCCGCAAGCCGCCCGCCCAGCGCTCCACCGCGGCCCGTGCCATCGTCAGCGTCGTGATCGTGCTGGTCCTGGCGGCGGTCGGGGTGGCCGCCTGGTCGATCAGCCGCAGCCTGAATCGCTCGGCGGCCCCGACGCCGAGCCGGTCACACTCGTCGTCGTCGCCGGCCGCGGCCGCGGCCGTCCCGCTCAAGCCGGTCAGCGTGAGCAGCTTCGACAGCGGCGGCGGCGAGGATCCCGGCGGCGCGCAGTACGCGATAGACGGCGACGCCAGCACGTTCTGGCACACCAGCTACTATCTCGGTTCCCCGGTTTTCGGGGGCCTGCCGAAGAAGGGCACCGGGCTGATCCTCGACATGGGCAGGCAGGTGCGGCTGAGCCAGGTGATGGTCCAGTTCGGCGCCGCCTGCTGCACCCACGCCGAGGTCGAGATCGGCAACAGCAACACCCCGGGCGCGGCCACGTTCACCCCGGTACAGAGCTCGACCACCGCCCACGGCAGCACCACCTTCAACGTGACCAAGCAGGCCGCCGGCCGTTACGTGCTGATCTGGATCACCTACCTGCCGCCGCTGGCCGGCAGCCCGGGCAGGTACGAGGCGCTGATCTACGACATCACCATGCGCGGTTTCGCCGCGAGCCAGTAGGGCGGATGCCGGATGCCGGACGCCGACCGGGATGGCCCGCCTGATCAGGAGCTGCTCCGCCGGCACGTGGCCGGGGACGCCGAGGCGTTCGGCGAGCTCTTCCGCAGGCACCGGGACCGGCTGTGGGCGGTGGCGCTGCGCACGGTGTGCGATCCCGAGGAGGCCGCCGACGCGCTCCAGGACGCCATGGTCTCCGCGTTCCGCCGGGCCGCCGACTTCCGCGGCGAGTCGGCCGTCACCACCTGGCTGCACCGGATCGTGGTGAACGCGTCACTGGACCGGCTGCGCCGCCGCGCGGCCCGGCCCGCCCTGTCCGCCGGGGACGAGCAGGCGTTCGAGGCCCTGGTGGCGCAGGACGGCGACCCGGCCCGCGCCGCGGACACCAGGCTGGACGTGAACGCCGCGCTGCGGCTGCTGCCGCCGCAGCAGCGAGCCGCGCTCGTGGTGGTCGACATGCTCGGCTTCTCGGTGGCCGACGCCGCCGTCATCCTCGACACCTCGCCAGGCACGGTAAAGAGCCGCTGCGCCCGGGCCCGCGCCCGGCTGCTTCCGCATGTTGCGCATCTGCAAGGGAACCGATCGGCCAGCGAGAGCGTCTCACCTGCGCAGGGAGGCGATACATGAGGGGGCAGATGACGCACCTGGACACCGATGTCCTGGCCGAGTTCCGGGCGGGACTCATCACCGGGCGGCACGGCGCCAGGATCGCCGCGCACCTGGCCAGCTGTGATCGCTGCACCGCCCTGGACAGCCAGCTGGCCGGGGTCTCGGCGCTGCTCGCGGCGGTCCCGGCACCGGCCATGCCCGACCGCGTGGCCGAGCGGCTCGACACCGTGCTGGCGGCCGAGGTGGCACAAAGGGATGATCCCGAACGGGCGCACGGTGACGGCACCCGCGCACCCGCCGCGCCCGGGCGCCCGGGCGGGCACCGCGGCTTCCGGCTGGCGACATGGCGCGTGCTCGCCCCGGTGGGCGCGGCCGTCGTGCTGGCGGCCGGCGGGTTCGGCCTGAGCCAGATCGGCCACGGCCCCGGAGGTCAGACCACCGCCTCCTCGGCGGGCAGTGCCGGGCGGGCAGCGGCCAGCTCGGCGGCGTCCGCCGGCGGCTCGAAGGCGTCCGCCGGCCGCGTCAACGCGCCCGCGTCGTCACCGCTCCAGGGCACGGAGCCGCGGTCGCAGCGGATGTCCCCAGCCAACTTCGTCGTCGTCACCAGCCGCACCAACTTCTCCCGCGCCACCTTGCGGCAGCAGGTGGAGGCGGCCCTGCGCGTGCCGCTGGCGTCGCGCCCGACGCACGTCCCGCCGAAGTCGCTGCGCGGCTGCGTGCGCGTGCTGGCCAACGGCGACCCGCTGCGGCTGGTCGAGAGCGCCCGCTACGAGGGCCAGCCGGCCATCCTCATCGTCGCCCGCACGGGCCAGGACGCCACGGCCTGGATAACGGCCCCGGACTGCTCGGCGACCAGCAGTCACGTGCTTGCCCGGACATCGGTGCCGGCGGGAATCTCCGAGCCCTAGTATCGGTTCACTGGAGTGCCAGTCAGATGAGGGGTTGATAACGGTTGGCAGAGGTGACCGAAGTCCGGAACGTCATCGTCATCGGGTCCGGCCCGTCCGGTTACACGGCGGCACTTTACGCGGCTCGCGCCGAGCTGAAGCCCTTGGTCTTCGAGGGCTCGGTCACGGCGGGCGGCGCGCTCATGCAGACCACCGACGTGGAGAACTTCCCTGGCTTCCCTGACGCCATCATGGGTCCCGAGCTGATGGACTCCATGCGCAAGCAGGCGGAGCGGTTCGGCGCCGAGCTGCTGGCGGACGACGTCACGGCGGTCGACCTGGCCGCGGATCCCAAGGTGATCAAGACCGAGAGCGAGACCTACCTCGCCAAGGCCGTGATCATCGCCAGCGGCTCGCGGTACAAGGAACTCGGCGTGCCGGGCGAGAAGGAGCTCGGCGGGCACGGCGTGTCCTGGTGCGCCACCTGTGACGGGTTCTTCTTCCGCGGCCACGACATCGCGGTCATCGGCGGCGGTGACTCGGCCCTGGAAGAGGCCATGTTCCTCACCAGGTTCGGCAAGTCGGTGACGGTGATCCACCGGCGCGACACGCTCCGCGCCTCGAAGATCATGCAGGAACGGGCGTTTGCCAACCCCAAGATCAAGTTCCTGTGGGACAACGAGGTGGCGGAGGTCCTCGGCCCCGATAAGGTCACCGGCCTGCGGCTCAGGAGCACCAAGGACGGCACCGAGCAGGTGCTTCCCGTGACCGGCGTCTTCGTCGCCATCGGCCACGACCCGCGCTCGGATCTGTTCGCCGGGCAGCTCGCCACCGACCCCGACGGTTACCTGCTGGTCGACCAGCCGTCCACCCGCACCGCCCTCGAGGGCGTCTTCGCCGCCGGCGACGTCGTGGACCGCACCTACCGGCAGGCGGTCACCGCGGCCGGCACCGGCTGCGCGGCGGCCCTCGACGCGGAGCGCTGGCTGGCCAGCAAGGAAACCTGACCGTACGAGCCGGCCAGGAATCAGATAACGCAAGGCAAAGGGATGTGATGGCAGTGGGCGCGACCAAGGTCGTGACGGACGAGACCTTCGAGGTGGAGGTCCTGAAGAGCGACAAGCCGGTCATCGTGGATTACTGGGCCGAATGGTGCGGCCCGTGCCGCATGGTCGCCCCGGTGCTCGAGGAGATCGCCACCGAGTACGCAGACAAGATCAACGTCGTGAAGCTCAACATCGACGAGAATCCCGCCGTATCGCAGCGCTACGGCATCATGGCCATTCCGACCATGAGCGTGTTCTCCGGCGGGCAGGTCGTGAAGCAGATCGTCGGGGCCAAGCCGAAGTCGGCTCTCCTGCGTGAGCTGGCTGAATATATCTGATCAGGCTCGCCGGACGGGCGCCCTACACCGGCCGCAGGGCGCCCTGGGGGGCCGACGGCGTCATGGACCCGAGCAGCCGCTCGAGCGCCACCTCGACGTCCTCCCGCCAGGTGAGCACGGTCCTGAGCTCCATCCGGAGCCGCGGGTAGTGGTGGTGCGGGCGGACCGTCTTGAAGCCGACCGAGAGCAGGTAATCCACCGGGAGCATGCAGGCCGGGGATTCCCAGCGCCGGTCGCCGAAGGCCTCGATGGCCCGGACGCCGCGGCGGGTGAGGTCCTTGGCCATCGCCTGGACGAGCATCCGGCCGATGCCGCCGCCCGTGAACTCGCTGAGCAGGTGGGCGGACATGAACAGCACCGCGTCGGCGCTCACCGGGCTGGTGGGAAAGGCGATCGAGCGGGGTACGTACTGCGGCGGCGCGAAGAGCATGTAACCGGCGGGTACGCCGTCGACATAAGCGATCTTGCCGCAGCTGCCCCATTCGAGCAGCACGGAAGAAACCCAGGACTCCTTCTCGAGTTCCGGGTCGCCGCTCTCCTCGGCCCGCGCCCGGCTGACCGGGCCAAGTTCCCAGAAAACGCATTTGCGGCACTTCGGCGGCAGGTCACCGAGATTATCCAGCGTGATATTTACGATACGACGTGACATCCTGTTCCCCGGCGGAATCCACAAGCGTTCCCGGGAGATACCCCTTATCCTGGCATGATACTCGGGGGGAAGCGGCGGGATCGTCTCCTCGGGGCGAACAGAGCCGACGACTTCAGGAGAGGCCGTGACACCCGAACCGCAGCCGATATCCCAGCCCCAGCGAATTGACCGTTACGTCGGCCAGTACGCCGAGCGCGCGGTTGACATGGTGGCTTCGGAAATCAGGGCCCTGTTCGCCGTCGCCGCCAGGCCGGAGATCGTCTCGCTGGCTGGCGGCTCGCCCTACGTGGCGGCGCTCCCGCTCGACGTCGTCGGCGAGATGATCGGCCAGCTCATCGCCACCCAGGGCGCGACCGCGCTGCAGTACTGCACCGCCCAGGGCGACGCGGGACTGCGGGAGCGGATCTGCGACGTCATGGCGCTGGAGCAGATCCGTGCCCACCCCGACGAGATCGTGGTCACCGTCGGCTCGCAGCAGGCCCTTGACCTGCTGGCCAGGATCTTCATCGACCCCGGCGACGTGGTGCTGGTCGAGGCGCCCTCCTATGTGGGCGCACTGGGCGCCTTCGCGGCCTACCAGGCGGACGTGGTGCACGTGGCGATGGACGACGACGGGCTGATCCCCGAGGCCCTCGAGGACGCCATCCGGCGCACCGCCGCGGCGGGGCGCCGGGCCAAGTTCCTCTACACCGTGCCGAACTTCCACAACCCGGCCGGGGTCACCCTGGCCGCCGGGCGGCGGCACCGCATCCTGGACATCTGCCAGCGTGCGGGCCTGCTCGTCGTCGAGGACAACCCCTACGGCCTGCTCGGTTTCGACGGCGAGCCGATGCGCGCGCTGCGGGCCGACGACGCGGAGGGCGTCGTGTACCTCGGCACGTTCTCCAAGACCTTCGCCGCGGGCGTGCGGGTGGGCTGGGCGGTCGCGCCCACGGCCGTCAGGGAGAAACTGATCCTGGCCGCCGAGTCGGCCGTGCTGTGCCACTCCAGCTTCTCGCAGCTGACCGTGCGCGAGTACCTGAACACCCAGCCCTGGTACGAGCAGATCAAGGACTTCCGCGAGCTCTACCGGGAACGCAGGGACGCGACGCTGAGCGCGCTGGCCCGGATGATGCCGCCGGAATGCCACTGGACCCGGCCGGCCGGCGGGTTCTACGTCTGGCTAAGGCTGCCGGACGGGATCAACGCCAAGGCGATGCTGCCCCGGGCGATCTCGTCCCGGGTGGCCTACGTGCCGGGCACGGGCTTCTACGCCGACGGCTCGGGCGGCCAGTACGCCAGGCTCTGCTACTCGTTCCCCGACCCGGACCGGATCGGGGAGGGCGTCCGCAGGCTCGCCTCGGTGATCGAGACCGAGGTCCAGCTGCGGGACGACTTCGGACCCATGTCGGCATCCTAGTTAAGGCTGTTTTTCAAAATCATGAGCGATCTTGAGCGAATCGTCGTGCTGGCCGGCGGCCTGTCTCCCGAGCGGGAAGTGTCGCTGCGGTCCGGGGACCGGGTCCGCGACGCCCTGGCCGAGGCGGGCATCCACGCGATCGTCGCGGACGCCGACTCGGCCCTGCTCTCCCTGCTGCGCGCCGACCCGCCCAGCGCCGTGTTCCCGGCCATCCACGGCGTCTGCGGGGAGGACGGCGCGATCAGGGAGGTGCTCGGGCTGCTCGGCGTGCCGTACGTCGGCTCGGTGGCCGGGGCCTGCCAGATGGCCTTCGACAAGCCGACCGCCAAGGCGCTGACCGCGGCCGCGGGACTGGTCACGCCGCCGTCGGTGACGCTGCCACGGGAAACCTTCCACGACCTCGGCGCCGCCGCGGTCATCGACCTCATCGTGGCCAAGCTCGGGCTGCCGCTGTACGTCAAGCCCTCCCGCGGCGGATCGGCCCTGGGCGCCAGTGCGGTCCGCACCGCCGCGGAGCTGCCGGCCGCGGTGCTGAGCTGCTTCGCCTACGGCGACACCGCGCTGATCGAGCGGTTCATCGCCGGCACCGAGGTGGCGGTGGGCGTGATCGATCTCGGCGCGGGCCCGCAGCCGCTGCCCGCGGTGGAGATCGTCCCCGGCGAGGGTGAATACGACTACGCGGCCAGGTACACCGCGGGCAAGACCGAGTTTTACGTTCCGGCCAGGCTGCCCGCCCTCGTCGCGGACGAGCTCGCGAGGATCGCGGTGGCCGCGCATACGGTACTCGGCCTGCGCGACCTGTCCAGGACCGATCTCATCGTGGACGAGGACGGCACGCCCTGGTTCCTCGAGGTGAACGTCTCCCCTGGCATGACCGAGACCAGCACGCTGCCGCTGGCGCTCGAGGCGTCGGGTCACCCGTTCGGCAGCACCTGCGTCCGGCTGCTCGAGCAGGCGGCCGCGCGCGGCGCCTGAGTTCCGCCGGACCGCATAGTTCGCCCAGGCCGAGGAGCTGGCAGATGGCGTCGGCATCGATCCGCATGCCGGTATCCTGCCGCGGAATCAGCCGAGTCAAGCATGGCCGGCTGGAGTACGAGCCCTGCTGGCCTGGGTTCTAGGCTCGTGGCCATGACACATCCCAAGAGCTTCGGCAGCGACAACCACGCGGGCGTCCATCCGGCGGTGCTCCGCGCGATCGTGGACGCGAACCCGGGCGACGCGGTCGCTTACGGCGCCGATGCGTGGTCCGAGCGGGCCACCGCCGGGCTGCGCGAGATCTTCAGTGCCGACGACGCCTTCCTGGTGCTGAACGGCAGTGGTGCCAACGTCCTCGGCCTGAGCCTGCTGCTGCGCCGGCACGAGGCCGTCATCTGTGCTGAGACCGCGCACATCAACACCGACGAGTGCGGTTCGGCCGAGCGGCTCATCGGCACCAAGCTCCTCCTGGTGCCGACGGCGGACGGGAAGATCACCCCGGAGCTCATCGCGGAGAAGCTGTCCGGGCGGGGCGACGACCACCGGTCCCAGCCCGGCGTGGTCGCCCTGACCCAGTCGACCGAACTCGGCACCTGCTACACGCTCGCCGAGCTGCGGAAGGTCGCCGACTTCTGCCACGCCAGCGACCTCCGCCTGTTCCTGGACGGGGCCCGGCTGGCCAACGCGGCCGCCTCGCTGGACTGCCCGC
This sequence comes from uncultured Actinomycetes bacterium, assembly GCA_963722275.1. Lineage (GTDB taxonomy): Bacteria > Actinomycetota > Actinomycetes > Streptosporangiales > Streptosporangiaceae > Palsa-504. Next base: position 5,137 of record CAVRMX010000007.1, on the reverse strand, counting down.
TGGCCGAACTGGCCGAGTGCGCGGACGTGCTCAGTTTCGGCGGGACGAAGAACGGCGCGATGGGCGCCGAGGCCCTCGTCGTGATGCGGCCCGGCCTGGCCGCCGACGCGCCGTACCTGCGTAAGCAGCAGACCCAGCTCACCTCCAAGATGCGCTTCGTGGCCGCCCAGTTCGGCGCTCTCTTGCAGGACGATCTCTGGCGGGCCAACGCGGTGCACGCCAACGCCATGGCGCGCCGCCTCGCCGGCGGAGCGGCCGCCGTGGACGGCGTGGAAATAGTCCACCCGGTCCAGGCCAACGCCGTCTTCGCCCGGCTCAGGCCGCGGCACATCGCCGCCCTGCAGCAGAGCTGGACCTTCCACGTCTGGGACGAGCCAGGATCGGTGGTCCGCTGGATGACCGCCTTCGATACCACCGAAGCCGACGTGGACGCCTTCCTCGCCAGCATCCGCGAGGCAGCCTCAGCCTAACTCTCCGGCCGGACCCACGAATTACGGCGGTGTTGTTTCACGTGAATCATCGCCATTCCCGTGAGGAGGATCCTGCCGAACGGGGCAGCGAATGGCACATGCTGCGACCACACCGGGCCGTGTGCACTAGCCCGGCCGCGCGAAGCGCGCGGTGTGTTCCGACGCAGACAGTGCGCTGGTTCCCAGGTAGGCCGGCAGTTCGCCGGTGCTGCACGGAGTGCGCAGCACCGGTAGTGCGGCCGCCCTGGTCTGTCCCATGAGTGCGGCCAGGTCATGGGACCGGCTCGTCTGGTAGGCGGCCGGCGCTGGTCGCACCGTCCGGATCGTTCCAGGGCGTTGTCCCGTGAGGCCAGATCCTCGTGCAGTGTGCCGAGAACGGCGGCCAGAGCACTGGTTAAGTAACTAGGGTAAGTCCGGTCCGCCTGGCATCACGGGCCCCGTGCGCCAAGGCCCGGAGCCTGCCCTGCGCCGAATTAACGGGGAGGATATGGCTTACCGGGAGGATCTGGGCAGCCCTGGGGTACCGGATCCTCCCCGCAGGCCGGATCCTCCCCGTTAATCCAGGGCCCGGACGCCGGGCAGGAGACCCGGAGGCACGCCTGGTCCGCCTGGCATCACAGGCCCCATGAGCCCGGAGGCGGCCGCGGCGCGGACCAGCCCCGGGGCGAAGCGGGGCCCCCGGGCCAGGGCAGGTAGCCCCTCGACCGGTGCTTTGGCGGTCCCGGTCGCCAGGACCGGAATCCGGTCGGCCACGTCGGCCCGACGCCGCGATCAGGTGCAGCCAGTTCGGCGCGATGCAGGTGACGTAGAAATCGTGCGTCCCGCGCACGGTCTCCAGCACCTCGTCCAGGCCAGCTGACGCGGAAGGCTGGGCTCCCAGCCTTTGTCAGGATTCCGGCCCGGACGTCTCCGGGCTCATGGCCTTGACGATGCGTTCCAGGTCATCCGGCGTGGCGAACTCGACGATGATCTTGCCCTTGTGCCGCCCCATCTCCACCTTGACCCGGGTCTCGAAGACGTCGGAGAGGCGATCGGCCAGGCGGAGCAGGCCGGGGGCGACAGGCGGCCTGCCCGGAGCCGTCCCCTTCCGCGGGGCTTCGTCGCCGCCCAGGGAGACGATCTCCTCGACGGCACGGACGGACAGGCCCTCGGCCACGATCCTGTGGGCCAGGCGATCCTGCGCGGCGGGGTCGTCCAGGCCGAGCAGGGCGCGGGCGTCGCCGGCGCTGAGCACGCCCGCGGCGACGCGCTTCTGCACGGCCGGAGGGAGGTTGAGCAGCCGGAGGGTGTTGCTGATGTGCGGGCGGGAGCGGCCGATCTTCTGCGCCAGCTGCTCGTGGGTGGCCCCGAAGTCGTCGAGCAGCTGCTGGTAAGCCGCCGCTTCCTCGAGCGGGTCGAGCTGCTGGCGGTGCAGGTTCTCGATCAGCGCGTCCCGGAGCAGGTCATTGTCCTGGGTCTGCTTGACGATGGCGCCGATCTCGGTCAGCCCGGCCCGCTGGGAGGCGCGCCACCGCCGCTCGCCCATGATGAGCTCGTACCGGCCGGCCCCGGCCGCACGGACCACCACCGGCTGGAGCAGCCCGACCTGCCTGATGGATTCGGCGAGTTCCTCCAGCGCGTCCTCGTCGAAGGTCCGTCTCGGCTGCCGGGGATTCGGCGTGATCGCGGAGACCGGGATCTCCAGGTAGCGAGCCCCGAAGACCTCGACCGGGCCGTCCGCCGCGTCCGCTGGCCCGGGCGGAACCGGGCCGTCCGCCGCCGGGCCGGCCAGGCCGGGCCCCCGGGCCGCGTCGCCATCGGCCGGCCGCGGGGATTCCGGGATGAGGGCACCGAGTCCCCGGCCTAGTCCGCGCCTTTGCTGAGCCACTGCCTCTCCCCGATCTCGCCGTGCCGTCCTAGCCGTGCGGGTGTGCGCCCGCCGACTGCATCGCCAGCTCGCGCGCTGCCTCGGTGTACGCGATCGCGCCGCTCGACGCCGGATCGTAGGCGATCACCGACTGCCCGCGGCTCGGCGCCTCGGATACCCGGACGCTTCTCGGGATGATAGTGCTCAGCACCGAGGTGCCGAAGTGCGCGCGCACATCGTCGGCCACGTCGGAGGCGAGCCGGGTGCGGCCGTCGTACATGGTCAGCAGCACGGTGGAGACGTGCAGGCCCGGATTGAAGTTGACCCGGACCAGCTCGGCCGTGTTCAGCAGCTGCTGCACGCCCTCGAGGGCGTAGTACTCGCACTGGATGGGCAGCAGCACCTCTTCGGCGGCTACCAGCGCGTTCAGGGTCAGCAGCCCGAGCGACGGAGGGCAGTCGACCAGTACGTAATCGAGTTCCGACATGTCGTAGGACTTGAGCGCCCGGGCCAGCCGCAGTTCCCTGGCCACCACCGGGACCAGCTCGATCTCGGCCCCGGCGAGGTCGATGGTGGCAGGCGCGCAGTACAGGCCGGGCATCTCCCCGGCCGGCCGGACGACCTCGGCCAGCGGCCGGTCGTCGATCAGCACGTCGTAGACGGAGGGAGCGCCCGAGTGGTGCGGTACATCCAGCGCCGTCGACGCGTTCCCCTGCGGGTCAAGGTCCACCACTAGAACGCGCGAGCCATGCTGCGCCAGGCTGGCGGCCAGGTTCACCGCGGTGGTCGTCTTCCCGACTCCGCCCTTCTGGTTCGCGATGGTCATGATCCGGCAGCGGGGCGGCCGCGGCCATGGCTGGCGATCGCCCAGGCCCCGCACCACCACGGCCGCTTCGGCGGCCCGCGCGATGGGAGTGTCCCCCGGATCCAGCGGAACTTCCGGGATGACCACCGGCCTGGTTCCACGTGAAACCGGCGCCATCGCCGTCTCCGGGCCCTGACCGCCGGTCCCGGAGGCCGCGAGAGCCTCGGGGGCCTGGCTGCCGCCGGCTTCAGACCTTGCCTCGCTCACCTGAACGCCTCTCGATCCTTCGCCCGCACTCTGTCCTGAACTCATGGGCCAGCCCGGCCGGCCAGGCACTCCCTGGCCAGCCCAGCCCGCCGATCCCGGCCACATCGCGGGCCGCCCGGCCAGCAGTGGTGCCGGTCGCCGGGCCAGCCCCATGGCCAGCCCCACTGCCAGGCACTGCACCAACCAGCGCAACGCCGTGCGTCCTGTCCGCTAGGGGCCCTTCCGGCCAGCCCAGACCCGCTCCGCTCGGACTCGCTGTGCCCTGCCGGTAATAGCTGAGCGCCACCTATGCCCTGCCTCATCTAGCGAAGAACCGCACGACGGTAGTCGCAGGATCGACCTTACCTTGCCCCGCCCGCACAACCTGGGCGCCGCGGGCACCAATTCGCCGCAGGACCGGACGGGCTTTCTTCAGTTCGTCGGCGGCCGTGCGGCCCTTGATCGCGAGCACCATCCCGCCCGGCCGCACCATGCCTGCGGCCAGTTCCGCCAGCTTGTCCAGCGGTGCGACCGCCCGCGCGGTGGCCACGTCCGCCCGCAGGGCGGTCTCCCCGGCCCGTCCGCGCAGCACGCTCGCGTTGGCCAGGCCGAGCTCGGCCACGCACTCGGACAGGAACCGGCAGCGCCGTTCCATCGGCTCGAGCAGGATGACGCTCAGCTCCGGCCGCACCATGGCCAGCACGATGCCGGGAAGGCCCGCGCCTGACCCGATATCGACCAGCACCCGGTACCGGCGGCCGATGAGCTCGGCCACTACCGCGCAGTTCAGCAGGTGCCGGTCCCACAGCCGCGGCACCTCGTGCGGCCCGATCAGGCCCTGCTCGACCCCGCGGGTCGCCAGTATCCGGGCGAACGCCTGGGCTTGGCCGAGTGCGGGCCCGAACACCGTGGCCGCACCCGGCGGCGGGAGATACGGACTCGCATCCGCGGCGTGGTGCTCGACGAAATCAGTATCGACAGCCGTGTCCGTCTCCGCCGGTTCTTCGAAATCATGGTGTTCCACGGCGGGCATCGCGCCTTCTCCGGTCACGACGGGCCGGGCCGTCACTTCGCCGGGTAGACCACCACTCGCCGGTTCGGCTCCTCGCCCTCCGACTCGCTCCGCTGGCCGGCCGCGGCCACCGCGTCGTGCACGACCTTCCGCTCGAACGGCGACATGGCAGCCAGGGTCTTCGGCTCGCCGGTGCGCTCGACCTCCTCGGCCACGGTCCGGCCGTAGTCGGCAAGCTCGGCGCGGCGCCGCGCGCGGTAACCGCCGATGTCGAGCATCAGCCGGGCCCGGTTGCCGGTCTGGCGGTGCACGGCGAGCCGGGTGAGCTCCTGGAGCGCCTCCAGGACCGTGCCGTCGTCGCCGACCAGTTCCTGCAGCGTCGCGCCGACGACCGAGACGATCGCCCGGTCGCCCTCGACGTCCATGTCGATGTCGCCGTCCAGGTCCGCGATGTCCAGCAGGCCTTCCACGTAGTCCGCGGCGATATCGCCCTCGAGCTCGAGGTCGCTCAGCTCGGCGTCCGCGTCCGCGGATTCCCCGGCGTCCTGGCCGCCCCCGGCTGTGTCGAGGGCCTCCTCCGCGTCGGTGACCTCCACGTCCTGCTGGCTCACGACCGGACCTCCCACTGTGCCCCATGCCTTTCAAAGTTCGGGTTGCTCAGATTCTCGCGACGGTTCCCGCCGTTAATTCGCGGCGGCCGCTCGCATGCGGCAGCCGGCCCAGGCGAGCCGGCCGCGTCCTGAACAACCCTCACGGCG
>CAVRMX010000006.1:0-28360 GCA_963722275.1 uncultured Actinomycetes bacterium | reverse complement strand
GCTCGTAAGCGGCCCGGATCTCCGCGAGACGCTGCCTGCGCTCCTCGGCCTCCTTCCGGCTTCCCTCGGCGGCCGGCGTGATGCCCAGCGCCCGCAGCAGGTCAGCCGCGGGTGCTCCCGGGTCACCCGCCTCGCCGAGGACCGGATGCAGTCCCTCGTTAGCGAGATGGTCAAAGACCAGGTTGACGATGCTCCAGGGGTTAAAGGTCTCCGGATGGGTCCGGAAGGGTCGTCTCATCGTGAGCGTCCATGAAAACGACACAACGCCGGGCCGGCCCAAGCGGGGTCTCAACTTGAGACAGTGCCAGGCAACGTGGGGTTTACTTTGTAAGGGGCGGGTAAACCCGAATCCGATTCCCCGTCAGGCTGAGCCTCCAGCCGGGAAGTGTGGGTGGGGGAGGCAGATATGGCACGTGCTTCAATGCCGATGCGCACCGCGAGAGACCGGCTGGCGGAGGCCAGAGAACAGCTTTCTCGCCGCCGAGCCAGTCGACCAGAATGCCGTGCGCAAGCCCATCCTGGCGTCGTGGTGGCGGTCCAGGCAGTGGCACGTCGCCGCGGACCACATCGAGCTGGACTACCTGCGCGACCCCGACCTGGAGTCCAACCTGGCCCGGACGGCCGATCCGGTGCTGCGGCACCTGCACGAGCAGCTCGACGGCCAGCCCATCAGCATCATCTTGACCGACTCCGCGGGCGTGGTGCTGACCAGGCTGACCGCGGACCACGACCTCGAGCGGCACCTGGACGGCGTCAAGCTGGCCCCCGGCTTCAGCTACGCCGAGGAGCGGGTCGGCACCAACGGCATCGGCACCGCGCTGGAATCCGGCGGCCCGGCCCACGTCTTCGGGCACGAGCACTACGCCGAGCACCTGGAGCAGCCTGGCCTGCGCCGGGGTGCCGATCCACGACCCGGTCTCGGGCAAGACCGTCGGCGTGATCGACCTGACCTGCTGGCGCAAGAACGCCGACCCGCTGCTGATCTCGCTGGTCAAGTCGACGGCCGACCAGATCACCCAGGCCCTGCTGGCCGCGGGCAGCCGCCGCGACATGCACCTGCTGCAGGAGTACGTGCGGGCCTGCCGCCGCACCGGCGGCATCGTGCTGGCCCTCGGCAACGACGTCGTCATGCTCAACGACCACGCCCGCCAGGTGCTCGACCCCGGCGACCAGTCCGCCCTGATCGGCCACGCCACCGAGGCGCTGGCCAGGCATAACCCGGGCGCGGTGACGGTCGACCTGCCTAGCGGCGTGGTGGCCCGGATGTTCTGCCGGCGGATCTCGGGCGACAGCCCGTTCGCCGACGGCGTGGTCCACGTCAAGCTGGTGGCCGCGGCCGTGCCCGCGCCCGAGGCGCCCGCGCCGAGAACCGCCATGTACCTGCCGGGCCTGGTGGGCAGCGGCGTGCTGTGGCTGCGGGCCTGCCGGGAGGCGGAGGCCCTCTACGACGCCTCGGACTGGATGACGCTCGAGGGCGAGAGCGGCGTGGGCAAGCTGGCCCTGGCCCGCGCGGTGCACCAGCGGCGCAACCCGGCCGCGCCGTTCCACGTGCTCGACGCGGACGGAGGCCGACCCAGGACTGGCTCACCAAGGCCCGCGGCGAGCTGCTCGACGGCGTCGGCATGCTGGTCATCAGGCACGTGGACGCGCTGAACGCCAAGCAGATGCACGCGCTGGCCAGCGCGCTGCAGGAGGCCAGGACGGCCAAGCGGCACAAGGAGCTGCGGGTGGCGGTGACGCTGAACCGCAAGCAGGCCAGCGCCGACCTGACCCGGCTGCTGCGGTTCTTCCAGGGCACGGTGGAGCTGCCGCCGCTGCGCCACCACATCGAGGACCTGCACGAGCTGGTGCCCTTCTTCCTGGCCCGGCTCAGCCAGCAGGGCCGCCTGACCTGCTCGCCCGGAGGCGATGCAGCTGCTGCTGCGGCACAACTGGCCGGGCAACGCCGAGCAGCTCTGGCAGGTGCTCAAGCAGGTCGTCCAGCGCCGCCGGGCCGGCGTGATCATGCCGAAGGACCTGCCGCCGGAGTGCTGGACGGTCAGCCGCAGGCTGCTGTCCCCGCTGGAGTCGATCGAGCGGGACGCGATCGTGCAGAGCCTGCAGGACCACGACGGCAACAAGGTCCGGGCGGCCGAGGCGCTTGGCATGTCGCGCGCCACCATCTACCGCAAGATCCACGAGTACGGGATCGTTGCCGTCCGGCAGCTGAACCCGGCCAAAACGGGCCCGCTGGTTCAAAGTGAGAACACATGTGTCCTGTTCCGGGCGTACGGATGCATTAAGCCCGCAAACGCGGGGCGCCGCAGCCTGTGAAGGAGCGCAACCCATGACCGCTCTCGACGCAAACCCCGACGACACCGCCCAGGCCCCCGCGCCCGAGGCGCCCGCGCCCGTGGTCGGGCCGATGGCGGGCGACCCGGCCATGCTGGGCCTGGGGAGCTTCATCGTCGGCTCCGTCGCGCTCGGCCTGGCGCTGGTCGGCGTGGTGCCGGCCGGCGTCCTCGGCGCCCCCCTGGCCATCATCCTGGCGGCCACGGCCCTGGGCCTGCTGCTGGCCGCGGTCTGGGCCGCGGCGGTCGGCCAGAGCGCGGTGGCGGCCGTCTTCGGCATCTTCGGCACGTTCTGGCTGAGCTACGCCGTGCTCGTGCTCGGCCTGAGCCATAACTGGTTCGCCATCACCGTCACCGCGGTGCTCGCCACCGTGCGGCTGTTCCTGGTCTCCTGGCTGGTCGCCATCGTGATGCTGACCCTGGCTACGCTGCGGCTGCCGTTGGCCTTCACCGCGCTCTTCGCGCTCGTCGACCTCGCGCTGCTCCTGCTGCTGCTCGCCTGGGAGGAGACATCGCCGCTGGGCGTGCCCTCGAGCGGCCTGCTGAAGACCGGTGGCTACGTCGTGCTGGTCTTCGCCGCGCTCGGCGTGTACCTCTTCTTCGGCGCCGCCTCGGCGGGCACCGGCGGCAAGGGTCTTCCCCTCGGCAAGCCGCTGATGCACTAGCAGAGACCTTTAATCCGAACGGGCCGTGGTGACTGCCCCGGTCAGCTGCGAGCCACCACGGCCGGTGCGCTAGGACCGGCTTGGTCTGCCCGTGTGGTCCGGCCCCGTGTTGTCCGGCGCTGTGTTGTCCTGCGCTGCGCTATCCGCACCGATTTCCACTTCAGGTCCCTGATCCTGCGCCGCCGCGGCTGACGGCTCCACGAGCCCCAGCGCACGGCGGGCTCGGGCAGCTTCGGCGGCTTGGCGAAGGCGGGCTCGGCGTCCAGGTCGACCGCGTCCAGCGGTGACTCGGCGGCGGCGTCCCTGCGGGTGAGCGGGGGCAGGTTCCACTTCTCCTCGATGAGCTTCAGCACCGAGGTGTGGTCCAGCGTCTTGCTGCAGACGTAGTCCGGCCGGGCGTAGGGGGAGACGATCACGGCGGGGACCCGGAAACCGTAGCGGCTGTAGTCGCGGGGCCCGTCGTCGATGGCCTTCAGCCGGGCGAAGCCGCCGCCGAACACCGGGCTGAGCAGCGTGCGCAGCCACCGGGGCAGGTCGAGGATGTAGTTGTGCGCGGGCACGTCGTCGGGCGGCACCGCCTCCGGCGGCGGGACGTGGTCGTAGTAGCCGCCGTGCTCGTCGTAGAGCCAGATCAGCAGCGTGTGCGGCCAGCCAGGGCCGCTCATGACCCGGTTGATGACCTCGGCGGCGAAGGATTCGCCCCTGGTGATGTCCTGCGGGTTCTCCTCCGAGTAGGTCTCGAAGTCCGGGTCGACGATGCTCACCGCGGGCAGCGTGCCCGCGTCCGCGTCGGCGAAGAACTGCTCGGTCTTGCGCAGGTGCCGGACGCAGCTGGCCAGCCCGAGCGGGTACAGGTCGGCGGTGAACGACTTGTTGCCGACGGCCCGGTCCGCCACTCCCGGCAGCCACCGGCCGACCTGCGCCAGCCGCCGGGCGGCGGTCAGGCCGCGGCCGCCGAGCACCCGCCGCGCCAGCACGTTGGCGTGCCGCACGTTGTGGTAGTTGACCCAGGAGATGCCGTGCTTGGTGAGCACGTCGAAGATCGTCCCGGCCTCCGGGTAGTCGATGATGTCCCAGGGCAGGTCGTCGATGAGCCCGTGGGCCGTGCCGGAGATGAGGAACCGGCGGTTCGGGAACGTCGGGCCCAGGCAGGAGCTGAACCAGTGGTCGGCCAGCGGGAAGGTCCGCGCGAGCCCGTAGTAGAACGGCAGGTCGTCCTCGGTCCAGTAGCCCATCGGCACCGCGGGATCGGCGCCGGGCAGCGCCTTGGCCACGGCCGCGGCGAAGCCGTCGTTGCGCCCGTCCGCGTACTGGAGGTGGGTGGAGTGCCAGTTCTGGCTGGGATCGTTCTTCACCTGGGTGGTGGAGGTCATGTGGTGGGCGGGATACCCGTTTCCGTTCGGCAGGTAGTTGACGACGTTGGGGGTGCCGTCGGGACCTAGCGGCAGGCCCTCGCCCCGGTCGGCGAGCATGCCAAGGTAGTTGTCGTAGGAGTGGTTCTCCATCATCAAGATGACGATGTGCTTGATCTGCGGCAGCAGGTCGGCGCCCTCGGGCCGGTCCGGCCTGGGCCGGTCGCCGGTGTCCGGGCGGGTGATCCCGCGCCGCGCCGCGGTCCGCGCCGAGGACGCATAGCGGCGCCTGATCTCGCGACCCTCCAGCCCTTCCAGCATTCGCTGATACCTCCGGCTCCTCAGCACGACCCGGGCGGCGCCAGGTGCCGCGCGGCGATCTCCGCGATACCTTGCTTTCCCCCAGGCGGTTCCGCAAACGGGGCAGCCCAGGCCGGTCACCGAGGCCCGGTCACCAGCGGCCGGTCACCAGCGGGCCGGTCACCGGTAGGGGAGCGCCGCGCTGGCAATCCGGGACAGGTCGGCCGGGCGCAGCGAGTCGGTCCGGTCCCAGGCCGCCGCGGGGATCATGTCCCGCTGCCGGACGTGGCGGACGGGCCAGAAGCCGTGCCGGCCAAGCAACCCGGCCATGTCGTCCGGGGTGAGCAGCGACAGCCAGGGCTCGCCCCGCTCGGCGGACGCCGGCCCGATCTGCTCCGCGTAGTAGTCGCCCGCCTCGTCGCGCAGGCCGGCCGGCAGCATGTAGTCGACGACGATCTCGCTGCCTGGCGCGAAGCCGCCGAGTACCGACAGGGTCTCGTCGATGGCGCCGCGCTCCAGGTACATCGTGACGCCCAGCCAGCTGACGAAGGCGGGCCTGGCGAAGTCGAACCCGGCCTGGCCGAGCCGGTCGCGCAGCGAATCGCGGCCGAAATCCACCGGCACGAACGTGACGCCGCCCGGCGCCGCCAGGACCCGGCGCTTCCATTCCTGGGTGGCCGGATGGTCGACTTCGAAGACCCGGACCCGGTCGGCCAGCGGGGACCGGCTGGCGAAGGAATCCAGGCCCGCGCCGAGCAGGACGTACTGGCCGATGCCGCGCCCGATGCCGTCGGCCAGGCTGTCCTCGGCGTAGCGGCTGCGGCAGGTGGCCTGCGCCCGGGCGCCGGACAGGACCGGGTGCGTGCCGTGCGCCCGGTGGAACGCGATGAGCTCGTCGGCCCGCTCGCCGAGCATGGCCTCGGCCAGCGTGTCGGCGAAGATGACCGGGGCGGCGTCGACAATGAGGTGGGCGGCCCGCGCGGCCGCGGCGGTGAACGCGGTAAAGCTCGGCTGTCCGTCAGCTATCACGCGGGCCAGAATACAATTACTCTTCCTGCATAATAGCACAAAATAAAATCTATAACAATGGCCACGGAATAACACTTCAGCGTCAATTATTACTAGTCGCTCCAGCCGGCCCCCGTACCCGCCGGCCCCCGTACCCGCCGGCTCCCGTACCCGCCGGCCCCCGCGCCCTCTGGCTCCCCATTCACCGGCGCTTCGCTGGTCCCGCTAACGTCACTCATCACACGAATCACATTGTTATTCGTCATCGGGAGACTTCCGTGGAAGATTCAGGTTTTGGGGAGGATTGGGGGGATCATGGTGCACTGGATCTTCCCCAAAGCCCGTTTCTTCCACGATCTTTTCGAGGTCGGACGCGCCACAGCACGCTTGTGTATCATCGCACCCGTAAACATCACCTGCACCCGCACCGCTACACGATGGCCAGTGCCTGTTCCTCGCACCGTACTCACGGCCAGGCGCCGCGGCATCCCGCGCGACCGTCGGGCACCCGCACGACCACCAGGCACTCGCCTCACCCCAGCACGCGGCGCCAGGTGCTGAGGTTGCGCTCGATGTAGTCCGCCGCGGCGGCCCAGTGCTCGCCGTGGCCTTCGGCGTGCAGCCTGGCCCACGGCTGCGTGCCGGTCCTGGCGCCGTTCTCGAGCAGGTCGGCCATGCCCCGGGTGTGCGCGCCGATCAGCGGCGGCAGCCGCCCGCGCTGGCTGGCGGTCAGGCCGTACCCGTCGGCCAGGGCCCGCAGGCGCGGTCCGTCGGCGGCCGGGTCGCCCTGGCTCTCCAGCGGCACGAACCCCTTGATGGCGTAGGCCAGGTCCCACAGCCGTGACCCCGGGCCCGCGCCGTCCCAGTCGATGAACACCCACCGGTCCGCGCCGGTGACCAGGTTCCACGGCGCCAGGTCGTGATGGCAGATGAGGTCCGGGCGGTCCGGCGGGATGGCCACGTTCCAGCGGGACCCGGGTGGCGGCTCGAAGCCCGCGCTGGCGTCGTGCAGTTCCCTGATCAGCCGGCCGACGCGGCGGAGCCCTCCGGCGTCGAGCGGCGGCTGGTCGGCCGCCATCGGCCCGCGGATGTACTCGAGCACCTGCCGGCCTTGCCCGTCCCGGCCCAGGGGCTGCGGCGCCCCGGTGAACCCGGCCGCGGAAAGGTGCTCGAGCAGCGCCTGACGGACGGCGTCCAGAACCCGGCCGGCTTGCGGACCGTGTTGCCGACGCGGACGACGGCAGCGGCGACGTTCCCGCCGCCCAGCGCGTGCTCGGTCATGCCGCGATCCTCCCAGGCGTCCGCACGGTTGACATGCAGCCAATCAGCTGCCTATTATTCATGTAGCCAAACGGCTGCATATTCGAGCCGGCCCGTCAGCAACCAGGCCGGGATCACAAGGAGCATGAAATGGCAGACATCAGGCACCGCGTCGGCATCGACGCGCCGCGCGAACGCGTCTACCAGGCGCTGGCGACGCGGGACGGGCTGGCGCAGTGGTGGACGCGAGACGTCAGGGGAGAGGCGGAACTGGGCGGGAAGCTCCAGTTCTACTTCGGCGGGCCGGAGCCGGCCGCGGTGATGGAGGTGACGGACCTGGAGCCCGGGCAGCGGGTGGGCTGGCGCTGCGTGGAGGGCCCCGGCGAGTGGGTCGGCACCACGCTGACCTTCGACCTGTCGCCCCAGGACCAGGACGGCCAGACCGCCGTGCTGTTCCGGCACGGCGACTGGCGCGAGCCCATCGAGTTCATGTACCACTGCAGCACCAAGTGGGCATATTTCCTGCTCGGCCTCAAGGCCGGGCTCGAAGGCGGCGCCGCCACGCCGTATCCCGACGACATGAAGATCAGCAACTGGGGCTAACCGAAGTGGACGAGGTCTTCCGCGCGCTCGCCGACCCGAGCCGGCGCCGGCTGTTGGACAGCCTGAACAGCCGAAACGGGCAGAGCCTGCGCGAGCTGTGCGCCGGGCTCGACATGGCCAGGCAGTCGGTGAGCAAGCACCTGGCCATCCTGCAGGAAGCCAACCTCGTCACCACTGTCTGGCGCGGGCGGGAAAAGCTGCACTACCTGAACCCCGCGCCCATCAACGAAATCGCCGAACGCTGGATCAACCACTACGACCAGCCCCGCGTCACCGCCTTGTCGGATCTGAAGAAGGCCCTGGAGGGCACCGCGATGAGCAAGCCGGAATTCGTCTACACCACCTACATCAACACCACCCCGGAGCGGCTCTGGCAGGGGCTGACCGATCCCGCGTTCACCAAACGCTACTGGGGCATCGCCTGGGAGTCCGACTGGCGCCCCGGATCGGCGGTGGCGCTCGAGATCCAGGACGGCGGGGTGAAGATCGCCGACCCGGCTCAGGTCGTGCTCGAGTCAGAGCCGTACCGGCGGCTGTCCTACACCTGGCACACCTTCACGCCGGAGTGGGCAGCCGCCTACGGGGTCAGCGACGAGGACCTCGCCAAGCTGGCCGGCGAGCGGCGCTCCAAGGTGACCTTCGACATCGAGCCGGCCGGGGGGATGGTCAAGCTGACCGTCATCCACGACGGCTTCGACGCCGGCAGCGCCGTGCTCCCCGGCATCTCAGCGGGATGGCCGCGGATCCTGTCCGACCTCAAGACGCTGCTCGAAACTGGAGACACGCTGCCCGTCGGGTAGCGCCGGGCAATAATCCCGAACGGCCGGGTGTCACGCCCCGGCGCCGCTCACCGCTGCTGGCGGGGCCCAGTGGTCGGGCCGGCCGACGTGGTTGGAGAACTCGATCGACCACTGCCACCAGCTGCGATCCTCGGCGTGCCGCCACGCCCGCAGGATGCCTACCTCGCCGCCGGCCAGCAGCACCGGCAGCCCGTACATGTCCTCGGCCGGCCACACCTCGCTGCGCCGGATGGCACGGCCGTCGAGCTCGATCAGCGTCATCGGGGAGTACTCGCCCGAGCGCTCCAGGTCGGCGCGGGCCACCACCCGGTCGTCGCCGTCGATGACCTCGATCTTCGCGTTGGCCGGGGCGGCGTGGATGAGCACCCGGCCGAAGCCGCCGGCCGTGGTGCACTTGGCGAATTCAAGCCCGTTCATCGCCCCGTCGTTGCTGCGCACGTTCCAGGTCCAGTTCATGTCGCCCCGATACCCGCCTGACCGCCGCTGACTCGGGGCAGTCCATTATCAGTGGTGCCGTCGTCCGATCGTGCTGGCCATGCTGCCAGCCGTGATTCGCAGGCCGCCAGCGGCGCCAGGCCCCGCCGGTTGCTACCTTCAGGCGCATGCGCATCGCCCACCTGAGTGACCCCCACCTGATGCGGGGCCCGCTGGCCGCCGAGCCCGCCGCCGGCCTGGCCGACGCCTTCGGCCGCCTGCTGTCGATCGAGCCGCGGCCCGACTGCGTCGTCATCACCGGCGACCTGGCCGACACCGGGCACCCGGAGGAGTACGCGGCGCTGCGGACCATCCTGCGGCGCTGCCCGGTACCGGTGCACCTCCTGGCGGGCAATCATGACGACCCGGCCGCCCTGGTCGCGAAGTTCGGCGACACGCCGTTCCTGGGCTACGGCGTGTCCCCCTCCTACACGGTGGAGTACCCGCAGGCCACCTTCGTGATCGCCAGCTCCTGGATGCACGGCAGCCCGGCCGGCTACCTCGGCCCGGACCAGCTCGCCTGGATCGACGGCGTCCTCGGCGCCCGGCCGGACGTGCCCGCCCTGGTCTGCCTGCATCACCCGCCGCTGCCGGTCGGGATCCCGTTCCTCGACGGCATGCTCCTCACCGACGCGGCCGGATTCGCCGACGTCATCCGAAAGCACCCGCACGTCGTCCGGGTGCTGGCCGGGCACGTGCACCGCGACGTCTCCGCCCTGTTCGCCGGCACGCTGGTGACCGTGGCGCCCAGTACGTACCGGCAGAGCGCGCTGCGCCTGCACGACGCCGAGGCCCCCGGCTTTGTCGCCGAGCCGACCAGCTTCCTGCTGCACGTCCTCGACGGGACCAGCTGCGTGACGCACTCCGTGGCGGTCAGCCACGCCGCCGCCGTCCGCGCCTTCTGACCCCGCGGGCCGCGACCCGGCCGGAGCGCGAGGCGGCCTAGAACTCCTGCCTGCCGACGTCGGCCTGGCCGTGGGCCACCAGCCAGGTCAGTGCCTCGTGCAGGGCGTCCAGCGAGCCGTACCGCGGCGCGTACCCGAGCACCTCCCTGGCCCGGTCGATGCTCGCCGTGATGCTGCGATCGGTGTGCTCGCGGGTGGTCTCGGCGTGCCCGCCACCCGCCCGGCGTTCGAATTCCGCCCACTCGGTGAACTCGAGCACCGGCTCGCGGCCGAACCACCCCGCGACCCCCGCCGCCAGCCCGCGCAAGGTCATGGCCTGCTCGGCGACCACGTGGAAGCTGGCGCCGATCGCGGCCGGCCGCGACATCGCCCGCTCGAAGGCCTGCGCGACGTCGTCCGCGTGCACGTGATGCAGCACGCCCAGCCCGCGATCGGGCAGCGCGAGCGGCTGCCCCGTGGCCAGCCGGGTCCAGACGCCGGCATCCAGGTTGCCGGCCGGCGTGATGACCGGCCAGCCCGGCCCGCTGATGTGCCCCGGGTGCAGGACCACCGCGGGTACCCCGCCGGCCAGCGTCTCCCGGTGCAGCAGGGCCTCGATCTCCGCCTTGCCCGTACCGTACTCGCCGTAGGCGGTCCGCGGCTCGTCCTCGGTGACCGGCACCCGCAGCGCGGGACCGTGCACCCAGATGGTCCCGCAGTGGATCAGCAGCGGCCGGGACGGCCGCAGCGCGTCGAGGAGCTGCCGCGCCGAGGCGGCGGTGAAGCAGATCAGGTCGATGACCACATCCGGCCGCAGCGCCGCGATCCGGGCGCCGAACGTGCCCTCCTCATCCTCAGCGTCACGGTCCACCGTCACCCTGGCGACCGAACCCCACCGCGGGCTCCCGTGATACGGCTCCCGCTCGCCGCGGCTCATGGCGATCACCTCGTGACCGCCGCGCACCAGCCGCGGCACTAGGTAGCTGCCGATGTGCCCGGTGGCTCCGATGACGACGACGCGACTCATCCAGCAGTCCCTTCGGCCAAGACGACGGTCACGCCATCCTCCCAGGCGCCCGATGATCACCCGCCTGCCGCCCTCGCCCAGTCACATAAACCTCAATCGTCTCTTTATTCGAATACTGTACTTTATCAGTAAATACAGTAGCGATCAAGGCAGTTCTTCGCTATTATGTTTGATATAAATTCTCCCGAACGGGTGGTGGTGCATGTCTCCGGGACCGGTTCCTGCGGATGCTGGGCGGGGCGATGCCCCGGCCCGGTACGCGGCTGAGCCGGAGGGGCCGTGGTGGGAAGAGGAGGGGGAGGATCTGCCGGACCCGCTGACTCCGGGGGAGCTGGCGGGGGTGCGGGAGGCGGCCCGGGATGAGGCGGCGGAAGATGCCGGGGTGGCGGCGGAGATGGCGCGGCTGGGCGGGTCGCTGGGCGCGATCGCGGCGATGACGGTGCGGCGGGGCCCGGGCCAGCCCGGCTCGGCGCGGGTCCGGGCGGGGGAGTCGGTCAGCCGGGCGGCGGCGTTCGGGACCGGGATGGCGCTGGACGTGATGCCGGCCTGCCCGGAGCTGGCCCTGGCCGCGGATGCGGCGGCCGGCCGGGATGACGGCTACCAGGGGGCGTCGGATGCGGAGCTGGCCGGGGTGCTGGCCGCGTGGGACCGGCTGGAGGCGCACATGGCGGCGCGGAAGCTGGCCGCGGCGGCGGAGCTGATCCGGCGGCGTCCCGAGCCGGGCTGCGTGCCGCAGGGGGCGGCGCGGATGCCGGCGGCGTGTGAGGAGTTCACCGGGGATGAGCTGGGCCGGGTGCTGGCGGAGTCCCGCGGCGGCGCGGACGCGCTGCTGGACCTGGCGCTGGCCCTGGAGACCCGGCTGCCCGGTACCAGGGCGGCGCTGCGGGACGGGGTGATCACCCGGTACAAGGCCGAGATCATCGCGTCGGCCGCCGTGCTGCTGGACCCGGCTGAGGCCCGGGCGGCGGAGGCGCTGGTGCTGGGCCGGGCGGGGCGTCTGACGCCGGGGGCGCTGCGGTCCGCGATTGCCCGCGCGGTGATGCAGGTCGCCCCGGCCAAGGCGCGGAAGCGGCGCGAGGCCGCGGCGAAGGACGCGCGGGTGCAGCGGTGGGCCGAGGACTCGGGGAACGCCGCGCTGATGGGCCGGGAGCTGCCCCCGGCCGAGGTGCTGGCCGCCGATCAGCGGATCACGGCTTGGGCGCGGGAGCTGAAGGCGGCCGGGCTGGCGGGCGACATGGACCAGCTCCGCGCCCGCGCCTACCTCGACCTGCTGCTGGACAAGGACTCCAGGCCCCGCCCGGAGGCCGGCCAGGACGCTCCCGGCGGGCAGGACGGCGCTGGCGGCGGGGACGTGCCTGGCGGGGATGGCGGCGGGCCTCAGGATCCGCGCGGCGGCGGCGGCTCAGGGCCGGGCGGCCCGGGCCGGCCCGCGGGACCGGCGGGACCGGCTGGGGGTGCGCGGCCGGGCGGGTTCGCCGGGAAGGTCACCCTGACCATCCCCGCCGCCACCCTGCTCGAGCAGGCCGAAAGGCCCGGCGAGATCCCCGGCATCGGCCCGATCGACCCGGCCCTGGCCCGCGACCTGGCGGACGCGGCTGCTCAGCACCCGAAGACGACGTGGTGCGTGACCGTGACCGACCAGGACGGGCACGCCGTCGGCCACGGCTGCGCCCGGCCCGGACCCAAGAACCGCAGGACACGCGCCGGACCAGGACCGCCCGCCAGGAACGGGGCCGGGAACCGGGACGGCCCCGGATTCTCCCTTACGGCCACGAGCCAGGACGGGCCGCCCGGCGGCTACGGCACCTGGCGGCTGACCACCCCCGGGGACGGGCCCGACCTGATCATCACCCTGGACCCGGTCACCACCCAGGACTGCGACCACCGGTTCGAGACCCGAGGCCATGATCCCGGGGTCAAGCTCCGGCACCTATCCCAGATACGGCACGCCACCTGCACCGGGCCGGTCTGCCGCAGGCCCGCCAGCCAGTCCGACTTCGAGCACAACACCCCCTACGAAGCCGGCGGCCGGACCTGCCTGTGCAACACCGGCCCGAAATGCCGCCACGACCACCGGCTCAAGCAGCACCCCCGCTGGCACGCCGACCAGCTCCCCGACGGCACCTTCCGCTGGACCACCCCCTCCGGGCGGACCTACGACACCGAACCCACCCGGTACCCGATCTAGCCGGCGGGGATGGTCAGCAGAGGGTGACGGCGTTACGCTTTCCCTGCGTCGCGCTGGTGGGGAGGCACCGTGATGGCAGGGCCTGAAGATGAGGCGGCATCCGCAGAAAGCCGAAGCCGCGGTGACCTCCGCGCGTCCCATACGGACCGCGAGCAGGTGATCGGTACCCTCAAGGCCGCGTTCGTGGAAGGCCGGCTGACCGAGGATGAACTCGACGCGCGGGTGGACCGGGTATACGCGTCACGGACCTACGCCGAACTAGCCGAGGTCACCGCCGACATCCCCGCCGAGCTCACCGGAGCCCGGTCTCCGCGCGACCCGTGGCGGGCGACGAAGATCGCCTTCCGGATCGAGTACGCGATATTCCTGCCGGGCATCGTTGCGGTCCTTCTCCTCCCCGGTGGTCCCCGCACCACCGTGGCGGAGGTGGTCACCTTGACCGTGGTCGTCTATCTCGTTTTCTGGATTCTCGGCGTGTGCATGCTGGTCGCCTCACGGCCCGCGAAACCCTCCGGCGGGCAACTACCGCCGCGGTCAGCACCGGGCGCAGGCGGATAACGGTAGGCCCGTTTTGCTTCGTTCCATCGCACCTGCAGGAGGCGCCGGTGATGACAGAGCCGGGAGATGAGATAGCAGCAAGCGTCGTGGGCGGTGGCCGCCTGCCGGAATGCCACGCCGACCGCGAGCACAGCGAACAGGTGATCCGCACCCTCAAGGCCGCGTTGGTGCAAGGCCGGCTGACCGAGGATGAATATGACGTGCGGGCGGCCCAGGCGTCCGCCTCGCGGTCCCATGCCGAGCTGGCGGCGCTCACCGCCGACCTCCCCGTCGGCCGGATGGATGCTCCAGCCCGGCCGCCGGCCGCCAGCGACGTCCGGACGGGCGTCTGCGTGGTCATTGCTGCGGTCAGCGTGCTTGCGGCCATTCTGCTGTGGCACCCCGACAACGCGCTAGCGTTCATGGCGTTTCTCTTCGCCGCCGCCACCCTGCTCGTGGCCCCGGTCGTAACTGTGGGCCTGATGGTCGACGTACGGCATCAGAAGCGCTCTGGCGGGCAGCTACCGCCAGGGCCGACCCGCAGCGCAGGCGGGTGATCGTGTACGCCGACTCCATCAGGCCGCCAGTACACCACCGAACCCACCCGCTACCCCATCTAAGGAGCACCCGGGCATCGGCACTTGGTTCCTGGGACGGCCAGCGGCACAGACGCCACCCCCGCCGCTACTGTGACCGCGAAAAGGACGCCGGCGCCGGCTGGGGAGGCCAGCCTCACCCGGGAACCGGGCACGTTCGCGGACACCGGCGCACTCTCCTTCCCGGGCCCCGTCCCTGGTCGCGCTTGGCTTGCAGGGCAAAACTCTACGTCCGGACCGTTCCGGGAACGTTACCGCTCGGCACGTAAACCCCTCTGCGGGGCCGCAGGTTCACCAACTGGGCCTGAGGCGGCCAGTTCGGCGATGAGATCAGCGACGCCGATCGTAGTTACCTGGCCCGCACGGAAGCCGTCGAGGCGTTCCGGCGGATCGTTCCCGAGCAGGCAGATATCGTGCAGGTGCCGTCCGAGTCAGCGCCTCCGCTGTTCCCGCTGATCCGGCCGGACTGGTCCTCGCAGCAGCGCAGCCCGGCGCGTGCCCGGGCGGCAGGCATGCCCGCGACTCCGCTGGAGGTGACGGCCGCCGTCGTCCTGGCCTGGGACCGCGAGCGCGGTGAGCCCCCGTTGTCCCGTGGCTTCTCTCCCGAGGAGGAGCAGGCGGTGCTCGCGCAGCACGACAACGGCTGATCGGGTTACACCGCGGCAGGGATGGTTTTAACCCTGGTCGGCGGAAAGCGCGCGCCACGCGAGGCTGCTGCCGTCAGCGGCCAGGTTGAGGAAGGCGGTGGCATGGCTGAAGGTCTCCCCGATGGGCTGACCTGCTAGCTGAGCCTGATATGCCCGGTACCGCGTGATGGCCCATTCGTGCGCGCGCGGCGTGAGTGATCCGAGCGCGGGTTCGGGCATTGATCTCCAGGTCCAGGCCGCGATGGGGCCAGCGCCGGGCCGGCTGTCCAGCGGCTGGATGAAGTCGGCGGGATCGGTGTCGTAACCCATCCGGTTCCGGACGAACCGCAGCCCGCCGAAGGTGCCCTCGGTGATCTGGCGCAGGGCGGCGTCCTGGCGGCCTAGGACGGCGCTGTAGATATCGGGGCGGTACCGCATCAGGGTGGCGTCGACCATGGTGACCCACCACACGGCCTCGCTGATCACGGCGAACCCGTTGGCCCGGTCCCAGTCGGTGGCGCTCAGGAGCCGGCCGATGGTTTCCCGCATCGCGGTGATGGACCAGTCCAGCGCGCCGGTCTCGGCCGGGGGATCGCTAGCGTTGCGGCGGTTCCAGGCGACCCGGCAGCGGGCGGAGCAGAACCGGGCGTGCTCCCGGCGCGGCGCGAACCACATGCCGCACTGCTCGCAGTCTCTGGTATCAGCCATCACTTGATGTTACGCGTAACGGCCGGGTCTCGAGCGTTTGCCGCGGCGGATTTATTCGGATATCCGCCATCGGGCGTTCATCTTTCGTTCATCTTCAAGTCGGCTGGGCGTCGCCCGGCCTAGGTAGTTTTCGCCACAGGACAGGAAACGCGATCGGCTGCGGGCTGCGCGCAGGCGGCATGAGCGTAGGGGTGATGCGGTGACTGAGGTCCCGTCCGGAGACTTGGTTGCGGCGCTGGATGAGGCCTCGCTGAGCAGGTACCACCTGCGGGCCGTGGTGGCATCGGGGATGGGGTTCTTCACCGACGCCTATGACTTGTTCGTCATCGGGATCGCCTCGGCGCTGATCGACAAGGACTGGCACCTGGGTCCGGGTCAGCTGGCCGTGCTGAACAGCACCATGCTGGCGGCCGCGTGCCTGGGTGCGCTGGTGTTCGGGCGCTACGCGGACGTGGTCGGCCGCAAGCGGGTGTACTGGCTGGTCGCCGTCCTCATGATCGCCGGGGCGCTGGGATCGGCGCTGTCGGGCTCGTTCTGGGTGCTGATCGGGTTCCGTTTCCTGCTGGGCTTCGGTGTCGGCGGCGACTACCCGGTCAGCGCGGTCATGGTGAGCGAGTACGCGAACCGGAAGGACCGCGGCAAGCTCGTCGGGATGGTGTTCGGCACCCAGGCGCTCGGGCTCATCGTCGGGCCGCTGATCGCGCTGGCCCTGCTCGGCTCGGGGGCCAGTAATGACATGACCTGGCGGGTCCTGCTGGCGCTCGGCGCGGTGCCCGCCGCCGCCGTGATCTACCTGCGCTGCCGGATGCCGGAATCGCCGCGCTACCAGGCCCAGGTGCAGGGGCGGGTAGAGCAGGCCGCGAGCCAGGTAGCCGGTTTCACCGGCGGGCAGGTCAGCGGCAACGGGTCCGCTGACATGCGGCCCGAGCTGGGGCTGCGGGCATTTCTCACCAGCCGCCGCTGGCTGATCACGCTGGCCGGGACCGCGGGCTGCTGGTTCCTGCTCGACTATGCCTACTACGGGAACACGATCTCGACCCCGCAGATCCTCGGCCTGATCACCCCGCACGCCTCGACCATGACCAAGATCGCCCTGCAGCTGGCGATCTTCGTGGTGGCGGCGGTACCGGGCTACATACTGGCGATCGCCCGGCTCGACCGGATCGGGCACCGGCGGCTGCAGCTGGTCGGGTTCGCGATGATGGCGCTGTGCTTCGCCGTCATCGCGCTGGTGCCGGGCATGACCACCATGGTGGTCCCGTTCCTGCTGGTGTACGGGGTGAGCTACTTCTTCACCGAGTTCGGCCCGAACATGACCACCTTCGTGCTGCCCAGCGAGCTGTACCCGGTCTCCATGCGGACGACCGGGCACGGGATCTCGGCCGGCATCGGCAAGCTCGGCGCCTTCATCGGGGTCTTCCTGTTCCCGGTACTGCAGACTTCGCTGGGCCTGCGCGGCACGCTCCTGCTCACCGCCGGGGTATCCGTCTTCGGCCTCATGCTCACCCTTGTGCTCCCCGAGCCCGCCGGGCGCAGCCTGGAAGACATCGCCGGCAGCCGGCTCGCCCGTTCGGTGCCGGTTGCCGACAAGGCACCAGTGCCCTGACCATCTCCAAGGTCAGGCACGGACCCAGACCGTGCCCTGGCCGCTGATGACCCGCCAATCCTGGATCGCTCACGCTTTACGCGCGCCAGCGGGCCCACTCGCACTCTCGTTCACCCGCCGTCGGCGCCCGGCGCCTGGGACGTGTCCCGTAGATCTTGGCGGGTGGTTCCACGCCGCGGCTGTCGCACTGCTTGTGGTGCCGGTTTGTCAAGGCTGACGGCCCGGTCCGCTCGCATGGCGGCCGGCTACTCAGCCTGCATATTTATACATCGCGGCTATGCGAGGAAATGGGCACTCATACCGCGGGTGGTACACCACGAGGCTATCGATGGCGAGCCGACTCAAGGTCGCGTCGTGAAGTTACACGATCGCGGTATCGGCCCCGTTGATGAGCAGGACCTGCCCGTCGCGCAGAGCGCGGTAAGCGACGCCGTCAGCCTGGTATCGCGCCACGACGAGCTCGATCGCTGCCGTCTCGGGGTGTCCCGGTGACCGGTAGTGCGGGACGAACGCCTCGTCCAGCAGACCCAGGCCGTCCCACACCGGTGCTGAGCCGTAGACCCGCGTGACGGCGCCAGCATCGTCGACGGCCTCAAGGCCCCGCAGGCTCGGGGACAATACGCACGGCCCGGCGCTGTACCCGGCGTAGACCAGCGTGTCCGCGGCGAGCAGATCCCGGAATATGACGTCCCCGCCGCTGCGGAAGAGCGCATAGCGGAGCATGAACACATTGCCGCCCCGCAGCCAGGCCAGGCAGATCCCCTCCAGATCATGACGAAGGCGCTTGTCGCAAGACCCCTACCAACCACCAGAATGGTTGGCCGCGGCCAAGATACCTGCGGAAATGGGGACTGCTCCGGGCGATTCCGCGATTCGGAGCCGCAGGCCGGAAGGTGAGTTTTTGGGATTGGGGTCTCACATGTTCGACGTGATCATTAGCGGCGGCGGGCCGACGGGGATGATGCTGGCCAGCGAGTTGCGGCTGCACGACGTGGACGTGCTCGTGCTGGAGAAGGACGCGGAACCGAGCAAGGCGGTCCGCTCGCTCGGCCTGCACCCGCGCAGCATCGAGATCATGGACCAGCGCGGGCTGCTGGACCGGTTCCTCGCCCACGGGCAGCAGTATCCCGGCGGTGCCGGCCGCTTCGCCGGGATCGACAAACCCCGGCCGGCGAACCTGGACACCGCACACGGCTACATCCTCGGCATCCCCCAGCCGGTCACCGATCGCCTGCTGGCCGAGCGCGCCGGCGAGCTAGGCGCACAGATCCGCCGCGGCTGCGAGGTGACGGGTGTCGAGCAGGACGAGGACGGGGTGAGCGTCGAGCCCGCCGACGGCACACGGCTGCGCTCGCGCTGGCTGGTCGGCTGCGACGGCGGACGCAGCCTGGTGCGCAGGCTGCTCGGCATCGGCTTCCCCGGCGAGCCCGCCAAGACCGAGTGGCTCCTCGGCGAGGTGGAGGTGACCGCGCCGCCGGACGAGCTGGCCGAGGTGGCGGACGAGGTGCGCAAGACCCACAAGGGGTTCGGCATCGGTCCCGCGGGAAACGGCCTGCACCGCGCCGTCGTGCCCGCGGCGACCGTAGCCGAGGATCGCTCGGTCCCGCCGACCCTGGAGGAGTTCCGGACGCAGCTGCGGGCGTACGCGGGCACCGACTTCGGCGTGCACTCACCGCGCTCGCTGTCCCGTTTCAGCGACGCCACCCGGCTTGCCGAACGATATCGAGTGGGCCGGGTTCTCCTCGCCGGCGACGCGGCGCACGTCCACCCGCCGCTGGGAGGGCAGGGTTTGAACCTCGGCATCCAGGACGCCTTCAACCTCGGCTGGAAGCTCGCCGCCGAGGTCAACGGGTGGGCACCGGACGGGCTGCTGGACAGCTATTACGCCGAGCGTCACCCGGTCGCCGAAGACGTGCTGACCATCACCCGCGCCCAGAGCGAGCTGCTCTCCGCCGAGCCCGGCCCGCAGGCCGTGCGCCGGCTGCTGACCGAGCTGATGGACT
The DNA here is from genome assembly GCA_963722275.1 of uncultured Actinomycetes bacterium. Taxonomy (GTDB): domain Bacteria; phylum Actinomycetota; class Actinomycetes; order Streptosporangiales; family Streptosporangiaceae; genus Palsa-504. The sequence continues at coordinate 9,393 of CAVRMX010000006.1, read as the reverse complement.
TCGAGGACGTCAGCCGTTTCCTGGCCGAGAAGACCACCGCGATCGGGGTCCGCTACGACTTCGGCGAAGGACCCGAGCTGCTCGGCAGACGACTGCGCGACATCCCTCTGTCGCGGGGCCGTCTCTACGAGCTCACTCGCGAGGGCCGCGGGCTGCTGCTGGACCAGACCGGCGAACTCTCCGTGACAGGATGGACGGATCGGATCGACCACGTTGCGGACGTCAGCGGGGAACTGGACGCGCCCGCGGTCCTGCTCCGACCGGACGGCCACGCCGCATGGATCGGCGAAGACCAGAACGACCTGCTCCGCCACCTGCCGACATGGTTCGGAGCCGCCTCCGAGGGCGATCGTGCGAGCTGCCCGGCGTAAGCTGCTTCCGGCCCGGCAGCGGTGAGCACTTCGCGCATGCTCTGCCAGCTGAGCCAGGCACCGCCGATCTATTGCCGGGGCCGGCCAGAAACGCGAGCCTTCTCACCTCGATCGTCCTGGATCTCCTCGGGCAGGATCTCGACGTACCCGTCCGTTCCATTGACGCGGATCCGCTGCCGATCACGGATCAGCCGGGTGGCTTGCTCCACGCCCACGACGGCCGGCAAGCCGTACTCCCGTGCGATCACCGCGCCGTGGGTCATCAGCCCCCCCACCTCCGTCACCAGGCCAGTGATCGCGACGAACGCAGGCGTCCAGCTGGGGTCCGTGTAGGCGGTGACCAGGATGTCGCCCGCTTCGAGATCGGCCTCAGCCATGTCCAGGATGACGCGAGCCCTTCCCTCGACGGTCCCGGCGGAAACGGGCAGGCCGACAAGCGCGCCGGCCGGGACATCGACGCGTCGGTACGTCCCGGCGACGACCTCGCCATCCGAGGTAATCACCCGGGGCGGCGTGAGCACTTGATACGACCTGAACGCGTCCTTGCGCTGGCGGATGAGCTGGTCATCCACCTGGTCCTGGGGGTGGCCGAAGTGCGCTTCGATCCGCCGGCCCAGCTGCGTGAGCCGCACGATCTGCGCATCGGTCAGTGCTGGCTGTTCCTGACGCCATGGCTCGATCGCAAGTTCCTGTGTTCCGCCTGCCGGCGAGGCGTGGATGGCGAGCTGCTTGGCGGCGATGGCCCTGGCGACAACTTCACCGTCCCGTACCTTGTAGACGTCCGCGTTCACCAGGCCGGAGACCAGGGCCTCGCCGAGGCCGAAGCTGGCCTCCACGCAAGCGACCTTCCGGTTTGACGTAACGGGGTCGGCCGTGAAGAGGATGCCGGCCGCCTGCGGGAAGGCCATCTGCTGCACCACCACGGCCATGTGGACCAGCCCGTGGTCGAAGCCGTTCCGCAACGCTGTAATTTGGTGACTACGCCGAGACGTGAACCCGCTATTTGCCGCAGATATAGCCTGGCCGCGTTTCCTATAAGACACGCGCATACCTACTGCTCAGAAGCTTTCCTATACGCACCTGATCGGCGCGCCGGTGCGGCTGCGTGCTCGCGCAGCCGGAATTGCATACAATGGTTTCCGTCCGCGTGAGAAATGGAGAATCCGTGGCGCAGAAAGTACAGACCCTGTTCGTGGATGACCTTGACGGCAGCGACGCCGAGGGGCCGGTCCGCTTCGGCCTCGATGGTACCGACTACGAGATCGACCTGAACGCCAAGAACGCCCAGGCGCTGCGCGATGCCCTGGCGCGCTACGTGGAGGCGGCCCGCCGGGTCAGCGGCGATGCCCGGCACCAGCCGCGCGGCGGGCGCAAGGCATCGGCGAACGGCGTGAACACGACCGAGGTCCGTGAGTGGGCCAAGGCGCAGGGCATCGAGGTAAAGGACCGTGGCCGGGTGCCCGCCGAGCTCGTGATCAAGTTCAAGGCGGCGGCCGCGGGCTAACGAGTTCCGGCCCGGCCTTACCTGGATGAGCGATACCGGACGTCGGTTACCGGCGGGGGTCGTCCGGGTGAAAGATTGTCCTCATGCCAGCGATGGTGGCCGGGCCGGGCGGCGGCGCGGTACTGGACGGGGTCCTCGAGCGGGTCACCTTCGCCAACCCCGAGACCGGGTACACGATCGCCCGGATCGCACCCGAACGCGGCGGCGCGGACCTGATCACGGCGGTCGGCCCGCTGCTCGGCGCGCAGATAGGCGAGTTCCTCCGGCTGCGCGGCCGCTGGGCCAGCCACCCGAAGTACGGGCGGCAGTTCGAGGTGCACTCCTACGCCACGGTGCTGCCCGCCACCGCCGCGGGCATCCAGAAGTACCTGGGCTCGGGCCTGATCAAGGGCATCGGCCCAATCATGGCCGAACGCATGGTGGCCCATTTCGGCGTGGACATCATGCACGTCATCGACGACGAGCCGGGCCGGCTGACCGAGGTCGACGGGCTGGGCCCCAAGCGCACCGCGATGATCGCCGCGGCCTGGGCCGAGCAGAAGGCGATCAAGGAGGTGATGATCTTCCTCCAGGGCGTCGGGGTGTCCACGTCGCTGGCGGTGCGGATCTACAAGAAATACCGCGACGCGTCGGTCTCGGTCGTCCGCGACGAGCCGTACCGGCTGGCCGCGGACGTGTGGGGGATCGGGTTCAAGACCGCGGACACCATCGCCGCCTCCGTCGGCATCGCCGCCGACAGCCCCGAACGGATCAAGGCCGGCCTGGCCTACACCCTGTCCGAGGCGGCCGACGACGGGCACTGCTACCTGCCCGCGCCCAACCTGATCGCCGACGCCGCCAAGATCCTCGCCGTGCCAGCCGAGCTGATCACCCCGTGCCTGGACGAGCTAGCCGCCGCCGACGGGGTGATACGCGAACAGGTGCCCGCGGCGCCCCGGCCCGCGCAGGCTGAGGCCGTACCGCAGGTCCCCGCCGTCTACCTGCCGCCCTTCTATCAGGCCGAACGGTCCCTGGCTCACGCCCTCCTCCGCCTGCACGCCGCCCGGGCCGACCGCCTGGCCGGGTTCGCCGCCGTCGACTGGGACACGGCGCTGGGCTGGCTGTCGCGGCGCACCGGCGCTTCGCTCGCCCCCGAACAAGCCGACGCGGTCCGGCTCGCCCTGACGGCCAAGGTCGCGGTGCTGACCGGCGGCCCCGGCTGCGGCAAGTCGTTCACCGTCCGCTCAGTGGTGGAACTGGCCCGCGCCAAGGGCGCCAGGATCGTGCTCGCCGCCCCCACCGGCCGGGCCGCCAAACGGCTCGCCGAACTGGCCGGCCACGACGCCGCCACCATCCACCGCCTGCTGCAGCTGCGCCCGGGCGGCGACCCCTCCTTCGACGCCGACACACCACTCGACGCGGACCTGGTAGTGATCGACGAGACCTCCATGGTCGACGTGATCCTGGCCAACAAGCTGGTCAAAGCAGTCCCGCCAGGAGCGCACCTGCTGCTGGTCGGCGACGTGGACCAGCTGCCCTCGGTCGGCGCCGGGGAGGTACTCCGGGACCTGCTAGCCGCCGGGTCGCTGCCCGCGGTGCGGCTGACCAAGATCTTCCGCCAGGCCCAGCAGTCCGGCATCGTGGTCAACGCCCACCGGATCAACGCCGGGCAGCATGCCCGCAGCTGACCGGGTTCGGCGACTTCTTCTGGTTCGGCTGCGAGGACACCGAACAGACCGCCGAACTCGTCGTCGACATCGTGGCCCGGCGGATCCCGGCCCGGTTCGGCCTGGACCCGCGCCGCGACATCCAGGTGCTCTGCCCCATGCACCGCGGCCCGGCCGGAGCCGGGAACCTCAACCAGCTGCTCCAGGAGGCCCTGACCCCGTTCCGCGAGGACGCGCCGGAACGACGCTACGGCGGCCGGGTCTTCCGGATCGGCGACAAGGTCACCCAGCTGCGCAACAACTACGACAAGGGCACCGCCGGCGTCTTCAACGGCACCGTCGGCGTCGTCACCGCCATGTCGGCCGAAGACCACACCCTGACCGTGCGCACCGACGAAGACGAGCAGGTGGACTACGGGTTCGACGAACTAGACGAGCTGGCCCACGCCTACGCGGTCACCATCCACCGCTCCCAGGGCAGCGAATACCCCGCCGTCGTCATCCCGCTCACCACCAGCTCGTGGATGATGCTCCAGCGCAACCTGCTCTACACCGGCGTCACCCGGGCCAGGAAACTCGTCGTCCTGGCCGGATCCCGCCGCGCCCTGGCCGCCGCCGTCCGCACCAAGGGCGCCGGCCGCCGCCACACCGCCCTCGCCCACCGCCTGCACCCGCACCCCCAGCTCACCGCCTGAACCGCCACAGCACCGAACCGGACAACCCATAAGGCCAGCACCACAGGCCAATATCCGATTCTGCATGAAATGAGTGTGTTGTGTGCCCGTATCCTTATGCGCCTACCTGTATATCGCTAACGCCTGCGGCAATCGCCAATTAATCCTAAGCGTTGCCGCAGGTGGCCGTGTCCCGAACCACTTCTATGGCATTGATGGATGTAAAGGATCGGGCAAGATGCGATACCGTGCACACTGAGTGATGGGACAGACCGCCACCTCGAGATGCATAGCGATTATTCACTGTCCGCGTAACATCCCGAACCTGAGCTCCTCGTGGCGTACCGCCAGGCACTGTGGCAGTCTGAGTCATGATGCATGTGGTAGAGCTCGTCCTTGCCATCGGATGGGCAGCGTTCTGGCTGTACTGGCTCGTGGCGGCCTTTTCTATGAAGAGGGGCCGCGTGCCGTGGTCCCGCGAGCTGGGTATCAGGGCGGTGCTCGTTGTCGTCGTGATTGTCTTGCTCCGCTTGGGTGCCTTCCGGGGGCACGGCCTCAACACCGACCCGTGGCGCGCTGGCCTCGGGCTCGCCCTGTTCTGTCTAGGGTTGGGATTCGCGATCTGGGCGCGCGTGCACATCGGGCGCAACTGGGGCACCCCGATGACGCAGAAGGACGAGCCGGAGCTGGTGACCAGCGGCCCCTACCACCTGGTCCGCCACCCGATCTACTCGGGCATCCTGGTCGCCGGCGTAGGCACCGCGGTGGCGCTGAGCTGGCTGTGGCTGACCGCCGTGGCCCTGGCCGGTGTCTACTTCGTCTACAGCGCGACCGTCGAGGAGCACTACCTGGCCGGGCAGTTCCCAGACACCTACCCGGTGTACAAGCGCTCGACCAAGATGCTCGTGCCGTTCATCTTGTTAGCGGGCCCGGTCGGCTTCGCGCCGGCGAGGACAGCCTCGGACCGCGATGTTCTGGCAGATCGGCGGTGCCGTGGACACCACCGCGCCGGCCCGCGCGAGCGCCGGTAGCGCACCCGGTAGAGCCAGGGCTGCGAGCTGGTCCAGCGTCTCGGCACCGACCCCCGGGTCAACGCCGATCGTCGCTTCTACGCGGTCCGCGGCCACCTCCTCGTCAGGGCTGGCCACCTGCTGCCGCGCTCGAGGCGTACCGAGCCGCAGCCCGAGTGGCCACGAACCTCCAGCAGCAGCGCTACCTCAATCGACAGGTCGTTCGCGAGCTCACCGCGCAGCCGCCCCCAGTCCCCACCGGTACGAGCCCAGCAGCGCCTGCATCTGGTGCGGCCCCTCATGCCGGCCTCCTCGGCGATGGCCCAGCAGTTCGCCCTCACCCCCGGCGCCAGCGCCGTCACATACCCGAACGCGACCTCCACGCTGCGGCGCTGCGCCAGCACCCGCCCCAGTACCGCCCTGACCTGAGCATCCACCCGCGCGCTGTACTCGCTGACATCTCCTATGCTGGCCCACACGGCCGTGACCTCGTTGTTTTCTTCCACAAAGCAGACAGCGCGTCACGGCCGCCCCAGATCACAGCACTGCTGACTTGTGGCACCATCCTCGGCGGTCTGGAGCGTGTGCGGGTCGCCGGCCTGGGAGCTTGCCGCTGCGGGTGTACATCTCGTCGAACGCGGATCTGCGCGCTGATACGGGCTCGGCGTAGGGTCAGGGCGGCCGGCGAAGGTCCGGCGGTTCAGCGCTCTGGGATTCCGCGGGCGGCCTCGGCGGCCGGCTGGGCTTCGCCATCCTGCTGTGACCTGGCGATGATTTGCTGGAGGGCCGCCACGTGCTGCTCGAATGCCTGGCGGCCGGCTGTGCTGAGGCTGGCTGAGGTGCGCGGGCGCTTGCCCACGAATCTCTTGCGGATCTGGATGTAGCCGGCCGACTCGAGGGTGGACAGCTGTTTGGACAGCGCCGAGTCGGACAGGCCGAGTTCGTCGCGGATGTACTTGAAGTCGGCCCATTGCGCCGCCGCGAGCAGCGAGACGATCTCCAGCCGCGTCGGCGCGTGAATCAGCTCATCGAAACGAGCTGTGCTCATGAGGTGCTGCCTCCGGCCTGCGGCGCGCTGCTGATCTGCTGCCGGGCCTGGCTGAGCATGAGCTTGCGCAGGTACCGGTTCACCAGCGGCCCGGTGATCACGAGCACGGCAGCCCCGGCGGCGCAGCCGATGGTGACCGGATGGGGGACGTGGGCCGCGGCCAGGCTGATCGCGAGGCTTATGGTCACCCCGTCGACCAGCACGATCATGCCGATTATCGCGGCGGCGGCGCGGCCGTCGGGCTGCGTGGCGCTGTTCACCTGGACGCGGCGCAGGGCAGGGATCGTCGCGCCGATCAGCACTACCATGACGAGCACGGCGAGCGGGATCACGATGGCCTGCACGACCAGGTCCCCGCTGTCCCTGGCGGCGCCGATGGCGACGATCGCGGCCGCGATCACCCACCAGTACCAGGCTGGTACGAGCACGGCCTTGATGACCTGTCCCTGCCGGCGCTGGATCTCGGCCAGCTCGGCTGCCGCCTCGGCGCCGGTCGCCCCGGTTCCGGCCGGCTGGGGTTGCTGCGTGGCACCCATGGCCGCCTCCTCTCGGAAAATACTTTCCTCATTAGAAAGTAACATGAGCTTTCCAGCTAGGCAAGTACTTTCCAAGTGCGTCTCCTGACGCCGGCCGGGCGGAGCCTGAAGACAGCGTCGGCGACGCTGCCGCGCCGGCTCGCGCGGCGGCGTTGCCCGGCGAATCCCTGCTGGATCTGCGGCGGCGGGCATCCCGTGTCCGGCGATCCGCACCACGGCTGCTCAGGTGCGCACTAACGTGTCACAAGTCAGGACAAAGCAGACAGCGCGTCACCGCCGCCCCAGATCACAGCACTGGCTCTTCCGCCAGCCGCGTCCCATCACCCACTGTGACCTCACCCGCCAGAGCGATGCCCACACAGCGGAGTCGACCCAGAACTAACCGTGAAACACGGACTGTAATACATCTGGCGAACCTGGCCGAGCCGGTGCATCACCGCCTTCGGGTTCTCTCTGGCGTCGATCAGCCACGAGGCGTGCGTGTGCCGGACCTGGCAGGCGGTCGGCTTGAACGGGATCCGCTTTCCGTGCCCGCGCGGGCCCACATCCGCCAGCCGCACCGTCAGCGACCAAGGCGTGCCGCTCCGCCTCCCCGGCGACCGCGAGCGCTCGCTCCTCGGTGCTGAAGGTCCCGGCCGACCGGTACCGGCCGCCCGTTCTGGCACGGACGTGGCACGGCCCGAACAGGCAGGGGCGACGGTGCAGACCGGTAGGCTCGGGTCCATGTCCAGCCCATCGGCAGCCGGTCCTGAAGACCTCCAAGTCGTGTCTGTGGTCCCGGTCCTGCGGATGTACGACGTTGCCGCGACCATCCGCTTCTACGTCGACTACCTCGGATGTTCGCTGGATCACCAAGACGGCGAAGGCGACCGGCCGGTGTACCTGGGAGTCTCGCGCGATGGCATGGAGTTCCATCTGTCCTCGCATCACGACGACGGAACGCCAGGGACGGCCGTGCTTGTCGTGGTACGCAACCTCGACGCACTGCACGCCGAACTCCACAAGCGTGAATACCCGTTCTTCAATCCGGGCATCAGCCCAGGCCCCGGGCGCGGCAGACAGATGCAGCTCATCGATCCTGCTTCCAACAGGATTCGCTTCTACGAGCCTGCACCAGCCAGCTAAGGCTCCGCACCCGTGGCTCAGGCGACGCCAGGGCGCGCCACTTCGCCGGACCAACTTCCGGCTAATCTGGCTTAAGGCATGCGCTGCCGCCGACGCCACCGGCTACCACTTCGACCTTCGGCACACGGGCGGCGCCCTCGCCGCTGGCACTGGCGCGACCCTCAAGGAACTGATGGCCAGGCTCGGCCACTCCAGCCCGCGTGCCGCCATGATCTACCAGCACGCCACCCGTGACCGTGATCAGGCCATCGCCAAGGCACTCGGTCAGCTCGCTCCACCGCGACACCAACATCGCGACATATGACCCTTGTGGCCCGTGTATGGCCCGCTCCCCGGTTCCGTCCGCTCTGCTCCGTACCCGAAGGTGCCATCTACCTGGGCCGGAACCCTGGAGCGGGCGACGGGAATCGAACCCGCATGACCAGCTTGGAAGGCTTCGGGTACGGGGTGGCTGGTCTGTTTCGATGCAGGTCAAGCGGTGTGGCCTTGTATCCGTGAGTGATCGTGAATGACCCTGCTCTACCGTCCGATCGGGCACGCAGCGGGCACGGGATCGATCCTCCCCGCGCCGTGCAGGGGATGGCCCCGTACCCTGGCCAGGCTCGCTGCCTGGCCCTTGGTTTCTGGCCAGAGTGCTTCCGGAGGCTCAGTGTCAAGGATGGCCGGAAGTCATTTCCGGAGGAAACGCCAAGCGCCTCACGCCCGTTCGATGAGGACAACAACAACTTCCTCGTATGGTAGTTGCCCGCTGTTAACTGCTCGGTGGACGCGTGGGGCAGAGGGTTCGTCCCAATGAGCCTGGCCGGCAACGACCGGAACGAGTTTCGGTTCCCCTCCGTCTTGATACTCGATTCGCAGTTGCTCACCTTGAAGAACGACGGTCACCCGGTGGGATGAATCGACGTGCCACGGGGAGGCCTCACCAGGCTCGAGACGGGCGCGATTGACTCGCACCCCATCTCGCTCAGTGATCTGCAAATCCCATATCATCGGATGACCTCCGGTTGTTCGATCTACGTGAGCGCTACCGTCACTCCAGCTGGATGACGTCGCCTCGTATGCGAGCGTGGTTCACATTCTGCCACCGTGAGACCAGCCAGGGCACATGGTTGGCTGCCGGCATGGCGGAATCTGTCAACCTGTCCGGGGCACCGTTGGGTGGCTTTTACTGAGTGGCGGCTTCCTTCTCCTGGGGCGGGTTGATCCAGGATGTGCCTGGCAGTTTCGGCGGGGCTGGCGGTTTGCGGACGAAGCGTTCGGGGTGGGCGTGGTAGGCGGCGTCCAGGACCTGGGCGCGGTCGGCCCGGACGGCGGCGGCGCGGCCGTGGTGGACGTCGGCGGCGGTGTGCAGGCCCAGTCCGCCGTGGTGGTGCTCGTTGTTGTACCAGGGGAAGAAGTCCTGGCAGTGCGCCCGGGCGGCTTGGATCGAGGGGAACCGGGCGGGGAACCCCGGCCGGTATTTCAGCGTCTTGAACTGCG
>CAVRMX010000005.1:0-121788 GCA_963722275.1 uncultured Actinomycetes bacterium | reverse complement strand
ACGGCAGCACCGCGCGCCCGGCCGCCGCGGACGCCACGATCGTCGACGGCGTGCCCGCGCTGCCCGCCGACACCATCGGGTCGCCGCGCGGCACCCGGCCGAAGGGGCCCGATCCGCACCAGGAAACGGCGGGGACCAAGACGGGGGCTGCGGCCGGGGATCAGTCTCCCGCCGGCGATTCGCCCGCGTTCAGCTTCGGCCCACCGCCGTCCGCCCCGGCCCAGCCGGCCGTCGAAGACCCGACCATCGCGTATCCCGCGGAATCCGCCGCGATGCCGTCCAGGGACGACCCGTTCGCGAGCCCGCCGCCGTCCGGCCCGGCGCCTTCGGGCACTGCCTTCGACACTGGTTCGCCTGCAGGCACCGGTTCTTCCGCTGGCCCTTCTTACTCTGGCCCTTCTTCCGCTGGCGCCGGTTACTCTGGCGCCGGCTCGCCCGGGCGCCCGCCGGCGGCCAGCCGCCCGGCGCCGGCCGAGCCGCAGTCGGTCCCCCCGGCCGCGTTCGCGTGGGAGATGCCCGACCCGCCGCCCAACTCGCCGTCGTCGCCGGCGCGGACGTTCCTGCGGTCGGGTACGACCGGCAAGGACGCGGCCGCGCGCAAGACGGCATCGTCTCCTGGCTCGCCTCCCGGCTTGTCCGTCGGCGCGGGCAAGGCCGCGGCAGGCAAGGCAGCGGCAGGCGAGAGCCCGGCCGCGGCGCGCACCGCGGCGCAGAAGGCGGAGGCGAAGCGGTCGGCGCGGCAGGCGCACCTGACCGTCGCCCGGGTGGAGCCGTGGTCGGTGATGAAGTTCAGCTTCGTGGTCTCGCTGGTCGCCTTCGTCATCTTGTTCGTAGCGGTCAGCGTGCTCTACGGCGCGCTGTCCGGGCTTGGCGTGTTCGACTCGCTCCAGCGCGTCGTGTCGAGTGTCACGTCCAGCCAGAGTTCGACGGGCGTGAACGCGAAGGCCTGGTTCTCCGCGTCCAAGGTGCTCGGCTACACGGCCCTGCTCGGCTCGCTCAACATCGTGCTGATCACTGCGATGTCGACGATCGGCGCGGTGGTGTACAACCTGACCGCGCGGCTGGTCGGCGGCGTGGAGGTAACCCTCCGCGAAACCGAGTAACGCCCCGGCGGGAAGGCGCGGCAGCATCGCGGGGGCCTCCCGCGATGCGTGAGGCTCGCTAACCACGGCGCAACCCGCCGCGCCGGTGCGGTAGGATATTGGTCGCTCCTGTTTCCGCAGGTCAGCTGTATGGTATGGGGTTATAGCTCAGTCGGTTAGAGCGCGTCCCTGATAAGGACGAGGCCCGTGGTTCAAGTCCACGTAACCCCACAAAACACTCCTCCATCAGCCACAACATCTCCTAGCCGGGTCACCCGGCCGGTGCGGCGCGGTGGCGGGCGGCGCGGGCTGGCGGGGCGTCTTTGCTAAGCTGCCGTACACCTGCGGAGGGCGGAATCTCGATCCGCCGGCCCGCTCAGATGTCATTAAGGTGGAGGGTTCCTCACTGTGAAGAAGCTCATTGTGCTCGGCGTGGTCGGGCTTGGCGCATTCGCCGTCTGGCGCAAGGTCCAGTCCGACCGTGCCGAACTCGACTTGTGGACCGAGGCCACCGCAGCCGACGAGGACTGACCCGCGTGGTCGGAGGCAATGGCCGATAGCCGGAGCGAAACCGTTCCGGCGCAAGGAGGCAAGCAGGTGAGCGGTACATATCCGGTATCGCTGATCTGCTGTGACGTGGTTGGGGCGGTCGCTGTCGACGGCAGCGTCCTGGAGCGCGCGTTCGCCGAGGCGATCGCCACGCAGGGCGTGGTCACCGGCACCGCGGCGTACGTCCGGTCGATGGTCCAGTTCGACCGGACGCGCGGCTGGCCGCCCGCCGACGTCATCCGGAGCCTGTTCCCGGAAGACGAGATCCGGGCCCAGGCCGCCAACCTCGCCTTCGATCGGTCGTTCCAGGCGGCCGTGGACCGGTTCGGGGTGCTGCCGCTCCCCGGCGTCAACGAGGCGCTGGCCAAGCTCTCCGCGCAGGGCATCAAGATCTGCCTGATGTCCTCCCTGTCCCGGCCCGCGCTGAACCTGGTCGTGGAGCGCCTGGACTGGTGGCAGCGCGCGGACCTGATGCTGTGCGCGGACGACGTGGCCCGGGGCTTCCCCTGGCCCGATCTCATCCTCACCGCGGTGCTGCGGCTGGGCGTCGGCGACGTGCGCGACGTGGTTATGGTCACGGCCAGCGAGGGCGGGGTGCTGTCCGCCCAGCGGGCCGGGTCCCGCTTCGTCGTCGGCGTGCTCAGCGACGTCGACGACGCGAGCAGGCTCCGCCGGGCCGGAGCGACCTACCTGCTGGCCGACATCGGGGAACTGCCTGATCTGGTGGCCTCGCAAGCCGGCATCGCGACCATGGGCGCCACCACGGCCAGTGACTGACTTAGGCAGTCACGTGGCAGACTGTGAATCATGCCGGAACTGCCGGAAGTTGAATCGCTGGCCGCCTTCCTGCGCGGTCACGCGGCAGGCCACGCCGTCGCCCGAGCCGACGCGGCCTCGTTCTCGGTGCTGAAGACGTTCGACCCGCCGCTGACCAGCCTCACCGGCCAGGTGATCACCGAGGTCGGCCGGCACGGCAAGTTCCTGGACCTGGCCACCGACCAGGGCCTGCACCTGATCATGCACCTGGCCCGGGCGGGCTGGCTGCGCTGGCGCGACGAACTGCCCTCGGCGCCGCCGAAGCCGGGCAAGAGCCCGCTGGCCTTCCGGCTCAAGCTCGACGACGGCTCCGGGTTCGACCTGACCGAGCAGGGCACGCACAAGCGCCTCGCGGTGTACCTGGTCCGCGACCCGGACGAGGTGCCCGGGGTGGCCACCCTCGGACCCGACCCGCTGGCCGCCGACTTCACCCAGGACACCCTGGCGGCCCTGCTGGCCGGGCGCCGCACTCAGGTCAAGGGCGTGCTCCGCGACCAGCGGATCATCGCCGGCATCGGCAACGCCTACTCCGACGAGGTGCTGCACGTCGCCAAGATGTCACCGTTCAAGATCGCCGCCAGCATGACGCCGGCCGATGTGGCCACCCTGTACGAGGCGATCAAGACCACGCTGGACGAAGCCGTGGAGCGTTCGGCGGGCCTGGCCGCGGCCGACCTGAAGGGCGAGAAGAAAAGCGGCCTGCGCGTCCACGGCCGGGCCGGCCAGGACTGCCCGGTGTGCGGCGACACCATCCGCGAGGTCTCGTTCGCCGACTCGGCGCTCCAGTACTGCCCGACCTGCCAGACCGGCGGCAAGCCCCTAGCCGACCGCCGCCTGTCCCGCCTGCTCAAATAACGCGTCGGGCCTCGTCCTTAATAAGGGACGCGCCCCAGCTGGTGCGTAGCGGGTACCCTGAGACATCTTGGGGCTATAGCTCAGCTGGAAGAGCGTCTGGTTTGCATCCAGAAGGCCAGGGGTTCGAGTCCCCTTAGCTCCACAGGTCAGAGGCCTAATGTGATCTTGAGGCCCTCCGAGCAGAGCCAAACCAAGAGCCAAAGTCGGCGTACTATCCGCCGTATGACGGCTACTGCGCGCCGTGGGCACGGCGAAGGTTCGGTCTACCGGGACGCTGCGAACGGCACCTGGGTGGGCGCGATCTCGCTCGGCTGGCGTCCGGACGGTTCGCGCATGCGTCGCAAGGTGACCGGGCGTACCAAGACCGAGGTCAGGGAGAAGCTGAAGAAGCTCCAGGCCGAGGCGGACGCTGGCCTGAAGACCTCGGCTTCCTACACGGTGTCCAAGGCCGTGGACGACTGGGCCGCCGAAGCACTGGACGGCCTGGCGGACAAAACTATCCGGTCACATGTGGACCTGCTCCGGCCGGTGACGATGCTGATCGGGAACGTCCCCCTGCGGGACCTGACCGCGCTCCGCCCGGTCATCACCACCGGTGCCGACGTCATGGACAAGATCTTCACCGCGGAGGAGCACGAGGGATAGCCACCCACAACCCGGTGACGGTGGGGTAATGGCCGAGCCGGAAGCGTGATCTCCTGCCTATCCTGGAACCTCCGAGACATCCAGGAAGGTCCGATCCCGTGGATGACGATGGCGGCGTGCTGTACCTCGTGGTCAGCGGCGCCCCGGCGCCCGAGGGCATACCCGCGCTGGTCGCCGCGTGCCAGGCCGTGGGATGGCAGGTCGTAGTCTTCTCCACGCCGACCGGCATCCGGTTCATCGACCCCGCCGAGCTGGAAAGGCTGACCGGCGAGCCCGTGCGGTCTGAGTACCGAATACCGGGCACCGGTAGCCCGGTCCCCGCTGCGGACGCCGTGCTGGCGTGCCCGCTGACGTTCAACAGCGTCAACAAGTTCGCCCACGGCCACGCGGACAACTTCGCCATCGGCTTGCTGTGCGAGATGGTCGGCTATGGCGTCCCGGTCGTGGTCGTGCCGCACTGCAAGCCCCAACTCGCCAGCCATCCGGCGTTCGGCGCCAGCCTGGAGACGCTGCGCGGCATGGGCATACGGGTACTGTTCGACCCGGATGCGCCGTACGAGCGCAGGCTGCCGCTGTGGCGCGAGGTCATCGACGCGCTCCCGGTCCGGGCTGGTGCCTCATGACGCCCTTCGAGCGCGAGCCCACCGGGCAGCGGATCGCGCGGGCCAGGCGGCGGCGCGGCCTGTCGCAAGCCGTGCTCGCCGGGCTGGTCGGCCGGTCGGAGTCCTGGCTATCCCAGGTCGAGCGGGGCAAGCGCGGCGTCGACAGCCACAGCGTCCTGATGCGTCTGGCGGAGATACTGCGAGTGGACATCGAGGAGATCGTCGGCTCTGGGGATGAGGGTGAGATCGGTCGCCGCGCCTACCCGGCCGCGTCGCTGATCGAGCAGGCCATGATGGGGTACGGCACTCCCGGCCCGCTGAACGGCCGCGAAGAGCCTGAGCGGGACGTCAGTCTGGATTTCCTGCGCGCGCAGACCCGCTCCGCGTACCAGGCCTATCAGGCCACCCGCTACGACGCTACGGGCCGTATCCTCCCCGGGCTGATCCGAGCTGTGGAAAGAGCAGCTCGGGTAGCAGGCTCCGCTGGCCCGGCCGCCTGCGAGGTCCGCGCTCGCGTCTACGACACCGCTGCCGCACTGCTAAGCCGCGTGGGCGAGCCGTTCCTCGCCTGGGCCGCCGCCGACCGCGCCATCTTCGCCGCAGAGCAATCCGGCTACCCCTTGCTCGCCGCGGCCAGCGCCTGGCGGCTGTCCTACATGATCACCGGCCGCAAGCATCCGCAGGAGGCACTGGAGCTGGCGATGACCGCGGTCGCCGCGCTTGAACGCACGATGCGGACACCTTCGCCCGAGTCGATCGCGGCGACCCGGTCATGGACCCGCTCACGTTCCTGGTCGTCGATCACCTGCGGTCTGCTCACCGCTTCCTCCTATGCTGGGAGTGATGGGATAGAAGCGGGCTGCCCGGGGTCCCGGTCGGCGGGCACCAGGCCCGGAATACTGACCGGCGCGCTCGAAGCAGCAAAAAACGACCCTCAGGTCAAGACCCCAGCGCCAAGCTAATTGACGGGTTCGCGTCCCATAGACAGCCGGCGTCACGGGCAGCCCGCACCCACCCTGCCACCCCGCCCGCCCGCATCCCAGCCCCAGCGCGGCAGCAGGCCCCAGGCCGCGACCACCCGCACCGGCTCAGATTTTCACGCGACGCGACCATCCACCCGGATGAAAACAGCTAATTGCACGCTAATTGCACGACGATCTTCCAGCGACGTCCGCAGCCGACCTGGCGGCGTTGTAAATCCTGTTCTCAGGGCCACAAGATATCTGCGCGCTGGGCGGCGTCGTAGATCGCCGAGCTGTCCAGTTCAGCATGTGTCTCGGCCACCTCGTACAGCAGCCACGACGCGACGAAGGTGACCGGGCCGTTCGGTGGCAGCGGATGAACCCAGAAGTCCCCGTCCCATTGGCGCTCGCTCCCGCCACCGCCAATCGGGAGCAGGATCAGGTGCCCGCCGTCGGCTTCCTTGTCAATCACCGGGCGCGGCCGGTAGCTGGGGGTCCTGGCTCGGCGGCCATTGGCGTACAAGATGCCCAGCCGGAGCGCTTGTTCGGGTGCCCGTGCGGTGCGCGGGTCCGCGAGCGAGTCGAACGGACCTGTGCCCCACACGAATCCCTGCTGGCGCAGCCGAACGTGGACGGTGAATTCAAAGCCGTTCGGGTAGCCACGCACGCCGCCCACGGCAACGGCCACGTCATCGGTGCGGATCAGCAGCAGCCCGGCCGGGGACCAGCCGGGGATCATGGCGTCTTGCCGCATCCACGCCGGGGGCTCCGGCCCTTCGAACGGAGGCGGCGGCAGCTCAGGGACCGATTCAAAAAAGCTCACGCCATCAGGCTATTCCTGGCGGTCTACCACCGCTCGGGCCGTCGAGCCGCCCAGTGACGAACAGCCGCATGACCACCCTAATGGTTTTCAAGAGCATATGTGATTTACTGCCTGCCACTGCTCTTACCTGGACTTTCAGCGTGTCCGTCTTCGACCTCATCCAAGATCATCCCGTGCATTTCCCGTGAGGCCCGCCGCTGCAGGCTGTCGCACACCTACGATGCGAGCTTCACCGTGACCGACGCAACCACCACGCCGTTTCGCGTCCCGGTCAGCCGGAACGACGGGTGCGGCCCGCTCGGCTCCAGCACCACCGCGGCCATAAGCCCATCCCTCGCGTAGGCGGCCTTGAGTAGATGCGCTGCTGACGACGGAACCCAGGTGACGTGCGCCCCCTCATCGCATCCGCGGACGACACGAAACATCAGCACGTCACCGACGGTGAGGTATTTGATGATCGGCAGTCGGCGCGTCGCATCGAACACGACCGGACCGGCCGCGCTGTCGCTCAGCACGGTGCCGCACACCACGGTGGGCGGGGCAGCCGTTGTGACCTGTGGCCCGCGCGACGCGCAGCCTGTCACCCCGGTGCCGACGGCGGTCATCGTCATGACGGCCGCAAGAGCGGTCATTCTGGACTTCCAGCGGCGCCTCATGCCAGTTCGACGCGGCCACGTGCACGATGGTTGCGTCATCCTGTCGCGTGGCCTCTTCGTCCCGAACTAGCGGCGTCGCTGGGCGTTTGGCCGTCGTCCCGCGAACACCCGGTCCGGCCCCAGGGCAGGATAATTACACGGAGGTGCGGTGAACTGCCCGGAGCAGGTGTGACGGTTGGATGAGATCAGCCAGGGTCCCAGGACCATCCGGGCGGTGCTATTGGCGGGCGCCGCCGTAGCGCTCGGCGCCGCGGCTTTTCTGCTGCGCGGAAAGCACCAGGAGGCCGAGGCTGCCGTGCAGAACATCCAGGACCAGCTTGATGCTCTGGACCCGGCCACGCGGGCGGCGGTCATTGCCCGGCTGACCTCAGATGAGGTGAGAAAGGTCCACGGCGACCAGTCCTGACCACACCGACGCCGACCCGGTCAAGCTGGGCTTCAGCTCTCACCGAGGGCTCCGGGCCGCTGCCTGGTATGTCATAGCGAGTCACGGTGGGCGATACACGGGCGGTCTGGATAAAGGATCGCCACCGCTCGCCATCCGGCGTGAAGGAGGCAGTCCGTGTCAGCTGATTCAGGCACTCCGAGCGGCCGGGTCCTGAGCAAGGGCAGGATGGAAGGATTCAGCGACGGCGTGTTTGGATTCGCCATCACGCTGCTCGTAGTGGACATTGCGCTTCATCCGCCGGGCACGGCCCTGCAGGAGGCGCTTGACGCCTGGCCCGCCTATCTGGCCTACTTCACCAGCTTCCTGACGATCGGCGGTGCGTGGCTGCTCCACACCGCCTTGACCGATCAGCTTGAGCGGATCGATCAGATCTTCCTGCGGCTCAATCTGTTTCTCCTGTTCGTGGTGGTCTTGCTCCCGTTCCCGACCCGGCTCATGGCGGGGGCCCTGAATGACAGCGGCCGCGAGCGGGTCTATGTCACCATGTACGGGCTCACGCTCCTGGCTATCCGCCTTCTGGGGTTCGCCCTGGATGCGTACGCGGGGTACGGGCACCTCTACGCGCCGGTGAGGTCTGTTGAGCACCGCAGCTGAGCGTAGCGGCCGGCCGGCGCGCCCCGAGGATGCTGTCATCCCCGGCCTGGAGGTGAGCCTGTGGGAGCGGATGCTCTCGGCGGAGAATCTGGGCCGGGCGTTGAGGCGTTTCAGGGCCAATGGCGGCGCGTGGCTCCCAGCCCGCGGTCACGACTAATGGTTTTCAAGAGGGTAAGTAACTTATCAGCGGTTGTTGCTCTGACCTGGACTCTTAACGCGTCTGGATGCTGCATTAGGCAAGATCATCCCGCGCATATCCCATAACGATCCAACCGCCGAGCACCCACTGCCTTGACCGGGCGTCTCGGTTAGAGAATACTAACGGTTAGTGGATGCTAACCGAGATGCTGGCCGGTGGGGTGCGCTGGCCGACGGCACGCGCCTGGCCATCGTCGCGCGGCTGGCCGACAGGCCCCTGGCCGTCGGGCAGCTGGCGGCTGGCCTGCCGGTGAGCCGGTCGGCGGTGTCCCAGCATCTGAAGATCCTCAAGGACGCTGGCCTGGTGGAGGACGTGGCGGCGGGGACGCGCCGGATCTACCGGCTCAACCCGGTCGCGCTGGCGGCGTTGCGGGATCAGCTCGACACCTACTGGCAGCGGGCGCTGGCCGGGTACGCCGATGCCGCGGAAGCGCCGACCGAGGAGGCGTAATGACCCAGGCCGAGGCGGCGACGGTCCGCAAGCAGATCGTGGTTGACACGCCGATCGAGCGTGCTTTTTCAGTGTTCACCGGCCGTTTTGGGGACTTCAAGCCGCCGGAGCACAACCTGCTCGGGGCGCCGATCACCGAGACGGTGTTCGAGCCCCGGGTCGGCGGCAGCATCGTGGACCGGGCAGCGGACGGCAGCGAGTGCCGGTGGGCGCGGATCCTGGCCTTCGACCCGCCAGACCGGGTGGTGTTCAGCTGGGACATCAGCCCGCGGTGGACCATCGAGACCGACCAGGCCCAGGCCAGCGAGGTCGAGGTGCGGTTCTACGCCGAGTCGCCGACCCGCACGCGGGTGGAGCTGGAGCACCGGCACCTGGACCGGCACGGTCCCGGATGGGAAGCGATCACGGACGGCGTGGACGGCCCGCAGGGCTGGCCCCTGTACCTGGACCGGTACGCCGCGCTGGTGAAGGAAGGCCGCTGACATGCCGCCGATCGTGACCAGCGCCGAAATCGACCGCCCGGCCGCGGAGGTCTTCGCCTACGCCACCGACCCGGCCCGGTTCAGCGAGTGGCAGAAGGGCGTAGTGGACGGGCATATGGACGGCTCGGCCGGCGGCACCCAGACACCGGCCGTGGGCGCAAAATGCGTGACGACCCGGCGCATCGGCGGCGCCAGCCGCCCGTCCACTTCCGAGCTGACCCATATCGACCCGCCCCGGGCCTGGGGTGTGCGGGGCACCGACGGCCCGATCCGGGCGGCCGTCGATGTCCTGGTCGAACCGGTGACCGGCTCCCGCTCCCGGCTGACCATCAGCGTCGACTTCACCGGCCACGGCATCGGCAAGATCCTGGTACCGCTGATGGTCCGCCGGGAAGCACGCAAGGAGATGCCAGCCAACATGACCGCGCTCAAGCAGAGGATGGAAGCGGGCTAAGCCGCCAGGACGCGCCGGGAATGCCCGCGGGCAGGCTGATGCCCACACCAGTGCTGGTCCGGTCATGATGGCCTGCGCTGGCTGGTCGGCGCGTGCAGCGTGCAGGATGAGAAGATGGCGGACCAGGCGAAGGCAGCGGCGCACTGGGACGCCGCCTACGCCCGGGGCGATGACACCCGCAGCTGGTTCGAGGAACACCCGGACATGTCGCTTCGGATGCTCGACTCAGCCGGGATCTCGGCCGCTGACGCCCTCATCGACGTGGGCGGCGGCGCATCCCCTCTGATCAGGGCGCTGCTGGATCGCGGCTTCGGCGACCTCACCGTACTCGACATCTCCGCGGCCGGCATGCGGCACGCGCGGGATCGCCTCGGTCCGCGGGCTGACCAGGTTCACTGGCTGACCGCCGACGTGCTCAGCTGGCACCCCCCGCACCGTTACCAGGCCTGGCATGACCGGGCGGTCTACCATTTCCTGACCACCGATGAGCACCGGCAGCAGTACCTGCACACCCTGGACGCGGCGACAGACCAGGGCGCCGTCGCGGTCTTCGGCTGCTTCGCCCCGGACGGGCCGCAGCACTGCTCGGGCCTGCCAGTGGCCCGCTACAGCCCGGCGCAGCTGGCCCGTCAGGTCGGCGCCAAGTGGCTACTGATCAGCCAGGACCGGGAAGAGCACATCACCCCGGCAGGCACCATCCAGCCGTTCACCTGGATCGCGCTGCGAAGACAATCCTGAGTCCTAGTTCGCCCCGTCTATCCTCGGAAAGCAGGGCTACAGCAGCCGTCCCCTCGCCATGCCTGGCGGCCTTCCCAGCCAGACCACGCAGCGATGCCCAGGGCAATGACCGGATCGATGGGCCAGCCGGCGGGCCATATGGCGACGACGGCCAGGCCGAGGAGGACCGCCGCGGCTTGGGCGGCGCACATCAGGTTCTGGATTCCCTCACCAGCGGTGGCAGCCGAGCCGAGCTGCCGCCCCAGGCGCTGCTTGGTGATCCCGAGCACGGGCATGATGATCACGCTGCTGGCGGTCAGCGCGATGCCCACAACCGTAGCGGCGGCCGGATGGTCACCAGCGAGGTCACGCACTGCCTGGATGGCGATGTAGGGGGCCAGCAGCCAGAAGCTGACCGCGACGCCCTGCTGTGCCCGCCGCTCGGCCGACTCTGACATCGTGCGTGCCCCGGTGTGCATCCAGAAGGCCAGGGGTTCGAGTCCCCTTAGCTCCGCATCAGAGGCCGATTGCGATCTTGAAGGCCTCGCAGGAGAGTCAAAGCCGCGTATTATCCGGCATATCACGGCTACTGCGCGCCGTGGGCCCGGCGAAGGTTCGGTCTACCGCGATGCGGCAATGGCCCTGGGAGCGTACCGCCGGATCAGTGTCCCGCCGGCAGCCACTCGCGTATCCATCCCTGCGCTGCCGGATGGTCCTGCCTGATCAGGGGAGTCATGTCTGAGTCGCAGCGATCCGATTCACATTCACAGTACGAAGAGCCATTCCCGCACCCGTCCGCAGCCGTACCCGCTGTCACGAACGGCCAGCCCGGCCAGGCCCGGCAGGAGCGCCCGCCCGCCTGCCAGTCTCGCCAGCCGCCGTCAGCACCCGCCGGTATGCGGTCTGGCTCCATCGCGGCGCAGGACCCGTGCGCCGCCACAATGCTCCTGATGGTCGGACTCCCCGGAGCCGGGAAAACCACCCGGGCCAAAGAGCTCGCCGCGGTGCACCGGGCGCTGCGGCTGACCCCGGATCACTGGATGATCCCGCTGTTCGGCGATTCGATGGCCGACGGCAAGCGCTTCGTGCTGGAAGGGCGGCTCATTTCGGTTGCCCTGCAGGCGCTGCGGCTGGGGACCAGCGTCGTGCTCGACTACGGGCTCTGGGGCCGCGATGAACGGTCGGCACTGCGCTGGCTGGCGCGATCGGCCGGGGCGGCCTGCCAGGTGGTCTACTTGCCCGTGGACAAGGACATGCAGCTCGCCCGGATCGCGCACCGCCAGGCAACGGCAGCGCATCAGACGTTCCCGATGAGCAAGGCCGATGTAGACCAATGGCGGGAGCAGTTCCAGGTACCAGATGCCGCCGAGCTCGGCGGCGGTGAAATCCCCAGCCCGCCAGCAGGGTGGCCGGGCTGGGAGGAATGGGCAGCAGGTCACTGGCCCTCATGCACCGACAGCTAACCTGACCGTTCCTGTCTGGGCCATCCTGACGGCGTTCGTGCTGGCCAGCGATGCCGCTGGCGTATTACCGCAGCTCAGCTGGGCGAATTGCAGCCATCGTCGCAACACTGGCCACTGATGGCTGGGATCGTATCGGCTTTAACGGATGGTGGCCCGTGCCAGGTCGGTGATGGGTGTGCCGGCATATTGTGACCAGGTCTGGAGGGCGGCGGCGAGGGCAAGGGCGCTGCCGTACAGGACGTGCTCGACTTGCCCCTTGGCAGTCTGTACTGCATCGCCGATGAATGGGACGAAAGCCGGGGCCGACCAGCCGAGCAGTTGACGGCGCTCGTGCGGGAATCCTGCGAAGAGCAACTACGTTACGGCTCGGTCGCTACATAACCGACTGCGCGGCGGGCAACGCCGTCGCTTTGATCTATTAACGGCTCCATTCGGCAACACGGCACAGCGCCTGGCCGGACGCCCGTGTTCCAGTGGTTTCTGACGGCGCCAGCCAGCAGGCCTTAGTAGAGCCAAAGAGTCAAAGTAGCCAAAATGGTGCTCTGAGCTGCAGCTTCTTGGCTGCTGTGGATTGACCTGGAGGCGCTGGCCCGGCGACGGTGGCACCCTGCGGTGCGCTCCTGGCAGAGTGCTGTATGTGGACGCCAGGTTGCCAGTGGAGGCGAGGCCCGGATGGCCGAAATCAGGGGCAGCGGGACGTGGGGCAGCGCGCTTACCGCGGACGAGTTCGCCTCGATCCGCGGCGTCGGCTTCGAGCCGGTGGGGCAGGTGCTCGGCGCCGCGGTCTACAGCATCGGCTACACCGGCGGGTACAACTGCCCTGGACCGTTCGGGGACGGCATGGTCAGTCCCGACCGCTCGGTCACCCAGGTGTCTGCGGGCGGCCGCTCGGGATCGTTCGGGCCGCTTGCGCAGACCCTGTACAAGGCGCGACGCACCGCCATCGCCCGGATGAGCGCCGAATGCGCCGAACTCGGCGGGCACGGCGTCGTCGGCGTCCGGCTCACGGTCGGGGCGCTCCCCGCCGGGGGGCTGGAGTTCAGGGCGATCGGCACCGCGGTGCGGGCGCCGGGCGCTAGGCGGCTTCGGCGGCCGTTCACCTGCGATCTGTCCGGCCAGGACTTCACCAAGCTGATCTCGACGGGCTGGGTGCCCGCCGGCCTGGTGCTCGGCATCTCGGTGGGGGTCCGGCACGACGACCGGCTGACGCGTGGTCAGACCTGGTGGAGCGCTGGCAACGCCGAAGTCCTCGGTTATACCGAGCTCGTAAACGAGGTCCGGCGCGATGCTCGAAGCCAGCTTCGCCTGGACGTTCAGCGACTGGGCGCCGAGGGCGTCGTCATCGCCGACATGAGCCTGCAGATCAGGGAGCGTGGCTGCCCGGTGAAGGAGGTGGGCCAGCGCGACCACATCGCGGAGGCGACGATCATCGGCACCGCCATCGCCCGATTCTCCCGTGCCGCGCATCGGCAGGGCGCGTCGAGCCTGTCGATACTGTCCCTGGACCCGCAACGTCGGCAGGCGGCGCGCACGGGAGATTCAATGACGCGGGAGGATGCCAGCCGGGCGGTGCCGTCTGCTTCTGCCAGTCCGGGTGTCCCCTGGCCTTTGCGGCTTAGGGCCTTCACCCGTCTTAAGAGATAGATCACATGGGAGCGGGTGACGGGAACCGAACCCAGCACTATCAGCTTGGAAATCTGCGCCGTACTGCCTGACCTGCAAGGTGGGCAGTCCGTGAGTGGGCTGGTCACCCTGCGGGAAGCCCTGGAGGTCACCCGCGGCGGATGATGGCCGGCGAGGTGGATGGTTGCGACCATGATCGGGGGATGTGCACGCGGATCGCTTCGGCATTCCTCTCCCGGAACGATCACGTCCCGGTGGACTAGTGAAACGCTTTCGGGCGGAAGGAGTGTCGAGGTGGGCAAGCCGTTCAAGGGCACGATAAACGTCGATATCCGGGATTCGGTGCCGGACTGGGAGCCGTTCGAGCCGCCGAAGGCTCCGGACGGCGCGCCCAGCGTCGTCTACATCGTGCTGGATGACGTGGGCTTCTCGGCCATGAACTGCTACGGGGGCCCGATCGAGACGCCGAACATCGACCGGATCGCGAACGACGGGATCCGTTACACCCAGTGGCATACCACGGCGCTATGCTCGCCGACCCGGTCGTGCCTGCTCACCGGCCGCAACCACACCCGCAACTCGATGGCCTGCATCACCGAGGCCGCGATCGGGTTCCCGAACGCCAGCGGCACCATCCCGCCGGAAAACGGCATGCTGCCCGAGATCCTCGGCGAGCAGGGCTGGAACACCTACATGGTGGGCAAGTGGCACCTGTGCCCGACGGTGGAGATGAACGTCGCCTCGACCCGGCGGAACTGGCCTTCCGGTCGCGGGTTCGAGCGCTGGTACGGGTTCCTGGGCGCGGAGACCAACCAGTGGTACCCCGACCTGGTCTACGACAACCACCCGGTCGACCAGCCGAAGTCACCGGCCGAGGGTTACCACCTGACCGACGACATAACCGACAAGGCGCTCGAGTTCATCAAGGACGCCAAGGCGGTCGCGCCGGATAAGCCGTACTTCCTCTATTACGCGCCCGGCGCCGCGCATGCGCCGCACCATGTCTCAAAGGAGTGGGCCGACAAGTTCAAGGGCCGCTTCGACATGGGGTACGAGGCGATGCGAGAGCAGACCCTGGCCCGGCAGAAGCAGATGGGCATCGTCCCGGCCGACACCGAACTGCCCCCGATCAATCCGATCGGTACCCCCGAGACCCGCAAGGGACCCGACGGCCAGCCATTCCCGCCGCTGGACGTCACCCGCCCGTGGGATTCGCTGTCTGCCGAGGAGAAACGGCTGTTCGCGCGGATGGCCGAGGTGTACGCGGGGTTCCTGGCGCACGCCGACCATCACATCGGCCGGCTGCTCGACTACCTGGAGGAATCCGGGCAACGCGAGAACACGCTGGTGGTCCTGGTGTCGGACAACGGGGCCAGCGGCGAGGGCGGCCCGGACGGGTCTGTCAACGAGATGCTGTTCGCTAACGGCATCCCCGACAATATCCAGGCGAACCTGGCGATGATCGACGAGCTCGGCGGGACCCGGACCTACAACCACTACCCCAACGGCTGGGCGATGGCGTTCAACACGCCGTTCAAGATGTGGAAGCGGTACGAGTTCAACGGCGGCACCGCCGATCCGTGCATCATCTCCTGGCCCTCGGCCACGGCCGGCCAGGGCGAGATACGCCACCAGTACCACCATGCGGTCGACATCGTGCCCACCATCCTCGACGTTCTCGGCGTCGAGGCCCCCGCCACGATCAAGGGCCACGTGCAGAGCCGCTTCGACGGGGTCAGCATGCGCTACAGCGTGGACGACCCGTCCGCGCCGTCGGCCCGCAAGACCCAGTTCTACTCCATGCTCGGCTCACGCGGGATCTGGCACGACGGCTGGAAGGCGGTTACCACCCACCCCACGCTCAGCGGCTGGAGCGACTTCAACGACGACACCTGGGAGCTGTACCACACCGACGTCGACCGGGCCGAGCTGCACGACCTGGCCGCCGAGCACCCGGAGAAGGTCCGGGAGCTGGTCAACCTGTGGTTCGCCGAGGCCGGCCAGAACGATGCCTTCCCGCTCGATGACCGGTCCCCGCTGGAGATCATCCTGACGCCGCGACCGCAGCTGGCCTCGCCCCGCGAACGGTACACCTACTTCCCCGACACCGCCGAGGTGCCCGAGGCGCAGGCGGTGAACATCCGCAACCGGTCCTTCACGATCGGCGCCCTGGTCGATATCCCCGCCCCCGGCGCGGAAGGGGTCCTGTTCGCGCACGGGTCCCGGTTCGGCGGCCACGCCCTGTACGTGAAGGACAACCGGCTGCACTACGTCAACAACTTCGTCGGCATGATGGAGCAGAAGATCGACAGCACCCAGGACGTGCCCACCGGGCAGAACCTGATCCTGTCGGCGTCCTTCAAAAAGGACGGCGAGGACCCGCCTCACGTGTCGACCGGGATCTTGTCCCTGTACCACGGGGACAAGAAGGTCGCCGAGGGCCGGATCAAGACCCAGCCGGGACAGTTCATGTTCGCCGGCGAGGGCCTGTGCGTGGGCCGCGACAGCGGTGAGGCTGTTACCAGCGACTACCCGAACGGATCGCCGCACCGCTTTACCGGCGGCACGATCAAGCGCGTCGCCGTCGACGTCAGCGGCGACCCCTACGTCGACCTCGAACGTGAGGCCCAAGCCATGCTCGCCCGAGAGTAGGCAACAAGAACCGGCCAGAAGGTCGCCGAGGAGCGTGCCTGCCGGCGGAATCCGGCGCGGGAATTGCTCAAGCTACATGCCGGAGGCCCTCTTTCCGTGGGAAAGAGGGCCTCCGGGGTTGGTTGCGGGGGGCAGGATTTGAACCCGCCGCTGGTCGTGCCGCGGCATTTGACCCCCGGGCATCCGCTTGTCAGGAAAGCGTTCACATCGGGGACGCAGCCATCACCGGACCGTTGCACTCTCCGGCGGTTTAATGCGACCAGTGATGCAGGCGGCAAAGGTATGTAATGATCAGCTTCGCGGCCCGCCGCGGGGCATAGGGTGCGGATAAGCCGCCGGGAGTGCTAATGGGGGGGACGTGCACGCGTACCGCTACCGGATCACCATTGAGGGTAATCTGGGCTGGGCGGGCGCCCGGGAGTTCGAGGAATTCGATATCGAATCCAGCGGCGGCCACACGTCGCTTATCGCCGACCTTGACCAGGCCGCCCTTTACGGCGTGCTGATCCGCCTCCAGTCGCTGGGTTTCAAACTCATGGGGCTCGCGAGGATATCGAACGAGGTGGGCTGATAGGCCCCGCATTCCGCGGTTATCAGGCAGCACCGGACGCGGCTGCACGTCCCGCGCACGGTCCCGGGCAACACCGGTACGGGAGCGCGGACACCGCGCGGCTGAATCCCGGCGACTGCTCCACGTCAGTGGCGCCGGCAGTTACAGAAGGTCTTGACGGCTGCCGGCACTTCCACCCGGCACAGCCGACTGCGTGGCGTCACGGGTCACATGTGACGGAGGATTCCTGCTGACGGGTGCTCAGTCGAGTGAGGACGGGTCCGTGAGCGGGACCCGGCGGGCGCACAGCGAGCAGTCGTCAGCGGGCCAGGCATGGCTTCGAACCGTATCGGCGGCGTAGAAGGGCATTGACATTGCTTCTGCCACGGTCGCGCTGGCCGGGCCGAGGGACAGGAGGGCGGCGACGGCGACGGGGACCGCTCCGTCGCCGCGCAGCCGATCGGAGCAGGCCTGAACGGCTGTCCCGGCATTAACCGCGTCATCGGCGATGGCGACCCGCCACCCATCGATCCCGCCCTCCACCCGGGGGAGGCGGTATGCCGTCGCCTGGCCCGGCGGGGCAGGAGCGCGATGAGCGGGCAGGAACGCCGTTCCCAGCAGGCCAGCGATAGCCTGGGCCAGGAACGCGCCTCCCTCCATGGGCCCGCACACCGCGTCGATCCGGTGTCCTCGCAAGCGGTCAGCCAGCCAGCGGACGTGCGGCAGCAGCAGGGGAGGCCGCAGGAAAAGTGCATCAAGGTCCAGCCACACATCCCCGTGAAACCCGGTGCCCAGATCGAAGTGACCTTGCCGGGGACGGGCAAGGGCGATCACCCCAGAACCCACCATGTCATGGTCACGCGGCGGCATGGCTTCCGCAACCTGAGAGGGATCCAGCCGGTTCAGCGCTGATCGCTCCGCAAGGGCAAAGCCCCTGCTGAGGCATGCTCTTCATGACCTCCAGGACGTCCGCTCGAGTCTGCGTCCGGCCGAAGCGATGGCCGCCGCGCCTTCTGGGAAAACGGGCGCGTGGGAAGCGAGATGACGGCTTCGAGGGTGGCCAGCCGCCGCAGGAACGCGTAGGCGAACCAGGTCGGCATCCACGCGATGCTGCGCCAGCACCGGCGCTTGATGGCCAGCGGCAGGCTGATGGCCAGCGGAATCGCGCCGCCGACGGCGTACAGCAGGAGGAACGTGGCGACATTCTGCCGGTAGCTGGGATGGGTGAGCACGAGTTCGAGCATGAATACGGGGGCGATCAGCCCGGCGGGCAGGGAGAACCAGGAAAAGCCGCGCCGCACCGTCCAGAACCAGACCCGCGGGCCGGCGAAGCCGCTGCGCAGCGGGACGTGCCTGGCGTAGACGTGAATGCTGGCCCGGGTCCAGCGGGTCCGCTGCTCTACGAACTGGCCGATGGTGCGCGGCACGTCCTCGAAGGAGCGTATTCGCGGATCGATGACGACCCGGTAGCCGAGACGGCCGATCTGCATGGTGACGTCGGAATCCTCGCCGTTCATGCGTACCGGGAAGCCCCCGGCCAGCATCACCGGATCACGGCGGAAGGCGGTAAACGTGCCGGGGATCACCACGATGCCGTCGACCAGGCTCTGGCCGAGACGCGCGAACCGGAACTGGAACAGGGTCTCGATGGCGCGCATGCGGTGAAACCAGGTCACGTCCTCTGTTCGCGGCTCCTCCATCGCACCGACGCTGCCGATACGCGGATCGCGGAACCACGGGACGGTAAAGGCCAGGGCCTCGGGGCTCATCACGCAGTCCGCGTCGATGCGCACGACTATCTCCGCCCCGGTGACCGCTAGCGCGCGGTTGAGCGCGGCGGACTGACCGCCGTTAGGCGCGCTCAGGACTGCGCCCCGGGCGTGCTGGAAGCGCGCGAACTCGGCCCACGCGATCTGCGCAGTGCCGTCGGAGGAGCCGTCGTCCGAGACCAGCACCCGCACCGGCCCGCCATAGCGGCCGGCGGCGATGTCGATGGACCGGAGCAGCCTGGCGATGTTGTCCGCTTCGTTGTACGCCGGGACGATCACGTCGACATCCGGGCGGTCTCTTCCCGGCTCCGGCAGGCCCCTGCTGGTCCACCACAGCAGCCACAGCGGAGCGGACAGCAGGACGAACAGGATGCTCACCGCGTACAGCGGGACGAACACCTGCCATACGGAGGTCGCGTTGGCCGGCTCGGCGAGGAAGGCGTAGCTGATGACCAGGAAGGCCACCACGGCGATCAGTGAGCAACAGGCCAGCACCGTATCCCGCGCCCAGCGAGGGCGGTCGGCGGGCAGCGTGGTGGCGCGGGGCAGCACGTAAGACGTGAAGGTGAGCCGGGTGACGACCAGCCCGGCCAGGAGCAGGTTGGCCAGGGTCGCCTCGACGCCGAACGGCCCGATCGGCCAGCGTGTCGCCATTCCCGCCACGATCAGCAGCGCCTGTCCGAGCACCGAGAGGGCGACGTAGAGCACGGTGTGGGACAGCATGGCGATGCGCCTGGCCAGGCTGGCCCGCGCCACCACCGATATCCCGATGATGTAGGCCACGGCGAAGAATTCCGTGGCGGGCCGCAGCCGGGCGACATAGCCGTTGACGCTGGCGGGGTCTTTGGTGATGGCGGTGGCGACGGCGCGTACGAGATCTGCGTAAGCCGCCGCCGGGGATGGCCGCTGCCAGCCGAGAAAGAGCAGCCCGAGCACCGCGGTCACGCCGAGGAAGATCCAGGTGCGCGGCCGGTAGGACGGCGTCTTGACCGGCAGCGGAATCACCACCCGGCCGCGGCCGTCGCCGAGGTCCTCGGTGCCGTCCGCGCTTACCGGCAGCAAGCAGGCGGCGAGAAGAGCCAGGAAGAGGCCGATTGTCACCGCCAGGAGCCGCATGTCCATGAAACTCCCGGGATTCCGGCGTGTCCGCCTTCAGGAGGATAGCCCGGACCTTTCCGGTGCCGCCGGGAAGTTCAGCAGATCCTTGCTGGCGCACGCTCAGACCGGACCCGGATGCCATCCAGCCTCATTAACCCCGAACGACTTGGGTGTTTGACATACTTTCGACCGATGTAACCACTACGGTTTACAGCGTGTTACCTCTGCGGCCTGGCCGGCGCCCGCGATCGGATGAGGGTCGTGATTGGTGACCGGGAGGCCGGGCCTGGGAGGGGGAATGCGGTTGAGCACCGGAGACATGGACGCCGACCCGAGATACCCGGCGGACGCGAGATATCCGGCGGACACGAGATACCCGCCGCCGGAGCACCCGTACCGGATGCAATCTGGTTACTCGCCGTCACGGCAGTATCGCGAAACTCCCCGCGACTATCCATCGCCGCGCGAGTCCGGCCAGGCGCGGCTCCAGGGTTCCTCCGAGCTCTCCACCTTGCTCCGGTCCACCGGGCCGATACCCGCCCGTCCTTCCGGGCCGATGCCCGCGCATCGTTCGGGGCCCATGCCTGTGCATCCCTCCGGGCCGTTGCCCGCGCACCGCCCCGGGCCGATGCCGGCCCATCCCTCGGGGCCGTTGCCCGCGCATCGCGGGCAACCGCATCGGATCCGCCGGCGGCGGACCTGGCCACAGCTGGCTGGCGGAATCCTGATCGCCGGCGCCTGCGTGGCCGGCGCCGCCTGGTATGTGCCGCGCGTCATGACCGAGGACCGCCAGGTCATTACCGGCACGGTCTCGAGCAGTGGCGTGGTCGCCCTCAACTTCACTGGTTCGGGCCAGATCAGCAAGGTAAACGTCCGCCTTGATCAGGCGGTGCGAAAAGGAGAGGTGCTCGCCGTTGAGTACGCCCCCAACGCCGATTCCATCGTGGCCGCCGACAAGGCGGCCATCGCCGCGGAGCAGGCGAAGATCGCGCAACTGCGAGCCGCAGCCGCCGCGGATCCGGCTAATGCCGCCGTCGACAATACGGAGCTAGCCGCGGCCAGAGCCCAGCTGGCCTCGGATGAGGCCCAGCTGGCGACCGACCGTTTGAAGGTGGCCGCCACGGAGATCGTCGCGCCGTCTTCCGGGATAGTCGTCGCGGCCAACGGCCAGCCAGGCGAAACCGTCACTTCCGCAGGCATCCGGACTTACGCGACCGACTCCCAGCAGGGAGCCACAGTGCAGGGACCGCAGTTCTCCCTGCTGCCCGAGGGACCGCAATCGGTCCGCCGGGACGCGGCGGCCGGATCATCGCTGCCGGTCGTCGCGTTGCGCGTGTCAGACGCCTGGCAGATTGTCGCGCTCGTCCCTGAAGGCTCGGTCTCGGGCATCAAGACGGGGCAGAAGGTTACGATCGCCGTGCCCACCGTTGGCATCAAGGGCATGACCGGGCGGGTTCAACAGGTGATACCCACCCCGGTTTCTACCGCGCAGGGTGTCTTCTACCAGGCAGTAATAACCGTCACGGGCCGTGCGGCGAACGTGCCTATGAACGGGATGGCCGCTGATATCCAGTTCGGCTAGTAAGCAACGCTGACCGTCCGCCCGGAGGCCTACGTGGGAATCCGCCTCAAGCGGCGGCCACCAGGGACACGGCCTTGCGGCACCGCCCTCGCGGTGGCCATGACGGCTGTGTCGGTTCTTACCGCCTGCACGGCGGCGCCCGCCCGTACCGCGCCGAAGCCGCCGCCACGACCCAGCCATGCTTCCCAGGCGCCGCCGGGCGGGCCGGCGTGGCTGCTGACTCGTTCGGCGCTGGCGCAGCTCCTGGCGGATCCGGCGGTCCGGGACGAGCTGCGCAGGTCGCGCGTCTACGAGCTCCTGCAGCCGGGGCAGCATCCGCTGGTGGGCGTTACCGCCGAGCCGGTCGTCACGTTTGCCTCGGCAACTGCTCTTCAGGACGCGATAAGCCGCGGCCAGCTTGCGGCCGGGACCTACGGCGTTCTGTACGATCCCGAGGCCTGGTCCTTCACGCCGGTGACCGAGCAGCGCGATCCCGTGCGCGCCGCCACCCGGGCCGCCGCCGCGGCTCATGCCCATGGCCTGCGGTTCTTCGTCGCTCCCGCGCTCAACCTCAGCACGGTGCTGAATCCTGGCGACCGGACGCCGCGGTGGCGGCAGTTCCTCGACCTGAACCTGGTCGGCCAGCTGGCCATGCCCGCCGACGTCATCGAGCTCCAGGCGCAGAGCCTGGAACGGGACACTGCTGCCTACGCCTCCTTCGTCCGGGCCGCGACCTCGCAGGCCATCGCCGCGAACCCGAGGATCGGCGTGCTGGCCGGATTGTCCACCAACCCGCCGGGCGCGCCTGCCGACAGCCAGCAACTGACCGCGGCCATCCGCGCGACCCGATCGACGGTCGCCGGCTACTGGCTCAACATCCCCGGTCAGGGCGCGCGCTGCCCGGCCTGTAACCCCTCCCGCCCGGACATCGCCATCCAGGTCCTGCGGCAGCTCCGCTGACCCGCCGGGCCACAGCAACCCTGGTTAACCCGCCGGGCAGGGGGTATGTGCGATCAGTCTGCTTGTCGGCCGCGTGCCGTCGGCGGGCTGGCGCACCTGCCGGGTGGCCGCAACTGGCAGGGTGACGTAGCCTCGCGTGGTCCTCCTGGCGCCTGACCTGGTGCGCCTTCTCAACGAGACGTCGTCGCGAGATGGAGGGTCACATTGACAGACGCAATCGCTTCGCTGAAGGGTCTGAGCGAGTGGGCGCGCGGCGACTTGCTGGTGATCGTGCTGCTGGTCCTGGGGGCGATCCTGCTCACCCGGCTGGCGGAATGGGGCCGCGGCCGGTTCATGGCGCACATCGACGCCCGCGCGAGCGAGGCCGACGAGCTGGTGCGCTCGGAGGCCGCCAAGCATCGTCACGTTGTCGCGCAGGTCGTCACCTGGACGGTGCTGGCCGTCATCTACAGCGTGACCGCCGTGCTGGTGGTGCAGCACCTGGGCGTGCCCGTGGCGGGCCTGGTCGCGCCGGCCGCCCTGCTCAGCGCCGCGCTGGGGTTCGGCCTGCAGCGGTTCGTCCAGGATATCGGCGCCGGGCTGTTCATCACCGGAGAGCGGCAGTACGGCTTCGGTGACGTCGTCCGCATCGCGGTCTCCGGCGTGACGCAGCCGGTCACCGGCACGGTCGAGGACGTCACCCTCCGCGTCACGCGCCTCCGGTCGGTAAGCGGCGAGGTCATCACCACGCCCAACGGCCAGATCCTCCAGGTCACCAACCTGTCGCGTGACTGGGCCCGGGCCGTCATCGACGTGCCCGTCCCGTCCGCCGTCGACGTGAGCCACGTCACGGAGATACTCCGGGGTGT
Organism: uncultured Actinomycetes bacterium; assembly: GCA_963722275.1. Taxonomy (GTDB): domain Bacteria; phylum Actinomycetota; class Actinomycetes; order Streptosporangiales; family Streptosporangiaceae; genus Palsa-504. The sequence goes on along the minus strand of CAVRMX010000005.1, from coordinate 98,930 downwards.
CGGCCGGGATGCCTACAACGACGACCGGCTGCGCAAGATGATGCTTGACCCGCCCACCGTGATGGGTGTCGAGAAGATCGAGGTCGACACGTTCTCGGTGCGCATGGTCGCGCGGACGCTGCCCGGCATTCAGTTCGACGTGGGCCGTGAACTCCGGGCGCGGGTCGCGTCGGCCTTCCGCCACGAGGGCATCAACGTGCCGGCTGACCTCGACACCGGCCGCGCGACCGGGGGTGCCTCATGAGCGGTCGGCCACGCACCTCGACCATGGTGATCAGCGGGCTGTTCCTGGCCGTGCTGGCGCTCTACATCCTGGTGCGCCCGGTGCCGGTGCCCGCCGGAGCGGCTCAGTCGGCCGTGAGTCCTTCCGCGAGCCCCAGACCTACGCGATCTTTCCCTAGCCCGAGGCTGTCACCCAGCCCGTCTCGCACGGCGAGCCACTCGCCCACGCCGACCAGTTCTGCTACCCCGACCAGTTCGCCTGCACCCGGCGGATCGCCCGTTGCGACGCCGTCCGCACCAAGCACCGTGCCATCTACGGGGTCGCCGACCCCATAGTCACGCTGCCGGAGTGGTGTATGCGCAGCTCCCGCTGGGTAACGGCCGAACATGACATGGGGGAAGCGCGGGGACATGATCGTCCACAGCATCGATCCGCTGAACGCCGAACCACCCCGGACGGCTCTCGGTGAGCACGAGCTGACCGGCACCGACGCGTTCTACATTCGCAACCACGGTCCGGTACCGGAGGTGCGGACGGCCGGCTGGCGGCTGCGTGTGGACGGCCTGGTGAAACGGCCGCTGGAGCTGTCGCTGGCCGCCCTGCGCGAGGGCTTCGCCCACCGCGATGTCGTGGCGGCCCTGCAGTGCGCCGGAAACCGCAGGACCGGGCTCATGCGGGTACGTGACATCCCCGGCGAGGCACCGTGGGGGCCCGGCGCGATCGGCAATGCCCGTTGGACCGGGATACGGCTGGCGGACGTGCTGGCCGCGGCCGGCGTGGCGGCCGGCGCGGAGCATGTGGCATTCCTGGCGCCCGACGTATCCTCCCAGGCGGGCCCGTCACAGCCGTTCGGCGCCTCTGTCCCGCTGGACAAGGCGATGCGAACGGAGGTGCTGCTGGCCTGGGCGATGAATGGGCAGCCGCTGCCACGGGTGCACGGAGCGCCGGTCCGGGTGGTCGTACCCGGGTACATCGGGGCGCGGAGCGTGAAGTGGGTCCAGCAGATCACAGTCCAGGCCAACCCGTCCGACAACTACTTCCAGGCCATCGGCTACCGGCTGCTTCCGGCTGAAGCAGATCCCGCCGCGGCCGCCGGTGACGGCATCTCGCTCGGACCGCTCGCCGTCAACGCCGATATTCTCGCCCCCGATGAACACGGACGCGTCCCGGCCGGGCCGGTCACGGTGTCGGGATATGCGGTCGCGGGCGATGACCGCCGCGTCGTGCGCGTCGACATCTCCGCTGACGGGGGCCGCAGCTGGCGCCAGGCCCGGCTGGCCGACGAGCTCAGTCCCTGGTCGTGGCGGCGCTGGGAAGACACTCTTGACCTGGCGCCCGGACCCGCCGAAGTCACGGTACGGGCCTGGGACAGCGCGGCCAGCGTTCAACCGGAAAGCGCCGCGCAGCTGTGGAACCCGAAGGGCTACGCCAACAACGCCTGGGCCCGCCTCAGCTTCACGGTCACCTGAGTCACACCTGGCGAAATACGGCTCTCTCCATGCCGGATCTCCCGACGCGATTATGACCAAATAGTGACCAAATTGGTCATTTCGGTTGAGGTCGGCCAGCTCATGTGCTCTGCTGTCCCACGTGACCGCAGCGCCATGAGGCGCCGGGGGGTGGTGGATGTTGGGCGAGGATAACGGCGATCGCGCGCCATCCGGCAATGTCCTTCTGCGCCCGGAACGCCCAGCGCGCCCGGTGTCCCGGGCCGCGGAGCCCTCGTGGGGCCGGGTCCTCGTTACCACCGTCCAGCTCGCGGTGACACGGCGCTGGCGCATGGCCACCGCCGTGCTGGCGGCGGTGCTCGCCGCGGTGGCGGTGCTCTGGTTCACCGGCGTCCTGGCCGGCTCCGCCGCCCCAGTCGCGCGGGTCCCCGCCGGGGGTCCTTCGCAGGCGGCCAGCAGCCGCCCCGACGGCACGTCCTCGCCCGGGGCCGCGGCCCGGTCGCAGGCTGCGGCGTGGATCGCCAGCCAGGTCAGCGGGAACACGGTCATCGCCTGCCATCCCGACATGTGCGCCGCGCTGCAGGCTCAGGGGGTGATGGCCTGGCTGATGCCACTGCGGACCGCCGCGGCCAGCCCGCTCGGCGCCGGCCTGCTGGTGACCTCTCCCTCGGCTCCCAGCGAGCTCGTCGGCACGGACGCGCCCGCGCTGATCGCCAGCTTCGGCTCGGGTGATACCCGCATCGACGTCCGCGCCGCCGAACCCGGCGGCCCGGCCGCCTACCAGGCCGCCCGGCAGGCCGATCTCGATGCGCGCAGATCCGCGGGATCCCAGCTGCTGCAGAACCGGCGGCTGGAATTCACCGCGCAAGACGCCGGGCAGCTCCACGCGGCCGAGGTGGATGCCCGCCTGCTGGCGACGCTCGCGGCGCTGGCCTCCCAGCACTCCTTCCGGGTGACCGCGTTCGGCGACGCCGCCCCCGGCGTCCCGGCGCTGTTCCGGGCCATGACCCTCACCAGCAGCGGCAACGGGACGGCCGCCATCGCGGCGGCGGCGGCCCTGGTGCGGGCGCAGGTTCCGCCCTACCTGCCCGCCCACGTCACCATCGTCCCGGTGGCCACCGGCCAGACCGCGCTCACCATCGAGTTCGCCGCGCCGAGCCCGCTGGGGCTGCTGACGCCGGTGCTCAGGTAACTCGGGTATTCCTTAACTAAGCGTTACGGCACGTATGCACGTGTAAACCTGAGAGCTTACGACCGCGTTGTCCGGATATACCATGAATGGGAGTTTCGCCGACATTCGGGGGCAACATGGGCTACGCAGGACTACAGCCCGACGACCCGCGTGAGATCGGGCCGTACCGGCTGCTCGGACAGCTAGGCAGCGGCGGCATGGGCCAGGTGTTCCTGGGCATGTCGGCGGGCGGCCGGCCGATCGCGGTCAAGGTCATCCGGACGGAACTGGCCACCGACCCCGACTTCCGGGCCCGGTTCCGGCGTGAGGTCGCGGCCGCCCAGAAGGTAAGCGGCCTGTTCACCGCGCTCGTGGTGGACGCGGACCTGGATTGCCCGATGCCGTGGCTGGCGACCGCGTATGTGCCGGGCCCTTCGCTGACCGAGGCGGTGCGCCGCCACGGGCCGCTGCCTGTCCGCAGCCTGATGGCGCTGACCGCCGGGCTGGCGGAAGGCCTGGGCGCCATCCATGCGGCCGGGGTGGTGCATCGCGACCTCAAGCCCGCCAACGTGCTGCTGGCCGAGGACGGGCCGAGGGTCATCGACTTCGGGATCTCCGAGGCCGCCGAGGCGAGCGTGGCGGCGGGCGCGGACGTGATGATCGGCTCGCCCGGCTACATGTCCCCCGAGCAGGTCCTGGGCTTTGACATCGACCCGGCCAGCGACATGTTCAGCCTGGGGGCGGTCCTCACCTTCGCCGCGACCGGGCAGGGGCCGTTCGGCACCGGATCGAACGCCGCGCTCATGTACCGGCTGGTCAATAGCCCGGCGAACCTGGGCAGCGTGCCCGTCGAGCTGCGCTCGCTGGTCGGCAGCTGCCTGGCCAAGCATCCGGGCGACCGGCCCACGGCCCTCGAGCTGCTGGCCGAAGTGGGCGCCATCCAGCCCGCGCCGGGCTGGCTCGCCGAGTCGATCATGAGCAGCTTTGCCCAGGACCGGCCGCTGGCCACATCTCTCGGCGCGGCCGACGCGGACGGCCTGATCGCGCTGACCGGTCCGTCTGGCCAGCCGCCGGCCAGCCCGGGCCGTCCCGGACGGCACCGTATCTCGCGGTCGCTGGCCTCGGCCTGCCTCACCGGCGGGCTGGTGGCCGCCTCGGCCGTGGCCGCATTCGCCATGATCGGCGCCAGCCGGACCCCGCCGGTCGGCCATGACCAGCCGCTGACCGGAGCCGGAGCGACGGCGACCGCGCCGGTCGTGGCGTCGAACCCGGCGGCCAGCCCGCGCGCGTCGTCCTCGGCCTCACCCTCGGCCGCCTCGCTCACGCCGAACGTGCTGCTGACCCCGGCCCTGTCCCGGTTCTTCAGCACGTCCGCGCCACCGACGTCGGCCGGCTCGTCCGCGCAGTCGGCCAAGTCCTCGAACCCGACCAAGGCCCCGGCGTCCTCGCCTCCGGCCTCGTCCCCTCCGGCCTCGTCACCTCCGGCCTCGTCCCCTCCGGCCTCGTCCCCTCCGGCCTCGTCACCTCCGGCCTCGTCACCCCCGGCGTCTTCGCCTCCGGCCTCGTCACCCCCGGCGTCTTCGCCTCCGGCCTCGTCACCCCCGGCGTCCACCCCGGCGTCCTCGGCCCCCGCCACTACCCCTGCGACCGCGACCAGCACCTGACCCGGCGCCCGCGCGGGTCAGCCTGCCGGGCGCTCGGCGCGGACCAGGGTGTCGATGGCCGTCGCCTGACCGCCGTCCCGCTCGACCGTGCGGCGTACCCGGTCGGCGCGCACGATGCGCAGCCCGGGCAGCCCGGCCGTGATCGCCTCGGGCGTATACAGCACATCGGGGTACTGCGGGCCGCCGACGCCCTCGGTGAGGTTGGCCAGGTCGTGGCCGACGACCAGCAGCGTGCCGCCCGGGACCAGCGCCGCGGCGGCCCCGGCCAGCACCCGGCCGCGCAGCGCCGCGTCCACCTGGAGGTAGGCGATGAGGACGAGCTCGAAGGCCGCGCGGGCGGGCTCGTACTCGCTCAGGTCGGCGACGACCCAGTCCACCTGGCCGTCGGCGATCCCGTGGGCCGCGCTCAGCTTGCGCCCCTTCTCCAGGCCGACCCGGGAGAAGTCGACCGCGGTCACCGACCAGCCCCGTTCGGCCAGCCACACCGAGTTGCGGCCCTCCCCGGCCGCCAGGTCGAGCGCCCGGCCGGGCGGCAGGCCGGCCAGCTGCTCCGCCACGAACTGATTCGGATGCATCGACCACTCGAATTGGGCACCGGAGTACCGCTCATCCCATCGCTGCCTGTCCACCCGGCCACTGTCCCCGATGACGGGCACCGCGGGCAACTGCCGCAGGCAACTCAGGAGGCAGGGGCACGCCGCCCGAGCACCTGGCGCAGCCGGACGCGGGAGCCGGTGCGCAGGATGGACCGCCCGTAGATGGCCCCAGGAAGCCGAAGACCTGGCCGGGCGGGACGCTGAACGTGAGCCCGTCCAGCGCGACCACGGACCCGAACCGGCGGCGCAGCCCGATCAGCTCGAGAGACACCTCCCGGCTGGCCGCATCGTGGCTTGCCCCCGCGGAGGTCACGGTCACCGGGCCGCGACCGCCCGCGCGAGGGCGGCGGGCGCCCCGGCGGCCCCGGTGCGCCGCAGCCGCTCGGCGGCCAGGTCCGCGAACGCCGGGTCGGTTTCCGCGGCGAAGGCACGACGGCCCAGCGTGACCGCCGCGACCGACGCCGAGCACAGCCCGCCGAACGGCTCCCACACCACGTCGCCAGGCTCGGTGACCGCCGTGATGAGGCGTTCCATGAACTCCAGCGGTTTCTGGTTCAGGTGCGCCGAACTGGCCGCCGTCGGGCTGTGCACCCGCGGCGCGGCGCGGCGCAGGGTGCCCTTGAGCCGTTCCTCGCCGTGCAGCGGCCGGCGCGACCAGACGTTGGTCACGCCATGCGCGTGCCGCCAGCGGTACCGCAGGGCATCCCATTCGGCCGCGGTGACCGGCCGCTCGCCGTCGAGCGAGTAATACGGCCAGCGGGACGGCCGGCCGTGCGCGTTGGCGTACCGGGCGAGCCGCTCGGTCATCTCCCCCGGCGGCCAGTACCACAGCCAGTCCCTGGTCAGGTACTTGCGGGTGGCCGCGTTCTTCACTCCGCACGCCTCGTTCGCCCGCTGCAGCGACAGCCCGGACCTGGCCCATTCGTGCCTGACCCACTGCTTCACCGGCATCGGACCGTCCGGCCCGGTGATGGTGAAGGTCCGCTGGTAGAACGCGCACACCTCGGTCACGACCGGGAACTGCCTGATGGTCCGGCCGTTCACGTTGCCCGCGATGTGGGCCAGGCCCTTATCCCAGACGACGAGCTGGACGTAATCCCAGCCGAACTCGGCGAGCACGGGATGCACGCTAGCCCAGCCGAGTTCGGTGTTCCAGAACCACAGCGTGGTGGCTGGCCCGGCGGCCGCCGCCCAGGCCGCGACGTGCGGGCGGTACCAGAGCGGGAGATCGTCTGATCCGATGGTGTCGCCGTGGAATCCGCGCACGCCGTAGGCGCCGTCGCTGATGATCGTCGCGGGAGCCGGCCAGTTCGGGTAGGCGTCGAGTGCATCGCCACGGAACAGGTCAAACCAGCCCATGGGCTAGCACTCTATGACGTTGACGGCGAGGCCGCCACGCGAAGTCTCCTTGTATTTGTCCAGCATGTCGCGTCCGGTGACGCGCATGGTGTCGATGGCCTTGTCGAGCGAGACGAAGTGGCGCCCGTCGCCGCGCAGGGCCAGGCGGGCCGCGTGGATCGCGGTGACGGAGGCGACCGCGTTCCGCTCGATGCACGGCACCTGGACCAGGCCGCCGACCGGGTTGCAGGTCAGCCCGAGGTTGTGCTCGATGCCGATCTCCGCGGCGTTCTCCACCTGCTCGGGCGTGCCGCCGAGCAGCTCGGCGAGCGCCCCCGCCGCCATCGAGCAGGCCGATCCGACCTCGCCTTGGCAGCCGACCTCGGCGCCGGAGATGGACGCGTTCTCCTTGAACAAGGTGCCGATGGCCGCCGCGGTCAGCAGGAAGCGCGCCACGCCCGCCTCAGACGCGCCGGGCACGAACCGGTCGTAGTAGTGCAGCACGGCCGGGACGATGCCGGCCGCGCCGTTGGTGGGCGCGGTGACGACCCGGCCGCCGGCCGCGTTCTCCTCGTTGACCGCGAGCGCGTACAGGGTCACCCAGTCCATCGCGCGCAGCGGGTCATCGCCGCTCTGCTCGCAGGTGAGCTGCCGGAACAGGCGCGGGGCCCGGCGCGGAACCTTCAGGCCGCCGGGCAGCATCCCGTCCATGGCGCAGCCGCGCTCCACGCAGGCCCGCATGACCTGCCACAGGTCAGACAGGTCGGCCTGGATCTGCCCGGCCGTCCGGCCGAGCGCCTGCTCGTTCGCCAGCATGATGCCGGAGATCGGCAGGCCGCTGGCGCGGGCGTGGGCGAGCAGTTCCCCGCCGGTCGTGAACGGATAGGGCAGGTCCGGGCCGCCCTCGCCGTTACCGGGCGGCGCCGATCCGGATGGCGGCGATCCGGCGGCCGTCTCGTCGGCGACGAAGCCGCCGCCGATGGAGTAGTAGGCGCGCTCGCGGATGGCCGTGTCGTCGGCGTCGTAGGCGGTGAACCGCATGCCGTTCGGGTGGTATCCGAGCTTCTTCCTGCGGTTGAACTCCAGGTTCTTGCCCAGCGTGAAGGGGATCTCGTGCTCGCCGAGCAGCCGGACCGTGCCGCGCTGCTTGATGGCCTCGAGCCGGGCCGGGATCGCGTCGACGTCGACGGTGGCCGGCTGCTCGCCTTCGAGCCCGAGCAGGACCGCCTTGTCGCTGCCGTGGCCCGGGCCGGTCAGGCCGAGCGAGCCGTACAGGGCCACCCGCACCGTCCGGACCCCGGGCATCAGGCCGTCGTCGCGCAGGCCCCGGGCGAACATCCCGGCCGCCTTCATCGGCCCGACCGTATGCGAGCTCGACGGGCCGATGCCGACCTTGAACAGGTCAAAGACGCTGATCGTCATGGCTGCGCTCCGCCCAGGGGATGTCAGTGAAAGACTACGGTCCGGTCGCCGTTGAGCAACACCCGGTGCTCCGCGTGCCAGGTCACCGCCCGCGCCAGGACCTGCGCCTCGACGTCACGGCCGGCCTTGGCCAGGCGCTCCGGCGAGAGCGTGTGGTTCACCCGGATCACGTCCTGTTCGATGATCGGGCCCTCATCCAGGTCCGGGGTCACGTAGTGCGCGGTGGCGCCGACCAGCTTGACGCCGCGCGCATGGGCCTGGAGGTAGGGCTTGGCGCCCTTGAAGCTCGGCAGGAAGGAGTGGTGGATGTTGATCATCCGGCCCTCCACCCGCTTGCACACCTCGCCGGACAGGATCTGCATGTAGCGGGCCAGCACGATGAGGTCCGCGCCGGTATCGCCGATCACCTCGAGCAGCTGGCCCTCGGCCGCCGCCTTGGTCTGCGGCGTCACCGGGATGTGGTGGAACGGGATCCGGTAGGAAGCGGCCAGCTCGCCGAAGTCGCCGTGGTTGGATGCCACGCCGGCCACGTCCACCGGCAGCGAGCCGGTCTTCCAGCGGAACAGCAGGTCGTTCAGGCAGTGGCCGAGCCGGGAGACCATGATCAGGGTGCGGATCCTGGTGGCCTGGTCGTGCAGCTGCCAGGCCATGTGAAACGCCTCGGCGACCCAGGAGAAGCCGCGCTCAAGCTCGGCCAGCGGCCGCCCGGGCGGCGGCACCGAGAAATGCACCCGCATGAAGAACCGGCCGTCCGGGCGCTCTATCGTCTCCGGCTGGCCGTACTGCTGGCTGGCCAGGATGTTCGCCGAATGCTGGACGAGGAAGCTGGACACCGCGTACACGATCCCCGGCTTGTCCGGGCAGGACAGCGTGAGTATGTACTCGCGCCCCGGTTCCGCGCCCATACATCCACCTCGTGTGTTGCTTATAATGCAACTATATGCGCTATATGCAACAATAGTGCATCAGCACCTTGCCCCGGTCAAGGACGCCCCAATGATGAGAGGCCCGGGTAGTGTTGCGTTATGAGCAACAATGGGTTCGGGGGAACGGGGCGGGAAGAGGTTTCCGGGGCTTCCGGGGTGCCTGGGGATTCTGGCGTTTCCGGGGCTGCGACGGTGCAGTCGGTGGACCGGGCCGTGACCATCCTGGAGATCCTGGCCCGGGATGGGGAGGCCGGGGTCACCGAGGTCGCGCGCGAGCTTGACGTACACAAGTCGACCGCGTCCCGGCTGCTGGCCGCGCTGGACCGGCGCGAGCTGGTGACCCAGGACACCGCGCGGGGGAAGTTCCGGCTCGGCCTGGGTATCGTCCGGCTGGCCGGGGCGGCGAGCGCGCGGCTCGACGTGGTGCAGGAGGGCCGGCCAGTCTGCCAGGCGCTGGCCCATCAGGTGGGCGAGACCGTCAACCTGGCCATCCTGTCCGGCCGCGACGCGCTCTACCTGTACCAGGCGGCAGGCCCGGCGGCGCTCTCCCCGCACAACTGGGCCGGGCAGCGCGTCCCGCTGCACGCCACCTCGGACGGCAAGATCCTGCTGGCGTACCTGCCCGAGGCCGAACTCAGCGAATGCCTCACCCCGCCGCTGGCCCGCTTCACCGGCCGGACGATCACCGACCCGGCCAGGTTTCCCGGGCTGCTGGCCGAGGTGCGCCGCCGCGGTTTCGCCGCCGCGGCGGACGAACTCGAGGCCGGGCTGACCGCCATCGCCGCGCCGGTCCGCAACGCGGAGGGAAACGTGATCGCCTCGATCAGCGCCTCCGGCCCGAGCTTCCGGATCCCCGCCGAGCGCGTCCCCGCCGTGGCCGAGGCGGTCCGCCGCGCCGCGGCCGAGATCTCCCGCCGCCTCGGCTCGCTCGCCCGCTAGTCGCCTAGCTCGCGGCGGCGGCGCTGGACGAAGTCGTCAAGCTCGGCGCGGATGGCGTCGTTCAGCGGTGGCGGCTCGAACGCGTCCACCTTGGCCCGCCAGATCTCGCCGGCCCGGGCGGCGGTGTCCTTGCCGCCCAGCTTGAGCCAGCGCTCGAAGTTGGCGGTGGAGGAGAGCAGCGGGCGGTAGAAGCAGGTGCGGAACCGCTCCATGGTGTGCTCCGCGCCGAGGAAGTGCCCGCCGTGGCCGACCTCGGAGTGCGCGCCGAACGCCAGCGATTCCTCGGTGATCTCAAGCGGGGTGAACTCCACCCGCAGCTGGCGCAGCAGCTCGATGTCGATGATGAACTTCTCGTAGCAGCTGACCAGGCCGCCTTCCAGCCAGCCGGCCGAGTGCATGACGAAGTTGGTGCCGGCCAGGAAGGTCGGCAGCAACGTCATCAGCGCCTCGTACGCGGACTGGGCATCCGCGGTCTGGCTGGAGTTCAGCCCGCCGCCGGTGCGGAACGGCAGGCCGTAGTGCCGGGCCAGCTGGCCGGTGCACAGCAGGCCGATGGCCGACTCCGGGGTCCCGAACGACGGCGACCCGGACTGCATGTCGATGTTGGACAGGAACGAGCCGAAGATCACCGGGCAGCCCGGCCGGATCAGCTGGGCCAGCGCGATGCCGGACAGCGCCTCGGCCAGCTGCTGGGCCAGCGCGGCCGGGATCGTCACCGGCGACATCGCCCCCATCAGCAGGAACGGCGTGAGCACCACCGGCTGGGCCGCGGCGCAGTACTCGAACTGGGCGTCCAGCATCCGGTCGTCCCAGCGCAGCGGCGAGTTGCAGTTGATCAGCGAGATCGTGGCCGGGGTCTGCTCGATCGCGGACCGCCCGCCGAACAGGATCTCGGTCATCCGGATCGTGTCGGCGGCGTTCGGCCCGGAGACCACGTTGCCCATGTAGATCTTGTCGGTCACCGTCTGCAGCGCGTAGATCATGTCCAGGTGCCGGGAGTCGAGCGGCGCGTCGTTCGGCTCGCAGATCACGCCGCCGGCCGAGTCGAGCTCGTCGTAGGCCTGGGACAGCATGGCCAGCTGGCGGAAGTCCTGCATGGTGGCGTCCCGGCGCACGTCGCCCTCGCGCACGAACGGGCAGCCGTACACCGCGCTGAACACCATGTGGTCGCCGCCGATGTGCACGTTATGGGCCGGGTTCCTGGCCTGCACGTCGAACTCGCGGGGCGCCTTCGCCACCTGCTCGAGCACGAACTCCGGGTCGAGCTTCACCACGTCGCCGTCGACCTGCTGCCCGGCCTTGGCGAACAACTCGATCGCCTCGGGCTTGGCGAACTGGATGCCGATCTCGGAGACGATCCGGCGCCAGCCGCGGTCGAGCACCGCGACCGAGTCGGCGGAGAGGATCTCGTATCTCGGCATCGTGTTGACGAACATCGATTCTCACCGTGCTCTCGAGTGTGTTCAACGGGAGTGAAACGTGAGCTTGACCGACATCAGAACCGGACCCTACGATCACATAGTAGAACTAGGTCCCATAAAGTGGAACCCATGTCGGTAGAAGACAGAGCCCTAGCAGACAGAGCCTCAGAAGACCGAGCTCCGGAAGACCGAGCTCCGGAAGACAGAGCCTCGCAGGAACGGAAGCCCCCAGCGCCGATGAGCAACCAGAGCGGCACGCAGGCCGTGGACCGGGCGGCTCGCCTGCTCTCGGAGGTCGTGCACTCGTCCGACCCGATGACGTTCACCGGGCTGAGCGCGGCCACCGGGCTGGCCAAGTCGACCACGTCCCGGCTGCTGCTCGCGCTGGAGCGCAACGGGCTGGTGCGGCGGGACGACCACGGCCGGTTCCTGCCCGGTGAGATGTTCGTCAGCTTCGCCTGGCGGGGCGGCGCCGAGGCCGGCCTGGTGGCGGTGGCCCAGCCGTTCCTCGAGCGGCTCGGAAAGGCCACCGGCGAGACGATCAACCTCGGCGTGGCCAGCAACGGGCTGGTCGAGCAGATCGCCCAGGTGGACAGCACCTACCTGATCGGCGGCACCAACTGGATCGGCATGTCGGTGCCGCTGCACTGCTCCGCGCTGGGCAAGGTGCTGCTGGCTTACGGCGCGGCCCAGCTGTCCGGCGGCCCGCTCGAGCGGCGCACCGACAAGACGGTCACCAGCGAGGCGGCGCTGCGCACCGAACTGGCCACCGTGCGGGCGCGCGGCTACGCGGTGACCGACGAGGAACTCGAGCCGGGCCTGATCGCGGTGGCCACCCCCATCCGCGGCTACGACGGTGCCGTGGTCGCGGCGCTGTCGGTATCGGCCCCAACCAACAGGATGAGCCGCGACAGCGTCGCGACGGTGGCCGGCTACTGCACGGACGAAGCGGCCGGCCTTTCGGCGGTACTCGGCTACCGCCAGCGAGCAAACAGGCAGACGCGGAAGGCGGGTGCGGCATGAGCCCTCAATCGGCCGAAGAACTGCTGAGCGAGCTCTACGACCAGACGCTTGTCGGCAACAGGCCCGCGGTGCTCGAGCTCACCAACGCGGGGCTGGCGATGGGCCTCGGGCCGGAGAAGCTGCTGTACGAGGCGCTGATCCCGTCACTGGAAGAGGTGGGCGCCCGGTTCGAGCGCGGTGACTTCTTCGTGCCCGAGATGCTCATCGCGGGCAAGGCGATGGCCGGCGCGCTGGAGATCCTGCGCCCGCTGCTGGCCGAGACCGGCGCGCAGACCATCGGCAAGATCGTGATGGGCACGGTCAAGGGCGACGTGCACGACATCGGCAAGAACCTGGTCAACATCATGTTCGAGGGAGCCGGGTTCCACGTCATCGACCTCGGCGTGCAGGTCGCGCCGGAGAAGTTCATCGAGGCGATCAAGGAGCACAAGCCCGACATCGTCGGGTTCTCCGCGTTCCTGACCACCACGATGCCGATGTTCAAGGCGAACATTAACGCGCTGCAGAAGTCCGGCCTGCGCGACCAGGTCATCGTCATGGTCGGCGGTGCCCCCGTCACCCAGGAGTACGCCGACGTGGTGGGCGCGGACGGGTACGCGGCCGACGCGTCCGCCGCCGTGGTCCGGGCCAAGGAACTGCTCGCGCAGCGCCGCGCGCTGACGAACGCCTAACAGACCAAGCGCCGAAGGGGAACACGCCCGTGCACACCATCCTGTCCTCGGCGACCAAGACGGTGCGGATCGGTGACGACCAGCCGTTCGCGATCATCGGCGAGCGGATCAACCCGACCGGCCGGAAGATCTTCCAGCTGCAGCTGCGCAACGGCGACCTGTCCCGGGTGGAGATCGACGTCAAGGAGCAGGTGGCCGGCGGGGCCATGCTGCTCGACGTGAACATGGGCGCGCCGCTGGCCGACGAGGCCGAGCTGATGACCCGGGCCGTCACGCTGATCCAGCAGCTGACCGACCTGCCGCTGGTCATCGACTCCTCCATCATCGAGGTGCTGGACGCCGGCCTGGCCGCGTACCAGGGCAAGGCGCTGGTCAACTCGGTGACGGCCGAGGACGAGCGGCTGGACGCGATCCTGCCGCTGGTGAAGAAGTACGGCGCCGCCGTGATCGGCCTGCCGAACGACGAGGAGGAGATCCCCGAGGAGCCGGCCCGGCGGGTCGAGCTGGTCCGCAAGCTGATCCACGTCGCCACCGAGAAGTACAAGATCGATGTCGAGGACATCGTCATCGACCCGCTGGCCATGCCGGTCGGCGCGGACACCCTGCACCCCAGCCGGACGCTGGAGACGATCGCGCTGATCAAGAGCGAGTTCGGGGTGAACATGACGCTGGGGGCCTCGAACGTGAGCTTCGGCATGCCGGACCGGCACTCGATCGCGGCCACGTTCCTGCCCATCGCGATCAGATGCGGGCTGACCAGCGCCATCATGGACGCGCGCGCGCCGCAGATCGTCCGCGCGGTCAAGGCCGCCGACCTGGTGCTCAACCGGGACGAGTGGGGCGCCGCCTGGATCGCCGCCCACCGCGCCCAGCAGGCGGCCGAGCGGGCCCGGGAGCAAGAAGCACACGATCAGGGCGCCACGTGACAGCGGCGGAGGAGGCAGCAAAGCCCGCCGTTCGGGTGGATCTGCTATTTAATGGCCGCCCTGTGCGGGTTCCGTACGGCGTGACCCTGTTCGACGCGGCCAGCTGGAACGGCATCGCGATCGACTCCACCTGCGGCGGCCACGGCACCTGCAAGAAGTGCCGGATCAGGATCGCGGACGACCCGCCCGCGCCGACCAGCCTGGACATCAGGGCCTACACCGCCGCCGAGATCAAGGACGGCTGGCGGCTGGCCTGCCGCACCACCGCCACCCAGGACACCCAGGTGGAGGTGCCGCCACTGACCACCCGGCCGAAGGCCGCGACCGTGGGCGTCGGCCGCCAGGTCATCCTGCGCCCGGCGGTGCAGAAGCGCTACCTGGAGCTGGCCGAGCCGAGCCTGGCCGACCAGGCCAGCGACGTGGAGCGGGTGCTGGCCCAGCTGGACGACCTGGAGCCGCGGGCCGAACTATCCGTGCTCAGGACCCTCGGCCGGACGCTGCGCGAGGCGGACTACAAGGTCACCGCGGTGGTCGTCGACGACGTGCTGATCGCGGTTGAGCCCGGCGATACCACCGGGCGCCGGTTCGGCATCGCCTTCGACCTCGGCACCACCACGGTGGTGGCCACCCTGCTCGACCTGTCCACCGGCACCCCGGCGGGGGTGGAGTCCATGCTGAACAAGCAGCAGCCGTTCGGCGCCGACGTGATCACCAGGATCAGCGCCACCATGATGGACCCGGGCGCGCTGGACAAGCTGCAGCAGCTGGCCCAGGAGAGCCTCGGCGAGCTGGCCCGGGCGGTCTGCGCCCAGGGCGGCGTCCAGCCGCACGAGGTGTACGAGGTCGCGGTGGCCGGCAACGCAACCATGACCCATCTGGTGCTCGGCATCGACCCAGAACCGCTCGGCATGGCGCCCTTCATCATGTCCACCCGGCTGTTCCCCGAGGTGCTCGCCAGCGACCTGGGCCTGGCCGGCGCCGTCCACCCGCGGGCCCGCGCGGTGGTGTTCCCCGCGTTCGGCGCGTACGTGGGCGGCGACATCACGGCCGGGCTGCTGGCCAGCGGGATGGACCGGGACGCCCGGATCCGCCTGTTCGTCGACATCGGCACCAACTGCGAGATCGTCCTGGGCAACCGGGACTGGCTGCTGGCCACGGCCGCGCCGGCCGGGCCCGCGTTCGAGGGCGCCGCGATCAGGTGCGGCATGCGGGCCGCCGACGGCGCCATCGAGGTGGTCACGATGACCGCCGGAGAACTAAGCCTGCGGGTGATCGGCGACGCCGAGCCGCAGGGCCTGTGCGGCTCCGGCCTGGTCGACGCGGTGACCGGCCTGGTCCGGGTGGGCCTGCTCGACTCCTCGGGCCGGTTCATCCCCGAGGAGCAGGCCGCGGAGGTGGCACCCGGCCTGGCGGCCCGGCTGACCAGCATCGGCAAGGAACGGGTGTTCGTGCTGCACTGGCGGGGTTCGGCCGCCGAGGACAGCATCTACCTGTCCCAGCGCGACGTCCGCGAGCTGCAGTTCGCCAAGGCGGCGATCGCCACCGGCTGGCAGATCCTGCTCGAGGAGGCCGGCCTGACCGCGGCCGACGTCAAGCAGGTGCTGCTGGCCGGGTCGTTCGGCAGCTACCTGTCGGCGGTCAGCGCGATCAGGATCGGCCTGGTCCCCGAGGTGCCCGTGCCGCGGGTGGTGTCCGCGGGCAACGTGGCCGGCGAGGGGGCGAAGATGGCGCTGCTCAGCCTGCGCGAGCGGGCCGGCGGCATGGCGCTGCTCGAGGAGGTGAGGTATGTCGAGCTCTCCGACCGCGCCGACTTCAACGACCGCTTCGTCGAGCAACTACCCTTCCCCGCTTCTTGAGCGGCCGCGCGGCGGCTTGTCCGACGCGCGCGCTCCGGCTAGCACTGAGATTGTCGCCTGCGGGGCGCTGGCCGGGCACGTCCGGGAGATCGTGGCCCGCCGCGGCTGGCCGGCCGCCGTACGGCCGCTGCCCGCCGTGCTGCACAATCGGCCGCAGCAGATCATCCATGAAGCCGAACGGGCCGTGGTATCCGCCCTGGCGTCGGGCCGGAGCGTCGCGCTGGCCTACGCCGACTGCGGCAGCTACGGCGCCCTGGACGAGCTGTGCGCCCGGTACGGCGTGCGCCGGCTGCCCGGGCTGCACTGCTACGACGTGTTCGCCGGCGCATCGCGGGTGACGGCGATGTTCGAGGCGGAACCCGGCACCTACGTGCTCACCGACTTCCTGCTGCGCAGCTTCGACCGCTCCGTGCTGGCTGGGCTGGGCCTGGACAGGTACCCGGAGCTGTGGGGTGACTATTTCGGGCACTACCGGCGGCTGGTCTGGCTGGCCCAGGAGCCCACGCCGGCGCTGGCGGCCCAGGCGGACCGGGTGGCGGGGCTGTTCGGCCTCCCGCTGACCCGGGTCGAGGTGGGCGTGTCCCGGCTGGAGCAGGCCCTCGCTCTGCTCATCGCGGAGACGCTGCCTCCCGCTCCGTCTTCTTGCGCGCCTCCGGCACGACCAAGCGAAGCGCCCGCGAGGGGGCCAGAAAGGTGAGCACCGGCCTGGGCGCGCTGCTGGCTAGCCCGCGGTACGAAGTGTTCCCGGCCAAGGGCACCGAACAGGCGGTCGCGGACTTGGTGCCCGCCGGGATGACCGTCACGGTCACCGCGTCGCCGGTCAAGGGCCTGGACCCGACCATCGAGCTCGCCGAGAAGCTGGCCGCCCGGGGCTACCGGGTGGTGCCGCACCTGGCCGCCCGCTCGGTGGCGAGCGAGGCGCAACTGGATGACATCGTGACCCGGCTGAAGGCCGCCGGCTGCGACGACGTGTTCGTGCCCGGCGGGGACGCCCCGCACCCGGCCGGCCCGTTCGACAGCGCGCTGCCGCTGCTCGAGCGGCTGACCGAGATGGGCCGCCCGTTCAGCCGGATCGGCATCACCGGCTACCCGGAGAGCCACCCCAAGATCCACGACGACGTCACCATCCAGGCGATGTGGGACAAGCGCAGGCACGCCAGCTACATCGTCAGCAACGTGACCTTCGACGCGGCCAGGCTGGGCCGCTGGATCCAGCGGATCAGGGCGCGCGGCGTGACCCTGCCGCTCTACGTGGGGCTCGCCGCCCCGGCGGAGCGCAGCCGCCTGCTGCGGATGGCCGCGGTGGCCGGCGCCTCGGAGTCGGCCCGCTTCATCACCAGGCACCCCGGCTGGATCCTGCGGTTCTGGATGCCCGGCGGGTACAGCCCGGACCGGTTCCTGGACCGCGCCGCCCCGGCGATCACCGCGCCCGGCGCGGGCGTGGCCGGGCTGCACCTGTTCACCTTCAACCAGCTCCGGCCGGCCGAGCAATGGCGCCGGGCGGCCCTGGAGCGCACCGGAATCAGCAAACGACTACTGGCGGGATTAGACCACCATGACTGATATTCCAGGCCGGGCCAGCGCCGTGATCATCGGCGCCGGCATCGTCGGCAACAGCCTCGTGCACCACCTGGCGCTGCTCGGCTGGCGTGACCTCGTCCTGGTGGACAAGGGGCCGATGCCGAACCCGGGCGGCTCCACCGGCCACGCGTCCAACTTCATCTTCCCGATCGAGTACTCGAAGATGATGTTCGAGCTGACCGAGGACAGCACCGCGCAGTACAAGGACCTCGGCGTGTTCACCGAAAGCGGCGGGATCGAGGTGGCGCGCACGCCCGAGCGGATGACCGAGCTGCGGCGGCGGTGCAGCCAGGCCAAGGCGTGGGGCATCCCGGCCGAGCTGGTCACCCCCGGCGAGGTGAACAAGCTGGTGCCCTACCTGGACGAGTCGGTCATCCTGGGCGGCGCGCACTTCCCCACCGTGGGGGTGGTCGACTCGCTGCGGGCCGGCACGCTGATGCGGGAGCAGGCGCAGAAGTCCGGGGCGCTCACCGTGCTGGCGGGCACCGAGGTCTACGGAATTTCTGCCGATGGCGGCCGGGTCCGGTCGGTGACCACGAGCGCGGGCGAGATCTTGACGGGCAACGTGGTCATCTGCTGCGGCGTCTGGTCGCCGCGGATCGCCCGGATGGCCGGCGCCCGGCTCGCGCTGACCCCGACCGTGCACCAGATGATCAGCGTCGGCCCGATCGCGCTGTTCGCCGACACGCCGGGCGAGATCTCCTACCCGATCGTCCGCGACGTCGACACCAACATGTACGAGCGCCAGCACGGCGGCGACATGGAGGTCGGCTCGTACGCGCACCGCCCGATCATCGTGCCGGCGGACGAGATCCCGTCCATCGAGGAGTCGGTCCTCTCGCCCACCGAGCTGCCGTTCACCCAGGACGACTTCGACCCGCAGCTGGCCGAGGCGCTCGAGCTGATGCCCGAACTGCTCGGCGACGAGCGGGCCGGCATCAGGTACGCGATCAACGGCCTGATCTCGATGACCCCCGACGGGCACCCGCTGCTCGGCGAGATGCCCGAGGCCAGGGGGCTGTGGGCGGCCGCGGCGAGCTGGATCAAGGAAGGCCCGGGCTGCGGCCGCGCGGTGGCCGAGCTGATGTCCGGCCAGGTGCCGACGGTGGACGTGCACGAGGCCGACGCGGCCCGGTTCTACCCGTACCAGCAGACCGCCGAGCACGTCCGCGGCCGGGCCCGCGAGGCCTTCAACAAGATGTACGGGATTGTCCATCCCGCGGAACAGTGGGAGTCGGGGCGCCCCGTCCGGGTCAGCCCGGTGTACGAGCGGGAACGCGCGCTCGGCGCGGTGTTCTACGAGACCGCGGGCTGGGAGCGGCCGTTCTGGTACGACTCGAATTCCAGGCTCCTGGCCACGTACGCGGGGCGGCTGATGGAGCGGCAGGCGGAGTGGGAGTCGCGCTGGTGGTCGCCGGTCATCAACGCCGAGCACCTGGCCATGCGGGACGCCTGCGCCCTGGTCGACCTGTCCGCCTTCGCCGTGCTTGAGATATCCGGGCCGGCCGCGCTCGAGGCGGTGCAGACGCTGTCGGTGGCGCAGATGAACGTGGCCGCCGGCCGGGTCGTCTACACCTCGTGGCTGGACGAGAACGGCGGGTTCCGGGCCGACCTGACCGTCATGCGGCTGGCCCACGACCGGTTCCGCGTGGTGACCGGCGGGGCGACCGGGAGGTCCGACGCCAAGTGGATCAGTGACCACCTGCCGCCGGGGGCGTTCCTCGCCGACCTCACCTCGGCCTGGACCACGATCGGGCTGTGGGGGCCGCGGGCCAGGGACGTGCTGGCCGCGGTGACGGACGATGACGTGTCGCACGCCGGGTTCGCGTTCGGCACCTGCCGGGAGATCGAGGTCGGCGGCACCGTGGTGCTGGCGTCGCGGATCTCCTACGTCGGCGAGCTCGGCTGGGAACTGCACGTGCCGATCGAGCAGGGCCTGCGGCTGTGGGACACGCTGTGGCAGGCGGGCCAGCCGCACGGCCTGGTCCCGGCCGGCATCGGCGTGTACGGCACCACCGGGCGGCTGGAGAAAGGGTACCGCGCGTTCGGCGCCGAGCTCACCCCCGACTACACGCTCGTGGAAGCGGGCATGACCAGGCCGAAGGTGAAGGAGCAGGCGTTCATCGGCAAGGACGCCTACCTGCGGCAGCGGGCCGGGCGGCCGTGCGCGGTGCTGTGCACGCTCACCGTCGACTCGCACGTCTCGGCGGACGGGTCACTGCGGTACATGCTGGGCGGCGAGCCCGTCCTGTCGCCTTCTGGTGAGCGGCTGGTCGACGCCAAGGGGCGGCCGTCGTACGTGACCAGCGCCGGTTCTGGCCCGTCGGTGGGCAGGCACCTGCTGATGGCGTACCTGCCCGCAGAGCAGGCCGTCGAGGGCGGCTCGCTGCTGGTGGAGTACATGGGCGAGCAGTACCCGGTCACGATCGCGGTGGCCGGCGCCACCCCGGTGTTCGACCCGTCGAACTCGCGGATCAGGAGCTAAGGGTTTTAGTCATGGAAATACTCGTCTGCATCAAGCGGGTACCCACCGTGGGCGGCAAGATCGCGGTGACTCCGGACGGGCAGGAGGTCGACACCCGGATGTCCGGCTTCTCCATCAGCCCGCACGAGGAATGCGCGGTCGAGGAGGCGGTGCAGATCACCGAGCGGGACGGCGGCACGGTGTCGGTGCTGACCCTCGGTCCCGAGGCAGCGATCGAGCAGCTGCGCGGCGCCCTCGCGCTCGGCGCCGGGCGGGCGGTGCTGCTGGAGACCGACGGCCGGGAGTTCGGCCCCATCGCGACCGCCGCCGCCATCGCCGCCGAGGTCCGGGCGCACGGGTACGACCTGGTGCTGCTGGGCAACGAGGCGGCCGACACCGGCGACTACCAGGTCGGCATCCGGCTCGCGCATGAGCTCGGCTGGCCGGTGGCCACCGGGATCAAGAACCTGGCGGTTTCGGACGGCGGCGTCGTGGCCCGCCGTGAGTACCGCGGCGTGGAGGAGGCGTACACCCTGCCGCTGCCCGCCGTCGTCAGCGTCAAGGAGGGCATCAACCTGCCGCGCTACCCGTCGCTGCCCGGGCGGCTCCGGGCCAAGCGCGCCCCGGTCGAACGGTCCGCGCCATCGTGGGCGACTGAAGGGCTGCGCAAGGAGGCGCTCCGGGTGCCCGAGTCCAGCAAGCACCAGGCCGAGGTGCTCGGCAACGGCGTAGACGCGGTGCCCGGGCTGGTCCGCGTCCTGGAGGAGATGGGGGTCCTGTCATGACGGTGCTGTGCCTGGTCGAGCTGGACGACGGGGCTCCGGCCGATGCCTCGCTGCGGGCGCTGACACTCGCCCGGACATTGGGAGATACTTCTGTCCGGTCAGTTGTGTTCGCGGATTCCGCGCAGGTGCCGACGGCGGCGCTGGCGGACTACGGCGTCACCGACGTGTACGTGATCGAGCCCGGCTTGCTGGAGGGGTACGCGCCGCAGGCCTGGGGGCGGGTGCTGGCCGGGCTGGCCGCGGAAACCGGCGCGACCGCCGTGCTGGCGGCCGGCACCGACCGGGGCAACGAGGTGCTCGCGCACCTGGGTGCGATCACCGGCCTGCCGATGGCCGCGAACTGCACGCTCGTCACCCCCGACGGCGGGCAGACGCACCGGCTCGTCCGGCACCGCTGGGCCGGGCTGCTGCTCGAGGACGCGGTCATGGAGGCGCCCATCGCGCTGTTCACCGTGGCCACCGACGCGGTGGCCCCGGTACCCGCGCCGGCTTCTGCCGGCGCGGCGTCAGACGTTTCCGCGGAAACGCCGCACGCAATTGCGCAGGACGTTTCCGCGGAGACGCCGGCTACCGGGGGCGCCGTTCAGGTGCACGTGCATAAGCCCGAGCTGGCCGAGGCCGACCTGGTGGTGCGGGCGGCGGAGTCGCCGGCCGGTGCGGGCGGCGCGTCGCTGGCCACCGCGCGGGTCGTGGTCGGCGGCGGCCGCGGCGTGGGCGGGCCCGACGGCTTCGCCCCGCTCGAGGAACTGGCTGAGCTGCTGGGCGGCGTGGTCGGGGTGTCCCGCGTGGTCACATCCGAGGGCTGGCGCCCGCACCGGCAGCAGGTCGGCCAGACCGGCACCAAGATCACCCCGGAGCTCTACCTGGCCTGCGGGATCAGCGGCGCCATCCAGCACATCGCCGGCTGCGCCGGCGCCAAGCACATCATCGCCATCAACACCGACGCGGGCGCCCCTATCCTGGCCCACGCCGACTACGCCGTCATCGGTGACCTGCACCAGGTCATCCCCGCCCTGGTCGAAGCTCTTCGCGCCCGTTGACGTCGTGGTCCGGCCCGCTGCTCTCCGGCGGAGTCGGACCGTGGCCGTTCACCGGCGCGATGGACAGCTGCGTGGACGGCAGCTGGCCTCTGGCCCGGCGGTTCGCCGGCGGTCGGCTGGGGGTGAGCGGATCAGGGATCTGCACCCAGCCCCGCCGCTGCCGACGGCCGACCCGGACCCGGACGAGCGGCTCGAATGCCGCGCCGTCGAGATAGCCCTGCTCGACGATGCCGTGGAAGATCTCCTCGGAGACGACCAGAATGAGCGGCGCGTGCGCGGCCTCCCGCAGCGCCTTCTTCAGCCGCGCCGCTTCGAGCAACCGGAAGGCAGCGTCGAGGTCATCGCCGTAGAAACCCTTGTCGTCCTCGTGGATCTCGCCGGCATGCACCACAGCCCGCAGCCGCACCCGCAGTTCCGGCCGCGCCACCGCGGCGTTGTGCTCGGCGAGCAGGGCGGTGAGTATCGGAATCAACTGGCCGAGCAGCAGCGTCTTCGGCACGTCGTCATGCGGCTTGATCAGGATCAGCACGCTGTCGCCGCGATCGGTGAACGGCTCCAGGTGCCGGGCGCCGATCCCGGCCGCCTCCAGCGCCCGGTCGAGCACGTCATACAGGATGCGGCGGAGTTCGCCCTTGGCCGGGTTGGTGCGCTCGGTGGATCCCTCGATGTCGACGGCGAATATCAGGCGGTGCACTGGGCCGTCAGGCAGCCGCACATCCAGGCTGGTTGGCACCGCTGCGAGCAGAATGCTCATCTGCCCTCCCCGCAGGTTATCTCGTTGATTTCATCTTCAGGATGAACCCAGCTGGCTCCGGTGATACGGAAGTAGGCAGCGCACCGTCATGCTTGGACGCTCATTCTTTTTGCACGCGGCGTGAACGCTGCCACCCCCCAGCGGTCCGTGAGTCAAATGACCCATTGATAACGTGTACAAGATTTGACAGGCTTGGACATCGCTGGACCTTGAGAGGATTCAATCGGTGGGGGCTATTAAGCGTGAACCTGCTCCGTTTGGGCCGGTGAGCGATCTCTTTGATAGGTTGCATGATCTCCACCTGGCCGCCGGCCAGCCCTCGCTGCGCCAGATCGCGACCAGGATCGGGCGTGGTGTGGTCAGTTCGTCGACTGTCCACAACATGTTCCGCGGACCGCGGGTGCCCAAGTGGGGTTTCCTCGAGCTGGTCGTCGAGGAATTGGGCGGTAACGTCGGCGAGTTCCGCGGCCTGTGGCAGGCCGCCCGGCTAGCCGAGGAGGCGGCGGACAACCCGGGGATGGCCGGTGCGGCGGGCAACGGCGGGCCGGGGGCTGTCTCGCCGGAGGCGGGCACACCGGTCAGCAGCCCGCTGCTGGCCGCTCCGACCGGGCCCGCGGCGGCCGGGACGCCACACCGGATCTGGTCGAACGAGAATCCGCAGCGGAATCTGCACTTCACCGGCCGAGTCGCCGAACTGGGCGCGCTACGCGCCAACCTAACCCAGGACGACCGCCCGCATCCGGCGGCCCAGCTTATTTCCGGCATGGGTGGCGTCGGTAAAACCGAAATAGCAACCGAATATATTCACCGGCACAGAGATAAATACGAGATAATCTGGTGGATCCGCGCCGAGCATACCGATCGCGTCAGAGACGCGCTGGTCAAGCTGGGGCAGCGACTGGGAGTGGGTCCGGCAGGCACCGAGAGCGGCCGCGACCGGACGATTGCGGCCGTCCTGGAAACCCTGGCGTCAGGCAGCCGGCCGAACTGGCTCCTCATCTACGACAACGCGGCTCAGCCGCTCGAACTCCAACGATATCTACCCGCCTGCCCGCCGGGTGGCCACATCATCATTACCTCGCGGCTCCAGAACTGGCCCGGATACATCGAAAAGGACAACGTCGGGGTTTCGCCTTTCACCGAGGACGAGGCCATCAGCTTCCTGCGCCGCCGGGTACCGGCCCTCGGCATCAACCGGAGGTTCCCTCCGGAAGAGGACGAGCGGCGCATCGGCGAGGCGGGACGGCTGGCCGGGGCACTGGGTCATCTGCCCATAGCCATCGAGCACGCCGCCGCCTACCTGACCGAGACCGGCCACAGCGTGGACGGCTACCTCAGCCGCTTTGAGGAAAACGCCCACCGGCTGCTCAACGAGCAACTGGGAGAATTTCCTGCTTCGGTCTCGGCCACGTGGACGATGTCGACTGAGTTGCTGACCCCGGACGCCGTACACCTGTTCAACCTCTGCGCGTTCTTCTCCCCGGAGCCGATCGCCGTGGGGTTGTGCCTGGATCACGCCCGGGCCGTCAGCGAACCCCCCGGGTTGCGGGAGCTCCTCTCCTCTCCGCCCAGGTTCCGGGCGGCGGCCACCCAGATGAATCGGTTGTCGCTGGTCAAGCTGGACGGAGCCCGGGACCAGATTCAGATGCACCGGGTCGTCCAGGCCGTCACCCGAGGTCAGCTCAGGCAGAACCGGCCAGATGCGTTCCTGGCGTACCGGGACGCCGTCGACACACTGCTGGCCGAGTCCAATCCGGGTAATCCTGACCGAGGCAGATTCGACGCGGCCTATGACCGGTCGCTGCAGCACCTGGAGTCCGAGCGCAACTTCCTCAACACGGCCAATCCAGCTTTGCGGCGCCTCATCATCGACCAGGTACGGCGGTTGCACCTGCGTGGCGGCCACGTCGAAGCGATGCGGTTCGGGCAGGACACGCTGCGAGTGTGGCGGGAGCGGCTCGGCCCTGATGATCTCCATGTGCTGACCCTGGGGGTCGAGGTGGCGATCGCGATGCAGATGGACGGCCATGCCGCTGACGCCCGCAGGCTGATCCTGGCCACCCGCGCGATGCTGGACGAGCACAATGACGATCAGCGCGAGGTCACTCTGTTGTGCGACAACGCCTACGGCGCCGACTTGCGCACCCGGGGTCAGTTCAACGAGGCGCTTGAGCTTGACCGGGGCTTGCTGCCGAAGTTCGAGCAGGTCTTCGGCCCGGAACACGAACGTACGCTGAACGTGCGAAACAACATCGCCGCTGATTACCGGCGCCTCGGTCGCTTCGACGAAGCCTTGGAGATCGACCGGCTCACCTTCGATGACCGGTGCCGCATCCTGGGTGCTAGCGACCCGCGCACCCTGAATTCGCAGGACATGGTGGCCATCGATCTACGCGGACTGGGTCGTTACCAGGAATCGCTCGACATCGCGCGCCAGGTCGTCACGGCCTTCGAGGCCGCCAGCGGCCGGGAGAACCCCGACTGGCTGAACGCGCGGACCGGCTTTGCCGCCGCGCTGCGCAAGGCCGGCCACCACTGGGACGCGCTGCAGTGGAGCGAAGAGGTGGTCCAGCGTTACCGCGACTACCTCGGCCCGGATCACGCTGACACGCTGCGGGCCGCCGCCAACCTCATCAACGACCGGCGGGCGGTGGGGGAGCTTGCCATCGCCGAGGAACTCGGCCTGGAGATCTGCGAACGGTCCAGGGCCGTGGCTTCTCCGGTCGAGATCATGTACGCCGCGATGGTCAACCTCGCCTCCGTGCTCCGGGCGGCCATCCGCCCGGAGGATTCCCGCAAGCTTGACCTTCAGGCCCGCGACGCGCTGGTGGTCGCATACGGGGACCAGCATCCCTTCACCCTGGCGGCCAACATCAACTACGCCTCCGACCTGGCCGCGTGCGGTGAGCTGGCCGAGGCCATCAGGATCGGCCAGGACACCCTGACCTACTGCCGCGGCACGCTGGGCCCGGATCACCCGGACACGCTGATGGCGGCGGTCAACCTGGCCATCGACGTGGAGGCCTCGGGGAGTGAGGCACGGGCGGAGCGGCTCCGCGAGGACGCCCTGCGCCGGTACGAGGAGACACTGTCCATGGAACATCCCGAAGCCCGGGCCGCCCGGCTGGGCACCAGGCTCACCGCGGAGATCGAACCGTACTGAGGCTGGCCAGGTCGCTGGTCACCCGCTCCCTGACGTGGGTGATCAGCCGCATGAGGTCCGTGCAGTAGACCGAGGGGTTGCGGAATCCCTCGCCGTGGCGATAGCGGTGCGGATAGAGGCCGCCACCGCAGATTTCCATGACCGGGCAGGCCCGGCACTGGGCGGACAAGGCACCGGCGCTCATCTGCCTGGCCACCGTGGTGGGATGATCGAGCGCGGAGTCGAAAGAACCAGTGAGGACGTGCAGCCCGGTGTCGGCGGCGCCGTCATAGGCCGAGCTCAGCGAGTCGAGCTGCTTGATCGTGCCGTCCGTGTCGACCACGATGAGCGTTTCCGGCTGCAGGCCCAGGACCTCCACCGCGGCGGAGCCGCCGAGAATGAGCTGGATCAGCTCGGTGAACAAGCGGATCTCGGTCTCCTGCGCGGGTGCGGAATACCAGCGCTCGAAGATCGCGATCAGCCAGTCGGCATAGCCGGAGCCGGGTGGCGGGGAGCTCCAGTTCGCATGCGGCAGCAGGAGATCCACCGCCGGGGGATCGAACTTCAGCAACGACTCGTAGGTCACGATCGGGTCGTTGCTGACGTCGATCGCGCACAAGATGCCGCCGTAGATCTCGCGGAACTCGGGCGAGCCGAGGAGGTGCAGGCTGTCGGCGACGGCGCCATAGCTGTTGCGGCCGCTGCGGTACAGGCGGTGGCGTCCGGTGGCTTCGGCGTCACCGTCCAGGCTGACCCCGACCCGGATGCCGAGATCCCGGAGCGTCTCCAGCATGGGCCGACGCAGCAGGGTGCCGTTGGTCTGGACCGTGAGGTTCACCTGTGCCGATATCTGGGCCCGCAACAGCCCAGTCAGCTCGGTGAGCCACCGCGCCCCGGCCAGCAGTGGCTCACCGCCGTGCAGGATCACGTCGACGCTCGACAAGTGGTGCGCCTGGACATGCTCCTCGATGCGCTTGACGGTCATCTCGGTGACCGCCTTGCTCATCAGCCGGGGCATCTCACGCCAGCTCTGATCTGCCATTTCGTACACGTAGCAGTACGTGCAGGCCAGATTGCAGCGACTGTGGATCTTGAGGATGAACTGCTGGAACGGCACCGGCTTGTGGCCGGCCTTACGCGTCTCCGCGACGTCGAGGTGCTCGAGCGGCCACGGGGCAAGATGCCCGGTCATCCGAACCAGCCCGCCAGGTCCAGCGGATCGTGCCCGGCACCGAGGCAGGAGTGGACATCGAACAGGACCGGTAGATGGGCGGCGAACCCGTTTTGCAGCGCCGACGCCGGGAGCCGGTGCAGCGCGAGGGCCAGTCCGACCCAGGCATCCGGCTGCGGATCAGCCGAGCTGGTGATCAGATCGCGGTAACCCCGCACGGTGGCCTCGGCGTCCGGGCCGAACAGCAGGCGGTCGGGCCCGCTGAGCGGTAGCACTCCCTCCGCGCACAGCTCGCGGTATCGCGCGGGCTCCAGGTAACTCATGTTCAGCAGGCGGCTCCGCACGCTGGAGCCGAGCTTGCGGACATCTTCCTGCACCCACACTTCGGGGCGGTGCTGTCGTGGGAACGGCTCGCCTGTGCGGTAGGCGTCCGCCAGCTTCGCCACGGCGGCCGCGTCGGCCGCCACGTGCCGGATCTGCCAGGTCAGCCGGTGGTCGAGGGCAACTTCGATGGCGATCCGGAGGGCCGGGCCGGGTACCGGCTCGTCGGCCAGGGCCCTTTGCTGGTCACGCAGCAGGCCGATGAAGCGCACACCGTCCGGCGTCAGGCAGCCGGTCCGCAGCAGGGTATCGACAGCGCCCTCGGCCGCTGACCGCCAGCGGGCAAACTGGACATGGGCGCGGAGGGTGTCATCCGGAGCCGCCTCGGTCTGCCGCTGCGACTGCCAGAAACGGACGATGCCGAGGTGGGCGTAGATTCCCTGAAGGAGGCCGCCTGCCGGCCGGGGATCCTGGCGCCAGGGGGCGTAGACCTTGTCTGTGCCGGATTCGGCCAACGGCACCATGTCGAGCACGCCGCACAGCTTGACGTGCTGAAACTCGTGTACGAGCGTTTCCGCCATGGTCACCGGGTCGGGTGGCCAGGACGTCGCGACCGCGCCGAAGGCGGCCGGGCTGGTCGCGCTGATCAGGTCGGTTTCCGACTGCGGGGTCAGCGGGACGATGACCGAGACCCCGGTCGCGATCGGCTCGGCGGCCCAGCGATGGTGGCGGACCAGCACCTCCCAGGCGGCCTGAACGAGCTGCCGCCACCGGCGCAGCTCGGGGTCGGATAGCCCGGCAGACATCGGGAGCGTGTAACGATCGAGGTACGGGTCGTCCGTCACCAGCAGGACGTCCCAGGCCAGGCCGTCCGCCAGCGCGCGGACCGCGGGCGTTCCGCGCCAGTGCGGGACCGGGTGGCCCGACCCGTAATCCGGCCCCACAGCGACCCGGGACGCCACCACGCCGTCGCCGACGGCCAGGTGCTTGCCGTCGTAGCGCAGCCGGACCCAGGCGTCCTGGCCGTCGGCGGCCAGCCGACCCAGGCCGGGCAGCAGGACGTGGCCGTCGCGGACCGGGGCGTCCAGCTCGAACGGGATCCCCGCGCGAACCGCGACGGCCGCCGCGGCGCAGGCCAGGTAGGCGAAATCAGGCGCCGTACCCTGGTCGAGGCGTATCAGGCCATCGTGGGCCCAGCCGCCCAGGTGGGGCAGGCCCAGCAGCCACGCGCTGGCGCCGGGATCGGCCGCCTGGATCCGGGTGAGCAGTTCGTAGCCGACCCGGAACGCAGCTATGCCCTGGTCGGCGGGGTCGCCATCGCCGACGGCTTCGGCGATGGCGTGCAGCAACATGGTGTGCTTACTCTGCTGCGTCCCTTGTAGCAGGCGAATCACGGCCGGGTCGCCCCGCCCAGCGGCAAGCGCGGCGAAGGCCGTTTCCGGTAGCCGGTGGGACTTAATCTCGGCGACCCTGTTGTTCATCCGGTCTGGTCCCTATATCCTCGCATTAAAAGAACTTAGCGGTACGCCATTTTCCTTAAGCCGTTCCCGGTAAAGGGCAATAGAGTGCGCGAGAGGTGTGCCGCCAAGTTCCGCCAGCCGGTCCAGCGGAAAATCTCTCAAGTCGGGTATCGCCGTCTTTACGTCTTGCTGCTGCGTAGTCATACGTATCTCCGGATTATATGTAGCGGGGAAAGGCGAGGCCGCCTTCGTCGCTGGCTCCGAAGTGCACCGGACGGCTGCGGACTCAGAGGAATCATGCCGCCAGCGGCACGCAGATTGCACTTTGCCACATCGGAGGGATGTGTGGCCGAACTCGTAGACCTAGCGACGTTTAAAGACACTCGTGGACGAACGCGGACAGATTGTAGGGGTTTTGCCGCATTGGCGAGACCCAACTGTAACATCGAACCGTGACGGCTGTGCTGTGGTTTGCGTGACCCGGCGACCCGGAGGAGACGGGAGAGGCACCGGATGGTCTCAGGCCCAGTCTGGCCCGGTCGGCTGCGGAGAGCGCGCCTGGCCTGCCGCAAAGCGATGGGCTAGGCAGCCCTAATCAGCTATCGGTCACGGCCGGGCTGGCGGGAATCCTGAGGCAGGAAATGAGCGTTGGGCCGCCAGCAATGAATTTCAGTGGATTCGTTCGGATATAGCTGAGGCGTGTCGCGCGCCTGCCGCACGGAAAGGTTCGCGGTGCGTACTGCCGTCTGATTGCCGAGTGGTAAGGAAATGACTGGTCAAGATGTCGCTAGAATTCAAATTCGCTCAGCGGGCGAGCGAGAATATCAACCGGTAGGTATTGCCGAGGCTATCCTTTATCTGCAGGGTGAGGGCTGGGCGGCCGCCAACTGGCTGCGGAGCGTAAGCCGAATTGACAAACCATCGCGTAATCGATCCGTCGGCGGGCACGATGATCTCATCGGCGAACAGCTCTGACTCGTGCGCGGAAGAAAGGTCCGCCAGCCAACTGCCCACGGCGTCCTGGATCTCTCGGCGGCTGCCCAAAGCTTGCGCTTGCGGAGCGTGAAGTGCGGCGTTCGGAACTCCGCGCGATCGCTTCCTTACCCTTCGGGTATAGGCGTGGATCGTTCCGTGTGATCGTCATGGGGATGGGAAGGTGTGTGATGATCGGAACGCATGTGCAGCGCGAGGGATGGGGAACATTTGGCGGCAACTGCCGTGTGGCCGGGCGAAAGCTATCCGCTGGGTGCCACGTATGACGGAGCCGGGACCAACTTCGGCCTGTTCTCCGAGGTAGCCGAGCGGGTCGAGCTCTGCCTGTTCGACGACGAGGGCAAGGAGACCCGGGTCGACCTGCACGAGGTGGACGGGTTCGTCTGGCACGGCTACCTGCCGGGCGTCAGCCCGGGCCAGCGGTACGGGTACCGGGTGCACGGTCCGTACCACCCGGGCGACGGGCATCGTTGCAACCCGGCCAAGCTGCTGCTCGACCCGTACGCCAAGGCGATCGAGGGCGGCGTCAGCTGGGGTCAGCCGGTGTTCTCCTATACGTTCGGGCACCCGGACCGGCGCAACAACGCCGACTCCGCGCCGCATGTCCCGCGCTCGGTCGTGGTGAACCCGTTCTTCGACTGGAACCTGGACCGGCCGCCGCGCACCCCCTACCACGAGACCGTCATCTACGAGGCGCACGTCCGCGGCCTGACCAAGGAGCACCCGGTCATCCCGGAGGAGCAGCGCGGTACCTACCTGGGCCTGGCGCACCCGGCGGTCATCTCGCACCTGCACAATCTCGGCGTCACGGCGGTCGAGCTGATGCCGGTGCACCAGTTCGTCATCGACAGCCACCTGAGCGAGCGGGGGCTCGGCAACTACTGGGGCTACAACACCATCGGGTTCTTCGCCCCGCACAACGCCTACGCGGCCGGCGGCAGCCGGGGCGAGCAGGTGCAGGAGTTCAAGACCATGGTCCGCGCCCTGCACGCGGCGGGCATCGAGGTCATCCTCGACGTCGTCTACAACCACACCGCCGAGGGCAACCACCTGGGGCCCACGCTGTCCTTCCGCGGCATCGACAACTCCGCCTACTACCGGCTGGTGGACAACGACCGGCGCTACTATATGGATACCACGGGCACCGGGAACAGCCTGCTCATGCGGCACCCGCACGTGCTCCAGATGATCATGGACTCGCTGCGGTACTGGGTGCTCGACATGCACGTGGACGGCTTCCGGTTCGACTTGGCCGCCACCCTGGCCCGCCAGTTCTACGAGGTGGACCGGCTGTCCGCGTTCTTCGACCTGGTCCAGCAGGACCCGGTGGTCTCCCAGGTCAAGCTGATCGCCGAGCCGTGGGACGTGGGCGACGGCGGCTACCAGGTCGGCAACTTCCCGCCGCTGTGGAGCGAATGGAACGGCAAGTACCGGGACACGATCCGCGACTTCTGGCGCGGCCAGCCCGCCACCGTGCCGGAGTTCGCCTCCCGGCTGACCGGGTCCAGCGACCTGTACCAGCAGGACAGCAGGCGCCCGGTCGCCTCGGTCAACTTCGTCACCTGCCACGACGGGTTCACCCTGCACGACCTGGTCTCCTACAACCACAAGCACAACGAGGCCAACGGCGAGGACGGCCGGGACGGCAGCGACGACAACAGGTCCTGGAACTGCGGCGCCGAAGGCCCCGTCGAGGACAAGGCGGTGCTCGCGCTGCGGGCCAGGCAGAAGCGCAACTTCCTGGTCACGCTGCTGCTGTCACAGGGCGTCCCGATGCTGCTGGCCGGCGACGAGATGGGCCGCACCCAGCGGGGCAACAACAACGCCTACTGCCAGGACAACGAGATCTCCTGGCTGGACTGGGCCGTCAGGGACGAGGAAGACCAGGCGCTGTTCGACTACGTCCAGACGCTCATCAAGCTCCGGGCCGACCACGCCGTCTTCCGCCGCCGCCGGTTCTTCCGCGGCCAGGCGCTCCGCGGCGGGCGGAACCGGCTCGGCGACATCGCCTGGTTCTCCCTGTCCGGCGAGGAGATGACCGACGAGGACTGGGACGCCGGGTTCGCCAAGTCGCTGACCGTGTTCCTGAACGGCCGGGCGATCAGCGAGCCGGACCGGCGGGGCGAGCGCGTGCAGGACGACTCCTTCCTGCTGCTGTTCAACGCCAGCGACGAGGACCTCGAGTTCGTCATCCCGCCGCGCCGGTACGGGCCGCGCTGGTCCAAGGTGCTGGACACGGCCTTCTCCGCGACGGAATTCGCCGACGAGAGCCCCGTCAAGCCGGGAGACGTGACGACCGTGATCAACCACTCCCTGCAGGTACTGGGCCGTGGCTGAACCCGCCACCGGGCCCGGGAACGGGCCCCTGAATAGACAGAGCGCCCCGGTGTCCACCTACCGGCTGCAGCTCAGGGACGGCTTCGGCTTCGCGCAGGCGGCCGAGCAGGCCGGCTACCTGGCCGCGCTGGGCGTGACGCACGTCTACCTGTCGCCGATCCTGCAGGCCAACCCGGGCTCGCCGCACGGCTACGACGTGGTGGACCACTCGCTGGTCTCGGCGGACCTCGGCGGGGAGCCCGCCTTCCGCGAGATGGCGGCCGAGCTCCGCCGGCACGGCCTCGGCGTGATCGTCGACATCGTGCCCAACCACATGGCCAGGCCGGTCCCGGAAACGCTCAACCGCCAGCTGTGGTCGGTGCTCTACCAGGGCCGGAAGTCGGAGTTCGCGCACTGGTTCGACATCGACTGGGACGCGCAGGAGGGCAAGCTGCTGCTGCCTATCCTGGCCGGGCCGCTGGAGGAGTGCCTGCGCGACCTGATCATCGACACGGCCCCGAAGAACCCGGAGAACCCCGGGCACCGCGGGCCGGTGCTGCGCTACTTCGACCACGTGCTCCCGCTCAGGGACGGAGTCGCCGACCTGCCCCTCGGGGTGCTGCTGACCCAGCAGCACTACCGGCTCACCGACTGGCACGACGCCGCCACCCAGCTCAACTACCGGCGGTTCTTCGACGTCGACTCGCTGATGGCGATCAGGGTCGAGGACCCCGGCGTGTTCAGCGCCACCCATGAGGTGCTGCTCCGGCTGCTGCGCGAGGGGCTGATCGACGGGCTGCGGGTGGATCATCCCGACGGGCTGGCCGACCCGGACGGCTACCTGGCCCGGCTGGCCGCCGAGACCGGCGGCGCCTGGGTGGTGGTGGAGAAGATACTGGCGCACGGCGAGGAACTGCCCGCGTGGCCCTGCGCGGGCACCACCGGCTATGACGTCCTCGCCCTGGTCGGCGGCCTGTTCACGGACCCGGCCGGGGACGTCCCGATGACCGACGAGTACGTCGGCTTCACCGGCGGGAAGCAGAGCTTCGCCGAGGTGGAGCGGGACGCCAAGCGCGACATCGCCGACGGCACCTTCGCCGCCGAACTGTCCCGGCTGACCCGCCTGTTCGCCCGGGCCGGCTACCCGGCGCTTGACGGCTTCGCCGCCGCCGACCTGCACGACGTGCTGGTCGCCGTGCTGGCCGAGTTCGGCGTGTACCGGGCCTACGTGACCCCGGGCGAGCCGCCGTCCGCCGCCGCGGCGGCGGCGGTGACCGCGGCCGCCACGGCGGCCAGGGATCATCTGGACGAGCACCTGCATCCCGCCCTGGACGCGGTGCAGGCGGCGGTGCTCGGCCTGGGCGAGGTGACCGGCGACGCGGACCAGCGGGCGGCGCGGGACGAGCTGATCGTGCGGTTCGGCCAGACCACCGGCCCGGTGCTGGCCAAGGGGGTGGAAGATACCGCGTTCTACCGCTGGTCGCGGCTGGTCGCGCTGAACGAGGTGGGCGGCAATCCCGACATCTTCGGCATCGGCCTGGCCGAGTTCCACGCCGCCGCCGGCCGCCTCGCCCGGCGCTGGCCGGCCACCCTGACCACGCTGTCCACCCACGACACCAAGCGGCAGGAAGACGTCCGGGCCCGGCTGGCCGTGCTGGCCGAATCGCCGCAGGAGTGGGGACACCAGGTGGCCGAGTGGCACGGCCTGGCCCGGTGGCTCACCGACGGGGCCGCGGCGCAGGCCACCGAGCGGGCCCCGGAGCCCGATCTCGAGTACCTGATGTGGCAGACCCTGGTCGGCGCCTGGCTGATCGGGCCCGAACGCCTCGGCGAGTACCTCGGCAAGGCGATGCACGAAGCCAAGACGCGGACGTCCTGGACGGTGCGCAGGCCGGGCTATGAGTCGGCGGTCCTCGGCCTGGCCGACGCGGTGCTCGGCGACCCGGAACTGACCGCCGCCGTGGCCGGCTTCGTGGCCAGGATCGCGCCGGACGCGCGGGTGAACACCCTCGGCGCCAAGCTGGTCCAGCTGACCATGCCCGGGGTGGCCGACGTCTACCAGGGCTGCGAGCTGACCGGCCTGTCCCTGGTGGACCCGGACAACCGCAGGCCGGTCGACTACCGGCGGCGTCAGCGGCTGCTGGCCGCGCTCGACGCCGCCCCGGACCAGGCAGTCGGCCTAGACGCGGAGAAGCTGCTGGTGACCTCGCGCGCGCTGCGGCTGCGGCGCGATCACCCGGACTGGTTCGCCGGGAGCTACGCCCCGCTGGCGAGCGAGGGCCCGGCCGCCGAGCACGCGGCCGCGTTCCTGCGCGGCGGCCACGCGGTCACCGTCGTCACCCGGCTGCCCGGCGGGCTGCGGCGGCGCGGCGGATGGGCGGACACCGCCCTGCCGCTGCCCGAACTGCACTGGCGTGATGTGCTCACCGGGGTCAGGCACGCCGGCCTGCGGCCGCCGCTGGCCGAGCTGACCAGGCGGCTGCCGGTGGCGCTCCTGATCCCGGACCGGGTGTGGGAGTCTGAGCCTCAGGGGCGTGCGGACGGCAGCATGCAGTGACCCTCTTCAGCGTCTGGGCCCCGGCCGCGGGCCGTGTCGAGGTCGAGGTCGCGGGACAGCGCTACCCGATGAGCCGGGAGAACGCGGACGCCGCAGGCCAGTGGAGCGGCTGGTGGAGCGCCGACGTTCCCGACGTAGCCGCAGGCATCGACTACGGGTTCCGCCTGGACGACGGCGAGCTGCTGCCTGATCCGCGCTCCCTGCGCCAGCCGTTCGGCATCATCGGCCTGAGCCGCACCTACGACCACGCCGCCTTCCGCTGGACCGACCAGAGCTGGCGCGGCGGCCCGCTGCACGGCTCGGTGATCTACGAGCTGCACGTGGGCACGTTCACCCCCGAGGGCACCTTCGACGCCGCCATCGGGCGGCTCGACCACCTGCGTGACCTCGGCGTGCACACGGTGGAGCTGATGCCGGTCGCGGCCTTCCCCGGGCAGCACGGCTGGGGCTACGACGGGATCAACCTGTGGGCGGTGCACGAGCCGTACGGCGGCCCGGACGGGCTGAAGCGGTTCGCGGACGCCTGCCACGATCGCGGCCTGGCCGTCCTGCTCGACGTGGTGTACAACCACGTCGGCATCGGCAACCGGCTGGGCGACTTCGGCCCGTACTTCACCGAGGCGCACGTGACGCCGTGGGGCCCGGCGGTGAACCTGGACCAGCCCGGATCCGACGAGGTGCGCGCGTTCCTCATCGGCAACGCGCTGATGTGGCTGCGCGACTACCACCTGGACGGGCTGCGGCTGGACGCGGTGCACGCGCTGGAAGACCGCCGCGCCCTGCACTTCCTCGAGGAACTCGCGGCCGAGGTGCACGCCCTCGCCGCCCGGCTGAACCGCGAGCTGATCCTGATCGCCGAATCCGACATCAACGACCCGCGCCTGGTCACCTCCCGGGAGGCGGGCGGGTACGGGCTGGCCGCGCAGTGGAGCGACGACTTCCACCACGCCGTGCACGCCGCCGTCACCGGCGAGCGGCAGGGCTACTACTGCGACTTCGGGTCGCTGGAGGTGCTGGCCAAGACCTACACCCGGGTGTTCTTCCACGACGGCATCTGGTCCGCGTTCCGCGGCCGGACGCACGGGCGGCAGGTCGACGTGTTCCGCGTCCCCGCCCACCGCTTCCTCGGCTACCTGCAGGACCACGACCAGATCGGCAACCGTGCCACCGGCGACCGGATCGCCGCCACGCTCTCCCCCGGCCTAGCCAAGGTCGGCGCCGGCCTGGTGCTGACCTCGCCCTACACCCCGATGCTGTTCATGGGCGAGGAGTGGGGCGCGGATACGCCGTGGCAGTACTTCACCGACCACATCGAACCCTGGCTGGCGCAGGCCGTCGCCGAGGGCCGCAAGGCCGAGTTCGCCGCGCACGGCTGGGACGCGGCCGACGTGCCCGACCCCCAGGACGAGGCGACCTTCCTGCGCTCCAAGCTCGACTGGGAGCAGCGGCACCGCCAGCCGCACCTCGGCCTGCACGCCTGGTACAAGGAGCTGATCGCGCTGCGCCGGGCCCGGCCCGAGCTGACCGATCCTCGGCTCGACCGGGTGCACGCCGACTTCGACGAGGAGGCGCGCTGGCTCCTGGTCCGCCGCGGGCGGCTGCGGATCGCGGCGAACCTCGGCGGCCAGGCCGTCCGGCTGCCGCTCGGCCAGCGCGGCACCGGGGTCCTCGCCGCGTCCAGCCCTGGCGTCGCGATCAAGCAGGACACGGTCACGATGCCTCCCGCCAGCTTCGCCGTCGTCGAGACCAGGGCGCGCAGCGCGGCGTCGTGAACCCGGCGGCTCACGCGGCGATGCAGGTGACCGGTATTTCACGGGCGATTTCCCGATGTCGCAGGTCGGAGGGTCCTTAGACTCCGTTCGGCCCGGGCTCAGGCCCGCTGGGCGGCTAAGGACCCCGGGAAGGAGTCGAAGAGGCGGAGCCGGTGGGCGGCCGCCGCGGCCTCGCCGCGGCTAGCCACGCCGAGCTTGCCGAGGATGTTGGACACGTGCACGCTGGCGGTCTTGGCCGAGATGAACAGCTCGGCGGCGATCTCGCGGTTGCTGCGCCCGGCCGCGACCAGCCGCAGCACCTCGAACTCCCGCGCGGTGAGCCCCAGCCGTTCCGGCTCGGGCTCCCGGGCGTCCGCGTCGTCGGCGGGGCCGAGCGAGACCCTGGCCCGCCGGGCGAGCAGGGCGATGTCGTCGCGTAGTGGCCGGGCGCCGAGCCGTTGCGCCAGCGCGGCGGCGCGGCGTAGCCGGGCGCCCCCGCCGTCGCGGTCGCCGGCGGCCAGCGTGGCCTCGGCGGAGCGCAGCAGGGCCGCCGCCAGCGGGTAGGGTTCGCCGGCCGCCTCCCATGCCCGCGCCGCCTCGTCCCAGGGGGCGCCGCCACCGGCCCGTTCCGCCCCGGCGGCGAAGGTGAGCCGGTGAGCCTGCTGGGTGAGGCCCTCCGCGGTCAGCTTTCCCGCCTCGGCCAGCAGCCGGTCGCGCAAAGCGGCCGCCCGCACGGTGAGGCCGCTCTCGCGGGCGGCGGCCGCGTACCCCCGGATCCCGGCCACCAGCAACGGCCAGGCGTAGCGGGGGCTCGGCCGCATGTCGTAGCGGTCGAGGGCGTCCTCGACCGCGGCCAGGGCCTCGCCCGGCTGTTGCCGGGCCAGTCGCAGCTCGGTCTCCAGCCGGATCAGCGGCAGGTGGTACTGGTCGTGATACCTGGCCTGGTCGAGGGCCGACCTTATCGCGGCGACGGAGTCCGCCGCGGCGGCCAGGTCGCCGCGCGCCAGCGCGATGTCGCCGGCCAGCCGGAACTGGCACGACCGGCTGAGCGGGGGCGGGAAGAGCCGCAGCGCGCGCTCGATGACCTCGCTCGCCTCGTCCCACCGGCCCAGCGACACCAGCGGCTCGGCGACGTTGTTGGCCAGCACCGCGCCGTAGGTCCGGGCGAGCCCGTGTTCCCGGGCGGTCGCCAGCCCTTCCCGGGCCACGGCGGCGGCTGCCTCGTGCAGGCCCGCGCCCTCCAGCATGTCTGACTCGGTGATGGCGGCGCCCAGCAGCGGCTGGTAGGCACCGGCCCGGGACGCGATCGCCCGGGCCTGGGCCAGCAGGGCCCGGATCCGCTCCACGTTCCCGTCGATCGGCTCGGCGCAGGACAGGGTGACCAGGGCCGCCGCCTCGGTGGCGGGGTCATCGGCTCGCCGCGCCGTGGCCACCGCCTCTTCGGCGACCGCCCGCAGCCCGGGGTCGTGCCAGCCGCTGTGGACGTACAGGGTGTAGTGGGCCAGTGCTTCGAGGACCCGGGCCCGGGCCGAGCTGGGCGGGTCGGCCGGCACCAGCCGGACCGCCTCGTGCAGGTCGCTCGCGTAATCGTCCCGGCCCAGCTGGTACTTCAGATGGCCGCGAACCTGGAGGAGGAGCGCGGCCCGGACCGGCTCGGCGGCGGCATCTATCTCCCGCAGCGCGGCCTGGGCCAGCATGATCCCCCGGTTGTCCTCCCCGGCCAGCTCGGCGACCCGGACCGCCTCCTCCAGCACCGCTACGTGACCGGTGCCGATCCGCGAGGCGGCGTCCGGGACCTGCTCCCACAGCTCCAGCACCCGGGACAGCATGGCCAGCTGCTCGGCGTAGGCCAGCGCGCGGCCCGCCTGATCGGCCGCCTGCCAGGCGCTGACCAGCGCCCGGGGCGCATCGTGCGCGGCGAACCAGTGCCAGGCCTGCTCGGCCGCGGCCCGCCCCGGCATGACCAGCGCCGGGTCGGCCGCGATGACCTCGGCGAACCGGCGGTGCACCTGGCTCCGTTCGCCGGGCAGCAGCTCGTCGTGCACCGCCTCGCGGATCAGGGCGTGCCGGAAGGCGTACCCGTCGGATTCGGTCAGCAGCACGTTGGCCGCCACGGCCGGGCGCAGCGCCCGGCCGAGCGCGGCTCCGTCCAGCCCGGTGACCGCGGTCAGCAGCCCGTCGCCGATCCGCTCGCCGCCCGCGCTCGCCACCCGGACCACATCCTGGGTCTCTTCCGGCAGCCGCCGCAGGCCTGCCATCAGCAGGTCGTGCAGCGACTCCGGCAGCCCGGAGTCCGGCTCGCCGCCGCACAGCAGGGCCTCGACGAACAGCGGGTTGCCCTCGGCCCGGCGGTACACCGCCGCGAGCAGTTCGTCATCGGGCTCGCGGCCGGTGATCTGGGTCACCAGCTGGCCGGTGTCCTGGCGGCTGAGCCAGGCCCAGGTCCATCCGGGTGACCCAGTCGACGCGCCCGAGCTCGGCCAGCAGCGGGCGCAGCGGGTGAGTGCGGTGCAGGTCGTCGGACCGGTAGGTCACCACGATCAGCACGCCGTCCAGCGTCGGCTGGTTGCGGATGAGGAAAGCCAGCAGGTCCCTGGTCGACTGGTCGGCCCAGTGCATGTCCTCGATGACCAGCACCACCGGGCCGGCTTCGGCTAGGCGCTCGAGCACCAGGAGCATCTGCTCGAACAACCGGGCCCGCGCTTCTCCCGCCCCGTCCGGCCCGGCGGGCGCACCGAATTCCGGCAGCAGCCGGGCCAGCTCCCGGCTGCTGCCAGCGGGCAGCAACCCGGCCACGCCGGCCGCGCCGAGATCACGCACGAGTTCACGGAGCACGGCGGTGAAGGGCGTGAAGGGCAGGCTGTCCGCGCCGAGCTCCAGGCAGCCGCCGGTCAGCACCCGCGCCCCCGCGTGCCTGGCGCGTGCGCCGAACTCGCGGACCAGCCGGGACTTTCCCACCCCGGCCTCGCCGCCGACGATGACCGCCGACGGATGGCCCTGGCCCGCCTCGGCCAGCGCGGCGTCCAGCGCGGTGAGCTGGCCGGCCCGGCCGACCAGGACCGGGCTCGACACCCCGTGTTCCACGTCAGCAAGCATGCCAGCTATCCGGGCAGAATCCGACCCGGAGCGGGCCCCCTCGCCCGCCGAACTCGCGATGGGCATGCGCGCCATCGCGGATCAGGTCATCGCGGCTAGCTAGCGCAGCTCTGCTGGGCGGCGGAGATCACCGGGGAGAACACCCACGGGTTCTCCGGCCCGTTGCCGCCCTGCAGGGCCTTGGGCAGGCCGTGCGGGAAGCTGAACGAGGCCCGGCTCCAGAACCAGCGGGTGCCCGAGGACGAGCAGGCCTTCACCGGATCGCTCAGCGTGACCACCGCGGCCACCGGGTACACAGGCCCGGCGGCGCAGTTCGGATTGCAGCCGTCCAGCTCGTAAATGCCGGTCCCGACGGCGTTGGCCGCGGACCACGTGCGCCACGTCATCTTGTCCAGAATCGCGGTGGAATCCCCGGAAAGCGGGCAACCCGAATTACACGCCGGCATATTCAGCAACGTCCCGTCGATGTCCTGGCCCTGAGCCAGGAAGGTGCCGGCCGCGGCCGGAGAGGCCGTCACGCTCGGTGAGACCGGCGGGTTCGCAGGCGCCGACGCCGACCCGCTCGGCGCTGCGCTGGCGGGCGGGGCCGAACTGGCCGGGGCGCTCGCCGGGCTCGACGCCGCGGCGGCCGAGCTGCTCGTAGAGTTGCAAGCGGTAACCAGCAAGGCGGCACAGGCGATCCCGGCCCAGGCCGCCACCTGCCGGGCTCTGCGCCCGTTCGTGCTCAACATGAAATTCCACCCCTCAGCGACAAACTTCCAATAGCGGCTCGATGAGCCAGGTCAGCTATATGACGGCCAGCGTGCCGCCATGGTTGGGAAGAGGTTGCGGAGGGGCAGGTGATACAACCCGTTCGGGATAAATTCGGCGACGGCAGTTAAGGGACCGAACGGACCCGGGGAATCGCCGCCCCGGCCACCGCTACCCGAAGCACTGGCCCTCGCCCCGGTACGTCGGCACATCCGTGACCTGCCCGTCGTCGCCGATCACGTGGTACTCACGGAAGCGCTCGGCGAGCTCGCCGGCCTTGGCGTGGCGCAGCCAGACCCGGTCGCCGGCGCGCAGCTGGGCGGCCGCCGCGCCGCGCACCGGCGTCTGCACCTCGCCGGCGCCCTCGGTGCCGGTGAGGCTGAGCCCGGCCGGCAGGTGCGGCCGGGGCAGCCGGTCCGGGGTGCCGCTGCCGGAGGCGACGTAGCCGCCGGAGAACAGCGTGGCCAGGCCCGGGCCCGGCCGCCGCACCACCGGCAGCGCGAACAGCAGCGCGGGCTCGGGGCTGAACCGGCGGTACGCGTCGAACAGGGTCGGGCCGACCAGGCCGGAACCGGCGGTGAGCTCGGTCACCGAGGTGTCCTGCGCGGTCGACTCCAGGCTGCCCGTGCCGCCGCCGTTCACGAACTCCAGGCTGGCCAGGGCCTGGATCTGGCGGATCGCCTCGGTCCGGCGCCTGATCAGCTCCGGCACCGAACGGCCCTGGATCAGCCTGATCAGCTGGGCTCGCAGCGGGTGCCCGGGCGGGGCGTCGCCCAGGCCGGCGATCTGGCCCTCGTACCCCATCACGCCGGCCAGGCGGAAGCCCGCGCGCCGGACGATCGCCCGCGCAAAGCCGGCCGCCTGTTCCGGCGTATGCAGCGGGGACCGCCGGGTGCCGATGTGCACCGCCGGCCTGCGGGCCAGCGGGCGCCAGGACACGTCAAGATCCAGGCAGACCCGGATCTCCGGGTGGCCGTCGCCGAGCGCGCGGTCCACCACGTCAAGGTGCGCCTCGGAGTCGGTCATGATCGTGATGTGCTGCCTGGCGGCCTCGTCGGCGGCGAGGGTCCGCAGCGCCCGCCGGTCCACGGTGGGGTAGGCCACTAGCAGGTCGTCGCTGGTGCCGGCGGCGTGCAGCCAGAGGGCTTCGGCCAGCGAGTAGCACATGACGCCCCGGTAGCCTGGCGTGGCCAGCGCGCGCTCGATCAGGAAGCGGCACCGCAGCGACTTCGTCGCCACCCGGATCGGCCGGCCCACCCTGGCCCCATTCCCGGCTGGCGCTGTTCTGGTCGGCGCTGTCCCGGCCTGGTACTGTCCCGGCCAGCGCGGCCCGGCGCGTCATGTCGGCGGCGTTCCGGTCGAACGCGCCCAGGTCGACGATGGCCAGCGGCGGGTCGAGGTCGGCGGTGGCGCGGTCGTACCGCGCGCGGGCGCTCTCCAGGGACTGCCTCGTGGCTGGCCCGGCGAGCCGGCGGCCCTGGTCGACTGACATGCTCGCACAGTAGACCAGCGCTGGAAATTTATGAATACTCTCGGGTAATGAAGGCTTCCTCTGGCACTGGTTCGGCTGGCACTGGCCCGGCTGGTACTGCCTCGGCTGGCGCCGCCTCCGCGGGCTCGCGTGTGTGGCGGAACTGGGCCAGGACGGCGACGGCGGCCCCGGCGCGCTGGTGCCGGCCCAGGAACGAGGCCGAGATCTCGGCCGCGGTCAAGGACGCGGCAGCGGCCGGGCTGCCGGTGCGTGCGCTCGGCAGCGGGCACTCGTTCACCGCGGTCGCGGCGACCTCCGGCGTGGCGCTCGACCTGTCCCAGTGGACCGGGATCACCGCCGCGGACACCGCGACCGGCCTGGTGACCGTCCGGTCCGGGACCACGCTGCGCGCCTTCAACGCCGAACTCGGCGGCCTCGGGCTGGCCATGGCCAACCTCGGCGACATCGACGCGCAGACGGTGGCGGGCGCCCTGTCCACCGGGACGCATGGCACCGGCGCCCGGCTCGGCGGCCTGGCTACCCAGATCGAGTCGCTCGAGCTGGTGCTGGCGGACGGCTCGGTGGTGACGTGTTCGGCCTCGTCGCGGCCCGAGCTTTTCGCCGCCGCGCGGATCGGCCTCGGCGCGCTCGGCGTGATCACCGCCGTGACGCTGCGCTGCGTGCCGTCGTTCACGCTGCTGGCGGACGAGCGCCCGGTGCCGGTGGAGGAGGTCCTTGAGCAGTTCGACACGCTGGCCGCGGCCAGCGACCACTTCGAGTTCTACTGGTTCCCCTACGGCCGCAAGGCCCTGGTCAAGCGGAACAACCGGCTGCCGGGCCGGGATGCCGGCCCGGTTCCGCCCGCGTTGCCGGCCTGGCGGCGGTTCTGGGAGTTCGAGGTGATGGAGAACGCCGCCTTCGGGGCGCTGTGCCGTCTCGGCCGGGCCCGGCCGCGGCTTATCCCGGCGCTGAACAGGTTCTCCTCGGCCGCGCTTTCCGCCCGGTCCTACGCCGACGTGTCCCACCGGGTTTTCGTGACACCCCGCCGGGTCCGCTTCGCCGAGTCCGAGTACGCCGTTCCACGTGAATCACTGGTCCACGTGATCGCCGAACTGCGCCGGGCCGTGCCCCGCCTCGCCAACCCCGTCATGTTCCCGGTCGAGGTGCGGGTGGCGGCGGCCGACGACATCTGGCTCTCCACCGCCTACGACCGGGAGTCCGCCTACATCGCGATCCA
The DNA here is from genome assembly GCA_963722275.1 of uncultured Actinomycetes bacterium. Taxonomy (GTDB): domain Bacteria; phylum Actinomycetota; class Actinomycetes; order Streptosporangiales; family Streptosporangiaceae; genus Palsa-504. The sequence continues at coordinate 56,417 of CAVRMX010000005.1, read as the reverse complement.
CCAGTACGCCAGGCTGCCATATCAGGCCTACTTCGACCGGTTCGAGTCCATCGTGGCCGAGGTGGCGGGCCGCCCGCACTGGGGCAAGCTGCATTCGCTCGACGCCGGGCGGCTCCGCCCGCTCTACCCCCGCTTCGACGACTTCCGCCGCGTCCGCGCCGAGGTCGATCCGGACGGCAGGTTCGGCAATCCCTACCTGACCCGGGTCCTCGGGGATGCTCACGACTTGTAACGAGAAACTTACGCGATCCGCCCAGGCCGAACCGGGTCCGGCCGGCTTCTCGTAGTCCGGGTTAGTGGCCCGTGCCGCGGCCGCCGGAAAGATCCCGGTTTACCGGTCATCAAATGACCGGCTTCCGAAGATCACCGCCTTCATTCACCAATGGCGGTCGCGGCACCGGTCACGTCAATGGTCGTGCCTTTCCGGCGTGGTCAATAAAAGGTTTTGGTACTGATCCCGGGCGGGAAAGGCGGGGAGGCGGATGCTAGCGGTCTGGCTGGCGGCGGGGTATCAAGGTGGGAGCGGTTCGTCCGCGGGCCGGGTCGCGCTGGTCGCGGTGGCGCTGCTCGCCGTGGGCGCGTTCGCGGTGCTGCAGCTCAAGGCGCGGTCGCGCCGGCGGGCGGCGCCGTCCGAACGCCTTCGGCGGCGTTACGATCCCTCGGACTGGCGGACGTGGCCCCAGCCATCCTGGCCGGAAGGGCGGGCCGACGAGGCGCCGTTCGGCAACGAGGAGAGCTGCCGGCCCGACTGGCGATACGGTTACCCGCCGGGGTACGAGCCCTACCCGCGATACGATCCGGCCCGGTCGCCGTGGGCCGTCCGGGACGACGCCGTGCGCGACCGGAGTTCCTGAAGCTCAGCTCATGAGCGGCGATTCCTCGCGGGCGAGTGCCGGCAGGCTGGGCCGGCCATGGCGTAGTGGCCCGCCGCCCTGGGCCTCTCCGACGCTGCCTGCTCCGGCCCTCTTCCGATGCCGCCTGCCCCGGGCCTCTCCAATGCCGCCTGCTCCGGCCCTCTCCCGACGCCGCCTGCCCCGGCCCTCTCCGGTCCGTAATCCGACAAATGACGCATATCGCCAAGGATGGATTCAATGGATGTGGCAACGTAATGAATCTATTAATTACGTTGCCACATCCATGGAAACCGGGACGGCCAGATCCGGGCCGGAGGCCTGGCGCCTTCCTAAGTTCGACTGTGCGTGTCTAAGGTATTTGTATCGGTAACGGGCAAACGTGTGGATCGGCAGCAGTTTGGTGGTGCTCGCGGCAAACGCGGTGCATGCAGATGAGAGTCGATGATGCTGGTGAGGGCGATGAGACCGGCAACGGGGATGATCCTCTTGACGTCGCCGCCGCCGGTGATCCGGTACCTGACCGCGCCTGGCCGGCCGAGACGCGCGACCGTGAGGAGTGCTACCGCGACCTTCGTGCCTGCGACCAACTCCCTGGGCGGCCGCCGGCGCGCGGTGCAGGCGACCAGTCGACGTTCACCGGCGACGGCGGGTGGACGTGGAAGGGCCTGGAGCTCGGCCCGGACGCCAACCGCGCCGCGGACAACGGCCTCGCCGTCCGCCAGGCCGCCGAAGGGCGCGACGCGGAGGGCAACTACGGCGCGGCAGGCCTCACCCCCGCGATGCGCCGCATCGAATCCGAACTGGCGCATGGCACCCTCGTGCCGGACACAGAGAAGTTTGCTCTCAAATCCCCCGACCGCTTCAAGGAAAAGCTAGCCAAGATGATCGAACGTTATCCGGGTCGGCCTTGCGACGAGCTTGTCTCGGCGATTCACGACGGCATCCGATTTACGTTCCTGTTTCCTACCGAGGATTATACGGCTGGCGTGGCAGACACGACCCAGGCGCTCAGTGACCATGGGTACGACCTGAGGATAAGGAAGCCTTCGTGGCAAGAGGGAGACTACCGCGGAGTTAACAGCCGATGGTGCGATACCGAAAGCGGCGTCCTGTTCGAGATCCAGTTTCACACCCCGGAAAGCTGGGAGGCCAAGCAGAAAACGCACGACATCTATGAGAAGTTGTGTGACACGAGGTCAACCACGCCGAGAGAGCGCGAGCAACTGGAAGAGCAACAACAACTGATCGTATCGGCGATCCCTGTTCCTCCCGGAGTTGAGACCATTACCTATTACCGGAAAGGACAGCTGGACAATCGTGACTGAGAAAGTTACCTACTATGCGGTTACCCTCGATGCGGGAGGCAAAGCGAACCCTGACGGGCTGGCGCGTCGCCGCTGGTTGTCCGGGGGCGGCATAGAAGACGAAATGCTTCGCCGAGATCTCACCTGGCAGCGGGATACGGTCATTGCCGAATGGAAGCGCGGTGAAGCGACGGAAGAACTTCTTGAGATCAGCGAGGACGAGGCCGGGGTGCTTATTGAACGGTTCAGGGAAAGGTGGGAAGGAGCGTCGTGACGTTGGCTTGGGACGCACTCGGCGAACTCGGCGCGTACCGGGTCACCGAAATCCCGCGGCGCCCCGAACCCGACGCGGCACAGCCGTCCCGAGACGAGCCTGACGACGCCGGCCGGACGCAGCGGCTCGCCGCCTTGATCGCGGCGTACCACGCCGGGGCGGACGCCAAAGGCAACGGCTCAGGCGCGCTGGCCATCGGCTGGGTCAGGCACACAGCGGGCGGCCCGGTCCAGGTCCTCGCCGCGGGTGCAGGCCTGGTCGGCAGCGACGCCGGCCCGGACGTCTTCCTGACCCTGCCCGGCGGCGCGCGAGCCGAGCCGCTGCCGCGTGGCTCGCTGGCCACGCTGATGGCGCGGTTGCCGTCCTGGCGTGTCATCGGCGGGATCAGCGACGGGCTGCTGCCCGACGAGCACCGCACCGGCCGCAGGCCGGCCCCGTCGCTGGAGGAATGCTTGCTGGCCGTGTGGCCGGGACCGTTTGGCTGGCTGCTTATCTCCGAACCGCTGAGTGCGGGCGAGATCCAGGAAATAGCGGACGAGGTGGCCCACCGCGAGCGCATGTCCACAGGTGATTCTGACCGGTTTCCCGAACGGGCCATGACGGCTCGCCGGCTGAGCCTGCGGCACGCCGAGCTGCGCAAGGGCGCCTCGGCGGGCGTGTGGCGGGTCCGTCTGCTCGCGGGCGGTGCCGACGCGGACGCCGCGTCGCGGGTGGCCGGGCTGGTGTGCGCCTCGGCCGATCTGGACGGCCTGCCCTACGCGATCGCTCCCGCGGGCCGTCCGGCTGGCCGCCTGCAGGATGCCCTGGACGACCCGAACCCGGCCCCCGAGGGGGGCGACGCAGTGACGGGCCACCCGTTCTACGCGAGCACCGAGCTGATCGCCGCGCTGTCCCGGCCGCCCGAGCGCGAGATGCCGGGCATCCGGCTGGCGCTGCGGCCCGATTTCGACGTCACCCAAGAGTCCGCGGCCGGCCGTGAGACGATCGCCGTCGGCGAGATCCTGGACCGGAGCCGCCGGTCAGCCGGACCGCTGCTGCTGCCGCTGGACTCGCTGAACCGGCACGTGTTCGTCAGCGGCTCGACCGGTTCCGGGAAATCGCAGACCGTGCGGACGCTGCTCGAGGCCGCCACCCGGAGCGGGATCCCCTGGCTGGTGGTGGAGCCGGCCAAGGCCGAGTACCGGCTGATGGCCGCGCGGCTGGCCGGACCCGCGGACGCTGGTGCGGTGGTTTCCCAGGTCGTTCGGATCCGGCCGGGTGAGTCGGACGCGATCGCGGCCGGCCTGAACCCGCTCGAGCCCGCGCCAGACGAGGACGGCCGCCGGTTCCCCCTACAGACCCACGCCGACCTGGTCAAGGCGCTGTTCATCGCTTCCTTCCGCTCCGACGAGCCCTTCCCGCAGGTGCTCAGCGCGGCGCTGACACGGGTGTACGAGGAGGCCGGCTGGGACCTGGCCCTAGGCGAGACCCTCGCGGCGGACGCGAACCCCGGCTACCCGAGCCTCACCGACTTGCAGCGGGCCGCGATCAGGATCGTCCAGGAGGTCGGCTACAGCCAGCGGATCACCGACGACGTGCTCGGCTTCATCAAGGTGCGGCTGTCCAGCCTGCGGCTCGGCACCACCGGGCGGTTCCTGGAGGGCGGCCACCAGCTCGACTTCGGCAAGCTGCTCAGCACGAACGCGGTGCTGGAGATCGAGGACGTGGGTGACGACAGCGACAAGGCGTTCTTGATGGGAACGGTGCTGATCAGGCTGGCCGAACACCTCCGGATGGCCCACAGGGCCAGGCCTTCCGGTGCCGGGAGTGTCGTCTCTCCCGGGGCCAGCGGAGTCCCGGGGGGGCTCCGCCACCTCACCGTCATCGAGGAGGCGCACCGGCTGCTCCGCCGCCCGGAAACCGGCGCTCCCGGAGGCGCGGCGGCGCACGCGGTCGAGATGTTCGCCGGGCTGCTCGCCGAGATCCGCGCCTATGGCGAAGGCCTCGTCATCGCCGAGCAGATCCCGGATCGCCTCATCCAGGACGTGATCAAGAACACCGCGGTGAAAATCACCCACCGGCTGCCCGCGGCCGACGACCGCGAAGCCGTGGGCGCGACGATGAACATGACGCCCGCGCAGAACCGGTTCCTGGTCACGCTCAAGCCGGGTGAGGCCGCGGTGTTCGCCGACGGCATGGACTTCCCGCTGCTGGCGCAGATGCCCGACGGCACCAGCCGCGAGGCCGCCACGGAGGCCGTCACCGCCACCCCGGCCGGGGTGGTCCGGCCGCGCAGCATCACCTGCGGCGCCGACTGCGTCGGCCGGCCCTGCACGCTGCGGGACATGCGGGTCGCCCAGCGCGGGCTCGACGAGTACCCGGCGATCAGGCTGTGGACCGAACTGTCGGTCGTCGCGCACCTGACCGGCTGGCCCATGCCGGTGCCGCGCACCGCGCTGCTCTCCCTGCTGCAGGTAATGCCGTCCCGGCTGCGGGACTGCGCCATCTCCCACGGCATCGACGCGGCCCTGGCCGTCCGGGTCCCGGTGATCGCCGGGCGGGTCAGCCCGATCGGCCTCGCCTCCCACGTCAGCACCGCGATCAGGTCCCGGATAGCGCGGGGAAGCTGGCTGTGCCAGCGGGAGGAACCCAAGTGGCTCGCCCCCGCCTACAAGTGGACGCTCGTCCTCGACGCGCTCAAATCAGCCGACCGGAAGAACCCGGGCGCCGACCCGCACCCGCGGAGCTCGGAATGGGAGCGGACCTACGGGCAGGCGATCACCGGCGATACCTGTGCACGCCAGGTGGGAACGGTGCAGCGATGGTACGACGGGGCACAGCGTGACGGCTGGGAGGTGCGGGCCGTGGCGTTCGGAGTGGACGTCGTCTCGGGCGTCGAGCGAGCTGTCGGCGCCAGCGCGGAAGACGACGACTTCGAGGAGCGCCTGACCGGCTACCTCGACCAGTTCGTCGACTGCCGCTGGCCGCGCCTGTACCTGACCGCCGACCCGCTCGGCGACCCCCCGGAACGGCGCTAGCGCTTCCCCCCGCGCCGGCCCCTGGTGCCCTTGGGCCTGACGGCAACGACGGCGCGTTGTTGTCGCGGTGTATGCATTCCGATGTGACGTGAGTTTGCGGCGTGTCGCGAGGGCCGGCGTGCTGGCGGTTGGTGAGGGCCTGGTCCTGGCTGGCTGCGCCCGTGGTGCGTTCCCTGGCAGGGCGCGGCGGCGGCCGGGGGCTGGCTGATCGGCGGCCCGGCTGGCGAAGGTGCCTGATTTGTGGCGGGATGCCCGCTTCTGCGGGCTCGGCGTGCGTATCGCATCCGCCACGGGCGGCCCCCGCAAACGCAGGGCTTATGAGGCGTGAGGGAAGCGTGTCGGGCAGACCGGGGCGGGGCGCGCGGGCGGGCGGCGCGGGCGGTCCGGGAACCTGGCTCAGGTTATGAGAAAGGGCTCACCAGGCGCCCTTTGTTGTCCACAGCGGTATCCACAGAAGCGCGCAACGGGTTGCAGTAACACTGCGCATACTGGGCTGTTACGCAAAGAGTTATCCACAGGGGGCGATTGTGGAGAACGCTGGTCAGGTCGTCGGGAGCAGTTCGGGCAGCCGCCCGGAGGGCGCGGCGGACCGGGACCGCCAGCCCCACCGGCCGGAAACGCAGAGCCAGACGAACGCGACGGCGGCGAGCAGGCGGACGCCCGGGGTGAGCCAGGTGCCGTCGAACTGGCCGAGATCATAGAGCCAGTGCGGTTCGGCCGGGCTCTGCACGGCCTGGGCGTAGATGGTCGCCCCCGCGAGCAGGCGGATCAGGACCAGCCAGTCCAGCCGGGACGCCGAGTACAGCGCGAGCAGGCTGATGGCCATCGCGTCATACCAGGGCCGCTGGAACGCCGTGACGAAGAGCCACGCCAGGCTCAGCGCCAGGGCCGGGGCGACGGCCGGCAGGCCGGGGGTACGGTCCGGGAGGCGCAGCAGCGCCAGCAGTGCGATCGCCGCGAACAGCAGGTAGGCGACCAGGTCGAGGTACGGCGGGACGCTCGACACGCTGAACTGGGTGTACCCGAGCACCGGCCGCCAGAACAGCTGGTACATGGTGTCCCAGGTGATCCCGGTACTGCGGGTGACGAGCACCTTGATCGCGGGGGTCCCGGCCGCGAGGTAGGCCGGCACCACTACCGCCAGGAAGCCGGCCGCGGCGGCGGCCAGGGCCTTGAGCGACCGGCGGCAGGCCCAGGCCACCGCCAGGCCGAGGAGGGCGTACTCCACCTTGATGCCAGTCGCCACCCCGATCAGCAGGCCCGCCAGGACCGCGCCGCCGAGCTGGATCTCCGCGCGCGGGGAGCTCTCCCCTGGGGAGGTGCGCGCCCGCAGCGCCGCGATTCCCAGCAGGCCGAACACGGCGGCCAGGCCGTCGATATGGCCGCCCGCGACGATCTCCCAGAGCAGCAGCGGGTTCACCGACCACAGCAGGTGCGCGCGCAGGCGCATCTCGGGATCCGCGCGGAGCAGGCGGTCCAGGGCCAGGATCACCGCGCCGAAGGCGACCGCTTCCTCCAGCTTCAGCCAGAAGGTGATGCGGGCCAGCGAGGTCCCGCCGAGTTCGGCCGCGCCCCACTCCGCCGCGGTGGCCACCGGGCCGTACACCGACACCGCGTTCATCCAGCTGGACGGGATCTCGCGGGAAGGGATCTGCCAGGCCAACCGGGTCGCCGGCCCGCTGCAGCTGCAGCGGGGTCATGACGTAGGGGCTGTGCCCTATCACCGCCGTGCGGCCGCTGGCGGCGTAGGAGATGGAGTCCGTCGAGCCTGCGGCCGGGAGCACGGTAAGCATAACCACGGCCAGGAACGCGGCCGCCAGGACCGGCCGGACCGGCGGGCGAGCGCCCCGGGCGACGGCGACCAGCCCGGCGATCACGCCGGCGCAGCCCAGCGCCATCGCGGCCCACAGCGACACGGTCACGAACGTGGCCGTCAGGTGCAGCGCATGCCACCAGGGAGGACCACTGGCCCGGCGCATGACGGGCACCGAGACGCTCGGGCCGGCGGCCGAGATCACGATCATGACCAGGGTGGAGGCCGCGATGGCGGCCGCGGCGAGCCAGCCGATCAGGCGGGTGAGTTCGGGAGAGCCCGGACGGCTCGGCTGGGCCGCCGTACCGGTCGCTGCAACCCCGTCCTTGTCACTCACTGAATCGCCCGCCTGCTGGTCATCATGGCTCCGTGACTAGACGGTACCGGATCGCGTGCGCGCCGGCCCTGGCTCCGGACGTCAAAGGACGTCAAAGGACGTCAAAGCCGGAGCCGGGACATTCACGACGGCAACGGGAACGCCCGCGGCTGCTCTCACGCCATCGCCTGCGGCGATCAGCGTGGCGAGTGCCGCGGGCGCTCCTCCGTCAGTTTCCTGGACGTGGATGACCCCGTCCCGCTACGTGCCAGGCGTCGTGACCCGTCCGTTCACCTCCGAACGCGTGGCTGCGTCGTCCGCGGGCTCGCCAGCCTGCTCCTCGGGCGACTCGGTGGCGTCCTTGGCTTCCGCCGTGGCACTGGCGTAACGGCGCCGCATGGTGACGGCCGCGCCCGCGCCGGCGGCGGCTGCCGCCACCCCGAGGCCAAGCAGCAGGCGCCAGTCCAGCAGCCTCCGGATGCCGGTCCGCTTCGTTCCGCTCGGCCTGACCTGGCGAGCGGTCGACAGCAGAGCCGACGACACCTTCGGCGCGACGGTGGTGGTGACTGCCTCCGCCGCGTCCTCGATTCGGGGGGCGGCCCATTCCCTGGCGCCCAGAACGGCGTCCTCGACACGAGGCGCCGCCCACTCCTTTGCGCCTTGAACGCCCTGGCGTACTCCCTGGACCGCTGTCGTTCCCGCGCGCTTCCCCGCCGGGATGGCCTGCGCGGCGGCGTCGATGGCGCGATCCTTCGCGCGTACGCCGAGCTCAGTCACCCCAGTGGTGGTGTGGTTGTCCTTGATAGGGGACACAGTAAACCTCCCGAGCGTTATCCCGTTATCACAGGCTTCCCGGCTTTGCTGGGTTCAATCATCGCGCGCTGCCGGTACGGTGAGGACTGGAGGAAGTTTACAACGACGAAATGTCCGGCTATTTAGCTGGCCGGATGAGGAGTCAACTTCATGACAGACACCCTGACCGCGACGCTGCGCACGAACCAGGGGACGGTTGTCGTCCGCCTCTTCCCTGATCACGCGCCGAAGACGGTAAGCAATTTCGTGGGCTTGGCCGAAGGCGGCAAGCAGTGGACCGACCCGAGCACGGGGCAGGCCACGACCGGCAAGCTGTACGACGGCACCGTGTTCCACCGGGTCATCCCCGACTTCATGATCCAGGGCGGGGACCCGCTCGGCTCCGGCCGGGGCGGCCCTGGCTACAAGTTCGGCGACGAAATCCACCCGGACCTCATGTTCGACCGGCCGTACCTGCTGGCCATGGCGAACGCGGGACCCGGCACCAACGGCTCGCAGTTCTTCATCACGACCGTGCCGACGCCCTGGCTGAACGGCAAGCACACCATCTTCGGCGAGGTCATCGAGGGTGCCGATGTGGTCGACCTGATCAGCCGGCTCAAGACGGGCAGCCAGGACAGGCCGGTGGAAGACGTGATCATCGAGTCGGTCACGGTAGAACGCGGCAACAGCGCTTCCTAGCTGATCGGACCAGATCGTGAGCACGCCCAGCGACCCCGGACCCGGCGCACCGAACGGGCCGGGCGGGGCTGTGCCCGGGCCTGGGGGGGACCAGGGCGTCCCGGCCTGTTACCGCCATCCCGGCCGGGAAACGTACGTCTCCTGCGTCCGGTGCGGGCGCTACGCGTGCCCGGACTGCATGCGCTCGGCCTCGGTGGGCCAGCAGTGCGTAGAGTGCGTGGGCGAGGGCGCGCGGAGCACCCGCCAGGCCCGGACCACCTTCGGCGGGCGCCCGGTCGCGAGCGCCGTCGTCACCTGGACGCTGGTAGCCATCAACGTTGCGGTGTTCCTGGTCGCCTGGGTCCGTCCGGGCATCGTCACTCACCTGGAGATGATCGGATACGCCTCGTACTCGGCGTCCGGCCCGCTGCACGGCGTGGCCGCGGGCGAGTGGTACCGGCTGATCACGTCCGCGTTCGTGGTCCCCGGGGCAGGCCTGAGCGGCCTGGGGTTCATGGACATCTTGTTCAACATGTGGGCGCTGGTGTTCGTGGGGCCATCGCTGGAAGGCCTCCTCGGCCGGGCCCGCTTCCTGGCGGTATACCTGCTCAGCGCCGTCGGCGGCGCGGTGATGTACTACTACCTCGCGCCGCAGTACCTTCCCGCGGCGGGTGCCTCGGGTGCCATCTACGGGCTGTTCGGAGCGTGGTTCGTGGTGTCCAGGCGGCTGCGCGTGGACACCCGCGCGATCGTCGTGCTGATCGCCATCAACCTGGCTTTCAGCTTCTACTTCCGCAGCGCCATCGCCTGGCAGGACCACATCGGCGGGCTTCTCACCGGGGCGCTGCTCACCGCGGCCTACGTGTACGCGCCGCGCAAGCACCGCACCGCCATCCAGGTCGCCGCCACCGTGGCGGTGGTGGCCCTGATGGTGGTCGCGGTCATGGTCAGGAACGGCCAGCTCACCAGCGGCGGCCTCTAGCCGCCGGCGGCGGTGCCCTCGAAGGGGCCCGCCCGGGGTCGGGGCAGGCGCTGGGTCAGCGCCACCTGGTGGAGAGGGTGACGCCCGCGATGATGAACGCGAAGCCCACCACGAGGTTCCACGCGCCCAGCGCGGAAATACCCGGTATCGAACCCTGCGAGAGGTAATACACCACAATCCAGGCGAGGCCGACGATCAGGCAGACCACGATGGCCGGGCCGACCCACGGTGCACTGACCTTACGCCGCGCCGTCTTCGGCGGCGGCGGGGTGTAGACCGTCCTCTTGCGGACACGCGACTTGGGCACGGCGGCCTCCTGCGTAGCAAACCTGGCGAAGTAAGCCAGCGATCAAACCCTGCGATGAGGACCTAAGCGTAGCCGCTCGTCGCGGCAGTCGGCGCGATCTGCGTTTTCCGGGCGACGATGCTAACTAATAGATATCATTCAGTTTCTCTTAGTGACAATATTCGCCGCCGATACCGTGATGAATGGATGGGATCGTGCGCCAGGACGTGAAATGGTGCGCCTGTACAGACGGCGGCCACAATTGCCAGCGGCAGCAGGGTCCGACGGCTCACGGCGTGCTGCTCACACCTTGCGCCCATGTGTACCTGTAGCTGCCGCTCTCGACCTCGCGCGTGAACAGTGCACGCCACCGAACATCGCCGCCACTGCCGGGGCGGCAGGCACCAGACAACATCACTGAACCGCCCGGGTTAGGTGGCGCAGTTCCGGCGGCTTCTGATCAGAATCCTCCGCCGCCGGCCCCCCCGCTGGGGGTCGCGGTGGCGGAGCCCGAGGCGCTGGACGCGGGCGCGCTCGGAGACGCGCCGGTCTGCACGTAGATGGTGACCGTGGCGCCCTTCGCCGCGGTGGCGTTGCCCGCCGGCACCTGGTTGAAGACCATTCCGTTGGCAAACTGCGCCCCGCCCGACCCCTGCTGGACGCTGACCTGGAAGCCAGCCGTCGTCAGGACCTGCGTGGCGGTCTGCTGAGACTCGCCGACGACCGAAGGCACCGAGACGGCTCCGCCGGACACGGTGATGGTGACCGTGGAGTTCGGCGGGGCCGTGCCTCCGCTCGGATTCTGGCTGATCACCTGGCCGGCCGTGGCGGACGAGGTGGGATCGGACTTGACGTTGACCTGGAAGCCCTTAGCCTGCAGGTCGTTCTGGGCCTGGTTCTGCGTCTCGCCGACGACGTTCGGCACGGCGACCGGCGCCGCGCCCTTGGAGACGAACAGCGTCACCAGGGTGTTCGCCGGGACGTTGTTGCCCTCCTGCGGGTTGGAGTTGATCACCAGGCCCGCCTTGACCGTGCCGTTCGCCTGATCGACCACGATGGAGCGCAGGTGCGCGGCCTTAATCTGCTGCTGCGCCCTGGCCACCTTCTCGCCGTTCACCAGCGGAACAGCGTACTTCGCACCTGCACCGGCCAGCAGGTAATAGGCCGCGCCAGCCACGACGGCGACGACCAGCACCACGCCGAGAACCCACGGAATCCAGCGACGGCCCGCGCCGCCCCCGCGCCCGTCCCGGTCATAGCCCCGGCCCGCGTAGTCGTAGTCCTCGACCGGCGGGATCTGCGACGTCGCCCCGCCCATCGTCCCGGCGCCCATCCGCTGGGTCTGCGGGTACATGTCAAAGCGGGTCGGCGGCGCCGCCGCCACCGGCATGCCGGAAGCGGCGCGCTGCAGGTCGGCCCGCATGTCGCCGGCGGTCTGGTACCGGTCGGCCGGGGACTTGGCCATCGCCTTGAGCACGATCGCGTCCGCCCACGGGGGCACTTCGGGGTCCACCCGGGACGGCGGCACCGGGTTCTCCCGCACATGCTGATAGGCGATCGCGACCGGCGAATCGCCGGTGAACGGGGGCCGCCCGGTCAGCAGCTCGTACAGCAGGCAGCCGGTCGAGTACAGGTCACTGCGGGAATCGACCCGCTCGCCGCGGGCCTGCTCCGGCGACAGGTACTGCGCGGTGCCGATCACCTGGGCCGTCTGGGTCATCGTGGCCTGCGCGTCGCTCATCGCCCGGGCGATGCCGAAGTCCATGACCTTGATGTCGCCGTTGCGGGTCACCATCACGTTGCCGGGCTTGATGTCGCGGTGCACGATGCCGGCCTGATGGCTGTAGTCCAGCGCGCGCAGCACCCCGTCGATGATCTCCAGCGACCGCTCCGGCAGCAGCCGGTGGCCTTCCTGCAGCAGGTCCCGGACCGTGCGGCCGTCCACGTACTCCATCACGATGTACGGCACGGGGAATCCGGCGACCATGTCCTCGCCGGTGTCGTAGACCGCCACGATCGACGGGTGGTTGAGCGAGGCCGCGGACTGCGCCTCGCGGCGGAACCTGGCCTGGAAGATCTGGTCCCTGGCCAGATCGGCGCGCAGCGTCTTGATCGCGACGATCCGGTCGAGCCGGATGTCACGCGCCCGGTACACCTCGGCCATGCCGCCGCGGCCCACCACGCCATCGAGCTCGTAGCGGCCGCCGAGTAGACGGGGCTGTGTCATATCTCGCACTGTGCCAAACCACCCTGCGTTTTTTCTAGTGTCTCACTAAGACGTCGACGTCCCCGTGGAGGACGACGACGCGGTTGAGGTCGGCGACCCCGTGCCGGTCGGGGAGGATGAGCTGCTCGCCGAGGAGGACGGGCTCGACGGCGGTGAGGTCTTCGGGGACGGTGTCGGTTTAACGGTTTTCGTCGGCTTAGGGTTGCCGGTGGGGCTGGGCAACGTGGTCGGCTGGTCCCTGACCAGGGTAGGACGCAGCGTCGGACTGGCGTGCGGGGTGGCCCGGTGGGTAGGCGTAGCGCTGTGCGTGCCCAGGTGCTGCGCCGTGTTGCTGCCCACGTCCCCGCTGGCCCGGCCGGTGATGTGCCCGGTCAGGTACAGCCCGGTCGCGACCGCGGCGGCACACAGGACCGCGGTCGAGCCGGCCGCCACGAGCTGGCGGCGCCGGCCGGAGCGGCGTGCGCCACCTGGCGGCCCGGGACCGCCCGCGCCGAGCAGGGGGCCGGTGGCCGCGGCCTGCAGGTCCATCCTGGTCGCACCCGCGTACCCGGCCTCCGCGGGCTCGCCCATGGCCAGCGCGTCCCGCAGCACGTCGGCGCGATCGGCGACCGCCCGGACGCTGGCCGGGCGTTCCTCCGGGGTCTTGGCCAGCATGTGGTAGACCAGATCGCTGACCGGCAGCGGCACGTCCGGCGGCAGCGCGGGCACCGGCTCGTGCTTGTGCGCGAACGCGATCGCCAGCGGCTCCCTGGCCGTGAACGGCGGATGCCCGGCCAGGCACTCGTACGCGACCACGCCGAGCGAGTAGATGTCGGAGGAATCCGTCACCGGGGCGCCGGTAGCCTGCTCGGGCGACACGTACATCGCCGTGCCCATCACCATGCCGGTCTCGGTCAGGTGCGACGCCTGCGCGGCCGCCATCGCGGTGGCGATACCGAAGTCGGTGATCTTCGTGGTGCCGCCCGCGGCGACCAGGATGTTGCCTGGCTTGATGTCGCGGTGCACGATGCCGGCCTGATGCGCGGCGTCGAGCGCGCGCGCCGCCTGGCTGACGATGTCCAGCGTGGCGTCGGGGGAGAGCCGGTCCGCCCGGGCCAGGATCGCGGACAGCGGCTCGCCGTTGACCAGCTCCATGACCAGGTACGCGCCGCCGAACTCGGCGGACTCACCGTAGTCGTAGACCCGGGCGATGCCCGGATGGGACAAGCTGGCCGAGTACCGCGCCTCGGCCCGGAACCTGGCCAGGAACGCCTCGTCGCCGGCTCGCCCGGTCGGCAGCAGCTTGACCGCGACGGCCCGGTTGAGCAGGTCATCCTCGCCGCGCCACACCTCGCCCATGCCGCCGGCCGCGATGCGGTCGGTCAGCCGGTAGCGGCCGGCCAGCAGATAATCGCTCACTGATTCCCCAAGCTCTTCAGGTACGCCTTGATGACCTGCACAGCGATGGGTGCGGCCGCGGAGGCGCCGTAACCGCCGCCTTGAATTATGACGCCGACGGCGATATCCGGGTTGCCGTATGGGGCAAAGCAGGTGAAGGCCGCGTCATTCAGGGAGAAGGCGCCGGTCTCGGCCGTGCCGGTCTTGCCCGCGATGACCAGGCCGCCCACGGCCTGGGCGTTGATGTTGAACGCGGTGCCGTTGGGGTCCTGCACCACGGCGCGCATCATCTGTCCCACGGTGGCGGCTACGGACGCGGAGACCGGCTGGCTCAGCACCGACGGTGACGTGGTCTGAACCCTGCTCAGGTCGCTCGCGGTCACCTGCTGGACCAGGTAGGGCTTCATCAGCACGCCGCCATTGGCGATGGCCGCGGAGAACATGGCCTCCTGAAGCGGCGTGACGGTGTCGCTGAACTGGCCGATCGCCGAGAAGGCGGTCAGGGCCTGGCTGGGCGGCAGCACGTAGTTGCTCTTCGCCACCGGCAGCGGGACGGTCAGGTTCGGATTGTTCATGCCGAACTTCTCCGCCATGGCGTTGAGCGCGGACGCCCCGAGCTGCATGCCGATCTTGCCGAAGGTGGTGTCGCAGGACTGGGCGAACGCCGTGATCAGCGGGGCCTGGCCGCTCCCGTTTCCGCACGCCTCGCCGTTGTCGTTGTGCAGCACGTGACTGGTCTGCGGCAGCGTGAGTTGGGTCGGCGAGTCGACGTTGGTGCTGGTCGTGGTGTTCGGGCTCTGGGTCAGCAGCGCCGAGCTCGTCACGACCTTGAACGTCGAGCCGGGCGGGTACGTCCCCTCCAGGGCCCGGTTGAGCAGCGGCTGCGTCTTGTCCGTGAGGAGCTGGTTGTCCGCCTTGTTGAGCTTCGGGCCGTCGTGGGTGGCCAGGACGTTGGGGTCGAAGCTCGGGTAGGTGGCCATGGCGAGGATCTTCCCGGTCTTCGGGTCGAGCGCCACCACCCCGCCCGGCTTGCCGCCCGCCGCGAGCGCGCTGTAGGCAGCGGCCTGCGCCTCGGAGTTGATCGTGACCTGGACCGTGGCGCCCTTGGTCGTCTTGCCGGTGATCAGGTCGATGACCTTCCTGACGTCCAGCGCGGAGTCGTTGCCGGACAGCAGCGAGTTCTCCGCCGCCTCGATGCCGGTCTGGCTGTAAATGGTGTCGTAACCGGTCACCGGGGCATACGCGGGCCCCAGGGGGTAGACACGCTGGTACTTGATGGAGTCGTTGGGGCTGGTGCTCAGCTTGGTGCCGGCGATGGTCACGCCGTCCGAGGTGACGATGCTGCCGCGCTGGTACTGGTTCTGCGCCGCGTCGAGCGCGCGCGAGTTACCTGGCTCGCCCGCCAGGCTGGAGGTCTGGAAGCCCTGCAGGTAGTTGACGTTGATAAGCAGCAGCAGGAACATCACGAGGACCGCGATGGATATCCGGCGCAGCGCCCGGTTCACTTCAACGTCACCACCTGGGTCAGTCCCTCGTCCTGTATCGGCCGCGGCGGCGGGCGCCGGGCGGTATCGCTCACCCGGGCCAGCAAGGCGATGAGCATCCAGCTGCCCACCAGCGAGGACCCTCCTTGTGACAGGAAGGGAGTGGTGATGCCGGTCAGCGGGATGAGCCGGGTAACGCCGCCGACGATGACGAACACCTGGAGCGCCAGCATGAAGGACAGGCCGCCGGCCAGCAGCTTGGAGAACGGGTCCTTGACCGCCATCGCGGTCCCCAGCCCGCGCTGCACGATCAGCCCGTAGATCAGCAGGATGGCCATCAGCCCGGCCAGCCCGAGCTCCTCGCCGAACCCGGTGAAGATCAGGTCGCTCTGCACCAGCGGGGTGATGTACGGCTGGCCGCCGCCCAGGCCCTTGCCGAGCAGGCCGCCGCTGGCCATCCCGTACAGGCCCTGGACCAGCTGGTAGGCGTTGTGACTCGGATTCTGGCCGGCGAACGGATGCAGCCAGATGTCGAACCGCTCGTGCACGTGGCGGACGAGCTTGCTCGCGGCGAACGCGCCCACCACGAACATGATGAAGCCGATCAGCAGCCAGGAGGTCCGGGAGGTCGCGATGTACAGCATCGCGACGAACAGGCCCATGAACACCGCGCTGGTACCGATGTCGCTCTCGAAGATGAGCAGCAGCAGGCTGGCCGCCCAGGCCAGCAGGATCGGGCCGAGGTCGCGCGCCCGGGGCAGGTCGATGCCGAGCACCCGGCGCCCGGCCAGCGCCAGGACGTCCCGCTTGACCACCAGGTAGCCGGCGAACGAGGCCGCCAGGGCCAGCTTGGCGAACTCCTCCGGCTGGATGGTGAAGCCGCCCACCCTGATCTGGATCTTGGCCCCGAAGACCTCGCTGATCGAGGCGGGCAGCATCGCGGGCAGCGCCACCAGCAGGAGCCCGATGGCGCCGAGCGTATAGGTGTACCGCTGCAGCACCCTCGGTTCACGGACCAGGACGAGCACCGCGACGAAGCACCCGATGCCGATGGCCGAGTAGAGGATCTGGATGTTCGTCGACGACGCGCTGATCACAGGCGGCTTGCCCTGCGCCCCGAGCCGGTACATCATCACGATGCCGAGGCCGTTCAGCAGGGCCGCGAGCGGCAGCAGCAGCGGGTCTGCCCACGGGGCGAACCGCCGCACCGCCAGGTGGGCGATCAGCACGATCGCTCCGTACGCGACCAGGTACTCGAGGGTCGCCGAAGGCAGCTTGCCCTTGAGGCTGAAGCCCACGTTCGCGAAGGCGAACGCGACCAGCGCGAAGGCGAAGACGAGCATGATCAGCTCGGTGCGCCGCCTGCCGCGGGCCACCGGGACCAGCGGGCCCGTGGGGTCAACGGCTGGCGATGGGGCGGTGACGCTACTCACGAGTGCCCTGTGGCGGGCGCGACGCCGGCACTGGCGGGGATGCCGAAGGCCGTGGGCGGCGGGCACATGGCCCCGGCCGGGGCAGGCTCAGGGCCGGGCTTGGGGAGGCTGGCCGGCGGCTTCTTGTGCTGCCTGCTTGCCAGCTTCACGGCCGCCTGGTTGGCCTGGTAGGCGGTCTCCTGGGTGACCCAGCCCTGCCGCTGCGCGTACGCCTGCCGGCAGTCGCTGACGGCGCTGCGGACGGTGGCGACTATCGCCTGGGCGTTGCCCAGGCTGCTGGCGGTGTCGGTGGCCTTCACCGTCTGCTGGTAGTTGGTGGGCACCTGGTCCAGCGCTATCCCGGTCTGCTGGTAGGGCTTGGACATGTTGACGCCGAGGATCTGCTGGTTCACGCCGCGGTATATGACGACGTTGCCCTTGCCGTCGGCGCCGACGTAGTACTGATCCTGGCTCCACCGCCAGGCGGCGTAGCCGCCGCCGACCACGACGGCCACCAGCACCACCAGCGCGGTGGTGACGATCGGCCAGCGGCGGCGGGTCCTGGTCGCGCGCCTGGGCTGCGCTCGGTGGCTGCGCCGGGCGTGGACGGCGGTGCCGTTCTCGCGGGCCGCCGCCAGCGTCATGGACGTCGGGTCCAGCTCGTCTAGGGCGACCATCGGCTGCGGGCCGGTCGTCGACGGCGGCCCGTCGCCGTCGTAGGAAACGGCGAAGTGATTCCCCAGGTGGTCCTCGACGACGCCGAACGGGCCGGTGCCGTCCGTGCTCAGCCTCGGGTCGTGGACGTTCGCCGCGGCGCCGGCCATGACCGGGGTCCCGGTCGGGGGCACCCGCGACGTGCTGGTGTCCACGACATCCGCCACGATGCAGGTGATGTTGTCCGGGCCGCCGCCGTGCAGCGCGAGGTCTATCAGCTGCCGGGTGACCGTCTCGGGGTCCTCGATGGTGGCCAGCGTCTCGCGCAGCGTCTCGTCGCTGACCACGCCGGACAGGCCGTCCGAGCAGAGCAGGTAGCGGTCGCCCGCGAGGCCGTCGTGCACGGACAGGTCGGGCTCGGCGATCGACCGGCCGTCCAGCGCCCGCAGCAGCAGCGAGCGCTGCGGGTGGGTGGAGACGTCGTCGGCGCTGATCCGGCCCTCGTCGACCAGCGACTGGACCAGCGTGTGGTCGTGGGTGATCTGGTAGAGCTCGCCCTCCCGGAGCAGGTAGCCGCGCGAGTCGCCGATGTGGCACACCGCGGCGTGCCCGTCGGACCAGAACAGCGCGGTCAGCGTGGTGCCCATGCCCTCGACCGCCGGGTTGGCGACGATCATCTCCTGCAGCCGGGTGTTGGCCGAGGCCACCGCCGACGCCAGTTCGGCCAGCATGTCGCCGCCGGGCGGCTCGGAGTCCAGTTTCGCCATCGAGGCGATGGTCAGCGAGCTAGCCACCTCGCCGGCGGCGTGGCCGCCCATCCCGTCCGCCACCGCGAGCAGGCGAGGCCCCGCAAACGCCGAGTCCTCGTTTCCTTCACGGAGGAGGCCGACGTCGGAACGTACCGCGTAGCGGAGTACAAGTGTCATCTGCGCAGTTCCAGAACGGTTTTACCGATGCGGATCGGCACGCCCATCGGCACGGGCATCGGCCTCGTCACCTTCTGCCGGTCCAGGTAGGTGCCATTGGTCGAACCGAGATCCTCGACGATCCACTGACCGTCCTGCGGGAAAATCCGGGCATGTCGGCTTGAAGCGTAGTCGTCGTTGAGCACTAGCGTGGCATCATTGGCCCGGCCTAGCGTGATCTGCTGCTGGGCGAGGTCGAGGCTGGTGCCCTTCAGCGCGCCCGCCGTCACCACCAGGGTCCGCGGCGACCCGCGGCCGGCCCGCGACGGCCGCGGGGGACGGCCCGGACGCGGTGCCTGGGCCTGGCGCATCTTGCCCCGCCTGGTCGTGGTGGACGGGCCGCCGAGCAGGTCAGTGCGGACGACTCCGATGGCCGCTATGACGAAAAGCCATAGCACGGCCAGGAACGCCACCCTGATAATGGTGAGAGACAGCTCGTTCATCTACGGCTACGCCCTTGGACCCTAGTAGCTGGTGCGCGAGTAAGCGGTGCCCTGGCCATCCTCGCGGTCTTGGCCATCCTGGCGGAAGATCAGTATGGTCCGGCCCAGCGAGACCTGGGTCCCGTCGGTGAGCGCCACCCGCCTGACCGGCTGGCCGTTGACGAAGGTGCCGTTCGTGGAGCTCAGGTCCACCAGGACGACCTGGCCGTTTTCCACCCTTAGCTCCGCATGGTGCCTGGACACGCCCGGATCCACCAGCCGCAGGTCGCAGTCGGTGCCCCGGCCGAGCAGCGTCACCGGCGTCTGCAGCTCGTAGGTGTGCTGGTCGCCGCCGGCCGGACCGCCGGGGGCGCCAGGCCCGGAGACTAGCAGCCGCGGGTGGCCGGGGAATCCGCGGCCCTGCGTCCTGGGCAGGTCGCTGGCCGGCATCCGGATCTCGCCGCCCTCGATGGTCGAGCCCCGGATGACGCCGGACCGGATCCGGAACGTGCCCGTGGTCATGTCGGGCACCCCCTCGAACCGCATCCGCACCGGGCCCACGAACGAGTAGCCCTGCTCCTTGGCGTAGTCCCTGGCCAGGTTGGCGAGCTCCACGCCGAGGCTCTCGGCGTATACGTCCAGGCGCTCGTGGTCACTGTCGGCCAGTTCGACGACGAAGTCGTTCGGCACCAGCGTGCGCCCCTTGGCCACGATGGCGGCCCGGTCGTCCATCTCACGCTGGACCGCGCTCGCCACCTCGACCGGCTGCAGCTCGGACCTGAAGGCGCGCGCGAAGGCACCCTCTACCATGCCTTCAAGACGACGCTCGAAGCGCTGCAGAACTCCCAACGTGCCACCTTCCTTCACGTCCCTTGCCCCCGATCGTATCCGGGGCGCGGGAGCGCTCGCGGTCGTGCTAACCTACTCGTTGCCCAGGGCGGGTGGCGGAACGGCAGACGCGCACGGTTCAGGTCCGTGTGTCCGAAAGGACGTGAGGGTTCAAATCCCTCCTCGCCCACGCATTTAGATGTGCCTGACCCGGGAATGCCAGGGTACATAGGTCACGGAACGACGATGACAGGGCAGCGGGCATGGCGGGCCAGCCATCCGGAGACGGAACCCGCGACCCGGTGCCAGACGTGCGTCGGCGCCCCGATCACGAGCGCGTCCGCACTGAATTCCTCGGCGGCGGCGGCGAGTTCCCTGGCCGGGCTGCCGCGCCTGGTGCGGACGTGTACCTCCACGTCGGCGTGCCCGGTCACCTGGTCGAGTTCGGTCAGCAGCCACCGCTCCAGCGCCTCGGTGTCCCGGGGTATGCCAACGACCTGGCCGGTCAGCGGCTCGCAGTAGACCCCTGAGGAGCACACGTACACGACGAGCAGCGGCCGGCCGAGCCGCTGGGACACGCCGGCCGCGTAGGCCAGCGCGTTGCGGCTCGAGGCCGAACCGTCGTAACCCGCGATCACGGGGTGCTCGAGCCGGAGCGCGGATGCCTGCCGCTCGCCGCGCGGAGCCGGGTCGGGAACCCGGGCGCCCGCCTCCTTGGGAGGTGGCATGCGGGAAGGCTGTCCCTTCCGGCCCGGCTGATCCGGTGACGGGCTTGATTCTGCCTGGTCCATAGTCCGCGTCCTAGCGGAAGACCGCTTCCTTGACAGCCATACTCTGATGAATGCCCCGGATGAACGGCATTACTCGTATTTGAAAAGCACTATAGATCAGCGCGCCACCAGATGGTGCGTACTCGGGGTGGCCGCGTGGCACGATGTTCAGGTGACCGCAGAGCAGGCGGCGCCTCCCGAGGCAAGCGAAGCGCCCGCGAGGGAGGCAGGCGAACTCAGCATTACCAGCCGCACCGACGCCACGGCCCGCGCCGTGATCGAGTGCGCGGCTGACGCGATCGTCGCGTTCAGCACCGATCGCACGGTCATGCTGTGGAATCCCGCCGCGGAGCGGATGTTCGGCTGGACCGCGGCCGAGGTCGTCGGCCTGGAGCCGCAGATCATCCCGGAGGAGCTGAAGGCCGAGCACAACGCGGTCCTGGAGCGGGTCAGGGGCGGCGGCCAGATCTCCTTCGCGACCCGCCGGATCCGCAAGGACAGCGCGGTCATCGACGTGCGGATCGACACCAGCGCGCTGACCGGCGGCGCGGGCGAGGTGACCGGCTGGGTCAACGTCTGCCACCAGGCCGGGGAAGACGACGTGGCCAGGCATTACATGGCCGAACGGGCGCGGGTGGTACGCCGTCTCGGCAACGTGGTCGCCGACATGAACGCGCAGCGCGACCTGGAATCGGTCCTCGACCGCATCGCGGCCAGCCTGCGCGAGCTGACCAGCGCCGACGCGGGCGGTTTCGTGCTCATCGAGGACGACACGCTCAGGCTGGTCAGCACGGCCGGGCTGCCGGCCCGGCTGCGCGGGAAGACCGCGACGCTGTCCACCAGCCTGGTCGGCGAGCTGATGAAATCCGGCAAGACGGTCATGATGGCGACCGGCGAGTCGGGCGGCTTCGACGACCTGATCTGGTCGGCGCTGCCCGGCCTGCACACGATCGCGCTCAGCCTGTCGCACGTGGCGGGCAAGCCCTACGGAGCGCTGTACGCGCTGTACAGCAGGCGCACGCTCAGCCACGTCGAGCTGGAGCTGCTCGAGCTGCTGGCCGGTCACGCCGGGGTGGCTCTCACCAACGCGATGGCCTTCGAGGAAGTGGTCAGGCAGCGGGCGCATGAGCGGGCGGTCATCGACGGCAGCGCGGACGGCATCGCGGTGCTCGACGAGGCGGGCCTGGTGCGGCAGTGGAACCCGTCCGCGCACCGGATCACCGGGACGCCGGCCCAGGACGCCATCGGCAAGCCGCCGTCGTTCCCGCTGCCCGATCCGGGCTCGACCGTCACCCACAAGCTGCCGAACGGGCGCTGGCTCGACGTCCTGTGCACCTCACTCGCCGACAGCGGGGAGCTTGTGGTCGACTTCCGCGACGTCACCGCGGCCAAGGAACTGGAGGAGGCCAAGGACCTTTTCCTGGCCACGACCAGCCACGAGCTGCGCACGCCCATCACCGTGGTGCAGGGCTTCGCCAGCACCCTGGCCTCCCGGTGGGACCAGCTCGCGGACTCCGAACGGCGCGCCGCGGTGCGGACCATCGCGGAACGGGCCGGGTCGCTCGGCCGGCTGGTCGAGCAGCTGCTCCTCGGCTCGCGGGCCGGCGCCGACCAGCTGCCCGTCAGCAACGGCCCGTTCGATCTCGGCGCCGTCCTGCACGGGGCCGCCGCCGCGTTCCGGCCGCTGTCGGACAAGCATGTCGTCGTGGCGGACGTCCCGGCCGGCCTGCCGGCCGCCAGCGGCGACACCACGGCCACCGACATCATCGTCGGGCAGCTGCTCGAGAACGCCATCAAGTACTCGCCCGACGGCGGCACGGTCAGCGTCCGGGCCCGGGTGACGGAAGGCGAGGCGGGCGAGGGCTGGATTGAGGTCACGGTGGAAGACGAGGGCATCGGCATCGCCGACGGCGACCACGAGCGCATCTTCGACCGGTTCTTCCAGGGCGAGGCCGGCGACCGGCGCAGGTTCGGCGGCGTCGGCATCGGCCTGTTCATCGTCCGCCGCCTGGCCGAGGCGCAGCACGGCGAGGTCACCGCCAGCTCGCGGCCCGCGGGCGGTACCGTGATGTGCCTGCGCCTGCGGCCCGCGTCGGGCCCGCCCTCAGGCTGAGGCCTCATGCGGGCGGCCCCATATGCGGTGGCCCCTTATGCGGTGGCGCTGTGCTCGTTCTCTGCGGGCTTGTCCCGCTTGCGCGGCTCGCCGCCGGTGGCTTCCAGGTAGGCGTCGACGATCGCCGGGACGTCGTAGCCCTGCCGCATGATCTTGCCCTTCTCCAGCCAGATCACCCGGTTGCAGCTCGCCTCGATCTCGGCCAGGTTGTGCGCGACGAGGAATACCGTGGCCGCTTCCCCGCGCAGCGCGACGATCCGCTCGTGGCTCTTGGCCCGGAAGTTCGCGTCGCCGGTGGCCAGCGCCTCGTCGATCATCAGGATCTCGTGGTTCTTGGCCGACGCGATGGAGAACCGCAGCCGCTGCGCCATCCCGGTCGAGTAGGTGCGCATGGGGTAGTCGATGAAGTTGCCCACGCCGGAGAAATCCACGATGGACTGGTAGCGGTCCTTGGTCTCCTGCGGGGTCATGCCCATGGCCAGGCAGCCGAGCACGACGTTCCGCTCCCCGGTCAGGTCGTCGAGCAGGGCGGCGTTGACGCCGAGCAGGGCGGCCTGCCCGCTGGTGTAGACGCAGCCCTGCTCGGGCGGGAGCAGGCCGGCGATCGCCTGCAGCAGCGTCGACTTGCCCGAGCCGTTCCGGCCGATGATGCCGACCGCGTCGCCGTGGTTGATCACGAACGAGATGCCCCTGATCGCGTACACCTCGCGGACTGACGGGCGGCGCTGGCGCTTGATCGCCCGCATGAGCGTGGTCGCCGCCGTGCCCTTGTCGCCGCCCGCGCCGTACACGCGGTAGACCACGTGCAGGTCATCGACGATCACGGTGGGCTCTGCGCCGTCAACCACGGGCCCGTTACCCACGGCCGTACCTCGTTTCGGCTTCCCAGAAGAACACGAACCCCACGACCAGGGCCACCACGGCCCAGCCGATGCCCCACAGCCACAGCTCGTTCATCGTCACCACCCCGTGGCAGTAGGCACTGTATTCGAGATAGGCCTTCTTCCCAGTGTGGTAGAGGGCGCAATTTGCGGGGTTGTACGGCTTGCTGCCAGGCCAGCCAAGTCGCTGTGACTGCAGGATCGCGTTCCGTATCAGGCTGATGTAAACCGCTGCGGGGTTGATCTGCAGCAGGTAGGTGATAGCGGGATGATCCCGCAGCGAGCTGATGGTCTGGATGCTGAACATGACCCCGGAGGCGTACATCCAGGTCCGGACCAGGAACGGCAGCAGCTGGCTGAAGTCATCCGCGCCGGCGCCCAGGCGGGCCAGGAACAGGCCCATGCCGACGTTGAATACGGCCTGGAACGCCAGGACCGGGATGGCGAGCAGCCAGTACCAGGTCAGCGGCTCGCCCGATGCCAGCACGATCACGGCAAGCACGATCATCGACATGACCAGCTGCTCGAGCTCGATCAGCACGTACCCGATAGGCAGGCAGGCCCGCGGGAACGGCAGGGCCCTGATCAGCGGCAGGCTGTCCGGCATGACCCGGGACGTGGTGATGAACGCCCGCTGGGTGAAGTTGAAGATGAAGATCCCGGTGATGAGGAAGGCCAGGAAGTTCGGCACGCCCCGGCTGGTGTCCAGGATGATGCCGAAGATCAGGTAGTAGACCGCGGCGTTCAGCAGCGGGGTGAGCACCTGCCACAGCTGGCCCAGCCGGGCCTCGGTGTACATCGCCACGTTGCGCGCGGTGGCGAAGCCCACGATGAAGTGGCGCCGCTCCCATAGCTGCCGGGCGTAGGCGAGGACGCCGGGCCGGGCGGCGCTCGGCCGGAGCCGGTACCTGGCCGCCAGCTCGGCGAGCGGCTCGTCCGCCAGGGTCGACGGATCCACCTCGGGGATGGCCAGGTCGTCGGTCAGCGTGCCCGGGCCGCCTTGGTCACGTGCTCGCTCTCTCATGCCGGCGAGCCTACGGGGCGCCGGGCGGCCGGCCTGCTGCGGAATGGACTGACAACCTTCACGGTGAGACGTTACCGTGCCGGCGGCAGGTGCCGGTGCCACCCGGGGGTTTCTGCTGGGACGCCGTTACCGTTCAGATATCTGGAGTGCCTGCGTGTTTCCGGAGCACGTTCACGGGGCATTTCCGCTCGTACCGGGTTCGCTCAAGGTCGGACAGACGGGCTGGGGCAAACATGGAGGTGACTGAGGCGAGCGTCGTACTGCTCCCGTTCGCCGCTTCAAGCGTCGGCGTGGCCCGCCGGCGCCTGATGTCGGACCTGAGCGCGGCCGAGGTCTATGATTCCGCCGTCTGTGACGTCGCGCTGGTCATCACCGAGCTGTTCAGCAACGCCCTGCGGCACGCGGCGCCGCTGCCCGGGGCCACGATCCGGGTGGCCTGGCGCATCGATCCGGGCAGCGTCCAGGTCTCGGTCAGTGACGGCGGCGGGCCGACCGTGCCCGAGCTGGGCGAGCCGACCCAGGGGGCGACCGGGGGCCGAGGGCTGAGGATCGTGGAGAAGCTGTCCAGCCGCTGGGGCACCAGCACCGGCGCTGATGGCACCACCGTGTGGGCGGAGGTGCCGGTCCGCCTGGCGAAGACCGGGACCGAGATGACCGCGGTCGGCATGCCGGCAGTGGCGTCGGAGAGCGGGTAGGGGACGGGCAACGGGGCCATTACGACGCCGGGGGGAGAACGGTGCCGCGGTTCAGCGAGGTGGGCAGGCTCCGGGCGGTTGTCGTGCACCGGCCGGGAGCCGAGCTGAAACGGGTGCTCCCGCGTAATACCGGGCAGCTGCTGTTCGCCGGGCTGCCATGGGCGGCGCGGGCTCAGCAGGAGCACGACATCTTCACGTAGGCCCGCAGCCTGTGCTGCCCGGTGAGCAGGGATCCGGCGCCGCTCCCGGCCGGCTTATCCAGGAAGCTCTAAGGATGCGCTCAGCGTAGTTACCTGGCTTCCAGGGGCGCGGCGCGGTAAGGTTCGGCTCGTGGAGCTAAATGTCTCAAGTCGATTTCACAATGATCACACCATCGTGACCATTTCCGGTGAGATCGATCTCTATACCGCTCCGCGGCTGAACAGCGAGCTCGGCGCCGTCCTGGCCGACGGAATGCCCACCCGGATCGTCATTGACATGTCCGGTGTGGAGTTCTGCGACTCGACGGGCATGAACGTGCTGCTCTCCTGCCTGCGCCGGGTACGCGAGCGGGGCGGCGAGCTGGAGATCGCCTCCCCCAAGCCCGCGGTGCGTAAGATCCTTCAGGTGACGGGCCTGGACTCGGTGTTCACCCTCGTCGACGACACCAGCCTGAGCAGGCCGAAGCCGGCCGTCCAGCAGTAAAGGGACGGACGCCGGGTTCGGTTGACCTAGGATCGGGCGCATGTCAGTGCCAGCAGCGTCCCAGGCCGGTGACGTAGCAGTGGTCATCCCGGCGCGGAACGAAGCCGATCGCATCGCCGCGACCGTGACGGCCGCGGCGAGGCTGCCCGGCGTCGGCCTCGTGGTGGCCGTCGACGACGGCTCCGCCGACGGCACCAGCGCCGCCGCCCGCCGCGCGGGCGCCGTGGTGCTGCGGCACGGCCGCAACCGGGGCAAGGCGGCCGCGATGCAGACTGGGGCGAACGCGGTGGGCCTGGTCGACCAGCGGGAGCGCCGCGAGCGTCCCCGGCACCTGCTGTTCCTCGACGCGGACCTGGCCGAGTCGGCCGCGCAGGCCGGGCCGCTGGCCGAGCCGGTGCTGGCCGGCACCGCCGACATGACCATCGCGGTCTTCGCCGCGACCGTCAAGCTCGGCGGGCACGGCCTGGTCGTCGGGCTGTCCGGGGCCGGCATCCGCCGTGCGGCCGGCTGGCAGCCGGTCCAGCCGCTGAACGGGCAGCGCTGCCTGACCCGGGCCGCGTTCGAGGCGGCACGCCCGCTGGCGCGCGGCTGGGGGGTAGAGACCGCGCTCACCATCGACCTGCTGCGCCAGGGATTCCGGGTCACCGAGGTCGAGGTGGAGCTCGCGCACCGGGCCACCGGGACCGGCCTGCGCGCCCAGCTGCACCGGGCGCACCAGCTCACCGACGTCGCCAGGGCGCTCGCCGCCCGGCTATGACCAGGCGGCCGGAGCGGGCAGGGCCGACGGGGGCCCCGGTTCCGGCTGGTCCCGCGATCCCGGCGGGAACCGCCGGGCTGATTGCCATCGGGGCCAGCGTGGCGTGCACGTTCGCCGTCGCGGTGGCCGGTCCCTCGGTCATGGAACCGGTGCTGCCCGGCCGCTACGGCCCGCCGTGGTCGCTCGGCCTGCACCCGTCGCCCTACCTCGTCGTCGGCCTGACCGCGGCCGGGCTCGCCACCGGGACGCTCGGGCTGGTGGTCGTGCTGCGGGCGGTCCGCCGCGGCTGGTCCGTCCCGGCCCGGGCGGTGCTGGTGGCGGGGCTGCTGGCGGCGGCCGCGCTGACGCTGGTGCCGCCCTTCGGGTCCTCGGACCACCTCAGCTACGCCGCCTACGGGCGGATGCTCATCACCGGCCACAACCCCTACACCACGACGCCGGCCCAGCTGGCCGCCCTGGGCGATCCGGTGGCCCGGGCGGTGCAGGACTGGTCCGGGGCGCCGTCGGTCTACGGGCCGCTGGCGACCGCCATCCAGGCGCTGGCCTCGCTGGCCGGCGGCACCTCGGTCCGGCTCACCGTGTTCCTGCTCGGCCTGGCCAACCTGGCCGCCTTCGCGGTCACCGCGCTGCTGCTGCACCGGATGACGCGCCACCACCCGGAGCAGCAGCTGCGCGCCGCCCTGCTGTGGGCCGCCAACCCGCTCCTGCTCCAGGTGCTCGTGGCCGGCGCGCACGTGGACAGCCAGGCGGTCGTGTTCGGCGTGGCGGCCGTGGCGGTCATGGCGGGGACCGTCTCGGCGCCGCGCGCGGCGGTGGCTGGGGTCCTGGTCGGGCTGGGGTTCGCGGTCAAGGTCACGATCGCCCTGGTCGGGCTCGGGCTCGCCATCGCGATGATCATCCGGCTCGGCCGTCAGGGGAGGCGTCAGGGCAGGCGTGGGTGGCGGCTGCTGTGGCCGCCGCTGGCGGGGCTCGGCGCGGGGTTCGCGGTGACGGCGGGGGCGGCCGTGGCCATCGGCGGGTCCGCCATGCTGCGGCAGTCGTCACAGGCGAGCGATATGGTGTCGATCGGGTCCCCGTGGCGGGTGATCCGGACGATCATTCACCTGGCGGTGGCCGGGACGGCCGCGACCGACATCGTGAAGGCCGGGGCGGTCGCGCTGGCCGTGCTGCTCGCGGTGCTGCTGATCCGCGGCCTGCCGGGCCCGGACGAGGCCCGGTATGCGAGCGTCGCCTTCGCGCTCGCGCTGGCCTGGCTGTTCGCCTGGCCCTACGTGCTGCCCTGGTACGACGCGCTCGGCTGGGCGCTGCTCCCGCTGGTCCCGCTGGTCCCGCTGGGATCCGGCGGAACCGTGGCGGCCCTGGGCTGGCTGCTGCTGGCCAGGACCGCGGCGCTCGGATTCGGCTACCTGCCGGCCCGGCAGACCGACGCGGCGCTACCGCCCGGGCTGGGCTGGCTGCAGCCCGTGATCAGGCACGGGGTGACGCCCGCGATCCTCGGCGCGGCCATCGTCTGGCTGGTGGTCCTGATGATGCGGGCGGGGCGGGCGGCCCGGGCGGGGCCGCTGGGCCCAGGAGAGCCGCTCCCCGAAGCCAGCGAAGCGCCCGCGAGGGGGGCCATAAGTTGAGCACCGCCACTGGCGTCCCGGCTTCGGCCGAGGCGGGCCGCCGGGGACCCGCGAGCTGGCCCGGCCGCCTGGCCGGGCGGCTGGCCGGCTGGCCGCCATGGGCGGTCACTGTGCTTGCGGTGCTGGCCTGGATGGCGGCCCTGGCCGCCCTCGAGCCGCTGGTCCGCGGGTACCTGACCAGCGTGCCCGACCAGCGGCTGGTGGACCTCAACGTCTACCGGACCGGCGGCCTGAGCGTCCTGCAGGGCCAGCCGCTGTACACCGTGCTGACCCCGCCGCCGCAGCTGCTCCCGTTCACCTACCCGCCGGTCGCCGCGCTGTTCGCGGTGCCGCTGGCGCTGTTGCCGTGGCCGGCCGCCCAGCTGGCCTGGGTGCCGTTCATCTACGGGCCGCTCGCGGTGGTCATCTGGTTCGCGTTCGACCCGCTGCTGCGCCGGGTGCCCGCCCCCGCGCCGCGCGCGGCGGTGTTCGCGGTCATCTTCGCGGCCTGCGCCTACCTGTTCCCGATGCGGGATGAAATGCGGTTCGGCCAGGTGGACATGGTGCTGCTCGCGATGGCCCTGGCGGATTGCGCGGCCCGGTCGCCGCGCTGGCCGCGCGGCGCGCTGGTGGGGCTCGCCACCGCGATCAAGCTGGTGCCCGGGGTGTTCATCGTGTACCTGTGGCTGTCCGGGCGGCGGCGTGCCGCGGTGACCGCGGCGGCCGTGGCGGTGGCCTGGACACTGGGCGCCTGGCTGCTGCTGCCGGGTGATTCGGTCACCTACTGGACCAGCGCGATCTTCCAGTCCGGCCGGCTCGGGGCCAACTCGGGCACGTCCAACCAGTCGCTGCGCGGCATCTTGCTCAGGCTGTTCCTGCCCGGCGCGGCCCCGGGGGCGCTATGGGCCGCGGTGGCCGTGCTGGTGGCGGTGGCCGGCTTCGCGGTGGCGCGGCGGCTGGCCCGGGAATCCCGGGAGATGGAGGGACTCGCGGTCACCGCGCTGCTCGGCGTGCTGCTCTCGCCGGTCTCCTGGGTCCATCACTACCTCGTCGTGGTGGTGGTCATCGGCGCGATCCTGGCGGACGGCCGCTCGCCGCGTCGGGTCGCCATCGCGGCCGGGACCGCGGTCTTCTTCGCCCTGACTATCCCCTGGTGGGGCCGGTCCCTGCTCGGCCAGCCGGACGTGCCGGTGCTGGCGGCCCGGGTGGTGGAGGACGCGTTCGGGATCGCGGCCGCGGCGCTCGTGGTGATCATGGCCCGGCTGCCGGCTGCCGACCGCCGCGCCCCCGTTTCTTAACTTTCGGTAACGGATATAGCGCGTCGCGTGACACGAATGGCCCTGATACACGCTTTAATGCACGGAGGGCCGGGCCCCAGGCGCTGTCACCGGAAGAGGAGCATGCCGTCCGGGCGGCCCGGACCCGGCGGCCTAGCCCGGGCACTCCCGCGAGGCTGGCATCATGTGGGCTATGCCTTATGCCTACCTGGGGCCGGAGGGGACGTTCTCCGAGGCGGCGCTGCGCGTCGTCGACCCCGCTGTCGAGCCGCTGTCCTGCCCCACCATCCAGGCCGCGCTCACCGCCGTGCGCGACGGCGCGGCCGAGCGGGCCGTGGTTCCGATCGAGAGCTCGGTCGAGGGCGTGGTCACCGCGACCCTCGACGACCTGGCCACCGGGAACGGCCTGGTCATCATGGCGGAACTGCAGATCCCCATCGCGTTCGCGCTGCTGGCCAGGCCCGGGACCGCGCTCGGCGACATCAAGCGGATCGGCGGTCACCCGCAGGCCATGCCGCAGTGCCGCGGCTGGCTCGCCGCCAGCCTGCCGGACAGCGAGTGGGTCCCGCTGGCGTCCAACGCCGAGGCGGCCCGCCAGGCCGCGGACGGGCACGTGGACGCCGCGCTGGCCGGCGCCTTCGCCGCGGACCGGTACGGCCTCGAGGTCATCGCGGCCGACGTGCACGACCGGGCCAACGCCGTGACCCGGTTCGTCGTGGTGTCACCGCCCCGGCCGCTGCCCCCGCGCACCGGCGCGGACCGCACCTCGCTGGCCGCGTTCCTGACCGAAGACCACCCGGGCGCGCTGCTCGAGATCCTCACCGAATTCGCGGTGCGCGGCATCAACCTGACCACGATCCAGTCCCGGCCGACCGGCGACCGGCTCGGCCAGTACTACTTCTTCATCGACTGCGAGGGACACGTCGACGACGCGCGGGTGGGCGAGGCGCTGATGGGGCTGCGCCGGGTCTGCCGCGAGGTGCGCTTCCTGGGCAGCTACGCACGGTGCGACGGCGGCGCCACCCAGGTCCGGCGGGGGACCTCGGACGCGGAGTTCGCCGAGGCCGCCGCCTGGCTGGGACGGATCCGCTTCGGGCGCCCTTAGCCCCGGCGCCGCGGGCCGGGGGGGCCGGGGCAGGCACCCGGCCCGTTCGGGGTCATGATCTTTACAGGTACGGTCCCGAACCCGGCCGCTGGACCTGTGCCTCCTGCTCGGGGGGCATCATGCCCGGCGGCAGGGCGCGGCGCATCTGCTCGAGCTGGGCGCGAGCCGCCATCTGCTGGGCGAACAGCGTGGTCTGGATGCCGTGGAACAGTCCCTCCAGCCAGCCCACCAGCTGGGCCTGGGCGATCCGCAGCTCGGCCTCGCTCGGCAGGTCATGCTCGGCGAACGGCAGTGTCAGCCGCTCGAGCTCATCGACGAGCTCGGGCGCGAGCCCGTCCTCTAGTTCCTTGATCGAGCTCTGGTGGATCTCCTTCAGCCGGGCCCGGCTCTTCTCGTCCAGGGGGGCCGCCCTGACCTCCTCGAGCAGCTGCCTGATCATGTTGCCGATCCGCATGACCTTGGCCGGCTGCTCGACCATCTCGGTGACCGGGCGCTCGCGGCTGGCGTTCTCCTCCTGCTCGCTGCCCGATGTGGCTATGCCGTCCGGGCCCACCACGAGGACCTGCGGGTGCTCTTGTGTGTGAGGATTCATCCCGTCGCTCATCCCTCTAGTCTGTACCTTCCCCCGGCCGGCCGGGGGCGCGGGGTCACTCCCGCACCAGCAAGATCTTGCCGATGTGCTCGCTGGCCGCCATGGCGTGGTGGGCCTGCGCCGCCTGTGATATCGGCAGCTTCCTGTCGATGACGGCGGCGACCTGCCCGGCGTCGATGAGCGGCCACACGTGGTCGCGCACGGCCGCCACGACCGCGGCCTTCTCGTGTGCCGGGCGGACGCGCAGCGTCGTCGCGTGCACGCTGGCCCGCTTGCCCTGCAGCACGCCCAGGTCGATTTCGGCCCGGCTGCCGCCCTGCCTGCCGATGATGACGAGCCGGCCGCCGGTCGCCAGCGCGGCCAGGTTGCGGGCCAGGTAGCTCGCGCCCATGATGTCGAGGATCACGTCGGCGCCCGCGCCGCCGGTGGCGTCGAGCAGCGCCGCGACGAAATCCTCGTCCCGGTAGTTGATGGCCACGTCGGCGCCGAGCTCGCGGCAGCGGGCCAGCTTCTGCGCCGAGCCCGCGGTGCAGGCGACCCGGGCGCCGAAGGCCTTGCCCAGCTGGATCGCCATCGTGCCGATCCCGCTGCTGCCGCCGTGCACGAGCAGCGTTTCCCCGGCCGCCAGCCCGGCCGTCTGGAAGACGTTGGCGTACACCGTGCAGGCCGTCTCGGGAAACGCCGCGGCCTCCGTCACGTCCACCCGCGCGGGCACCGGCAGCAGCTGCCCCGCGGGCACCGCGACCTGCTCCGCGTAGCCGCCGCCGGCCAGCAGCGCGCACACCTGGTCACCCGGCCGCCAGTCCGTGACGCCGTCGCCGACCGTGCGGACCCGGCCCGAGCACTCCAGGCCCGGGTACGGCGGCGCGCCCGGCGGCGGCGGGTAGAGGCCCTGCCGCTGCATCAGGTCCGCGCGGTTGACCCCGCTCGCGGCGACGTCGATGACCACCTCGCCCGGGCCGGGGACCGGGTCGGGCACCTCGAGCCAGCGCAGCACCTCGGGTTCGCCGGGTTCGGTGATGACGACGGCGTGCATTCCTTCTCCTTTGTTCGGTGCCGGGTTGAGAGGGACAGGCGTGCCAACTCTGTCATTTCCGGGCTATCTGCTAGACAGGGAGCCTGTATCGCAACTGAGTGCCACCACTCCGGTGCGCTGGGTATCGAAATCGCGCGCCATTTGGCTTACGCTCGGAGAGATGTACGAACCCGGCCCGCATGCGCGCCCCCACCCCATGAGGACCAAGAGGGACGACCCGTGACGATGAACAACGATACGCCGCAGGTCTTCGGCGAAGACACGCACGACTATCCGCATGACCCCGCGCCGCTCCCTGATCAGGACGGCGAGGATTTCCCGCCCTTCCGCGGCTGGGCCGGCTGGGGCGAGCGGGTGGAGCCGGTAGCGCCGGACGACGACTATCCGCAGCCGTCCTTCTATCCCTATGAGCCCGCATCCCGCGAGCTGGAGTATCCGGGACGGCCCAGCCCGGGGCGGCCGGGTTACCCGCAGGGTCCCGGCTATGCGCCGGATGCGGAGTACGGATATACCGCACACCCGGGATTCGCCGAGGACCCGGGCTACGCGGGCTTCGCCTCGGACGTGGTCCCGGTGCCGGTGATGGAGCCGCTGCCCGACCCGGCGGAGCAGGTCATCGTGCCGCTGCCGAGGGGTTCCGCAGGCGGCACCGGACGGCTACCGCCCGTACCGGGACGAGACGCTCGCCCCGCCGCCGGCGGACCCGGAGTTCGCGCGGGAGACGTCGGACAGCCTGACCACCGAGTCGCTGCTGCACGGCAAGCGGGCGGCCCCCGGGTCTGGCTGGCGCCGCAGCGTGTACCGGGCGACCGGCGGGCTGCTGCGGTTCGGCGAGTCGACGGCCGAGATGCGCCGCCGGGACCTCATCAACCGGGTCAGGACGCCGGTCGCGGGCGGTCATCACCGGGTCGCGGTGCTCAGCCTCAAGGGCGGCGTGGGCAAGACGACGACCGCGGTGGGACTCGGCGCGACGCTCGCCACGCTGCGCGGCGACCGGGTGATCGCCGTGGACGCCAACCCCGACCGCGGCACGCTGTCGGACAAGGTCCGGCTGGAGACGGCCGCGACGATCAGGGACCTGCTGAACGAGCGCGGTCAGGTCAGCCGCTACGCCGACGTGCGCGCCTTCACCTCCCAGGCGTCGAGCCGGCTCGAGGTACTCGCCTCCGACCGCGACCCCGGAGTGTCCGTCGCGTTCGGCGCCGACGACTACTGCGACGCGGCGCGGGTGCTCGAGCACTTCTACTCGATCTGCATCACCGACTGCGGCACCGGCCTGCTGCACTCGGCCATGTCCGGCGTCCTGCAGCTGGCCGACCAGATCATCCTGGTCAGCTCGCCGTCGGTGGACGGCGCCAGGAGCGCCAGCGCCACCCTGGACTGGCTGGAGGCGCACAACTGCGGTGACCTGGTGCGGAACGGGGTCGTCGTGCTCTCGGCGATCCGGCCGAAGAGCAAGAGCACCGTCGACCTCGACCGGCTCGAGCATCACTTCGCCGCCCGCTGCCGCGCGGTGGCCAGGATCCCCTACGACCCGCACCTGGAGGAGGGCGCGGAGATCGAGCTCGAGCTGCTCAGCAGCGATACCGCCGAGGCGTACCTGGCCCTGGCCGCAGTCGTCGGCGACGGGCTCGCCTGGCCGCGCCGGCTGACGTCCCGTTCGGCGTTACCGTAGGCTGTGACGCACAGGAGGGCTCGCCTAGTGGCCGATGGCGATGGTCTTGAAAACCATTAGGGCGGCAACGTCCTCGTGGGTTCGAATCCCACGCCCTCCGCTCTGACCTCGGAAAACTAGTCTTGACCTGGGCTTATTCCCGCCGATCCCATGTCGTAGACTCGTCACCGACTGCAGCCGACTGCCGCTATTTGTCGCTGGTCGCGGGATATACGCGGGATGGATCTTGAAGCGTTTCCCCAGGTCAACCCACGGGAAACAGGAGGGTCTCGCCGGAAAACGAGACCCCAGCATGGTAGATCGGTCAGGCGGCCAGTGCTTCATCGATCCTCCTGTTAGCGGCGAGATCGGGGCGGCGGCGATAATGGGGCCATGTCATCCATCCAGCGGCGGAATGATGATCGGGACCGCTAGACCGCGACCGGCAGTGGCTCGAGGATGCCGGTTCATGAGCTTCCTGCTGGTGTGCTGTGGGGTGCGAATCGCGCGACCCAGAGCAGTGCTGCGGAGATGGCTGGACGGCCTTGGACGAGTTCGCCTGTGTCAGTGTGACCGCCTCGAGCTCGATGACCCACAACAGGCAGTTCAGTCGACGGCTGCGGGTGGCGACTTCGAGCACTACCGTCGCACTACCTGCGGCCGACGTCGCCACTTCGTGGATTACGGCGACCTACATTACGTGACCGATCACGGCCTGTGCGTGTCTCGCTAGCCGCCAGACTCCGGATGTGGAGTACGGCGTCGTAGCGGGCGAGCAGCCACTTGACGTGACACGGGCACCATTGACGCGAACCCTCTGATTGGTTCCGTCGGGCGCGGGAAACGCGGGAGGTTCACACTGCGGCGATGGTGTTGTTCAATCGATGACCAGGTGGCGGTGTCTGCCTTGGCTCGCACCTCTTCGGTTGGCCTAGACGTACCTGCGGCCGGTACGAGCGGGATAGCTAGCCGCAGCTCGCAGTCGTCGATGGCATGACTGCTACGAGGCGGTGGAGGAGGACGCCGTTGAGGTTGGCAGAGCCGACAATGGCGAAATCTTCAACGCTGCCGCCTGCCCCGTGAGGCCGGTCACGGAGCCTGCCCCACCGGGCGAACTACCGCTTGAAGACCACGGGGGAAGTCGTCGTCTGACCCTAGACTTCCACGTGCGTCGATGACGGTGCACCCAGCCGCAGAACCCGGCGTCGAGGACTAGCGCGGTCGAGTCCGTGGCAGTTCGCCACCCGCAGCGCGGGATATATGCGGCGAGTCGTGTCGTTCACGCTGGGTTCGCTATAAAGCAGCCAGCCGCAACTGATGAGGTGTCGCGCGCTGCCCATTGCCTCGGTGTCCAGCCTCTGATTCGAGTCAGCCTTCCGGTCGGCCCGGTGGTCGGCATCGTGAGCCTTGGTGCCGGGCCACCAGACCTGCGTGGTGAGGTGGCGGCCAGGTACCCGGCGGCAGCTCAGCGCAGGAGCCAATCTCCTCGTCCCACACGGGCAGCTCATCCACGAGACTTCACCTCACTGGCGCCGAACCACCAGACCGGGGTAGGTGGCGGCAAGGGCTCGTTTCAGCTCAGCGACCCCTTGCCCGGGCAGGCAGAGCCCTGCCGTCCCAGAGCCACCCGGGAGTAGCCCAGAGGGTGCCCGACCGAGGAGATGACGCCCAGATGTGGCTAGGCCTTGTTTGGGCGGAACACGAGTGCGAGCACGCGCAGCGCGAGGATAGCTGAGATCACCAGCAGGCAGTAGCCGAGGAACTGGAAGAGGGATACCCGGCTGGTGATGGTCGGCCCGCCGCGCAGGCCGAGCATAAGGACCGCCATGATGCCGCTGGTCGCGGCGAGAAACGTGGTCAGCACCAGGTAGAGCAGGCCCGTGACTATCCGGCGGTCGCCTTCATCGGCGAGGAGGCGGACGTTGACGCTGAGCCGTCCGGCTTCGAGCGCTCCGCCGATCCGGTCGACGCGCCGGGGGAGGCGGCGCAGCAGGGGCAGCAGCGCGACCAGCTCGTCGGCCGCGGTCGTGCGCAGCGTGTCCGGCCTGAACTGCCCGGCAAGCTGCTGGCCTGCGAACCGGCGGGCTTCGGCCACGATGTCGAAGCCCGGGGCGAGCTGGGTAAGCGTGCCCTCCATCGTGGCCAGCGCGCGGAATACCGCGGCTATCTCCGGTGGTACCGCCAGCCCGTGGTCGGAGACGATGCGGAACAGGTCGGTGAACATCGTCACGTCGGGGGTGATCCCGGCTGCGACGTGCCGGGCCAGGAACCGGCCCAGCATCCGTTCCAGACGTAGCTCGTCCAGCTCCTCGGGTCGCTCGACCACGTCCAGGAGCGCGTCGGCCAGCCCGGCCGGGTCGCCCCGGTCCAGGGCCAGCAGCAGCCGCTGCAGCGCGGAACGCAGCCCTCGGTCGATGCGCCCGACGGACCCGAAGTCCAGCAGCCCGAGCCTGCCGTCGGCCAGCAGCAGGACGTTGCCCGGGTGCGGGTCGGCGTGGAAGGTCCCCTCCAGCATGACCTCGCGGAGCAGGCAGTCGAGCAGGCTGCGGGCCAGCGCGGCGCGCACGTCAGCGGGCATGCCGGCGTCGATCGCGGCCAGCGGCCGCCCGTCGAAGCGCTCCATCACCAGCACCAGCCCGGTGCACAGCGGCTGGTAGGGTACCGGGATGGCTATGCCGCTGCCGCGGCTGCCCGGCGCGGCGGCCACCGAGGTCATGTTGCGCGCTTCTACCCGCAGGTCGAGTTCCTCGCGCAGGGCGGCGGCGAATCCGGCGGCAAGCCCGGCCGTGCCCACCGCCCGGCCCCAGCTCGTGCTGCGCTCCAGCCGGGCCGCCAGCCGACCGGCGATGTCCAGATCCCTGTCCACGATCTGGCTGACATCCGGCCGGCGCACCTTGACCACGACCCGAGCCCCCGACGGGAGCGTCGCCGCGTGCACCTGGGCGATGGACGCCGCGGCAATCGGCTCACGGTCGAAGCTGGCGAACAGCTCGCCCACCCCAGCGCCCAGCTCGGACCGCAGCACCTGCTCGATCCTGGGCCAGGGGACTTCGGCCGCGTCGTCTTGCAGGCGGCTCAGCTCGCTGATGAACTCCGCCGGGAGGAGATCCCGCCGGGTGGAGAGCACCTGCCCGAGCTTGACGAAGGTGACCCCGCCGTCCTCCATTGCCAGGCGCACCGAGCGGGCCAGCCTGGCCCGGCCCTCCGACGTCGACAGCTCGGACCGGCGTCCGCCCCGCACGTACGGCATCAGGCCGCGCCGCACCAAGATCCCGCTGATCTGCCAGTAGCGCCGCGCCCGGCCCATCCGCCTGCGCATCTCGCGCAGCACGTAGACCAGCCCCGGCACCGACCCGCTCGGCACCAGCGCCTCGGCCACGACCAGGAACACCATGCCGACCACCAGCGCGATCGTCACGCCCAGGATCACGAACCACAGCTCGGGCAGGACGCTCGTTCGCTTTGCGACCACCGAG
Organism: uncultured Actinomycetes bacterium; assembly: GCA_963722275.1. GTDB lineage: Bacteria > Actinomycetota > Actinomycetes > Streptosporangiales > Streptosporangiaceae > Palsa-504. The sequence goes on along the minus strand of CAVRMX010000005.1, from coordinate 19,061 downwards.
CCGCTGATGGCCGTGATTATTGGCGAGGCGATCAGGAACGCCAGGACGCCTGCGATCAGCGTGCGCAGGAACGAGAACCGCAGTCCCAGCAGCCGCCGGGCACCGAACGCGAACACCAGCACGGTCAGCGCAGTGAACACGAAGATCAGTGGTAGCACCAGAACCGTCATCGTGATCGCGGGTCCCTTCCAGCCATCCGGAGCGCCTCCTCCTCCTCCTCTTCCAGCATGGCCTACGGGAGCGCTGGCGCGGGCGGGTTGTTGTTCCTCGGCCCGCTGCTGATGATCTTGTTCAGGCAGAAGTCCCGCGCTGGTGGTTTGGACTACGCCTATCCTGACGCGGCCACTGACCTGAACCGGTGGCTGCCGCTGGTCAAATGGGTTCCTCGCCATTCCGCACTACATCGTGCTGTCCTTCCTGGACATCGGGCGTTCTTCGCAGTCGTCGTGACCTGGTTCGCCATCCTGTTCACCGGCCGCTATCCAGCGGGCCTACTTCACAGCCGTAACGATCCCGGAACGCCGCGCGCGTAGGGTCGGCTCATCACGGGCCGATCGGCGGAGGGCAGGTGGCCAGGTGAGCACGACACCGGGGCGGCGCGCGGCGCAGGCCGCCGCGGTGGCGTTCGGCCTGCTCACGCTCGGAGCGGGCCTGGCCACCGTTCCGCTAGACCGCCTGGCCCATCAGCCAGATCCGCACGGTCCGCTCTCCTGGCTGTTCGTCTTGCTGCTCCTGACGCCCGGCGTGATGATTGGCACTCTGCTGGCGGCCCGCAGGCCGCGGAACCCCATTGGGTGGATGCTGCTGGCGTTCTACCTTCTTGCTCAGAACCCCGCAGGCGATTACGCCATCATCGACTACCGGCTACATCACGGGCACCTGCCCCTGGGATCGGTCGCCGTGGTGGTTCTGGCCAGCTGGCCAGTGTGGCTGGTCCTGATCGCCGTCTTGCTGTGGGTGTTCCCTGACGGGCGGCTGCCGCAGGGCCGGTGGCGGCGGGTGGCTGTAGTCCTCGTCCCCGCCGGGGCGCTGCTCGCGGTGGCCGCGACGGCCGGGGGCGCAGCGGCCGTGGCCGGGCACACTGTCCGCGTCGATGCCAGCGGCACCCTGGTCAACAACGCGGCCGGCGCGGCGGGGCTGGCCCAGGGCGCGGTAGCTCTGGGGGTCCTGGCCAGCCTGCTCGTCTGGCTGGCCGTGCAGGTACCCAGATACCGACGGTCCGCCGGTGAGCGCCGCCAGCAGTTCAAGTGGCTGTACACCGGCGCCACGATCTTCGTGGTCTCGGTGATCAGCGCGGTGCTGGTCTCGGGCGGGACCTCGGGCCTGGACAAAGCGGTCAACAATGCCATCGCCCCGGCAGGTTTCGCGGTCCTCCCGGTCTGCGTCGGGGTCGCGGTGCTGAAGTACCGGCTGTATGACATCGACCGCATCATCAGCCGGGTCATCTCCTACGCGATCATCACGGCGGTGCTGGCCGGTGTGTTCGCCGGGCTCGTGCTGCTGGCCACCGTGGTGCTCCCGTTCAAGACCCCGGTGGCGGTCGCGGCCGCCACGCTGGCCGCCGCGGCGCTGTTCAACCCGCTGCGCAAGCGGGTCCAGCACGCCGTCGACCGCCGGTTCAACCGGGCGCGCTACAACGCCGAGGCGATCGTGGCCGCGTTCACCGCGCGGCTGCGCCAGACCGTCGATCTCGACACGGTACACGGCGATCTGGTCGGCGTGGTCCATGAAGCATTCCAGCCCGCCCACGTCTCGGTGTGGCTCCCCGGAACCCGGCAGCCGACCCCGGTGCTGCCCGGCCTGCAGCACCCTGACTTGAACTGAGCGGGGTCAGGTCACAGGCGGAAGGTGCCGGAGTCGTGGCGGGGGCCTGACCTCGGGCGAGTAGTCTCGGCGGCATGGGAAGCGAGGCACTGCCGCCCCTAGGCCTGGCCGAGGTCGTGACCCGGTGGCAGTTCGCCCCGGTGGTCACGGGGTTCGTCGCGGTCGCGGCGGCCCTGTACCTGTGGGGCGTGCTGCGCGTACGGCGGCGTCACCCGGCGCGTCCGTGGCCGCTGCACCGGACCGCGCTGTTCCTCGGCGGCCTGGCCGTCGTCGTGATCGCGACCCAGAGCGGCATCGGCAGCTATGACGACGTGCTGTTCTGGGATCACATGGTGCAGCACCTGCTGCTCCTCATGGTCGCGCCGCCCCTGCTCGTGGTCGGCCAGCCGGCCACGCTGCTGCTGCACGCGAGCCGGAACCCGCTGCACACCTGGACCAAGAAGGTGCTGCGCTCCCGCGTGATGGCCGCCCTCACCTGGCCGCCGTTCGGAGTCGCGCTCTACGTCGGGGTCATCGTCGGTACGCACCTCACCGGCTTCATGAACCTGGTGGAGACCAACAACGGCGTGCACGACGGCGAGCACGCGCTCTACCTGCTGGCCGGCTACCTGTACTTCCTGCCGCTGATCGGGCGGGAGCCGATCCGGTGGCGGGTCTCCTATCCGTCCCGGATCTTCCTGCTTTTCATCGCCATGCCGGTGGACGCGTTCACCGGGCTGGTCCTCGGCTCCGAGGGCAGCAACCCCTTCCCCGGGCTGGCCCAGCAGCGCCCCGCGTGGGCGCCGAGCCCGCTCAGCGACGTGCACATCGGCGGCGCGGTGATGTGGGTGGGAGGCGCCGGCATCATGTTCGTACTGGTGCTGGCGGTGTTCTTCGCCTGGAGCCGGGAGAAGCGCAGCGACGGCGGCCTCGGCTGGCTCGAGTCCGCCCGCCGGTCGAACTTCGCCACCCTGGTCAGCGCGCATCAGGACGCCGGCACCGACCCCGGCCGGCCGCCGTCGCCCGCCCGGGCCCGGGCCAGGGGCGGCGAATCCGTCGACGACGACGAGCACCTAGCCGCCTACAACGCCTTCCTGGCCCGGATCAACAAACCCCAGGACGGGTGACCGGGCCCGGCGCGCGACACGCCGGTAGCGTTTTCTAGGTCAATCTAGGGTTCTGGCTAGATCCGGCCATAGAGTCCGATGTCATGGATCCGGTGCGCAATCCGTACGCCCCAGGCGCGGGGCAGCGACCGCCCGAGCTCACCGGGCGCGACCGGGAGATCAGCCAGTTCGAGGTGGTCCTCGAGCGGGTCGCCCGCGGCCGCCCGGAGCGGAGCATGGTGCTGACCGGGCTGCGCGGGGTCGGCAAGACCGTCTTGCTGAACACCTTCAGGTCCATGGCCCTGCAGCGGCTCTGGGGCACCGGCAAGATCGAGGCCAGGCCGGAGCAGTCGATCAGGCGGCCGGTCGCGGGCGCGCTGCACATGGCCGTGCGGGAACTCGCGCCGCGGCATCGGGCCCCGGATCGGGTCGAGTATTTCCTCGGCGTCCTCAAGGCCTTCGCCCTGCGTGATCCCACCGCCCCCAAGGGGTCCTCGGTCACCGTCACGCTGGGCATCGACGTGCCCGCTCAGCGCGGCCGGGCCGATTCCGGCGACCTCGAGGTCGACCTCACCGAGCTGTTCGCCGAGGCGGCCTCGGTCGCCGGGGATCTCGGCGTCGGGATCGCCTTGTTCGTGGACGAGATGCAGGACGTGCCGGCCACCGACGTGTCCGCGCTGTGCGCCGCCTGCCACGAGCTGTCTCAGACGGGCGGCCCGCTCATCGTGGTCGGCGCGGGGCTGCCGCACCTGCCGTCGGTGCTCTCGGCGAGCAAGAGCTACTCCGAGCGCCTGTTCAGGTACGCGCGGATCGACCGCCTGGAACGGGAGGCCGCCGACCTGGCGCTGATCGCCCCGGCCCAGCGCGAGGACGTGACCTTCACCACCGAGGCGCTCGACGCGCTGTACGCCGCCGCGGACGGCTATCCCTACTTCGTCCAGGCCTACGGCAAGGTGACCTGGGACGTGGCCGCGGCCAGTCCGGTGACGGCCGCTGACGTGAGCGTGGCCGCGCCCGAGGCGGAGGGCGAGCTGGCCGTCGGGTTCTTCGGCAGCAGGTACGAGCGGGCCACCCCGGCCGAGCGCGATTACATGCGGGCGATGGCCGCCACCGGCGATGACCCGGTGCCGACCTCGATCGTGGCCGACGAGCTCGGGCGCAAGCCGTCCAGCTTGTCGCCCGCCCGGGACGGGCTGATCAAGAAGGGGCTGATCTACAGCTCCGAGCGCGGCCTGATCGCGTTCACCGTCCCGCACTTCGGCAAGTTCCTGCGCTCCCAGCCTGTCTAGCCAGGCCGCCCCGGTGCGCAGCCGGGCCAGCTCTATCCCACTATCGGGTTGTCTAGCTAACTTCCTAGAGTCCCCTAGATAGCGGCAGACTCGCGGGTCCCGGTGGGACCCAGGACCTCGTCGGTGTCCGCGTCGAGGACGGCGGCGCGGACCGCGGGACGGACCGCGGGACGGACCGCGGGACGGCGCGGCTGAAGGTAGACGGCGAAGACGATGTCGACCGGCCGCTCGCGCGCGTGCCCCGGGTACACCACGAACCGCCAGCATCCTTCCCGCCAGACGTCGGCCGGCGGTGGCCAGGCTGCGTATCGACGCGGAACTCGGCGAGGGTTCCGAACGCTTAGTACCTAAGCGTGCAAATTACGATTTATGCGTGCTTGTCGTAACGGCGGGCGTTAGTGCCGCCAGGCAGGGTCTACTGCCGGGCGCCCGAATCGTGGCACTATCAGGTATGCAGGTCAGGCACCTAGAGGAGGTGGCTCGGTGCGGAGCACGATGATGGATCTCCCGCTGACGATCACGTCGATCATGCGGTACGGAACCTCCGTATTCGGCGATCGGGAGGTCGTCACCTGGACCGGGGACGGGACCAGACGTCGTACTTACGCCGAGGCGGGCCGCCGGGCCGCCCGGCTGGCCAACGCCCTGCGGGCGCTGGGCGTCGACGCCGACCAGCGGGTCGGCACGTTCATGTGGAACAACGCCGAGCACCTCGAGGCCTACCTGGCGGTTCCCTCGATGGGCGCCGTGCTGCACACGCTGAACATCAGGCTCGCGACGGCCGAGGTCGGCTACATCGCCACCCACGCCGACGACCAGATCGTCATCGTGGACGCCTCGCTGGTCCCCAGGCTCGCCGAGATCCTGCCCCATGCCCCCACGGTCAAGCACGTGATCGTGACCGGCGGCCCGCTCGCCGAGACACCCGGAACTGACCAGCTCGCCGGCGTGAGCGTGCACCGCTACGAGGACCTGCTGGAAGCCGAGGCGGACGCGTTCGACTGGCCGCTGGTCGACGAGCACTCGGCCGCGGCGATGTGCTACACCAGCGGAACCACCGGGAACCCGAAGGGGATCGTCTACAGCCACCGGTCCAGCTACCTGCACTCGATGGGCGCCTGTATCGGGAATGCCTTCGGCCTTTCCGAGCGGGACCGCGTGCTGCCCGTCGTGCCCATGTTCCACGCCAACGCGTGGGGCCTGGCCTACGCCTGCCTGCTGTCCGGGGCCGCCCTGATCATGCCCGACCGCGACCTGCAGCCCGCCACGCTGGCCCGGCTCATCGCCGACGAGCGGGTCACCGTGGCCGGCGGGGTGCCGACGATCTGGGCGGGCGTGCTCGCCCACATGCGGGCCGAGGGCGGCGACCTGTCCTCGCTGCGCCTGGTCATCGCCGGCGGTTCCGCGGTGCCGCACGCGATGCAGGTCAGGTACGAAACGGAACTCGGCGTGCGGCTGCTCCAGGCCTGGGGCATGACCGAGACATCGCCGCTGGCCAGCGTGGCGAACCCGCCGCCCGGCGTCAGCAAAGAAGAAGAGTGGTCCTACCGGGACAGCCAGGGTCGGCTGTTCTGCACCGTGGAGGGCCGGCTGACCGGGGACGGCGGGGCGCTGCTGCCGTGCGACGGCGAGGCGGTCGGCGAGATCGAGGTCCGCGGGCCCTGGATCACCGGCGCCTACTACAAGGACGACGACCCGGCCAAGTTCCACGACGGCTGGCTGCGCACCGGCGACGTGGGGACGATGGACGAGCGCGGGTTCATCCGGCTGACCGACCGGGCCAAGGACGTCATCAAGTCCGGTGGCGAATGGATCTCCTCGATGGAACTCGAGAACGTCCTGATGGCCCATCCCGACGTGGCCGAGGCCGCGGTGATCGGGGTGGCCGACGAGAAGTGGGGGGAGCGGCCGCTCGCGGCGGTGGTGCTGCGGCCCGGCGCGGAGGTGACCGCAGACAAGCTGCGGGCCTTCATGACCGAGCAGATCCCGCGCTGGCAGCTTCCCGAGCGCTGGTGCTTCGTGGCCGAAGTGCCCAAGACCAGCGTGGGCAAGTTCTCCAAACGGCAGATGCGGGAGGCCTACCAGCGCGGCGATTACGAGGTCATCGAGGTGCGCTGACCGCGCCCGGCGCAGATGCTTTGCCGGGGCCGGGTCAGTGCCGGTACGCTATGGCCCACCGCACCCCACGTGCGGGTGGAGGATTCGCCTAGTCCGGTCTATGGCGCCGCACTGCTAATGCGGTTGGGCTTTACGGCCCTCCGGGGTTCAAATCCCCGATCCTCCGCACTCCGCAGGCCCTCTCCCGGAACTTGTAGGGACAGGGCCTGTCGCTGGACGTCGCCCGATAAACCATCTGACCTGCGCGATTGTCGCGGGGCGTCGCCTGGTGTCGCGGGGCGTCTGTCCCGTTGGCTCCCTCTTTGGCTCCCCGTTTGGCTCCCCGTCGGCTCCCGAATCGGCAAGCGGAGAGTCCTCAGCGGAAAGTCATAGGGGAGCCATGGGGAGCCATCGCGGTTACATAACTGTGGCCCTGCGGACAGTGCCATCCGGAGGGTTTCATTGGTTAGGCGCTCCGGATCTGGCTCACGGCGGTGTTAGCGACCTCGTTATTTGGAGATCTAGCGGCGACGCTCCGTGAGCACCGCCCGGCAACGCTTGCTGAGCACTGCGGTTACTTTCGCCGCCTTCGCCGAGGTTCGGCCGGCTGTGCCACCACCGCCTTGTCGGCAGCAAGTTTCGCTAACGGTCCGTAACTGGCGTGTGGTTCGCGGGCCGCACCTGATCCGCCGATATCGACGGCAACCTGGTCGCCAGCGTGGCCGCTTCGTGTTGCGCCGAGCCGGGTGATCTGTGTGCGGCTACGCGCGGCCGGACGGCCGACCGGCGCCCGACTGTAGCCGATGTGCGGATCATGCTGCCGCCGCGAACATCACGCCCCGGTAGTCCGGTGAGGTCTCCCGGGTGGCTTGCGATCGGCGATGCCGCGCTTTGCGCTGATCATGGCTGGTCGAGGACAGCTGAGCGGAATACGGCGGCCAGCCGCAGAGCCGCTTCAAGTTCCAGGCGGCGATCCTTGAGATCACGAGCAGCGAGTTTCTCGAATTTCTTCACGCGGTAGGCGACGGTGTTCCGGGCGACGTGAAGTTGTTCGGCAGCCCGTACGAGGCTCCGGTCATTGGCTAGGTAGCATGCGACTGTCTCGCGCAGCTCGGCGGCAGCCGGCGTGTCCGTGGCCACGGGGCCGAGCTCACGTCGGACGAAGTTCTGGGCCAGTTCGGGCTCCTGAGCGAGCAGCACAGCGAGTTCGACGTCACCGAAGTGCGTCAGGGATGCGGCGGGATGCGGCGGCGGCGTCGCCTTGACGAGTTCGGCGACGTAGGCGGCCTCGCGATGGCTGTGCCGGAATCCGCTCTTTCCGCGGGCCAGCGTGCCCGCCGCGATGTGCGTTCCGGGCTGGTTAAAGGACGTGAGGCTGGGCACCGCGTGGCTCCTGGACCGCCACGATGCCCACACCCACAGCGAGGACGCGCCGTGCGGAACCATGAGTGTCCCGCTGCAACCTGTGTCCCGCAGCATCCGGGCCGCTGCCCGCTGCAGGTCGGTCGGGTACCGGTCTGCTGTGCCGTCCCGCCATAGCACGAACCCGACGTGGTACCGGTCAAGCGCGTACCCGAGGACCGAGGACGCTTGCTCGCTGGAGACCTGTTGCTGGTCCAGGATGGCCCGGACCATCTCCTCCCGTTCGGCGGCGGCGCTGGCTACCCACCGGTCGCGTTCGGTGAGGTACTCGGTGGCCATGCTGGAGGCGAAGTCGTCGATGTATTCGAACAGCAGGTTCGAGGTCCGTTTCATCTCCGCCGCCCGCAGCGGTTCATCGACGAGATCGGCGGCTGCCTCGAGGAATCCATGGGCCATCAGCGAGTGCCCGAGGCGGATCCCCCTGAGAACCTGGTCGATGCTGACGCCTCGGCGGACGAAGTCCCGGTCCCCTTCCAGTGCCTCCTCCGTGACGCCGATGCGCGCCGGGTCGTTGGATACCAGCAGCAGCATGGAGCGCAGGGTGGCTGACTCCGTGCCCATCCGCAGGGTCTCGAACGGCTCCTGCCCGCCGCCGAGCGCAGGGATCTCCGCGATGATCCGGGTAGCCATCTCATGGCCGAGGTCGACCGCCCAGGCGACCGGTCCGTCACCCAGTTCGCTGGTGACCTCGGCGACCAGCGGAGGGTGGCTAGCCGGCTGCATGCCGGCCGGACCCGCGCAGACGGCGAAGCCATTGCCCGTCGGCTGAGCCGACGGCAGCGCTGGCGGTGACCGAGTGGCTCATCTTAGCGGCTCCAGGAACCAGTCACGCCGCACCTTTTGTGCGGTGAACTTCCAGTGTCCACCGTCGATGGCGCACTCGGGGAGGTGCGCCGCCACGCCGGCCAATGCCGGTGCCGGATCCGGGGTCCATCGGGTGTACGCCGCAGAGGTGGTGACGCGTGCCGGATCCCTCGCCGTGACGATTAGATTGCTGACCAGGTGCTGGGTGCGGTCGCCGGCGCGGAGCAGCGTCCCGAACGTGTAAGTGGTGGCGGTGCCGAAACCGGGCTCGCTGTCCCCGAAGCGCAAGGTTGCTCCCGCGAGCGACGTGCCCAGCCCGACCACGTCGCGGCGGCCGCGCTGATCGGCATGGGCGTGCAGCAGGTTCTCCGCCCAGGGCCGCGCGGTCGCCGCGAGCTCATGCTGCTCGGCTGACAGCAGGGGCGCGCCGGGTCGGTTCATGCCGGGATCCTCACCAGTCGGCGTAGTGGTCGAGCTGCCAGTGACCCTTGCTAGGCACCGTGCGCCGATCGAGGTTGCACAGCTTGCCGCGGAAGAACACCAGCGGGCGGTGGTTGCCGCTGGCGACCTCGAGTTCGTGCACCCGGCCGACGATCACCACGTGATCACCGAACTCGACCAGGCAATCGACGGTGCAGTCGATCCAGGCCATCGACCCGGCGAGCCGGGGCGCCGCGTGCTGGCCGGGCAGCACATCGATCCCGGCGAACCGATCAGCGACCTTGGACGCGAAGCTCATGCAGGCATGATTCTGCCGGTCGGTCAGCACGTTGACGCAGAACGAGCCGGCGTTCCGGATGCGCTGCAAGGTCGCGGACCCGGTGTCCGCGAAGAAGCCGACCAGGGGCGGCTCGAGCGAGATCGACGTGAAGCTCCCGACCGTCATGCCGACGTGGCCTTGCTCGTCGGTCGCGGTCACCACCGACACCGCGGTGGGCACGTGCCCCAGAGCGCGGCGAAAAGTGACGGAGTTCGAATGAGGGTCCTAGCGCGGTCATGGTCACGGCGCTCCTCCTTGAGTGGTACAGCCGACCGGCTGCCGGACTTCACGAAAGTGAAACAGGTCACGCCGGACCAGTTCTTGGCCTCCCGAACCAACGATCCGGACCGCGGTTGGACTGGCACGCCGTTGGTGACGACCGTCCCGCCCGAGTCCAAAAGCCGGGGAATTTTCTGGTCTGGCGACGCAAGCGAGACGGCTGTCACACCGCGCACAGTTTCGGGAAGTCCGTGCCGCGGCACCTGCGGCCCCCCCGATCCCGAGGAGCGATCCGCGATGACCGTTACTGCCTCCACACAGCCCCCGGCCGACGAAACCACCGCGACATCGTCGGACCTCATCACCCGTGCGGCCAGCGTTGTGCCCCTGCTGTGTCAGAACGCCAGGGCAACCGAGGAGAACCGTCGCGTCGTCGAGGAGAACATCGAGGCGATCAAGGAGGCCGGCCTCTTCCGGCTGGCCGTGCCCAGGCGGTTCGGAGGCCACCAGGCGAACTTCCAGACCTTCCTCCAGGTCAGCGCCGAGATGGCCCGCGGCGACGGGTCCACCGCCTGGGTCAGCACGCTGATGAACGTGTGCGGCTGGCTGGCCGGCCTGTATCCCGAGCAGGCCCAGCGCGACATCTACGAGAACGACCCCGACGCCCGGATCTGCGGAGTCGTCGCCCCGACCGCCACCAGCAAGCACGCCGACGGCGGTCAGGTCGTGACCGGCAAATGGGGCTTCGCGTCGGGCTGCATGCACTCCCAGTGGGCCATGGTCGGGATCCCGGTGGTGGACGAGACCGGTGACCAGATCGACCAGGGTCTCGCGCTCGTCCCGATGAGCGACCTCGCCATCGAGGACACCTGGTTCGTCGCCGGCATGCGCGGCACCGCCAGCAACACCCTGGTCGCCAGCGAGGTGTTCGTGCCGTCCCACCGGATCCTGTCGGTGCCGCAGGCCATCGTCGGCATCTACCCGACCGAGCACAAGGGCGAGGCGCTGTACCGGTCCGCGTTCGTCCCGGTCCTGGCCCTGGTCCTCGTCGGAGCCCAGGTAGGCCTGGCCAGGCATGCCCTGGAGATCGTGAAGGACTCGCTTGCCAAGGGCCGCGGGATCTCCTACACGTTCTACGACAAGTCAAGCCTGGCGCCGACGTCTCAACTGCAGGTCGCCGAGGCGTCCCAGCTGATCGACACCGCCTTCCTGCACATGATGCGCGCCGCTCGCGACATCGATGAGGCCGCCGAGTCCGGGGAGTACCTCGGCTTCGTCACCCGGGCGCGGGTCCGTGCCGATGTCGGCACCGTCGCCCGGCGCTGCCGTGAGGCCGTTGACCTGCTGCTTAACGTGCACGGCGCCGGCAGCTTCGCGGAGTTCAACCCGCTCCAGCGGGTGTGGCGTGACCTGGAGACCTGTAGCCGGCACGCGGTGGTGAACCCGGAGATCTCCGCCGAGCTGTACGGGCGGGCGCTGCTCGGCGTCGAAGAGCAGATCACCGCCCTGATCTGACTCGGGGCCCGCCGCCAGCGCCCCGCGGCTTGCGAGCAAAGGAGACCAGCGATGGCAACCGTATGTGCGGTGATCGCCTCGACCCACCATCCGTTCTACTACCGCGCCAGCACAGCCACCGGTGCGGCCCGGCCGCCGTTCGCGGATGAGTGGGTGGCGAAGATCGAGAAGTTCCGGGAGACGCTTACCCGGGCCCGTCCCGACGTCTTGGTGATGGTCGGCAGCGACCACTTCCACCAGTTGTGGCTCGACAACATGCCGCAGTTCCTCATCGGGAAGGCGCCGATGTACGACGCGAACTTCTACAACGAGGAACGGGAATTCGGACTGCCCAGGCTGCTGCTGAACGGGCACGAGGACCTGTCGGCACACGTGCTGCGCAACGGGCTTGACGCCGGGTTCGACCTAGCGTTCAGCAACGAGCTGCGCATCGACCACTCGATCACGTGCCCCATCATCACGCTGCGTCCGGAGGCCGACCTGCCGATCGTGCCCATCTACACCAACATCTTCGCGCCGCCCCTGCCGCAGCCGAAGCGGTTCGTCGAGCTCGGCCAGGCCATCCGGCACATCATCGAGGCATGGCCGGAGGACCTGCGGGTCGCGGTCATCGGCACCGGGCACCTGTCCCTCGAGCTCGGCGGTCCACGCCAGTTCGGGGAGCACGGCCCCGACCCGCACTTCGACCGGCGGGCCGTCGGCTGGATCGCCACCGGCGCCCTGGAGAGCTGCCTGTCGCAGGTGACGCTCGACAGCCTGCACGCGCCAGGTAACGCCACCCACGGGTTCATGGACTTCATGCTGATGATGGGCGTCGCGGGCGAGAACGCGAAGGCCGACTACGCCGACACCTTGGACCTGTTCCACACGATGGAGGCCTACTTCACCTGGTACCCCACGGGAGGTGTCGCATGAGCAAGTACCTGCTGAACAAGTTCCTGTTCACCGTCGACCGCGACCCTGACCTGGTGGAGCGGTACCGCACTGACCCGGCCGGCACCGTGCAGTGGTGGGAGGCCGGGGAAGCGAACCGGATCCTGAACTGCATCAGCCAGGAGCAGAGCACCTGGCTGCGCTTCGAGCAGGCCGAACGCGCGGCGCTCGCCGCGCATGACTACCCGAAGCTGTTCGAGCTCGGTGCGCACCCGTTCCTCACGCTGACGCTGTTCATCGCCATGTTCGAACGCGACTATCCCGAGCCGCTCGGGTTCCAGAAGGATTACGCCGCCCGGCTGGCGCACTTCGCGCAGCCCTATCCCGACATCGCCACCTGACCCGGCCATCTGGAAAGAAGACGATGCCTGACTCAACACCCGCACCCGCCCGCGGTCCGCTCGACGGCCTGCTCGTCGCTGACTTCTCCCGGATCCTCGCGGGCCCTTACGCCACGATGCTGCTGGCCGACCTCGGTGCCGAGGTGATCAAGGTCGAGTCTCCCGGCGGGGACGACACCCGCACCTGGCGGCCGCCGGTCAGGGAGGGGGTGGCCACCTACTACCTGGCGGTCAACCGCAACAAGCGGTCTGTCGCGCTCGACTTCAAGGACGAGGACGACCGTGCGGCCGCCCGTAAGCTCGCCGCCCGCGCGCACGTGGTGGTAGAGAACTTCAAGCCCGGCGGCCTGGCCCGCTTCGGCCTTGACTATGCGACGGTGGCGGCGGCCAACCCCGCCGTGGTGTACGCCTCGATCAGCGGGTTCGGCTCCGGCAAGGGCGCCGGCCTGCCCGGATACGACCTGATGGTGCAGGCGATCTCGGGTCTGATGAGCTTGACCGGTGACCCGGAAGGCTCCCCGTACCGGGCCGGCATCTCCGTCTTCGACGTGATGTCGGGAATGCATGCCACGATCGGCATCCTCGCCGCGCTGCGGCACCGGGAGGAGACCGGTCAGGGGCAGCACGTCGAGGTGAACTTGCTCTCCACTGCGCTGTCCGGGCTAGTCAACCACAGCAGCGCCTATGTCGCCGGCGGGGTCGTCCCGCTGCGGATGGGCAACGCGCATCCCAGCCTGTTCCCCTACGAGCCACTACCTGCTGCGGACGGTGAGCTGATCATCGCCGCTGGCAACGACGGCCAGTTCCGCAAGCTGTGCGACGTCCTCGGCGTCCCGGACCTGATCGATGATCCTCGGTTCGCGCACAACCAGGACCGCACCGCCAACCGCGAGCAGCTGCGTCCGCTCCTGGTCGAACGGCTGGCCACCCGCTCCAAGATGGAGTGGTTCCGCGACCTGACCGCGGCTGGGGTGCCGTGCGGACCCATCAACACCATCGACGGCGGCGTCGCGTTCGCCGAGGAGATGGGCCTGGATCCGGTCGTGGACGCCGGGCACGGAGAACACGCCGTTCCCGGGATCCGCAACCCGATCCGGTTCTCACACACACCACCGCGCTATGAGCTGCCGCCACCAGTGCTCGACGAGCACGGTGCCCAGATCCGCCGGTGGCTGACGGACCCCGACGCCACCAGGCCCCGGCCGGCGCCCATCCACGCAACTGTCACAACCGGAGGCACCGATGCCCGGCAGTGAGCTGCCCACGTTCCCCACCTCGATCGGCACCTCAGACCTGACCAGCATCAACCTGCTCGGCCAAGACCTGGCACACGACCTGATGGGCCAGGTCAGCTTCGGGGAGCTCGCCTTCTGGCTGGTCGCGCAGCGGCGGCCCACCCCCGGCCAGCTGCGCGTCTTCGAGGCTGTCCTGGTCGCCCTGGCCGACCACGGGTTCACCCCGACCGCCATCGCCGCCCGGCTGACCTACCTCAGCGCACCCGACTCACTACAGGGAGCGGTCGCGGCCGGGCTGCTCGGAGGAGGCTCCCGCTTCCTCGGCGTCACCGAGGACTGCGCCCGGTTCCTCGCCGATGCACTCGCCGGCCGGCCGGAGCAGCCAGCCGACGACGCCGGATGGGACGAACTCGCCACCCAGGTCGTCAGCCAAGCGCGAGCAGCGCGCCGGATCATCCCCGGTCTCGGCCACCCGGTCCACAAGAGCGGTGACCCGCGCACCCCGGCGCTGATCGCCCTCGCCGACCAGGAAGGGGTCCGCGGCCCGCATCTGCGGCTGTTCCAGGCCATCGGACGGGTCCACCCCGAGATCCTTGGTCGTTCTCTGCCGCTGAACGGCGCCGGGGTCTGCGGCGCTGCCCTCGCCGACCTCGACCTGCCCGTGGCGATGCTGCGCGGCTTCGCGCTCCTTGCCCGCACCGCCGGCGTGCTGGGGCACATCGCCGAAGAGCAACGGCAACCCGTCGGCATGGACGTCTACCTCACCATCGACCGCAACGCCAAGTACCGGCCTCCCGCACCCGCAACCACCCGGACATCCCACGACGGAGGCACATCATGACCGAGAGCACCCCCCAGCCCCAGCTCCGCTTCGTTCCCGGAGTGCCACCGGAGACCGTCGAGGGCTGGCCCGGAATGGACTACAGCGAGACCACTGACGCCGGCATGCGCATCCAGCGCAACGTCACGGTGCCAATGCGCGATGGCAAGCTGCTGCGCGTCGACCTCTACCGTCCCGACCACGCCGACGGACCGCTGCCGGTGCTGATCGCCTGGAGCCCCTACGGCAAGCACGGGCAGCTCGACTGGCGCTACTGGCCGGGAAACGACGTCCCCACCGAGGACCTCTCCCCGTACACCTGCTTCGAGACACCCGACCCGGCGTACTGGACCCGCCACGGATACGCCGTGATCATGGCCGACGCCCGCGGCACCTGGGGATCGGAAGGCAACGTCACCATGGGCGGGCCCGCCGAAGCCGAGGGCTGTTACGACCTCATCGAGTGGGCCGGCACCCAGGAGTGGAGCAACGGCAAGGTCGGCATGGCCGGCGTCTCCTGGTACGCCGTCATCCAGTGGGCGGTAGCCGCCCTCCAGCCCCCGCACCTCGCCGCGATCAACCCCTGGGAGGGCTGGAGCGACCTGTACTACGAGGTCGTCACCCACGCCGGCATCCCGGAGACCGCGTTCGTGCCGATGCTGGCCCCACTCATCGGCTACACCCACGAGCAGGTCGAAGACGTCGCCGGCCTGGCGATGGAGCACCCCTTCGACGACGAGTACTGGGCCTCCAAGCGCCCCGACCTCACCGCCATTCAGGTACCGGCTTTCGTCGTCGCGAGCTGGAGTGACCACGGGCTGCACACGCGCGGCACCCTCGAGGGCTACCGCCATGCGTCCTCGCCGCAGAAGTGGCTCATGGTCCACGGCCGCAAAAAGTGGCAGAACTACTACCAGCCGGACAACCTGCGGCGACAGGCGCTCTTTTTTGACCGGTTCCTCAAGGACATCCCGAACGAGACCGACGACTGGCAGCCGGTCGCCCTCGAGATCCGCGAGCGCTACTACCAAGGCGAGATGCGCCACGAGCAGGAGTGGCCGCTGGCGCGCACCCAGTACACCAAGTCCTGGCTGCACGCACGTGAGCGTACGCTCCGGGCCAAGCCGGCCGAGCAGGAGGCGCTGACTGCCTACGACGCGACGACTGGGTTGGTCCACTTCGACCGCACCTTCGACGAAGACACCGAGATCACGGGCTACAGCAAGCTCCGCCTCTGGGTGTCGGCGGAGGGCTCCGACGACATGGACCTGTTCGTCGCGCTGCAGAAGCTCGACGCCGACGGGAACAAGGTCAACTTCCCGTTCTTCTCCACCTTCGAGGACGGCAACGTCGCCCTCGGCTGGCTACGCGTCAGCCGCCGCGAACTCGACGAGCAGAAATCGACGCCGCACCAGCCCAAGTACGCCCACCAGCGAGACCAGCTCCTCAACGAGGGTGAGATCGTTCCCGTCGACATCGAGATCTGGCCATCCAGCACCATGTTCCGCGCAGGCGAGACGCTCAGGGTGGTGGTCCAGGGTCACGACGTCAACCGCTACGAGGAGGGCCTGTTCGCCCAACGGCACGAGTACCTGAAGAACAAGGGCAGACACCTCATCCACACCGGCGGGCGCTACGACTCCTATCTCCTCCTGCCGACCATCCCCGGACGAAAGTAAGCATGGACGCCCAGGCGTGACGAGCGCGGGTGCGGGTCTGACGGCACGGCCGCCAGACCCGCACCCTGACGCTCCGTTTGATCCCGCCAGGGATCCAATCAGGAACCATGGCATCCAGCAGAGTCATGCGCCCAGCACCGGGCGATCTGGGCGCAGTGGCATGCGCAGGCGGCCAGAGATAGGCGATCCGATTCGGTAGGGAGTGCGAACTCGGCGCCCACCGGGTCGGCAGAGGGCAATCACGCTCCGTGATATGCGCCACGGAGGCGATGTCTGGCCACCGCCAGGCATGCACTCACGGCGGTCTGCACACATACGGCCTCGGATGGCTTATTCTCCCGAGGCCGATCCCACTAGGCCGTCACGAATGAGCGTTGCCGTTGATCATCGATCCGTAGCCAGATAAATAGGCCGGTAACACATGCGCTCCGACCCTGGCCTGTGGCCCGGCCCTTGATGGTCCTTACGTTGATCCACTGGACTGGGCAATTTGTCCTGACGTCGGAACGGTTATTCGGGAGGATCAACGCTGCGCGGTCCAGAAAAGCGCCATCAGTAGCGAGAGCCACTGCGGTCCCTTTAGTCCTGCCCGCTGTCCGGTTGGCTGCGGTGTCGCTCGGTCAGCTCGTCGAGCTTGTTCAGCAGCTCGCGAAGCGTGTACCGACTGATGACATGCTCGCCGTGCGGCTCGGGAATGCAGGCCTGCCATACCCCGAACCCCAAGTCGCCGATGATCACCTGTGGGTGCACGACCCGGAACTCCTGGAGCCGCAGTACCTGGTCCGGCTCCTCACGGGCAAGCCGCAGCGCAGTTCGGCTCATCTCTGCATAGCCTTCGGTCACGGCCGTCGCTCCTCGGCAGAAATACCGGTGACCCGGCGCGCCCGGTGCCGGTCGACCGCGAACAGCACCGCGCGAAGCGCCACGCCGTAATCCCGGTGGAACTGGTGGCCGATGGCGGCGAGCAGTTCCTCGCCGGTCCCGGCCGGGTTCCGGTCGCGCCAGGCTGCGACGCGGGCCCGGGCCAGCTCCCCGGGAGTGTCTTCGCGGTATCTCACGGCGGCCGGTGCCTCCCTGTCGCGTGTGCGTGTTGGCGGATACCGGCAGTCAAGTCCTTACCGGGCGTAGCCTGGAAGTGTTGTCCTGTGGTCACCCGCAGGGCGGTCCACAGGTCCACACTTGGCGGGATGGCAGACGCAATGGCGGAGTTCGCCGCCGAGGTCCGGCGGCTGATGGCCGAGCGCGGCATGTCGCTGCGCGGCCTGGCGAAGGCGGCCAGCTACGACGCGTCCTACCTGTCAAAGGTCCTGTCCGGGCATAAGCCGTCATCTCCGTACCTGGCCGCGCGCCTAGACGACGCCCTCGGCGCGGGCGGCTCGATCCGTGACGCCGCCCAGCAGCCGCCGCCACGCCGGGAGAGGAAAGCCAGCAAACCGCAGCGGACGCTATCGGGCGCGGTCGAGGCGCTCCAGGTCGCGATGACCGGCGACCCGGCCGGGCTGGATACCGGTGCTGACGGGCTGGCCGAGCTGGTGGCCCACTACGCGCACGCCCTGGCCATAGCTCCCTCGCCCGCGGTCTACGGCGAGTTGCTGAGCGCCCGGTCGTTCGCCGGGACGCTGCTGGGCCGGTCCGCGCCCCGGCAGCGGCCGGACCTGACGGTTACGGCCGGCTGGCTGTCCAGCCTGCTGGCGATCTCGGCGGCCGATCTAGGCGACCACGCTGCCGCGGTCATCTGGTGTGCCGATACCGAACGGCGCGGCCAGGACGCCTCCTACCCGGAACTGCTCGGCTGGGCGGCGCTGACCCGGTCGCTGATCGCCTGGTACCAGGGCGACCCGCTGGCCTCGGCGGCCGCCGCCCGGCGCGGCCAGGCCAACGGGCAGCCCGGGTCGGTCGCGCACGCCAAGCTGGCCGCCCAGGAGATGCGCTGCCGGGCCATGCTCGGCGACGCCGCCGGAATGGCCGAGGCCAGGCGCAAAGCCGCTACCGCGATGGCGCAGCTCGGCCCGTCAATCCCGGCGGCCAGCGTGTACTCGGTCCCACGCGCTGAGGACCCGCCGTACACCGCGACCTCATTGCTGCTGGCGGGCCGGTACGCCGAGGCCGCGGAGATGACCCAGCGGATCATCGATGTGGCCTACCGCCCGCGAGCCCGGCCCCCATGGGACCAGCCGACCAATTACGCCCGAACGCTCCTGATCCTCGCCCTCGCCGCCGCCGGGCTCGGCGACCTGGACCAGGCCGTGACCGCGGGGATCGCTGCCCTGGACTGCGGACGGGTCGTGTGGCCGACGATGGTGCTGGCAGGCAAGCTCGACCAAACCCTGGCCCACCGATTCCCCGATGCCCCGTCCGCAACGGACTTCCACGCCCGCTACCTCGACGCAGGCACCCGCCTCGCGCTGCCGGCTCCGCGCCCACGCCCAGGCCAGGGGCACAGGTGAGCGACGAAGAGCTGACCGCCGAGCGGACCGCCACGCTGACCGCGGCGGTGGACATCGAGGCACCGCCCCCGGACAGCGAGCCCGTGGCGCTGGTTCTGTTCGGCACGAACCAGGCCGCCCCCGCGCAGATCGCCGCCGCCCGGTACCACGCAGGCGCGGCCCCGCTGGTGATCGCGACCGGCGGCGTCAACCGGCACAACGGCATCGTCGAGGGCCGCGAGTTCGCTCGCCAGCTCACCGAGGCAGGCGTCCCCGGCGGCGCGATCCGCGTCGAGGACCAGTCCAAGGACACCTGGCAGAACGTCGAACTGTCGCTGCCCTACCTGCGCGAGGCCCTGGCCATGGGGCTGCGCCTGGCCGTGGTCAGCAAGTGGTACCACCTGCGCACGATCTACGCCCTGGCCACCCTGCTCCCCGAAGCCGCCCCGTTCTACGCCATCTCCTGGGAACCGGTCTACGCAGGCACCCTGGTCACCCGGGCCAGCTGGCCCAAGATCCCCGACGGCCGCCGCCGGGTACTCCGCGAATCCCAGGAAGTCCCCAACCGCGTCGCCGAAGGGACCTACCGCGCCGCCCGCAAGGCTGACGGAG
>CAVRMX010000004.1:0-82395 GCA_963722275.1 uncultured Actinomycetes bacterium | reverse complement strand
GAATTCTCAGCCGCGCCCCCATCCGTGTCAACCCGTCCCCCGCCCATGATCGCGAAGGATCTTTGGTCCGGGAAGACTAAAGATCCTTCCGGATCATGAAAGGCCGCCGCGGCCGGCAGGGTTGACACCCCCGGCCCGGCACGATCCAATCATCTAGAATTGCCTTCTAGTATTCGGTTCCGCCGCACGAACACGGGGAGTGACGGATATGGGCATCCTGGACGGCAAGGTCGCCATCGTGACCGGCGCCAGCCGGGGCATCGGGGCGGAGATCGCCCGCCGCTTCGGCGCGGCCGGCGCGGCGGTGGCCGTGGCCGCGCGGACGACCGGGGCCGGCACGTCGCCGTTCCCCGGCACGATCGGCGAGACCGCGGAGCAGATCCGCGCGGCCGGCGGGACCGCGGTGGCGATCCGCGCCGACCTGTCCAAGCCGGAGGACCGGGAGCGGCTGGTGAGCGAGGCCAGCCGGGAGCTCGGCCCGCCGGACATCCTGGTCAGCAACGCGGCCGTCACGTACTTCACCCGGGTCACGGACTTCACCGCGCGCCGCTACCAGCTGATGTTCGACGTCCAGGTCGAGGGGCCGTTCCACCTGGCGCAGCTGGTCGTGCCGGGGATGCGGGAGAGGGGACAGGGCTGGATCCTGAACATCTCCTCCGGCGCGGCGCGGCACCCCGCCCTCCCGCCCACCGACTGGGCCCGGCGCGGCGGGACCGTCTACGGGATGTGCAAGGCCGCGCTCGAGCGGTTCTCCACCGGCCTGGCGGCCGAACTCTACGACGACAACATCGCCGTGAACGCGCTGTCGCCGACCCAGGTGGTCCCGACCCCCGGCACGATCTTCCACCACCTGATCACCGAGGACGACCCGGCCGCCGAACCGCCCGCGGTCATGGCCGAGGCGGCCCTGCTGCTGTGCAGCGCCGAGCCCAGGGCGCTGACCGGCCGGATCGCCTACTCCCAGGCGCTGCTGGCCGAGCTGGCCCCGCGCGGCTGATGGTGCGGGTCGACTGCCACCTGCATACGGTCGCGTCCGGGGACGCCGTGCTGACGCTGGAGCAGCTGGCCGAGCGGGCTCAGCAGGCCGGCCTCGACGTGGTGTGCATCACCGACCACAACGAGATCTCGGCCGCGGTGACCGCGACCGATCTGGGCGTCCGCGTCATCGTCGGCGAGGAGATCAGGACCCCGGACGGCGACATCATCGGCCTGTTCCTGACCGAGCGGATCCCCTACGTGCTCCCGGTGGCCGAGGTCATCGCCCGGATCAGGGCCCAGGGCGGCCTGGTCTACGCACCGCACCCGTTCGACGAGGCCCGCTCGAGCCTGGGCCGGGTGCTGCCCGGCCTGTGCGCGGCCGGCGCCGTAGACATCGTTGAGGTCTTCAACGCCAAAATCGCAGACCAGGTCCCGAACGACCGGGCCGCCGCCCTGGCCACCGCCTACGCCCTGCCCGGCGGGGCGGGCTCGGACGCGCATGACGCTCCCGGCGTGGGCGCGGCCTACCTGGAGATGCCCGACTTCGACGGCCCGGCCGCCTTCCTGGCCGCGCTGGCGCACGCCCGGGTAACCGGCGAGCACCGCCCGCACGCCCCCCGCTACCCCCGCCGCCCCTGACTACCCGCGCGCCCGGCCCCCCTCCACCCGCGGCGCCACCCCAGCACCCCGCTCCACCCCAGCACCTCCTGATCGAACAACTACTCGCATTCTTCATGATCGTGAAGACTTTTGTGTCTTATATGACCTAAAAGTCTTCGTGATCATGGAAATCTTCTGTTTCAGAGGCCGATGCGGGTGGCTAGGCGCTCGCGGTGGTAGGCGGCGTCGCCGAGGAAGAGCTCGCTGGACTTGGCCCGCTTGAAGTACAGGTGGGCGTCGTGCTCCCAGGTGAAGCCGATGCCGCCATGGATCTGGATGTTCTCCGCGGCGACGTGGAAGTAGGTTTCCGAGGCGTACGCCTTGACCACCGAGGCCAGCACCGGGATCTCCGGCGAGTCCTCCGCCACCGCGGCGGCCGCGTAGCCGACCGCGGAGCGCAGCGACTCGACCTCGAGCAGCAGGTCGGCGCAGCGGTGCTTGATGGTCTGGAAGCTGCCGATGGGCCGCCCGAACTGGTGCCGCATCTTCGCGTACGCCACGGCCATGTCCAGGGCCCGCTGCGCGCCGCCGAGCTGCTCGGCGGCCAGCGCGATCGCGGCCACGTCGAGGGTGCGGTCGAGCACCGCGACGGCGTTGCCGGGCGAGCCGATCAGGGCGGCGGTCACCCCGGCGAACTCCAGCCGGGCCAGCTTCCTGGTCTGGTCCAGCGTGGGCAGCGCGGTCCGGCTCAGGCCGGCCGCGCCGGCGTCCACCGCGAACAGCGACAGCCCGGCGTCGGTGGCCGCGGCGACCAGGATCAGCCCGGCCGTCCGGCCGTCGAGCACGAAGCTCTTGTGCCCGTCCAGCCTCCAGTCCTCGCCGTCCTTCACGGCGGACAGCCGGATCGAGCCCGGATCCCAGGATCCGTCGTCCTCGGTGAAGGCCAGCGTCGCGATGGTCTCGCCGGACGCGATCGCCGGCAGCAGCTCGCGCCGGGCGCCCTCGTCCGGGCTGGCCAGCAGGGCCGTCGCGGCCAGCACGGCGCTGGCCAGGTACGGGCCGCCGTACAGCGCGGCGCCGAACTCCTCGAGCACGATCGCCTGCTCGGCGAAGGTGAAGCCGGCCCCGCCGTAGCCTTCGGGGATGGCCAGGCCCTGCAGGCCGAGCTGGGCGCCCGCCTGGGCCCAGACGGCCGGGTCCGTCCCTTCCTCGGTCTCCATGAGCTCCCGGACCCGGGTCAGCGGCGCCCGGTCCGCCAGGAACCGCCTGACCGAGGCGCGCAGCTCATCCTGCTCCGCACTGACACCCAGCATCATGTCCGTTGCTCCGTTCCTGAGGCGCCCGTGACCACGAGGACATCGAGGGCCTCGACCTGATCTCCGCTCACCCACAGCGGGTTGACTTCCAGCGCGCGCAGCGTGCCGTTCAGGGCGAGGGCGGCCGCGCCGAGCCCGGCGATCGCCGCGGCGACCGCGTCGATGTCGGCGGGCGGCGTGCCGCGGGCGCCCTGCAGCAGCGGCCAGCCGCGCAGCTCGCCGAGCATGCGCTTGACCTCGGCGGCGTCGACCGGGAGCACGCGCAGGCTGGTGTCCCTGAGGATCTCGGTCCAGATCCCGCCCAGGCCCACCGCCAGCACCGGGCCGAACGTGGGATCGACGGTGACGCCGGCCAGCAGTTCCGTTCCGCCCGAGCGCATCGGCGTCACCAGCACGCCGTCGACGCTGGCCCCCGGCACGGCCTCGCCCGCGGCGCGGACCTTCTCGTAGCCGGCCCGCACCTCCGCCTCGGATCCCAGCCCGAGGGCGACCCCGCCGATATCCGACTTGTGGGTGATCTGCGCCGAGCAGACCTTCAGCGCCACCGGCAGCCCGAGCCTCCCGGCGATCGCGACGGCCTCCCCGGCCGAGCCCGCCAGCTCGCCGGGCACCACCGGCACCCCCGCGGCCGCCAGCAGCCGCCGCGCCACGTCCTCGGACCAGGGCCCGGCCGCCGTGACGGGCAGCGTGACGGCGGCCAGGGCCGGCGAGCCGCCGGGCCCGGTGGCCGGACGCGCCCCCGGTTCTCCAGCCAGCGCAGCGCGTGGCCCAGCACGGTGAGCCCCAGGTCCAGGCCGCCGAGGACGTTGAGGCCGCGCGCGGTCAGCAGCTCGCGGCCGTAGTCGCTGACGTTCACGCAGGTGGCGCCGACCGGGATGACCGGGATGGGGGAGGAGGCCATCCGCCGGGCCAGCCAGTCCAGGCGCGCCTCGACCAGGCGGGCCGCGGCCTCGTCCGGCGGCCTGGCCTCGGGCAGGTTCATCCCGGTGAACAGGATGAAGTCCAGGTTCGGGTCCTGCACCGCGATGTCGAGCGCGTGCTCCAGGGCGGTCAGCGGGCTCGTCCGGGCGGACAGGTTGGCCAGCGAGCTGAAGCCCGTGACGTCCAGCGGGTTGGTCGCGGCGGCGAACGGCGGCAGGTGCGCGGTGATCACCGCCGCTGTTTCCGGCGAGAACTCCGGGATCCGCAGGCCCTGCGCGCTGGCCGCGTCGGCGATGATGTCGCAGGAGCCGCCGGAGGCGGTCAGCACGCCCATCCGCCGCCCGCGCGGCCACCGGTTGTAGCCGAGGGCCGCCCCGGTGGTCAGCAGCTCCTCGAGGCTGGCGACCCGGATGATGTTGAGCTGGCGCAGCGCCGCCTCGGCGACCGCGTCGTCGCCGGCCACCGAGCCGGTGTGCGCCAGCGCCGCCTGCTGGCCGGCCGGGCTCGAGCCGACCTTCAGCGCGACGATCGGCTTCCCGGCCCGGTCCGCCTTCTCCGCGATCCGGGCGAACTTGCCCGGGTCGCTGATCTCCTCGAGGAACAGGCAGATCACCCTGGTCGCCTCGTCCTCGACCAGGTAGTCGAGCACGTCGACCGTCCGCATCATGGCTTCGTTGCCCATCGAGGTGAGCACGCTGAGCCCGATGACGTGCGCCCGGGCGAAGCTCAGCACCACGCTGGCCAGGGCGCCGCTCTGCAGCGCGACGCCGACCGGGCCCGCGGTCAGCGGCGGCACCAGGGTCAGCGCGTAGGGCGCCGACCGGGTGTGCGCGTTGACGAAGCCCAGGCAGTTCGGCCCGAGCACGGTGATGCCGTTCGCTATCGCGCGGGCGGCCATGGCGTCCTCGAGCGCCCGCCCGTCCTCGCCGACCTCGCGGTAGCCGGAGGCGAGCACCACCGCGTTCGGGATGCCCGCCGCGGCCATGTCGTCGAGCACGCCCTCGACCGCGTGGGCCGGCGCCAGGATGAACGCCAGGTCGGCCGGCTCCGGCAGGTCCCGCAGGCTCGGCGCCACCGGCAGGCCGAACGCGGACCTGGCCCGCGGGTGCACGGCCATCAGCGGGCCCGCGAAGCCGGTCGCCGCGCAGCTCGCGACGATGAACCTGGCCCACCCGGAGTTGTCGGACGCGCCGACCAGGGCGATGCTCTTCGGCGCGAAGAACGCGCGCAGCCGCTCCGGGGTGACGAGCTCGGGTGCGGCGCGGTTCATCATGACACCCGCGGCTCCTTGGGCAGGCCCAGGGCGCGCTCGCCGATGATGTTCCGCTGGATCTCGCTGGTCCCGGAGTAGATCGTGCCGGCCCGGCTGCTCAGGAACACGCTCTGCCAGGAGCTGACCGGGTAGCCGTCGCCGTCCGGCCGGAGCAGCCCGTCCGCGCCCTCGATGCCGATCGCGATCTCGCCCAGGCGCTTGTGGTACTCGCTCCAGAACAGCTTGGCCACCGAGGCCTCCGGGCCCGGCGGGCGGCCCGACGCCAGCCGCGCCAGGGTGCGCAGGCCGCTGTACCGCATCAGCTCGACCTGCGTGTAGGCCCAGGCGAGCTGCTGCCGGACCAGCGGGTCGGCGGTCTTGCCGCGCTTGCGCGCCGTCTCGGCCAGCTGCCAGAACTCCCGCTCGAAGCCGAGGTGGGCGACGGTGGCCCGGCCGCCGCGCTCGTGCCCGAGCGTGGTCATGGCCACCCGCCAGCCGTTGTTGAGGCCGCCGATGACGTTGAACAGCGGGGCCCGGACCCCGTCCAGGAAGTCCTCGCAGAACTCCGCCGCGCCCGACATCTGCCTGACCGGCCGGTACTGGACGCCGGGGCCGGTGAAGTCGATCAGCACATAGGAGAGCCCGGCATGCTTCTCCACGCCGGGGTCGGTCCGGCAGAGCAGGAACATCCGGCTGGCCCGGGCGGCGCCCGAGGTCCAGACCTTCTGCCCGGTGATGACGATCTCGTCTCCCTCGACGACGCCGCGCGTGTCGACGGCGGCCAGGTCCGAGCCGTGGTCCGGTTCGGAGAAGCCCTGGCAGTACACGTCCTCGCCGGAGATGATCCGGGGCAGGAAGTACGCCCGCTGTTCGGGGGTGCCGTGCACGATGACGGACGGGCCGACCAGGGCCTCGCCCATGCCGCGGATGACCCGGGGCACCCCGGCCCGGTGGAACTCCTCGTTGAGCACGGCCAGCCGCACCGCGTCCATGCCCTGCCCGCCGAACTCCTCCGGCCACTGCGGGCAGATCAGCCGCCTGCCCGCCAGCTTGGCCGCCCATTCGGCGTAGGCGGGGTGGGATTCCGCCGCGGCCAGCCGGGCGGCGCGGCGGCCGCCCGCGGTCAGCGGCATGTTCCAGTCGGTCAGGCCGGCCAGCGCCGCCGGCGCCTCGGCCGCGATCCAGTCCCGCAGCTCCGCGCGGAACTGCGCGATCTCCGGGCCAAGGTCAAGTTCCATGGCGGGCTCCTACCGTCGGGCCGGCGCTAATCCTAGAATTTAATTCTAGATTGGATCAAAACTCGCCGGCCGTCGCGCTGTCAAGCCCCGGCGTCCTCGGCGGCCTTGACCGGTGGCTGCCAGGGGCCGCCGGTCATGAGGCGGCGCGCGTACTCGATCACGGCGTCGATCACCTTGGTCGCCTGCCGCCGGGTCCTGGCCGTGGCCACCTCCCGGCCGCCCTCGCCGATCAGCGAGGTCAAGATGGTGGCGTAGAGCCGGTCGAAGGAGGTGTCCGACAGCCGGAGCAGCGCGTCGTTCTGCCCGATCCACTCGCGGCCGCGGCGCCGCTTCATCACCTCGAAGCCGGGCGGGCCGTCCCCGGCGTAGAACAGCACGGCGAGGTCGCGGCGCTGCCAGCAGCCCTCGAGGAAGGCCCGCGCGCCGGCCGAGAACAGCTCGAACGGGTCGGTCACGCCGGCCCGCCTGGCCCGCGCGACCGCCTCGCTCGCGGCGGCCTCCTGGGCCTGCTGATGGTCCTGCCAGAGCGCGATGAACAGCTCGCTCTTGCCGCCGAAGTGGTGGTACAGGCTGCCGACGCTTGACCCGGCGCGCTCGACCACGTTGGCGATGCTGGCGTCGGCGAAACCCTGCTCGCTGAACACCGCGCGGGCGGCGTCGAGCAGGGCCCGCTGCGTCTCCGCCGTCCTGGCCCACTGCCAGGAACTGGCCGCGGCCTTGCCCCGGGGCGGCCGTGCTGCTGGTTCCACCGAATCCGCCTTCCGGCCCGCGCGGCGGGCCGCTCGCGGCCTGTTTCAGAACACGATTCTAGGAGTCTATCCGGCCCTTGACACGGCCGGGCCTGCTACTAGAGGGTAATTCCAGAAGGCTATTCCAGTAATTGCGGGCCGCGAAAGGGTCTGGTGAGCGGGCATGGCAGGACTGGACGGACGGGTCGCGATCGTCACCGGCGCCGGCCGGGGGATCGGCCGGTCGGTGGCCACGCTGCTGGCCCGCGAAGGCGCCGCGGTGGTGGTCAACGACCTGGGGGCGGCGGTCGACGGTTCCGGCCAGGACTCCGGGCCCGCGCACGACGTGGTGGCCGAGATCGGCGAGGCCGGCGGGAAGGCGATCGCCAGCGGCGCGGACGTCGCCGACTTCACCGCGGCCGAGAACCTCGTCAAGACCGCCATCGAGGAGTTCGGCCGGCTCGACATCGTCGTTAACGTGGCCGGCATCCTGCGCGACCGGATGGTCTTCAACATGACCGAGCAGGAGTGGGACGACGTCATCCGGGTGCACCTGAAGGGGACGTTCAACACCACCAAGTTCGCGTCGGCGTACTGGCGGTCGCTGCGGGACGAGTCCGCGCAGAACCGCATCATCAACTTCACCTCGGTCTCCGGCCTGCACGGCGCGCCCGGCCAGCCGAACTACGCGGCCGCCAAGATGGGCATCGTCGGGCTCACGTACTCCTCGGCCCATTCGCTGGCCAAGTACGGGGTCACCGTGAACGCGATCTCGCCGGGCGCCGCCACCCGGATGACCGAATCGGTGCCATCCGAGCGCCGCCGGATCAGGACCGGCGCCGACGAGCGGTCCCCGGACAACGTGGCCCCGGTCGTCGCCTACCTGGCCTCGGAGCGGTCCGGCTGGATCACCGGGCGGATCATCCACGCCTCGGGCTACGAGGTCTCGCTGTACAGCAACCCCGAGCCGGTCATCCGGATCGTCGGCACGGAGCCGTGGCAGGCCGACGCCCTGGGCGAGCAGGTAGAGCGGGCGTTCGGCCCCATGCTCGGTCCGCCGCTGGGCCGGGACCGCTAGCGCGAGGCGGGCGCCGGGTAGCTGGCCGGCACGGTGCCGATGACGGCGAGGCACTCCACGAAGAAGTAGATCGCCTTGAAGAACTCGAGCAGGTTGCCGTCCTCGAGCATCATCTTGCGGTACATGACCGTGCGCTGCGCGTCGTAGCCGTCGTGCAGCGCCTTCCAGTCCTGGTAGTCCATCCCGAGCAGATAGCTGGCCTGGGGCGGGGCGTCCGCCGTGACGACCCGGCAGTCGGTGACCGTGCCGCCGCCCCACTGGACGAGCAGGTAGGCCCGGCCGCCGGGCGGCTCGGGCAGGCCGCGGCAGCCGAGCGCCCAGGACGCCGGGTACATGCCCTTGATCAGATCGAAGAAATCCCAGTACTCCTGCAGCTTGCCGGCCCGGGACTGCTCCGACGGGCCGGCGGAGAGCGCGTCACGCACCGCGTCCGCCCAGTTCTTGCTGAAGAAATCCGGCGGCGTCATGGCTCACCCGCCCGCCAGCACGGGCTGCACCCGCTGCAGCAGGTCCTCGAGGTCGGGGGACAGGCCGATCCCGACGTCGTTCAGCTTGCGCCGCAGCTGCTGGAAGAACAGCAGCCGCACCTCCTCTTCGGTCCAGCCCAGCGGCTCGTAGTAGATCCGGCGGCTGACCACGCCGGACAGCGACAGGATCGTCCGCAGGGTGTCGTGGATCTCGTTGATCATCGTCGGGTCCTTGCGCACAGCGTCCTGCAGGTAGCGCATGCCGCCCTGCACGTGCCGCGACTCGTCGCGGCAGGTCGCGGTGAACCCGGTGTAGTAAGCGGGCAGGAACCCGCGCCAGCGGGCGTAGGACAGCGTCACCTTCATCACCGACAGCGCGAGCACGCCCTCGATCCACAGGAAGTAGTTGGTGCCGTAGCGCACCCGCGCCCGCTCGTCGTACGGATTCCGCCGAACCTCATCCGCCTGGTACGCCAGCAGCCCGAACGGCGCCACGAACGTTTCAGACACCCACGGGAACGACGCGTCGAGGACCGCCATGATGTCATCGCCCGGCAGGCCGACGACCTCCCGGTAGAACCGGTCGAAGAAGACCGTGTGCCGCGCCTCGTCCTCGATCTGCGCGGCGATGTGCAGCTTCTCCTCCTCGCTGGCGCCGATCATGAACACCGGCAGCTCGATCTCGACCTGCCGCTCGCCGTGGTGGAATCCCGAGGCGATGGCGATGAACGACTCCCGCTCCTCCTCGGTCATCTTCTCCTGCCAGTCCACCTTGTCCTGGCTGAAGTCGAGATCGTAGACGTCCCACCGCTGCTTGAGGTACCTGCGGTACAGCGTGGTGAAGTCCGGCAGCGACTTCAGGTCCTTGTGGACGTACTCGATGACGTCGTCGATGTCGACGTGGAGCACCCCCGCGAGGGCGGAATCCTCGATCTCGCGCACCTGCGCGTCGCTCAGTGCGCGCGGGCCCTCGCGGAGCACTGCCGTGGGGCTCTTGCGTTCGGTCATTCTCCGCCCCTTGTCGCCTGTATTGAATACTAGAAAGTAATTCTGTAACTCCATTCGACCCCGGTTGGTTCGGCGCCGTCAAGACGAGGGCGCCCCTGTCTCCGGAACCGGTCGGGTTCATCGGCCGTACGGCAGGCGCGAGCAAGCTGGAGCATGATAAGCGGTCATGAGATACAAGCGCGCCGTCGAGAAGCTGCGGATCCTCGCCGATACGTGTGAGCGTGTGAAGAACTTCTGGTTCGACACGGAGCCGTTCCTTAAGGCCGTGTATGCCTTCGGCGAGGTTGTGGACGGAGCCGACCCGCTGGACGCGGTTCAGGTCGCCGTCGCGATCAACCTGTCCCCGGAGGAAGTCCCGTGGGAGTCCCGCCCCAAAGGCACCGGCTGGCTGGCGAACGAGTTGCGGCTCAGCAAGGGCGGCTTCCTCTACGTCTGGCGATCGCACCTGGATCCGGTCTGGAATCACTACATCCGCGGCCCGGTGCGCATCTGGTCTGTCGATGACGGTCCCGACGAGCAGACGCTCACGGCGCTAGGAGCGAGAGACCTCGGATCGCTGAAGCGGCTGATCCCGGAGCCGGCCGATGGGCGACTGCAACTCCGCGAAGACCTGGGCGCGGCGCTGGCTCATCTGCGCGAGGTCCGCGACAAGTACTGGGATCACGGCTGGCGGCGCGAGCACCGTGGCTACGGCCGCTATCCGGAGAACGAACTGTGGGATGCGCTCGAAGGCTATCTCGACCTGCTCGATGCCTCCCAGTCCAGCGATCCGGACGCCTGAGGTCCCCGCGTCACCGGCTCCAGGCACGCCGCACACCGTCAACAGCCACGTCGCCGCGCCAGGACGCAGAGGGCACTGTCCTGCGGATCCCTAGCCCGGCTGGCGGCCTAGGACCAGGGTGCCTGAGGTGGCGAACATGCCGCCGTTGCCGAGGATGACGCTGATCTGCGGGTCGCCGACCTGGGCAGCGGCTTCGCCGCGTAGCTGGCGGACGCCTTCCTGGATGGCGAACATGCCGTACATCCCGGTGTGGGTGTAGGAGAGCCCGCCGCCGTTGGTGTTGAGGGGGAGGGATCCGCCCGGTTCGGTGTTCCCGTCCGCGATGAACGCCCCGGCCTCGCCCTTGCCGACGAAGCCGAGGGCCTCCAGCCCGTAGATGGGCACGTGGGCGAACGCGTCGTAGATCATCAGGTGATCGACGTCGGACACGCCGATGCCGGCCTCGGCGAAGGCCGCCCGGCCGGCCCGCCGGAACGCCTGGGACTCGGTGAAGTCCACCATCTGCGAGATCATCGGCGTCTCCGACGATTCGCCCGTGCCGAGGACGTGCACGGCGGGCTTGGGGAACTCCGCGGCGCGCTCCGCCGCGGTGACCACCAGCGCGCCGCCGCCGTCGGTGACCAGGCAGCACTCCAGCAGGTGGAACGGATAGGCGACCATCCGCGAGGCCAGCACGTCCTCTACCGTGACCGGGTCGCGGAAGGCCGCGCGCGGGTTCTTCGCCGCCCACCGCCGCTGGGCCACGGCGACGTAGGCCAGCTGCTCGTGGGTCAGCCCGTACTCCTTCATGTAACGCAGCACCGGGATGGTGAACGTGGTCGTCGGGCCGAACACCCCGTACGGCACCTCGAACTGCCCCACCGGAGACGACGCCTCCATCCGGTACCGGGAAGCGCCCACCCGGGACCGGCCCGACTCCCCGTGGGTGATCAGCACAGTCCGGGCGTACCCCGCCCGGATAGCCGCGACCGCGTGCCGCACGTGCAGCAGGAACGACGTGCCGCCGACACCGGTGCCGTCGATCCAGTCCGGCGTGATGCCTAGGGCGTGTGCGACCTGGACCGGCCCCGGCGCGGTGACCGTCGCGATGCCGTCGATGTCGCGCAGCGACAGGCCCGCGTCGGCCACCGCGTTCAGAGCGCCCTCCACGTGCAGCTGCAGCGTCGAATGGCCGGGCAGCCTGCCGATCTGGTCGGTCTCGGCCGCGCCCGCGATGATGACGCCCGCGCTGGTGCTCATCGCGCCGCCGCCGCGGGGCTGGCGGGCCCGAACACCGGCAGGCTGACCTCGCCCCGCCGCTCGAACCTGACCTGCAGGGCCATGTCCAGCTCCAGCGCTTCCGGCGTGGCGGGCAGGCCGACGATGTTCGTCATCATCCGCGGCCCCTCCTCGAGCTGCACCACGGCGATCGCATACGGCGTCTCGTCCTCGAATCCCGGCGCCGGACGGTGATTGATCACGTAGGAATACAAGGTCGCCAGGCCGCTGGCGGTGAACCAGGTCACGTTCCGCGAGGAGCACGCCGGGCACACCGGGCGCGGGTAGAAATACGGCCGGCCGCAGTCGGCGCACCGCTGGATGCGCAGCACCCCCTCGGCGCAGCCGTCCCAGAACGGCTGGGTCTCCGGGGTCGGCACCGGGACGGGCTTGGCGGTCATGCTCCAGCCAGCCGTGTCATGCGGCTCACCAGCCTTCCCGCCCGTATGCGGCGGACCATTAGCAGAATGATTTTCTGGAATTAGCCTCTAAGCTGGATGGCGTGGCTGTCAAGAGGAGGGTCCATGGCCAGGCCGCCGACGGACGGCCCCGCGGGCGCCGCCTGGCAGTGGGGCCGCACCGCGCAGACGCGGCGCGCGCTGCTTGACGCCGCCCGGCAGGTGTTCGCCGAGCGCGGTTTCTCCGATGCGGGCACGCGGCCAGCGTGGACCGCGGCACCTGGCACCTGATGACGGGGCTGGCGTATCCCATGCGGCTGGCGGGGTTCGGGTTCCGCAGGCCCAAGGCTCCCAACCCGGGCCGCAGCCTGGCGGGAACGGTCGAGTCCGCTGGCCCGGAGGTAACCGGGTTCAAGCCGGGCGATGAGGTCTACGGCACCTGCGACGGCTCCTTCGCCCCGTACGCCCGCGCCCGGGCCGGCAGGCTCGCACCCAAGCCAGCCAACCTGTCCTTCGGGCAGGCGGCGGCCGTCCCCGTCTCCGCGCTCACCGCGCTGCAGGCCGTGCGCGACCACGCGAAGGTGCAGCCCGGGCAGCAGGTGCTGATCATCGGCGCGTCGGGAGGCGTGGGCACGTTCGCCGTGCAGATCGCCAAGGCGTTCGGCGCCGAGGTCACCGCCGTGTGCAGCACGGCGAAGACGGACCTGGTCCGCTCCGTCGGCGCAGATCACGTGATCGACTACACCCGCCAGGACTTCGCCGGCGGCGAGCACCGCTACGACGCGATCCTCGACATCGGCGGCAACAGCCGGCTGTCCCGGCTCCGCCGGGCTCTCACCCCTCACGGCACGCTCGTCATGGTCGGGGGCGAGACCGGCGGGCGGTGGCTCGGCGGGATGGACCGCCAGCTCCGCGCCGTCCTGCTCTCCCCGCTGGTGAGCCAGAAGCTGGGCATGTTCGTCGCGTCGGAGAACTCCGCGGACCTGGGGGTCCTCCGGGATCTGATCGAGTCAGGGAAGATCGTTCCCGCCATCGACCGGACCTTCCCGCTCCGCGAGACCCCGGCGGCCATCCGCTACGTCCAGGAAGGCCGCGCCCGCGGCAAGGTCGTCATCACCACCTAACCGCGCCGGGGCAGGCGAGGCATCTACCGAAGGAGCACCAACATGGAACAGTCCCGCGGCGGCCCGATGGCCGGGCGCACGGTCCTGGTCACCGGCGCCAGCAGCGGCATCGGCCGGGCGACCGCCCTGGGTCTGGCCGCCATGGGAGCGCATCTGGCGATCACCGGCCGGGACCGCGGGCGCACCGAGGACGCGGCAGGCGAGATCCGCGCCGCAGGCGGCGGCCAGGTGGACGTGTTCGTCGCGGACCTGTCCGCCCAGTCCCAGGTGCGGCGGCTGGCCGGCGAGGTGCGCAGGCGCCTTCCCCGGATCGACGTGCTGGTCAACAACGCCGGAGGGTGCTGGGATACCCGGCACGTCACCGCCGACGGGCTCGAGCGCACCTTCGCCCTGAACCATCTCGCCCCGTTCCTGCTCACCAGCCTGCTCCTGGACCGGCTGAAGCAGAGCGGCCCGGCCCGCGTGGTCACGGTCTCGTCCAAGGTGGAGGCCCTCGGGCGGATCGACTTCGACGACCTGCAGGCCGAACGGTCCTACTCCGGGGCCCGGGCCTACAACCAGTCCAAGCTCGCCAACGTCCTGTTCACCTACGAGCTGGCCCGCCGGCTCCAGGGCACCGCGGTCACCGCCAACGCGCTGCATCCCGGCATGGTGCGCACATCATTCGGAGCCGAGGACCCCGGCGCCGTCCAGCGGCGGTTCGTCCCGTTCATCCGGCCCTTCATGAAGGCGCCGGCCCGGGGCGCCGCCACGTCCATCCAGCTGGCCTCCGCCCCCGGGCTCGAGCACGTGACGGGCTGCTACTTCGCTAGCGGCAAACCCAGGAGAACCTCCGAGCGCAGCTACGACCAGGCCGCTGCGGCCCGGCTCTGGCAGGTGAGCACCGACCTGTCGGCCTGACCGCGGCCGGCCCTAGAGGAGAACGGGGCCAGGTGCGGCCCGCAGGCCGGCCAGGTGGATGTCGAGGAACCGCTGCCAGCGCGGCGGGGTCACCTCCCCGGCGGCGTGCACCAGGCCGCGCATGGCCCAGACGAGCGCCATCACGTCGGCGGCGGTGATGCCCGGGTCCACCGTGCCCGCCGCGGTCGCGCGCGCGGTGAGCTCGCCGATGGCCGCGCGTATCCGGCGGCCGGCGGCGGGATCGGCCGGGCGCTCGAGGAGCAGGTTGGCGTAGCGCGCGTGGCCGGCGAAAGACTGGCCGAGCGCGCGCAGGAGCTCCTCGAGACCGTGGCCGTCGGTGCGGGCCAGCGCCCGGTCGGCGGCGGCGCTCACTTCCTCCATGGCCAGCCGCAGGAGCTCGTCGATCAGGGCGTCCTTGCTGGCGAACTTGCGGTACACGGTGCCGATGCCCACGCCGGCCCGGGCGGCGATCTCCTCCATGCTGGCCTCGGCGCCTGACTCGCCGAGCACCTCGCGCGCGGCGTCGAGGATGCGGTGGTAGTTGCGGACGGCGTCGCGCCGCCCGGCCCGGGGCGGGTGCTCGAGAGCGGTCCCGGTCACTCGGCCGCCAGGGCCAGCTCGGCGTCCTGCGGTCCGTCGGCCGCCTGCCGCAGCCGCCGCGCCGACGGGATCAGCAGGCCGGCCAGCGCCGCCAGTACCAGGGCGCTGGTCATGACCGCGAAGCCGGTCGTGTAGCCGGACTCCCGCGGCAGCCCGGACGGCCGTCGCCCCGATCAGGCAGCCCGCGATGACCAGGACCTTGCCGCCGAGCCGGGAGCCCCAGCCCCAGTCCGGCGCCTCGCTGAGCGCAACCAGCAGCGCCACCAGCCACGCGGACAGCAGGACGGCCGGCAGCCAGCTGATCCGTCCCGGGGTGCGGACCGGCGACTCGGGCACGAACAGCACCGCGGAGATGGCGGCGGCGATGGTGAGGATCATCGGCAGCCAGAACAGCCAGTGGTAGTCAAGCGCGTTCACGATCGGGCCTGCCAGGACGATGCCGAGGCCGGCCCCGACCGCGGTCAGCGCCGCGAGCGCCCCCACCGCGCTGGCCACCTTGTCGCCGGGGAACTCGTCCCGGATGATGCCGAACGCGACCGGCACCATGCCGCCGGCGACGCCCTGGATCACCCGGGCCACGAAGGTCGTTCGGGTTAATGATGTGTCGCCTGGGAGCAGAGCCGCGTGTCGCACCAGCTGGCCCGGATGCAGCGGCGCGGCCTGATCGCCCGGCAGGAGTGCCCGACCGACGCCCGGGGCGCGTTCGCGGTCATCACCGAGGCGGGCCGCGCCGCCATCGAGCGGGCCGCGCCGGCCCACGTCGAGACGGTACGGCAGCTGGTCTTCGACGATCTCAGCCCCGGCCAGCTCGCCGCGCTGACCGCCATCACCGAAGGCGTCCTGGACCGCCTGCAGGACGGTAACTAAGTCCGCGGGCACCCCGCGTGTATCTTGGTGAGCCGAGGAGAGGCCGATCATGTTCGGGAACGGGAGCGAGGGCCCGGGCGAATCAGAGACCGGCCGCCTGGAAGCGTTCAGCGACGGCGTGCTCGCGGTGATCATCACGATCATGGCCCTGGAGCTGAAGGCGCCGGCGGCGGCGACTTCCGCAGCCTGCACGCGCGGCTCCCGGCGCTGCTGGTCTACATCCTGAGCTTCACGTTCGTCGGGATCTACTGGAACAATCACCACCACCTGCTGCGCGCCGCCCGCCGGGTGACCGCGGGGGTGATGTGGGCCAACCTGCACCTGCTGTTCTGGCTGTCGCTCATCCCGGTGCTGACCGAGTGGATCGGCGAGAACTACCAGAAGACTGCCCCGGCCGCGACCTACGGTCTGGTGGGCCTAGGGTCCGCGGTGGCCTTCACGGTGCTGGTCCGGGCGATCATCCGGGCCGACGGCGGCACCTCGCCGGTCGCGACGGCCATCGGGCGGGACATCAAGGGCCGGATCTCGCTGGTGACCTACGCGGCCGCGACCGCGTTGGCATTCCTGAGTCCCTGGATCGCCTATGCCCTGTTCGCGGCGGTGGCGGTGATGTGGTTCGTGCCCGACCGCCGCCTCAGCAGGCCCTGAAAAGGGTCACCCGCTCGGCGCTTATGCCAGGGTCACGCGGTCCAGCCAGTCGCTGATGCTGCGGGCCAGGGCCGGCAGGGGGAGCGAGCCGTGGTCCAGGACGGCGGCGTGGAAGGCGGGCAGGGAGAACGCCGGGCCCAGGCGCCGTTCCGCCTCCTCCCGGATCCGCAGGATCTCGAGCTTGCCGGTGAGGTAAGCCAGGGCCTGCCCGGGCATCACCACGTACCGGTCGACCTCGGCGGCGAGGAACTCCCGCGGCATGGGGACGTGCTCGGCCAGGAACTCCAGGGCCCGTTCCCGGCTCCAGCCGAAGGCGTGGATGCCGGTGTCCACCACCAGCCGGGCGGCCCGCATCAGCGAGGTGCTGATCGAGCCGAGCAGGCCGCGCTCGCCTGGGTACAGCCCGGCTTCCTCGGCCAGCTGCTCGGCGTACAGGCCCCACCCTTCCGAGAACACGGTGAGGCTGCGCTGGCGCTGCAGCGCGGGCAGGTCGGTGAGCAGCTGCAGCCGGGACAGCTGCAGGTGATGCCCGGGCACGGCTTCGTGGAAGGCCACCACGTCGATGTCCCAGCCGGTCCCCGCGGTGGGCCGCTTGGTGTTGAACCAGAACGTCCCTGGCCGCCCGCCGTCCAGGCGGGGCGGGGTGTAGTGGGGTGCCGCGCCGCTCACCGCGACGACCTCAGGCATGGGCGTCACGTCGCACGGCGCCGGGAGGGGCGCGGGGAAGAACTCGCCGGCCCGGGCCTCGGCTCGGCGCACCGCGGCCGTCGCCTCGCGGATGGCCTCTGCCGGGGAGATCTTCCCGGCCGAGCCCCGCAGCGCGGCGAACACCTCATCCAGCCCGGAAAGCCCAAGCTTGGCGCCCAGCTCCACGGCCCGGGCCTCCAGCGCGGCGATGTGATCAAGGCCGGTCTGGTGCAGCTCTTCCGCGGACAGCGGAAGGGTGGTGTAGATCCGGATCGCCCGGGCGTAGTCCGCCTGGCCGCCGGGCAGGTGGACCAGCCCGGCTTGCCCGGACGGCCGGGCCCGCGGGAGCAGCTCAGTGACGGTGGCGGCCCACCGCGCCAGGGCCGGCCGCACCACCTCCTCGGCGGCGGCCCGGCGCTCCTGCTCCCACGCCGCCACCCTGGGCCACCCCCGCGGCGGCTGGGGGGAGAGCACCGGGCCGATTTCCGGTCCGGCCAGGACATCCTCGGCCCAGGCGATGGCCTGCTCGGCCAGCGGGGCGACCGGCAGCCGCCCCTTAGCTGCTCCGGCCCGCAGGCGCTCGCCGAGCTGGTCGAGCCACCCGCCGCTGCGCCGCAGCCGGGTCAGGTAGGCTTCGGCCGCCGCCGGGTCGGTCAGGACCGTCCGCGCCGCCACCGCCAGGAAGGTGGCCGGCCCGGCGTACTGCATGGCGGTGACCGTGTGCTCCGCCCGCGCGGAGTCGATGGTCTCCAGCTCCTGGGTGGCCGCCTCCGTCGTGCAGTCGAGCGTGACGGCGTCGGCCGGCGTGAGCTGGTCACGGGCGATCGCGGCGGCCTCGTCGAGGAAGTGCCCGACCTCCGCGCGCCAGGCCTGCTGCCCCGCCTCGCTCTCGTCCGGGACCAGGTCGTCGTACCCGGGGATGCCGTACATGGTGGCGGTGAACGGGTTCTCTTCCAGCCAGCGCCGGTGGAAACGGTCGGCCAGGTCGCGTGCGGAGGTCATGACCCCCTATTAAACGCGAGCAGCCGTCCGTGCGGGCCCGGGCCGCCTCCGTGCCGTCAGGGATCGATCAGGTGGGCGATCGCCGGGTCGCGGCGCAGCTTGTCGAGGCAGCGGCGGCGGCTCGGCCCGATGCTCCCGACCGGTATGCCAAGCCTGGCGCTGATTTCTGTGTAGGGCAGCGGAGGGTCAGCGGTGAGCAAGGCAAGCAGCCGCTGGCAGGGCAGGGGCAGGCGGGCCATCGCCTCGCGCAGCACGGCCTCGCGCTCGGCCCGCAGCAGCTCATCCTCGGCCGTCACGGTCTGCTCGGCCGGCATGTCCTCAACCGGCGGACCACCGACAGGCAGCTTGCAGGCAGCGTGCACGACTTTTCCGCATTCCCGCCGGGTGGTGGTGGCGAGCCAGGAGCCGAGCACGGCCGGATCGCGGATGGTGCCGAGGTGGTTGACGAACTGCAGCCAGACGCTCTGGCCCACGTCCTCGGCGTCCGCGCGGCCGAGCCGGTATTTGCGGCAGATTGACCAGATCATGGGGGCGAACCGTTCCACGAGGGCATCCCAGGCCTGGGTGTCGCCGTTTTTCGCGCGCGTTACCAGATCGGCTGTCGATGAGTCATCGTGCATCGAAGTCGCATCCTCTCCGGTAGATGCCTGTTCAGCCGCGATAACTCCTCGCAGGAAGGAAGGTCAGCACGGAAAAGCGGAGGCCAGGTTCATGTCTGGCACGACACTAGGGCCGATTCCCTGGTCAGGTCTGTTCGGCGGATAACACTGCCAGTGTCGGCGTGCCGACACAGGACTAGATCTGCTCGGCCTGGCCTGCTCGCTGGTGCAGGCCCTTGCGGTTCAGGACCACGATCTGGCTGCGGCTTACCGCCGCTATCTCGCTGCTCACGAGCCGCCGGAGGACCTGGTTCGCTGTCGGGCGGGTAGTCCCGGCCAGGCTGGCCAGCATTTCCTGGGTCACCGGGATCACGATGCGCTGGTCGTTCCCGGCATACAGGTCGCACAGATCCAGGAGCCGGCGAAGCACGCGCCTTTCCGCGGGTACATACAGCGCCTCGAGCAGGTAGGTGTCGAGCTTTTTCACCCGCGCGGACAGGAGTTCCACCAGGAAGCGGTCGACGCCGGGATAGGCGGCCCGCAGGCGCTCGAACTCCTCCCGGCCGAGCGACAAGGTCTCGCATCGATCCAGCGCCGCGACCGTGGCCCCCCGGGAATGGGCGCTGTCGACGAGGGCAAGCTCACCGAAGGCGTCTCCAGGTCCGAGGATCGCGACGACGACGAACTCGCCGCCGCGCAGCGTTACGCGCGCGCTTACGTGACCGGCGGCCACCAGATGCAGGGCCTCGGCCGGGTCGCCCTGATGAAAGATCACCTCATCGCGAGGGTAGGTTCGCCGCCTCAGCCTGGCGACCAGCCTGCTCCGCTCGTCCGGCGGCAGCGACGCGAGAACCGGCCAGTCCATGCTCTCCGCTTCTCCTGCGCTCAGAGTTCTATTTCACGGAATTGAAGCTCACCGAGTTGCTCTGTCGTTTGCGGTTTCAGCCAGGACCGCTTCGGCCTGAAGGGCGGCGCGTCGAACATCTTCGTTATCTGCTGGTACCCCATGAAATAGGTGACGATGAAACGCATACGCTCGGAGTAGTCCAGCCAGTTGGACACGCCTTTCAGGTCGGCGGGATCCGGCGGCCCGTATCGCCGTACGAGCTCGGCTACCTCCGGCGAGCTGAACGTGGTCGCCGCGCGCAGCAACGCCGGGCTACTGCCCTGCGGAGGGACCAGTGGCTTGCTGAGCATGATCGTGTCGACGGCGGTCTTGAGCCAGAGCGTCTTCGAGTACGTCCGCACCCAGCGGTCCTCTATGCGCTGCATGACCGGTGTTTGCTGCTGGTGTGGTCTTTTGTAGAATTGCTGCCGTTTGTCGGTCTGCCGGATCAGGTAGTAACAGGGCATTCTCCACGACACCTGCAGGAGCCATCGTACCGGCCGGTAAAAGACGTATTCGAGCGCGGGCTGGACGCGTTTCTGCTCGTAGGCCGACAGGGCGATGCTGGCGCCCAGCATCAGCTCGCTGCGGAGCGGCGCGGCGGCAGACCGGGAGCGTTGCAGCAGGCTGTGCGCGATACGGAGCAGCTCTAGTCCCTCCTCTCCCAGGTCCGCGAGCAGGCTGCCGTCAGCATCTGGCGGAATGACCTGCACGATCGTCATCTTCTCCGCGCCCGAAAGAAGGTGAGTGTGAAAGGAGGCCATCTCCACGAAGATCGACCGGTTCGCGGTGGACAGGCCGACGCCGTAGGAACCCCCGAGCAGAGCCAGCATGATCAGGCGAAATATCGGTTCGGCGAGCATCGGCAGGTGATCCAGGCGGGCCAGTTTCCGCAGGAACCCCGAATGATTGCCGAGCCGGAGAGACGAGCCGACCGCCTTAGAAGACCATTGCGCGAAGCCGCACCAGTTCAGGTCCTCCGTTCCCAGCAGGTTAATGGAAAGCGCTTGGCTGATGTGGTTATATTGGCAGGCGATTTCATACGCTTCGACGAAAAGCGGAATTGTCTCATCTGTGGCCAGCGCGCAGATCTGCTGGTCGGAGGGCCAGTCGCCAGGTATGGTCATCTCGGCCTCCCGTGGTGTCCAGCCGGCGGGCACGATGCCCGCGTGGTCTTGCCTGGCTCGCCTGGTTCGGTGCTCATCTGGTCACCAGCTTCACTCGATGGTCGAGAAGCCCGGCCCCGCGCCCGGCGATGGTCTCTGCCGACTTGAGCCGGAGCTGCTCAGGACGGGGCCCGGTCGCCTGATGCCGGTCAATCGCGTCCGCCCAGTCAAGGAGCGACTCCGCGAGCAGGAGCGGAACCTGGCACCGCTCGTGCACTTCCGCGGCCGCCTCGAAATGCATCGCGGCCCGGCTGGGATCCCCGGAGGTCGCGGCGAGAAGAGCGAGGTAGTGGTGGCCGCAGTGGTGCCCGACAGCGGAGTGCCCGAAGGTCTCGGCGTACGGCTCGAGCGCGGCGTACAGCGGCCGCGTCAGGTCCCGGCGGTCCAGCCGGCACGCCGTCAGGGCGAGATTGTCGAGGGCAGCTCGCTCGGCCGGGTCCCGGCGGGGCACCAGGCCACGCGTGGCCACGAGCCGGTCCAGCACCGTGGCGGCACAGTCATGGTCCAACTCGACGATGTAGCGCAAGGTTGAATGGGCAGGATCGAGCTGCGGCGCCTGCACCGCCCGTCGCAGGCCTTCGCCGAGCTCGCCGAGACGGCCCTGAAGGCGGCGGATTTCGGCGATCTGCTCGGCGTAGAAGGCCCTTGCCTCCAAGCGCCGGCCGGTACGGACGCCGAGCGTCAGGGCTGCCTGCGCTTCGGATTCCGCGTCGTCCAGCTCTCCCATCATGATCGCCAATCCGGCGCGGGAAAAGCTGACGAGCCAGATCAGATGCGGTTGCGCGAGTCGCCGGGCCAGGCCATCTGCCTGCTGCAGGAGCTCGCTGATCTTGGTGACGTTCCCGAGCTCGAGCGCCGGACCGGTCTGCTGGAACGTAGCGTGGAAAAGGGCTAGTTCGTCTCCCACGCTGGCCGCGGTCCCGAACATCTCCCCGCTGTCCAGCAGACGCTGGTCGATGGTGTCGGCCGCGCTGATGGTCAGGTGGCGAAGTCCGAGAACGCTCACGATGGTGTGCGGGTCGCCCGAGCGGCGGGCCAGCGCCACCGCCTCGTCGCTCAATGCGAACCGGCGCTCGCCATCGGGCTCCCAGGTCAGCTCGGCGGCAAGCATGGCGGTGAGCCGCGCGCGCTTTCTGAGATCCGCGGGCTCGACCAGCTCCCCGGCCTCGGTGAGCAGCGCGATGCGCTGCGTGTCGGCCGCGCCGGTAAGGCTGAAGAACCCGCGATCAGCGGCGAGTGCGGCCGCGACGACGAGGTCGGGCCGGTGGCAAGTCCGCGCGAGTTCCGCGGCGCTGAGCAATGTCGGCTGCGCGTCCGGATGCCCGGCCAGCCACATGGTCCGGCCACAGTCGACGAGCAGTTCCGCGCGCCGCTCCCCAGGCGTCGCGGGCAGGTGTTCCACCAGATCCAGGAGCCGCTGATGCCAGGTCACCGCCTCCTGGTACGCGAGCCGGGAAATCGCGTGCTGAGCTGCGTATCCGACGGCCTCGGCGGCCTCGGCGAAGCGTTCCGGGCGCCCGCCGAGCTGCGCGGCTGAAACGAGGTGCGCGGCGACCGCGTAGGGACGCGACCGCATCACCGTCGGATCCGCGGCGCGCAGGGCATCGGCGACGATCCCGTGCAGGAGCCCGGCCCGCGGCGCCGACAACGATGCGCATACGGCGCTGCGCGTAAGTTCATGCAGGAACTGGTACGGGCCGCCGGGGGTCTGGGCCACCATGCCCGCAGCCATCGCTTCCTCGGCAGCGGCGACGAAGCTGGGCTCGGTCACCCCCATGGCCAGGCTGAGCGCGGCCGGTTCCAGCTGTTCCCCGACGCCGAGCAGGTTCACGAGTTCCCGGGCGGCGGGACTGAGCTGCGCCATCCGCGCGGCCACGACCAGGGTGACCGATTCAGGCACCTGCCAGGCATCGAGGTCGGCCCGGTCAGGCAGATCCCTGATCATCTCGGTGACCAGGAAGGCGTTCCCGCCGGTGATCGCGTGCAGGCGCGCCGCGGCCTGTTCCGGCTGCCCCCGCCAGGGCAGGGTCTCCAGCACCTGCGCTACGTCTTCCTCGCTTAGCGAGCCGAGAGTCACGAGCCGGCTCTCGGCCTCTAGCCTGCGCAGTTCGCGCGCGGCCACGACATCGGAATCGATGGCGACGGGCCGCGCGGTGGCCAGGATCAGCAGGGACATACCTTCGGTGTCGTGGTTGAGCGAGCGCAGCATCTCGATTGATTCAGGCGTCGCCCAGTGCAGATCGTCGATAACGAACAGCACGGGCCTGATATCCGTCAGCCGTTTCACCAGCACCCGAAGGGAGGCCAGCAGCTGGTACCGGTCGGAGAGCGGATCTGCGGTCGGCGGCACGGACAGGGCCAGGGGCGGTGCGGCCAGGGACGGCGCCAGCCGCGCGAGCGGTCCGCATTGCTCGTCGACGCCGGCCCGCAGCAGCAGCGCGGGCGACGCGTGGCTGAGCCATTCGATCGCGGCGGCGATGGGCTGGTACGCCTGATGAGGCGGATCAGTGCACCGGCCGGCCAGCACGATGAAGCCCTGCTCGATTGCCTTCTGGGTGACCACCGACGCCAGGCGCGTCTTGCCGGTTCCCGCCGCGCCTTCCAGGAACGTCATCCGGGTGCCGAACCTCGCGCCGCGGAGCGCGTCGTCCATCGAGTCGAGTTCCCGGCTCCGGCCGACAAACGGCAGCAGGTACTTGTACTTCAGCCAGGACGGCACGTGCGCGTTCGGGTCCCTGACGTTGCTGCGCCACATCAGCTCGCAGACGTGCAGCGGCTCGACGAGTCCCTTCGCGGCCATCTGGCCCAGGTCCTTGAACTCGTGTCGCCCCCGCCCCTGGGCGAGACGCCTGACCAGGTCGGTGCACAGCAGTTGACCGCCGTGAGCGAGCTCGACCAGCCGCGCCGCCTCGACGACCGGGAGGCCGCTCACGTCATCGTCCGTCCAGTACACGTCGCCCGCGCTGAGCGCGGCGCGGATGATGACGGGAGCGATCGCATGCTCGTTCTCGCTCTCGACCGCCTCCTCGATCGCCGCGCTCGCGTCGAGCGCGACCGTGGCGGAGGGAAATAGGGCCATGAGCCCATCGCCGAGGCCCTTGGCGAAGATCGATCCGTGCGAGACGGCGACCGCGCGCAGCAGCTGCTCGTGCCGCCGGAAATGGTCATCGGCTAGCTCTTCGCCCAGCCCGGTCCGGATGGCCGTCGAGCCGACAATGTCCGTGAACAGCACCGTGGCCGTGGTTAGCGTGCCGGGCTGGCGGGCTGTCATGACGGACCCCGGCTGGGCCCGGGCTGACCGCGGCGACGGACTCGCGCCCGGACCTTGCGCCGCCACCGGCGGATCCCGCGATGAACTGGCGTGGTGCGGATGCCCCAGCGGCGGGTCAGCTCGGCGGGGACACGGAACGGCGCCTGCCCGCCAGAATAGAGGTCCGAGTAATTAATCAGTACATGACGGCCCAGCTTCCGCACCAGCGCATGCGCCAGCGGCGCCAGCGGCCCCAGCAGCCAGGAGTCCTGGTTGGCCGCCCTGAGCGAGGCCTGCAGCGGTACCGACCACCAGGCCGCCGGCGGAACGCGGAGCAGGTCGGGGACACCGCGGACGGGATAGGGCGCATCCTGGAACAGCCAGCGGACGACGCTGCGAGGCAGCTTCCGCCACCCCAGGGGCATGAACTCCTCCATTTCGTCGAGCAGGGCCGTCATGAGGCGCTGGCCCGCCTCACTCGGGCCGAGCAGGCGTCCCAGCCCAGCGCTGATCTGCTCGACGTCACCCAGGCCGAGGGCGCCTTCCCGGCACGCCTCGACACCCATCAGGAGGCCGATGAAACTCCAGGCATGCAGGTTGGCCTCGCGTGCGGCGTCGCTCAGCACGATGCCCATCCGTGCCATCGCTTCCCAGGCCACGACGGTGAAATCGAGCAGGGTCC
The DNA here is from genome assembly GCA_963722275.1 of uncultured Actinomycetes bacterium. Classification (GTDB taxonomy): domain Bacteria; phylum Actinomycetota; class Actinomycetes; order Streptosporangiales; family Streptosporangiaceae; genus Palsa-504. The sequence continues at coordinate 57,962 of CAVRMX010000004.1, read as the reverse complement.
CGAGCATGAGCTCTTGGTTCACGGGTGGGCCGTAGTCCGCCGCGGGCCACGGATCGGGCTCCGGCTGGTCCAGGATCAGGACCCGGACGCAGGCATGCATGAGCCGCAGGCCTATCGCCGTCATGTAGCCGACGCCCCCCGGCTCGAGGCTCAGGCCGCCGCGAAGCCCCATCACGTCGAGCAGCATCTGGCCGGTCTCGGCCACCCGCCGGGTCAGGTTCTGGGTGGCGAGGTCAGAAACGCGCGCCAGGACCTCCGCCCCGTCGATGGTCGCGTAGGCCATCGGGAGGGACGCGAAGAACAACGCGACTGCCTGGTAAAGGCCGTAGTCGGCAAAGACTTGCTGCCCACGCTCGATCAGCGCCGGGTCAGGATTCCAGCGCGGCGGAGCGAGTGCGACCCGGAGCCCGGCCGCCGGCCATGTTTCCCCGGGGCCTGCCGCCGCGCGCGTGAACCGCTCAGGTTCGGCCTTCGCCTGACTCAGTTCCTGGATCATCGATCTCACCAGGTCGCGAGCATCGGCCAATTCAGGGTGGGCGCGATGATAGGTCTCAACCAGCCGGTCGATTTCGGGATCGGTCGCGTGGCGAAGCCTGGCGAGTTCGCTCCGCGACCAGCGCCCGGCCGGATCCGGTTCGCGGCCGCCGCCGTCATGATGGGCATTGGTCACGCGATCACGCATCCTTCAACCGCTAGCTCTTTACCCGTAACGCTTGAGCACTGCGGCCCGCCCGTCACAGCGGCTCGGCGCAGCCATCGCATTCATTCAGGACGGATTAGCGACTCCACCCCCTTGTTGCATGAACATATGAGAACCTGCCAGGGGCTCGAAGCGCAAGCGCATATGGCGGCGCCGTTAACGGGAAGAATATCGCCCGTGAAATGAGAAAGGTAATGGGGGAATTGTGCCGGAAGTTTGGCGAGTGGAGGCTGGTGAACGGCCGCCGCCATGAAACGTGACGGTGTTACCCGCTGAGGATCATGATGCGGATCTTGCGGTCGGTGATGCGCCGGGCGTATGCCTCGTAGCCGCCGTAGATTGCCCTGGCCCGGGTCCAGATCTCCTGCCACTCGTCGTCGTCGGCCTCGCGGGCGGTGGCGGCGACCCTCCTGTTCCGGTAGGTGATTTCGGCGCGTGGCCGGGCGCGCAGGTTGTAGTACCAGCCCGGCGTGCCCGGCTGCCCGAAATGGGTGCCGATGATCGCGATGTCGTCGCCGAACGGCACGCCAAGCAACGGTGTCGTGCGCGGCTGGCCGCTGCGGGCTCCGGTCGTGGTGAGCGTCAGGACCGGGATCCCGGCCGTGAGACCCGCCAGCGTGGCCTGGCCCCGGCTCAGCCGCAGCACGGATCTGTCCACGTGATGCATGGACCTGGCGAACAGCCAGGCCCCGGGCCGGGAGGAAGAAACGTGCCACATCGCCCGCTGCGCGGCATTGGGCACGGGCAGCGTGTAGCCGAGCGACTGGACGAGTCCCATGGACAGCAGCGTAATCACCGCCAGCAAGAGGCCGCGTGGCCGCCCGCCGCGGCCGAGCGCGGCAGACTGTAGCGATGAGTCCTGCGAGCCTTGAGTCAGGGGAGGCGCCGGCGTTGGCCGGCCCGCCCGCGGCGTCCGTGCCGGCGAGTTCGGTGCTTCCCCTGGCGCTCGGCGCGCTCGGCGTGGTGTTCGGCGACATCGGCACCAGCCCGCTGTACGCCCTGCAGACGGTCTTCTCCGCCGATAATCACGTCGTGCGGCCCGTGCCTGTTGACGTCTACGGGGTCATCTCGCTGGTGTTCTGGTCGATCCTGATCATCGTGTCGGTGAAGTACGTGGTGTTCATGCTCCGGGCCGACAACGACGGCGAGGGCGGCATCATGGCCCTGGCCGCCCTGATCCGGCAGCGCGTCAGCGCCCGGCGGGTGGTGGCCGCCGCGGTCCTGCTCGGCATGTTCGGGGCGGCCCTGTTCTTCGGCGACAGCGTGATCACGCCGGCCATCTCGGTGCTGTCCGCGGTCGAGGGCATCGACGTCGTCTCCCCGAGCGTCCAGAACGCCGTGCTGCCGATCGGCGCGGGCATCGTGGCCGTGCTGTTCCTGGTCCAGCGGTTCGGGACCGGCATCGTCGGCCGTTTCTTCGGACCGGTCATGGTGCTGTGGTTCGCCGTCATCGGGGTGCTCGGCCTGCCGCAGATCGTCGGCCATCCGGGTATCCTGCGCAGCCTGTCCCCGAGCTACGCCTTCTCGTTCGCGGCCGCTGACCCGCGCATCGCGTTCCTGGCCATGGGCTCGGTCGTGCTGGCCATCACCGGCGCCGAGGCGCTCTACGCCGACATGGGGCACTTCGGCAAGCCGCCGATCCGGCGGGCCTGGTTCGCCGTCGTCTTCCCGGCGCTCACCCTCAATTACCTCGGCCAGGGCGCCCTGATCCTGCACGACCGGGCCGCGATCGCGAACCCCTTCTTCTACCTGGTCCCCGGCTGGGGACGCGTACCGATGGTCGCGCTGGCCACGCTGGCCACGGTCATCGCGTCCCAGGCGGTCATCTCCGGCGCCTTCTCGGTGACCCGGCAGGCGATCAGGCTCGGCTTTCTCCCGTACCTGAGCATCCGGCAGACCTCACGCCGCGAAGGCGGCCAGATCTACGTCCCCGCGGTCAACTGGCTGCTCTTCGCCGCCGTGCTGATCATCATGTTCACGTTCCGGTCGTCGTCCCGGCTGGCCTCCGCGTACGGCCTGGCTGTCACCGGCACCCTGCTGCTGACCACCGGCCTGTTCCTCGTGCTGGCCCGCTGGGCGTGGCACTGGCGGCCGTGGCGGCTGCTGCTGGCGGGCATCGTGTTCGGCGGGCTGGAGCTGGTCTTCTTCGCGGCGAACCTCACCAAGGTGACCCACGGCGGCTGGCTGCCGCTGCTCATCGGCGCGCTGGCGGTGACCGTGATGCTGACCTGGCGGCGGGGCGCCCGGATCGTGACCTCCAAGCGCATCGCCCTGGAGGGTTCCCTGTCGGCCTTCGTCGAGGAGATGCGGCGCCGTCAGCCGCCCCGCGTCCCCGGCACCGCCGTCTTCCCGCACCCCACGAAGGACACCACGCCGCTGGCGCTGCGCGCGAACGTCACATTCAACGGGGTCCTGCACGAACGGGTGATCGTCGTCTCGGTGCGCTCGGCGAACGTCCCGTACGTGCCGCTGGCCGAGAGCATCACGGTTGATTCGCTGAATTACGCCGACGACGGGATCACCTACCTGTCGGCCCGGTTCGGGTTCATGGACGACCACGACATCCCCAAGGCGTTGGGTGTGGCGCACAAGCTCATACCCGAGCTCGACGTCGATCCAGCCACGGCCGTCTATTTCCTGTCCCGCATCACCATCGAGGGCGGCCCGGACCACGACATGCCGCAGTGGCAGAAGCGGCTATTCACCGGGCTGACCCACAACTCCGGGTCACCGTCAGCGGATTTCTGCCTCCCGGCCGAACGCACCCTGGCCGTCGCGACCCGCATCGAGATCTAGCCAGGGGGCAACGGCGGCCGGGTGTCGCCGGGCAGGGCCTCCTGCGCCACGGCGGCGCCCGCCACGGCCATGTCCGCGTCGGGCACTCCCGAGGCGGCGGCCTCGGGCCACTGCTTGAGCTCCACCTGCGGGATCAGCCAGGTGGCCAGGAAGGCGAGCGCGGCGATCGGCACCGCGACCAGGAACACGGTCTGGATCGACTCGGCGTAGCCGGCCACGAAGCCGGCGTGCACCGCGGCGGGCAGGTGGGACAGCAGCGCCGGGGTGGCGTCCGCGCTGCTGAAGCCGTGCGGCAGGCTGACCCCGTGCAGGTGCCTGGCCAGGTTGCCGATCAGCACGTTGGAGAAGATCGCGCCGAAGATCGCGGTGCCGAACGACCCGCCGATCGAGCGGAAGAACGTGGCGCCGGAGGTGGCGACGCCCAGCTCGCTGTGCGGCACGCCGTTCTGCACGATGATGACCAGCACCTGCATGACACCGCCGATGCCCATGCCGAGCACGAGCATGTAGGCCGCGTCCTGGAGGGTGGACGAGCCCACGCCCATCAGCGAGAGCAGGTACAGGCCCAGGGTCATCAGCGCGGTCCCGGCGATCGGGAAGAACCGGTACTTGCCGGTCTTGGAGATGATCTGCCCGGAGCCGATCGAGACCGCCAGCAGCCCGGCCATCAGCGGCAGCAGGTAGAGCCCGGAGATGGTCGGCGAGATGCCCCGGACGACCTGGAAGAAAGCGGGCAGGTAGGTGATGGCGCCGAACATCGCGAAGCCGACGATGAAGCCGACCAGGCTGGTCACCGAGAAGGTCCGCAGCTTGAACAGGTGCAGCGGCAGGACCGGCTCGGCGGCCCGCCGCTCGACCAGCACGAACACGCCGATCAGCAGCACGCCGGCCACGCCCAGGATGTAGATGGGGGCCGACCGCCACGGGTAGGTGGTGCCGCCCAGGCTGGTCAGCAGGATCAGCGAGGTCGCGGCGGCCGACAGCACCAGGGTGCCGAGGTAGTCGATCACATGGTGCACCCGGCGCAGCTGGCCGGGCACCTGGCTGGCCACCACGACCAGCGCGATCACGCCGATCGGCACGTTGATGTAGAAGATCCAGCGCCAGGTCAGGTTGTCCACGAACACCCCGCCGAGCAGCGGGCCGATCACGCTGGAGACGCCGAAGACGGCGCCGAACAGCCCGACGTACTTGCCGCGTTCCCGGGGCGAGACGATATCGCCGACGATGGCCTGCGCGCCGACCATCAGGCCGCCGGAGCCCAGCCCCTGCACCGCGCGGAACGCGATGAGCTCGATCATGGACGTGCTCAGGCCGGACAGGACCGAGCCGATCAGGAAGATGACGATCGCGGCCTGGAAGAAGATCTTCCGGCCGTACTGGTCGCCCAGCTTGCCCCACAGCGGGGTGGACACGGTGGTGGCGAGCAGGTAGGCGGTGATGACCCAGGCGATGTGGGAACCGCCCTTGAGGTCACCGACGATCGTCGGCAGGGCCGTGGACACGATCGTCTGGTCGAGCGCGGCGAGCAGCATGCCGAGCATGAGCGCGCCGATGATGAGCAGGATGCGGCGGCGGCTGAGCCCGGGCAGGGCACCGTTGCCGGTGATGTCCGCGCCGGGCGGCAGCTGGCCGCCCTGCGGCGCGGGTGTGGCTGAGGCCATCAGTGGCTGTCCTTCATGTGTCTGGTGACGTGACGTAGGGCGCAGCGTTCGGGCAGCCCGTCGGCGAGCGCCCGGAACGCTAGGTCGATGAGCTGGTCGAGCGGCACCGTGCCGCCGGAACCAGCCCAGAACGTCATGCTGGCGCGGAACACGCCGGCCGCGGTGGCGGCCAGCAGCCCCGGGTAGGGATCTGTCTCCGGATCGGTGCTGAGCCGCTCGGCGAGCCCTTCGGTGATGGCTCGCTCGACCATCGCCATCTGCGCGGCGTGGGCCGCGCGCAGGTGCGGGTCGGTCCGGGCCTCCTTCATCCGGCGCAGCCAGTCACCCGGGTCGCCGCCGAGCTCGCTGAGCTCCTCGGCCACCGCCCGGGCGTCGCTGGCCATGACCGTGCGCAGCGCGTCCAGGGCGGTCTCGCCGGGGGCCTGGTGAATGACGCGCTCACGCAGGGCCGCGACCCGCTCCGGGTCGGTGCCGAACAGCACGGCTTCCTTCGACGGGAAGTAGTTGAAGAACGTCCGCGGCGACACGTCCGCCGCCTCGGCGATGTCCTCGACGGTGACGTGCGCGAAGCCGCGCTCGGCGACCAGGTTGAGCGCGACCCGGCGGAGCGACCGGCGGGTAGCCGCCTTCTTGCGCTCGCGCAGCGAGGCGCGCGGTTCGCTGGCGGCGGCCGTACTGGCCATCGTCATCGTGCACTCACCACCATTTTGCATGACATGTAAATTTGCACCCTGAGTAATGTTACAAGACGTGCAACAGGCATAGGCCGGCAGATGTTCCCGGCTGACGAGATACGAGCTGACGGATGAGGTGGAGGTTCCGCTCGCCTGACGGCGCGTCAGCCCTGGCCCTGGGTCCCGGCGTTCTGCTGGTAGGCCAGCCGCATACCGGGTACCAGCCGGGTCGCGGCCGCCGGATCGGCGTGGTCCCGGCGCAGCTGGAGGATGTTGCCGGCCCGGAACTGCTCGGGCACATGCTCACCGCGGGCCGCGATGAGCGCATGGAAGTGGGGGTAGTTCTCGCCGAAGACGAGCAGGTAGGTGGCGGGCGCGCCGGTGACGGCGGTGACCGACGCGACGAGGTCGCGGGCTCGCCGGGCGAAGGTGGCCAGTTCCGCATCGTCCAGGCCGGTCAGCCGCTCGGCGTGGCGGCGGGCCCGCAAGATGAACCAGCCGGGCACGTCGTAACCGGGCACGATCTCGGCGGCCCACAGCTCGTCGCGGAAGACGACCGCGCTGGCCTCGGCTTGCTCCATGGCGCACAAGAGGCAGTCGCCGGCCGTGCTGCCATCCTGAGTCATAGCGTGACCTCCGTGCCTGCGGGCATCCGCCCGGCGGAGCCCGCGACGATAACGGTCACGGTCTTCCCCGTGGTGAGCAGCGCGTTATCCGAATACCTCGACGGTCGCCGTCTCGGGGATGTCGTCACGGACCCGGGCGGTGTCGTTGATGTCGCGCCAGATCTCGTACCCGTTCTCCCGGCAGATCTTGCCGTCCCGGCACTGGAACGCGTGCAGTAGCCGGACGCTGACCGTCGTTCCCGGCGGGAACGGGCAGTTGGCGAAGCCATCGCCGGTGATGGTCCACTCGAAGATGCTGTCGTCGAACACCCACTCCTCGGTCGCGAACCGGTACAGGTTGGTGATCTTGTGGATGTTCATCGAGCCGAAGATCTTCAGGTACTCCGCCTTGACGTCCGCGACGTTGCGGTGGACCAGGCCGCGGGCCGGCACCTCCCAGACGATGTCGTCGGTGTAGACCGAGATGGCCTTGTCGATGGTCTCCGGGGTCTCGTTGTGGAAGTGCACCTCAACGGCGGCGAGGTTGCGGGCGATGATGTCATCGCGCAGGCTGCTGTCGGTCTGAGCGGTCATGAGGCGTCCTCCGGGAAACGTTTCCTCGCAAGCTAACAAATATATGTGATAACAACAACCCTGGGCCATGTCCCGAATCCGGCGGGCCCGGCGCCCGTGGCGGCCAGCAGACGAGAGGAGATCCGTGATGGCTCGATCCGCAGATACGGCGGGATCCGCGGGATCAGCGGGACCAGGTGGCGCGCACCTGGTGATCCGCGGTGCGGCCGTGGTGAATACCCGCGACGGGTCGCTTCAGGTCAACCGGGACGTCCGGATAGCCGGCGAGCGGGTGATCAGCGTCGGCCCGGGCACCGGCGAACGGCCGCCGGCGGGGATCCAGGTCATCGAGGCGGCCGGCCAGTACCTGGTGCCGGGCTTCGCCGACATGCACGCCCATCCGCTCGGCGCCGGGGATCCGTCCGGGTCCTTCGACCTGATGCTGGCCTGCGGCGTCACCGGCTTCCGGCAGATGTCCGGCTCAGCGCGGATGCTGACGGACCGCGGGGCCGGGACGCTGATGCCGGCTGGCGCGCCCCGGCTGCTGGCGCTGCCCGGCCAGGTCCTCACCCCGCTCAACGCCGGCTCGCCGGCGGCGGGGGTGGCCAGGGTCCGCGAGCAGCACGACCTCGGCGCCGACTTCATCAAGGCCGCCCTGGTCACCAGCGAGGTCTTCTACCAGGCTCAGGCCGAGGCCCGGCGCCTCACCATCCCCATCCTCGGCCACCTGCCCGACGGCATCGACGTCGCCCGGGCGTCCGGCGACGGCATGCGGTCGATCGAGCACCTGGGACCCGGCGCCGGCCTGCTGGCCTGCTGCTCGACCGAGCAGGAAGCGGTGGAGCGCGACCTCGCGGCCCGGCCGCGGCCGAAGATGCCGCCCGGCTGGCTGCCGATCCCTGAGCCGGTCTTCGACCGGGTCATCCGCATGATCGTGGTCAACCCGCTGAACCGGTCGCAGCCGGAGGACGTGGCCGTCCTGGCCCGCGCGGCGGCGACGTTCGCCCAGGACGCGGCGGCCGCGCTGGCCCAGCGGTTCGTCCGCGACGGGACCTGGCACGTCCCCACCCTTATCCGCTCGCGGACCATGCACCTGTGCGACGATCCCGCCTTCCGCGAGGATCCCGATCAGCGCTACGCCGCGCCCTCGGCGCTCCGCAGCTGGACGAAGGCCGCGGACAAGTTCGCGCGCTTCCCGGCCGGCTCCCGGGAGACGTTCCGGGCGGTGTACGCCACGCTGCTGGCCCTGACCAAGGTGCTGGACGACGCCGGCGTCCGCATGCTGGCCGGGAGCGACTCCGGCGGGGCCGCCTGGGAACTGCCGGGCATCGCCCTGCACCAGGAGTTCGACGAACTGGCGCGGGCCGGGCTGCCGCCGCTGCGGGTGCTGCAGATGACCACGTCCGACGCCGCGGACTTCCTGGGCACCGCGGACGTCATGGGCAGCGTGGCCCCGGGCAAGTACGCCGACCTGGTCCTGCTGGACGCCAACCCGGTCGAGTCGGTGGATCACCTGCACCGGATCTCCGGCGTCGTCCGCGGCGGGCGCTATTACCCGCGGGCCGAGCTCGACGCACTCAAGGAGAAGGTGGCTGCCAGCCGTTCGGCCCGCTGACGCCGCCGGCCGCGGCGCCAGGCGCGGGCCACCAGCACTCCCGGCCGCTCACCCCAGACCCTTGCTGTTATCACATATAGCGTTTAGGGTGGCCGGAAAGGATCATCCCTCAGCGCGGAGGCGGGACGTGCGCATCTACAACCTCGCGGGCCGGCTGGCGCTCGGCCTCGACCGCGGCACCGCGGTGGACGTCGAGACCGCGAGCGGCGGCCGCTTCGGCGCGGACGTCCAGGCCGTGTTCGGCCGCTGGGACGAGTTCGCCGGCTGGGCCCGGGGTTACGCCGGGCCCGCCGGGACCACGATCGACGAGGATGAGCTGGGCCCGCCGGTACCCCGGCCGCCCCAGGTCTTCGGCATCGGGCTCAACTACCGCGACCACGCCGCCGAGGCCGGGCTCACGCTGCCGGAACGGCCCATGGTGTTCACCAAGTTCCCCGCCTCGGTGACGGGCCCGCGCGGCGCGATCGCCCGGCCGCCGGGATCGGTCGATTTCGAGGCCGAGCTGGTCGTGGTGATCGGCCGCCGCGCCGAGCGCGTGCCGGCCGGGCGCGCCTGGGAGCACGTCGCCGGGCTGACCGCGGGCCAGGACCTGTCCGAACGAGAGCTGCAGACCTCCGGTCCGCCCCCGCAGCAGTTCAGCATGGGCAAGTCGTTCACCGGCTTCGCGCCGATCGGTCCCGCCCTGGTGACTCCGGACGAGTTTCCCGATGCCGGCGACCTGGAACTGGGCTGCCTGGTCAACGGCGAGCAGATGCAGAAGGGCCGGAGCGGCGACATGATCTTCACGGTCCCGCAGCTGATCGAATTCCTGTCGGCGGTCCTCCCGCTGCTGCCCGGCGACCTGATCTTCACCGGCACGCCGAGCGGCATCGGGTGGGCCCGCAAGCCGCCGCGATTGCTCCAGGTCGGGGACGAGCTGGTCACCTGGGTCAGCGGTATCGGGGAAATGCGGCACCACTTCATCTCATATCCGGCCTGAGACCAGGAGACCCACGATGGCGGAGCAGCGCAGCACCACCGAATTCACCGTGGCCGGGCAGGCCATCGCGGCGCTGGCCGCGGGCCCGGCCGGCGGCGGGAAGCCGCTGATCGCCGCGCTGCACGGCGGCACCTACACGGCGCGCTATTTCGACGTCGCGGGCTCGCCGCAGGGAACGTTCATGGATCTCGCGGCCGCCGCCGGGTACCCGGTGGTGTGCTTCGACCGGCCCGGTTACGGCGGAAGCCCGGCGCTCGGCCCGGCGGACAACACCTTCGGCCGGCACGCGCACCTGCTGGCCGAGGCGATCGCGCAGGCCGCCGCGCGGTTCTCCGCGGACGGCGTCTTCCTGGTCGGCCACTCGATCGGCGGCATGATCGCGATGATGATCGCCGCCGGCGAGATGAACTTCCGGCTCACCGGCCTGTCGGTCACCGGGATGGGCGCCGTCATCCGCCCGGGCGGACCGGCGCAGGCGCTCGCCTCGCTGCCCGCGGACGAGACCGTGGACCTGCCTTATGACCAGCGGGACCTGGTGATGTTCGGACCGGACTTCACCCGTCGCCCGGAAGCGGTGCAGGCGGCGCACGCCTCCTACGCGCCGGTGCCGGTCCGCGAGCTGATCCAGGCGCCGCAGTGGCCCGATGAGCACCTGCCGGGCCTCGCGCCTCGGGTCACGGTGCCGGTGCACTACGCGCTGGCCGAGTTCGACGCGCTGTGGGACAGCGCGCCCGCCAACGTCGAGCACTTCGCCAAGCTGCTCACCGCCGCCCCTTACGTGGACGCGAGCGTCGCCCGCGCCACCGGCCACAGCATCGACCACCACATCCTGGGCCACGCGCTGCACCTGCGCCAGCTCGCCTTCGCCGAGGAATGCCAGCTGTGGGGACGGCAGCAGCACTGATGCCGCCGGCCGCGGCCGGCCTGCCCCGATCGGTGCAGGTGGTGGTGGCGGGCGGCGGACCGGTCGGCCTGGCCTGCGCGGTCGAGCTGGCCCGCCGGGGCATCAGCTGCCTGGTCGTCGAGCCGCGCACCACGGTGTCCCGCGCCCGGCCGCGGTGCAAGACGATCAACGTGCGGACGATGGAGCACCTGCGGCGCTGGGGCATCGCCGACCGGTTGCGGAGCCGGGCGCCGCTGTCCCCGGCCTGGTCCCAGGACGTGGTGTTCTGCACGTCACTGGCCGGCCGCGAGCTGTCCCGGTTCACCGGCGTGCTCGGGCTCGTGCCGGACGGCGACCGCTTCCCCGAGCTCGGCCAGCAGGCACCGCAGTACGTGCTGGAAGAGCTCCTGCGCGACGTCGTCAGAGAACTGCCCGCGGGCCGGCTGGCGACGGGCCTGACGGTGACCGGCGTGGCGCAGGACGGCAACGAGGTCCGGGTGACCGTGGCCGATGAGGCGGGGCGGTGCGCCGTGGTCACGGCGGCTTACCTGGTCGGCTGCGACGGGCCGCGCAGCACCGTCCGGGAACGGATCGGCGCCGCCTACGCGGGCGACCACGCCCTTCGTCCCAACTTCGGCCTGGTGTTCACGGCACCCGGCCTGTGGCGGCACGTGCGGCATGGCCCGGCCGTGCATTACTGGATCGTCAATCCGGCTGCGCCGGCCCTGGTCGGCCCGATTGACCGCAGCGGCACCTGGTGGATGATCGCGTTCGGCGTGGACCACCAGACCGGCGAGCGCGAGGCGGTACGGCTCATCGACGATGCCGCAGGCGTACGCGCCGGGGCCACGGTGCTGTCCACCGATCCGTGGACGGCCCGCATGCAGATCGTCGACCGGATGCGCCGCGGCCGCATCTTCCTGGCCGGCGACGCGGCGCACCTGAACCCGCCGTTCGGCGGGCACGGGCTCAACACCGGACTCGGTGACGCCGTGGACCTGGGCTGGAAGCTCGCCGCGGTGCTGGACGGCTGGGGCGGCCCGGAGCTGCTGGACAGCTACCAGCTCGAACGGCGCCCCATCCAGGAGCGGGTGATCCGCGAGGCGACCGCGAACATGCAGGTCACCTCGCGGGAACTGCTCGCCGGCAACCTCGGCGATGACGGCGCCGCCGGGGAGCGGGCGCGGCGCGCCGCCGCCGAGCGGATCCAGCAGGCCAAACGACCCGAGTTCCACTCGCTCGAGCTGGTGCTGGGCGTGCGGATCGACGACTCGCCGGTCATCGTCCGGGAGCACGCACCCGGCGGGGACCTCGTGCCCGGTGCCCTGCTGCCGCACGCGTGGCTTAGCCCGGGCCGGTCGCTGTACGACGAGCTTGGCGACGGTTTCACGCTGCTGCTGCGCCGCCCGGGAACCGCCAGCGCCATGGTCGAGAAGGCCGCCCGCGCCCGGGGGGTGCCGCTGAAGGTCCTCGAACGGCACGGCCGCGACCCCGGCGGCCCGGCGCTCGCGCTGATCCGCCCCGACCAGTACGTGGCGTGGACGGGCGACCGCGAACCCGGCGACGCCCTGGCCCTGATCGACCGGATCCGGGGGACCCGCTGACCGGTGCTGCTCTAAGCTGACCGGTGCCATCGGGCCCAGGGCCAGCAGGGCCGTCTGCTCGTTACGGGACAGGTGCTGATACACCGCGCCGGCCGCGATCTCCGGGTCACGCTGCCGGAACGCCGTGACCAGCTCGACATGATGCTGCTTGCGCCGCACGTGCTCGTCCGGATCCGGGTCCAGCCTGCCCCAGCCGATGCGCACGTAGCGCTCGGCCGCCCGCCACAACGTGCTCAGGATCCGGATATCCCAGCTGGTGGCGGCGGGCGCGAGCAGCGCGAGGTGGAACGCGTGGTGCGAGTCGTAGATCTCGTTCATCGTCCGGTACTCGATACCGAACTCCGCGGCCTGCAGCTCCAGGCGGTCAAGTTCGGCGTCGGCCAGCAGCCGGCACGACCGCTGGGCGATCTCCGGCTCAAGCCGGCGCCGCAAACGGTAGATGCCCTGAAGCTCGTCGAGATCCAGCGGCGCCACCAGGGCGCTGCGCCCCGGCCGGGTCACCACCAGACCCTCGCTTTCCAGGCCGCGCAGCGCCTCACGCACCGGGATGATGCTGACCTGCAGCATCTCGGCCAGTTCGCGCAGCGAGAACTCCCGGCCAGGCTCGAGCGCCCCGGACAGGATGGACCGGCGCAACTCGGTCATGACCTGCTCGACGACGGACCGCGACTCGATCGGCCGCACCGCCGCAGCAGACGAATTCACCCGGTGCCTCGCTTCCACCCGCCGACGGTACGCGGCTAATGATAGCTGAACCGTACTGTTATCACATATTGCAGCACCTATGGCCTCCGCGGGAGGTAGCCGTGCTGCCGGTGCCGCGCGGACGGATGGGGCTAAGTCCATCGCGGGATGTGCGATGTGTCCCAACACTGGCCCGCGGGCCCGCCTCGTCGTGATCCCGCCGTGATAACGTGAAGTAGTCGCTCCGGACCTCGGTGGCTGATGGCGCTTGCTAATTGCGCCGCCGCCGAGATGCTCGGAGCTTTTTTGATGCTGGGTGTGGGCAAGGCCGGTACGGTTCGTGCTTCTGCCACGGCCAGTTCGGCCCACAGCCAGGACATTTACCAGCGTTACGCCGCCGTGCTGTACCGGCAGGCGCTGCTGACTCTCGGCGACTCGGCGTCGGCTGAGCATGTCGTCTGTGACGCCCTCGTCAATGAACGCGCGCTGGCCGCGATGCCGGGGCGCGGCGACATCCGGGCCAGCAGAGTGCCCGGGATCCATCGGCGTGAACTGGCGGCCCTCTTGCGCGCGGCACTGCGCAAGCTGACATCCGCACCGTCCGGCGGGCAGTAACGAGCAGGGCCGAGGCGGCCGTCAGCGCAAGGGCGCTGGCTGCTCCGGGACGAGGGATACCAATGTCGCGGGCCGCTGCCGCGGGCCCGCCGAAGAGCAGGAGGAAACGATGCGTGCACTCGGATACGTCACGGTGATCGAATTGGTAGCCATCGGAGCCGTCCTGGGGGTGCTGGCGGTCAGAGGACTGCCGGACCTACGGCGGTACATAGAGATGAGGGAGATGTGACTCTGGGCGGTCAGGCCTGACGTCGCGCCCGCGTGAATCGCAGGATTGAAATCGCCTCACCCGCCTGGGCGTTTACCTGTGCGCCCACCGGCGTGACCGGCGGCTGCGGCTGCGGCCGGAGTTGCGGCTGGTGAGCAGGTGGTAGGCCAGCAGCAGGATCGCCGCGCCGGCGATGGCGGTGAGCCAGGTGGACAGGTTGAAGAATCCGTGCAGGGTGACCACGTGGAACAGTTTCGTGGCCAGCCAGCCGCCGAGCAGCGCGCCGAAGATGCCGATCACGCACGTGATGACGAGGCCCTGTGATCTCCTGCCGGGGATCAGCATGTTGGCGAGCAGGCCCGCGCCCAGGCCGAGAACGATCCACGCGATGATACCCATAACCGGACTCCTGTGCTTCGATGAGCTGGTGGCCGGTTTGGTGCCGGATCGTGGCCGGGGGGACTGGCCCCGCCGTGGCTTCGCGATACCTTGCCGTTTTACTTGTCACCCTTCAGTTAAGCCGGGAACCTGGGCGGCGGAAAGAGCCGGAAACCGCAAACGTCATCACATAGACCGATTACTAATGCTGTGCGCTGCGGATAAGCGCCGGTGCGTGTCGCCAGGTGAGGCAGGCGATCGCGCCGAGGGGGATAGGGGGCAGGTAGGTGACCGCCCGGTAGAGCAGCACGGCGGCGGTCACCTGCGCGCTGGCCTGGTGGCCGGCGGCGGCGACCAGGGTGCCGATCAGTCCGAGCTCGGTGATTCCGAGGCCGCCGGGGGTGACGGGCAGCACCGTCAGCAGCCGGACGAAGGCGAAGGCGGCGAGGGAGGTCTGCCAGGGAACCTGGGCCTGGGACAGGCCCACGCCGCGCAGGCAAGCCAGCAGGACGAGCCACAAGGTGAGGTTGCTCGCCACCGTGGCGGCGGTGATCCGCCAGCCGCGGGCGGCGATCAGGGCGCCGGCCCGGCCGCGGAAGCCGGGCAGCCATCCGGCGACGTCAGGGGGCACCGGCCGGCGTGCGAGCCGGCAGGCGACAGCGGCGAGGGCTCCGCCGGCGGGCAGGGTGTTCGCCACCGCGTTGGAGCCGAGATTGACCACCGCCGCCTCGCGCAGCCGTATCGAGGCAGGACCGAGCAGATCATGATCCAGGCAGAGACCATGCTGGCGGCGGCGGCGGCGCCGACGAGCAGGGCCTGCGGCCACGTCATCGTGCTCATGCTGGACAGCACGCTGCGGTAGGACGCGAACCGCGGCACAGCGAACCCGAATATGGCCGCGACGATAGCCACCGATACCGCGGTGCGGATCAGTTCCCGGCCGGGCCGCGGCCGGGGGATCGCTGGCGGCACGGTACCGCGGTCACGGCCGGTCCTCGGAACGGCGAGCCGCTCCGGGAGCGGAACACTAGCTGACGGCGATCCAGCGGTGGCCGTCATCGGATCCGGTCGCCGTCGGCGGGCAGCGGCGACAGCCGGCTGGCCGCCGCCCGCCCGGTACGCCGTTCCCCCGGCTGCCGGGCCGGCTCTGGTGCGCCCCGGCCCGGGCTGCGGCGGCGGCTGTCGAGGCGGGCAGGGGTAGGCCAGCGCACCTTGGTGGCCCAGCCGAGGCGCTCGAAGATGCGGATCACGGCGGCGGAGATGTCAACCTGGCCGCGATCCGCGCCGTGCCGTGCGCAGGCCGGATCGGAATGGTGCATGTTGTGCCAGCTCTCGCCGAACGAAAGCAGGGCCAGGGGCCACAGGTTGGTGGCGCGGTCGTAGCGGCGGGTGGCAAACGGGCGGCTGCCGAATACGTGGCACAGCGAGTTGACGCTCCAGGTGACGTGCTGCAGCACGGCGATGCGCACCAGCCCCGCCCACAGCAGCGCGGCCAGGGCAGTGCTCCAGGTGCCGCCGATCAGCCACCCGGCCGCGAACGGCAAGGCCAGGGAGGCAGCGCACAGGGCGGGGAACGCGGCCGAAACAGCCCGCATGGCCGGATCGGCCACCATGTCCGGGGCGTACCGCGCGGGCGGGGTCGGGTCGTCGCGCAGCAGCCAGCCCATGTGGGCGTGCGCGAGGCCGCGGAACTGCCCGGCCAGGCTGCTGCCGTAGCGGTAGGGGGAGTGCGGGTCACCGGGCCGGTCGGTGAAGGCGTGATGACGCCGGTGGATGGCGACCCAGCCGATGACCTCACCCTCGAAGCTCATCGACCCCGCGATCGCCAGCGCGACCCGCAGCGCCGGGACTGCGGTGAAGCTGCGATGAGTCAGCAGACGGTGGAAGCCCACCGTCACGCCCAGCCCGGTGATCATGTAGAAGGCCACCGCGAGCAGGACATCGGCGAGATTCAAGCCATGACCCCAGGCCAGCCAGACCGCCGCCGCCAGCCCGGCGAACGGCACGACGACAAACGCGACCGTCACGCCGACCCGGGCCCAGCCCTGGACGGTGCCCGGCGGCCGGCCGCTCACAGCAAACGGCGTCCTTCCGTCATACTCATCCGCCGTAAGCCGAGATGGCATCCTGGTCGTTCCGCTTGCTCTCATAGCGGCGGCCTGCCCGTTCACCGGTGTGCCCAGCTGCGTGACCGCCGGCGGCTCCGGCCGGGAATCAGCATGTTGGCGAGCAGGCCCGCGCCTAGGCCGAGAGCGATCCACGCGATGACACCCATGACCGGACTCCTGAACTTCGATGAGCTGATGACCGGTTTAGTGCCGGACCGCGGCCGGGGGTTTGCCTGGCCGCGGCGTCGCGATACCTTGCCGTCTGGCTTTCACTTACGAGCTAACCCGCGCCGCTCCGTCGCGGAAACAGGCATAAACCGCAAACATCATCACGCTGGCCGATCGCCGCTCGGCTGCGGTCCGGGAATAGCAGCTGCACCCGGCGCCTGTCCTGGTGTGATCGGCTACGGTGATGAGCCCGGATTGCCCATGTCCGGCTGGCCATGTCAGACGAGACGCTGGTGGACGTAGCACCATCTCCACCGCGGACCCGGCTCCAGGCCGGCGGCCAGCGGGTGGTCGGTTTCCTCATAGTGCGCTCTGGCGTGCTGGCCTGGTGAGTCGCCGGAGCAAGCCACCCAGCCGCAGGTCAGGCAGACCGCGAGGGACGCCAGGCGGTTCGTGCGGTCCCGGCAGTCCTGGCAGTCATCCGACAGGGGCGTGACGGACCGGAGCCCTTTGATGTGCTCGCAGTGCGGCGCTGAGCCGTTCAGGCTGATGGCGGGCGCGCCTAGGGCCATGTTCTGGGCGGGGATCATGGCAGCCCCCCTTATCGTGATAGAGACGCCGGGGCGGCCCGGCTGGTTTCATTGGCAAGTCAACCCTGATAGCGGCTCGGCGGAAACGGCCAACCTGAGCAGGGCCTATCACCAGAACCGATCAGCTGCCAGTCACCGGCGGCCCAGGCCGGTTGCGCATGCCAAGAGCCCAGGCGCGGAAGTAAACTTTGCGAGCAGGGTTTCCAAGCTCCAGGGAGTACAGGGATGGGCCGGACACGGAATTGGCGGCGGGTGTGGAGCTACGCCAGCTTCGCTACTTCGTGACGCTAGCCGAGGAGCTGCATTTCGGCCGGGCTGCGGAGCGGGAGCACATCGTGCAGTCGGCGCTGAGCCAGCAGGTGCAGCGACTGGAACGTGAGCTGGGGGTCCGCCTGCTGGAACGCAGCACGCATCATGTTTCACTGACCGCTGCCGGGGCGGTGTTCCTGGTCGAGGCGCGGCAGATACTGGCGCAGGTGGATCGCGCCGCGGAGGTGGCCCGGAGCGCCGTGGGCGTGGCTGCGACGTTGCGGGTCGGGATCATCGATTCCAGCTATGACTCGATGCCGCAGATCCTGCACGAGGTTCAGGCCCGCTACCCCGGCCTGGTTATCCACCAGGTCGAGGCCAGCGTGCCCGGGCAGTACCAGCAGCTCATCGACGGCCGGCTGGATGTGGGTGTCGGCCGGGCCGCGACCGCTCCGACACAGATCGCTTCGCTGCTGTTCCGCCAGGACCCGCTCGGGGTCCTGGTGTCAGCCAGTCACCGGTTCGCCGGGCTAGAGGGCGTGCCGGTCGCAGACCTGGCTGAGGAACCGCTGCTGCTCGCCGAGGAAGTGCGGGCTCCGGAATTCAATCAGTTCACCGTCGAGATGTGCCGGGCGGCCGGCTTCACCCCCACCGTGTACGGGGGGACCGTGGAGAGCATCCGGGCGGCCGCCGATCTCGTCGCCCAGGGACGCTGTTCTGTACTGCGTGCCCTCCTCCTGCATCTCTGCGCTCCCCGGAACCACCTGGCGGCCGCTCACCGAACCGGCGTCCTATTACCCATGGTCGGTCCTGTGGCGTGCGGCCGACGACTCCGGCCACGTACGCGCCGTCGTCAGCTGCGCGCAAGCGATGTCCAAGCGGCTCGGCTGGCTCACCGTCACCGCCGTCGGCTGGCCAGCTGCTCGCTAACACCTGGCCCTGACCGCCCGGAAACGCCCACGTGGCAGGCACGGACGGGTACCGCTGATGATCGGTCCAGGATCAGCCTGCTGGGTAAGACGAATGGCCATGACGGACGGTACGTTAAGGTCATGGCGTCCAGGCCCGGTGACGATACCGGCTCAGGAACCCAGCCGCCTCCGCTCGATGAGGTCGACCGGGCCATCGTGGCGGTGCTGCGCGAGGACGGGCGCATTTCGATGCGCGCGCTGTCGGCCCGCCTGCACATTTCCCGGGCCGGCGCCTACCTGCGCGTCCAGCGGCTGGAGGAGGCCGGGGTGATTACCGGCTATACCGCCCGGGTGGACCCGCTGCGGTACGGGTACGGCCTGTCCGCGTACGTGCACCTGAAGATCGCTCAGCCGGCCTGGAAGCCGCTGCAGGCCCGGCTCATGGCGATCCCGGAGGTCGAGCATGCGGCGCTGGTGTCCGGGGACGCCGACATCGTGCTGCTGGTCCGGGCCCGTGACCTGGCCGCGCTCCGGGAGCTGGTGCTGAACAGCTTCCAGGGCATGCCCGAGGTGCGGTCGACGCAGACCGTGCTGATCTTCGATGAGCTCGGCCGGGCCCCGTAGCGGCGCGGCCTGCGGATCGCGGCCTACAGGTACCGCAGGGCCCGCGCCGGGGACTCGACGCAGTTGGCGATGAAGCGCAGGAAGCCGCCGGCCGTCCCGCCATCGCAGACCCGGTGGTCGAACGCGAGCGTGAGCTCGGTCATCTGACGGGGCACGACCTGGCCGTCGACGACCCAGGGCCGCGCGATGATCCGGCCGATGCCCAGGATCGCCACTTCGGGATGATTGATGATGGCGGCCGAGCCGTCCACGCCGAACACGCCGTAGTTGTTCACCGTGAACGTGCCGCCGGTCAGGCCGGCGGGATCGAGCGTGCCTTCCCTGGCCTGCCTGGTCCGTTCGGCGACGGCCGTGGACAGCTGCTCGAGGGTGTGCGCCTGGGCGTCGCGCACGACCGGCACCAGCAGCCCGCGATCGGTCTGGGCGGCGAAGCCCAGGTGCACCGACGGGTTCAGCACGATCTCATCGCCGTCGATCCGGGCGTTGAGTTCCGGATAGCGGCGCAGGGCGAGGACCGTGAACCGGGACAGCAGCGCCAGCAGGCTGATCGCGGGGGCCGACGGGTCGGCGTTCAGCGTCGCGCGCAGCCCGACCATCTCGGTCGCGTCCACGTCGACCCAGACGGTCGCCTCCGGGATTTCCCGCCGCGACCGGCTGAGCTTGTCGGCGACGGACTTGCGCACGCCTCGTATCGGGATCCGCGCCGGGGTGACGGCCGGCGCCGCCTCGGGGCCGGGGGCTTGTTCCGCCCGGCGGGCTTCGATGGCCGCGTCGACGTCCTGGCGGGTGATCAGGCCATCGCGGCCGGAACCGCGGACGGTGGCGAGGTCCACGCCCGCGTTCCTGGCCAGCTGCCGGATGAGCGGCGAGGCCACGGCCACCCGCCCGTTCGGCCCAGGCCAACAGGCGCAGGCCCAGGCGCGGGCACCGGCGACCGCGCGGCCCGGTGCCGCCGGCGGTGCCCGCTGGACGTGCCGTACCCGATCAGCACGTTGCCGCTGGGGCCGGCCTCATCCGGGCGGGCCTCAGCCGGGCGGGCCGGGGCGGTGACGATACCCGGCTCGGCGAACGGCCCCGAAGTATCCACGGTGACCAGCGGCTCTCCCACGGTCACGACGTCACCGGGCTGGCCGTGCAGCGCGGTGACCAGGCCCGCGAACGGGACGGGGACCTCGACCACCGCCTTGGCCGTCTCGACCTCGACGATGGGCTGGTCGACGGTGACGGTGTCTCCGGCCTGGATGTGCCAGCCGACGATCTCGGCCTCGGTCAGGCCCTCGCCCAGGTCGGGCAGCAGGAACGCGGGCATCTACCGGCCCGCCTTCGCGGCGGGCCGGGTTTCCTGCCACTGCATGCCGTCGATCGCGTCGAGGATGCGGTCGACGCTGGGCAGGTGATAGTCCTCCAGGTGCGGCGGCGGATAGGGGATGTCGAACCCGGCCACCCGCAGGACCGGCGCCTCGAGGTAGTGGAAGCACTGCTCGGACAGCCGGGCCGCGACCTCGGCGCCGTATCCGCAGAACCGGCTGGCCTCGTGCACGACCACGGCGCGGCCGGTCCGGCGGACCGAGGCGGTCACCGTCTCGTCGTCGAACGGGGACAGGCTCCGCAGGTCGACGACCTCGATGCTGCGGCCGTCCTCGGCGGCCGCGTCCGCCGCCTGCAGCGCGGTGTCCAGCGTGCCGCCGTACGCGATCAGGGTCACGTCGGAGCCCGGCCGGCGCACGACGGCGCGGTCCAGGGCGGGGCCCGCGTAGTCGAGCACCGTGGTCTCCTTCGACCAGTACCGGCGCTTGGGCTCCAGGAAGATCACCGGGTCCGGGCACTCGATCGCCTGCCGGAGCAGCGTGTACGCATCGCCCGGCGTGGCCGGGGTCACCACCCGCAGGCCGGCCGTGTGCGCGTAGAAGACCTCGGAGGAGTCGCAGTGGTGCTCCACGCCGCCGATCCCGCCGCCGTAGGGAATCCGGATCACCACGGGCAGCGCGACGCGGCCCCTGGTCCGGTTCCGCAGCTTGGCCAGATGGCTGGTGATCTGCTCGAAAGCCGGATAGGCGAACGCGTCGAACTGCATCTCCACGACCGGCCGCAGGCCGTTCATCGCCATGCCGATGGCGGTGCCGACGATGCCCGACTCGGCGAGCGGCGTGTCGAAGACCCGGGCCTCGCCGAACCTGGCCGCGAGCCCGTCGGTCACCCGGAACACGCCGCCCAGCGGTCCGACGTCCTCGCCGAACACCAGCACCGTCTCGTCCTGGCTCAGCGCGTCGGCCAGCGCCTGGTTCAGTGCCGCCGCCATCGTCACGGCGGGCGCCGCCACCAGCCCGGCGGGGGCGTGCTCGGCGATCGCGGTCATCAGGCCTCCTCGGCGTCGTCCGCGGCGGCCGCCATCTCGGCGGCCAGTTCACCCCGCTGAGCGCGCAGGGCCGCGGTCGGCTCGGCGTAGACGTGCCGGAAGAGATCGGCGGGATCGTGCCCGGTGCCGGCGTTCATCCGCTGCCGCAGCGCCGCCGCCTCGGCCTCGGCTTCGGCGTCCAGGCGGGCGACGGCGGACTGGTCGAGCAGGCCCCGCGAAAGGAGATGCTGCCTGAGCCGGGCCAGCGGGTCCCGGGTGAGCCACTTGTCCACCTCGTCCTGGCGGCGGTACCGGGTGGCGTCGTCGGCGTTGGTGTGGGCCTCGATGCGATAGGTGAGCGCCTCGATCAGCGTCGGCCCGCCGCCCTCCGCGGCCGATGTCACCGCAGCCCGCACGGCCGCGTAGACGGCGGCGGCGTCGTTGCCGTCGACCAGCAGGCCGGGAACCCCGTAGCCGATGCCCTTGTGGGCCAGCGAGGGGGCGGCGCTCTGCTTGGCCAGCGGGACGCTGATGGCGTAGCCGTTGTTCTGCACGAAGAACACCACCGGTGCCGCCCAGACTCCCGCGAAGTTCAGCGCGGCGTGGGTGTCGCCCTCGCTGGTGGCGCCGTCACCGAGCATGACCAGGGCCACCGTGTCCTCGCCCTTGAGCCTGGCCGCGCGGGCCAGCCCGACCGCGTGCAGCGTATTGGTCGCCAGCGGGGTGCACTGGGGGGCGACGCGGTACTCGTAGGGGTCGTAACCGCAGTGCCAGTCCCCGCGCAGCAGCGTGAGCACCTCGACCGGATCTATCCCCCGGGCCACGGCGGCCATCGAGTCGCGGTAGGTCGGGAACAGCCAGTCCTGACGGCGCAGCGCCAGGACCGCGCCGACCTCGCCCGCTTCCTGGCCGCGGGCCGACGGGTACACGGCGAGCCTGCCCTGCTTGGTCAGGGCGGTGGCCTGGGTATCGAAGCGCCGGGCGAGCACCATCTGCCGGTGCAGGGCGAGCAGCACGTCGTCGCCGGGCATCTCGAGGCCGGCCGACGGGACGGCCCGGCCGTCGGTGTCCAGCAACGTCAGCGGAGCCTGGGTGGGCAGCAGCCGGCTGCCGGGGATGGCGCGCGCAACTGCCACATGCGCTCCGATCTAAGGAGACAACTAGTAGCAATCTTGCAAGACCTTTCGCCGAACATCTAGTATTTATCAGAAATTACAGATGAATGGCTCGTATAGCTTCATTTTTTAGATAGGCAGCGCTGTTAACCGGCTTACGGCTGACTTTAGTGGACAGGTGGCGTCGCGGGCCGGAACAGCCAGCAGGGGGCGGTCAGCGGGGGGTCAGGCGTGACACCCGGGCCGTTCGGCAAAGATCTTTACTACCGAACGGTCCGGGTGCCTGCCGCGGCCCCCTGATCCTGCCTGACCGGGCTGATAGCCAGCAGGGTAAAAAAGAGGAATCATTTAGCTATGTCGATCGCCATCACCGAAGAGCACCGTGCCCTCGCGCAGACCGTCGCCGCCCTGCTGACCAAGCACCAGTCCCGCGCCGCGGCCCGCGGCCTGCTCGCGGCCGAGGCGGACGCGCTGCCCGCCTTCTGGGCCGAGCTGAGCGGCCTCGGCCTGCTCGGGCTGCACATTTCCGAAGAACACGGCGGCTCCGGCTTCGGGCTGGCCGAGACGCTGGTCGTGGCCGAGCAGATGGGCCGGCACGTCGCGCCGGGACCGTTCGTCCCGACCGTGGTCGCCAGCGCCGTGCTGGCGGCGGCCGGGCCCGGTGAGCTGCGCAAGCGGCTGCTGCCCGCGCTGGCCGACGGCAGCATGATCGGCGCGGCCGCCCTGGGCGGCGAGGTGACCTGCGCCGACGGTGCCGCGACCGGCCAGGCCGGCGTGGTGATCAGCGGTCACCTGGCGGACGTGCTGCTGGTCCCGGCCGGCGATGACGTGCTGGTGATCGAGAAGTCGGCGGGCGGCGTGCAGGCCGAGGTGCCCGCCAACCTGGACCCCAGCCGGCGGGCGGCCCGGGTCAGGCTCGACGCGGCCCCGGCGACGGTGCTGCCGGGCGCGCGCGGGCTGCTGACCGCCGTGGCCCGGGCGGTGCTCGCGGCGGAGGCGGCCGGGATCGCCGGCGAGACCACCGAGCAGGCGGCCGAGTACGCCAAGATCCGCCAGCAGTTCGGCCGCCCGATCGCGACCTTCCAGGCGGTCAAGCATCATTGCGCGAACATGCTGGTCGCGGCCGAGCTGGCGACGGCCGCGGCGTGGGACGCGGGCCGGGCCGGGCTCGGCGGCGGCGACCAGCTCGGTTACACCGCGGCGATCGCGGCGGCCCTGGCCGTCCCGGCCGCGGCCGGCAACGCCAGCCTGAACATCCAGGTGCACGGCGGGATCGGGTTCACCTGGGAGCACGACGCGCACCTGTACCTGCGCCGGGCCGCGGCGATCGCCGCCGTGACGGACGCCGAGCAGGCGGCGATCGATGTCACCGATCTGGTCCGCCGCGGCGTGCGCCGGGCCGCCGCGATCGAGCTGCCCGCCGAGGCGGAGCCGATCCGGGCGGCGATCGGGCCCGACGTGGCCCGGCTGCGCGACCTGACCGGGGCGGCCAGGAAGCAGGCGCTGATCGAGACCGGCTACGTGATGCCGCACTGGCCGAAGCCGTGGGGCCGGGACGCGTCCGCCATCGAGCAGCTGGTGATCGAGCAGGAGTTCGCGGCGGCCGGCATCAAGCGGCCCAGCCTCGGCATCACCAGCTGGATCATCCTGACCCTGATCCAGTACGGCCGCCCGGACCAGGTGGAGCGCTGGGTCCTGCCTGCGCTCAACCAGGACGTGATCTGGTGCCAGCTGTTCAGCGAGCCGGGCGCCGGGTCCGACGCGGCGGGCATCAGGACCAGGGCGACGAGGACCGAGGGCGGCGGCTGGCGGATCAACGGCCAGAAGGTGTGGACCAGCGGCGCGCGCGAGGCCAGCTTCGGCCTGGTCACGGTGCGGACGAACCCGGACGCGCCCAAGCACCAGGGCATCACCACGATGGTGATCGACATGCACGCCCCCGGCGTCAGCGTCCGGCCGCTGAAGATGGTGACCGGGAACTCGGATTTCAACGAGGTCTTCTTCGACGACGTGTTCGTCCCCGACGCGGACGTGGTCGGGCCGGTCGACGCGGGCTGGACCGTGGCGCGCGCGACCCTCGGCAACGAGAGCGTCAGCATCGGCGGCGGCGACGGCGGCGGCATGGCGATGCCGGGCCCGGCGTTCATCGCCCCGCTCGACGCGCACCCCGAGCGGCTGGCCGGCGGGGCCGGGCGGGTCGGCAGGCAGATCTCCCGCACGCACGCGATGGGCGTGCTGAACCAGCGCAGCGCCTTCCGCGCGGTGGCGGGCGCCGGCCCGGGGCCCGAGGGCAACATCGCCAAGCTGCTGCTGTCCGAGATCGGCCACGAGACGGCCGCGATCATGGCGGAGCTCGCCGGGCCGGACGGCGCGTTCCTGGCCGGTCCCGGGGCGATGGCGGCCATGCTCGTGCTGGGGAACCGGGCCATGTCGATCGCCGGCGGCACGTCGGAAATCAAGCGGAACCAGATCGCCGAACGGATGCTCGGCCTTCCCCGTGACCCGCTGATCAAGTAACCCCGGGCCGGGGGACGCTCGCGATCTCGCCCGTGATAACGTCACGGTAGTCGCTCCAGACCCCCGGTGACGTTTTCGAACTTACGTACTGCGACACCGCCGGACTGCTCGGAGTATTCGATGCTCGGATGGAGTAGCGACCCTTCTGCCACGGTTAGTCCCGGCCGCCACCGGGACCTGTGCCAGCGCTATGCCGCCAGGCTGTACCGCCGGACGCTGCTGACCCTCGATGACGCGGCGCTGGCCGACCATGCCCTTGATGCCGTCATCGTCGATGAGCGCGGGCCGGCCCAGGTGCCATGGCGCGGCGAGCACCACGGCGGCCCCGGGCATGTCCGGGCCAGCCGGGTGCCGCGGATCCGCCGGCGTGACATGGCGGCCCTGCTGTGCGTGGCGGTCCGCAAGCTGGCCGCCTCATCGGCCGCCGCTGCGCGGAACTAGCAGCCCAGGGGCGCTGCTAGCTCCGGGATGAGGGACATGTAACGCTCCGCGATGGTGCGGGCGGTTCCCGGCGGGAATGACGGCCGGGCCTGCTGGCTCTTGACGGTCATGGACCGGGCCGGGGATCGTTTGGTCCAGGAGACGGAGGAGGCCGCTGGTTCATGACCGAGACGGCGCGGCTGGCCCGGCTTCTGGCGTCGCGTCTGCAGGCCGTGTGGGGGGCGGCCGCCGAGATCACCGGCGTCCAGCGGCTGGCGGGCGGCGCGAGCCGGGAGAGCTGGGGCGTTCAGGCCCGGACGGCCGGCGGCGCCCATCTCCCGGTCGAAGAGCATCGCCTGATCCTGCTCTGTGACCCGGACCGGCACGGTCGTCACCGGAACGTGGCCGTCGAGGCGGCGGCCATGGTCGCGGCCAGGGCGGCCGGCGTTCCGGTGCCCGAGCTCTACGACGCCGGGACCGAAGCCCTCGGCCCCGGCCGGGCCTACCTGCTGATGGAGCGCCTGGACGGGGAGACGATCCCGCGGCGGCTGCTGCGGGACGACGCGTACGCGGCCGTCCGGCCCGGTCTCGCGCGCCGTCTCGGTGAGATCCTGGCCCGGATCCACCAGGTGGATCCCCGGTCCGTCCCCGGCCTGCGCCGGATCGACGCACTCCGCGAGGTGACCGGGCTCTACGAGCGCTTCGCCGAGCCACGGCCCGCGCTCGAGATCGGCCTGCGGTGGCTCGCCAGCCACCGGCCGCCGGCCGCGGCGGACGCTCTGGTGCACGGCGATTTCCGCACCGGCAACCTCATCGTGAGCCGGGACGGGCTGCAGGGGGTGCTGGACTGGGAGCTCACCTATCGCGGTGACCCCATGCACGACCTTGGCTGGCTGTGCACCAAGGCCTGGCGGTTCGGCTCGGCGGAGCCCGTCGGCGGTTTCGGTGCCCGCGCCGAGCTGATGGCGGGCTACGCCGAGGGCGGCGGCGTCCCGCCGGACGAGGCCACCCAGCGGTGGTGGGAGCTGTACGGCACCGTGCGCTGGGCTCTGCTGTGCCGCCAGCAGGCCGCGCGGTACCTGTCGGGCGCCGAGCCGTCGATCGAGTTCGCCGTGCTCGGCCGCCGCGTGTGCGAGCAGGAATGGGACGTGCTGCTGGCGCTGGGACACGCCGCGCCCGTGCCGGTCGCGGACCCCCTGGAGGACACCGCCGGCCCGGTTGCGGCGCCCCACGACCAGCCCACCGGTCCTGGCCTGCTCCGCGCCGTCCGCGAGTTCCTCCGCACCGAGGTCGCCGGGACGGATCCGGGCCTGGCGTTTCATGCCCGGGTCGCGGCGAACGCGCTGCGCATCGCCGAGCGCGAGGCGATGCTCGCCACCGGGCATGCGCGCGACCACCGGGCCAGGCTCGCCGGCCTCGGCTGCGCCGACGACGCCGAGCTCTGCCTGGCCATCCGGTACGGGTCGCTCGATCACCGGTTCGACGATGTCGTCGCGGCGGTCCGCGCCATGACCGTCGACAAGCTCACCGTCGCCAACCCCGGCCACCTGGGCCTGCCGGATAAGCCGCCGAAGGAGACGAGAACGTGGACTTCACCCTGCCCGAGGACCTGCGGCAGTACCTGGACGAGCTCGACGAGTTCATCGAGCGCGAGATCAAGCCGCTCGAGCAGCAGGACGACAACATCCGGTTCTTCGACCACCGCCGGGAGGACGCCAGGACCGACTGGGACCGCGGCGGCCTGCCCAGCCGCGACTGGGAGGCGCTGCTCGCGCAGGCCCGGCGGCGGGCCGACGCGGCCGGCCACTACCGTTACGCGTTCCCGAAGGAATACGGCGGCCGGGACGGCACCAACCTCGGCATGGCGGTCATCCGCGAGCACCTGGCCCGCCGGGGCCTCGGCCTGCACTGCGATCTTCAGAACGAGCACGCGATCGTGGGCAACAACGTCGGGCTGCTGCTGATGCTGCACTACGGCAGCGCGAGCCAGCGGGAGGAGTGGGTCAGCGATCTCGCGGCCGGCCGGCGTCACTTCGCGTTCGGCATCACCGAGCCCGCGCACGGCAGCGACGCGACCTACATGGAGACCCACGCGGCGCGTGACGGCCGGGACTGGGTGATCAACGGCGAGAAGACCTGGAACACCGGCGTCCACACCGCCTCCCACGACCTCGTCTTCGCCCGGACCAGCGGGACGCCGGGCAGCGGCGAGGGCATCACCGCGTTCCTCGTCCCGGCCGACGCGCCCGGCTTCAGGGTCGAGGAGTACCTGTGGACCTTCAACATGCCCACCGACCACGCGCACGTCTCGCTCACCGGCGTGCGCGTCCCCGACACCGCCATACTCGGCGGCGAGGGCCGGGGGCTGGCGGTGGTCCAGCATTTCTTCAACGAGAACCGCATCCGCCAGGCCGCCTCGAGCCTGGGCGCCGCGCAGTTCTGCATCGACCGCTCGGTGGAGTACGCCAAGACCAGGGCCCCGTTCGGCAAGCCGCTCGCGAGCAACCAGGCGATCCAGTTCCCGCTGGCCGAACTGCAGACGCAGTGCGAGATGCTCAGGGCGCTCATCCACAAGACGGCGTGGGGGATGGATCAGTACGGGCCGCTGTCCCAGTCCGACAAGGTCTCCATGTGCAACTTCGTGGCCAACCGGCTGTGCTGTGATTCCGCCGACCGCGCCATGCAGGTGCATGGCGGCCTGGGCTACTCGCGGCATGAGCCCTTCGAGCACATCTACCGGCACCACCGCCGGTACCGCATCACCGAGGGCGCGGAGGAAATCCAGCTCCGGCGGGTCGCGGGCTACATGTTCGGCTACATGAAGCAGCAGGCCCCCAAGGGCGTGCATGAGACGCAGCGGAGCTTAACGAGCCTGCGCCGCCGCACGGCGTCGAGATAGCGGATGCCCTGGGGCGCGGTCAGCCGCGGACGATGGTGATCACGGTCCAGGCGCCCAGGTGGATGCGGTCGCCCTCGCGCAACGGCACCGCCTGGTCTGGCGGGACGTCCTTGCCGTTGACCAGGATGCCGTTCGGCGAGCCAGCGTCGACGACGGACCAGTTCCGGTCCGGCCCGGCGTGCAGCACGGCGTGCAGCCGCGACACCCCGATGTCGGTGGGCGGGCCGGTCAGGTCGATCTCCGGCTCGATGTGGCGCGTCACGCTGCGCCGCCCGATGCGGACCTCGGTCCCGGAGAGCCGGAACCGCCGCTCGGGAACGTGACCGGGAAAGCTGATCGCCGCGGCATCCTGGTCGTTCTCCGCCTGCACGGTGTCGTAGTAGGCGCGGTCCGCGGCCACCACCGCGGTCCAGGTGCCGGCGGTCGGCGACGGGGAGGCTCCGGCCGGCGGCCGGGCCGCGGATGAGTCCGGCGGGACCGTCAGCGGTGCGGTCGCCGCGGCCCGCGAGGCCGGTGGCGCCGTGGGCGCCCAGGCGTCGGGGACGGCCGCGTGCCCCGGCGCGGCGTCGGCCAGCAGCACGGTCGCGGTGCGCTGGCCACCCGGCCCGGAGGAATCGTAAGGCTCCACGCCGAGCGCCTCCCGCAGCGCGGCGGCGAAGGCGCCGCAGCTGCCGTACCGGTCTTCGGGCGCCTTCGCCAGTGCCCGGGCCAGCACCTGGTCCACGGCATCGGGCAGGTCCGGCCGCACCGAGGTCACCCGCGGCGGCCGCGCGGACAGATGGGCGTAGAGCATCGCCAGCGGCTCCTCGCGCTCGAACGGCAGCGAGCCGGTCAGCAGCCGGTACGCCACGCACGCCAGCGCGTACTGATCCGCGCGGCCGTCCACGGAGCGGCCGCTTATCTGCTCAGGCGCCGAGTACTCAGGGGTGCCGACGAACT
Organism: uncultured Actinomycetes bacterium; assembly: GCA_963722275.1. GTDB lineage: Bacteria > Actinomycetota > Actinomycetes > Streptosporangiales > Streptosporangiaceae > Palsa-504. The sequence goes on along the minus strand of CAVRMX010000004.1, from coordinate 29,109 downwards.
GCCCGGCCCGGGTCAGCCCATCCAGTGACAGCATGCCCTTGACCACCCCGAAATCCGACAGGTACACGTGCTCCGGCCGGCCAGGGCCCACGTCCACCAGCATGTTCGCGGGCTTGACATCACGGTGGACCAGCCCGGCCTCATGCGCGGCATCGAGCGCCGACGCCACCGGGGAAATGAACGCCGCGGCCCGCCGCGGCCCCATGCTGCCCTCCCGCCCGAGCATCACCCGCAGGTCATCGCCGGCCACGAAACGCATCGCGATGAACAGCACGCCGCCCGCCTCGCCGGCCTCGTAGACGGGGATGATGTGCGGATGGTCCACCGCGGCGACCGCCCGCGCCTCCCGCGCGAACCGCCGCCGGACACTCTCGTCCCCGGCCAGCAGCTTCAGCGCCACCACCCGGCCCAGCCGCTCGTCGCGGGCGCGGTACACCGCGGCCGCCCCGCCCACGCCGACCAGCCGCTCCAGCAGGTACCCGGCCACCCGGGAACCAGGAACGAGCCCGGTCAGCAAAGTACCCAGCTGCTCAGGGGAATCTCCGGCCACCATCACTCCTCCCGGCAGCCTCCACTTCTATCGTAGTTGGACCGCCCACCGCTGCACCCGGCCGCCGCGAAGCCGCTTTCCGGTAGGCACCTGGAATCCGAGACGACGGAAAAATCGGGCCGCAGCATGCCAGGGTGGTGATATCGATAGCCGGCGGCTGGGAATAGCGGAACGCCGGGGAAGGACGTGATGGCAGTGGCGGGCAGGCACCGGCGGGCCAAGGCGGTCCGCTGGGTTCAGTTGAGGCTGCGAGCTGCCGGAGCGCTGCTGCTGGCCGTGTCCTCAGGTATTCACCTGTACCTGTACCTGACCGGGTACGGCTCAATCCCCACGATCGGCTGGCTGTTCCTGGTGCAGGTCATCGTGGGATCCGTGCTGACGGCGGCGGCGCTGGTGACACGCAGCCGGCTGGCCGCCGCCGCGAGCGCGGGGTTCGCGCTGTCCACGCTCAGCGCCTACCTGCTGGCGGTGTGGGTCGGGCTGTTCGGGTTCAAGGAGGTCCGCACCAGGGCGGGGATCGCCGCCGGGCTGATCGAGGTGGCCGCCTTCGCGCTGCTGGCCCTGGCCGCGATCGCCTCGGGTCCCGCGCGCGAGGCCGAGGCGCCGGCGCGTGGGCGCCCGGATGCTGGCCCGGGCGCGGGCCGCCATGTCGGTAGTGGTCGGTGCGGTCGGCGCCGTCTCGGTGGCCGCCTTGGCCCTGCTCGGTGTCGCGCTGGCCAATGCGGGCGCGCCGCCTGCGGCGGCGGCCGGCACCGGGGTGACCCTGAAGACCACGCAAATCAATGGTCGCACCGTGCTCACCAACGCTGACGGGCTCACGCTGTACTGGTTCGTTCCCGACACCCCGGCGGCCTCCAAGTGCACGGGCTCGTGCACCGCCTACTGGCCGCCGGTCGCCGGTCCCCCCAGAGCCAGGCCGGGCATCACGGGCACGCTCGGCACCATCAAACGGCCCGGCGGTGGTGTGCAGGCGACCTATGACGGCCATCCTCTTTACACCTACATCGGCGACGGCGGACCCGGCCAGGCGCGCGGCAACAACCTCGACCTCAACGGCGGCCTCTGGTATGAAGTCCGCTTGCCGGGGTGAGGCGCGGCATTCATGACGGGCCGACGGCGCGCTGAGACGCCGGGCGGAGCTTGTCGGCGAGGTCCACGACGCCGGGCAGCGCCAGCAGGTGGCCGGCGGGCGGCGGCTGGATGCCCTCGCGTAGCGCCCAGTGATCCGCGTAGATTCCGGCCGGCAGCCAGTACTCGTCGGCCGGCAGGTTGCCGGTGACCACGACGCACCCGTCCTCGTGCCGGGCGCTCCGCCGGTCCGGGGAAGGCACCCAGAATGCGCATCCGGCACTCTGGGCGGCGAGGGGGGCGATGTCCACGATCTGGCCCCATTCGGCGTACTCCCACAGGCGCCCGTCGTCGAGCGGGCTGGCGGTGAACGGCGGCCAGTGCAGCAGCTCGCTGGTGCCGGCCATCGGCATGACCCGGATCTCGGGGAGGGGGACCGGGTCGCCCCAGGGTCCCGGCGGCCGGCAGTGCACCGCCAGCAGCGCGGTTACCTGGCTGTCGGTGATCCAGCCGAGCAGCGCGCCATCGTGCGGGAGCGGCATGCTGCCGGTGACCGCCCGGCAGATCGGGCCGGACACAGGCTCTCCCGGCCGGATTTCCTGGCTGACCCCGTCGCGGCGGTTCCAGGAACGGATGGCGAAGAGGTCGTCGCGGACCTGGGTGAGGACGAAGAAACCGTCCGGCCCGGCCGCGCGGCTCATCAGCACCATCGACGGGTACCCGCGGCCCGCATCCTGGGTGACCGCCAGCGGGTAGCGGCTGAACAACTCCAGGCACGCGGAAAACGACGCTGCACTGGGTAGGGCGTGAATTGTCACGGTCTGCTCCCTGCGAGGGGACGGGATCGTCGTCAAAGAGAAGCCCCCCGGTAGCGAGGGCGAGGGCGGTGGCGGACAGCCCGCCCGCCCCCGGTGACTCGCTACCGGGAAGCCTGGCCCGCGTGACCGGGATCGTGCGTGCAGGTGTACGGACTGGGCGCAGGCCCTGTCACGCGGGAGCCTCGGGTTCCGGGGCGCAGTCACCCCGGCGCCAGTTGCACGACAAATGCTGCTGCAAGTTGCAGCGCGAGACATCGGTCAGCTGACGGAGATCGAACGGGAACGACGTGTTTCCTGACCGAGGCCGCGGGGGGCGGGCGTGACAGCCCGGGCCGTTCGGCGGGAAGATCTGGACCGAACGGGCCGGGTCACCCGCCCCATCACGGCCGGACCTCAGCCTGGTCAATATCGTGGGCGGAATCGGATTGTCCTTCCGCCCTGCACCACGGACCGACCGGGGACTGCCAGATGGAACCTGCCGCAACGATGTCCGCCGCACCGGCACCCGCGCTCGAGCCCGAGTCGGCGGCCGTGCGGGCGCGCAGCCTGGCCGCCGCGCGCCGGCGGGCCACCGCCCTGCTCGCGGGGGTCACGGTGCTGTTCCTGGCCGTGACCGCGGTCGGCGTCCACGGGACCCTCCTCAGCTACGTGCAGGCCGGTGCCGAGGCCTCCATGGTCGGCGGCGTGGCCGACTGGTTCGCGGTGACGGCCCTGTTCCGCCGTCCCCTGGGCCTGCCGATACCGCACACCGCGCTGATCGTCGAGCGCAAGGACCAGTTCGCCGCCACTCTTGGCCTGTTCGTTCAGGAGAACTTCCTGAACGCCGACGTCCTGGCCGAGCGGATCCGCGCGGCCCGCCTCGTCCCCCGGCTGGCCTCCTGGCTGGCCGACGAGGCCAACGCGGCCCGCTTCGCCGGCCACGCCGCGGACCTGGTGGTCACGGTGGCCGAGGCCCTGCGCGACGAGGATGTCCAGCGCGTGCTCACCGCCGAACTGACCCGGGTGATAGACACCGTCGAGGTGGCGCCGCTGGCCGGGCGGGCCCTGCGGGTCGTCATCGCGGGCGGTCACCACGCCGAGCTGTTCAACGCCATCATGTCCGGCGCCGACCGCTATCTCGGCGACCATTCCGCGGAGCTTCGCGAGGTGTTCCAGGGCGAGTCACCCCGCTGGGTGCCCGACGCGATTTACCGGCGGGTCTTCGACCGCCTGTACGCCCGCCTGCGCCAGCGGCTGGCGGCGATGGCCGCCGATCCCGGCGACGAGACCCGGCGTCAGTTCGAGGCGTGGATCGCCGGGCTGCCCGACCGCCTCGAGACGTCCCCGGAGCTGCGCGAGCGCGGCGAGCGCCTCAAGCACGACGTCCTGGCGAGCGCCGGGCTGCGGGACTGGTCCTCGTCGCTGTGGCAGAAGGCCAAGGAGGCGCTGCGGACCCAGGCGGCCGACCCGGAGTCCGAGCTGCGCCGCCGGCTGGCCGAGGCGCTGGTAGCGACGGGGCAGCGTCTCGCGTCAGACCCCCGGCTGCACGAGGGCCTCGAGCGCATGGTCGAGTCGGGCGCCAGGGCGCTCGCCGATCACTTTCACGACGACCTGGCCGGCCTGGTCACCGGGACCATCGCGCGGTGGGACGCCGCCGAGACGTCGAGCCAGCTGGAACTGCTCCTGGGGCGTGACCTGCAGTACATCCGCATCAACGGCACGGTGGTGGGCGCGGGCGTGGGGCTGGCCCTGCACGCCATCGTCCTGGCCCTGGCCTGAGCAGGGACGACATGACGCGCGGCGTGGCTAGGGCCGGACCGCGCCGTCGAAGTTTGACGCGTACCAGCCGGTGTTCATGGGGAGCTTCTGGACGTTCAAGCCGGTCTGCGGCGCGTCGATGATGTAGCCGCCGCCCACGTACATGGCCACGTGACCCTCGCCGTCGTAGTACAGCAGGTCCCCGGGCTGGATGGCGGAGGTGGCGATGTGCGGCAGGGCCGCCCACTGCTCGTAGGTGTCACGCGGGATCGCCACCCCGGCCGCGGCCCAGGCGGCCTGGACCAGCCCGGAGCAGTCAAACGAACTGGGACCGGTCGCGCCCCACTGGTACGGCTTGCCGAGCTGCGCGTAGGTGAAGGCGACGGCCTTCCCGGCTTGGGTGGAGGTCGGCCCGGTGTACTGCTGGGGCGCTGAGCTGCCGTTGGCGCCGAGGGAGTTGCTCTGCACCGCCTGCTGCTGCGGCACGGTCAGGCTGGCCAGCGTGGCCTTCTCGGTGGAGATGAGCTTGCCCAGCGAGTCCTTGTGGCCGGCCAGCTGGCTCTTGAGGGCCGTGATCCCGCTCTCGGTGCGCTGCATCTCCTGCTCGACGCCGGCCAGCTGGCTGGCGTCGGTGAGCAGTTGCCGCGTCTCGGCGTTCCTGCTGCCGGACAGCTCCGTCAGCAGCGACCCCTGCTGCAGCACGACCGACGGGTCGCCCGAGGTCAGCACGCCCCCGACGGACGTCGCCTGGGTGTCCTCGAATGCCGCGGCGGCGGTCTGCGCCACGTTGGCCTGCGCCGCCTTGAACTGAGAGTCGGCGTGACTGAGGCGCACCCGCACCTGGGAGAGCCTGGACTGCGCGGCGGAAAGCTGCTGGCTGGCCTGGTCGAGCTGCTCGGAGGCCTGATCGAATTGCGACGTGAGCTGGTTGATCCTGGCCTGGACCTGGTCAACGGTCGGCTGGGGGGCAGCGCCTGCGCCAGCGGCGGAGACCGCAAGCCCGGCCGCGGTAATGAGCCCTGTCGCGATCACGACACCGCGGCGCAACGGGGACCATCCAGCGCCAAGTCGCATACTCACCGTGTCACCCACGCTCCCTTTCCCACGCTCCGCCCGACGGCGGCCGGGCAATCTGGACGCCACGGTAATGAAGCGGAACACGGCAGTTCAACCGGTTCTCGTGGATATCACGGAATTATTACGGTCGCTTCAGCTCCCGGGGCCCGGGCAGGTACCAAGAGCGCAATACTTCGGTGATGTCGCGTTCTCCGGGCCCCGGCTTGCGCGGCGGGCCTTACTCCTGGGACGTTTGCGCCATGGATGAGCGCGCGGACATCGTCGTCGCGGGGGCCGGGCATAACAGCCTGATCGCCGCGTGCTACCTGGCCAAGGCCGGGTACCGGTGCCTGGTGCTCGACGCCAGGCACGTGCCTGGCGGCGGAGCCACCACCGAGGAGATCCTGCTGCCGGGCTACGGCATCGATACCTGCGCTACCGGCCATACGCTGATCCGGGCCAACCCGCTGCTCACCGGGGATGAGCTGGGGCTGATCGCCGACTACGGGCTGCGCTACATCGATCCCGATCCGGTCGCTCACGTGGCGTTCCCGGACGGCGAGCAGCTCACCATGTGGCTCGACCGGGACCGCACCGCGGCGGAGATCGCCCGGTTCTCTGCCGCCGATTCCGCCGCGTACCTTCGCCTGCTGGATGACTACGACGAGGTGAAGTCGGTCTTCAGCGGGTCGCAGTTCACCCCGGTCGGGTTCGGCCCGTCGCTGGACGCGCGGCTGGCCGAGCACCCGCGCGGCCGGCTGTGGCAACGCCGCCGGGCGCTGTCCGCGTGGGATGTCATCAGGCACGAGTTCGGCAGCCGGCACGTCCGGGCGTTCATGCTGTGGATGGCGTTCCAGACCAACCAGGCGGTCGACGTGCCGGGCTCGGGCGTGCTCGCCTACTCGCTTATCTTCGGCCGTCAGCAGCGCAGCTGGTCGATCGTGGCCGGCGGATCCGGGCGGCTGACCGAGGCGCTGACCGGGTACCTGCACAGTCACGGCAGTACCGTGCTGTGCGACCAGCGCGTCACCCGCCTGCTGCTCGACGGGGACCGGTGCGCCGGGGTCGGGACCGCCGGCGGAGGGCAGTACCTGGCGGGGAAGGCGGTGCTGTCGACGATTCACGTCACCCAGCTCAGGGACATGGCACCGGCGCGGGCGTGGCCGGAGGAGTTCCACTACGGCATCGACACCTACGACGTCGGCATCCCCGGCTTCGGCGTCTATCTCGCGACCAGCGCCCCGCCGGAGTTCGCAGCCCCTGACGGCGGCAGCCAGACCGCCGTGTCGGCCGGGACCGCCGGATGGCCGGAAGACATCATCCGGCTCGGGCAGGACCTGCGGGCCGGCCGGTTCGTCGCGGACGTGCCCTGGCTACTGGTGGCGACGCCGACCCTGGCCGACCCGACCCGGGCGCCGTCCGGCAAGCACACGGTCAAGCTGCTCAGCCAGCAGGTCTACGAGCTGCCCGCCGGAATGCCCGGCTGGGACGTCGTCAAGGCCGAGCACGCCAAGCGCCAGCTCGAGCACCTGCGGCTGTCCGCGCCCGGTTTCACCGACGAGGTGATCCTCGCGCAGCTGGTCAAGTCACCCGCGGACTACGAGCGGCTCAACCCGCACATGGTGCACGGCGCGTTCCATGGCGGAGACCGCGGCGTGGCACAAAGCGGTTCGCTGCGCCCGGTACCCGGCTGGGCCTCGCACCGGATGCCGATCGCGGGCCTGTACCAGACGGGCGCGACCACCCATCCCGGCGGCTCCATCACCGGCGCCCCGGGGCGGAACGCGGCCATGGTGCTGCTGCACGACCTGGGCCACGACCCGGCCGAGGTGATGAGCGCCTGACGGGCCACAGCGGTGAGCCGCCGGGCAGCTGACCGCGGCGTGCCGACGGAATCCCGGGCAGGACCTGTATCAGCGCAGACTCGCGGGACCTCCGTTCTTGCTGAGGGGAACCGGCTGGCAGCGTTTGCCCGCCGATGGGGCCTGCTCCTCAGACCGGGCACCATCAGTCCTAGCCAGGAGGCTCCCGTGGCAACGTTGGCCATAAGCATTGACCTGCCGCCCAGCGGCGATCTCGAGACCACAGGCAACGGCACTTCGCCGACCCAGGCCCAGATGGACGAGGAGTCGCAGGCGCGCCAGGCCTTCATCGACGTAGTCGCGTCCTACCTGAAATCGCTTCCGGCCAGGCCTCCGCACCGGGCCGGGAACGTCTCGCGCGTCGAGCTGCTGGGGCGTGGTGTCTGGTCGCAGCTCAACCACTACCTGCTGCTCGTCACCGTCGACATCGGCGGTGCGGGCATCGAGGAGGAGCTGTCAGCACTGCTCCCGCAGGGAACCCAGGTATCGGTCGTGGGTGAATTCGCACCTCTGCAGGAGTGGCCGGAGCCTAACCCGGCATAGGCTCGCCCGGCACCGGGCTCAGCTGACGCAGAATTCGTTGCCCTCCGGATCGTGCATGACCACGTAGTAGACCGGGTCATCGGGGTCGTCGTAGCGGGTGCGCAGCTCCACGCTCGCCCCCAGCCCGGCGAGCTCGGCCACCTTCGCCTCGACGATCTCGATCCGCCGCTCCAGCGGCAGGGCATTGTCGCGGCCGGTGGGGTAGAGGTCCAGGTGGAGCCGGTTCTTGCCGCCCTTGGCCTCGGGCACCTGCTGGAACCAGATCGGCGGGCGCAGCCCGGCCGGGTCGAAGAGCCGGTCATCGAAGGCCGCCTCCTCACCTAGCCGGGCGCGGTAGTGCTGCTGCCAGGTCGTCTCCGGATCCGGCGGCGGCGCCGGCTGGTAGCCCAGCGCCTGCGCCCAGAACCGCGCCAGCAGGCCGGGGTCGTTCGCGTCGAAGGTCAGCTGCCAGAACACCATGCCCTGACGCTATACCCGGCCTCCGACAATCCGGGGCACCGGAGCATCGGGCTGGACAGCGCGGAGAACGGCCTGCCGTTGACCGTGACGCTCCCCTCAGTGGGATAGTCGAGCCCCAGGATGAGCCGCATCGTGGTCGTTTTGCCGGCGCCGTTCGGCCCCAGGAAGCCTGTCACCTTCCCTGGCCGCACGGTCAGCGAGAGGTCATCGACGGCGACCTTGTCGCCGTACCGATTCGATAGGTTGCGTGCTTCGATCACCATTCCAGGTAAGCGGAACGGCGCGGGGTGGCGCATCGGCGGGAGAGCGGATCTTTCGCTGCGACCCCGGGTGGAGCGGGCTCCGACCCCGGTCTGACCCGGGGTTCCGGCGGTATGCACGGGGGTCCGGGATCACTTCTCGCCAGCAGGCCCGGCTCCGGGTGCCGGTGCTGTGCTGGCGGGCGCCCACCGGTTATCGAGGTTCCCGAACTTCCAGTAGGCGATGGCGATGCCCCAGACCACGACGAACAGCGCGGCGATGGCGAAGCCCGCCTTGTTGATGTCGAAGTTGGCCATGAAGTCCCAGAAGCCGCCATGGACGTGCAGCTCGGCCGACAGCAGGCCGGTGATCTCGATGGTGCCGATGAGGAACGCGACGGCGACGGACAGGCCGGTGATGACCAGGTTGTAGTAGACCTTGCGGACCGGGCGGGCGAACGCCCAGCCGTAGGCGAAGTTCATGAAGCACCCGTCCAGGGTGTCGAACAGGGTCATCCCGCCGGCGAACAGCAGCGGCAGGGCCAGGACCGCGTACCACGGCAGGCCCTCGGTGGCGGCCGCGGCGGTAGCGGCGAGCAGCAGGACCTCGGTGGCCGTGTCGAAGCCGATCCCGAAGATCAGCCCGACGAAGAACATGTGCCAGGTCTTGGTGATCGAGCGCATGAACCGGCCGAAGAACCGCCACATCATGCCGCGGGCCTGCAGCTGGCGCTCGAGCTCGGCCTCGTCGAACAGGCCTGCGCGCAGGCCGCGGAACACCTTGAAGATCCCGGCCAGCACGACCACGTTGAGCGCCGCGATCAGGTAGAGGAAACCGGCCGCCATCGAGGTGCCGATGACCCCGCCGATGGTCTCGTACCCGGATGTCGGATCGACCACCGCGCCGAACACGGCCCTGGCCGCGATGGACAGCCCGATCCCGACGACGACGATGATCGTGGAGTGGCCGAGCGCGAAGAAGAACCCGGTGCCGAGCGGCCGCTTCCCGTCGGACATGAGCTTGCGGGTGGTGTTGTCGATCGCGGAGATGTGATCGGCGTCGAACGCGTGCCTGGCGCCCAGCGTCCAGGCGGTGAACGCGACTCCGATCCCGAGGCCCAGGCCCGTGTAGTGGAAGTGGCGCGGCTGGATTGCGAAGACGAATATCCCCCAGCCGACCACGTTGAGCGCGAGGATCACCAGTCCCATCCCGCCGAAGCGGCCCCACTCCGCGGGGGTCAGGGCGTCGCGCGCCGTGCGCAGGCGGCTACCCGTGCTGGCTGTCATCCGCTGCATCCTCCTGATGGCCGGAGGACGTCGAGAGCTCTTGCGGCGGCCGATGGTCGTCCCGCGCGAACCGCCCTTCGTCCGAGGACTGGTGTCGTCGGCAGGGCGGCCCAGGCGACCGGACTCATCCCTCTGCCGAGGGCTTCACCGTTGCGGGACAGTGCCGGAATCTCACCGGGCTTCGCTGCGCTGCCTGCCGCCAGGGCGCGCGGCCCTGGCAATCTGGAACCTACCGAGCCGGCTTGCCGACGTCAAGGTTGATTGGATGATCAGCTATTAATCTGGTCATCTGGCAGACTGCGGTCATGCGCCACCCTGCTGACCATTAACTACGGGGAGGATATGGCTTACCGGGAGGATCTGGGCAACCCTGGGGTACCTTTCCTCCCGGGAGGCCGGATCCTCCCCGTTATCCGAGGACCGGGACGCCGGGCGGGTGGTCCAGGGGCACGTCCGGTCCGCCTGCCGAGTGGCAGCTCCGCCCGCGGCCTGGCTGCTCCGCCGGGAGTACTCACGGTGATCACGACACGGGAGGCTGCCAGGCCGCCGGCACCGGAGGGCCTCGACGGCAGGCGCCCGGCCGCCTAACCTCAGGCTGATGATGGCAACGATGCCCGCCACCTCGGCCGGCCAGGACGTGGCCCGGCGGCTGATGGACGACGGCTACGTGGTCGTGACCGGCCTGCTGACGCCGGCCGGAGCGCAGGCCGCCCGCGCTGACTTGGACCGGGTGCTCCGAACCACCCGGACCGGGCGTAACTCCTTCGAGGGCTTCGACACGCAGCGGATCTACGCCCTGTTCGCCAAGACCCGCGTGTTCGACGCGCTTGCCATCGACCCGCTGCTGCTCGGCGTCCTGGACCAGGTACTCGGCCATTACCAGCTCAGCGCCCCGGTCGGCATCTGCATCGGACCCGGCGAGAAGGCGCAGGTCCTGCACCGGGACGACGCCATCTACCCGGTGCCAGAGCCGCATCCGCCGCTGGTGGTCAACACCATGTGGCCGCTCGATGAGTTCACCGCGGAGAACGGCGCCACCAGGTTCATCCCGGGCAGCCACCAGTGGGAGCCGGGCCGGCAGCCAGGGCCTGACGATGCCCTGGAGACGGCCGTTATGTCACCCGGATCGGCCCTGTTCTACCTGGGCAGCCTCTGGCACGGAGGCGGCGCGAACCGCACCACCCGGCCGCGGCTCGGCGTGATCCTGGAGTACGCGGCCGGCTGGCTGCGGCCACAGGAGAACCACTGCCTGGCCGTGCCCCGTGACATCGTCCGTGACCTGCCGGAACGGCTGCAGGAACTGCTCGGCTACAACATCTACCCGCCGTTCGTTGGGTACGTCGACGGCAGCCACCCGCGCCGGGTGCTGTCGCCAGGTTGCTAGCCGCCGGGCAGGCAGTCGCGCGATGGCTGCTCGCTATCATCGGGAAAATGATCCGGAATGTCGTTCTCGTTAAGCTAGCGGCCGGGCATGACGCCGCGAAGGTGGCGGAGATCCAAGAGGGTTTCCGGTCTCTCAATTGTGCTGGCACGCTGAGCTACACGGTGGGCGACGACCTGGGGCTGCGGGACGGCAACTGGAGTTTCGCTATCGTCGCCGACTTCAGGGACGCGGATTCTTACCGGGCCTACGATCAGGACGCGGAGCACAACCGGCTCCGGGCCCGCCTCGCTCCGCTGGCAGAGCAGATCGCCCGGGTGCAGTTCGGCCTGCCAGACGTATAAGGCGAGCGGAGATCAGGACGGGACGCGCAAGACGCGCAGCATGGTGGTGTGCAGGGCTTCGCGCAGTTCCTCGTCGGTCAGGTCGGTCAGCTCGGGCAGGCTTTCCGGGATGAAGAACACGGCGCTGAAGGCGAGCCGTTCGGAGCCGGTGGGGTTATCGCCGAACAGCAGGGCGAGGGCCCGCCGGCGCATCGCCATGGCCTCGGTGTCCAGTTTGTCCCGCTTGGCGGCCGGATCGGTGGAGGCCATCACCGCGTAGTGGCGGTTCTTGATGAGGAAGTCGACGAAGCCGTCGACCAGGTGCTCGATCCGGGCCCGCCGCCCGCGTATCGCGGCCGCTTCGTCCAGCAGGGCTCCGAGCCGCTGGATTCCGGGCCGCATGGCCTCGTGCAGGATGTCGGTCTTGGCCCGGAAGTGGTAGTAGACGGCGGCCTTGGTCAGCCCCATCTCGTCGGCGATCATCTGCAGTGAGGTGGCATCGTAGCCGTGCTCGGTGAACAGCCGCTGCGCTGTCTCCAGGATCTGCTGTCTGGTCCGCTCGGCCTGCGCGGCGCGGGTGGACATGCCCTTGACGGGCGTCGCCATAGATGACTCCTCATGTGTGATCGCTCGCAGTATACAAGCTGGCGGCAAGCGAGTCACTAGCTGACCGGCAAGTCGTTCACTATACGTTCGGCAAGTGTTTCACTAGTCGTTTGGCTAGCAATTCACTTGACGAACGGCTAGCGAATGCCCTAGCGTCGGGACTCGAGCCCGCATCCGAGCCGCCTGCCTCCGAGCCATGGAGATCCGCCCATGTCGAACTATCTGTACCGACTCGCCCACTTCGCGTTCCGGCGACGGCGGCTGGTGCTGGCGGCCTGGCTGCTCGCGGCCATCGCCGCCGTCGCCGTCGCCCAGCTCAGCGGCGGCAAGACCAACGACACCTTCACCATCCCGGGCACCGAGGCGCAGAACGCCGCGGCCGTCCTGCAGGCCAGGCTGCCGGTGTTCAGCGGCGGTCAGAGCACGATCGTCTTCGCCACCACCAACGGCACCGCCAAGGTCACCGATCCGGCCGCCAAGGCGGCCATCGAGTCGGCCATGACCAAGCTCAAGTCGATTCCGCAGGTCGCCGCGGTCACGACTCCCTTCCAGAGTCACCTGGTGTCGCCGAGCGGCCAGATCGCGCTCGGGCAGGTGCAGTGGTCGGCACAGGCAACCGCCGTGAAGGACTCCAGCCTCAACGCCGTCAAGGCCGCCATGAAGCCCGTGCAGGCCGACGGCGTGCAGGTCGCGTACAACGGCAGCGTCTATCCGGGCTGGCGCACGGTGATCTCCGAGGTGCCCGAGCTGATCGGCCTGATCATCGCGTTCGGCATCCTGATGATCACCTTCGGCGCCTTCGCGGCCGCGGGGATGCCCATCGTGGGCGCGATCATCGGCGTGATCACCACTCTGATGGGCATCACCGCCGTCGCCTCGGTGGTGACGATCGCCTCGGCATCGACCACGGTCGCGCTGATGCTCGGACTCTCCTGCGGCATCGACTACGGCTTGTTCATCTTGTCCCGGCACCGGACCAACCTGCTCAATGGCATGACCCCGGAGGAGTCCGTACCGCTGGCCATGGGCACGGCCGGCAGCTCGGTCGTCTTCGCCGCCCTCACCGTGATCATCGCGTTGTGCGGGCTGACCGTGGTGGGCATTCCGTTCCTGACCGTGATGGGCCTGGCCGCCGCGGCTTCCGTCACCGTGGCGCTGCTGATCGCGCTGACACTGCTGCCGGCCATGCTGGGCTTCGCCGGGCCCAAGGTCGCCGCGTTCACCCGGCTGCCGCTGCTCGGCGCCCACGCGGAGCGGGTCGCCCGCCGCAGCGCGGCCGACCCGGACAGCCCCGCGGGGGCGGGCTGGGCCAGGTTCGTCGTGCGGCGCCGGGTAGCCGTTCTCATCGGCGGGATCGCCGTGCTCGGCGTGCTCGCGATTCCGGCGGCGTCCATCCACCTGGGCCTGCCCAGCGGAGCCTCGCAGCCGGCCGGCAACACCCAGCGCCAGGCCTACGACCTCACCACCGAGGGGTTCGGCGCCGGCTTCAACGGCGCGCTGCTGATCGTCGCCCAGGACGTCAGCGGCCCGGCGGACACCCAGCAGATCGCGGCGGCCCTGGCCAAGTTGCCTGACGTCGCGACGGTGACCCCGGTGACCACGCACGACGGCATCGCGCTGATCAAGCTGATCCCGAAGTCCGGGCCGAGCGACCCCGCCACGGCCACCCTGGTGCACGCGATCCGCGACCACCGGGCCGCGATCGAAGGCCAGACCGGCGCGCACATCCTGGTCGGCGGCACCACCGCGTCGAATATCGACGTCTCGGCCAAGCTGTCCGCCGCCCTGCCCATCTTCCTGATCGTCGTGGTCGGCCTGGCCTTCATCCTGCTCACGTTCGCGTTCCGGACGATCCTGGTACCGATCACGTCGATCCTGGGCTTCCTGCTCTCGATGGCCGCGGCGCTCGGCGCGCAGGTCGCGATCTTCCAGTGGGGCTGGGGCCAGCACCTGCTCGGCATCACCCCGGCGCAGACGATCAGCTTCCTGCCGATCATCATGCTGGCGATCATCTTCGGCCTGTCCAGCGACTACGAGGTGTTCGTCGTATCGCGGATCAAGGAGGAGTACACCAGGAACGGCAACGCCCGCCGGGCCGTGCGACGCGGCACCGGGCTGTCGGCCCGCGTGGTCACCGCGGCCGCGATGATCATGTTCTCCATCTTCGTGGCCTTCATGTTCACCAACGACCCGACCATCAAGGCGATCGGCTTCAGCTTCGCCGTCGGCGTGTTCCTGGATGCCTTCGTCGTGCGTCTCACCCTGGTGCCTGCCGTCATGGCGATCATCGGGTCAAGGCTCTGGTACCACCCGCGGTGGTTCGCCAGGCACATCCCCGACCCTGACATCGAGGGGCAGCGGCTCGAGCACCAGCTCACTGGGGGAGAACTCGCTCCCGCTGGCGCCTCTGGGGGCGCCGGATAGTATGGGCCCGGCGATTTGGCCTGAAGTCGAGAGTCCGGTGGTCGCAGTGGAACTCACCAGGCAGCATATCGTCGATATGCTGCGCAAGGCAGGGCTGCCGGATATGGCCGACGCGGCCCTGCGGGAGCTACCCGACCCGGTTGATCGCGAGCACGTGGCCACCTGGGCCGTATCGTACGGGATCAACATGGACGAGCTCATCAACCTGATGGGCGGCAGCCCTTGACGCGCCGCGCCGCTACCTCCGCCTGGCCCGCCGATCCGGCGTAGTCCGGGAGCCAGGGCGGTAATCCGAAGCTGGTCGCGCCGCCGTCGAGTACCAGCGGATGGGCGTTGACGTAGCTGGATTCTCCGGACAGCAGCCACACCGTCGCGTAGGCCACTTCCCAGGCCGTTGCCTGTCTGCCGAACGGCAGGCTCCGCGCGGTTCGGCCCGGGTTGAGCCGCGACGCCTCCCGCCCGAGCGGCGTGTCCACCAGGCTCGGCACCACGAGGTTGGCCCGGATGCCCCGGGCCATTCCCTCCCGCGCGACCTGCCGGCAGATACCGAGCAGTGCCGCCTTCGACGCGTCATACGCCGGAATCCCTGTCGCCGCCCGCAGGCTTGCCGCCGAGCTGATGAACACGATCGCCGAACCGGGATCCAGCACCCGCAACGCGGCGCCGGCCACCAGGAAGTGCGCCCTGGTATTGACCGCGAACGTCTCGTCCCACTGGGCGGCGGTCGTCCCGGCCATCCCTCGCCCGAGCCCGATGCCGACGTTCAGCACCAGGCCGTCAAGGCCGCCCAGCGCCGCCGCCGACTCCGCCACCAGCGACGCGCAAGCATCCGGTGACGCCACGTCGGCCAGCACGACCGCGGCAATCCGTCCTTCGTCACGGACCAGGGCCGCGGTGGCCTCCGCGGCGCCCGCGTCGCGGTCCGCGCAGGCCACCGCCGCGCCTTCCCTGGCCGCAAGCACCGAGATGGCCCGGCCGTTGCCGACCGGCGGGTCCGGTTCCGGCGATGGCCGCGTCCCCGCGCCGACCACCAGCACCCGCCGCCCCGTCAGCCGGCCGCGTCCCGGCGCCGAGCCCGCGGCTTCGGCCGGCAGCGTCACGGTCCGGCCCACATCGGCGCAGCGTCCGGCGGCAGCGGCACGTCGAACGCGTTCAGCAGGAACGAGACCAGCGTGTAGTACCCGCACAGCGACACCAGCTCCACCATCCCGGCGTCGCCGAGAAGGCGGTGCGCGACATCGTAGGTCTGGAGGTCCAGGCGGCCGGAGAGACTGAGCTGGCGGGCCACCGCATAGACGGCCCGTTCGTCGTCGGCCTCGAACGGCGGATCCTCGCCGCGCCCGATCGCGTCCACCACCGCGCCGGCCACGCCGTGCTCGAGCGCCATGGGCGCGTGCGCCCACCACTCGAACTCCGCCTGCCACCGCGCGCCGATCGTGATGATGGCGATCTCGGACAGCCGCCGCTCGATGGATGTGCCGAACCGGAGCGTCGCGCCGAGCGAGGACAGCCGCCGCCCGGCGCCAGGCGCCGTGACGAACGCGTTGAACGGCCCGGCCAGGCCGCCCTCGGCGGTCACGACCAGGTCGCCCCGGCCATTGACGATGCCGTCCCACAGCTGCTGGCCCTCGGGCCCCAGCTCCTCGCGCCGCACATAGGGAATCCGGGTCATAGCCCGAACCATAACGCGCTACCCCGTCCTCACCCCGGCGACAGGCGACTCCGGCATCTGAATTGCGGTTATCCGGGGCGCCCGGGCGGGACGCAGACCGTGACCGAGCCGGGACGGACCTTGATGCGCAGTTCCTTGCTGGCCGGCCGCGCACCGCCGTCGAGCTCGTAGCGGACCTTCTGGTCGAACCGGATCCTGAACTTCTTCCCCTGCGTGACCTTGACGAAGGGGGACTGGTCCGGATGCCCGAGAGCGAGCCGGCCGAATGTCCTGGCCCACTGGACCGGGTTCCTGGCCGTCACCACCCCGAGCTCGAGGCGCCCGTCGTCCGGCTGCGCCTGGGGGAACGCCTCGACTCCGCCGAGGATCTTGCCGACGTTCGCGGCCAGCACGCACGAGACCTTGCCCTTGAAGAAGCGCTTGCCGTCTACCTCCACGGTCGCCTTCACCCGGCGCGCGGCGAGGTTCCTCATCCCGGTGTAGACGTAGGCCGCGCGGCCAAGCCTGCCCTTCGTGCCCCGGTCGGCGTCGGAGATCATCCGCGCGTCGAAGCCGGCCCCCGCCATCACCGTGAAGCGCTCGCCGTTCACCGAACCGGTGTCCAGCCGGCGCCGGTCCCCGTGCAACCCGACCTGCACCGCCTCGGCGAGATCGTGCGGAACCCGCAGGTTCGCCGCCAGCAGGTTGGCGGTCCCCGCGGGCAGGATCGCCACCGCCGTGTCCGTTCCCGCCAGCGCGTCGATGCAGCGCTGGACGGTGCCGTCGCCGCCCCAGACGAAGATCACGTCAGCCCCCCGGGCCGCCGCCCGGCGGGCGCAGGAGGGGGCGCGGCGGCTCTTCTTCACCTCGTACCACAGCGGGTCGGTGATACCTTCCCTGGTCAGGATCTCCCGCAGCTCGGGCAAGCCGCCGCCGAAGCTCTTCCGCGAGTGCGCTACCACGGCGACGTCAGCCACGCCAGGTTCCCTTCCCGAGCCGGTTCGTTATCCCGCAGGCGTTTCCGCTGTACTCAGACCTTCCGCCAGCGGGCCTCGCACAGCCCGTACACACCGAAGACCACGAGGCCGAGGGCCGCGAGAATCATCAGGAACTCGCCGAACGGCTGGTTTCGCAGCGTGAGCAGCGCCTTGTCGATGCCGCCAGACTCGGACGCCTTGTGGGTGACCGCCGCGTCGATCACCAGCACGCCGACCAGGGCGAAGACCAGCCCCCGCGCGATCGTCCCAGTCGTGCCGAGCAGCTTGACCACCCGGCGCATCCTGGCGCTCATCTGGGCCGTCTGCAGGTACTTCATGAACTTTCGGCGGGCGCCCTCGAAGACCAGGACGAGGCCGCAGATCACGATGATCAGCCCGGCCAGGCCGACCAGCCAGCGGCCGGCCGGGTGCTGCATGGCCGTGGCCGTCATGTCCTGCTGTCGGCCGGACTGGCTGCGCGCCGTACCGGAGATCACCGTAAATGTCAGGTAGGCCAGGCCCGCGTAGATGACCGCTCGGGCCAGCGACTTGAGCCGGGGACCGGCACCGGGCGGTTCGCCGGTGACGCCGAACGCGGCTTCGCTCAGCCGCCACAGCGCGTAAGCCGCGAAGCCGATGCCGAGCAGCCAGAGCGAGACCAGCCCGTAGGACTTGCCCGCGAGCAACTGCAGGGCGCCCTCCTGGTCCGCCTCGCGCGAACTCTGGCCCAGCGCGACCAGCAAGGCGACCCAGCCGACCAGAATGTAGATGACGCCGCGTGCCGTCAGGCCCGCCCGGGCCAGGAAGTGCGCCGCCGGGCTGTCCGAAGCCCGCCTGGCCTTGCGGGATACGCCCGCCACTTGTGCAGAGTGCATACCCATCTCTACCTCGGTAGGAGCCAGGCAAACGCCAAGGACCACAGGCCCCGGCCCCGAACGAGATGGGCACAATGGTCTGGTGAGTTCTCCACCGCCTGAGTTCGAGTTCGGTACCGACGGCCCGTCGCTGATCCTGGTCGGCGTGGACGGCTCGCGGACCTCGCTGCGCGCCGCCGCCTACGCCGCCGGCCTGGCGCGACGCCAGAGCTGCCGCCTCCTGGCCGTGTATATCGGGCGGGTACCAGCCAGCGCCGGCGCGGCGCCCGGCGGGGTGGCCATGATGAACGAGACCTTCGAGCAGATCGCGGACGAGCTCGAGCAGACGATACTCAGCGGTGCCGCCGAGATCGGGATAGCGGCTGAGTTCCGCTCGGCCTACGGCGACCCGCTGGCCGAGCTCACCCGGATCGCGGAGGAAACCCGGGCTGACGCCGTGGTCGTCGGCGCGTCCGAGCACCTGGGCCACCGGATCGTGGGCTCACTGGCCACCCGCCTGGTACGGGCCGGGAAATGGCCGGTCACCGTCGTCCCCTAGCGCTTATTGCGCCCGGCGAGGTAGGTCGGCCCGGGCGTTCAGACCGGGGCATCCTGCGCGGCCGATGGCTCCATCACGGCCGCTGCCTTCGGCACCCGCCGCCCGGCCAGCAGCGCCACCGCGAAAATCGCCAGCGCGTTGAGGCCGTGCAGGACACCTACGATGGCCGCGGAATAGGCGGCGTACGCGAGGAAGAACTGCACCACGATGAGGCCGAGCGGGATCGCCGCCCAGCGCACGCCGTGCTCGACCTTGGCGCCGAACGAGACCGCGAGCAGGGCGACGGCGAGCAGCAGGACGACGTAGGCGAAGGAGTGGTGCAGGGTCACCCCGGTGGTGTCGCCGTCGGAGACCGGGCCGTTGTCGATGTTGTTCTCCAGGGCGAAGGCGCCGAACGCGATCAGCGATGCCTGCACGGCGACGGACAACGCCAGCAGGTAAGCGAGTACGCGGTATGCGATTCTCATAATCGTGCTTCCCTTTGGCGTGCCGAGACGGCGTATGCCCATCTCCGGGCGGTTGTTTCGGTCATGCTGGCGACGCTAGGCCGAAGGCGCGGGCCTGCTGAACCATGCTCACCCCCGATCTGGGTGCGGCGCGCCTCTATAGGGGCTTGCGGTTCACCTCATGGTGCTTTCGCGCAGATCCCTCGCACAATGGAGGCATGCGGACCATAATCGCCGCGCTCGCGGCGCTCGGTGGCGGGGTGATCCTCGCCGCCTGCGCCGTTTCCGTCGCCACCGGCGACGGCTCAGAAGTCGACTGGCTCCTGGTCGGGCCGCTGCCGTTCTTGGTGATCGGCCTGGTCGGATTCCTGCGCCAGCCGGAGAACCGGGTGGCCTGGTGGCTGGTCGGTGTCGGCGTCGCGTTCGGCTGCGACGTGGCGCTCGGGGACGTGTTCCTGCCGATGGCCGAGAACCACTGGGGTGTTACCTCCTCGATCACCGCGGCGATCGCGCTGCTGGACCACTGGTTCGCGGTGGCCGCCCCGGTCGCCGGCGTTGGCCTGTTCGGCCTGTTCCCGTCCGGGCGGCCGGAACGCGTTTACGAACGCGTCGTCATCTGGACGGTGGCGCTGGCCGGTTTCCTGCTCCCGCTGCTCGAGGCGGTCAGCGAGGCCAACATCGCGCCGGCCGGAGAACCCCCTGACAGCGTGCCGCCGGTCTTGTACCGCGCCCTGTGGGTGCCCGCCCTGGCGCCGCTGGGCGGAGCCGCCGAGGCGGTGTACCGCACCTATCCTGTCTGGCCGCTGATCGGGGTGGCCCTTCTCGCGCTGCGTTACCGGCGCACTGACGGGGCCAAGCGCAGGCAGATACGCTGGGTGGTCCTTGGCCTGGCGGCCACACTCAGCCTGTGGATCCCGCTGGCCCTGCTCTGGCAGCTGGCCGACCCGGACAACGTGGCCGCCGCGGTCGCGGGCGAGGTGCTGGCCCCCCTGGCGCTCGCCACCACCGTGGGGTCGATGCTCGTGGCGTTGTTCTACACCGGGGCATTCGGTATCGACGAGCCCGCCCGGCGCACGTTCGTGCACCGTGTCCTGCGGGTATCGATTGCCGTCGCGCTCGCCCTCTTGGCCATCCTGGCCGGCGTGCTGACCAGCCTGGCCGCGCCGGCCGCCGTCGCCGTGGCGGTCGCCGTGGCCGCCGGGGCTGCGGGCCAGGCCGTTCGGCGCCGTCTGGAGCACGCCGCGGACCGCTGGGTGCTCGGCGCGCGGCTGGCGGGCTACGCCAGCCTCAGCCGCTTCGGCGAGAGCCTGACCCGGGTTCCCGGCTCCGCCGAGCTGCTGCGCGACCTGGCCGGGGAGGTCCGCCGCGGCCTGGACCTGACCTGGGCCAGGGTGTCGCTGGATGCGGCGGACGGGCCGCTGCGGGTGGTCACGGACGGCACGCCGGCCGGCGATGCCGGCCGCGACCGTGCCCATCGAATACCGCGGCAGGATCCTGGGACACATCGAGTGCGGGCCGCGCAGCGACGGCCCGCTGCTGGCCGAGGACCGCAGGCTGCTGGCGTACTTCGCCACCCAGGCCGCGGTCGGCGTGCACAACCTCTACCTAGCCGCGGAACTCTCCCGGCGCATCGAGGAGATTCGGGACCAGGCGGCCGAACTGGCGGCGTCCCGGGACCGCGTGGTGGCGGGCCAGGACGCCGAGCGCCGCCGGATCCAGGCGGTCCTGCACGACGGCGTGCAGCAGGAGATCGTGGCGCTGGCCGCGCAGGCCGGGCTGGTGCGCCAGCAGCTGCTGCGGGGCGACGCGGCCGCCGCCGACGGGCTCGCCGAGATGCAACGCGACCTGGCCACCACGCTGCAGGACGTGCGGGAGATCGCGTACGCGATCCATCCGCCGGTGCTGTCCGACCGCGGGCTGCTCGAGGCCATCGAGGCCCAGTCCAGCCGGCTGGCATTGGCGATGGCGGTACGCGCCGACCCCCGGCTGCGCGGCGTGCGGTTCGGCGCGCAGATCGAGGCGACCGCCTGGTACGTGCTGTCCGAGGCGCTGTCGAACGTGGTCAAGCACGCCGGGGCCAGCGAGGTCGAGGTGTCGCTGAGCCAGGAGGACGGCAGGCTCGGGCTGGTGATCCGCGACGACGGATGCGGTTTCGATCTTGACCGGCCACGCGGGCTGGGGCTGACCGGCCTGTCCGACCGCCTGGACACGGTCGGCGGCTCGCTGACCATCAGCAGCGGCGCGGGATTCGGTACGTCGGTATGCGTGCACATCCCGATCGACCGGGATGCCGAATCCGATCCCGAACCGGTAGCCGGCCGAGAGCGCGCGGATGCCTGAGCCGCTGCGGATCGTCATGGCCGACGACAACTACCTGGTACGGGAGGGCGCGCGGCGGCTGCTCGAGGATTCCGGCAACGTCGTCGTGGTGGCCGCCGTCGGGTCCGCGCCGGAATTGCTCGATGCCGTCGAGCGGCTGCGGCCAGCCGCGGTGCTCACCGATATCCGGATGCCGGCCAGCCAGCGCGGTCCCGAGGGACGGCCCAGCATGGAGGGCATCGACGCGGCGCACGCGATCAGGACGGCGCACCCGCAGACCGGCGTGGTGGTGCTCTCCCAGTACGCCGACGAGAGCTATGCGTTCGAGCTGTTCCGGGACGGCACGGCTGGGCTCGCCTACCTGCTCAAGGACCGCATCGGCGAGGTGGGCCGCCTGCTGGAAGCGCTGCGTGAGGTCAGCGACGGCGGGTCGCTGATCGACCCGCAGGTGGTCGAGGCGCTCGTCCGCGGCCGGGCCCGGGTCCGCGCCTCGGCCCTGAGTTCCCTCACGCCGCGTGAACTGGACGTGCTGCGGGAGATGGCGCAAGGCCGCGGCAACGCCGGCATCGCCGCGCACTTGCACCTGTCCGAGTCCTCGGTGGAAAAGCACGTCAACGCCATCTTCACCAAGCTCGGCCTGACCACCGAGAACCTGTCCCATCGCCGGGTCACCGCGGTGCTGACGTTCCTGCGCGACACGAGCCTGCGCGGCTGAACCCCTAGAAGCCAGCCGGAACCGGCCCGGCGGAAAGCCGCAACCACCTCGGCGGCTCACCTCGTTCTGCCCCGGGCCGCCGGCCTCTAACGTCGATGGCACGTACCTACTGAACTGGGAGAATGCCATGACCGCGACCCACGAGACGCTGGCCAGGCCCGCGTTCTTCCTGGACGCGCCGCCCTGGGTCATGATCGTCGAGGGGTTCGTCATCGCCGGCACGATCACCGCCCTGGTCCTGGTGCACCAGCAGAGCCGGCGGCTCGCATGAGGACGGCAAGCCCGCGCGGTGCGCCGGCCGCCACCTGGCCGCGGTCGAGCTCCTCGCCCGCACCCTCGACACCGACCTGGCCCGGGTGGGCCGGTCGCTGTACCTGGCCGGCAGCGCGCTCGGCCTCGCCTCAGCCACCTACGACCTGTCCGTGACCAGCGCGCTGCTCGGCGCCCCCCGCCTGCCCGACTGGTACCTCGGCGTCCAGCACTGGGCCGACGGCCTCGGCACGGCGTACTTCGCGCTGCTGGCGCCGGCCGCGATGGGCTGCATCGCCGCGGCGATCCTGCGCACCCGCGCGCTACCCAGCTGGACGGGGTACGTCTTCCTGGCCGCGGCGGTCCTGCTGCTGGGCCAGTACGCCGCCTTCCGTGGCGCGCTGCCGTTCCCGCAGTTCCTCGCCTTCATCGCCATCGGCATCGCCGCGCTGGTCCACCGCGCGCCGGCCGCGCTGTCGCCCGGCCCCGAGCGGCCGAACTGGCCGCCCGCGACTGACTCACTGGTCGTGCAGCACCCGGTCGATGGCCGCGATGATGACCCGGGCCGACCCGTCGATGGCCTGGGCGACCCGGCTGGCCGGGTTGCGGAGCGCGCTGGCGATCTGGGCAGCCGGCAGGGCGCGGCCAGTACCTGCGGGTTGTACTGGGCACCCGCCAGATGTCCCGGTCGGCGAGCACGAGGAACGGGACCACCCCGGACTGGTCGGCGCCGTTGACGTAAGGGGGCACGTCGTAGGCGCCGATAGAGCCTGGTGTCCAGCGGGAGCCGCGGGCGCCAATTCATGATCGCGGCCAGTTGGGCAGATAGCGCCCGTTTCTGGCCGCGATCATGTCAGGGCCTCGGCCTGTCCGGCGCCCCGGCCGCTGGTCCCGCGCGAACAGAGCCAGCGGGCCGGGGGCGTGGCCGCCTCAGTAGCCGTAACCGCCGCCGGACGGGGCCGGGGCCGGGCCCGCCGGAGGCCGACTGTCGAGCCCGGCGATCGGCGTGAGGCCGGGAGTGGCCACGAAGAAGCCCTGCACTCCCTGGCCGCTCACCTGGCCGGCGTGATCGTCGACGAAGGTGTAGAGCAGGTGGCCGTTGTAGGCGACCTGGTCGCCGTGGACGTCCATGACCGCGGCGAGCTTGCCAGTCAGCCCGGCGGCGGCCGGTGACGCGGACGTCAGCGGCGGCCACAGCGCCGCCAGCCCTCCGGTGACGACCGACTTCGCCGCCGTGTCGTTCAGGTAGTAGTACAGCGGCAGGCCCTGGCTGTTGACCAGGATGGTCTCGGTCTTGCCTCCGACGCTCGCCTGCACGGTGCGCACGGAGGCCGCGGCGTGCTGGCTGGCCGCGGGCGGGCGGCTGGGATGCGAGGTGGCCGCCGAGGCGGCGGTGATCCCGCCGCCGATGGCTGCGGCTGCGGCCAGGCTGATGCTGGCGATGATGATTCTCGGGTGTCGCACGGTTAGCTCCTTGGATATTGGCGTTGCGCTATCTACTAATTCGCTTAGTAGAAGAGGATGGTTCAACTCGCCGCGGCCATGGCCGGCTGAGCGAGCGCCCGGATCTGGTCTCCGGTGACGGTTTCCTGTTCCAGCAGGACGGCGGTGAGCTGGGCCAGGGCGGCCCGGTGACTGGTGAGCAGGTCCCGGGCGCGGGTTTCCGCCTGGGTCAGCAGGGCGGCGACCTCCTGGTCGACCAGCCACTGGGTGTGCTCGGAGTAGCCGCGTGCGGCGGGGAGCGCGGGATAGCCGGCGGAGCCCGCTGTAGCTGACCGGGCCGATCGCCTCGCTGAGGCCGAACTCACGGACCATCTGCGTGGCCAGTGCGGTCGCGGAGGCCAGGTCGTCGGCGGCGCCGGTGGACGCCTCGCCGCGGATCAGGCGCTCGGCGGCCCGGCCGCCGCTGCCGGCCAGGCCAGCCTGGTCGCGGCGGGCGCCGAGGGCATCGATCTCGTCGATGAACACGATGGCCGGCCCGCGCGTGCGGGCCTGCTCGAACAGGTCCCGGACCCGGGCCGCCCCGAGGCCGACGAACATCTCGACGAAACCCGAGCCCGATACCGATAGGAAGGGGACATGGGCCTCGCCGGCGACCGCGCGGGCGAGCAGGGTCTTGCCGGTGCCGGGCGGCCCGGTCATCAGCACGCCGCGCGGGCCGCGCGCTCCGGCCCGGTGATAGCGCCCGGGGTCGCGCAGGTAGTCGACGACCTCGCTGATCTCGGTCTTCACCGCCGTGTACCCGGCCACGTCGGTGAAACGAGTGGCAGGCCGTTCGGCGTCGATGACCCGCGCCTTCGCCTTGGCCAGCCCGCCCAGCCCGCCGAGCGCGCCGCCGGAGGACAGGGGGACCTTGCGGATGCCGAGATAGAGCAGGCCGCCGAACAGCAGCAGCGGCAGCAGCCCGATCAGCACAGACAGCAGTGAGGAGGACGTGGCGGCCGTGGCGGTGACCTGGACATGGTGCGCCGCCAGGTCACTGGCCAGGCCGTTGCCGCCGAGCGCGACCGGGATGGTGGTGCTGAACGGGTGGCCGCCGGCCAGGCTGCCGGTGACCTGGCCGGCCGGGCTGATGGTCACCGCGCGGACGGTCCCGGCGCTGACATCGGCCAGGAACCTGGAATAGCTCAGCGTCATGCCCGGGGCGGTGCCACGCGGCAGGGCCAGCAGGGTCACCAGGCCGGCCGCGATGGCGGCCGGGAACAGCCACCTCCGCCACTGGGCCGCGTTGGCGCGGCCGGGCGGCCCGGGTGAGGACGTGCGCATCGTGGTGCTCCTTCCGGAAGCAGGGGATGATCAGCGGGGCTGGCTGTACTCGGGCGCGCGCCGCGCGGTCGGCCGGGACCCGGCGGCCAGGTTGGCGGTGCGAGCCGGGCCCAGCCAGGCGGCGAGCACCACGAGCAGGATGATCAGCGTCTCCACGCTGAGAGCGGTGATGCCCAGCGGGCAGCGCCAGTTGCCGACATCGGCGTGATCGCCCAGGAATCCCCCCGGCAGCGCGCGGGTCAGCACGTATCCGCCCATGGCCATGACGGCCACGACGCCGGCGGCCGCCCAGGCCAGCCAGTGCGGCCGGGCGATCAGCACCCCGCCGACGGCGAGCGCCGCCACGATGATGCCGAAGTACCCGATGCCGACCAGCGGGGTCGGGCCCAAGGTGGGTGGCAGGTCGACCACGTGGATCACTGCCAGCGCAAGCAGCGCCAGCACGCCGATCGCGCGCGCGATGACATCCGCGCCCTGGGCCGGGCTGCATGGGCCAAGACGAGCAGACATTTGACGTCCTCCTGAAGTCACGGCCGTCCCTGCGGGTCTGGTGCCCGTACAACGGCAGTAGTTTTACTTTCAACTACTAACACGCATAGGAGAAGTACCGGGTTCATTGGGACAGCGCCGGAGGAGTGCGACGTGCATCACACTTCACATGTCCGGTTCCAGGGACAATGAGCACGTCATCACGATGCGGGGGTCAAGTGCGAGATCCGCTGGCGGGTTACCCACCGCGAGACACCCGCGCACGGACCGCCCGGCGCATGAGCCAAGTTATTTACTAATGCAGGTAGTAGAACTTCTTTTTCATCCGAACGAGGTGGGCCCCATGCCCGGGCCAACCGCCGCGCCCCGGCCGGCGGAGAGCTGGTGCGGGCCATCGCCAGGAGCGGCTGCAGTTCGGCGGGGCGAAGTGCCTGACGAGCCCGAGCTTCATGTGCGCCGCACTCCGCGCATCCGCAGGGTGATCCGCTGCCGCGCCTCGAGCACGCCGGGCTGACCGAGGAACATGGCGTCAAGGACGCCGAGCGACTGCCGGATTTCGGTCTGGCGGCCGGGTGTCAGGGGAGGTGGCGCGCCATAGCCGTACATCTGCCGGGCCCAGCGCGGGAGCACGGCGATCGCGGCGTCGCGGACGTCCTGCCAGATCTCCGCGGTGTCCTCGTCCATTCCCGGTGGATCCAACAGGTAGGCCATTGATTCGGCGGCCGCTGGCGTGCAGCGTAGGGTCGGCCGGACCGACGCGATGTACAGGTCAAGCTCGGGGACGCTGGAGGGCACCAGCAGCCGGGGCACGCCGGTGAGCTCGGCGACAGTCACCATTTCCGCGACGTAGCGATTGCTGTCCACGGCAGAAAGCGCCGTCCCGACCAGGCTTCCGGCGGCCAGGACGGAGTCGACCAGCGCCCCGTGTACCCACAGCAGGAGAGCGGGATCGCCCGCCGCGTACGGGCGGCCGGTAACCGCATCGGTGCCGCGGACATGATCATGGATGCGCTGCACCCGGGCCGCGGCGTGGCTGGCCGCGGCCCGGTCGCCGAAGGTGACCGTGGCGAGGTACGCCATGGTGGCGGCGAGCCTGCCGACAGGATCCCGGCGCCAGCCACTGTGCTGATCGACACCGGCCATCGCCAGCGGGTGCAGCGCCTGCATCAGCAGGGACCGCAGGCCCGCCACCGGCGAGGCCAGGTCCGCGCTCAGCCGCCAGGTGACGCTGGCGGGCCCGAAAAGGCCGTCGTCCCCGGTGCCTTCCGGCACACCCGACGCGTAGGCAGCCGCCGAGCGCTCGATAAGGCCGGTCGCGGTCGCGTACAGATCCGCCGTGTCAGCCAAGCTAACCAGCTCCTTCGCAGGCGCCGCAGCGCCCGGCTCGGTCCTCGTCGCCTTCGTCCGGTCGAGCCTGATCAGGTCTGATCGAAAGTGCTGAGCCGGCTCATCTACTAACACGGATAGGAGATGACGACTGTTCACGGCGGGCGGCTGGCGGTCAGGTGCCTGCGGCGGCAGCCCGCGATGACCGTGCCGGGCAGCCGGCAGCGCCCTAGTCGGCGGACGGCGTCCCCCGTCGGCGCTCCGCCAGGATCGCTAGCCTTTGCAAGATGGCGGCCGACGGCTCTCCCGTCGCCTCCTGTAGTTCGTTCAGCAGCACCACGGAGATCACGTGCAGCCCGGCCATGAAGTCTCCCAGACCGTCCGCGTCAATGGGAGTGAGCGTGTCTGCCGCCCACGCCTCCAGCTCGGGTGAGTCCAGACCCGCGGTGAGCAGCGCGATCGCCAGTTGCATGGCGGCGGCCATGGTCTCGCCGGGCGCCCCCTGCACCGGCGCGGCCTGGACCGGCCCAGCTGGACCGGCCGCTGGACCGGCCCAGTCTGGACCGGCCCAGTCTGGTCACCGTCAGTGCCTGATTCTGGCCCGCGCAGGGCGTTTCCACGATCCGGGCGGCGGCGCGGCCGCCAGCGGAGGCGTCGGGACTGGCCATCCGTCGTACGGTCCGCGCGCCCGGCGGCCGACTCGGGGAGGCTGTTCTGGCGATGGATCCTCATGCCTGGCAACACGGGGCCGGACGGGAGATTGTTCACGCCGGCGGCCAGCTGGGATTAGGCCGTCGGCAGCTTTCCCAGGGCGAGCGCGACCACGGCGGGGGTCAGGGCTAGCAGTACCGGGGTCAGGGCGAGCGCCGCGGCGGTGGCGCGGAGCAGTTGCCGCCGGGCGCGCCCCAATGGCTCGCTGGGTCCCAGGAGCCGATGAATCCGCTGGACCGAGTTGGTGGCCCCTGCGGCGAGGGTCGACGCGGGACTGGCAGCTGTGGCGAGGACGACCAGGGCGGTGGCGAGTAGCCGAGGATCGCGGGCTCGGGTGGCCGCATCGTCGGCGTGCAGTTCGACCAGCCGCGCCACCTGCTCTTCGGCGTCCCGCATCAGCGGCAAGAACGGGAGCACCTCGCGGCTGATCCTGGCCATGGCCAGCAGCCGGTGATGACGGCCGGTCAGGTGAGCTCGCTCGTGCGCCAGGACCGCATCCAGCTGGCCGGGATCGAGCGCCTGCACCGCACTGGTGGTCAGGATCACCGTGGGCTGCCGCCCGGCGACGCAGTAGGCCGCCGGCTGGGCATGCTCCACCACCACGGCCCCCAGGGCCGGCTCGGGCTGCCCGACCAGCCGCGCGGTCTGCGCGTGCCGCAGCGCTTGCCGTCTGGCTGCGCGGAAGTGGGCCACCGCGGTGAGCGTGGTGCGGGCTAGGACAGCGCCCGCCAGGGTGAGACCGAGCCCGGCGACCGTAGCGCCGCCCGGAGTGCCGTAGGTGGCCTGGAGCCGGTGCACGCAGGCTCCGATCAGGTGACTCAGCCCCCCGCCGAGCGCGGTCGCATGAACGGCCAGCGTCAGGCCGGCCAGTCCGAGAGCGGCGATGACCGACCATCCGGCGGCCAGGTAGGTGACGATGGCCAGCAGCGGCGCCCGGACCGTCCACCTGGCCCGGCCGAGCACCCTGGACCCCAGTATGCCGAGACCGGCCGCGTAGGCCACCAGCACCGCAGCGACGGTCACCGGGACTCGCCGGCCTTGGGCTCGCCGAGCGCCTGTTCGAGCGCCTCACGCAGCAGCGCCGCGTCGTGCGGGCTCATCTGGAGCGCGAAATGCGTAAGCGCCGTGCGCCGGTCCGGGCTGGTGGCCAGCGCGTCGTTCATCAGCGCTGCGGTGTAACTGGACCGGGACCCGGTGGGTTCGTAGCGCCAGGCTCGGCCGTCCCGCTCCCGCCGGAGCCACCCCTTGCGGTACAGGTTCTCCATGACCGTCATCACGGTGGTGTAAGCCAGCGCCCGGTCGTCGTGCAGAGCGTCGACCATCTCGCGGACCAGCACCGGCCGGCCCCACTCCCACAGCTGGTCCATGATCACGGCTTCCAGCTCACCGAAACGTCGCATCCTCACTCCAGAACATGGCTCTGCCGAACGGCGCGCCCGCCGTTACCTACTATCACGCATAGAACGACCCTGCGGTTCAGGTGCTGCCTCCTTTGTTCCGGCCAGCGACCTCGACCCAGCTAACTGGACGGGCCAGCGAGCCGGGGAGCCCGTCGACCGGAGCGGCTACCGGTGAACATAACACATTTACTATCCGTGTTAGTAGACATGGCTGCTATCACAGATGCTCCTCGAGACGGGCTAGGCGGCGACCCCGATGCCGTCATCCGTGAGCTGTACTCGCACTATGCCAAG
>CAVRMX010000003.1:557500-695133 GCA_963722275.1 uncultured Actinomycetes bacterium | reverse complement strand
AGGCAGAACAGGACCGGCGCGAGGTAACTCTCCCAGCTGGACAGCTTGGCCTCCATGACGGTGGCGGCGCCAGCGCCGATCAGCGCCCAGGGCTGCAGTGCCGGACCCAGGCCCAGAGCAAACCACGGCGACATGCTGTCCACGTGCTCCTGCCACTTCGGCGGCTTGGACCGTCCCCTCACCCGGATGTGCCGGATCGCGATGGTGACGAGGACAACGCCGGTCGCGACCTTCGCCGCCAGCGCCGCCAAGGACGGTGCTGTGCTCGGCTCGGGCGGGTCATTGCCGGTGGCGAGCACGGTGACGGTGACCACGACGGCCAGGGACAGCAGCCAGCCGAACACGAATGCCGCGCCTTTCGTGACGCCGCGCTTGGACGGCAGCACGGCAATGAATGCGGTCAGCGGCAGCGAGTCGAGCGTTATCGCTAGGCCGATCAGGGCGAGGTTGAGTGCCATGGCCATTCCTCACGCCTCGTCCTGGCCGGAGGCGTCCCGGTGCTGACGGCGCCGTGGTCTCGCTCGGCGTGCCTGGGCGGCGGCGGATTCTTGGCGTCCTGTCCGCCGATCGCAGCTGCGTGCCGCGTTCATGTGTGCATCTCCTCCCCGCCGCGCGTTCCGGCGTGCTGACGGGCCTGCGGAGCCCTGCTTCAGCAAATGCGCATCCCGCATACCGCGGTGGTTTCCCGGTGCCGCGCGGCCGCCACCCTTGTGTGTCACTGTGCGCCACCTCGGCGACGACCTCTACATCCTGATGGGATAAAAACGCCGTCGGCTGTCTCATATGGCGGCGGTATCGTCGGCTTGCAGGCGGGCACGCAGTATGGATGAGCGCGCCAGGACCGGCCGATAGGCCACAAGCCCCGCGCCGGGAGCCGCTATTTCCGGCCCCTGTCGCTTGACCTGGTGTGAGGCTTCGGAAGATCCTAGGGCGGCAAGCTTTTCTGGGTACCGTCAGACCAAGAGGCAACCGCCG
The DNA here is from genome assembly GCA_963722275.1 of uncultured Actinomycetes bacterium. Classification (GTDB taxonomy): domain Bacteria; phylum Actinomycetota; class Actinomycetes; order Streptosporangiales; family Streptosporangiaceae; genus Palsa-504. Next base: position 694,158 of record CAVRMX010000003.1, on the reverse strand, counting down.
GGGGATGGGCCAGACCGGCACGCGTCAGCAGGACAGCCGACTGCCTCTTGTGCGGGCGGGCCGACGTTCGACTTGCTTGGACCGCGGCCTGTGCGCGCAATCCGGACGTCTCGGATGCGTGGAGCATTCGATCAAGGCCGTCGCGGCGCGGTCCCCCGCAGGGGAGGGGACAAGGCAGGTCTGCGGTCAACGAAGTTGGTCATCCGTACAAGTTCTTAGCTATGGCTGTAAGTGAAATACTTCGGCGCCCAGGCCGCCGAACCGTTCGACATCGCCGAGCAGGACTGGATGGCCGAAGAATTCACCCGCGGGCTGCTACGGAGGCCGCCTCGGCGTCGGCGTGTGGACCCAGTACGGCCAGGCCCTCGCCGCACCCGTCGGCCGCATCCACTGGGCCGGCGCCGAAACCTCCGACGTGTGGAACGGCTACATGGACGGTGCCGTCCGCTCCGGCCGCCGCACCGCCGCAGAAATCCTCGCCAGCACCAGCTGAGGTCGGGTGGCCCGGGGGAATCGCCACCGGGACGACGACGGGTTCACCCTGGACGGCGTACCGGCGTGCCGGCATGCCGATCCTGACCATGGACTTCGTCGAGCGCCCGAGCCGAAGACCGCCAAGAACCACATCCACTGGAATGTCACGGTTCCCGCCGTGGCGCCGCTCGTCGCGGCCGGGGTCGCGGTGCTGCGCGAGCCGGGCGGGGAGATCGGCTGGTACGTGCTGGCCGACCCGGAGGGAAACGAGTTCTACGCATTCACCGGGTGACAACGCCGTCGCGCTGCTATCCCGGATTCCGGCTCGGGCGGCTGTTCGCCTGCAGGTGCAGCGCCCTCGCTCAATCTGGAGCTACTGGGGGACTGGACCGGTGATCCGGTAGCCGTCGCCGGGTCTACATTCGAACATTAGCGTTGCTAACGAGATCCCCCGGGAGCCAAGATGGGAGCCAACATCGCCAGGCGCCAGGCTACGTCAGGCCACAACGAACCAGTGTCTTCACAGGTAAACGGCATGCTGGGCTACACGCAGCGACGTCTGGCGACGGCCCAGGCCTAATTCACACCGAGGAGGTCACTGGTTCGATCCCAGTATCGCCCACCAGGTCAGCGGCCGGTTCCTTTTGGGGGAATCGGCCGTTTTTGCTTCCCGTACAACATGCTCGCGGAGCCGGTACCCTGCCGGCCATGGTGGACAGGCGCGGGTAGGGCGAAGACAGCATCCGTGCTGATCGCCGACCTCATCCCTGAATGGACACATTTCGAGGCGTTCCTCGACGAGCACCGCCAGCGATCTCAGCCATTGCCTGGACGGGCTGACCGAGGAGCAAGCACGCCGGTCGCTGGTGCCGTCCCGGACCACGCTCCTCGGCCTGGTCAAGCACGCGGCTTCGTCGAGAAGGTCTGGTTCGACGAAACCATCACCCACCGGCCGCGCGGAGATCGGCACGGAAACGGCTGATCTGTGTACGGTAATGCGCCTCGACGCCCGCATCGAAGTGCGCACGTAGTCGGCGATATGGAGCCGTTTCCTGGGTGGTCTAGCATGGCACCTTCAGGGTGATAGCGCGGAAGGAAGGCACCCTTTTAGCCCATGGGACCAAGGTAGGTCCAGTGTCTGTCTTGCCGGACGAACCTGCTTGTCTCAGCGAGGACACCACGCTGCCCCTGCCGGACGTACATGGCACGGAACTGCACCGTGCCGGTGGCGTCGAAGAGCCCCCCGTCGCGCGTTTCCAGGACGGCGAGGCGGGTCCACCGCAGTGCCGGGTCGAGGCTGAGGGTCCGGGGACGGGCTGACGGGTGCCAGGTGCGCAGGAGGTAACCGGCGTCCCCGACGGCGTATGCGCTGTAGCGGGAGCGCATCAGCGACTCGGCGGTCGGCGCCGGCGCGCCTGCGTGGAGGCGCCCGCAGCACGACTCATAGTCGTCTCCGAGGCCGCAGGGGCACGCGAGTCCGTCCATGCGGGTCATTCTGGCAAGGGCAGATCGATGGCCGGGACAGCAGGTGCCGGGCGCGGGCGGATCTGAAATAACCTGCATCGCGCCGGATACCGGGGCTGGTGAGGCGCCGAAGGCTCGCCCGGTCAGGCCGGGCGGTTCGGGGATCTCGTCATTGCCGGGGTCGTTTACCGGGTCCCTGACTACTCCTGGCCAGGGAAGACGTACACACTGGACCACCGCCAGGCGGCAGCGCAGAGTGACGACACGTGATTCAGGTAGCGACCGCAACCCTGCCTGGTCCGGTGCCCGATGCGCGGTCCGGTACGTTCGTGCCGGAGATCGTGACGGTCCCGAGGGGAAGCCAGAGCGGGGTCTTCGCGCAGCCGCTCGTGTGATCAACGCTGCGACAGACCACCCCGGATAAGCGATAGGGAACTCGGCGACCAAATTCCGCTGCTCACGCTGAGTGATCAGTCCTCTACCCGACCGACGCGCGCATTCCTGCCCAATTGAGGCGCGCCTGGTGGCTCCGTGGTGATCACCAGCCGGGTCGCCCAGATCGGGCATTTACGTGTCCAGGGGGCGCCGGTGCCTGTCGGCGGCGAGATAGTTTACGCGGAAGTGGTGGCTGACCGCCGGGCCAAGGCTGTGCAGGAAGAACCGGCAACTGCCGCGCTCGCGGGAGAAGCTGAGCCCGCTGCAGTCAGCACTCCATGGGCTCGGCGGTCCAGCATGCGACCTAGCACGGTCACAACCCCACCCTGCCGTCGATGCGCTCCCGCAACAGGTCGGCGTGGCCGATGTGGCGGGCGTACTCCTCGATCATGTGGACCAGCACCTCCCGCAGTGACACCTGGCCTTGGTGGCCGCCGCGGCCGATGTAGGCCTTGGTGAGGCCCAGGTCGCTGGCTTCACCAGCGAAACGCTCGGCGAAAGCGACCTCGGCCCTCCAGTTCTCCCAGGCCAGCGCGACCGCGGCCGGATCGGCCACGGCGTCGCTGAAGGCCCGGTCGTGGTCGTCGCCGGCGCTCTGCCGGTAGCGAGCCGGAGCATCCTCGCCAGCCATCACCTGGCGGAACCAGTACCGTTCGGCGTCCGAGAGGTGACGCACCAGGCCGAGCAGCGAGAGGTCGGACGGCTCCACCGAACGGCGGGCCATGGCATCGGCATCGAGGCCTGCGCACTTGAGCTCCAAGGTGAGCCGGTAGTCGTGCAGGTACCCGGCGAGCACGGTGCGCTCGTCACCGTGATGGACGAAAATGCCGCCGATCCCCCGCGGGTCGGCGTCCGGGCCGACGAACATGTCCTGCCAGCCGAACCGCCGCTCAGTTTCGTCGCCAGGCCGTTGTTCTGTGGCTGTCATCTTCAACATCATGGCTGACCGGGCCGTCCCTCTTCTAGGGGAGCGAGGTGCCCGGTTTGCCGGGGGAAGCCCAGGTCGAAAATTCACTTGGGCGCACCAATAGGGTGATCGGCACTGGCCACGGCTCACGAGGGCCGTCGCGCGCATGAGTGCCGAATCGGCAGGAAGTCAGCGGGCCAGCGTTCCGATCACGCTCAGCGACTGCGGCTGGCCCACGGCCAGTGCGCAAGTATCCGCCGTTCTGTATCGTCCGTGCGGAGGTCCACTCGCGTGTCTGCATCGCGCATAACGGGTCGTGATGAGCGCAAGGAGGGGATCGTGAGCCTGGCGGCTTCTCGTCTCCTGCGAAGACTGCCGCGTTCGCCGGCGGCGCCAGGTACAGGCCGATCACGTCGCGGATCTTGTCGATCGGCAGCGGGTCCGGGGAGATCTTGAAGTCTTCCGTGCGCCAGGGCTGCAGCCCGAACGCCCGCCAGATCCGGTGCACGCTGGTCGGCGAGATCCCCACCCGCTTGGCCAGCTCCCGTTTGGACCGGTGCGTGGCCCCCTCGGGCACCTCGTCCAGGGTGCGCACCACCACCTCCTCCACGTGGGCATCGGTGATCGTCCGCGGCACCCCGGACGCGGCTCGTCACCCAGCCCGTCCAGCCGGCTGGCCAGGAACCGGGCCCGCATTTGGTCACCGTGTTGCGGCTGACGCCCAGCCGGGCGGCCACGGCTATGTTGTTATGCCCTTCGGCGCTGGCCAGCACGATCCGTGCCCGCAACGCCAGGTCCTGCGCAGTGCTGCGGCGCTTCGCCCAGTTCTCTAATGTGTGCTGTTCGTCCTGCGACAACACCAGCGGCGCCAGCACGGGATCTCCCATCCTCCCAGCACACTGCACTCCGGGCGCCCTGTCATCATCGAACCAGTCAGCTGAAGCTAAAGGCGACTCAAGTGGTGATAGGGAACTCAAGACCGGGACACTAGACGTCACCCCGACCCCATCGCCCTGCCCTTCTCCGGAGCTGCCAGGTTGCGAAGGCGGGGAGTCGTCAGGCACAGGCAATGGCGCGAGGCGATGCAGGGACGGCAGAATGGACGGGTGTATTCCGCCGGCTTCTTTGAGGATCGGTGGCGCCGCTACCTGCACCCGTCGCTCAGCAGGGGCTGCTGGCCGGCGCGGGCGTTCGGGTCGTCTCGGTCGTAGCTCGCCGGGAAGGGGGGTGTCCCGTGCAGGCCAGACTGGTCGATGTGCCCGGGGCGGAGCGCCAGGCGCTGGCCCCAGAGGCCGCGTGGCACACGCTTAGCGCCGAGGAGGTGCTGCGAGCCGAGGGGGCAGACCCGCGGCACGGCCTGAGCTCGGCGGAGGCGGCGTCGCGGGCCGGCCGGTTCGGCCCCAACACGCTCGCCGCAGGCAGGGCAGAGCCTCGCTGGCGCGCGTTCATCCGCCAGTACTCCGACCCCATGCAGATCGTCTTGCTCGTGGTCGGCCTCCTCAGCCTCTTCCCCCTCCGGCAGCTGGGAACCGGCCTTCTGCTGATTCTGCTGACACTGGCTAACGCGGTTCTCGGCCTGCAGCAGGAGGGCGGGGCTGAGAGCGCGGTCGCCGTGCTCCAGCGGAGGTTGATCGTGACCGCCCGGGTGCGGCGCGATGGCCAGGAGGCGGAGATCCCCGCTGCACAGCTGGTCCCCGGCGATGTCGTCTCGATCGAGGCGGGTGACGTCGTTCCGGCTGACGGCAGGCTGCTCCGGGTGGCCTCGCTGGAGGTCGCCGAGTCCGAGCTGACCGGGGAGAGCCTGCCGGTCTCGAAGGGCACGGCCCCGGTCGGGGAAGCCGGCATGCCGCTGGGCGACCGGACCGACATGGTGTACATGAACACCTCTGTCACCCGCGGGACGGGCGAGTTCGTGGTCACCGCGACCGGGATGGCGACCGAAGTCGGCCACATCTCGGGAATGCTCCAGGCGCAGCCGACGGTCAAGACCCCGCTCACCCGCCAGCTCGACCGGCTCTCAAAGCAGCTCCTGCTGGTCGCGGGTGTCGCGCTGATCGCGTCGATGGCCGTGAACCTGTCTCGCGGCTATACCTTCAACGCGGTGTTGCCCGCCGCGGTCGCCTTCGCCATCGCGGCGGTCCCGGTGCAGTTGCCCATGGTGGTGACGACGATCCTGGCGTGGGGCACCCGGGCTCTGGCCAGGGTCGGCGCCATCATGAAGCAGCTCCCTTCGACCGAGACCCTGGGGTCCACGTCCGCGATCAACACGGACAAGACCGGGACGCTCACGCTGAACCAGATGACCGCGGTCCAGATGGCCGTCGCCGGGCACCGCTATGCGGTCGAGGGAAAGGGCTACTCGACCCACGGGCGCATCAACCGCGTCGCCGGACAGGCGGAGATCCCGCTGGACCAGTTCCTGATGCCGATGGTCCTGGCCTCCGGCGCGGTGCTCAGCGACGGCGAGCTGATCGGCGACCCGACCGAGGGAGCCCTGGTCGTGCTGGCCGCGAAAGGCGGCATCGACGCCGTCTTGACCAGGCAGGTACACCCGAGAATCGCCGAGCTCCCCTTCGACGCCGAGTACAAGCTCATGGCGACGTTCCACAAGATGACCGGTGAATCGGGGAAGGCGGTGATCCGCTGCTTCGTGAAGGGGGCGCCCGATCAGCTCCTGGCCCGGGCCGCCACGGTGCTGGACCCGGACGCCGGCCCGGTTCCGCTCGACGGCCGTCTCCGCGAGCGGTACCTGGCCGATAACCACCGGTTCGCGGAAGAGGGCCTGCGGGTCATCGCCACCGCACGCAGGGATTTCGACCCGGCGGCCTTCGATCCGGGGGCTGACCTGCTCCCGCTCGTGACCGATCTGGAACTGCTGGCTCTCGTCGGAATCGTCGACCCGCCGCGGCCCGGTGCCAAGGCATCGGTCGGGCAGGCGAAGTCCGCCGGGATCGAGGTCCGCATGATCACCGGTGATCACGCGGTTACCGCGGCCGCGATCGCCCGCCAGCTCGGCATCGATGGCAAGGTCATCAGCGGGGCGGAGTTCGGCGCGATGACCGATGACGAGGCGATGGAGGCGATCGCCGATGTCGGCGTGATCGCCCGCGTCACTCCAGAGCACAAGGTCCGCCTGGTGGACCTGCTCAAGCGCGAAGGCCAGATCGTCGCCATGACCGGCGACGGCGTCAACGACGCGCCCGCGCTGAAGAAGGCCGACATCGGGATCGCGATGGGCACCGGGACCGAGGTGGCCAAGCAAGCCGCGGTGATGGTTCTGACCGACGACAACTTCTCCACGATCACCAAAGCGGTGGAAATCGGCCGCGGGCTGTATGACAACCTCGTCCGGTACATCCGGTTCGAGATGGGATGCATGTTCGGCTTCATCATCACCTTCCTTGGCGCCAGCATCTTCGACATCGCCCACGGCGAGCCGCTCCTTCCGCTGCAGGTCTTGTGGGTGGCCTTCACCACCGTGACGATCCAGTCCATCGGGCTCGGCTACAGCAGGCCTGTCGAGGGGCTGATGGAACGCCGGCCCCGGCCGCCCGGCCAGCCGATCCTGACCGGGGGGGTCCTCGCCTGGCTCGTCTCGGTCGGGCTGGTGATGGCGATCGGCACGCTGAGCGTGGTCAGCTGGGCGGAACAGGCGCACACGCTCGCCATCGCGCGGACCATGGGCGTGGTCGTGTTCTCGCTGTTTAACCTGTTCTTCTCGCTCGAGTCGAGGGACCGGCGGGACTCGGTGTTCTCCCTCAGCACGTTCGCCGACCGGACGTGCATCGTGACGACCGGGGCCTCCCTTTTCCTGCTCGTCATGGCAACCGTCCTGGCGCCGTGCCAGGCGATCCTGAAGACCACCGCGCTCGACGTAGATCAGTGGCTCCTCTGCGCAGCCGTGGCACTGTCGATCATCGCGGTCACCGAGATCCGCAAGGCGTTCCTGCGGCAGACCGTCGGTCCGGTCAGGTTACGACGATCACCGCGACGCCGACTGCGTCATAGGTGCCGCGTGCCCGCGCGTCCCGGGTCGCGAGGGCTGCCCCGTGCTCCTTGGCGGCCAGCGCCACCAGCGCGTCATAAACGGCGCCGCCCGCGATGCCCAGGCGGCTCAGCGTGTCCGGCTTACGGGTGCGCGAGCTGCTCAGCACAAGCGGGGACGGGCGGGTATTCACGGATCCCGGCACGCAATTCAGCAGCTGGCCGCGGTCGGTACGGAGGCCGCGGGCCCTGCCAACGGATAGGTGGATGAAGCCGGCCTGCATGAGCGAGCATCGCTCTGCGACCCACGTACCGCGGCTACGGGCTGGTCTGCGAGTTAGCCACGATGCCAAGCTGGACGCCGGGAGCGGCCAGCATGGCGGGAAGGGCACGTTCACGCTTGCTCGCGGGCCGCATCATGGGTTGAGCGTAGGCCACCGCCGGGCAGGCCGAGGCCGTTTCGGTACCGATTCCCCCTGTGCCCACAGCGAGGATGACACATCGCGAGCCGGCTGGCGAGGGCGCTGGCGGCGATGTCTCCGGCGTAGACGTGCACGGGACCATCTCACCGTTATCCGCTGGCGCCGGCGGTGCTGGCACTGGGCACGCCGAATACCAGGTTCAGCGCGCTCCCGATGAACAGCCCCAGGCCCGCCCCCGCGGCGACGTCCACGGGGAAGTGCGCCCGAGGTACACCCGTGACAGGCAGACCGCGGCGGCCAGCGCCCAAGGCAGGACCTTCCGGGGGCGGCCAAGAACCGCGTCATCCTGCCGCCGGGCGGTGGCCGGCCGGGTCATCCCGGGCATCTGGCGCCTCGCCCGCACAGGGCCAGGTTCTCGGTGCGCCGGACGTAGCCGACCAGCGCGGACCGGGGCGTGAAGGACAGCGCGCTGTCAACGGCGGCGGCCAGGACCGGGGATGCGCCGGGCGCGAAGAGGAACTGGTAGGTGGCGCAGCCGCCGGGGAAGGTGTAGTAGCGAATGTCGGAGAACTGCGGGGCCAGGCTGAGCGGGCGCTCGAACCGGCGCATGCCGGGCTGGTCGGAGGGGATCTGCTGGGCGCCCGAGGTGTCGCAGGTCGCGGTCAGGGTGATCGTCACCGCCTGCACCCCGGCCTGACCGGAATCCAGCCAGAAGCTGGCCTGCCCGCTGGCGATCTCGGCGTCGGTGCCGGGCGCGGTCCAGCCCGACGGGAGCGCCTTGATGCAGGGCAGCAGGGCCGCCGAGGGAACCGCCTGGGCCGCCAGGATCATCGCATGGCCCGTGCCGCATTCGGGCGCCTGCGCCCCTAGGTTGCGGACCGGGGTGACCAAGCTGTAGCCGACATAGGTGACCGCGACGATGACGGCGAGCATCGCCGCGGCCCCGCTCACCCGCCGGGCACTCCAGCGCTGCAGCACGACCGGCCGCTGGTGCGGGGCCAGCGCGCGGAACTCGGCGAGCAGGTCGCGGGGATCGCGTTTCATGAAGGCGCGCAGCTGCGTCGGGCTGGCGACCCCGCGGGTGGCGGCGAAGGCCTCGGCCAGCTCGGCCTCGGTGAAATAGTCCAGCGCCTGCCGGTACACCCGCGCGGGGTCGGTGCGGACCGCCAGGACCAGCATCATGTTGCCCAGGTCGACGGCCTGCCGCCAGGGCGAGGGGCGCACCTGGGCGAAGGCCACGTCGATCAGCAGCAGCTGCCCGCCGCGGACCATCAGGTTGCCGGGCTTGATGTCGCGGTGGGCGATCCCCGCGTCCCACAGCGCGCGGATCAGCTGCAGCCCCTGGCCGATCACCTGGTCATCGATGTCGGCATCCGCCGATTTCCGCCGCGCCGTCGAAGAACTCGGTGACCAGCAGGTACTCCCGTTCGGGGGTGATCTCCACGATGCCGTAGGGCCTGGGAACGGCGATCCCGGCGTCTTGCAGCAGGCGCAGGGCGTAGTCCTCGTACTCGGCCAGGCGCCGCACGGTCTGGAAGGGGTGCTCGTCCTCCAGGGAGCCGTACAGGATCGTCCGCCATATCTTGTACCAGCGGTCGGCGCGGACGTGGCCCTTGGTGTAGAGCTTGGCGAACAGGTACTCCTGCGGGCCGCCCTCGACCCGCAGCCGCAGCGGGGTGGACCCGGCGGAGGACTCCAGCCCGACCGGCGTGATGCCGGTGACGGTGAGCCCGAGCTGGTCGCGCACGCCCAGCCGGATCGCCTCGCCGCGCGCGCCGGTCACGTCCACGTGCGCGGTGTTGCCGCGTCCGGTAGGCGACCGGGATCACCTCGTTCGGGGTGAAGAAACGGAACGCGCTGACCGGGATCGCGACACCGAGCGCCACCCCCAGGAGCAGGTCGTCCACGTGATCGACGGCCAGGTACAGGCAGGCCAGGCAGAACACGGTCACGATGACCGCGATGGCCGCCTTCGCGCAGGAGCGGGGGCGCCCGGGAACGACCAGGCAGTAGGCGATGCCTATCAGGAGGGTGGTGAGGATCCCCGCCGGGAGCGCCGGCGCGGAGTACCCTGCCCAGCCCGCGATGATCGGCACACCGTAGGGGCGCGGCCGCGTGAGCTCCTGGTTGATCCAGTAACCGGCGAGCTCGACGAAAGCGAGGCTGCACACGAATATCAGCAGGTGCCGCCAGCGGCGGAACGCCATCGTCAGTGCCACCACCGACAGCCCGACTGCCGTGGCCCCCCAGCCGGTGCCAGCCGCGGAGATCCCGTTGGCCACGTCGGTCAGCCACGGCGTCCGTGCCCGCGCGAAGAGCCGGAGCACCGCCGCGTTGACCTGATCATCGAGCCGGAGCGACGGCGCGCGCACCGAGACCAGGATTGCGCCGGCCAGGACGGCAACCGCGAGGACCAGCCATGCTGTGGTGGTGACCGAGACCGGGTGCGGCAGCGGCGGGGGCGCGCCGGTCGGGCGGCGGCGGCGCGCCGCTCGCCGCACGGCCCGACCCGGCGACGGGGCGGCCGTGCTATCTAGCGGGCTCACCGTCCCGGCGTTCTCGGTCACTGCGCCGCACCCCCCGCCGAGATCAGCCCCTGCGCGCGCAGCCAGGTCCGGGCCACGCTGCCCGGGTTATCCCCGCGCAGCTCCACCTGCGCGTCCAGGGCGCGCAGCGAGCCGGTCGTCAGGCGCGCCGACACGGCGTCGAGCGCCGCGAGAAGCCGCGGGCCGTAGCGGGCGACGGCATCCCGGCGGACCAGCGGGACGACATTCTCGGCCGGCTGCAGGCCGCGGTCGTCGGCCAGCACCACCAGATGATCCGCCGTGATGGCCGGATCGGTGCTGAACAGCAGCGCGACGCTGATGTCCCCTGCCTGCAGGGCCTGCAGCGTCAGCGGGCCCCCGGCGTCAAGCTGTAGGAAACGGAACCGGAGCCCGTACACCTGCTTCAGCCCCAGCAGGCAGTAGACGCGCTCCGGGCATTCGGGCGGACCGCCGAACATCATCCGCGGCGCCACCCGGGCCAGGTCGGCGATCGATCGCAGGCCATAGCGGGCCGCGGTCGCGGCGGTGACCACGATGACGTTGGCGTCCTGCGCGGCCGACGGGCGCCCCGCCACCAGCCCCCGCCCAGCCACCAGCCCGGCCAGGGCCCTGCCGGTCGCCGCGGCATCGGACGTCGCGGGCTGCCGCCCCAGGCTGACGAACTCAAGCGCCGACCCGGAGTACTCCGGCACCACCTGGACAAGGCCGCTCATCAGCGCCGGGTCCACCAGCTCGCGAGCGCCCAGGTCCGGCAGGACACGGACGGGGAAGCCCTGCGCCGTGAGCGCGCCGGCGTAGATATCAGCGAGCAGCACGCTCTCCGGGAAGTCGAATGACCCGACGGTAATGACAGCACCATGCTGGCCGGCCCCGCCGGCATGATCAGCCGGCCCGCTGCTGCAGGCGCAGGCGCAGCACACGACAGCCAGCGCCAGACAGGCTACGTACGCCACCGTCCGTCGTTCCGGCGCTGCTCTCATGACGTTCCCTGCGGTCGGGTCGCTCCAGCACGTGCCTCGGAGCCGAGGCCCAGCTTCACTCCGAACCGGGGTGCCTACTCGCGGATACCAGACCGGGCACGTCGGCGGCGCGGTCTGCCCGGAGGCATGTCCTCACGCTACGCTCGCAATCAGTAACAAGCAATATTTTTCCGGAAATAAGGGTCCTCTATAGTGGTGGCGCGCTGGGAGAAAGAGCCAGCGAACCCCTCGTACCTCACCAAGATCAAAGGTTTGCGGTGCTGGGACAGCTACAGCATCCCCGTGGAGTTCACCCGCCCCGACTCCTCCGACGTCGCCTGGATCGGCGAATACGGCCTGCAACGGCTGAACGCCATCATCGGCGCCTACGAGGCGTTCCTGGACCAGGTCCGCGGCACCGACGACCTGAGCTTCCACCTCGTGCTGGACCTGCTCGCCGCCGAAATCCACCAGCGCGCCGACCTCCAGGTCGCACTCGCGCAACGCAGTTGATCCAATCCGCGCCGAACTGGATAATCTGGGCGGTTTCCGTTTCACGACCGGTCAACGACCGGCCCGCTCAGAATCGATTCGAGGCCGCCGAGCTCGGTGACGGTCTGCTCCACGGCCTGCTGGCAGTTGTCTTCGATAGCGAGATCGCCGCGGATCGTCACGCACCGCTGCCCGGCCTGGGCGACCAGTTCCGCCGTGCGCGCCGCATCCTCGTCTTCGGTTTCGGAGAGGTAGGCGATCGCGACATCCGCGCCTTCCTTGGCGAACGCGACCGCCACGGCTCGCCCGATACCCGAGTCGCCGCCGGTGATCAGTGCGCGAGTCCCGGTAAGCAGGCCGCGCCCCTCGTAGTCCCGCATCTCATCGCGCGGCCTCGGGTCCATCTCGGCGGTCCGGCCCGGGTATTCCTGCTCCCGTTCCGGCGGTGGCCGGCCCGTCGACGGCATCGTCATGTCTGCTCCTCGTGGTCCGCATCGCTCTGAAGCCGTAATCGAAGCCGTAATCGCTACCCGGCCCATGCGGGTTAATCCTCCGCCGGGCGGATACTCACCTGGCGGTTCCCGTTTCCTCCCGCCGCCGGGCCGTTAGTTCGCGCGAGCGGGAAGTGCTGGTGTAGATGACGGCCTTCAAGGCTTCGTCACGCGCGGGAACCTCCGGGCACCTCGCCTTCAAGGCGCGATGAGCATCCCGGTCGCGGCCCGGAGTGCACGGCCCAGATCATGCCTGCCACCGAACAGCCCCAGCCGATCGGCTAGCGCTCGAGGTGACCCTCCGCCGATCCCGGCAGCACGCCGGTCTATGCTGATGAAATCGATCTGCAGTCTGATGATTATGGTTAGCAGCTGGGGAAATTGGATAGCTAGCCGCAGTCGTGCGGGTCTTTGCCGCGCAGGTCTTCCGTGCGGGAGGCACCGAGGTGACAGCACAGGTAGACCCCGTCTCGGTTGAGACCAGGCTCCGGGCCATCCAGTCGATCACCGACGCGGCCCTGTCCCGGCTTGATGACCGTGAGCTGCTCGTCGAGCTACTCGAACGCACGCGAGAAATCCTGCGGGCCGATACCGCCGCCGTACTCCTGCTGGACTTCTCCTCCGGGCAGCTGATCGCCACCGCAGCTGCCGGGCTGGAGGAAGAGGTACAGCAAGGCGTGCGCATCCCGGTGGGCCGGGGGTTCGCCGGGCGGATCGCCGCCGAGCACCGCCCGGTTATCCTGGACCGCGTCGATCACACCACCGTGCTCAACCCCATCTTGCTGGCGAAGGGCATCCAGGCCATGATGGGCGTGCCGATGGTGGCCGGCGGCAGGGTGACCGGCGTGATGCATGTCGGCTCGCTGACGCCTCGCCCGTTCACCGGCCATGACGTCGAGCTGCTGCAGCTGGCCGCGGACCGGGCCGCGGCGGCGGTGCAGTCCATGGCGGCCAAGGCTGATCGGGCCGCGGTGGAGGCGCTGCAGCGCAGCCTGGTCCCTGCGGCGCTGCCGCTGGTGGCCGGGGCGGAGATGGCCGCCCGTTACGTGCCTGGCCGCGGGGTGGCAGGCGGCGACTGGTACGACGTATTCACCTTGCCATCGGGGGAACTGTGCGTCGTGATGGGCGATGTGGCCGGATCCGGTCTGCCCGCCGCGGTGATCATGGGAAGGATGCGCAGCGCGCTGCGCGCCTACGCGCTGGAGTCTCAGGATCCGGCGGAGGTCCTGCGCCGGCTCGACCGGAAGATGCAGCATTTCGAGCCTGCTGCGCTGGCCACCGTGCTGTACGCCGTCTTCGACCCGGCCCTGGACCAGGTGCATATCGGCACGGCCGGGCACTTCCCGCCGGTTATCGCGCGCCCGGGGCAGCCAGCGGAACTGGCCCAGGGGGCGAGGGGCGTGATGATCGGTGTCATCCCGTCGGCCCGCCGGGAGGTGATCACGCTGCCGATTCCGCCGGGTACGCTGCTGTGCTTCTTCACCGACGGGCTGATCGAGCGGCCGGGCCAGCTGATCGATGACGGGCTGGAGCGACTCTGCCGGACGGTAAAGCCGGAATCTCCCGAATCCGCCTGCGCCAAGGTGATGAGCGCGCTGGTCGGCAACGAACCAGCCCGGGACGACATAGCCCTGCTGATGATCCGGCGTGACCCTGTCCGAACGGACACCAAGATCTCCCCCGTAACGCCGCGAGCGAGTGAAGAGGACTGCCCCGATGCCTGATGTCAAGTTCCAGGTCGAAATGGTCAAGGGCGTGCCGGTCGTGGCTGCTCCCGAGGAGATCGACATCACCAATGCCGCCGAACTTCGGACGGCGCTGCTCGAATCGGCCGCGCATGGGCCGGGGACCTTCGTGGTGGACTTGACCCGAACGCAATTCTGCGACACGTCCGGACTGCATGCGCTGGTGGGCGCGCGCAAGCGGGCACAGGCCGAAGGCGGCGACATGCTGCTCGTCACGCCTGGTGCCGGAGTCCTGCGCATATTCGCCATTACCGGACTTGACCAGGTGTTTTCCAGTTTCGCGGGCCTAGAGGAAGCGCTCGCGCAGATACCCGGCGTCAGTGGCGAACCGACGCCTGGCAACACGCCACCCGGTACGAACGCCGTTTCGTAGCCCTGGCGCCATGGTCTTCGTCATCCAGCACACCCAGGCCCGCCATCAGCAGGCCACTCAGCGCAAGCTCGACGAGATCCTCCTTGGCTTTGCCCCGTACCGGCAAGGCCCTGCTCACCCTCGAGCACGCATCCGACGACGAACCGCACGCCAGCATCGGTCCATCCGCCAGGCCGCGCTCGGCGACGATCCAGAGCCTGGTCCAGGTGGCTGAGCCGATGGCGGAATCTAGGGCTGGAGGACGACTTTGATGCAGCCGTCGGCCTTGTTCCGGAAGATCTCGTATCCGTGCGGGGCTTGTTCCAGCGGCAGGTGGTGGGTGGCGAAAGTCTGCACGCCGAGCGGGTCGCTGCTGTCGGCGACTATGGGCATGAGGTCGTCGATCCAGCGTTTGACGTGGGCCTGGCCCATCCGCAGCTGGATCCCGCGGTCGAACATCTCCATCATCGGCATGGGGTCGACTTCCCCGCCGTAGACGCCGCTGACCGAGACGGTGCCGCCGCGGCGCACGGCCTTGACCGCGACGTGCAGCGCGTCCAGCCGGTCGACCGCGGCCACGTCGGTGATCTTCTGAGCCATCCGGTCCGGCAGCAGGCCGGTGGCCCGCTGCGCCACCTCGGCCAGCTTGTTCCCGGCCGCCTCATCATGCCCGTGCGCCTCCATGCCCACCGCGTCGATGACCGCGTCCGGGCCCCGGCCCGCGGTCATCTCGATGAGCATGTCGGCGGCGTCGGCGGTCTCGTTCAGGTCGACGGCTTCGATCCCGAACCGGGCCGCGGCGGCCCGCCGCTCGGGCACAGGGTCTACGCCGATGACCCGCTCCACCCCGAGGCGCTTGGCGATCCGCGCCGCGAACTGCCCGATGGGTCCCAGGCCAAGTACGGCCAGCGTGCCGTCCTTGGGCGTATCGGCGTAGGCGACGGCCTGGTAGGCGGTGGGTAGCACGTCGGACAGGAACAGGTACTGCTCGTCCGGCCCGTCCGCCGGGATCTTGACCGGGCCGAACTGCGCCTGCGGGACCCGCAGGAACTGGGCCTGCCCGCCCGGGACCGAGCCGTACAGCGACGTGTAGCCGAACAGCGCCGCCCCCTTGCCCTGCTCCCTGACCTGCGTGGTCTCGCACTGGGCGTACAGCCCGCGGGTGCACATCCAGCAGTGCCCGCAGGAGATGTTGAACGGGATGACCACCCGGTCGCCAGGGACGAGGTTGGTGACGTCCGCGCCGACCTCGGTCACCACGCCCATGGCCTCGTGCCCCAGCACGTCGCCGGGGGAGAGGTACGGTCCGAGCACCCCGTACAGGTGCAGGTCAGAGCCGCAGATCGCGGTCGAGGTCACCGCGATGATCGCGTCATTCGGTTCCTGGATCTGAGGATCGGGCACGTCTGTGACCCGTACGTCCAGATTCCCCTGCCATATCAGCGCCCGCATCGGCTACTCCCCGTTCGTCCGCGAATTCCGAGGCCGCCTCCTGCCCGCGCAGGCCGGTAATCCACATCGTGGCCCGGAAAAAGTTTCTCGGCCGGGCGCACGGGAAGCGTGGCCAGGAATTCCCAGGTCATGGAGGCGACCTCATGAAGGCACTGACTCCGCTGCTGACCGCGGGCGCCCTGGCGGGCGCGGTCGCCTTGACCGCGCGCCGCGCCCCGGACGACCTGCGCGGCGAGGTGGCGATCGTCACTGGCGCGTCGCGCGGGCTCGGCCTGCTGCTAGCCCGCGAACTGGCCCGGCAGGGCTGTCCGCTGGTCATCTGCGCGCGGGATTCCGCCGAACTGGACCGGGCCGCGGGCCAGTTGCGGGAGGCAGGCGCCGACGTGACCGCGGTGGCCTGCGACGTGACCGATGAGGCCACGCCGTCACGGCTGGTCCAGGCCGCGCTCGAGCGCCATGGCCGGCTCGAACATCGTCATCAGCAACGCCGGGATCATCCAGATCGGCCCGGTACGGGCGGCCTCCCCGGAACACTTCGAGACCGCACTGGACACCATGGCGCTCGCGCCCGCCCGCCTGGCACTGGCGGCGCTGCCGGTCATGCGCGGCCAGGGCCACGGCCGGATCGTCATCGTCGCCTCGATCGGCGGCAAGCTGAGCGTCCCGCACCTGCTGCCCTATAGCACGGCCAAGTTCGCCGCCGTCGGCTTCTCCGAAGGGCTGCGCGCCGAACTCGGACGCGGCCCGGTGACCGTCACCACCGTCGTGCCCGGCCTGATGCGCACCGGCTCCCACCTGCAGGCCCGCTTCACCGGGCAGGCCGGCAAGGAATTCACCTGGTTCGCCCTCGGCGCCAGCCTGCCGCTGGTCTCGATGGACGCCGAACGTGCCGCCCGGCAGATCATCGGCGCGGTACGGCAGCGCCGGGCGGAAGTCATCCTGACCCCGGCCGCCCAGCTCATCTCCCGCATAGCCGGGCTCGCGCCCGGACTGACCAGCGACGCACTGCACCTGGTGCAGCGGCTGGCGCTGCCCGCGCCGGCCGGGCCGCCCACGGATCCCGCCCAGGACAGCGGCGAGGGAACTCCCGGGCATGCCCTGAACCCAGCCATGAGCCGGAAGGCATTCGACCGCCTGACCGCGCTCGGCCGGGCCGCCGCAAGCCGCTTCAACGAGAAGTCACAGTGATCCCGAGTGATGACTGTCCGTACTGGCGGAAAGGGCCAGACAGGGATGACGGGACCGGGAGATATGCCGTCGAGGTTCTCGTAGTCGAAGACGCCCAGGGATGTCGTCATGATCACAGGGGCGTTCGAGCAGTCGGGCGCGCCCGTCCGCCTGCACGTAGTGGGCGATGGCGAGCAGGCCATGCAGTGCCTCTACCGGGCCGTCGGCTTCGCCAATGCCCCGGCCCGGCCGACCTCAACCTGCCGCGCCGCACCGGCCTGGAGGTCCTGGCCGACCAGAAGGCCGGCCAGGACCTGCTGCCCATTCTCGTGCTGATCCGGACGGCCAGGGCGACCAGGCCGGGCCCAAGCGCAGGCTGCGGCCGGAGAGCTTCGCCGACCATTACAGCCAGGCGCGGCAGTTCTTCGTCAGCCAGTCCGAGACCGAGCAGCGGCACATCATCGACGCGTTCGTGTTCGAGCTCAGCAAGTACGACCGGGAGGCGATCCGGATCAGGATGGTGGCCGGGCTGCGCAACGTCGGCGACGACCTGGCCGGCCCTGTGGCCGAGGGCCTGGGCCTGCCCGGGCTGCCCGATCCGCTGCCCGCTGCCCGGGAACCCGTCCGCGACCTGCCGGCCTCGCCGGCGCTGAGCATCCTAGCCAACGACCCGGACAGCTTCGCCGACCGCAAGATCGGCATCCTGGTCACCGACGGCGTGGACGCCGCCAAGCTCGAAGAGGTGAAGTCGGCAGCCGAGCAGGCCCAGGTCAACGTGGAGCTCATCGCCCCCGCGGTCGGCGGCGTCGAGGACAGCGACGGCAATCATGCGCCGGCCGACCAGAAGATCGACGGCGGCCCTTCCGTGCTCTACGATGCCGTGGTCCTGCTCGTCTCCAAGCACGGCGCGCCTGCCCTGGCCGCTCAGCCTGCGGTGCGTGATTTCGTGGCCGATGCCTACGCCCACTGCAAGTTCATCGGCTACACCGGCGACGCCAGCCCGCTGTTCGAGGCCGCCGGACTCGGCGGCCTGACCGACGACGGCTTCGTCAGCCTTGACGAGCACTCCGCTGCCGACTTCATCTCGCGCTGCGCCAAGCTGCGATTCTGGCCCCGCCAAGCCAGCATCGCGCAGCGGGTCGGCGTGGCGAAGGCATCCGCTGGCCAGGGCTGACGGGATACCACCACGGTCCGGCGCGGGCCACGGCCAGGCGCCGCCCGCGCCGGACCGCCGGGGACATGCGGGATGGTGAGACCACTGGTCAGGCTGGAGGAATCATGGTAAATGCGGACACCGCCCGTGACGTCGGACGCTCCGAGGCCAGCATGCTCGGCATCTACCTCAATGATCATCTTGCCGGGGCGACGGCAGGCACCGAGCTGGCGCACCGGATGGCGCGATCGCACGGCGACGGAGAGGACAGCGGCAGGCTCAGGCGCCTCGCGGCTGAGATCGGGCAGGACCGCGCCGCCTTGCTGGACATCATGACCGCCCTCGGCATCAAGGTCCGCCGTTACAAGGTGTGCGCCGCCTGGATCGGTGAGAAGGCCGGCCGGGTGAAGTTCAACGGCCGTCTCTTTACCCGATCACCCCTCAGCGAGCTGGAAGAACTAGAAAATCCTGCGGCTCGGCGTAGAGGGCAAGGCCGCGGGCTGGCGGACCCTGGCGGACACGGACCCGCGGCTGGACCCCGCGCGCCTGGACAAGTTCATCTCCCGGGCCAGGCGGCAGGCAGATGCACTTGAGGACCTCCGGGTGGCCGCCGCCAGCCAGGTACTCAGGGCACGTCCGTCCTAGCCACGGTACCCGCAGCAATAACGGAGAAGGCTTCGCGCATTGGCTAAGCGATGAGGCGCGCTGACCTTCGGCTTGCCTCCATACTCGCCATGTTTCAGCTCACCGCCCGACGGTCGGCAGCCGCAGCCGTGTTCTCAGAGGTCCATGGGACTTTCTGAACAGTGCTCAGTCCGCCGAGCGCCAGCGGCCGATTCCGCCGTCTCCTCGGGTGGTGGCGGTGTTCCGCCGTCCTGGGGGACCTCCGCATCGCGGTGCGGCATGACGCTTCTGC
This sequence comes from uncultured Actinomycetes bacterium, assembly GCA_963722275.1. Classification (GTDB taxonomy): domain Bacteria; phylum Actinomycetota; class Actinomycetes; order Streptosporangiales; family Streptosporangiaceae; genus Palsa-504. The sequence continues at coordinate 675,199 of CAVRMX010000003.1, read as the reverse complement.
CGGCGCCGACATGCTCGCCGCCTTGGACCAGCCCGCGCATCTGCTGCCCGCCCTCATTCTTCCCGCCCGGCCGGCGAGCCGCCCGGCGACCGGGCCCGCCCCGGAACTTCTCGGCGCCAGCGCCGTACTGCTCAGTGCGCTCGGCTACGCAGCCGCGGCGCTGCTCTACCGCCGCTGGCTGGACGACGTGCCGGCGCTGGCCGTCACCGCGCTGATGACCGCGATGTCCAGTGCGGCCTTCCTGGCACCCGCAGCCGTCGGCCTGCCCCGCCATATGCCCCCGGCGAGCAGCCTGCTGGCCCTGGCCGCGCTCGGGATCGTCAATACCGGTGTCGCCTACTGGCTTTTCTATCTGCTCGTCGACGAGGCGGGCGCGGCTACGGCATCGGTGATCACTTACGTGATGCCACGCCGACGTGTGGTGCGTAGGTTCCAAGGTCACGGCTGCCGCCTTTGCAGGTCGTCGCGGGCCGGAGAGCGGTGCGTGCGGTCACGGAGTCGGGCCAGCTGTAACTCCTCTGGCAGTACCTGCGCGATGAACGGACTGGTGCCCTCCCGACGGCCCTTTCTTCTGGTCCTCTTTGACCGGGATCACGGCCTTGATGGCGTGGCCCGCAGCCAGGCCCGGTTCGCGCGGGAGGTATACCTTATCGGCCGTGGCGCGGTCGCTGTAGATCGGAGATGTAGGGTGGTCGTGTTGCTCCAGACCCTGGCAGCTGCGTCCGCGTAACTCGCGGGGCGCCGCGTGGTCGAGTCCTGGAGTTCCTTTGTTTCCTCGCGAACCGCATTCGGTGCCGGCCGCCGGGCCGCGCCCAGGCCCAGGCGCGCGGTGGTGAGATGGTTACTGCCGCCGTCCCCGGGAACCAGTTCCGTCATCTGGCGCTGCTCTACCACGGCCGCGGCGAGTACCTCTCGGCGCTCCGCGCCTTCGTTCAGGCCTGCGCGGCACGCGGTGACGCGGTTTATGTCGCGGTCCCAAGGCGCAAGGTCCAGCTGGTGCGCCAGGAACTGGGCGATGACCCGGCGCACATGACCCTAGCTGACATGGCAGAGCTGGGCCGTAACCCGGCGCGGATCATCCCGGCGGTTCTCTCCTACGCTAGCCAGCACCGTGGCCAGAACGTCTGCTTTATCGGGGAGCCGATCTGGCCCGGCCGCACGGCTGCGGAGATACAAGAGGCAACCAGGCATGAGGCGCTCATCAACCTGGCTTTCCGCGACAGCCCTGTTACTGTTCTGTGCCCCTATGACGGCGCCAGGCTTTCGAAGTCGGTCCTGGCCGACGCGGCCTGCACGCACCCGGCCGTCATCAGGGACCACCAGGAGATAGCGAGCGTCAGTTACCTAGGGCCGCCGGACCTTCCGCTGCGATGCAACAGGGCGCTGTCCCCGCCGCCCGCCCACGCCGAGGCGCTGGGCTACCGTGACGACCTGCACCCGGTTCGCAGCTTCGTCGCCAGCCGAGCCAAGCGTGCTGGGCTCACTCCACTGCGCATCCCCGACCTGGTACTCGCCATCAGCGAGCTCGCCGCCAACACCTTGCGGCACACCGGCGGCGGCGGAACAGTGCAGTTCTGGCGAACCACCGATAGGATCATCTGCCAGGTATCCGACACCGGTCAGATTACCGATCCGCTGGCCAGGCACCGGGTCCCGCCCGCCGAGGAGCTGGGCGGTAAGGGCCTCTGGCTGGTCAACCAGGTCTGTGATCTTGTCCAGGCCAGAACCGGCCGCGTGGGTACCGTCACCCGTCTGCACATGCGTACCCCCTCGGCATACCGACGGCAAGCACGACCATTAGAACCGCTCAGCCGCGTCCCCTCCGCTCCGCGGCAAGACCGCGGAGATGAACCTGCACCACTTCTTCACGTTCCGCGACGGCAAGATCGCCCACTATCGCGGCACCGAGGACACCGCCCAGACCGAGACGGTCCTGCGGGCCTGACCAGCCGAGCGGCCTTCCGGCAGCACGGCCGGCGCCGGCGCCTCCCCGGGTAGCTGGCTCCCGCTGTCGCCGGATCAAGATCCGCGTCCGCACCGCTATGGCCGCCCGGGCCAAGGGACGAGGGCCGGCTCTTCGGCGGGCGCCCGCGGTACGGGCACCTGATCGGCGACGCGGGAGCGCACCCGAATCTTGCCAAGGCCGCAGTCATGGCTAGGCTTCGCGGTCCCAGACGGACGCGCTTTCGCGCGGCGCTGCCTGGATCGGCATTTCGCCAAGTCCTGGACCCGGCAACCGCTCGATAGGGACCGGACAGCCGCACGGAAGAGGGAGCAGATTAGGAGTCACTGGCAACTTGAGGCACTTGATGCCGGGTCGGGTGTCTGGGAGAGTCGGGGGATGCCGGGGGGGCAGGAGAGCGGGTGGGTGATTCACCCGTCGTTGTGGTTCGATGCGGTGTGCTTGATCCCGCTGCTGGCTGGGTTGCCCTTCTATACCTCGCGCCATGACCAGGACGCCCGGTGGTGGCAGGAGCGGTTCGCGTCGATCGCCGGGCAGGAAGCCCGTGATGGGGTGTCGGTGCTGCGGCATGAGGTCGCGCAGCGAGCGGCTAAGCCGTTGCCCGCGTTCCTGACGCTGTGGACTTCTCCGGCCGCAGGACCGTGTGACAGCGCCGCGGAGTGCCTAGACGATCTTGTCACGGCCGTCGCGGACCCGGAGCTGCTGGCGTCGGCCATGCGGAAAACGTCTCCGCGCTGGAACGAAGCCGACGACCGGCTGTTTCGTTCGGTGCGTCCCGCCCTGTCGGCGGTGCTGGAGGGCTTGCGAACTGCGGGCCTGGCGGGCTGGTGGGCCGAGCATGCCGAGGGCGACCTCCGGCGGCGCTGCGGTGAGCTGCGCCAGTCGTTTTCAGGTTGCGACCTGGTGCCGCTGGTCGAGCGGCACACGGGGGTCTCATTCGCCGCCAGAGCGGTCGAGTTGTGTGTGCTGCGCTGGGCTGCGCCGCACGGCATCCGCGTCACCGGTACTCGCTTCCTCACCGATGTCCGGTACGAGGCCGACAGGGTGCTCAACATCGCGGTCCACGAACTGCTGCACCCGCCCTGGCCGCAGGGCCATCCGGTCAAGGACAGTCTGGACGCGCTCGCTGCTGACCGTTCCTCGCGGCCCGTTTCGGCCGGGCAGCTACGCCGATTTCCTCGCCCGCGCCCTCTCGGACCCGCACACCTGGCCCGACGATCTCAACGCCCGGTATCTCGAACTGGCGGTGACCCGCCGGTCCTGATCGGCAGCGGTGCCATTAGCCGGGGTGACGAGGGGGGCCAGTCACGCAGATGGAAATATGGGCAGATGGAAATATGGGTAGTCTTCCCAAACCCGCCGTAGGAGTATCCACGTAAGCCGGAACCTGGCAACGGCGCTTTCAGCGTCATTTCGTGATCGGCTACGCCGACCCTTGCCAGAACCCGTCTGCCGTCAGGTTCGGCAGCTGTCAACGGGTTCGGGGGAGGGACCTGAGCAGACAAGGCGCGGACCAGTGTGCCGGTAAAGGCACCGGTGGCGGTGACGAGCGCCAGGCCGGCCCCTGACGGATGAGATGGTCCGAACGGCCCGCTCGTTTTAGCCTGGTCCGGGTCAGGATGATGGGCAGCGCCCAATCTCCGTTCAAGGAGCTACAGCATAATTTAGATTGCGCGGGCTGTAGCGAGAAGCTCCCGGTCCCCGGCAGGGTCCGAGAGCCTCTGCTCAGCTCACCTCTACTGGTGCGAGCGCTGCTCTGCTTCGGCCGCGCTCGCTTCCGCTCGGGCCTTCTCGGCCTCGGCCTCCTTGGCAGCTACGTCACGCTGCGCGGCCGCCTTGTCCTGCTGGGCCTCGCCTTCCTGCTTCAGCGACTCGTTCCCGCTTACGGCCCCGGCCGCTTCTTTGGCCCGGCCCTTCACGTCTTCCGCGACGCCTTCGACGCCTGCCTTAGGTCCAGACTCATTCGCCAAAATCGTCTCCCATTGCTTTCCCATGTACTGGTGCTCTCGCCCTCGCCCGCTACCCGGCGATCTCGGGCGCAAACGCAGTGTGCCCCCCGATCGGGGAGCGCCCGCGGCGGGCGCACGATATGTCGGCGTCAGGCTCCGGTCAACCTCTTCTGGCCCGATCTCGCCGGCTTCGTGCAGCCGCTGGCCGGGGAAGCCGCCGGTCGCCGGGAGGTGCTGGACCGGGTGCTGCACACCCTGCACTGGGACCTGCGCAAGCACGCCGACTTCTACTCCGGCCTCGACGCCGGGCCCAGGGTGCGGGTCAACGGCGTGTCAGCGTCGCAGCTCAACCGGGTCCCGGAGGCCCTTCGCCGGCACTCGATGGGACACGTACACCTCGTCACGCCACTGGCCGTGGGGGCCGACCGGCGACCGCCGGCCGAGGAAGCGGTGGACCGTGATCGCGCACTTGCCCCTGACCGATCCGAACGCGGCGGGAGCGGTTTCGCCGGGTCAGGCGCTGGCCCGGCTGATCCGGAACCGTCGAGGCGCGCCTCTTGCTCGAGACGGGAGATCGGCTGCATGGTGCCCCGGCTTCCGCGGCCGTTGCGGCTAGACCCGTGTTATCCAGTCCGCAGCGGGTAGCGGGACCCGGCCGTAACCACGATAAGGAGCTATCCCATGGCTAAGCACGACGCCGATCCGGTGCTTCGGCAGCTGATCCGGGCGGTCAACGAGTCCGAGAACGCCGCGGTACCCGTCACGGTCACCGTGCACGGCACGCAGCTGACCGGCGCCCTCGTCGGCCAGCGCGTGTACTTCGGCGAGCTGGTCGGGCAGAACTCGCTCATGGCTGCGCTCGAGCCGTCCTCGGGCCTGCTGGGCAAGGAGTACGCCAAGGACACCGAGGCCGAATCCCACCACCACCTGCACCTCCGGGCCGGTGACCCCGGCGCCGGAGCCGCCGAGGGGCTGTGGCGCATCAGCCTGGAAGCGGTTGACGGCTGGACCCTCCACACTGCCCCCGCCGGTGACGCCGACGACGACAAGGGGCCGTTCGCGCGCCTCCTGAGCAGCCCCTGACGGCTGGAGCATCATCGACACCTCGTCGAACTACTCCGGAGAGGCGCTCGCGCTGATCGGTGGTTAAACGCCGTCGGCCAGGGTAGTGCCGACGCGCCGATCGCCCCAGCAGTCTGCTGGTCGACACGGCTTGTCGACGCGGCTTGTTGAGCACTGACGGCGGAAGGATGAACATGGCACCGACGGTTGCTGATTTTCTGCTTGAGCGGCTGCGCGCCTGGGATGTACGGCACGTGTTCGCTTATGCCGGTGACGGGATCAACGGCATCTTGGCCGCGTGGGGCCGGGCCGAGAACGACCCGCAGTTCATCCAGGCCCGGCACGAGGAGATGGCCGCCTTCGAGGCGGTGGGATACGCGAAGTTCACCGGCCGGGTCGGTGTCTGCATGGCCACGTCGGGCCCGGGCGCCATCCACCTGCTCAACGGCCTGTACGACGCCAAGCTCAACCACGTCCCGGTGGTGGCGATCGTGGGCCAGACCAACCGGAGCGCCATGGGCGGCTCCTACCAGCAGGAAGTCGACCTGCTGTCGCTGTTCAAGGACGTGGCCAGCGAGTACGTGCAGATGGTGACCGTCCCCGAGCAGCTGCCCAACGTGTTGGACCGGGCCATCCGCACCGCAATGGCCGAACGAGCGCCCACAGCGCTCATCATTCCCGCCGACGTCCAGGAACTGGAGTACTCCGCCCCGGCCCACGCGTTCAAGATGGTGCCGTCATCGCTCGGTACCGACTGGCCGGTCGCCGCACCGCAGGACGAGGCCATCCTCCGGGCGGCCGAGGTCCTGAACGCCGGGAGCAAGGTCGCGATCCTGGCCGGGCAGGGCGCCCGGGGCGCACGGGCCGAACTCGAGGAGGTCGCCGAGCTGCTGGGCGCGGGCGTGGCCAAGCCGCTGCTGGGCAAGGACGTCCTGTCCGACGAGCTGCCCTATGTGACCGGGGCCATCGGCCTGCTCGGCACCCGGCCGAGCTACGAGCTGATGATGAACTGCGACACTCTGCTCACGGTGGGCTCGAACTTCCCGTACACGCAGTTCCTGCCGGACTTCGGCCAGGCGGGCGGGGTCCAGATCGACATCGACGGCAAGTTCATCGGGATGCGCTACCCGTACGAGGTCAACCTGGTCGGGGACGCGGCCGCTACCCTGCGGGCCCTGATCCCGCACCTCAAGCGCCAGGAAGACCGGTCCTGGCGCGAGGGCATCGAGGCCGGGGTGGAGCGCTGGTGGCGGTCCATGGACGCCGAGGCCGATGTCGAGGCCAACCCCATCAACCCGATGCTGCTGTTCTGCGAGCTGTACGCCCGCCTGCCCGTGAACGCGATCGTCGCGGCCGACTCGGGCTCGTCCGCGAACTGGTACGCCCGGCAGCTGAAGTTCCGTGGTGACGTGCGCGGCTCTTTGTCGGGCACTCTGGCCACGATGGGTCCGGGTGTCCCGTACGGTATCGGCGCCAAGTTCGGCCATCCGGACCGGCCGGTCATCGTCTTCGCCGGCGATGGTGCCATGCAGATGAACGGGCTGGCCGAGCTGATTACGGTCAAGCACTACTGGGAGCAGTGGGCCGACCCCCGGCTGATCATCGCGGTACTGCACAACAACGACCTGAACCAGGTCACCTGGGAGATGCGGGCCATGGAGGGCGCCCCGAAGTTCGTCGAGTCCCAGCAGCTGCCCGACGTGTCCTACGAGGGCTTCGCCAGCAGTCTGGGCTTGCTCGGGATCGCGGTCGACGAGCCCGGCCAGGTCGGCCCGGCCTGGGACCGGGCCCTGGCCGCGGACCGGCCCGTCGTGCTGGACGTCCGCACCGACCCGGACATCCCGCCCATCCCGCCGCACGCCACCTTCGAGCAGGCCAAGGACGCCGCCCTGGCCCTGCTCAAGGGGGACGCGAACCGGTGGGGCGTGCTGAAGGAAGGCCTTCTCACCAAGGCCAGGGAAGTCCTCCCCGGCCAAGGCCAGTAAGGAGCGGACTGCACATGGCACGCTACGGATACTTCCTTTCGTCCGAGGAGAACAGCCCGCAGGAGCTCGTCCGGCAGGCCCGGCTGGCCGAGGAAGCGGGATTCGATGCCTTGTGGATTTCCGACCACTACCATCCCTGGCTGGATGAACAGGGTCAGAGCAGCTTCGTCTGGTCGGTGATCGGCGCCATTTCACAGGCCACGTCGCTGCCGGTAACGACGGCGGTGACCTGCCCGCTGCTGCGGACCCATCCCGCGATCATCGCCCAGGCGGCCGCCACCTCTTCGTTGCTGACCGGCGGGCGGTTCACGCTGGGTGTCGGCAGCGGGGAGGCGCTGAACGAGCACATCCTCGGGACGGCATGGCCGTCGGCGGAAGAGCGCCTGGACATGCTCACCGAAGCGGTCGAGGTGATCAGGGAGCTGTTCAGCGGCCGTCTCATCACTCACCACGGCCCTCATTACCGGATCGATACGGCCCGGCTGTATTCGGTGCCCGACTCGCCGCCGCCCATCTTCATGTCGGGGTTCGGCGAGAAAGCCATCAAGCTGGCCGCCCGCCTGGCCGACGGCTATATGTGCGTCCAGCCGAACGCCGACTTCGTGCGGCTCTACCGCGATTCCGGTGGGGGCGACCGGCCCGTCCAGGGCGGCCTCAAGGTCTGCTGGGGCCGGGACGCCGGGCGGGCCCGCAAGACCATGCACCGGCTCTGGCCGAATGACGCCATCCCCGGCGAATCGGCCCAGCTGCTGCCGCTGCCCCGGCACTTCGCGCAGCTGTCCGAGCTGGTGTCAGAAGACATGATCTCCGCTCCGTGCGGACCTTCGCCCGATGAGCACATCAAGGGGATCCGCGCCTACGTCGACGCGGGATTTGACGAGGTGTACATCGGCCAGGTCGGCCCCGAGCAGGCTGGCTTCTTCGAGTTCTACGCCGGCCAGGTGCTGCCTCGCCTGCGCGGGGCGTGAGGAGGTTCCATGGCTGCCCGCGAGGACAGGGGCCCGGCTGAGCTCCGGCCGGGCTCATGACGGGAAGCGGCTCCGCGCCTAAGTTTCCGCTCCACGTGCTGTCCGAATACGCGCTGCTGGCCGACGGCGAGCGGGGAGTCATGGTCGGTCCACGGGGCGACTTCGTTCTGGATGTGCGTGCCGCGCTGGCATTCCGACGCGGTGTTTTCCACGCTGATCGGCGGGGCAGGCGTGTACGCCGTGACCCCGGCCGAACCATCCTTCGTGTGGGGCGGCTACTACGAGCCGAACAGCCTGATCTGGCGCAGCCGCTGGGTCACCTCATCACAGGTCATCGAATGTCGTGAGGCGCTGAGCATGCCGGGCGACCCGCACACGGCCGTAGCGCTGCGCCGCATCCTGGCGGTGGACGGTGACACCCGGGTACGGGTCTTCCTCGATCCGCGGGCGGGATTCGGCCAGCACCGTCCCAGCCGGATCTCCCGTCAGGGCGACGTGTGGACCGCGCGCTGCGGCCCGCTGTACCTGCGCTGGTCCGGGGCGGGGATCGCGGCGCGACGGTCCGGCGGCGGTCTTCAGGCCATGATCACGGTCCCGGCGGGCGGCCATCACGACCTCGTCCTGGAGATCTCGGATCGCCCGCCGGCGGAGAAACCGACCGAACCCGACCAGGCCTGGCAAGTGACCAGCGCGGCCTGGGACCAGGCTGTGCCCAAGCTGTCGGGCACCATCGCGGACCGCGATGCCCGGCACGCCTACGCCGTCATGCGCGGCCTGACCAGCTCGGACGGCGGCATGGCCGCCGCGGCGACCATGAGCCTGCCCGAACGCGCCAAACAAGGACGTAACTACGACTACCGGTACGCCTGGATCCGTGATCAGTGCTTCAGCGGGCAGGCGGTCGCCGCGGCCGGCCCCTACCCGCTGCTCGACACCGCGGCCGGGTTTGTTGCGGAACGGATTCTGGCGGACGGGGCGCAGCTCAAGCCGGCCTACACGGTCAGCGGCGACCCGGTGCCCGATGAGCGGCGGCTGGATCTGCCCGGATACCCGGGCGGGTCGGACAAGGTCGGTAACTGGGTCAACAAGCAATTCCAGCTCGACGCCTTCGGCGAGACGCTGATGCTGCTGGCCGCGGCCGCCGCACACGACCGGCTGGATCGCGAGGGCTGGCGGGCCGTAGAAGTGGCCGTCGCCGCGATCAAGGAACGAAGCCAGGATCCCGACGCCGGGATCTGGGAGCTGGACGACCAGCGCTGGGCGCATTCCCGGCTGACCTGCGTAGCCGGCCTGCGGGCCGCCGCCTCAGTGGCCCCGGCGGCCCAGGGCGCGGCCTGGAGCGGGTTCGCGGACGCGCTGCTCGCCGAAGTCACGGCCGACTGCCTGCATCCCTCCGGCCGCTGGCAGCGGGCACCCGGCGACGACAGAGTGGACGCCGCGCTGCTGTTTCCGGCCCTGCGCGGGGCGATACCACCTGGGGATCCGCGCGCCCTGGCCACCTTGGAGGCGGCGCGAACCGAACTGTCCAGCGACGGGTACATGTACCGGTACCGCCCTGACGACCGGCCGCTGGGGGAGGCCGAGGGCGCCTTCCTGCTGTGCGGCTTCACTATGGCGCTGGCCCTGCACCAGCACCGCCGGGAGGTCGAGGCGGTCCGCTGGTTCGAGCGCAACCGGGCCGCGTGCGGTCCTCCTGGCCTGCTCACCGAGGAATACGACATCCTGCAGCGGCAGGTGCGCGGCAACGCACCGCAGGCCTTCGTGCACGCCCTGCTGCTGGAATCGGCGCAGCGGCTCGCCTACCCATGGCCGGCGCAGGCCCGCCCACATCCACAGAACAGCGGAGGTCTGGAATGAGCACTGAGCATGGCGGACAGGTGGTCGTGGTGACCGGGGCCAGCGGCGGGATCGGGCGGGCCACGGCCCTGGCCTTCGCCGCCCGCGGCGCGAAGGTGGCGCTGCTGGCCCGGGGCGAGGCGGGCCTGGACGGCGCGGTCCGCGACGTCGAACGGGCGGGCGGGGTAGCCCTGCCCATCCCGACCGACGTCGCCGACCCGGATCAGGTCGACGCGGCGGCGGCGCAGGCCGAACAGGCCCTCGGCCCCATCGACGTGTGGGTCAACGTGGCCTTCACCTCGGTATTCGCCCCGTTCACCGAGATCGGGCCGGCCGAGTACAAGCGGGTCACCGAGGTGAGCTACCTCGGCTACGTATACGGCACGATGGCTGCGCTCAAGCGCATGCTGCCCCGTGACGCCGGCACGATTGTCCAGGTCGGCTCCGCGCTGGCCTACCGGGGGATCCCGCTGCAGAGCGCCTATTGCGGCGCCAAGCACGCCATCCAGGGCTTCAACGAGTCGCTGCGCTGCGAACTGCTGCACGACAAGAGCAACGTCCGGGTCACCATGGTGCAGATGCCGGCGGTCAACACCCCGCAGTTCGACTGGGTGCTGTCCCGGCTGCCCAAGCCGGCCCAGCCGGTGCCGCCGATCTACCAGCCGGAGGTGGCGGCCCACGGGGTCCTGTACGCCGCCGATCATCCCGGACGGCGTGAGTACTGGGTCGGCGGAAGCACGGCCGCCACCCTCGCGGCCAACGCGGTCGCCCCCGGCCTGCTCGACCGCTACCTGGCTCGCACCGGGTTCTCCGCGCAGCAGGACGACCGGCCTGAGTCCTCGTCCCACCCCGTCAACTTGTGGAAACCCGCCGACGGGCCGTCTGGTCACGACTACACCGCGCACGGCAGCTTCGACGGCCAGGCCAAGCCACGCAGCGTCCAGCTGTGGGCTTCTCAGCACCATGGCCTGCTGGGGGGCGCCCTCCTCGGTCTGGCCGGAGCCGCAGTCGCGGCGGCCGTCGGCCGGCGGGGACACCGGTGAACGCCTGGCTGGCAGGCGTGCGAGCCGGCTACGGCGCAGTTCAGCTGCTACGGCCGGCGTACTCCGCCGAGCAGTTGCTGGGCGGCCCGCTCGATCCTGGCGCCGTGGCCGCCGTTCGCGTGCTCGGCGCCCGCCAGCTCGCCCAAGCCGCCATGAGCGTGACCGCTCCGTCGGCACGGCTGCTCGCACTGGGGGCCGGCGCTGAACGGGGTCCACGCGCTCAGCATGGCGGTCCTGGCCCTGGCCGATCGCAGGTGGCGACGCCCGGCGATGGTCAGCGGGCTGATCGCCGCCGCGTTCGCGGCCGGCGGCGCCGCGGCCGCACGGCGGGCCGGCTCAGCGCGATCTACAAGGTGCGATCTACTGAACGGAGGAACGGCCATTCGGGCCAAAAACGGGGCCGGTCCCAGCAACCGGTGCACGGCATCGACCGGATGGTGCGGAACGTGCAGACCGGGCGTTTCGAGCGCGGCCTGTCCGCGCTGACCGCTGCCGGCGCGCTGGTGACGCGGCGGAGATCTACTTCGAGCACGACAGCGCCAGCTTCGGCAACAAGATGATGTGGATCGCGGTCGTGCTCGGCCCGGTCGGAGCCGCGGCTGGCGTCGCCGGGTTCTTCAGCCGCCGGATGGCGAAGACGGCGCTGCCGATCGCCTCGGCGGCCATCGTGGCCAACGGCCTGCAGGGGCCCTACCTGCACGCCCGCGGCATCGCCCAGAAGCCTGGCGGCTGGTCGAATGCCCGCTACAACATGGAGATGGGACCGCCGGTGCTGGCCACTGCTGGTGACCATGGTGGGCGGGATGGGGTTGCTCGCGGCGATCCTGCGGCGGGAAAAGTGAACGACCGTCCCGGTGCCTACCAGCGGCGGCAATCCGGCTCCGGCAACGGGTTCCCCGGCTTCGACGTGCTCAGCCAGGCCGGACGCTGGGACCCGGTGACCGCCGGCCTGGTGGCGTCCCGGCTGGACCCGTCCGCCCCGCTCGCGTTCTTCATCGAGGTCCGAGACGTCAGGCCGCCCGGCGGACTCCAGCAACGCAAGAAGACCGGAGTCCGCCGGGTACGAGATGGCATGCGCTCTAAGAGGTGCGCAACGCCTTGATGAGTTGCTTCTTATTCATAGTTGACCGGCCCTTGACGCCAACCTTCTTGGCCCTGCGCCGCAGCTCTGGGACCTTCCAGTTAGCGTAGGATGTGGCCGCGCCGCCGCGCTGGCCGGCCTTCTTGCGGGAAGTCTTGGCGCCAGCGTTCGCGACCCGTGTCGATTCCTTGACCGACACGCCCAAGTTGCGGAGCCTCTTGTAGAGTGCCTTGTCCTTGACGCTGGTCCTTGTCTTTGTCTGCGCCATGTCACCTCCACTTCTATACGGCGTGTTTCGCCGTGCGGCGCCCGCTGCCCGACTAAGGCGCACCTAAACGCACAAGTCCAGGCTGAACAGGATATGGGGGGTGACCGGGACTTACCGCCGGTCGCTGTCGTGTGTGGCATGGCTGGGCGTGCGACGTTATCCCAGCGTTGCTGAACGGCCTGGCGGGTGATGCCGAGCCGGAGCCAATCTCGGCCAGGATTAGCCATAGGCGCGCAAGCCCTTGACGGCCTCGGCGCTGGCGGCGTCGATCTCACCGACGCCGTAGCCGCCCCGGCCTCGTCGATCAGCAGGTAAAACAGCCAGTAAGCGACGCCGGGTATTGACGATCCCGAGCGTGGCCAGTGCCGCGATGCTGCTCGCGGGCGGTACCTGCCGGGGCAGGCCGGCGGCCGCGGGTCCCAGGAAGGCCATGCCGGAGATGGCCTGGACCGTGCGCTCGGTCAGCCCCACCACCGCGCTGATATCCCGGATCCGGACGCCGGGGTTGCGGGCGATCTCGACCAGCACGTGCCCGTGCCCGGTCAGCATCGTCCAGCTGCCACCGCTCTGGTCAGGGTCGTCGCTCATGCTCCCTCTCCAACACCAATTTTTCTCTGTTTCTATACAGCCCTTCCCCGCCATCCTGTAGGCTCTCCGTCGACCGCCCGCCCCCGCCGCGCGGCGGATCAGGCGCAGCGGCGTGCCCGGCAGCGCGGCGTTCAGCGCAGCCGTACTCCAGCAGGAGGTGACGCAGGTGCGTGACGGCAGGTGCCTCTTTGGGTGTCAACGGCGTGCCGGTCGTGACGGCACCGGAGGAGATCGACATCACCAACGCTCCGGAACTGCGATCGGCCCTGCTGGAGGCGGCCGCGCACGGGCACGGGACCCTCGTGTCACATGACCCGACCCAGTTCTGCGATTCGTCCGGGCTGCATACGCTGCTGGCGGCGCACAAGCGCGCTCAGGCCGAAGGCGGCGAGGTGCTGCTGGCAATCACCGCCGCGCCCGTCCTCCGCGTCTTCGCGCTCACCGCTCGACCGCTGATCCCCAACTTCACCAGCCTCACGAGGCCCTCGCGCAAACATCCGCCAACCGGTCAAACGGCCATCGCGAGCCGACGTCCTCGGACGGAATGAGCTGTGCCCGCCCGCACGGCATTAGCGAACTCGACGGTGAAGCCTGCTGACCGAGACGCCGCCAGCGTGATCTGGACCGTGTGGAACCTGCCGTTACCGGTCATGAGTTAGAGCGTCGCCGCCGAACGGCGAAAGGATCGTCAGCCGGTGCGCTCGGACGGCCTCACTAGGTGCGCCGGTTGTCCCGGAGGGATATTCGTCCTCGTCCGCGTAGGCAGGAACATGGATCACTCCGCTGCCCCCATGCTCGAGGCCCTGGCCGAGTACCACGCGCGCGACCGGTACGGGTTCACCCCGCCGGGCACCGCCAGGGCCGCGGCGCGGACCCGCGGACCCTCGCCGCGCTCGGCCACGACACGTTCCGCTCCGACCTCCTAGCCACGGCCGGCCTGGATGACCGCACATCCTCCCACGGCTACCTGTCCCACGCCGAACAGCTGATGGCCGACGCAGTCGGCGCGGAGCAGGCCTTCTTTTCCACCTGCGGCAGCTCCCTGTCGGTCAAGGCCGCCATGCTGGCCGTCGCCGGCGGCCACGGCGACCTGCTGATCAGCCGGGACGCGCACAAGTCGGTGGTAGCCGGGCTGGTCTTCTCCGGGGTGCAGCCGCAGTGGATCCAGCCGCGCTACGACGCACGGCTGCACCTGGCCCACCCGCCCTCGCCGGAACAGGTGGAGCAAGCCTGGCAGCAACACCCGGACGCGGCCGGGGCCCTGATCGTCAGCCCGACCCCGTATGGCACCTGCGCCGACATCGAGTCCATCGCCAGCCTGTGCCACCGGCGGGGCAAACCGCTGATCGTCGACGAAGCCTGGGGCGCCCACCTGCCGTTCCACCCGGACCTGCCGACCTGGGCCATGGACGCCGGCGCCGACGTGTACGTGGTCAGCGTGCACAAGATGGGCACCGGGTTCGAGCAGGGCTCCGTCTTCCACCGGCAAGGCACCCTCGTCGACCCCGATCAGCTGTCCGCCTGCGCCGACATGCTGATGACCACCAGCCCGAACGTGATGGTCTACGCCGCGCTGGACGGCTGGCGCCGGCAGATGGTCCAGCACGGGCACCCTCTGCTCGACGCCGCGCTCACCCTGGCCGGCCAGGTCCGGCACGAGATCGAATCCCTGCCCGGCCTGCACGTCCTGCGGGAGGAGTTCCTCGGCGCCGAGGCCTCGCATGACCTGGATCCGCTGCACGTGGTCATCGACGTCTCCGGCCTCGGCGTCAGCGGATACGACGCCGCCGACTGGCTGCGCCAGCACCAGCGCCTCGACATGGGGCTCACCGACCACCGCCGGATCGAAGCCACCCTGTCGCTCGCCGACGACGACCAGACCGCCGCCCGGCTCATCTCGGCGCTGCGCGCCCTCACCGAGCACGCCGGCACCCTGCCCCCGGCCCGACCCGTCGAGCTGCCCAGCGCCGCCGAACTCGAGCTCGAACCCGCCATGCTGCCCCGCGACGCCTTCTTCGCCCCCACCGAGACCGTCCCCGCCGACCAGGCGGCCGGACGCATCTGCGCCGAGCAGATCACCCCGTACCCGCCCGGCATACCGGTCATCATCCCCGGGGAGCGCATCACCGCCGAGCTCCTGGACTACCTGCGAAGCGGCGTCAGCGCGGGCATGCAACTCCCCGACGCCGCCGATCCCACCCTCGACAAGATCAGGGTCGTCAGGCGGCATTGACCGGGATATCCGGCACCAGGACAGATCAGATGCTCTGGTCCTGCGGCCGGGCCGCCCCGCGCCACCTACGGACCGCACTGGGCCAACGAATCTGACTCGTCTTCCCGCCCGCCATCCGAGGCATATCTTCTGGGCAGCCAGGCAGAAACCCACCTAGCGTGACTCTTGCGCTTACTCGGGACGGAGCAATCCGCTAACGTAAGTCTCCTTACGGACCAGGCGGGACCGCGTGCTGGGTAATCGCCTCTTCGTTCCTCGGGCAAGGTGGCGGGGTGGCCCGCCGGCGGGGATAGCCGGTCGCGCCCGGTCCGCCGTCTGGAGGGGCGACCGGCTGCTGGTCAGGCGATGACGGCGTTGATCGTCTTTTTCAGCGCACTGGGCTGGGCTGGCGACCTGGGCGCGTCCTTCCGGGCCTGCTCGAGCCTGGCCCCGAGTTCCTGAAGCTGCTTGCGGCCCAGGCCGGCCCGCACCTTGGGGAACCAGTCCTGCTCTTCCTCTTCGATGTGATGCGTGACGTTCTCGATCAGCACCGTGGCCTTGGCATCGAAGCGCTCAGCCCCGGCCGGCATGCCGGCTAGCTCCATGCACAGGACGTCGGCCACGTGATGTTCTTCGTAGGACTCAAGCACGTCGTCCTTGAGGTCGGGGAGCAACGCGCAGACCTCGGGATACATCACCTCATTCTCGATATAGGTGTGTACTGTGAGCAGCTCGATGATCTGCCCGACGATTCTTGCTTTTGTCTTTACCGCCTTGTCTCCGGCGGCTTGAAACTTGCGGAACAGGTTGCGGATTTCCTTGTGATCGGCCTTCAGTACCACGATCGCATCTGATGACATGCTGCTTCTCTCTGCTCGCTGGAAGCGCGGCGGCTACCCGGCAGGCCCGCCGCCAAACGCATCTGCGGATACATGCCGTGGGCTGCCATCAGCCGCTGGCCTGAGGAAGCTGGCCGGGCCCAGGCATTTAACCGGGCCACCGTCCGATCACCTCGATCTGCGCATCCGCTTGGACCGCGCCGGGCCGCTGTGATGCACGCCAGCTAGACCTGACCCGCCGCGGTGATCTGGCGGCCGGTTGCAGCCGCATGATGGCTAAGTGCTCCGCGCGCTGACTGCTGCCACCACGTGCGACCTGACCTGGTACGGCCTGTGGCCGCCGCGTGCCGCCATTATGCATAGGGCGTGAGGCAGCGGGTAGCGGGTGCCGCCCAGGACGTCCGGCAGCCGGTAGGGGATCTGTTACCGCCTGCCGGTGCGTGTCAACTACAGGCCGGAGGAACTACGCGATGGCTTTTTCGCACCTTGCTGGCGACGTTCGTGACACGGCTGCCAAGCAGACCAGGCGGAGCATCTGGTCCGGGACGCTGGCCGGGGTAGGCCTGGTGGCGTTCATCGACGAGACGGTCTTCCACCAGTTGCTGCACTGGCATCACTTCTACGACAAGTCCACGCTCGCCGTCGGGCTGGTGTCGGACGGCTTGTTTCACGCGGGCGGGTTCATCGCGATGGTCGCCGGTCTTTTCCTGCTGGCCGATGCGCACCGCCGGGGCGGCTTCGTCCCGAAACGGTGGTGGGGCGGCTTGCTGCTCGGGGCCGGCGGATTCCAGCTCTATGACGGGATCGTGCAGCACAAGCTGCTCGGACTGCACCAGATCCGCTATCACGTCACCATCTGGCCCTACGACCTGACCTGGAACCTCATCGCGTTCATCATGATTCTCGCCGGGGTCCTGCTGATGAAGGGCCAGGCGGGCATCGCCAGGTCCTCACTTCTCCGCTCGGACGCGCGCCCGGCTGGCTGAGCCATGCTGGAGCTGATCCCCCTGGCCCTGACGCTGGTAGCGCTCGCCGGGTATGGCACCGGCCTGCACCGATTGCGCCGGCGCGGCCTCCGCTGGCCGGTCACCCGGGTGGCAGCCATGCTCGCCGGGTCATTCTGCACCGCTGCCGCGGTGCTGCCACCTATCGCCAGCCACGACGAGCTGTTCCCGGTGCACGTCGGCCAGCATCTGCTGCTCGGCATGGCGGCCCCGGCGTTCCTGGCGTTGTCCGCGCCTGTCACCCTGGCGCTGCGCACGCTGCCGCGCCGCCCGCGGCGGATGCTGCTGCGGCTGCTGCACGGTTTCCCCGTCGCGGTCCTGGCCGCCCCGGCCACCGCCGTGGTGCTCGATCTCGGCGGACTCTATGCTCTCTACCTGACCGGCCTGTACCAAGCGGCCGAACACGACGATCTGGTCCACGCCGCGGTGCATATGCACATGTTCCTGGCCGGCTGCCTGCTCAGCTGGGCGGTCATCGGTATCGATCCCGTCCGCCGCCGCCCGGGCACCTGGGTGAGGCTGACCGCGTTGATCATTGCCGCCGCCGGGCACGATACGCTCGCCAAACTCATCTACGCGTGGAACCTGCCCGCCGGCGGCGGCCCCATCGCCAGCCGCCACACCGGCGCTGAACTGATGTATTACGGCGGCACTGTCATCGAGGTGGCTCTCGCCGCCGTCGTGATGGCCCAGTGGTACCTGGTCTCAGGCCGGGCCCTGGCCCGGACCAGGCGCAGGTCGCAGAGCGCGGGGCCCCAGCTGCCAATCGCACTGCCCAAACGGCGTCGCGGCTGGGCTCCACTGCCGCTCAGCCATCTAGGCCGAATCAGCCGCGGTGCGCGGGCCGGTCACAAGCGGACACCGACGGCGCAATAGCCCTGTGGAGAGCACCCTCCGGTCAGGCTAACCCTCAGAAGCTGGGACCCGCGTCACACTCCCGGGCCGGCCCGGGTGCTTCCTGTCTCCCGGCCCAGAGATAGTTGCTGGCCAGCGCCGTCCGCCCGGATGCGGCAGCACGGCCCCTGGCCGTGCGGGGGCAGGTGGCCGCGCATGCCAGCTCGGCACCAGCCGCACCGCCAGCCCCGTGAACAGGAGGCGTGATGCTGCAATCCCGGCGGTACTGCCGTGACGGTCATGAACTGCCGCCCAGCTGCGGCGTTCCTGCCAGGAAGCGCAAGATACGTTCACCACGGCGCGCGATAGCGCGGTGCAGGTCTACGGCGAGACAGATCAGATTCTCGCCCGGCTACTCGTCGGCGGCCTGCGGGTGACGTTGCTTCCGGCTTCGTTCCGCTGGGGCCGGGCGGGCGCCGGCCAGTTCCCTCAGCCGGGCCAGCTCGGCCTGCAGCTGGCGGGTTTCCTCCTGCAACTGCAGGACACGGCGGATGCCGGCCAGGTTCAGCCCGTCGGCGGTCAGCGCGCAGATCTCCTGGAGCCGGCCGATGTCCCGGCGGGAGTACCGGCGGGTGCCGCCCGCGCTGCGCGCCGGGTCCAGCAGCCCTTCCCGCTCGTAGATCCGCAGCGTCTGCGGATGCAGCCCGGCCAGCTCCGCGGCCACCGAGATGCTGAAAAGGCCCCGGTCCAGGTCCGCCCACCCGGGGTTCACCACGCCCGGCCCCGCTCCCGGGCCAGGTACCGCAGCGCCAGGTCCGCGAGCACCGCGAGCCCGATGTCCTCATCCCAGCTGGCCGCCGGCGGTGCCGGACGGGGGCCTTCCACCCGGACCGGGCCCGCGCGCAGCGGCGGCCCCGGCACCCGCACCAGCGGTCCCGCTGCCACCAGGCCCGCCAGGACCGGACGGCCGCCGCACCGTGACCCGGACCGCGGGCTGCCGCTCACCGGCGAGGGCACGGTCATAGGCGGCGCGGCGAGCCGGGTCGCCGAGCACCTGATACGCCTCGGCCAGGGCGCGGAACCGGTCCGGCGCGTCAGCGTCGCCCGGCCGGGAATCGGGGTGCTCGGCACGGGCCCGGCGCCGCCAGGCCAGCGCGATTTCCTCCCGGGAGGCCCGCTGGGTTATGCCGAGCAGCTGGTACAGATCCGGGCCCGGGCCGCCGTGATCCGCAGCCGCCATGACCGTCCCTACCCTTCGCCAACACGTCAGTGACACCTTGCCTCCAGTATGCCCCAGGAGGAAATCTCAGTCGATCCTTGTCAGATAAACCGGTGGCGTGCTATATAGATGCCGTGAGCGTGACATGACAACCGGCACTGGTAAAGGAGGCACCCATCATGCTCATGCGCACTGACCCGTTCCGCGAACTGGACCGGCTCACCCAGCAGGTGCTCGGCACCGCCGCCCGGCCCGCCGCGATGCCCATGGACGCCTACCGGCAGGGCGACAGCTTCTACATCTGCCTGGACCTGCCCGGCATCGATCCCGGATCCATCGACCTGACCGTCGAGCAGAACGTGCTCACCGTCCGCGCCGAGCGCGCCCCGGTCCAGCCCGACGGCGCCCAGATGATCGTCTCCGAACGCCCCTACGGCACCTTCACCCGGCAGGTCTTCCTCGGCGAGACCCTGGACGCCGACCACATCGCCGCCGACTACGCGGCCGGCGTGCTCACCCTGACCATCCCCGTCCACGAGGCCGCCAAGCCCCGCACCATCCAGGTCACCAGCAGCGACCAGAAGCAGGCCGTCACCGCCTAGCCCCGGCCGCGCCATCACCGCATGGGTCGGCGGGGGGAGGTGATACCCGGTCCGTTCGGATCTATATAGCCCCGAACGGACCGGGTGCTCCGCTTCCCCGCCGCACTCAGCGCTGCACGATTGCCTTATTTTTTCTCGGCAGCCTGCCGAGGATTGGCAGGCGGGGCTGGGTAGCGCGGCCCCATGGACGCTACCTCTTTGATCGACACGATCCTGGACCGTTCGGTGGTCCTCGGCTACGGCAACACGGGCTTCGAGGTCCGCAGGCGGCTTTCCGGCTGGCCTGCTGACCCGCCGCGGATGGACGGCAGGACCGTACTGGTGACCGGGGCCGCTTCTGGCATCGGCCTGGCCGCGGCCGCGGGCTTCGCCCGGCTGGGCGCTTCGGTATGGGCGCTGGCCAGGGACGGCGCCCGGGTCCTGATCGAGGGGCTGGCGCCGCTGCTGCGCAACGCCGCCCCGTCGCGGGTCATCAACGTCACGTCCGGCGGGGACTGTGGGGCCACGTCGCCGCGCTGGCCAGGCGGTCGCAACCCAGGCCCGATAATGATCCTCCGGGCGGTCACGGTGACGGCCAGCGGAGAGCCTCGCCGGCGCGTGCCCCTGTAGCCGTGATAGTTGTCCGGTCCCTCGGATCGCCCATTCCAGGTGCCGGCGTTCCCGGTCGGCCCGGTACCATGCCTTCCCCTCCCGGGTGACCCCGTCGACGTCCGCGACCACGTGCACCTCGTCCTGGCCGGCGGGTTCGGCGCTGGTCATGGCGGTGAAGTAGCGGGGAAGGTTGCTGATGCTCGCTGAGGTAGTCGAACAGCTGGCCGGCCGGGGCGTCGACATCGGCGGAGCCGGAGTAGTCACCCATGAGCCGCCGCCATCTGCGCGCAGCTGGCGCGCTCGGCGCACCCCGGCCTGGGTCCCCTGCTCGATGCCCTGCCGTCCGAACCGCCCGCACCCGCCTCCGCCGACCTGCGCCGGGCCGCCGGGCTGCTCACCCGGATGACCAGTTACCTGGAAAAAGCCGAGTCCCTGGCCTCCTCCAGCGGCTCACCGGCTCCCAGCGCAGACGGAGGCCCGCGCGGAGGCAGGTCGTGGTGAGAGATTCCCGCAGGCTGATGTACGTCTCCGGCGCGCCAGGATCGGGCAAGACCAGCCTGGCCGTTCCGCGGGCGGCCGAACTCGGCTGCCCGCTCCTCGCCAAGAACCGGGTCAAAGAGACCCTGCCGGCGCCGTCGGCGCGCCCGAATCAAGCCTGGCCTGGTCACGCAGGCTCGGCGGGGCCGCGATGAAACTGCTGTGGGCGCTGGCGGCCGACGCCCCGGCCGTGGTGATCGAGGCGAACTTCCGGCCGCACAGCGGGTACGAAAAAGCGAAGCTGTCCGCCCTGGCCGCGCGGCCGGTCGAGGTGTACTGCGCCCGCCACGACCGCTGAGCCACGACCGCTGAGAATGTGTCCATGCTCAGTGTTAGTCACAGCGTGAAAACCACCAAGATGAAACGCCCGCACTGAATCTGACACGCGGAACGGCGGCCTTCTGCTGATTTCCTTCCAGCCAACCTGTCCGTCGAGGTGCCCGGCCTGGTTAGATCACAGCGCGCGGGGCAGCACTGATCACTTCTGGTAGACGACAGCACGGAGGATCTGTGATGGCCAAGGTGGGCTACACGCTGATGACCGAGCAGGCCGGTCCGAAGGACCTGGTGCGGTGGGCGGCACGAGCCGAGGACGTCGGCTTCGACCTGCTGGTCAGCAGCGATCACTATTTTCCGTGGCTGGACGAGCAGGGTCACGCGCCCAACGCCTGGGTGACACTGGGTGCGGTGGCCCAGGCGACCGAACGGGCGGAATTGATGACCTACGTCACGTGCCCGACGATGCGGTACCACCCGGCCGTGGTGGCCCAGCAGGCGGCGACCCTGGCCCTGCTGAGCGACAACCGGTTCACGCTCGGGCTAGGGGCCGGGGAGAACCTCAACGAGCACGTCATCGGGGACGGCTGGCCAGACGCGGACCAGCGCCAGGAGATGCTCACCGAGGCGGTGAGCATCATCCGGGCCCTGCTGGACGGCGGGTACGTCAACTTCCAGGGCTCCCATTTCCGGGTGGATGCGGCCAGGATCTGGGATCTGCCCGACCGTCCGGTGCCGCTGGGTGTCGCGGTGTCCGGACGGCAGTCGTGTGAGTTGTTCGCGCCGCTGGCCGACGTGATGATCGCGGTCGAGCCGGACGGCTCGCTGGCCGGGTGGTGGGACGCCGCCTCGGACGCCGGGCGGCCCGCGCGCAAGGTCGGCCAGATGCCGATCTGCTGGGGCCCGGACCGGGACGAGTGCATTGGTCGGGCGCACGAGCAGTTCCGCTGGTTCGGCGGCGGCTGGAAGGTCAACGCCGAACTGCCGGGCACGGCCGGTTTCGCCGGCGCCACCAGCTTCGTCCGGCCCGAGGACGTGGCCGGCTCGATTCCCTGCGGCAATTCCGTGGACGCGGTGGCCGAGGCAGCGGGGGCGTTCTTCAAGGCCGGCTTTACCGACCTCGCCCTGGTCCAGATCGGCGGCACCGAGCCGGAGCAGGACCGGTTCCTCGCGGCCGCACCGGAGCTCATCACCGCGTTGAAGGAGACCGCGGGCTAGTACCGCTTGGCCTGAAATGATTTAGTCCGTGCCATGTCGGACGACACCGGAAATCCCGTTTGCACGGCGCAGATCACCGCTCGCGCGGAGCACCCGCAGCCGGTCAGCCAGATCAGATCCTAACGCACTACGACGACCCTATTCCAGCGGCAGCCGCTTCTTCTCGCTGCGGGTGACGGCTCCCAGCGCTTGGGCCCCGCAGCAATCAGCGAACCTCAGCGGGGACAGATCCAGCACCAGCTGCCCGATCGTGGCATCCAGGCAGGCCGCTTGCTGCGTGAGACGCTCAGCAGGGGTGAAGTCAAGATCACCGCTGACCGACCGTGTGCACAGCGCGCCCTGCCGGTCCACCGCGACCGTAAAGTGAGTGTCCATCGTCATTCAGCACTCCGGGTCCGCACGCAAGCGGCCAGCTACCGGCCCGCCACCACATGGTCTGGAGATCGCCGACGGTCAGGAGCCGGGGACGGGGGTCGGGTGGCGGCCTTCGGCAAACTCTTCGACGACCTTGGCGCAGAATGCAGGCAGGTCCCCTGGGTTGCGGCTGGTCACCAGGCCCTGGTCGGCTACCACTTCCCGGTCCACCCAGGTGCCGCCCGCGTTGCGGATGTCGGTGGCCAGGGTGGGGAAAGAGGTAAGCGTACGGCCCCGTACCACGTCGGCCTCGATCAGGGTCTAGGGGCCATGGCAGATCTTTGGCCGCACGCCCACTACGCTCCCGCCCACGGCGGGTAGGCGTGGCTGGGGCGAAGACAGCATCTACTTCGATCACTCGGGGGAGTGCCGCGACCCTGAGACACATCGGCATTGCCCGGGCCGCTGGCGTGGCGTGGTCAGTCTCAGGCCCGGTCCTGACGGCCGACGGCGGCGCAAGAAAGTCTCTGGTAAGAACAAGTTCGGCATCTGGCTGTGCGAGGGTCCAACGCTTAGGCACTGTCAGTGCTCGTACCACTACGATTCATCTATCTGGCGGTACTCCGTGTGTTCGGCTGGCTCGCCTTGCTTGCCTGGTCCGACCGCGGCAAGGACGCCGAGATCTTTGATCTTGCGCCATCAGGTCGCCGTGCTCCAGCGTCAATTCAGGGCACCGATTCACGGCGAGCTGACCGGCCTGGGCCACACGGTCGGCACCCGCAGGGCAGCACCTGCAGGGCCGCCTTGTGATGAGACAGCCAAGATCGCAGGCTTACATGGCTATATATCGAATTTCCGGGACATGATCGCACTACAGTTACGGCAACGTTTGCTGATCGCGGCGGCCGCTGGTTTTGAGGCGGTTTCCTGACCGCGTGAGCGCTGCTAGCGGTCAAAGGCTCGAAAAGAGTGTGTAGCCAGCGAGGATGTGAACTATGGGCAACCACGGGGGTGTCAGCGCCAGACTTCGCGCAAGGAATGTCAACGGAAGCGAAAAGACATCGACGGACTTCAATCTCCTGAGTTCGCGGGCCTTCACGTTGCGGAACTGGCCGGTGTCGTGGCGTCTGTTCGCCGTGTTCATGCTGACCCTCGCCATGGGCCTGGTTTTCGGCGGCCTGCGAGTTTCGGCGGCAGTTGACAGCGCGGCCCAGTTCAGCCGCGTGTCGCAACTTGCCAGCCTCGGACAGCAGGTCACCAGCCTGATGCAGGCATTGGAGGACGAACGTGACGAGACGTGCCGAAGCCTTCCCTTCAGCGATCCTGGGGCCCTGCAGCGCTGGTACGACGCGACTGACGCGGCGGCGGCCAAGGTCCAGGCGCTGGCCGCCGGTATCGGCGGTTCCTTCCCGGCGGATATCAAGGCGAAAGTGGCCGCCGTGCGCTCCGCGATCACCGGCCTCGGGCAGCGGCGCGACGCGGCCCAGACCAGCACGTCCGCGCTGTTCGTGATCGCTGACTACACGACCCCCATCGACGCCATAATGGCCCTGAACGGCCAGATCGGGCAGGGAACCAATGATCCTGCCCTCACCAACGACGTCCAGACGCTCAACTCACTGTCCCTGGAGAAGGACCAGGTCGCCCAGCAGCGCGCGATCCTGTTCAACGCCTTTACGAAGAGGGCTTTCGCCAACGCCGAGCCGCAGGAGCTGAACATCGTGGTGGCGGGGCAGGCGGCCGCCGCGACGGCGTTCAACGCGACCGCCACGCCTGCTGAACAGAGCTCTTTCACCCGCGTCGTTGCCGGGCCGCTGGTCCAGCAGGCAGTAAACATCGAACAGTACGTCGTCAGTACCGGCAGTCTTGACATCGGTAATGGCGCCCTGAACGTCAGCGCTCACGACGCACCTGACCAGTGGTATTCGGCGATGTCCGACACGATCGACAGAATGCAGACAGTCGAGTTGGGAGTAGCCAGGAACCTCGTCGCGCGGGCTCAGGTCCTGCAGCGCGGCGCGGAACGGTCCGCGCTGCTCATCGGAATCCTGGCGGCGGCGATCCTGATCCTTGTGCTCCTCGCGACATTCGCCCTCGCCAGGTCTCTGGTCCTGCCACTGCGCAAGCTGCGGGAGGGCGCGCTTGATATCGCCACGGTGCAACTGCCGGAGCGGGTCCGGCAGCTCGGAGAGACTCCGGACCCTGCTACGAGCCTGGACGTGTCGCCGATCGACGTGCTGTCCGTGGATGAGATCGGCCAGGTCGCCCGCGCGTTCGATCAGGTGCACTCGGAGGCGGTGCGGCTTGCCGGAAACGAGGCGCTGCTGCGCAGGAGCTTCAACGCGATGTTCGTCAGCTTGTCCCGGCGGAGCCAGTCGCTGATCGAGCGGCTGGTGCGAATGATCGACTCCCTGGAGCAGAACGAGGAGGATCCCGCTCGGCTATCCAACCTGTTCACGATGGACCACCTGGTCACCCGGATGCGCCGGAACTCCGAGAACCTCCTCCTGCTCGCTGGGCACGAGGGTGCGCGGAAGTGGAGCGAGCCGGTTCCGCTCACCGACGTGGTCCGGGCCGCGATATCGGAGATCGAGCAGTACAACAGGGTGGCGCTAAGAATCCAGCCCGGGGTCATGGTCCCCGGGCATGCGGTGTCCGACGTAGTGCACCTGCTCGCCGAGCTCATCGAGAACGCCACGGTGTTCTCCGCCAACGACACTCAGGTGCTGGTCTCAGTCCAGGAGCTGGCCAGCGGAGGCGTGCTGATCCAGGTCAGCGACAAAGGCGTCGGCGTTTCCGAGGCGCGGCTGGTGGAGATGAACCGGCGGCTAGATGATCCGCCCGCGATCGACGAATCGGTATCCAGGCACATGGGGCTGTTCGCGGTGGCGCGCCTGGCCGAACGGCACGGGGTGCGAGTCCGGCTGCGTGCCGAAACCCCGCAGGGGCTGACCGCCCTGGTATGGCTGCCGGACAGCATCGCCGAGCGGGGAACCCGCCAGTACGGCGACTTGCCGCAACGGCTCGCCTCCTTCCAGGCCGGGCGCGCGCCCGGCCAGCATGCCGCTGCCATCAGCTCCGCTACCGACAGCCGGGCCCCCATCGGCCAGCCAGATGCCTTCGCCCCCGCCATGCGGACCGGCGCTGGCACGAGCGAGAGAGTGCGGGCAGCCAGCCCGGCGACGTCGAACTGGTTCACTAGCCGCCGGCCGCCCGCAACGGGTACCGCCGAGACTTACAGCGGGCCGCCCGAGGCGGTCCCGCAGCCGGGGGGCGCCTGGCACCCGGTAACGGACGGCTGGGCTGAAGGTCGCCAGCCCGCCCAGATCATCGCCAATCCAGTCCGCGGCGACCACACGGTCGCCGGGATGCCCGTGCGCGTCCCGCACGCGAACCTCCTTCCCGGATCCGCGGACGGCGGCCAGCGCGCAGCCAGCTGGCCGGCCGATGCTCGCGAGGGGAAGACACCGGCCGTGCTGCCGCAGCGATCCCCTGAGATAGCTCGCAGCCGCCTGAGCGGCTTCCAGCGCGGAGCCCGCCGGGCTGAGGGTCAGACACCCTACGCAGGAGAGAGAACGGATCGTTGAGTTACGCATACCGCCGGGATCTGAACTGGCTCGTCACCAACTTCACCACGCGAGTCCCGGACGTCGCGCACGCGGTCGTGGTATCGGCGGACGGCGTGCTGCTGGCGCGGTCGGAGGACATCCCGCCTGCTTTCGCCGAGCAGTTCGCGCTCATCACCTGCGGGCTGGCCAGCCTGATGCAGGGCGCCGCGCGGATCTTCGAGGCAGGGCCGCCCACACGGGCACTGGTCGAGATGGATGGCGGGCTGATGTTCATCAAGGTGATCAGCGACGGCTCCAGCCTGGCCGTCCTCGCCGCTCTCGAATGCGACACGGACCAGGTCTCCTACGAGATGACGCTGCTGGTCGAGGCGGTCGGCGAGGCGCTGACACCGGCAGCCCGCGCCCAGCCAGGATACTGAGCGCCGACGGCCGGGGCCATGCAGGAGCCCAGCATGCACTACCCGCAGCAGCGCATCCCGGACGCAATCGAAGCGACGATGCAGCTCTGACACCGCCACCGATGACGGTCGCTCCCCGACGGCGGAAGGCCCGGGTTCCGCAGTTGATCGGCGTCCTGGGCCGCGCGGATAGCCGCGTCCTGCCACGTTTGATTTCCTGGTCAAGGGTAGAAGAGCGAAAACAAAACGTAAATGACTGGGTACGCAGGGTGCGTATCATTCAGATAGGTGTTGCTGATGAATAGCGAATTCGGAGCAGGTGCCGCGACGGATTTCACCGACGCAGACGATCTCAGGGAGCTGCAGGGCGCCTTGCTCAGTACCGAGAGCGTAGAGCAGTTCCTGCACGAGATGGCCGTGCTGGCGGCCGGGCTGGTGAGCGGCGGCCTGTCGTGCGGGATGACGATGCAGCCCAACGGGAAGCCGCGCACCGTCGCGTGCAGCGATCAGGTCGCCGCGCAGGTGGACGAGGTGCAGTACGAACTCGACGACGGCCCCTGCCTGCACGCCATGCGCGACGGCCACATGGTGCGCATCGAGGACACCGCCGAGAAGGCGCGCTGGCCCGAGTTCGAGGCGCAGGCGGCCTCGCACGGGATCCGGTCGTGCCTGGCCCTGCCGCTGAGCGCGGACGGCAAGCCGGTCGGTGCCCTCAACCTCTACGCCCGCGAAGCCTCGGCGTTCGGCGCGGCTGAGGCGCAGCGCGCGAAGAATTTCGCGCAGAGCGCTTCCGGCGCGCTTTTGCTGGCCATCAGGCTGGCCTCGCACGCCGCCCTTATCGCGCAGCTGCGCTCATCGCTTTCTTCCCGGACGGTAATTGATCAGGCACTCGGGATAATCATGGCCAGGGAGCATTGCACCCAGGCTCGTGCCTTCGCGATCATGCGGTCCGCCTCGCAGAACAGCAACGTGAAGCTCCGCGACATCGCCGGCGCTGTGGTGACCAGCGTCACCGGCGAACCGCCGCAGCCGCCGCCGCCGTTCGAGGAGGGACGGCCCTAGGCGCCGCCTCCGTCGGTATCGGCCGTGGCGGCGGCGTTGTCCGGCCGGGCCTGGTCCGGCTGGCGTGGCTGGCCGTAAGATCCTGCCAGCGACGCGGCAACGCTGGGAAATATGTCTACCAGCCGGTCGACCCCGGTTATCGAGAGCACCCGCTGCACGGCGGGGGTGTTAACGACCAGCCGCATGGCACTTGCGCTGGCGGCGGCCTGCCTGAATGCGTGCACCAGAGCGCTTACTCCGGCGGAATCGCAGAAGCTCGTTTTGCTCATGTCCGCGACCAGCAGGATCGCGCCGCGGTTAATCACGGCGAGGAGTTCCTCCCGGGCCGTTTCGGCATTGGTCACGTCCATCTCTACGGGCAACGTGACCACGGCTACCTGGCCGATCCACAGCACCGGATAGCGCTCTTGAGACACGTACCACCACCATCTGTCCGCGCGAAAGTGAGCTAGGCCGCGTCTCTGGACCTCGAAAAGCGGCTAACCGCTGGGCTTCGCCGCGCAGCGAACATTATTCACGTCGGTGCGGCCGGGACGCAAGGCCAGCACGCCGGGCTCTACGCCGTTGCGCCGGGCCCAGGCAGAAGCCGGCGGAGTGCGGAAAACCGCGCCCGTTCGGGTCAAATTACCGCACACCGGGATGAAGCGGGCCGGCTCAGGCGGCTGGCCGATCGCGTCGAGCGCGAACTGTGCCGTGAGCTGTGGCCGCCGAGAGCTGCCGGCCCTGCACCGGGCCCCGGCCAGCAGCTCAGCGCGGGGGCGCTGCCCTCTGAAGACACCTCACGGGTCCCGTTAGTCTCGTCCGTACCTGCGTGCTCACCCGTACGAGACGCGCGGCATTTAACGGGGAGGATCCGGCCTCCGGGGAGGATCTGGGCAACCCTGGGAGATCCTCCCGATAAGCCGGATCCTCCCCGTAAATCGGCAGCTTCGCCGATTAAGGGGAGCGGGGATTTCGCCGGACCCTCGTGGGATGAGGCGGGTGGGGACGACGTGGGTTTGGGGGCTGGTGGTGTCGCCCTCTATGCGGCGGGACAGGATCCGGACCCGGTCGCGAGGGCGTTGAGGAACTGGCGCAGTCCCCGGAACTCGCAGGACCCGCGAAGTTCCTGCCGGATATGCCGTTACGGCCGATGACCTCCCGTCGGCGAATCGCGCAGCACGCTCATTTGAGCAACATGGACTCAGTTTTTCAATGTCGTCTTGACTTTGCCCGGCGCTGGGCTCAGTGTGGTCGGTATCTGTCGTATCCATTTGAGCGTCATCCGCTCAGATGAGCGCTCACGCGAGGACGGGCATACCGAGACGGGACGCGCGATGACTCGAGGACGAGACGCCGGATCAACGGCCCACGGCTCACCTGCCCCGGCGCTGTCGCGCCGGGCCTTCCTGGCCGGGACGGCGGGTGGCGCGATGCTCGCGCTCTCCGGCTGCGCCACCGGCACCGAGCAGCTGTTCTCCGGCGGCAGCTCCGGGACCACGGTCACCGTGGCGATCGTGTCCAACTCGCAGATGGAAGACGCGATCAGCCTGTCCCACCTGTTCGAGCAGGACCACCCGGGCGTGAACCTGAACTTCGTGTCGCTGCCCGAGAACGAGGCCCGGGCCAAGATCACCACGGACGTGTCGACCCAGGGCGGCGAGTTCGACGTGGTGATGATCAGCAACTACGAGACGCCGATGTGGTCGGCCAACGGCTGGCTGGTGAACCTGCAGCCCTACATCGACGCCACCTCTGGCTATGACGCCCAGGACTTCCTGCCCCAGCTGCGGGCGACGCTGTCACACAACGGCGACCTGTACTCGGTGCCGTTCTACGGCGAGTCCTCGTTCCTGATGTACCGCAAGGACCTGATGCAGCAGGCCGGGATCACCATGCCGGCCCGGCCCACCTGGGACCAGGTCGAGCAGATCGCGGCGCGGATGCACAACGCGAAGACAGGGCGGGTCGGCATCTGCCTGCGGGGTGACCCCGGCTGGGGCGAGAACCTGGCGCCGATAGACACGGTGATCAACTCGTTCGGCGGCCGCTGGTTCAACCCGGCCTGGCGGGCCCAGATGACCAGCCCCGAGGTGACCAGGGCCCTGGACACCTACGTACGGGTGGTGCAGAAGTACGGCGAGCCAGGCGCCCCCGAAGCGGGCTTCGCCGAGTGTGCCACGCTGTACAGCACGGGCAACGCGGCCATGTGGTACGACGCCACCTCCGCGGTGAGCACCATCGAGGACCCGCAGAGCAGCAGCGTGGCCGGGCGCAACGGCTACGCCTGGGCGCCGAGCCAGAACGGCCGCCCGTCCGGCTGGCTCTACACCTGGTCGCTGGCCATTCCGTCGACCAGCGCGCACAAGCAGCAGTCGTGGGACTTCATCGCCTGGATGACCTCGAAGTCCTACATCCAGACGGTGGGCGCCAAGCTGGGCTGGTCGCACGTGCCGCCGGGCAGCCGCTTCTCCAGCTACCAGATCCCGCAGTACAAGAAGCTGTCCGCGGTCTACGGGCCGCTGACGCTGCAATCGATCAACGCCACCAACACGGCGCACCCGACCGTCCAGCCGGTGCCCTACACCGGCATCCAGTTCCTGGACATCCCGGAGTTCCAGGATCTCGGCACGAACGTCAGCGAGCAGTTCAGTGCGGCCATCGCCGGCCAGCAGTCGGCGTCGTCCGCGCTCGCCCAGGCACAGCTCTACGCGCAGGCCGTCGGCGACACCTACCGAGGCGCCTGATGTCCGGCGTGACGCCGGGCGCCGAACCCGAACGGAGGCCACGATGACCGCGATCGCCTCACCCGTTGCCGCGGCGCGGCACGCCCAGCGCCGGCGGGACACCCGCCGGCAGGGCTGGGTCCGCCGCGCGCCGCTGCTGCCCGCGCTGGTCTACACGATCATCATCACCCAGCTGCCGTTCTTGCTGACCCTGTGGTACTCGCTGCAGTCGTGGAGCCTGGTCAGGCCGGGGTCGCAGCACTTCGTCGGGCTGAGCAACTACGCGGACGTGTTCCAGGACAGCCAGTTCCGCACCACGGCGCTGAACACCGTGGTGATGACCGTGGGCACCGTGCTCATCGCCATGCTCCTCGGCGTCGGGCTGGCGCTGCTGCTCGACCGCAAGTTCATCGGCCGCGGCGTGGTCCGAACCCTGCTCATCACGCCGTTCCTGGTCATGCCGGTAGCGGGCGCGCTGGTGTGGAAGACGGTGATCCTCGACCCCACCTTCGGCATCTTGAACTTCCTGCTCAGGCCGTTCGGCATCGGGCACTTCGACTGGGTGAGCAAGCTCCCGCTCGGCTCGGTGATGATCGAGATGATCTGGCAGTGGACCCCGTTCATGATGCTGCTGGTGCTGGCCGGCCTGCAGAGCCAGCCCAAGGACATCCTGGAGGCGGCCAGCACGGACGGCGCCAGGCCGCTGGCCATCTTCCGCGAGCTGACCCTGCCGCACCTGCGCCGCTACATCGAGCTGGGCATAGTTCTCGGCGCGATCTACGTGGTCAACGAGTTCGACGCGGTGTACATGATGACCCAGGGCGGTCCCGGCATCTCAAGCGCCAACCTGCCCTTCTACATCTACCAGCGGGCCTTCCTCGGCTTCCAGGTCGGCCAGGCGGCCGCCATGGGCGTCGTGGTGGTCGTCGCGACGATCATCATCGCGACCTTCGCGCTCCGGCTGATCTTCAAGACGTTCTCCGGAACAGAGCAGGCGGCATGATGGCAAGCGCAGACACCAGCACGGCCGAACCAGGCCTGGTCACCGCGGCCTCGGCCCCGGTCATCGCCAGGAAGAAGCGCGGCAACCACACGATCGTGGGCGTGGTGGCCTGGATCGTCGGCATCGTGCTCTTCTTCCCGGTGCTGTGGATGGTGATCACCTCGTTCAAGACCGAGGCGCAGGCCTACACCAACACGCCGCACATCGTGTTCTCGCCCACGCTGTCCCAGTACAAAGCGGTGTTCTCCAGCGGCCTGTGGCCGTACGTGGCCAACTCCGCGTTCGCCACCGTGGTTTCGACGATCCTGGTCCTGCTGCTGGCCACCCCGTGCGCGTTCGCGCTGTCGCTGCGCCCGGTGCGCAAGACCCGCGACGTGCTGTTCTTCTTCATCAGCACGAAGATGCTGCCGGTGGTTGCGGCGATCATCCCGATCTACATCGCCGCCCGCAACCTGCACATGCTGGACAACATCTTCACCCTGGTCATCCTGTACACCGCCATGAACCTGCCGATCGCCGTGTGGATGATGCGGTCGTTCTTCCTCGAGGTGCCCGGCGAGCTCCTCGAGGCGGCCGAGATGGATGGGGCGCCGCTGCGCCGGACGGTGATCGAGGTGATCCTGCCCGTGGTCGCGCCCGGCCTGGCCGCCACCGCGCTGATCTGCTCCATCTTCGCCTGGAACGAGTTCTTCTTCGCGGTCAACCTCACCGCCACCCAGGCCGGCACGGTCCCGGTGTTCCTGGTCGGCTTCATCTCGTCCGAGGGCGAGTACTTCGCCCAGCTGGCCGCCGCGGCCACGGTGGCGTGCGTGCCCGTCATCCTGGCCGGCTGGATCGCGCAGCGCCAGCTCGTCCGCGGCCTGTCCTTCGGGGCCATCAAGTGAACGCCATCAAGTGAACACGGTGAACATGGGAGTTGATCATGGCTGAGGTCACCTACGACAACGCGACGTGCATCTACCCGGGCGCGGAGCGGCCGGCGGTGGACGGCCTCGAGCTGGCCGTCAGGGACGGCGAGTTCGTGGTCATGGTCGGCCCATCCGGGTGCGGCAAGACCACGGCGCTGCGGATGCTGGCCGGCCTGGAGGAGATCGACGGGGGCGCGGTAAGGATCGACGGCAAGGACATGACCGGCGTGCCGTCCCGCGACCGCGACATCGCGATGGTCTTCCAGAACTACGCGCTCTACCCGAGCAAGACGGTCGCCGAGAACATGGGCTTCGCGCTCAAGATGCAGGGCGTGGCCAAGGACGAACGTGCCCGCCGGGTGGGAGAGGCGGCCAAGCTGCTCGACCTCGAGCAGCTGCTCGACCGCAAGCCGCGGAACCTGTCCGGCGGGCAGCGGCAGCGGGTGGCCATGGGCCGCGCCATCGTCCGCGAGCCCAAGGTCTTCTGCATGGACGAGCCGCTGTCCAACCTGGACGCGCAGTTGCGGGTGCAGACCCGCACCCAGATCGCCGAGCTGCAGCGGCGGCTGGAGGTGACCACGGTCTACGTGACCCACGACCAGGTGGAAGCGATGACCATGGGCGACCGGGTGGCCGTCATGCGGGCCGGCCAGCTCCAGCAGTTCGCTGCGCCCACCGAGCTGTACGACCGGCCGGTCAACGTCTTCGTGGCGTCCTTCATCGGCTCGCCGGCGATGAACAGGTTCGAGGCCACCGCTGACCGCGACGGCATCCGGGTCGGCAGCATCCTGCTCCGGCCCTCGGACGCCCAGCTCAGCGCGGCCCGGGGGCACAGCAAGCTGGTGGCCGGGATCAGGCCGGAGCACCTGTCCATCGGCGACGGCCCGATGACGGTCAAGGTCGCCTTGGTCGAGGACCTGGGCAGCGACTCCTACGTCTACGGCAGCCTGGCCGACGACGCGGAGAGCAGCGTCATCGTCAGGGCCGGGCGGCAGCACCCCCGCCCCGGCGAGGTGGTCAAGGTGGCCGTGGACGCCGCCCAGCTTCACCTGTTCGACGCGGCCACCGGCCTGCGGGTTGGTGACTGAGGGTGCGCGCGGTCATCTGGGAGGCGCCGGGGAAGCTGGCCGTCGCCGAGGCCGCCGACCCGGCCCCTGGCCACGGCGAGCTGGTGATCAAGGTGGGGGTGTGCGGCATCTGCGGCACCGACGTGCACATCGCCGACGGCGAGTTCCCGCCCACCCCCTACCCGATCATCCCCGGGCACGAGTTCGCCGGGCAGGTCGCCGCGGTCGGCGCGGGGGTGCCCGGCGGCTGGCGCGAGGGCGAGCGGGTGGCCGTGGACCCCTCGCTGTTCTGCGGGCACTGCCCGGCCTGCCACAGCGGGCGGGGGAACCTGTGCGCGAACTGGAACGCCATCGGGGACACGGTCAACGGCGCCTTCGCCGAGTACGTCGCCGTGCCCGCGGCTAACGCCTACCGCATCCCGGACAGCGTGGACGACGCCCAGGGAGCCCTGATCGAGCCACTGTCCTGCGCGGTGCACGGCCTGCGCCGCATCGGCCCGGTCATCGGCGAGGACATCCTGCTGACCGGCGCGGGCACCATGGGCCTGCTGCTGCTGCAGCTGCTAAACCAGGCGGGCGCCCGCTCGGTCAGCGTCGTGGACCGGAAGGCGGTGCGACTGCAGGCCGCCAAGGCGCTCGGCGCGGCCAGCGTCGCCGAGGATGTCGCCGCGCTCGACCGCCGAGGGTTCGGCGTGGCGGTGGACGCGAGCGGGGCACCAGCCGCGATCGAGGCGTGCTTCGGGTCCCTCGATCGCGGTGGCCGCCTGCTGATTTTCGGCGTCACCAGCGGTGACGCCACAGTGGCCCTGTCGCCGTTCCGCATTTACAACGACGAGATCACCGTGCTCGGGTCTATGGCGGTGCTGAACAGCTTCGGCGCGGCCGCCGACTTGATGGCGGCGGGCGCTATCGACACCGCTCCGCTGCTCGGACGACCGTTCGGCCTGTCCGAGTTCCCCGCTGCGCTGGCCGGCGTCCGAGCCGGTGATGGCATTAAAGTCCAGGTACGGCCGGACAGCTAGGTGCTGGCCCGTTAACCCGTATGGCCGGCAGCACTTGGCAAAGTCAAGAAGAGTTGCGAAAATGAGAGCTGGGCGCTCAAATGAGCAACCAGATCGGCAGGACTGGGGGAGTGCATGGCCGGCTTGTCGGCGGATCGGCCATCTGAAGTGGTCCTGGCTGCCCGGGTAGCGCGACAGTTCTACCTGGAGGGGGTGTCCAAGGTCGACATCGCCGACCAGCTGGGCATCAGCCGGTTCCGGGTTGCCCGGCTGCTCGACTCCGCCCGCGACGCGGGGATGGTGCGCATCGAGATCGGCCTGCCCTGGGGGACCCTGGACGTGGGCCTGTCGGCCGAGTTGTGCTCGGCTTTCGGGCTCAAGCACGCGTTCGCGTTCAACTTCCCCGACGACGACGAGCAGGCGCTGCGGCACCGGCTCGGCGAGGCCGCTGGCCAGGCCCTGATGGACCTCATCACTCCCGGCGACGTCCTCGGCATGTCCTGGTCGCGCACGCTGAGCGGCCTCGCGGCCTCGCTCACCCAGATCCCGCCGTGCCCGATCGTCCAGCTCACCGGGGCGGTCCCGCCGCCCGACGGGCGTGACCTGCTCGACCTGGTCCGCGGCGTGGCCCGGGTCGGCGGCGGTCCGGCCCACGTCTTCTACGCCCCGATGATCCTGGACGACGCGCAGACGGCCGCGGCAATCCGCCGCCAGGGCGACGTCGCCGGTGCCTTCGCCTTGCTGCCCTCGGTCACCATCGCCGTGGTGGCCCTCGGCGCCTGGGCGCCCGGGCTGTCGACCATCTATGACGCGGTCACGCCGGACGAGCGCGACGCCCTGGCCGCGCTGGGGGTTTGCGCCGAGCTGGCCGGGGTATTCGTGGGCACGGACGGCAGGCCCGTGGCGACGCCGCTCGACAGCCGCATGATCGTCACGCCCGGCCCGGTGCTGGAGCGGATCCCGTTCGTCCTTTCGGTCGCCTACGGCGTCGCCAAGAGCCCCGCGGTGTGTGCCGCCATCCGAGGGAGGCTTGTCCATGGCCTTGTCACCCACGCGAGTCTCGCGAGAGCCATGCTTGACCTGGCCCCAGCCTGATGCGCCCCCGCCCGGCGGGCCACTCCCAGGCGGCACCGCCAACCGCGGCCTGGTCATCCGCGTCGGCGAGACCGTCCTGCGGCCGACCGCGCCCTGCCGGCGCGCGACGCACGCCCTGCTCGGTCACCTGGCCGCGGCCGGCTTCGACGGCGCCCCCCGCGTCCTGGCCGCAGGCCCGTTCACCGAGACCCTCACCTACATCGACGGCCACGCCGCGGTCCCGCCGCTGGCCGAGGCCACGCTCACCGACTCCGCCCTGGTGAGCGTGGCCGACCTGGTGCGCCGCTATCACCTGGCCGCGGCGTCCTTCGACCCGTCGGGGTACCAGTGGCCCCGGCCGATCCCGGCCCGGTTCCGCACCGGTCTGGTCAGCCACAACGACGTCCACCCGGCCAACCTGGTGTTCCGCGGCGGCCGGGCGGTCGCGCTTATCGACTTCGACCTGGCCGGGCCGGGCAGCGCGATCTGGGACTTCGCCGCGGCCGCGCGCTACTGGGCGCCGCTGCAGGACGACCAGGACATCACCGACACCCGGCGCGGCCGGGCGCTCGAGCGGTTCCGGATCTTCCTGCAGGCCAGCGGGCTGCGCCGCGCCGACCGCCGCCGCGTGGCCGAGGCGGTCGTGGCCAACCACGACTGGACCTACGCGATCGTCACCGAGGCGGCCGCGGCCGGCCACCAGGGTTTCGCCGATCACTGGCGCACGGTGGCCGAGCCGACCGCCCGGGCCCGGCGCTGGTGCCAGCGGCATCAGCGCGACCTGCTCGCCGCCGCGCGATGACCCGGCCGGGAACCGTAGAGTGCACCGCATGATTACTGTCGCGGGCGAGGCGCTGATCGACATGATCGTCGACCCGGCCGGTCACGTCGACCCGCGGCTGGGCGGCGCCGCTTTCAACACCACCCGCGCGGTGGCCAGGCTCGGGCTGCCGGTGGCCTTCCTCGGCCGGCTCTCCGGCGACCGGTTCGGCCAGCTGATGCGGGCCAACCTGGCCCAGCATGGGGTAAACATCGCCGTCGAGGCCGCGACCGCGGCGCCGACCACGCTGGCGCTGGTGGACCTGGACCCGGCCGGCGTACCCAGCTACCACTTCTACCTGGACGGCACCTCGGCGGCCGCGGTCGGGCCGGGCGAGGCCGTGCTGCCCGAGGGCACCACGGCCCTGCACGCCGGCAGCCTCGGCCTGGTCATGGAGCCGGTCGGGACCAACACCGAGCAACTGCTGGCCGGGCTGCCCGACGGCATCATCCTCATGCTGGACCCGAACTGCCGCCCGGGCGCCATCGCCTCCCGGCAGGCCTACCTGGACCGTCTCGGCCGCATCCTGCGCCGGGCGGACATGGTCAAGACGAGCACCGAGGACCTCGCCTACCTGTTCCCCGGCCAGGACACCGCGGCCGCTGCCACGGAACTGCTCTCCCAGGGGCCGGCCTGCGTGGTCGTCACCGACGGCGGGGCGCCGGTGCGGGCCTTCGCCGGAGGGCAGCAGATCCGGGCCGAGGTCCCCGCGGCCCCGGTCGTGGACACCGTGGGCGCCGGGGATGCGTTCGGCGGCGCCTTCCTCACCTGGTGGCTCGGCAACGGCCTTGGCCGGGCCGACCTGGGCGACCCGGAGGCCGTGCGCGGCGGGACACAGGCGGCGATCCTCGCCTCGGTGGTGACCTGCACGCGCCCCGGCGCCGAACCCCCGTGGGCCCATGAGCTGGCCGGCCACGACGCCTGGCGCTGGCTGCCCCCCGCCAGGCCGTA
This sequence comes from uncultured Actinomycetes bacterium, assembly GCA_963722275.1. GTDB lineage: Bacteria > Actinomycetota > Actinomycetes > Streptosporangiales > Streptosporangiaceae > Palsa-504. The sequence goes on along the minus strand of CAVRMX010000003.1, from coordinate 638,212 downwards.
GCGCGGGGTCCTAACGCCCCAGCAGGATGCCGCGGATGAAGGCCGCCTGGCCGGCGTGCTGCGCGCAGTCGTCGATCACGCTGACCAGCCGCACCCCCAGCGTCACCGGCGGGTCCCAGCCCTCGTCCACCACCCGGTCCAGGTCCGGATCCGTGACGCCGGAGACCAGCCGGACGGTCTGCTCGTGCACCGCGTCGTGGTAACCGGTGAGCAGGTCCGCGGACGAGACCGTGACCTGCGCGACCTGCTCGGAGGTGTGCCCGTAGCCGGTGTCGTACGGTTCGAGCGGCAGCTCGAACCGCTTGCCGTACTTGGTCCACGCCTGCGGCACCCCGAACGCGTCCGCCAGGTGGTCGTCCTGCACCCGGGTCAGGTGCCACACCAGCCAGGCGATCGAGTTCGCGTCCGGGCCAAGGCGCTCCGCCAGCTGGCTGGTCGTCAGCCCGCGCACCACCTCGTGCACGGTCTCCTGGACGCGGCCGAACGCGTCCACCAGGATCTCCGCACTCGTCATCTGTCGGCCCCTTTCGGTCAAAGACAAGAATCTAGCCGAACGGGCCGAGGTGACACGCCACCGTACCTGGTCTCGCGCCGGACGGGTGGTCCTTGACGGTGGTGCGAGGTACCGTTCCGTGGTGCCCTCAGCTCGCCGCCCGAAGCCCTCCGAGGACCCCGCTGACCTGTCCGGACCCAGCGTGACCCAGGCCGTCCCTGATGTCGCCGAGCTGCTCGCCGCCGCCGTCAGCGGCATCGGCGGCGCCGAGCGTCCCGGCCAGGTCCAGATGGCCGAGGCGGTGCGGCAGGCCATCGAGACCGGCGAGCACCTGGCCGTCCAGGCGGGCACCGGCACCGGCAAGTCGCTGGCCTACCTGGTCCCGGCGCTGCGGTACGCGGTGACCACGGGCAGCACGGTCGTGGTGGCCACCGCCACCATCGCGCTGCAGCGCCAGCTGATCGACCGCGACCTGCCCCGGCTGGTCGCCTCGCTCAAGCCGCTGCTCGACACCGAACCCGTCTTCGCCATCCTGAAGGGCAGGCGCAACTACCTGTGCCTGCACCGGCAGAAGGGCGGCGTGGCGGACGACCCGCAGGACGCGCTGTTCGACCCGGCCGCTCTGTCCGATTCGGCGGGCGGTCCCGCCTCGCCACTGGGACGGCAGGTCAAACGGCTGCACGAGTGGGCCGAGCAGACCACCGGCGGCGACCGGGACGAGCTGGTGCCCGGCGTGCCCGACGCCGCCTGGCGCCAGGTCTCGGTGAGCGCGCAGGAGTGCATCGGGGCGCAGCGCTGCCCGTTCGGCTCCCGCTGTTTCGCCGAGAAGGCCAGGGACACGGCGGCCCGGGCGGACATCGTGGTGACCAACCACGCGCTGCTGGCCATCGACGCGACCTCCGAGGTCGACGTGCTGCCCGAGCACGACGTGGTCATCATCGACGAGGCGCACGACCTGGTGGACCGGGTCACCTCGGCCACCACCGGGGAGCTGTCCGGGCCGGCGGTGGACGCGGCCGCCCGCCGTGCCGGGCGGCTGACCGAATCGGCCGCGATGGAGGGCAGCGCCACCGCCGTCGCCGACCGGCTGCGCGAGGCGGCCGCCGCGCTGACCATCGACCTGGGCGACGCGCCCACGGGCCGGCTGGACAAGCTGTCCGACACGCTGGCTGCCACCCTGACCTCGGTACAGGACGCGGCCGGGGCGTGCCTGGAGGCGATCCAGACCAGCGCGGCGAGCGAGGATGAGGACCCGCAGAAGATGGCGTCGGCCCGGGTGACGCTGGCCTCGCTTGACGAACTGCAGCGCACCGCCAGCCGGATCCTGGACGCGTTCGGCGAGGAGATCACCGAGCGGGGCGAGGTGGTCTGGCTGGACCGGCCGTTCGTGGAGGATTCCCGGCGGCCGCCGGCGCTGCGGGTGGCGCCGCTCGAGGTCGGCCGGGTCCTGCGGAACCGGCTGTTCGCCCAGCGCACGGTGGCGCTCACCTCGGCCACGCTCGCGCTCGGCGGCTCGTTCGGCCCGCTGGCAGTGCAGTGGGGTTTGGGTTTCCCTCGGGGGGACGATCCCCCCCAGACCCCCCCTGCTCATGGGGGGGCTGCCCGCCCCCCCATACCCCCCCGGCCCCCCTTGGGGGGGACAGGTCCCCCCGAGGCCCCGGACCACCTCGCGTGGAAGGGGCTCGACGTTGGCTCGCCGTTCGACCATCCGCGCAGCGGGATCCTGTACGTGGCCAGGCACCTGCCGCCGCCGGGCCGGGACCAGCTGCCCGAGGCGTACCTGACCGAGCTGGAGGAGCTCATCGGCGCGGCCGGCGGCCGCACGCTCGGCCTGTTCTCCTCCATGCGGGCGGCCAAGGAGGCAGCCGGGGCGCTGCGCGAGCGGATCAGCCAGCCGCTGCTCTGCCAGGGCGACGACCTGACCGCCCAGCTGGTCAGGCAGTTCGCTGAGGACGAGCCGACCTGCCTGTTCGGCACGCTGTCACTGTGGCAGGGCGTGGACGTGCCGGGGAACTCGCTGCAGCTGGTCGTCATCGACCGGATCCCGTTCCCGCGGCCCGACGACCCGCTCGCCTCGGCCCGGCAGCGCGCGGTGGCCGCCCGCGGCGGCAACGGGTTCATGGCCGTCGCTGCGTCGCACGCCGCCCTGCTGCTGGCCCAGGGCACGGGCCGGCTGCTGCGGACGATGACCGACCGCGGGGTGGTGGCGGTCCTTGACCCGCGGCTGATGACCGCGCGCTACGGTGACTTCCTCCGGGCGTCGCTGCCCCCGTTCTGGACCACGGCCGACCCAGCCCTCGTCCGCGCCGCGCTGGGCCGGCTGGCCGCTGCCTCCGCGGCCGCCTCCTCCGGCGCCGCTCCGGCCCGGGTTTGACCTCTTACGGGCGGGTTACTGCGGGCGCGCCGATGCGGATGAAACCCGGAATGCTGGGTAACATTTTGGGAACTACCAGCTTAGAAGATCCGTTCTGCAAAAGGGGACTGGCCCACCCAGTCGCGGCGGGAGGTCACGCATGCGGAGGCAGCCGCGCAGCGGAAAGCGGCACGTGCTCCGCTGGGTTGCCGTCGGGGCGGTCGTCGTCGTCACCGCGGGCACCCTGGGCGCCTACCTGAAGTACCGTGCGGTCTATGACAGCATCACCCGCGTGACCGTGCCGTCCACCGCCCTCGGCCACCGCCCGCCGGTGTACAGCACGAACTCGCTGAACCTTCTGGTGTACGGCGATGACAGCCGGGCCGGCCTGACCCCGCACGAGCAGTACGTGCTCCGCACCGGCCACGACCAGAGCAACAACACCGACACGATCATGCTGGTGCACATCTCGCCCGGCCGGCACCGGGTGACGGTGGTGAGCATCCCGCGCGACACCATGGTCCCGGTGTACGAGTGCGACAGCGGCCCCGGCTACACCGGCCAGCAGGCCAACCCGGCCGGCGCCGTGCAGATCAACTCGCTGCTCCAGATCGGCGGGCCGACCTGCCTGTGGAAGACGGTCGAGCAGGTGAGCGGCGTCCGCATCGACCACTTCATCGGGATCGGCATGCTCGGCTTCGTCAAGGTCGTCAACGACCTCGGCGGCGTCAACGTCTGCGTACCGTTCAACGTGAACGACACCGTGTCCGGCCTGAACCTCAAGTCCGGCGAGCAGCACATTTCCGGCATCCAGGCGCTGGCCTTCTGGCGCACCCGCGAGAACCTCGGCGACGGCTCCGACCTGGAGCGGATCCAGCGCGACCAGTTCATGTCGGCCCAGGTAGTCAAGGGCGTGCTGCAGAGCGGCCTGCTGTCCAACCCGATCAGGCTGCTGAACGTGGTCACCGACGCGGCCGCCTCGATGACCACGGACGCCGGCATGACGGTCTCGGACCTGGTCTCGATCGGGGAGAGCTTCCGCAGCCTGTCCGGCCAGAACGTGCAGTTCATCACGGCGCCGCACGAGCAGTGGACACAGAACCCCAACCGGGTCCAGCTCATGCAGCCGCAGGCCAGCCAGGTGTTCGCGGCCATTGCCCGGGACATAACCGTGCCGAAGGTCTCCAGCACCCCGGCGGCTTCCTCGGGCGGCGCCCAGGTTCTCACCACCAGCCCGGCCAACGTCAAGGTCGAGGTGCTGAACGGCTCCGGCGTCTCACGCGTCGCCAACGAGGCGGCCGCCGGGCTGACCAGCCGCGGGTTCGACGTGACGGGCACCGGCGACGCCCCGAACTTCGCCTACACCAACTCGGTCATCGAGTACTCTTCGGCCGCCGACACGGCCGCCGTGAACACCCTCAAGAAGGAACTCACCGACGTCACCTCGCTGCAAGTGGCCAGCCTCACCCCCGGCACCGTCGATCTGATCCTCGGCTCCGACTTCACCGGGCTGGCCCAGCAGGCCCCGCAGGCGACGGCGACCCCCGCCGTCCAGCCCTCGCAGATGTCGTCGGGCGCGAGCCCCTCCGCCTCCGCGTCCCCCTCCGGCGTGGCCGGCCTGGCCAAGTCCAACGGCGGCATCACCGCCGCCGCGGCGTGCTCCAGCGACAGCTCGGCCTTCGCCGGCCCGCTCAGTCCCTGACCGGGATGGCGCTGACGTCGCTGACCGCCTCCGGCAGCCGGCGCATGCTGGTGATCCGCCGGTCCGCGAGCTTGGCCGGGTGCCCGGTGAGATCCCGGTCTACCCACACCGAGCGCAGCCCCATCCGGGCCGCGGGCATCATGTCGTGCACCCAGCTGTTGGCCACGTGGATCCAGTCCGCCTTGGCCGCCCCGGTCCTCTCGGCGAACTTCCTGAAGTGCGCGAGGTCCGGCTTGTAGCTGCGCACCTCCTCCGCGGTGACCCACAGGTCGAACGGCGCGGGCAGCCGCCCCCTGGTGATGGCGAACAGGTCCTCGTCGCAGTTCGTCAGGAACGCCAGCCGCCAGCCCTGCTCCCGCAGCGCGGTCAGGGCGGGGCCGGCGTCGTCGAACACCGGCATGCCCGGCCAGGCCCGGACGAACGTCTCCTCGCCGCCCGGCGGCAGCGCGATGCCCTCGCGGTCGGCCGCCCGCGCCAGCCCGGCGGTCAGCACCTCCCGGTAAGGCCGCCAGCCGGGACCGGCCTCGAGCTCGAGCTCAGCCTGGTGGTACGCGGCGAAGAGCCGCCCGGCGTCGGGTCGGGAGATCCCCGAGATCGCCGCAAGCGCCCCGCCCATGCACGTGTTCCAGTCCGCGACCGTCCCGTAGCAATCGAACGTGAGCCACTTGTCCGCCACCGCTAACCTCCATCAGCCAGTCCACCCCAGCATCCCATCCCTCGCCCCACCAGGAACCGCCGCCACCCGCCTCGCCTCGCCCTGGCCGCCGGCGCGATCCGGAACCTGATTTCATGGGGGTGAGCAAGGAGGCAGTCATGGCCGACGTCGCCGTTCCCCACCCACCTCCCGATCCCCCTCCACCGGCCGCGGAGGCCGGCGCCGGCGGGTGTGCGTACCAGCGAGGGTTCGGGAACGAGTTCGCCAGCGAGGCCGTCGCCGGGGCGCTGCCGGCGGGCCGGAACTCGCCGCAGCGCGCCCCGCTCGGCCTGTTCGCGGAGCAGCTCAGCGGGACCGCGTTCACCCAGCCGCGCGGGGTCAGCCGGCGGACCTGGGTCTACCGGATCATGCCGTCGGCGGCGCACCCGAGATTTTCCCGCATTGGCCACGGGACCCTGCGCGGCACCCCGTTCGACGAGATCGAGCCGGACCCGAACCGGCTCCGCTGGGATGCCCTGCCGATCCCCGGCGGCGACACCGACTTCGTCGACGGGCTCTACACGATGGCCGGCAACGGCGACCTCAGGACGCGCAGCGGGATGGCCGCGCACGTCTACGCCGCGAACCGGTCCATGACCGACAGGTACTTCACCGACGCCGACGGGGAGCTGCTGTTCGTGCCCGAGCACGGCCCGCTGCTGCTGCGCACCGAGCTGGGGCCGCTGGCGGTGGCGCCGGGCGAGATCGCGGTGGTGCCGCGCGGCATCCGGTTCCGGGTGGAACTGCCGGCCGGGCCGGCCCGCGGCTACCTGTGCGAGAACTTCGGCGCCGCGTTCACCCTGCCCGAACGCGGCCCGATCGGGGCGAACGGGCTGGCCAACGAGCGTGACTTCCTGGCCCCGGCGGCGGCCTACGAGGACCGGGCCGGGACCGTGCAGGTGGTGCAGAAGTTCGGCGGGAACCTGTGGGCCGCCGACTACGACCACTCGCCGCTGGACGTGGTCGGCTGGCACGGGAACTACGTTCCCTACAAGTACGACACCGCGAACTTCATGGTGATCGGCACGATCAGCTTCGACCACCCGGACCCGTCCATCTTCACCGTGCTCACCTCGCCCAGCGAGCTGCCCGGCCTGGCCAACGCGGACTTCGTGATCTTCCCGCCGCGCTGGCTGGTCGGCGAGGACACCTTCCGCCCGCCGTGGTACCACCGCAACATCATGTCCGAGTTCATGGGCCTGGTGCGCGGCGTCTACGACGCCAAGGCGGAGGGGTTCGAGCCCGGCGGGGCCAGCCTGCACAACACCTTCGCCTCGCACGGCCCGGACGCCGAGACCTACGCCCGGGCCAGCACGGCCGAGCTGCGGCCGCAGAAGATCGACGGCACGCTGGCGTTCATGTTCGAGAGCCGCTGGATGATGGTGCCGACCCGGCAGGCCATGGAGGCGGCGCACCGGCAGGGCGACTACGACGCCGTGTGGGGCAGCCTGACCCGCTCCTTCCGCGGGTTAGCCTGAGGTTATGTACATCCCCGCTCATTTCGCCGCCGACGACGCGACGGTGCGCGAGCTGCTGGCCAGGCACGGCGCGGCTGACCTGATCACCCTTACCGCGGACGGCCTGCTGGCCACGATGCTGCCGTTCGCGCACGAGCCGGGCGCCGGCCAGCAAGGCCCCGGGTGGGGGGCGCTTTATGGTCACGTGGCCCGGAACAACGACCAGTGGCGCAAGCCAGCCCTGGGCGAGTCGCTCGCCATCATCCGCGGCCCGGACGCGTACGTGTCCCCGTCCTGGTACGCCGCCAAGGCCGACCACGGACGGGTCGTCCCCACCTGGAACTACGTCACGGCGCACGTCTACGGCCGGCTGGTCGTGCACGACGACCCGGCCTGGGTCGAGGACATCGTCCGGCGGCTGACGGCCAAGCACGAGGCGGCGCGGCTGGCCTTCCCCGGCCAGTCACCCGCCTGGTCGGTGGACGACGCGCCGCGCGCCTTCATCGACGGCCAGCTGCGCGCCATCGTCGGCCTGGAGCTGCAGATCACCCGGATCGAGGCCAAGGCCAAGCTCAGCCAGAACCGCCCGGTGACCGACATCGCCGGCGTCGTGGCCGGCCTGTCGGCGCGAGGCGAGGACCGCAGCGCCGCCGCCGTCGAGCACGCCAACGAGAACCGGGAGAAGCGCTCCGCCCGGGAGGCCCGGACCCAGACCGGGGCGTGAGACCCGGCCGTTCGGGAAATTTAGAGACCGGCTACGGCGGGGATGACGTCGGCGGCGATCACCTCGAGCGGGGTGACCTGCCAGACGTTGGCCACCGCGCCGATCGCGGCGCCGAAGCCCATCTCCGCCAGCTGGCCGAGCCGGTCGATGACTTCGGCGGTCTTCTCGCCCTTCTCGCCCACGTCGAACATGAAGTAGCAGGTCTTGGTGATCGCGTCGTAGTCGCGGCCCTCGGCGTCGCAGTGCGCGCGCAGCACCTCCAGCTTGCGGGCCAGGTCCGGGCCGGGGAACAGGTTGCACGCGTCGGCGTACTTGGCCACGAACCTGAGCGTCTTCTTCTCCCCGCCGCCGCCGATCATGATCGGCGGATGCGGCCTGGTCAGGGACTGCGGTGAGTTCAGCGGCCGCTCGAGCTGGTAGTGCTGGCCGCGGTGCGGGCTCTCGTCACCGCGCCACATCTGCAGGCAGATCTGCAGGGTTTCCTCGAGCCGCTCGAACCGTTCGGCGACCGGCGGGAACGGGATGCCGAGCCCGCGCGACTCCTCCTCGTTCCAGGCGGCGCCGATGCCGAGCCAGCCGCGGCCGCCGGACAGCACGTCCAGCGTGGTCACGATCTTCGCCAGGACGCCTGGGTGGCGGTACACCGCGCCGGTGACCAGGGTGAGCAGCTTGGCCCGCGACGTGCAGGCCGCGAGGTAGCCGAGCGTGGTGTAGGCCTCGAGCATCTCGCGGTCGGGCGGCCCCACCGGGCCGATCTGGAAGAAGTGGTCCATCACGGCGATGAACTCGAAGCCGCCCTCGTCGGCGGTGCGGGCCACGGTGGCCAGGTCCGCGCCGAGCCGCGGCGGGCCGTCCGGTGTGGTGAAGTCGGGGACCTGCAGGCCAATCTTCATGGCCCCCACCTTCTCACGGCGCCCGGTAGCGCTCGTACAGGGCCTTCAGCGAGCGCAGGAACGCGTCGCGGTCGGCGGGCGGCAGCGTGGCGAGAACCTCCTGCTCGCTGTCCCGGATCGCGGCCTCGACGGATCGCCGCAGCCGGTCGCCCGCCGGGGTGAGCGAGAGCAGGTGCACCCGCCGGTCGGCGGCATCCGGCTGGCGCTTGATCAGCCCGCGCCGCTGCAGGTCGTCCAGCACGCCGATGATGCGGCTCTTGTCCGCGTTGATGGCCTGGGCCAGCGCGGCCTGGGTTCGCACCGGCTGCTCGACCAGCGCGGTCAGCACGACGTAACCCCACATCGAGACGTCGTGCGCCTGCAGGACCGGCTCCTCGCGCGCGATCAGCGCCCGGGCCAGGGGCGCGAACATCGCCGCGAGGTCACGTCGGCCGTCCGGGAACGCGCTCATCCTGGCGGAATGCTAACAGGCCACCGATAATAAGTTAAGGCATATCATAAGTATATGCTTATAAGTGCAGGAGGTGCGTTTCGATGACGACTGAGAGCATCACCGGCCACTGGCCGCGGTGACTCGCGGAGTTACCGTAGGCGGATGAGCACCGAACAGGCAGACGCGGTAATCGTCGGCGCCGGGCTGGCCGGGTCGGCCGCGGCATGGGCCCTGGCCAGCCGGGGGCGCTCGGTGGTGCTGCTGGAGGCGTTCCAGCCCGGGCACCGGCGCGGCAGCTCGCACGGCAGCGCCCGGATCTTCCGGCGTGCCTACCCGGACCCGCTGTACGTGCGGCTGACCGGCCAGGCCCAGCTGCTGTGGCGGCAGCTCGCCGACGAGGCGGGCGAGGAGCTCGTGACCACCACCGGCGCGGTCGACTACGGCCCGGCCCGCGAGCAGGAGAAGATACACGAGATCCTGACCGGGCTGGGGGTGCCCGCGGAGCTGATGGCGCCCGGGGCGGCGGCCGAGCGGTGGCCCGGCATGTCGTTCGGCCCCGACCCGGTCATGTTCCATCCGGACGGCGGGGTGATCGACCCGGAGCGCGCGATGGCCGCGATGCGCGGGATCGCCGAGGCCCGCGGCGCGCAGATCTGCTACGGCTCGCCGGTCCTGCGCCTCGAGGCCGGCGGCGACGGCGCGACGGTGCACGCGGCGGACCGGTCGTGGCGCGCGCCTGCGGTGATCGTCGCCGCCGGTGCGTGGCTGGGACCGCTGCTCGGCGGGCAGGTGCCGCTGCCGCCGCTGGCCGTGACGCAGGAAGAGGTCTTCCACTTCGCGCCGCGGGCGCCCGGGCCGTGGCCGGTGTTCATCCGCCACGACGAGGACGCCACCATGTACGGCCTGCCGGCCGGACGCGACGGCCAGGTCCCTGGCGCGGTGAAGATCGGGGCGCACGGCCGCGGCCCGGTCACCACCGGCGACGACCGCGACGGGATCGTCCGCCAGGTGGCCAGGGACAAGACCCGTGATTTCGTCCGGGATCAGCTACCCGGACTTGACCCCGCGCCGGTGGGCGAGGTGACCTGCCTGTACACCTCGACCGCGAACGAGGACTTCATCCTGGACCGGCACGGGCCGTTCGTCGTCTGCTCGCCCTGCTCGGGTCACGGCGCCAAGTTCGCGCCGCTGACCGGCGAGATCGCCGCCGACCTGGCCTGCGGGGGCACCTCGCCGGACCGCCGCTTCACCCTCGCCGCCCACCGCGGCTAGGCGGTCCTGTTGCCGCTCCGTGCGGCGCGGGGCGCCGTCCGGGCGCTTTCCCGGTTCACATGAATGTGGCAGCGTAATGAATCTATGGGTGTTGCCCAGATCCCACATGGGGGCGGGGCCGGTGCTGGCTTGGGTGCTGGTGTCGTGGTATCCGTCCTGGCTGGGGTCGGTGATGGCGGGGATGGCCTGGAGGGTGTTCTGGGTGATCTCGGCGAACACGGTGGCCTGGCCGGCGGGCTTGTTCCACAGGATTTCCAGGTCGAAGGCGGCGAACAGGCGGGCTTTGAGGGCGGGGGGCAAGGTGGGCAGGATGTCGTCCAGGGTGGGGAGCTGGTCGAGCAGGGCGGGGTCGGCGGCGGCGGGGGTGGTCTTGGCCAGGGCGGCGAGCTAGGTTTCGATCTGTTCGCGTTCATGGTGGAGGTCGGCGAAGCGGGCGCGGATGCAGGCGCGCATGGCGGCGGCGGCGGTGTCGGCCGGGTCGGCGGGCAGGTCGGTCAGCGAAGAACTGGCCGACGATCTCATCGAGGCGGGTCTCGGGGGCCTGGACGGTGCGGGGTGGTCGGGGCTGCTGGCGGCGTGCTTGGGGGTGGCGAGGTTGTGGGGGCACCGGCGGTAGGTGGACTGGGCGCCGGGGTTGCCGTAGGTGGTGCCGGCCATCCGGCGGCGGCAGTCCCGGCACCGGATGCGGGACCGGTAGGGGTAGAACCGCAGCGTGGCCGGATGGGAGTTCAGTTCCTGGTCGTCGCGGCTGGTGGAGTGCGCGGCGGCAACATCTTGGGCGGCGTCCCAGGTGGCCCGGTCGATGATCGGGGGTGTACCGGGGCCGCTGACCAGAGCCACTGGTCCGGGGGGGGCGGGGGTCTGGCGGCCGTTGCGGGTGCGGTGGCGGCCGTAGACCATGTGCCCGGTGTACTTGGGGTTGGCGAGCATGACCCGGACGTTCTGGGCGGTCCACCCGGTGGCCGGGTTCGGCGGCGGGTAGGCGGCGGGGTCGGCGTTGAGCCGGGCGGCGATGGCCGGGCCGCCGAGTTTGTCTGTCGTTCGCCACTGGTAGATCTGCGCGATGACCGGGGCGCGCACGGGGTCGAGGATGAGCCGGGATTTGGTGCGGCCCTGGGCGGCTTTGAACGCAACACCAGGGACTTTAGGTGTTTGCATCGTTGTAGGGTGTTGCTGTCCTGGTGTTCCTTGCCTGTCCTTGAGTCTGTTTTCGCGGCGGCGCTGGCGGGATGCGGGCATGGCTATTGGCCGCGTGTCGCGGCGGGGTGGCGCGCGGTTCCACGGTCCGCAGTCCCGCGTGGCGGGCGGTTCCTCCCTCCTGACGGGTTTTACCTGTGCCTGCTGTCAGGAGAAGCCGGGGGTGAATACGGTGACCTGCGGCTTTTCGGTGACGGTCTTCTTGGTGGCGGTGGCGTGCGGGAATTTCGGGCGGGCTTTCTGGGTGCGCTGCGAGTGGCGCTGGCGCCTTGGGATGTTCAGGGTGTGCAGCGCGGCGCGGGCGGCGGCGTCGGCCGAGGCGGCGAGTGCGTCCAGCGACGATGCGGCCGTGACCTGGGCGGTTGTCATGGACCGGATGGCGTGGCGCCAGGCGGCGGTGAAGGATTCCTCGTCCGCGGTGACCGGCGTGCCGTTCTTGCGGCGCAGCGTGCGGACTGCGGCCTCCTGGGTGCGGAGCGCGGCGGCGGCGCTGGCACGGACCAGTTGGGTGGCGGTCAGCCAGGCCCAGGCTTCCTGGATGACCAGCCGCGGGGACCCCGACCGCAGCACCGGGCCGCAGGTGCGGTTCCCGGCGCCGGTGATCGTGGCCTTGTCCTCGCCGAACGCGGTCTCCGACGCGCTCCACCGGGTCAGGTAAGTCTCGCGGATGGCGTCCGCGGGCGCGGCCTGGCGGTCCAGCAGGGTGCAGGTCTCCGAGACCTGGTCCCCGTCGCCGCCGGGCAGGATCACGTTGTGCTCGGCGGCGCGGACCGGCAGCCGGTCTTCTTTCTTCCCGGACGGGGCGTTTAGCCAGGTCAGGCGGGAGCTGTCGGGCAGCCAGCCGCCGCCGGGCTCCATCGGCAGGCTGATCCCGGCTTTCACCCGGGCGACGACGTGCCCGCCCGCGTCCACGATCGCGGTGATCAGGTCATGGCCCGGGAAATTCCGGTCGAAGCAGATCACGCGGCCGGCGACCAGGTCCGGGCGGCGGCGCACCAGCCGCTTCAGCAGGGTCTGCTCCCCGGCGCCGCTGCCGCCGGGAACCGCCCCGAGCATGGCACGGCCGGCCCGGGCGGTGACCGCGACGATCCTGATCTGCGGGAACGGCGCGGAGTCATCCGCAGTCCCGGTCGAGCCGAACATCGCCCGGTTCGCCGGCGTGTCCGGGATGTTCACCAGCATCCCGTCGGCCGCGCAGGTCATCATGCCGGCCAGCAGCACCGCCGACGGGTCGTCACCGTCGATGAGCGGCCCGGCCGCCTGCCAGAAGATGTCTTCCATCACGTCCGCCGGGACCGGCAGCCGCCATTGCGTGACCACTTTCTCCGTGGGCACATGCCAATCCAGGGCGAACGGGATGTCCGCGAGCAGCCCGGCCAGCCGCGCCATGGCCTCGCAGTACGACGCGTCCGGCATCAGGGTCATCGCGATCATCAGCCGGATGACCAGCGGGTACGACATGATCCGCCGCCGCTGCCGCTTCTTCAGGAGGCCCTTTTCCAGCGCCGCGCTCACGATCTTCTCGATCACGCCGTCGCCGAGGTGGCGCTCCAGCTCGCCTAGTCGCACGAAATCCGGCAGCCACCCGCCCGCCAGGATCCTGCCGTCCCTGCGGCCACGGCTGGCGCCGTCACCACCGGCCGACAGAACACCGCCAGCTCGCCCCCCGACGGCACGGCACCGCCCGCCGTGACCGTCCCGCCGCGAACCCGCAGGCCAGCCGCCCGGATCACGACCGTCCCCGCCGGAGTCCCGGTTACCGGGAACTCCGCTATCCGGCTTGCACCAGCAACGTCAGGCAGATAAGAAAGCACAAGGGCTCCTGGAAGGCATGGATTCGACACCCAAACGCTTACCAGGAGCCCGCCGCATCATCTGGGCGGGACCCCTCAGACCCATCCCGCAGCCCGGCAAAGCACCAGGTCAACCCTGCATGAACCAGTGCCGTGCCAGGCACCGCCTGCCCGCCCGGGGACAGCATCCTGCCCGCGAGCCTAGGCTTGCCCGGTGCCCTTCCCCGATGAGCTGGCACACGGTCTTGCCGTGGTGGCCTACGACCCTCGCTGGCCCGGCGACTTCGCCGTGCTCGCCCGGAGGATCCACGGTGCGCTCGGACCGATGGCGGTACGGGTGAACCACGTGGGATCCACATCCGTGCCAGGACTGGCCGCCAAAGACTGCATCGATGTCCAGGTCGAAGCCCAGGCCCTGGATGAGGAACTGATTGCCGGCTGCTTCGCCAAGACCGGCTTCCGGCTGCGGCCCGAGCCATGGAATCATGCGGAGGGCACCCCCGGCGGCCCGTGCCCGAAGCTGGTCTTCGCCCCGCCGGAAGGTGAGCGGGCGAGCAACATCCACGTGCTGGAAGCCGCAAGCGAGGCCGCGCGGCGCAAGCTGCTGTTCCGGGACTTCCTGCGAGCACACGATACGGCCCGGGATGCCTGGAGCGACTTCAAGCAGCGCCTGGCCGCGATCGCTACCGACATCTACCACTACGGCCAGGCCAAAGCCGGCCCGACGGAGATCCTGATGATCGCGGCTGAAAGCTGGGCATGCCAGACCCAGTGGGCACCCCCATGGTCATCCCGCTCATCCCAGGCATGCTTACCAACTCACTGGAGCAACCGGAGTACAAGGCGGGTGGCGTCCGGAATCCGGTGTAAAAGGGACGGGCGCGGTTCCGGTTCATGGTGATGTTAGGCGATGGCACTGACATTCTCGGGGCGGTTGTCGTCCCCGGTGACGGTTACGGTGTGTGGCCGTAGCTAGCGGGCGGGTCGAGCGGCGAGCGGCGCAGGTCCTGAACGGCGCTGGGTTCTCCAGGTGGATGAGTCAGCGATTCCGGTCTGCCGGCCCCTGGCTAGGACCGGAGCGTTACCAGCGTGCGGTGACGACCCGGTAGCCGAGGTCGAGTTCGTCCAGCGCGAGCAGGTGGCCCCACCGGTGGTGCCATTCGCCGCTGTCGAGATCAGCTCGCAGGCGGCGCATGCCATGCTCGCGGTCGGCGTCAGGGATCAGCGCCAGCGCGGACATCGATGGCCACAGCTCGGGGTCCAGATAAGCGCGGGGACGCCGCCAGTACGCTGCCTCGAACCCGTCGGCACAGTCGGCCGGGATCGGCACCGGAATCACTTCCAGGGAGCCGAGCACGGCAGCCACTTCGGTGAGCCGGGTTTCCCTGCTGGCCACCAATCGCGCGGTCGCGGGAAAGTACTCATGCAGCCACCACGACCGGGCGACTACCGTGTCACGCATGAACAACACCACCCGGTCGCGGGCCACGCGCCGCAACTCCGCCAGGCCCCGTGCCCGGTCGCGCCAGTGATGGATCGTCAGCGCCCCCATCGCAGCGCCGAACGCGCCATCGCGGAACGGCAGCGCCTCGGCAACCGCCCGGACCGCTGGCGCCGATCCCGGTGGCCGCTGCGCCAGCATCACCGCCGACGGCTCAACTGCGGCGACCGCCCGGTCCCGGGGCTCGTATGAGCCAGTCCCCGCGCCCACGTTCACCACAGGCGATGCGTCGCCCAGCGCTGCCCGCAGGGCAGCGGCGATCCGCCGGTCCTCCCGGCGACCACGGTGATAGTGATCACCGATCCGGTCATAGACGGGCTCTTCAGCAGCGGACACGGTGTCACGCTAGCACCGGCGATCACGGGATGCTGTTCCCGGAACCCGGCTCTCCCTGGATGAAAAGATGAAGCAAGACGATCATCCCAGGCCAGAGCGGCGCCTACCGGCAATTACCGGGTCAGCGGCTCACTCGTGGGATCGGGTCAGAAACCGGAGAAGCGGCATGGGAATCCGTATCAGGCATATGCGGCGCCACGCCACCGTCGGCGGGAGACTGTGCCAAGCCGAGCAGCGACCGGGCGATTCTCTCGCCGATGACCGCGGTCGGCATGTTGGTATTGCCGGACGTGACGGCCGGCATCAGCGACGCATCCGCTACATACAGGCCTTCGATCCCGTGCACCCGGCCCTCGGAGTCGACGACCGAGTCCGGATCGCTGGCCGGCCCCATCTTGCAGCTCCCGGCCGGGTGGTAATAGTGCACGGCAGCGTGATCGAGGAACCGCTCGATCGCCTGTCTGCCCGAGACGTCCGGGCCCGGGCGCATCTCCCGGCCCAGAAGCCTGCGCAGCTCCGGCGCCTGCGCCACCTCGCGCACGCGCTCGACGCCTTCGGCGAGCCGTGCCCGGTCGTAGCCGCCGGAGTCACTGAGATAGCGGTGATCGATCACCAACTGGTCATCGAGACCGGGACCGGTCAACCGCACGCTCCCGCGCGACAGCGGCGTCAGGCACGCAACTCCCAGGATCCAGAACCACTGTGAGGTGTCCTTAACACGCCCGCCGACCGGGTAGATATGCAGGTCGAACCCCTGCCGGCATCCGGCCGAGGGGAACTTCGCGATCACCTGCTCATGGGGTTGCCAGCCTGTTGCCGCCTGCTGGCGCTCCATCGCCTCGATCAGGTCGCCGCTCCCTTCGTAGCCGACATCCACACACGGCTGGTCGTGCAGGTTGCGTCCGACGCCGGGGAAGTCCAGCGCGGGCTCCACCCCGACGGCGATCAGCTCGCCGGCGGGTCCGATACCGGACCGGAGCAAGATCGCGGGGCTCCCGTAGGCACCGGCGCAGAGCACGACCCGCGACGCGCCGATTTCCGCCAGCCGCTGACCCTCCCGCACGGCCACGCCGACAGCACGGCCGCCGCGGATGAGCACCCGCTCGACAGGGGCATCGCCGGCCACAAGGAGCCGGTCGCGGACCGGGTCGACGTACCCGAACGCGCTGTTGACCCGGGTAGCCCCGTCGATGTTGACCGGGAACGGGGCAACGCCGGCGTTCTGGTCGAGGTTGTTGAAATCCTCCACCGCGGGGATCCCGTTCACCACGATCGCATCCCTGCAGACGCGCTGGAACGGGGTCAGCTCAGCCAGACCCACGCGCCGCACCCGCAGCTGTTTCCACGCCGAGGCGAACAGCGGCACAAGCTCCCGCGCCGACCAGCCGGGGTTGCCCGCGGCCGCCCAGCCGTCGTAATCGAAGCGGCTCCCGAACACCACCGCGCACGCATTGTGTGCCGAGCAGCCGCCGACCACACGGGCACGGTTGAAGTGGATCTCCTGGCCGCCGAACTCGCCCGTATAGCCCCAATCGTGGGACCACAGCGGGCTGCTCGCCGCGTCCAGAAGGTCGTGCGGCCAGCGACCGCCACCGGCCGGCCCGTAGTCCGGCCCGGCCTCCAGCAGCAGCGTGCGCTCGGAGCTACCCGCCGCCAAGCGGCCGGCCACCACCGCACCCGCTGTTCCAGCGCCGATGACGACAGTGTCCACTGCCATCGGGAAGCGTGTCGCGATGCTCACGCAGACCCTCCTTCGGAGGTGGCGTCCGAATCCGGCGTAAAAGGGACGGGCGCGGTTCCGGTTTCATGGTGACGTTAGGCGATGGCAGCGGCATTCTCGGGGCGGTCGTCGTCCCCGGTGGCGGTTACGCTGTGTGGCCGTAGCTGGCGGGGCGGGTCGAGCAGCGAGCGGCGCAGGTCCTGCAGCAGGCGCAGGCCGTCGGCCGTCATGGTCAGGCCGCGCCAGCCGCGGGATGCCCGGTCCAGGACCGCCCAGACCAGGGTGAAGCAGGAGGTCTCGCCGGGGAGCCGACCGATGACTTTGGTGCGGCGGCGGGTCTCGCCGAAGGTCCGCTCGATGAAGTTCGAATGCCGGATCCGGTGGTGGTGCTCAGCGGGGAACCGCAGGTAGGCGGTCAGCCCCTCGCGGCCGGTGAGCAGGCACTTCATCGCCGCCGGATAGGTCGCCGAGTACCGGCCGGCCATCTCGGTGATCCGGTGATCGACGAGCTCGACGAGGCGGGGGCCTGGCTTGGTCTTCAGGTCTTCGATGTCGAACAGTGCCCAGTAAGCGTCCTTGATCTCGGCCTGCATCCCGGCGGGAACCTTGGCCAGGACATTTCTAGCGCGATGGATGAGACACCTTTGACGTAGTGCCTTGGGGAAGGCCTGCTCGATCGCGGCTATCAGGCCGGGCGCGCCGTCGCTGATGACCAGCAGCGGGGAGGGCAAAGCCCGGTCCTTGAGATCTTGCAGGAAGTCATGCCAGACATCGGCGGACTCGCCGCTGCCCGGGGCCAGGCCGATGAACGCGGGCTTGCCGCCGGTGGTGATGCCCCAGGCAGCCAGCACGGGCTCGGCCGGCGAGCCAGGGTGCATCCGGAAGAAGGAGGCGTCCAGGAACAGGTAGTCCAGCGTGATGCCATCCAGCCGCCGGGTCACCCACGCCTGGTACTCGTCCTTGATCTGGCCGCAGATCGCCGACACGGTGGACTTGGAGATCGCCGCCTGGTCACCAAGTGCCTCGGCGAGCGCGGCCTCGACATCGCGGACCGACAGGCCACGCACGAACGAGGCGATCACCAGCGATTCCAGCGCGTTGGTCTTGGTCACGTGCGACCCGAACAGCCGGGACGCGAACACCTCAGTCGTGCCGCGCAGCTTGGGCCGCGACAGCTGCACCGGCCCGGCAGTGGTCTTAACAGTCACCTCCCGGTACCCGTTCCGCGAGCCCGGGCGCGCGTCCTCGCAGGCCGCGGCCCGCTGGTAGCGGTCGCGGCCGAGGAACTCGGTGATCTCGGCTTCCAGAGCGGCCTGCATCAGCAGCTGCGCGCCGAGCCGGGCGACATCTTCCAGGATCTCCGGCAGCTGCCTGCCCGAAGCAAACAGCTCGTCGATGTGGCCGCGGACACGCTCGGTAGGGGATACTCGGTCTGGCATGGGCGTAGGTCCTTCCCTTCGATGACTTGGCCGTCTTGAAGGGAACCTACGCCCGTCTTGTCATTTACACCGGGATTCGGACGTCACCTACAAGGCGAAGGCCGGCTGCCACCGCACTAGAACACCCTTAAGTCCGTGGTGTTGGGCTTTGAACGGGACGGGGTGGGGGATGCGGTCGGCGGCGTATCCGTAGGGCGGGCTGCCGATGTTCCATCCGTCCATACAATGCTCGACGAGCCCTTTCCAGATTTTCTCTTTCAGCTGGAGCCGGTACCATTCCGCGACGCCTTGCTTGACCCGGCGCACTAGGACGGTGGTGGCGTTGACGCCTTCGATGTCGGCGGGCTCGTCGGTGGCGAATAGCGGGATGCCGTGGCGGGAGAGTTCCTTTTCCAGTTTCAGCGCGTTGAACATGTCGCGGCCGGACCGCTCGATGTCCTCGCAGACCACAGCGGCGAATTTCGGGGCCGGGGATGCGGCCTCGCGGAGCAGGTCGGCCATGCCGCCGTCGCGGGGCAGGCCGGCGGCGTCGAACTGCTGCCAGCCGTCGCCCTGGCTGCGCTGCTCGAGGTCGATGCCGCCGGACTCGATGTCCCAGTAGACGGCGGCGATGAACCACCCCGGCAGGCAGCCAGCCAGTCCCGGGCGGAGCGGAGCTGCCGGTTCAGCGACGCGCGGGGGTCTTGCAGGGCCAGGGTGGAGGTCCGGCCGATGAACGCGACCGGGACCGGCTCAGCCGGGGCGGGGGTTCCCGCGCTGGCGGCTGGCGTCATGGGTGTTTGTGCTGGCGTGACCATTGCAGTATCTCCATGATTACTCTCGCCTGCCGCGCGTCAATCTCTTTGCCGCGTTTCCCGGTGGCGATCCTGATCTTGTACCGGACTTTGATCCCGCCCGGCCTTTCGCCTTCACTCAAATTATAACTGATTACCCGCGCGTTATTAACGGTCCCGCCGGGATTATCCCGGCCATTTCTCCGGTTCTCCCGGGGGCTATTCCCGCTCATATTCTCCGGTCTCTGTTTTCTCATGCCGGCGGGGCATAGGCATTCGGGGGCAGGTCCCAGACTGTGACCCGGGCCGGGCCGCCGTCCGGGAGGGCGCTGGCGCAGCGGGCCACTACGCCCCGGGCGGCCGGGGCGGTCAGGTAGTACACGTGCGCGTACCCGGCCGGGGCGGTCAGGCCGGCCATGATGGCGGTGCGGGGGGCGTGCTTGGCGGTCAGCTCTACCTCGATGGCCCAGATCTGCCCGCCGTAGGGGCTGGCCGTGATGGACGGCCAGTGGATCTCCGCGTCCGGCCGGTGGGTGCCGGCGGCGGGTCCCTTGCGTCGGATGCGGCGTTCGGACTGCCACCATGCCTGGCCCTGGTCCCAGGCGGGGCTGGCGGTGAACCACAGCCGGGCGGCCAGCACCGCGCGGCTGTGGTCCAGCTGGAGGCCTACCGATTTCGAAGACACTTATATTATGCCACTTGCGCCATTCTCGTGTCAATTCCGAGTTCATACTCGGAGGGTGTCAGATACCCCAGTCCCTTCTGGATCCTCTGACGATTGTAGTACACTTCTACGAATTCGAACGAAGCCTGCCTCACGTGCTCGACGTTCTTCCATGCATGCAGGTGAATGAGCTCCTTCTTGAACGTCGCGTTCCACGACTCCGCTGCCGCATTATCGAAGCATATTCCGGTCTGCCCGACCGACGGAATGATACCGTTACTGAAGCACGCATCACGGAACGCGCGGCCAGTGTACTGGCTTCCGCAGTCGGAATTAAACCGAATTCGGTTTAACTCCGACCGCGGCAGCAATTACACGTCCTGCCAGTTCGCGGCGGCGCTGAAGAAATATGACATCCGGCATTCCGTGGGCCGCACCGGTATCTGTTACGACAATGCGATGGCAGAGTCGTTCTTCGCTGCCTTGAAGAACGAGCGGGTTCACCGTACCCAGTACCCGACTCGCGAGCACGCGCGCCGGGACATTGTCAGGTACATCGAATTCTGGTACAATTCTAAACGTCGGCACTCCGGACTTCAGTACCGGACCCCGCAGCAAGTCCACGACGAGTACCTGGAACAGCAGATCGCAGCGTGAATTAACCGTAAATCAGCTGTCCGGAAAGCTCGGGGCAGATCATTCCATCCACCGGCTGATGGCAAGCGTGGCGAAGACGATGGTGGGGTGGGCCTCGACGACGTGCCGCCTGACCCGCCCTGCGGCCCCGGCCACGGCGATCTTCGCTTTCCCTATGTTTGTCTCCTTGCCGTCTCGGGTGCTGCCGCACTGCGCGAACATCAAGACGCCGGCTCCCCTCCCTGCGTGACATTACGGCCACTGATGTCAACCTGCGGGCGGAGACGCGGCGTGTTTCCATACGGAGACACCGAGCGAAGCGGGGCGCGATGGCCGATAGCGACGAACAGTTCACCGCCTACGTGCGTGACCGCGGCGAGCATCACCTGCGCGTAGCGGTGCTGCTCACCGGCGACTGGCACGCGGCCGAGGACCTGGTCCAGGCGAGCCTGGTCAAGCTCTACCGGGCCTGGCCGAATCTGCGGGGTGACGGCGGCCCGGACGCCTACCTGCGGGCGATCATGGTGAACACGCACCGGTCCTGGTGGCGCGCCCGGTGGCGCCACGAAACGCCGACAGGCGACCTGCCCGAGACCGTGATCGCAGACTTCGCCGACGGGCAGGCGCTCGCCGCGCAGGTGCGCCAGGCGCTCCAGACGCTGCCCCGACAGCAACGCATCGTGGTGGCGCTGCGGTACGGCGCCGACCTGCCAGAAGCCGAGGTCGCGCGGATGCTCGGCCGCTCCATCGGAACCGTCAAGACGCAGGCGCACCGCGGCCTGCTCGCACTGCGCGAGATCCTCAGGGAGGACCATTATGAACGAAACGGAAGCTGAGGCGCGCCGCCTGCTCGGGGCGGCCACCGAGGACATGCCGCCGGGAATCGACCTGCTGGCCGGGTTCGGCGCGGCGCGGCGGCGGGAGAAGGCAAGGCGGACGCGCAGGCGCGCCGCCGTTTCGGCCGGGCTCTTGGCGGCCGCAGCTTCCGCCACGGCGGTCGTGCTGACCGCCGGTTCCAGCTCGCCCGCGTTCGCCTCGGCCAGCACGGTCACCACCGCGCTGACCCGCACGCTGGCGCAGAGCTACCACGTCAGCGAGCAAACCTCCTACACCTTTAAAGGGGGCGGGTGGCACGACCACTGCACCGGCCAGATAGACCCGGTGCGGAAGCTTGACGCAAGTACCTGCTCGAGCCAGCCGCCGGGCTACCTCGAGGTCGGCGGTTACTCCTACCTGTACCAACCCACTATTGCCGGACACCCCGGCAAGCACTGGATACGGTGGCGGCAGGCCTTCCATCCGGACCCGTCGCTCGACACCGGCGGTGCCGCTGACAGCAATGTGACACCACAGAAGTTGCTATCCGAGCTCAAGCGGCTCACCAAGGTCTCGGTCGTGGGCCCGGTGTCGGGACCTGGATGGACCGGCACGCGGTACGCCTTCGCCTATGGCAGCAGCACACAGGTGAGATACAGCGGCACCGTGGACGTCGATCAGCAGGGGCAAGCCCGGGCGCTCACCCTGACCGCCCGGTCCAACGGCTTCCATATCCCGGCGGCGACCCCCCAGGGCAAAGCCGGCTATTTCCCGGCGTTCGTGGCAACACAATCCCTGACCTTCGGCGACTTCCGGGCTCAGGTGATCGTTACTGCGCCGCCGGCGGACCAGACAATCCCCTGGCCCGCCTGATCAGCCGTCTACGAAGCGCGGCCGCTCCACCGGGGCGGGCGGCCGTGCTCTACGTGCCGGCGCGGGCCTCCCGGTCACGGCGCGTGTCCTGCACCCGAAGCGGTAGGCCGCCGTCGACAGGCCACCCGGAGATCCCGCCGGCGGATACTCATAGCCGGCGGGTTATCAAGGATGCTCGGCAATGAGATGGGAACGTGGGCCGGCAGCCGCTGCCGCCCTTGCTCCTGTGCGTACTCCGGCAGGCGGCGCTTGACTGTCGCACACCACGCCGGCGTCACCCCGGCCTCCTCCAGGACACGCAGGCTGTCCAGCTTGCTGACCAGCTCAATTACCCGGGCCGGCACCAGGTGCCGGAACACGTCGTCCCTGTCCGCGGCGGCAGCGAGCCCCAGCACCCGGCATGCGCGCTCCAGGGCATCCAGCAGGTGCCCCATCCGGGAGGACGTGATCGGCAGCGGTCCGCCGCCCGCAGGCTCCAGGCCCAGGCCGAGCTCCAGCTGCCCGGCCGCGATCCGCCGCTGCGCCGCAGCCTCCAGCTCTGCCTCACCGTGCGCAGACTCCAGGTGCTCGATCTCCCGCGACCCACGCCGCGAGACCCGCACGACTCGCACCGCCGTCGTACCCGACGTGGTCCGCACTGTCCGCATGTACGGCACCAGACCACTTCACCGGCCGCGCCTAGTGCGCAAGTTCAGCCCATACGAACTGCAAACCCAAAGGTCAGCGCGGCGCGACTCCCGAGAACCCGCTATCGTGAGCCAACTCAGGTCGCGTGATGCGTGTCAGGGGGAAGGCACACCCACAGAGCACCGTAACGGGCGTAGTCCTGGCGCAAGATCAGAGTGAGTACGTCGCTTCGATCCTCAGCCGACGCGCCAGGTTGCTTGGACTGATGTGGGACTTGGACAACATCCCTCTATTCATTACGCTGCCACAACCATGGAATCTGATCCCGCGCGCTGGCCGGGGATATGCGGCTTTTGCCGGAATTGCCGGCTAGCCAGCCTGGCGCCTGCCCACGCCGACCAGGCCCCAGTACTGCTGCGGGTTCTCTGGGACGTCGTCGGGTGAGTCGGGCCGCCACTCGGGTATCCAGACCAGCCCGGGATCGACCAGCGAGAACCCCTCGAACAGGCCGGCGATCTGGTCGCGGGTGCGCATGCACACCTGCGCCGCGACCCGGCTGTTGTACACGCTGGTCGCGGAGTCCGCGAAGTCCGGCCGCGCGTCCCGGCACGAGTGGCAGATGACCAGGTAGCTGCCGGGTACCAGCGCCTGCCGCAGGGTGGCGAGGATCTCCGCGGGGCGGGCTTCCTCGGGAACGAAATGCAGCACCGCGACCAGCAGCACCGCGACCGGCTGGGTGAAGTCGATGAGCAGCTGTGTTTCCGGGTCGGCGAGGATCTTGGCCGGCTCGCGCAGGTCGGCCTGGATGACCGTGGCGTCGGGGTTGGCCTCCAGGAGGAGCCTGCTATGCGCGACCGCGACCTCATCCACGTCTACGTAGACGACGCGTGATCCGGGTGCGGCGCCCTGGGCGACCTCGTGGACGTTCTGCTCGGTGGGGATGCCCGAACCGATGTCGAGGAACTGCCTGATGCCCGCTTCCCGGGCCAGGTACCGCACCGCGCGGCCGAGGAAGGCCCGGTTGGGGGAAACAGGAGGGAACCGAAATAACCGCTGATCGGCTGAGGGATATCCGTGGCCTGGCTTTCGCCTTTAGTCTTCATGGCAGCGGGTTGCCACGCCGGCTGGAGTCCACATGAAGCCCTTCCGCCTCACCAGGGGGCACCGTCCGGGTGTGACACCCGGACCGCCTGCCGCCTGGCGTGCCCGGGCGGCGGCGCCCGGCCGGCGGTGGCTGACCGCGGCGGCCGGCACATGCCTGGCCGCCGTCCTGGCCGGCTGGCCGGTGCTGCTGGCCGGTAACGGCGCGGTCGGCGTCAGCGTGACAGCGTCCCCCGGGCCAGGCGTTTCCTTCGTCTTGACCGCCATGGAGGTGCCGCAGGCCCGGGTGCTGAACCCGGGACCGCCGACCGGGCTGACCTCGACCGCGGGCAACGCCCAGGTGACCCTGTCCTGGCGGGCACCCGCCTCCGACGGCGGCGCGGCGATCATCGGCTATGACGTCTACCTGGGCACCAGCTCCCACGGCGAGTCAGCGAGCCCGGTCAGCGGCGCCATGATCACCGGCACCAGCTACACCGTGACCGGCCTGAAGAACGGCACCACCTACTACTTCACGGCCGACGCGGTCAACGACGCCAAACTGCACAGCGCGCCCTCAGCCGAGGCCTCGGCCACCCCGGTGGCTCCGGTCACCGCGCCAGGAGCGCCCGCCGGGCTGACCGCGACTGCGGGCGACGCCCGGGTGAGCCTGTCGTGGAAGGCGCCAGGCTCCGATGGCGGCGCGCAGGTCACCAGCTACAACGTCTACGAGGGCACCAGCAAGAACATCACCGGCAAACCGGTCACCAGCGCCAAGGGCACCGGCGCGACCATAACGAACCTCACCAACGGCACCACCTACTACTTCAAGGTGACCGCGGTCAACCAGGCCGGCGAGGGTCCCGCCTCGGGTACCGCATCGGCCGCCCCGGCGGCCGCGATCACCAAACCCGGAAGGCCGAACGGCCTGACCGCGACCCCCCGCGACCGCCAGGTCACCCTGTCCTGGACGGCGCCCGGGTCCGGCGGGGGCACCGGCATCAGCGGCTACGAGATCTACCGGGGGACCAGCCCGGGCGGGGAGTCCAGCGCGCCGGTCAACGGGACCCTGGTGCAGGGCACCAGTTACACGCTGACCGGGCTGACCAACGGGACCGCCTACTACTTCACGGTCGCCGCGGTCAACCAGGCGAACCGGCAGGGCGCCGCCTCCGGCGAAGCGTCGGCCGTCCCGGTCTCGGCTACCGCCCCGGCGTCCGCCGCTACCTCGGCGTCCCCGTCCGGCGGGACCGGAACCGCCGGAGCGCCGGGAACGCCGACCGGGCTGACCGCGAGCGCAGGCGACGCCGAGGTGGGGCTGTCGTGGACCGCGCCCGCCTCGGCCTGCGGATCGCCGCCGGCCCGCTACCACGTCTACGCGGGGACGACCCCGGGCTTCGCCCTGGGCACCCCGGTCACCAGCACCACCAGCACGAATTCCACGGTGACCGGGCTGACCAACGGCATCACCTACTACTTCGTGGTGATCGCGATCGGCGCCGGCGGCGAGGTGAGCAGCGCTTCCGCGGAGGCGTCCGCCGAGCCCACAGAAACGGCGGTCCTGGCCTCTGCCTCGAAGAAGGTGCCGAAACCGGTCATCGTCTCCCTGGCGGCCGTAGCCGTCGGGGCCATCGCCGGGGCGCTGACCCTGACCGCGCGGCGGCTGCGCAAGCGCCCTCGATCACGGCCGCCGCTGGCGCCCCCGTCGGACGTGCGGGCCGTGCCCGAACCGGGCCGGCCTGGCCCGGTGAGCATTCATGAGATCGGCATGGAGGAGACGTACACGGTACGCTTCGAGCCCCTCCCGGCCGCCGTCATCACGACCATCGAGGAGATCAGCTCGTGACACCTGCCGAGACGGAGGGTGTGCTCACCGCTGCCGATCTGCTGTTCGGCTCGTCGGAGGACGCTCACGAGGCGCTGACCCGGCATGTCATGTCCTCCGGCCGCGCCTTTGCCACGGCCCTCGCGCGTCTCCCGCGAGTGACCAGGGAAGCCGCCGTCCGCGAGGCCGCGGTGGCCGCGGCCGGGTTGCTGAAGGTCGACCTGATGGAAGTCCTCGTGTCCGGCTGGCGTGAGCACAGGGACATCTATTCCGCCGCGCGGCGGACGCTGGTCACGCCGGGCAGCAAGGAGCTGGTCGGCCTGGCCCCGCACCGGGTCAGCACCGTCCAGCAGCCCGCGGTCAGCATCCTGGTCGACGGTCACCGGGTGCACACCCTCCAGCTCGGCCTGTCCATCATCTTCGAGGTCACCGGGCTGGTCGCGGGGATCAGCGCCGGTCGGCTGGCCGCCGTCCACGCCGGGCGCGGCGAGATCGGCGTCGCCCTGACCATCCACGAGCTCGAGGTTCTCACCAAGCGGTCGCACCTTGAGCTGCCCGGGGTCAGGGCCCTCAAGTCCGGCTTCCGCCTCCTGCCCGCCAGCGAGTACCCGGACGAAGCCGCCGCCCAGCCGGGCGGCCAGCACCCAGGCGGCCAGCACCCGGGCAGCCAGCACCCGGGCAGCCAGCACCCGAGCGGCCAGCACCCGAGCGGCCTCCCGGGCACCGAGCGGCCCGGCAGCCAGTTCCCGGGCGTCAACCTCCTGGACAGCCACTTCGCGGCCGCCGAGCAGCCCGGCGGCGAGCGTCCGGGTGACCAGCCGGGCTCCGAGCATGCCGGCAGCGGCGAGGCGGACCATTCGTCCGAGCCCTGGTGGCAGAAGGCCGAGACCCAGGCCCAGCAAGCCAGGCCGACCTAGCACCAGTGAAGTAACCACCCGCTCTGGGCCGGCTACCCGTTTCGCCCGGGGGTGACCCGCCTGCTTCGCCCGGGGGTGACCCGCCTGCTTCGCCCGGGGGCGACCCGCCTGCCACCCCGGGCTCATGGGGCCTGTGATGCCAGCCGGGCCAGGCGTGCCCCTGCGCTGCAGCCTGGCGTCCGGTCCCGGAATAACGGGCAGGATCCGGCCTGCGGGGAGGAAAAGGTACCCCAGGGGGGCCCGGATCCTCCCGGTAAGCCGGATCCTCCCCGTAGTACGGCGCAGGGCAGGCCCGGACGGCTGGGCCACCGCTCACCCCCGAGCCCATGGGGCCCGTGATGCCAGGCGGACTGGACTTACCCCAGTTACTTGACTAGCAGGCTCCTAGCCGGAGGTACCCGGGCGCGGGTGCGCTGAGCGCGTCCCCGGCTGCACCAGGCCGGATTCGTAGGCGAGCACCACTGCCTGAACTCGGTCCCTGAGCTGCAGTTTGGCCAGGATACGGGTCACGTGCGTCTTGATCGTCGGTTCGCTCAGGAACAAGGCGGTGCCGATCTCGGCATTGGATAGGCCCTGCGCGATCAGGCCGAGCACCTCGAACTCCCGGCTGGTGAGCGTGGCCAGGCCCGGTGGCGGGCCGGTCCCGGGCCGCGGGCGGCGCACGTAGTCCGAGATCATCCGGCGGGTGATCTCGGGGGCGAGCAGCGCCTCGCCCGCCGCCACAATCCGGATCGCACCCGCGAGCTCGCGCGGCGGGGCGCTCTTGAGCAGGAACCCGCTGGCCCCGGCCCGCAGTGCCTCGTACACGTACTCGTCATGATCGAAGGTAGTGAGCATCAGCACCCGGGCGCGCACCCGGTCGTCGCCGACCAGCCGCCGCGTGGCCTCGATGCCGTCCAGGCGCGGCATCCGGATGTCCATGACGATGACGTCGGGGTTGGACGTCATCGCCTGGTCGATGGCCTCCAGGCCGTCGGCGGCCTCGCCGGCCACCTCGATGTCGTCCTGGCCTTCGAGGATCGACCGGAATCCGCCCCGGACCAGCGCCTGGTCGTCGGCCAGCAGGACCCGGATCATGACACCGCACCGGGTACGGGAAGCGCTTCGCCCTCACCGGTGGCGGCACCCGCCGCGTCTTCGGCCGGCAGCACCATTCGGACCGCGAAACCGCCGTCCGGGCCGGGGCCGGCCGCGAGTGACCCGCCATACAGCAGAACGCGTTCCCGCATGCCGATCAGCCCGTGACCCGTTCCAGAACCGGCCGTAAAGCCAGGCCCCGGACCGCGGCCGTCGTCCACCACGTCCAGATCCACGGTGTGCTCGCCATAGCGCAGCATGACCTCGGCCCGGGCCGGCCCCGCGTGCTTCAGGGCGTTCGTCAGGGCCTCCTGGGCGACGCGGTAGAGGGTCAGCTCGACGCCGGGCGCGAGCGGCCGGGGCGTGCCCTGGACCTGGAACGCCACGGGCAAGCCAGCCTCGCGCATGCCTTCCGCGAGCTCACGCAGCTGCGCGGTGCCAGGCTGCGGCCGCAATTCCAGCGCGGCCCGCTCGCCGCGGAGCAGCCCGAGCATGCGGGTGAGCTCGGCCACCGCCTGACGGCCGGTTTCCTGCACCGAACGCAGCGGCGGCCGGGCCAGCGGCGGGTTCCGGTCCAGCAGGTCCTCGGCCGCGCCGGCCTGGACCACCATGACGCTGATGCAGTGGGCCACGATGTCGTGCAACTCCCGCGCTATCCGGCTGCGTTCGTCCGCGATGGCCGCCCGGATCATCTCCTCGCGGCCGGCTTCCAGCTGCCGGGCTCGCTGGCTGACCTCGACGTGGCGGTCGTGCCGCGCGCGCAGGACCCGCCCGGCGATGAACGCGGTGGTGAACGGCACGACGTTGAACGGGATGTTGCTCACGGTGCCGATCACCGGGACCCGCAGCATCACGACCAGCAGCCCGAGCGTTGCCGCCGCGGCGCCGGCCAGTGCCTCCCGGCCTCGCGCGTGCCGTGCCACCGAGTACACACCGATCAGCAGGGGCACGAACGACCCCCAGAGCGTGATGGTCAGCCGGGTGACAAGCTCCGGGCCGGCCACCGCGGCCACTATGACGCACACGGTCAGCAGCGGCGCCCGGCGGCGCAGCGCCAGCGCCGCGGTCGCGACCCCGGTCGCGACCGCGGCGGCGAACGGGGGGCCGTAATGGGTCGAGCCGTCGATGTTGAAGCGCAGGTTGAGCTGAGCAAAGACGGTCAGGGCCAGCGCCAGCAGCCCGTCAGCCAGCAACTCGGGGCGATCGCGGGCCCGGAGCACGCCGTTGGTCCGCTCCATGGCATCGAACGTACAGCGCGGCCGGCCCGCCGGCGTCATCCCGAGGCATGATCGCGGACCGACTGAAGTCGTAACCGGCCCGCGCGGCAGGCGACCCAGGCACGACCCGGGCGGGACCGCCGCACGACGACAAGCGCGCCGCCGCCGGACGAGGCTGGCGACACCGCACCGCCCCATCAGGGAGCGGCGGCACACGAAGACGGAGGACCAGGAAATGACCGTGAACCGGACGCGGCTTGGCGGCTGGGCGCTGATCATCGGCACGATCGTGGCGGCGGGCGGATACCTCGCTGCGGGAACGCTCATCCGCGGTCACGGCGACGTCCGCTACACCAGCTCATTGTGGGCGCCGCTGAACGGCATCGCCATCGCGGGCAACATCATCGTCGCCCTGGGCCTGCCGGTGATCCTCGCCTGCCACGGTCGGCGGGCCGCCCGGCTCACACTGGTCGGCTACATCGGCCTGTTCGCGGCCCTCACCATGCTGAATATCTCCGAAGGCTGCATCGAGGCCTTCGTCAAGCCGTACCTGGTTACCCACGGCGGCATACCGGACAACCCGCCTGGCGGATTCCTCATCTTCGAGAACATCGCGCTGGTGTTCATGCTGGCCGGCCTGATCTGCCTGGGCATCGCCGTGATCCGCGCCCGCGTCTTCCCGCGCTGGGTCGGCGCCCTGTTCATCGTCTCGCCCTTCGTCGCCTTCCTCGGGCTGCCCGGACCCCTCGCCGAGCTCAGCGACTACCTTGCCTTCATCGCCCTGGCCACGATCGGCCTGCGGGTCGTGCGCTCCGAGGCGCAGCACCCCGTGCCAGCACCCGGCCTCGGGCAGGCGGTCCCGACGGCACCCTGAAGGACGGCACCCCGCAGAACTGCCGCCAGCGCGAATCACCAGGTGGATATCAGGCGTAAACGGCGAGCCTGCTTGCCGGCGACCTGCCAAGGCCCTAGAGTCCAAAATCAGGTTCCGAGGGCATCGTCCCGGCCTTTTAAGTACGGGAGGTTCGCGCTGGTGGCAGCAACACGTTTGTCAGAGCCCCAGGCAGGACAACTGGGTCCGACCGGGAGGCCCCATTCAGCCTTCCCCGATCCCGAGCCGCTCATGGAGCACGGCCCCGCGCGCATCATCGCGGTCTGCAACCAGAAGGGCGGCGTCGGCAAGACGACGACCACCATAAACCTCGGCGCTGCCCTCGCTGAGCAGGGGCGCCGGGTGCTGCTGGTCGACTTCGACCCGCAGGGAGCGCTGTCGGTCGGCCTCGGCATCCAGCCGCACGACATCGACAACACCGTCTACAACCTGCTGATGGAGCGCGACGTCACCGCGCACGATGTGCTGTTCAAGACCAGCGTCGACGGCATGGACCTGATGCCGAGCAACATCGACCTGTCCGGCGCCGAAGTCCAGCTGGTGCACGAGGTCGGCCGGGAGTACGTGCTCGGCGGGGTGCTGCAGCCGCTGATGGACGAGTACGACATGATCATGATCGACTGCCAGCCGTCCCTGGGCCTGCTGACCATCAACGCCCTCGCCTGCGCTGACAGCGTGGTCATCCCGCTGGAGTGCGAGTACTTCGCGATGCGCGGCGTGGCGCTGCTGATGGAGACCATCGACAAGGTGTCCCGTCGGCTGAACCCCAAGCTGACCATCGATGGCCTGCTCGCCACGATGTACGACTCGCGGACGCTGCATACCCGTGAGGTCCTGGCCAGCATGGTCAATGGCTTCGGCGACAAAGTTTTTCATACTGTAATCAACCGCACGGTGCGGTTCCCGGACGCTACGGTGGCCGGAGAGCCTATTACCAGCTTCGATTCCGGGTCAAACGGGGCGCATTCCTACCGGGAGCTGGCTAAGGAGGTACTGGAGCGGTGGCGGCAGGCAGAGGACGATCACGGAGGGTAAGCCTTCCCGGGGTCGCTGAACTCTTGCGCCCGGCCGCTCCTGGCCCGGATGGAGGCGATCAGCGCCAGGCCAGCGGGCGGGAGAAACACGCCCAGAAGATCACCGTCTACCTGTCCGCCGAGGAACTTCTTGACCTGGAACGCGCCCGGCTCGCGCTGCTGCGCTACGGGGCCGCCGCCGACCGGGGCCGGGTCGTCCGGGAGGCGATCGCCGTCCTGCTCGCCGATCTCGACGCCCGCGGCAAGGACAGCCTGCTGGCCCGCCGCATCGCCAGCGCCAACGGCGCCAGTGCCAGCCTCAACAGTGCCAGCCTCAACAGTGCCAGCCAGGAGCAGGCCAGCGGGACGAGTGGGACCGCGGTGTAGCCAGGACCGGCTACGGTCATGACCGTGAGCACGGACCTGACCGGTGATGACCAGGACGCCGCGGCCAAGGCCGCGTCCAGCGCCTTCCAGGTGCACCTGGACGTGTTCGAGGGCCCTTTCGACCTGCTGCTCGCGCTGATCTCCAAGCACAAGCTCGACATCACCGAAGTCGCCCTCTCCCAGGTCACCGATGAGTTCATCGCCTACATCTCGCATCGATCCGACGGCTGGGACCTGGACCAGGTCAGCTACTTCCTCGTGGTCGCGGCCACCCTGCTCGACCTCAAGGCCGCTCGGCTGCTGCCGTCGGGGGAGGTGGAGGACGAGGAGGACCTCGCCCTGCTCGAGGCCAGGGACCTGCTGTTCGCCCGGTTGCTGCAGTACCGCGCGTACAAGGAGGTCGCGGCCATATTCGCGGCCCGGATGACCGCCGCGGCCCGCCGCTTCCCGCGCCGGGTCCCGCTGGAGCCCCGGTTCGCCGAGCTGCTCCCCGAGGTCCTGCTCGGCCTGGGCCCGGCCGAGTTCGCCCGGCTCGCCGCGCTCGCGCTCACCCCCAAGCCGCCGCCCAAGGTCGACACCGAGCACATCCACTCCCCGGTGATCAGCATTCGCGACCAGGCCCGGATCATCGCCACCCTGCTGCGGAAACTGGGCCGGGCCAGCTTCCGGCGGCTGACCGCCGGCGCCGCGGGCAGCTACGAGGTGGTGGCCAGCTTCCTGGCCCTGCTCGAGCTGTATCGCGAAGACACGGTCTCCTTCGAGCAGGTCGCTCCGCTCGGCGAGCTTTACGTGACATGGACGGGTCCGGCGGACACTGATAGCGTCAGTCAGCTGACGGAAAGCGACGACGATCAATGACCAGCGTAACCCCTGAGAACAGCGGTATTCCTGAGACCGGCGAGACCAGCGAGGCCGCCGACCCGGGCCCCGGTCTGCGGGCCAGCCTCGAGGCGATCCTGCTGGTAGCTGACGAGCCGGTGCCGGTCGTGATGCTGGCCCAGGTGCTCGAGCGCCCGAGGAGCGAGGTAGAGGCCGAACTGCGCGGCCTGGCTGCCTCCTACGCCGCCGAGAGCCGCGGCTTCGACCTGCGTGAGATCGCCGGCGGCTGGCGGTTCTACACCCGCGAGGATTGCGCGCCGCTGGTCGAGCGTTTCGTCAGCGACGGGCAGGAGGTCCGGCTGACCCAGGCGGCGCTGGAGACCCTGGCCGTGGTGGCCTACCGCCAGCCGGTGAGCCGGGCCCGGGTATCGGCGGTGCGCGGCGTCAACTGCGACGGGGTCATGCGCACCCTGGTGCTGCGCGGCCTCACCGAGGAGGCGGGCACGGACTCCGAGACCGGGGCCATCCTGTACCGGACGACCGGGTACTTCCTGGAGCGGCTGGGCCTGGCCAGCCTGCAGGACCTGCCGGATCTCGCGCCGTTCCTGCCGGAGAACATTGAGGACATCGAGGATGAAAACGCCCGACCGTAGATTCCAGGCCGACGATGACGACGACTTCGACGGCCAAGACAGGGATTCCCTGACCGACGTCCCCGGCGGGGTCCGGCTGCAGAAGGTCCTGGCCGAGGCCGGGGTCGGCAGCCGCAGGCACTGCGAGGAGCTCATCGGCGCGGGCCGGGTCGAGGTGGACGGCGAGACCGTCCGCCGGTTCGGCGCCCGGGTCGACCCCGAACACCAGGTGATCAGGGTGGACGGCAAGCGCATCCCGGCCAAGCCCGGGCTGGTCTACCTGGCGTTCAACAAGCCGCCCAAGGTGCTGACCGCGATGTCCGACCCGCGCGGCCGCAAGACCGTGACGGACTACCTCGGCGACCGGACCGAGCGGCTGTTCCATATCGGCCGGCTGGACTACGACACCGAGGGCCTGATGCTGCTCACCAACGACGGCGAGCTCGCGCACCGGCTGGCCCACCCCAGCTTCGAGGTGGCCAAGACCTACCTGGCCGAGGTGACCGGCCCGGTGCCGAAGGACCTCGGCCGCCGCCTGGCCACCGGGGTCGAGCTCGACGACGGCGTGGCCAGCGCCGACCGGTTCCGCATCATCGACCGGTCGGGGAACCGCGTGCTGGTGGAGGTCACTCTGCACGAGGGGCGCAAGCACATCGTGCGGCGGATGCTCGCCGCGACCGGGCACCCGGTCAGCCGGCTGGTCCGCACCGACGTGGGGCCGGTCAGGCTCGGTAACCTCAAGCCGGGCACCACACGCGAGCTGACCACCGCCGAAATCGGCGAGCTGTACGCCGCGGTCGGCCTGTAACCTGTGCCGGATGGGAGTTGAGAGATGACAGTCAGGGCGATTCGCGGCGCGGTGCAGGTCGATTCCGACGACCGGGACGCGATACTCGAGGCCACCGCGGACCTGGTCACCGAGGTGATGGCTCGTAACGACCTCACTACCGACGACGTGATCAGCGTGCTGTTCACGTCGACGCCCGACCTGACCGCCGAATTCCCCGCGCTGGCCGCGCGCAAGATCGGCTTCCACGACGTGCCGCTGATCTGTGCCGCGGAGATCGCCGTGCCTGGCGCCATGCCCCGGGTGGTGCGGCTGATGGCGCACGTCGAGACGGACCGGCCGCGGTCCGCCGTCCAGCATGTCTACCTGCGCGGTGCCGCCGCGCTCCGCCTCGACATCGCCCAGTAAGGCGAGCACGATGCGGGTCGCGGTCCTCGGCACGGGGCTGATCGGGACGTCGGTAGCGCTCGCGCTGCGCGAGCACGGGATCGGCGTCTGGCTCGCCGACGAGGACCCGGAGGCGGCCCGGCTCGCGGCCAACCTGGGTGCCGGGGAACCGCTGCCCGACGCCGGTTCCCGGGTCCAGGCGGACGTGGCCGTGATCGCGGTGCCGCCGTCCGCCGTGGCTGCCACCCTGGCCGCCGCGCAGGCCCGCGGCCCGGCCGGGTCTGCCCGGCCTGGCCCGCTGCTACACCGACGTGGCCAGCGTGAAACAGCTTCCGGTGGCGCAGGCCCGGGCCCTCGGCTGCGACATGACCAGCTACGTGCCCGGCCACCCGCTGGCCGGCCGGGAGAAGCACGGCCCCGCCGCCGCCCGCGCCGACCTGTTCCTCGGCCGGACCTGGGCGCTGTGCCCGGCTCCGGAAACCTCCGAGCAGGCCGTCGCGACGATCACGGCCCTGGTCCGGACCTGCGGCGCGGTGCCCATGCGGACCGGCGCGGCGGCCCATGACCGCTGGGTCGCGCTCGTCTCGCACGCCCCGCACCTGGTCGCAGCGGCGATGGCGGCCCGCCTCGAAGCCGCGCCGCCCGAGGCGCTGGACCTGGCCGGGCAGGGGCTGCGCGACGTGACCAGGATCGCGGCCGGCGATACCGGCCTGTGGACCCAGATCCTGGCCGCCAACGCCGAACCGGTGGCCGAGGTGCTGGCCGCGGTGGCCGCCGACCTGGCCGAGGCGGCCAGGATGCTCACCGACGGCGACCCCAAATCGGTCGCCACGCTGCTCGACCACGGCCAGGCCGGAGTGGCCAGGGTGCCCGGCAAGCACGGCGGCGAGCCGCGCGAGTTCACCGCGGTCCAGGTCGTCATCCGCGACGAACCGGGCGAGCTGGCCCGGCTGTTCGACGCGGCCGGCGCGGCCGGTGTCAACATCGAGGACGTCAGGATCGAGCACTCGCCCGGGCTGCCGGTCGGTGTCGCCGAGTTGTCCGTCCGGCCCGCCGAGGCCGGGCCGCTGCTGGACGCGCTGGAGGCGGGCGGGTGGCCGGTCCGCCGTTAGCTTCCCGGCCGTGCCCGCGATTTATCCCGAACGGGCCCGGCTGCCCGCCCCGCCGACCGCGCGTGCCGCGGCCGGTGCGGGTCCCACTGGAAGAAGCGGCGACGATGGAGCATCGCGGCCGCCCTTCGCCAGCCGGGCCGCTGATCGTGTGCCGATCCGGCGCCAGATCCGGCGCCTGACGGCACACGATCCCTCAGCCGGCCCCCGGCCGCCGCCGCCGCGCCCGGCCACGATGGGGTTGATGAGACTGGTGAGGCACAAGGGAGCAGCACGACCGTCAATCGAGGGCATGGCTGGAATGCCGGGCGCCGCCGCGGGGCGCGTCCCCCGGTAGGCTCCTTCGGGTGAAGACTTCAGCCAGCCTGGCAAGCGACCAGGAGAGCGACACGGATCGCGGGTCCGGGCTCGTCGTCGCGGTCGACGGGCCTTCCGGGGCCGGCAAGTCGAGCGCTTCCCGCGGCGTGGCCCGCACGCTCGGCCTGCGCTACCTGGACACCGGGGCCATGTACCGGGCGCTGACCTGGTGGCTGCTCGACCGCGGCGCCGACACCACCGATCCCGAGGTGGTAGCCAGGCTGGCCGGCGAGCCGGTCATCGAGGTCAGCACCGACCCGCGGGCGCCGTGGACCCGGGTCGACGGCGCCGACGTGTCCGAGGCGATCAGGACCCGCGAGGTCACCGCGGCGGTCAGCGCCGTCGCGGCCGTCCCGCAGGTCCGCGCGCGCCTGATCGCGATGCAGCGGGAGATCATCGCCGCGGCTCCGGGGATCGTGGCCGAGGGCCGGGACATCGGCACCGTGGTCGCGCCCGGCGCGCAGGTCAAGGTGTTCCTGACCGCCGACGGCGCGGCCCGGGCCAGCCGCCGCGCCGCCGAGGCCAGCTGGTCCACCCAGGCCGACCAGGACCGGCGCGACCGGCTGGACGCGGCGCAGAGCGGGAAGGCCGCGGACGCGGTGGACGTTGATTCCACCGGGCTCGGCCTGGACGAGGTGGTCGGCATCATCGTCGGGCTGGCAATGCAGAAGAGCAGGTAAGAATGCCGAACGAGGCACCCGTACCCGTTGTCGCCGTCGTCGGCCGGCCCAACGTGGGCAAGTCGACGCTGGTGAACCGGATCCTGGGCAGCCGGCAGGCGGTCGTGGAGGACACCCCCGGGGTGACCAGGGACCGGGTCACCTACGACGCCCTCTGGAACGGCCGGGCGTTCACCCTGGTGGACACCGGCGGCTGGGAACCATCGATCGAGGGCACGGAAAGCCTGGCCGCCCGGGTCGCCGCCCAGGCCAGGGTGGCGGTGGACGCCGCCGACGCGGTGCTGTTCGTGGTGGACGCCACGGTGGGCGTGACCGATGCGGACGCGGCGGTGGCCCGCGTGCTGCGCCGTTCCGGCAAGCCGGTCGTGGTCGCGGCCAACAAGGTCGACGACACCCGGGCCGAATCCGAGGTAGCGGCGCTGTGGTCGCTCGGGCTCGGTGAGCCCGCCCCGGTCAGCGCGCTGCACGGGCGGGGCAGCGGCGACCTGCTCGACCTGGTGCTCGATGCGCTGCCGGACGCGCCCAAGGACACCGGCGACGCCGAGGGCGGGCCGCGCCGGGTGGCCCTGCTCGGCCGCCCGAACGTCGGCAAGTCCAGCCTGCTGAACAAGCTGGCCGGCAGTGAGCGGTCCCTGGTCGACTCGGTGGCCGGCACCACCAGGGACCCGGTTGACGAGATCATCGAGCTCGGCGGCACCACCTGGCGGTTCGTCGACACCGCGGGCATCAGGCGGCGGTTCCGGGAGAACCAGGGCGCGGACTACTACGCGGCGCTGCGCACCGCGGGCGCGCTCGACCTGGCCGAGGTCGCCGTGGTCCTGGTCGACGGGAGCGAGCCGCTCGCCGAACAGGACCTGCGCATCATCTCCATGGTCATCGAGGCCGGCCGGGCCCTGGTCATCGCCTATAACAAGTGGGACCTGGTCGACGAGGAGCGGCAGCGTTACCTCGATCGCGAGATCGACCGGCAGCTGCACACCGCCCGCTGGGCGCCCCGGGTGAACATCTCCGCCGCCACCGGGCGGCACATGGACCGGCTGGTACCCGCGCTGGAGCAGGCGCTGGAAGGGTGGGAGACCCGGGTGCCGACCGGCCGCCTCAACGCGTGGCTGACCGGCCTGGTCGCGGCGACCCCGCCGCCGGTGCGCGGCGGCCGCCAGCCGAAGATCCTCTTCGCCACCCAGGCCGGCGTCCGGCCGCCGGTTTTCGTCCTGTTCGCCTCGGGGTTCCTCGAGGCGGGCTACCGCCGGTTCGTCGAGCGGCGGCTGCGCGAGGAGTTCGGCTTCGACGGCACCCCGGTGCAGGTCTCCGTCCGGGTCCGCGCGAAGCACGAGGGCTCGGGACGCCGCCCGGCCCGGGCTGGAAACCGGCGCTGAGAGGGCCAGCCCGCTCCGTTCGGCCCCATGGCGATGGCCGACGGGCCAGGCCCCATGGCGACACGGTCCCCGGCCAGGGCAGGTGGCCACTTGACCGGTGCTCTACGACGCGAACGCGCCGGCCGGCGCGGCGGGGGAGGGGGTAGCGGTCGCGTCGGTCACCGGCTTGGCCCCGGCGGTGAAACGCGCCAGGTCGCGGCCGTGCACCAGGCGCCCGGGCATCGGGTCGCCGGCCGCCCGCCGGGTGAGCGCCTGCACCGGGAGCGGTTCCGGGCTCACTGCCAGCACCAGGTTGCCGAACCGCCGGCCGCGCAGCACCGCGGCGTCCGCGATCAGGCAGGCGTGCGGAAAGACCGAACGCGCCGTCGCGACCTGCGCCCGGGCATGCGTCAGGGGCGCGCCGTCGGCCACGTTGGCCGCCACCACGCCGGTGCCGCGCACCGCGCGCCGGGCCGCGGCCCAGAACTCCGCCGAGGTCAGGTGGGCCGGGGTGCGGCCGCCCTCGAACACGTCCACGATCACCACGTCGAACGAGCCCGCCCGCAGCCGCTCGAGCTCGGCCCGGGCGTCGCCGACGCGGACCCGGAGCCTGGGGTTCCGCGGCGGCAGCCGGAGCCGGATCAGGTCCACCAGCGCGGCGTCCACCTCCACCGCCAGCTGCGGCGAGCCGGGCCGGGTCACGGCCACGTAGCGGGCCAGCGTGAGCGCCCCCGCGCCCAGGTGCAGCACCCGCAGCGGCTGCCCGGCGGGCGCGGCCTCCTCGATCACGTGCCCGAGCCGCCTGACGTACTCGAAGTCCAGGTAGCCCGGGTCGTCCAGGTCTACGTGCGACTGCGGCACCCCGTCGATCAGCAGCATCCACGCCGCCCGCCGGTCGGCGTCGCGCAGCAGCTCGGCCTGGCCGGGGACGCCCGCCCGGTCCGGTTCGCTTCGTCGCGCCATACCGGTCATTATCGGTGGTTGCCGGGCGCCGGGCGGATATCGGCTCGATGAAACCGGTCCCGGTGTGCGAGGCTGTGTACGTACTTCTATGCCGCAGGAGGTCCGCATGGCCGTCGAGCAACCCGGAGCCGAGGCGTCCCCGGGTAAAACCGCCCCCGAGGCCGGCCAGGAGGAGGCAGCCGCCCAGGCCGGCCCAGAAGGAGCCGACCTGGACGACATGAAGCGCAAGTTCCGCGAGGCACTCGAGCGCAAGCGCAGCTCGCACGCCAGCGCCGAGGGCGTGGACCACACCGGCAAGGTGCACGGCTCCCACGGTCCCGCCGCCAGCCGGCGCTCCTTCCGCCGCAAGAGCGGCGGCTAGCCCGGGGCCGGTACCGCCTGGCTCAGGCCGGGAGGGCGCGCAGCCAGCTGTGGTCGTCGGTGAGGTAGCGGTCCAGCCGCAGCCCTGCCCCGTCGAGCACCGCGGTCAGTTCGGCGTCGTCCAGGCGCCTGGCCGTGAACGTCTGCGTCCATACCTGGTCGTCGGCCACGTACTCCATCGTGGCCGAGACCAGGTCAGGTGCCGGGCGTGACAAGTCCCGCACCCGGAAGATGATCCCGTCCTGCTCGCGCTCGGCGTCCGCGGCGGCCGCGAACCAGCCCGGTGCCTGCTGCTGGATGATCACGCAGCCGTCGTCGGCGACGTGGCGCCGGCAGGCGCCCAGGAACGCGGTCCTGGCGGCGGTGTCGTCGGTGTTGATGAAGTGCGAGGCCAGCAGGACCACGTCGAACCGGCGGCCGAGCGCCAGGTCCTCCATCCCCGCGCACACCGTCTCGGCGTCGCGGACGTGCGCCAGCATCTCCGGTGACTCGTCGACGGCGACGACGGGATGCCCGAGAGCCACCAGCGGATGGGTGATCCGCCCGGCGCCGCAGCCCAGCTCGAGGATGGACGCCCCTGGCGCGACCGCGTCGTGCACGATGGCCGGCTCGCCCATCTCGGTCATCCGCGCGTAGAAGTCGACGGCACAGCCGTCCGGCGTGATCACTCCGGGCCCCGTCCCGTGCGGGGGTGATGGATCGGTCATGCTTCTATTCTGCCGAAGCCACCCGGGTGCGCGGTCGCCCGCATCCGCCGGCGGTCCCGCCGGTCCTTTACCATGCGTCCGGATCCGGCGGCTGGCAGCCCGTCACCCGCGCCGCGAGCCCGGCCAGGCCAGCCCTAAGATGTGGATATGCGCTATAGGCCCCTGGGACAGTCGGGACTGCTGGTGTCGGTCGTCGGGCTGGGCTGCAACAACTTCGGCAGCCGCCTCGACGTGGACGGCACCCGCGCGGTGGTGGACGCGGCCATCGACGCCGGGATCACCCTGTTCGACACGTCGGACACATATGGCCGGGGCGGCGGCTCGGAGCGCGCCCTGGGCGAGGTTCTCGGCTCGCGCCGCGACCAGGTCGTCCTGGCCACGAAGTTCGGCGGCCGGGGAGTGGACATGGGCTACGGGCCGGCGGCGGGCGCCAAGGGCGGCCGGGCCTATATCCGGCGGGCGGTCGCCGAGTCACTGCGCCGGCTGCGCACCGACCACATCGACCTGTACCAGCTGCACGTCCCGGACCCGGTAACCCCGGTTGAGGAGACCCTCGCCGCGCTGCACGAGCTGGTCGCCGAGGGCAAGGTCAGGTACATCGGCCACTCGAACTTCTCCGGCTGGCAGCTGGCCGACGCCGCGCACCTCGCGGCGCGTAACGGCCACACGCCGTTCATCTCCGCGCAGAACCACTGGTCGCTGCTCGAGCGCCAGGCCGAGGCGGATGTCGTCCCGGCGGCCAGCCACTTCGGCCTGGGCGTGCTGCCGTTCTTCCCGCTCGCCAACGG
Source organism: uncultured Actinomycetes bacterium (assembly GCA_963722275.1). Lineage (GTDB taxonomy): Bacteria > Actinomycetota > Actinomycetes > Streptosporangiales > Streptosporangiaceae > Palsa-504. The sequence continues at coordinate 598,464 of CAVRMX010000003.1, read as the reverse complement.
CCTGCTGACCGGCAAGATCCGGCAGGGCCAGCCGATACCGGAGGGGACGAGGCTGGCCGAGCGCAAGGGCTACGTGACCGAGGAGAAGCTGGCCAAGGTCGAGGCGCTGATCACCTGGGCGCAAGATCACGGCGTCACGCTCCTGGAGGCCGCGATCGGCGCCCTGGCCGCTCATCCCGGCTGCTCGTCGGTGATCGCCGGGGCGACGAGCGCCGAGCAGGTCAAGGCCAACGCGGCCGCCGGGGACTGGACTCCGACCGAGGCCGAGCTGGCCGAGATCGACGCCATCGCCCCGCCGCCGCCCGCGGCTTAGCCGCCGGCTGCCGCCTTCTTGTACAGGGCCGCGGCGTTCGCGCCCAGCACGGCCGAATACGAGATCTGGGGCGTATAGCCGCCCTGCTGGTACCCGCCGATGACACCGATCACCAGGCCCTGCCCTGTGCTCTGGCTGACCTGGCTCAGGAAGGGCCCGCCGCTGGTCCCGTCGGTATAGCCGCCGCAGTCGAATTCGAGCTGGCCGGCCATCGGCTCCTTGAGCCAGTTCTGGCAGGTGACGGGCTGATTCGTGGCGTTCGGATACCCGATCACCTGAACCATCTGGCGGCTGGCCGGGGTGCCGGTGGCGAGCCGTTCCGCCCCGGTCACGTCCTCGACCGGCACCCGTGAGCCGGGTTTGCTGACCCGCAGGAAGGCAAAGTCGTCATCCGGGCTGGACGAGGAACTCCACGCCTGGTCGACATAGACCTTGGTCACCGTCCACACGCCGTACGGCTCAATGCCGAGGTTGTACCCGGGCACGAAATCCACGGTGCCCGAGGTGCCGGTCATGCAGTGCGCGGCGGTGATCAGCAGGTCGCCCGCCGGGCTGTCGACCACGCTCGCCGTGCAGAAATGCTGGCCGAGCTTGCCCGCAGACTTGGTGAACAGCGCCCCGACCGCCGCTGTGCCGGCGAACGCCTGCCCGTCCCTCGACGGCGCGGTCAGATGCCGGACGGCCCGGACGAAGCCGGTGGCGATATCGCTGGCGGCGCCGTTGGCCGGGGTCAGCGTGACAACCGCGCCGACGGCAAGCGCGGTGACCAGTGCCGCCCTGATGGGTGACCGGATGATCCGGCGGGCCCGCTCGCGCGGGCCGCTATGGCCGTCGGGAGCAGCCTGACCGTCGCGGAAGCCGGGGTGACGCCTAGTCCGTCGCCCGGTTCGCAACAGCACCTGCCCTGCTCACCCGCCTCGCTAGGTCCGCATCCGGTGGCTTTGCGCGCAACATCGATACTTAATTGTGATCTACAACGTGCGACTGTACCAGAGGTAAACACTTCAAAGTTGGTCAGAAGTCGTCCAGCTGAGCTGGGGACTTCCTGTGAGTGGCGCCCCGGGGGCCGCGGCGAGCAGGCTGTAGTTGCCCACAGATAACGGACGGTGATCGTCCGTCACCGCGATCGTCCGGGGCTGTAGTGACCCCTGAGGCAGGCCCTAGCACAGGCAGGATGTCGGATTATCTGGGATCTGGTCGGTCGATGTTCCCTGGCCAGGTTGGCGATCGTGACCCAGTCGCTCGCGCTCACCAGCGATCGTGCACGGCGGCGCGGAAGTACTTGTCGTACAGTCCCTCGATCGCGTCGAGTTCGGCCTGCGGCAGCGGCGGCAGGCCAGCGGCCTCGGCATTCTGCCTGGCCTGACTGGTGCTGCGGGCGCCGGGAATCACGGTCGTCACGCCCGGCTGCTGGATAACCCACCGAAGCGCCCACTGAGAAGGGGACGACTGAGAAGGGGCCGACTGAGAAGGGGCCCGCTGAGAACGCGTTCCGCCGGTGATGGCCGCGAACTCGGCCGCGGCGTCGACGCCGGCCTCGAAGCCCACGCCGGAGAACGTCTCCCCGACATCGAACGCCTCGCCGTGGGCGTTGTAGTTCCGGTGGTCGTCGGCGGCGAACGTGGTGTCCCTGGTGTACCGGCCGGAGAGCAGCCCGGACGCGAGCGGCACCCGGGCGATGATGCCGACGCCCGCCGCGGCCGCCGCGGGCAGCACCTGGTCGAGCGGCTTGCGCCGGAACGCGTTCAGGATGATCTGCACGCTGGCCACGCCCGGCCGCGCGATCGCGGTCAGGGCCTGGCCGCAGGTTTCCACGCTCACCCCGTACGCCGCGATCCGGTCCTCGGCGACCAGGGTGTCGAGCGCGTCGAACACGGCGTCCGAGGCGAAGACCGGGGTCGGCGGGCAGTGCAACTGGACCAGGTCGAGCCGGTCGGTGCCCAGGTTGACCCGGGACCGGTCGGTCCAGGCGCGGAAGTTCTCCAGCGTGTAGTGCTCTTCGGACTGCTCGACCCGGCGGCCCATCTTGGTCGCGACCGTGATGCCCTGCCCGGCGTTGCCGGCCAGGAACCGGCCGATGACGCGCTCACTGTGCCCGTCACCGTAGACGTCGGCGGTGTCGAAGAACGTGACCCCGGACTCGACCGCCGCCCGCAGCACCGCCATGGCGTCGGCCTCGGACACGTGCCCCCAGTCCGCGCCGAGCTGCCAGGTGCCGAGCCCGACCACAGAAACCTCCGGCCTGTCCGGCCGAGAACCCGCTGCTCCATGATCCGCGATCTTACTGATGCCGGTCCTGTCCCGCCGCCGCCCGGTAGGCGCCTGGGGTGACGCCGTAGTAACGCCGGAACCAGCGGGTGAGGTGCGCCTGGTCGGCGAAGCCGGCCTCGGCCGCGGCCCGGGCCGGCGTGATGCCCGCCGAGAGCAGCCGGCGCGCCGCACGCACCCGGAGCTGGCGCTGGTAGTCGCTCGGCGCGAGCCCGTAGGCCTGGGTGAAGGCCCGGTAGGCCGCATAACGGCTGCACCCGGCCGCCGCGGCCAGGTCGTCCGCGGTCAGGTCCGCGGCGCCGTCCTGGATGAGCTCGCGGATCCGGGGTTGAAGGCCATCACCATGCCGCGGCCGCTCACGTGACGTCCGTGACGGCAGGTGAAGGCCTGCGCGCCGGTCTCGGTCACGCCGAACGAATAGCTCTCGTGGCTGTGCCGGTGGTACACGTGCGAGGTGAAATGCGCGTGCATCGCCTCGACCGGCACGCTGTCCGCGCGCCAGTAGCTGGCCCAGTCCCCGGACATGTCCTGATTATCACCCCTGGCCCCGCTCAAGCGTTCAAGACCCGGCGGCGCGGGCGGCCCACACTGGGTGGCATGACCCTGCGTTTCGACACTAAGATCGCCATCGCGGTGCGGGCCGACCTGCAGCCGTGGCAGAAGCTGAACGTGACGGCCTTCCTGGCCAGCGGTATCGCCGCCAGCACCGGGGAAGTCATCGGCAAGCCCTACGAGGACGGCTCGGGGAACTCCTACCTGGAGCTGTTCCGGCAGCCCGTCGTGGTACGCGGCCGACGCCGCGACCCTCAGCCAAGCCCATCAGCGGGCGCTGGCCCGGGCGATGCCCACGGCGATCTACACCATGGACATGTTCACGACCGGCAACGACGACGATAACCGGGCCGTGGTGCGCGCGGTCCCGGCCGCCGAGCTCAGCTTCGCCGGCCTCGCCGTGCACGGGCCGCGCAACGCCGTCGACAAGATTTTCAAGGGCGCTACGCTGCACCCATGAAAGCAGCGCTGTACAGGAGCACCGGGAAAGCGGCCGACGTCCTGCGCGTCGAGGAGGTGGACCGGCCCGAACCGGGACCGGGCGAGGTCCTGGTCAGGGTGCACGCCTCTGGCGTCAACCCCACCGACTACAAGGCCAGGTCCGGGGCGGTCCCGCGTCCCATCGACGACTTCCAGGTCCCGCACCACGACGGCGCGGGCGCCATCGAGGCGGTCGGCCCCGGGGTGGACCCGGGCCGCGTCGGTGAGCGGGTCTGGCTGTACCTCGCCGCGGCCGGCCGCCGGTGGGGGACCGCGGCCGAGTGGACCGTGGTGCCCGAGCGGCAGGCGGTGCCGCTGCCCGACGGCGCCTCGTTCGAGCTGGGCGCCTCGCTGGGCGTGCCGGCCATGACCGCGCAGTACTGCCTGTTCTGCGACGGGCCGGTGAAGGGCCAGACCGTACTGGTGGCCGGCGGTGCAGGATCTGTCGGTCACTTCGCCATCGAACTGGCCAAACGGGCGGGGGCTCGTGTCGTCACGACCGTGAGCGGCGCCGACAAGGCGGCGCTGGCCCAGAAGGCGGGTGCCGACCTGGTGGTGAACTACCGCTCGCCCGATGCGGCGGAACAGGTCAAGGCGTTCGGTCCCGTGGACCGGATCATCGAGGTGGCGCTTGGCGCCAACCTCCAGCTGGACCTGGCGGTGATCAGGCCGCACGCCACGATCGTGACCTACGCGGCCGAGGCCGCCGACCCGGTGCTGCCGGTGCGGGCCTGCATGACAGCCAACGTCACCCTCAGGTTCGTGCTGCTGTACGGCGTGCCGATGACCGCGCTCGACCAGGCCGCGGCCGACATCACCGCCGCCCTGGCGGCCGGCGAGCTCACCGGGCTGCCGGTGCACAAGTTCCCGCTGGCCGAGGTCGCCGCGGCGCACGAAACCGCCGAGAACGGTGCCGTCGGCAAGGTCATCGTTACCCCGTAACAGGCCGGCTCCGTGCCGGCAAAGGGCAGTGCCGGCCAAAGGGCAGTGCCGGTCAAAGGGCAGTGCCGGTCAAAGGGCAGTGCCGGTCAAAGGGCAGTGCCGGGGGTACAGGGGCTGCCGGGATAGCGGGCGGGGTCGCGTGCCGGAGGCTTGCCTGCGGAGACTACTTCTTCGGGAAGACGCCAGTGTGGTTGGTCCCGCCCCAGAAGACCCTCGTGCCAACCCGGTCGCGGCGCCCGCTGCCGTCGCACCGGCGGCAGCGCCGGTACGAGCCCTTGTAGACGCCGCCGAAGTGCCTGCCGGTCATATTGCAGGTAGGACACTTCCGGAGCGGATGTATGCGCGTCGAGACGATATAGCCGACGGCAACAATGGCAATAATAACTACAGCTACCATGCTGGCACTCCTTACTTACCCACGCCAGAATCGCCCGTAGCCCTGTACCGCCTTACACACGGGCCGGGTACCGCGACTCCGGCGAGAGTTGACCACCGCCGTGGGCACCAGGGGCTGGATCTCACCCCCAGTGCCGACCCACTAGCACAGAGTAATACACTCTGGTCTAGTATGTGAAGGAATTTTGTCATGACGGTTACCGCAATGAGCGTGATTACCTTATTTTGACTGCCGTATCACGGACGTCAGCCGTATGCGCTCATGCCAAGCTTCACCGCGAGGCCGATTCCGCACAGGCTGACAACGACCCGGAACGGCCCGGCCGGCACCTTCCTGGCGATCTTCGGGCCGATCAAGCCTCCCGCCAGGAAGCCCGCCGCGAGCGGCACCACGAAGATCCACCTGACGTCGCCGAACAATGCGAAGCACGCCGCGGCCATGGCATTCGCCATCCCGGAAACGGCGTTCTTCACCGCGTTCACCTTCACCAGCGATTCGCTGATCATCATGCTGAGCACGACGAGCAGCATGACGCCGGCGGCGGCGCCGAAATAGCCGACGTACATGGCGACCGCGAACAGTGCCACGCCGTGGACCAGCCGGTTCCCGCCGTCCGCGGCCGGGGACAGCCCCTTGATCCTGGGCTGGACGAGGAGCACGAGCGAGGCGCCTCCGATCAGCACCGGCACCACGACCGTGAAGGTGCTCGCCGGAGTCAGCAGCAGCACGGTAGCCCCGGCCGCGCCGCCCAGTGCCGTGACGATTCCCAGCCGGATCACCCGCCGGCCCTGCCCGGCCAGTTCCGGCCTGGAGCTGGCGACCGAGCCGGCCCCGGTGAGCACGAGCGAGACGGTATTGGTCATGTTCGCGCTGAGCGGCGGCACCCCGAGCGCGAGCAGCACCGGGTAGCTGACCAGCGAGGCCAGGCTCACCACCGTGCTGAAAATGCCGCCGAGTGTTCCGGCGGCGAGCAGCACGAGCGCCTCAGAGAATTTCATCCGCAGCCAGCATCGCGCAGCCGCCCCCCGCCCCGCACCTCCCGATGCCGTCACGCAGGTGTGATCCCCGTCGCATCCGCACTGCGTCGCCACGCCCCACCCGTCAGCTCAGGCCCAGTGGTTACATTCGCCATTCATATGGATGCGGCAACGTACTTAAAAGAGTCATTACGCTGTCACAACCATGTAATCGGCCGAGCCCGCGAGGCGCCGACCATTACGGGAAGGGAGCCCTTCTAGGCGCAGGCCATCCTCGGGAAGCGGCATTTCCGCAGGCACCCACCCGGAGGACAACTGAAGCCTAAGCTCAGGTATCTGTCATGATAGTCAACAGATAGCTCAGGTCAGGGAGCGGGCATGACGACGGTGGCGCGGTTGCGTGCGCTGGTGACCGTGGCCGACGCGGGCTCGGTGCGTGAGGCGGCCCGGCGGCTGACGGTCACCGAGTCCGCCGTGTCCGCGGCGCTGTCCGCGCTGGCCCGCGAGGTGCGGGTGCCGCTGGTCGAGCGGGACGGCCGGGGCCTGCGGCTGACCGCCTCCGGCCAGGCGTACTCGGTGTACGCGCGGGCCATCCTCGGCCTGCACGAGGAGGGACTCGCCGCCGCCCGCGGCGACCGCGACCCGGAGCGCGGCCGGGTGCGGGTCGCAGCGGTCAGCACCGCGGGCGAGTACCTGCTGCCCGCCGCGCTGGCCTCGTTCGTCTCCTGCCATCCCGCCGTCGACCTCCGCCTGGAGGTGGGCAGCAGCGAGCGGCTCTGGGCCTTGTTCGCGGCACACGAGGCTGACCTGGTGATCGGCGGCCGCCCGCCCGCCCACGTCGATGACGCCGTGGTCCGCGCCGTCCGCCCGAACCAGCTCGTCGTCGTCGCGGCGCCCGGGGTAGCGGCGGGATTCGACGTCAGCCGCACGGCGTGGCTGCAGCGCGAGGCCGGATCGGGCACCAGGGCCACCGGCGAGGCGCTGCTCGGCGGCCTCGACGCAGACCCGCCCCGGCTCACGCTGGGCTCCGGGGGCGCCACCCTGGCCTGCGCCGCGGCGGGCCTCGGCGCCACCCTGGCGTCCAGGGACGCGGTGTCACGGCAACTGCAGGACGGGGAACTCGTGGAGGTCGCGGTCCCCGGCACGCCGCTGCGCCGCCCGTGGAACGCGGTCACCCACGGCCGCGAGCCGGGCGCCACGGCACTGCTCGTGCAGCACCTGCTCGACCGCGAGGGATGGCACCCGCCGAGACCAGCGGCACGCGCCACCGCCGTTCGGGATAATTCATCTTTTAATCAAGTAAATCACAAAACACTTGATTGATATTTAAATGCTTGCCTCTCATGATCGGAACTGAGGACGGACCACGCGATCGGAGGCCGGCATGACGGAACGCTGGAGCGCAGGAGTGCTCCACTACGCGGAGATGGGCTACTGGCAGCCGGATTACGTGCCGAAGCCGACGGACTTGCTCGCCGCCTTCCGCGTCACGCCGCAGCCGGGGGTGCCGCCCGAGGAGGCAGGCGCCGCGGTCGCGGGGGAATCGAGCACCGCGACCTGGACCGTGGTGTGGACCGACCGGCTCACCGCGTATGACCACTACCAGGGCAAGTGCTACCGCGTCGACCCGGTGCCCGGGCATCCGGACCAGTACATCGCCTGCATCGCCTACGACCTCGACCTCTTCGAGGAGGGCTCGATCGCCAACCTCTCAAGCAGCATCATCGGCAACGTCTTCGGGTTCAAGGCGCTGAAGGCGCTGCGCCTGGAGGACATGCGCATCCCGCCGCACTACATCAAGACCTTCCAGGGCCCGGCGCACGGGATCGTGATGGAGCGCGAGTACCTGAACAAGTTCGGCCGCCCGCTGCTCGGCGCGACGGTCAAGCCGAAGCTCGGCCTGTCGGCCCGCAACTACGGACGCGTCGTGTACGAGGCGCTGCGAGGCGGCCTGGACTTCACCAAGGACGACGAGAACATCAACAGCCAGCCGTTCATGCGCTGGCGGGACCGGTTCGGTCACTGCATGGAGGCGGTCAGCCGGGCGCAGGCCGAGACCGGGGAGATCAAGGGCCACTACATGAACGTGACCGCCGCGACGATGGAGGACATGTACGAGCGGGCCGAGTTCGCCAGGGAGCTCGGCAGCGTGATCGTCATGATCGACCTGACCGCCGGGTACACCGCGATCCAGTCGATGGCCAAGTGGGCCAGGCGCAACGGCGTGCTGCTGCACCTGCACCGGGCCGGGCACTCCACCTACACCCGGCAGAAGTCGCACGGCGTCAGCTTCCGGGTGATCGCGAAGTGGATGCGGCTGGCGGGCGTCGACCACATCCACGCGGGCACCGTCGTCGGCAAGCTCGAGGGCGACCCGAACACGGTGGCCGGCTTCTACGACGCCCTCCGCTGCGACCAGGCCGAACCAGACCCCGTCAAGGGCCTGTACTTCGAGCAGGACTGGGTGTCGATGCCGGGCGTCATGCCGGTCGCCTCCGGCGGCATCCACGCCGGCCAGATGCACCAGCTGCTGCACCACCTGGGCGAGGACGTCATCCTGCAGTTCGGCGGCGGGACGATCGGGCACCCGCTTGGCATCGCCGCGGGCGCCACGGCCAACCGGGTGGCCCTCGAGGCGATGGTCAAGGCCAGGAACGAGGGCCGCGACCTGATGGCCGAGGGCCCTGAACTCCTGCGGTCCGCGGCCAAGCGCAGCCGCGAGCTCGACATGGCCCTGTCGACCTGGGGCGACGTGACCTTTGACTTCGAGTCCACCGACACCCCGGACGTAACTCCGGCGCCGATGCCGACGGGAGCCTGACCATGCGGATCACCCAGGGGACGTTCTCCTACCTGCCGGAGCTGACGGACGAGGAGATCACCAGCCAGCTCGGCTACGCGCTCGGCCGCGGCTGGGCCCTGTCGGTGGAGTTCACCGACGACCCGCACCCGCGCAATAACTACTGGGACATGTGGGGGCTGCCGATGTTCGGCCTGGCGGACCCGGCGGGGGCGCTGCACGAGATCAACGAGTGCCGCCAGGTCCACCCGGACCGGTACATCAGGGTCTGTGCCTACGACTCACGGCAGGGCCGCCAGACGGTCGCGCTATCGTTCCTGGTCAGCCGGCCGGCGCGGGAGCCGGGTTTCCGGCTCGACCGGCAGGAGGCGGCCGGCCGGCGCATCAGGTACACCATCCACCCGTACGCGCTCGACCAGCCGCCAGGCGCACGGTACAGCCCGCCATGAGCGGCCCGAACGAGAACGCGGCCTCCCGCCCGCTGTTCGCCCTGCCCGCGCAGCAGGCAGCCCCCGCCGGCGCTGGCCAGCTCTCCGCCGGCGCTGGCCAGCACTCCGCCGGCGCTGGCCAGCACTCCGCCGGGGCTGAGCCGCCCGCCGTACCTGAGCCGCTCCCCGACGACGCGACCGTAGACCTGGCCGCCGAACGGGCCGCGGCCGGAGTCGACGAGATCATCGAGGCGCTGGACCGGGATCTCGTCGGCCTGCGGCCAGTCAAGACCAGGGTCGCGGAGATCGCCTCGCTGCTGCTCATCGACCGGCTGCGGACCCGGTTCGGCTTGTCGGCCGGGCCGCCCAGCCTGCACATGTGCTTCACCGGCAACCCGGGCACGGGCAAGACCACGGTGGCGCTGCGGATGGCCAGGCTGCTGCACCGGATGGGCTACCTGCGGCGCAGCAGCGTCGTCTCGGTGACCAGGGACGACCTGGTGGGCCAGTACGTCGGGCACACCGCGCCGAAGACCAAGGACGTGCTCAACCGGGCCATCGGCGGCGTGCTGTTCATCGACGAGGCCTATTACCTGTACCGGGCCGGCAACGAGCGCGACTACGGCCAGGAAGCCATCGAGATCCTGCTCCAGTACATGGAGAACTACCGGGACGACCTCGTCGTCATCATGGCCGGATACGCCGACCGGATGGAGACCTTCTTCACGTCCAATCCCGGGATGAGCTCACGCATCGCGCACCACCTGGAATTTCCCGATTACTCGCTGGACGAGCTCGTGGCCATCGGCGAGCTGATGCTGAGCGAGCGGCGCTACCGCCTGTCACCCGAAGCGGAATCGGTGTTCCGCGACTACCTCACCCGCCGGATGGCACAGCCCCGGTTCGCCAACGCGCGCAGCGTCCGCAACGCCCTCGAGCGGGCCCGGCTCCGGCACGCGAACCGGCTGATCGCGGCCAGCGGCACCCGGGCCAAGGACGACCTCATGCGCCTGGAGCCCGCCGACTTCCTGGCCAGCCGCGTCTTCACCAGCTAACCGGGCCGCGTCGAGCAGGTGGTACACGAGCAGCAGCTGGGTGATGGCCAGCGGCTCGGTGCGCTGGCCTTCCCTGGTCCGGCCCAGGCACGCGGGCGGCTGGTAACCGGCGCCGAGCCTGGACCAGATGGCCTTCTCCACCACCTCGCTGTCGGCGCGGGCCGCGTCCCCGTGCACGTGCAGCGCGTCCACCGGGCGGCCGTCCGCGTCCCGCGCGAGCTTGAGGCGGATGGCCGGGCGCGAGCCGTCGGCGATGTCCTCGGGCACGACGCCGTCCAGGTCGGGATGCCTGATCGTCGGCCGGAGCAGCAGCTCGGCCGACAGCGGCGTGCCCTCGGGGACACGGCCCGGTAGGGGCGCGAACCTGATGACGATGTCCGCGAACGCGCGCTGCGGCCGGATGAACGCCGCGGATTCCTGCTCGCGGCGTTCCAGCTCGGCCAGCACCGCCTCGGCCGTGTAGCCCCGGTCGGCGGTGTCCCGGCCGACCTTCCAGGCGCGCCGGATCTCCTCCGGCGGGTCCAGGTAGACGGTGGCGTCGAAACAGGCCCGGGCGAGCTTGGTGTGCAGCGGCAGCAGCCCCTCGATGATGACGAACTGGCGCGGCTCGACCAGCACCGGGCGGGCGAACTGCCCGGTGTGGTGGTCGTAGACGGGCTTGAGGACCGGCTGGCCGCGGGCCAGCAGCTGCAGGTGCTGTTCCATGATCTGTACGTAGTTGCAGTCGGGGTGCAGCGGGGTGAACGGCAGCCCGCGGCGTTCGGCCCGGTCGTAGCGGTGGTAGTCGTCGACGCAGACCGCCGTGCAGCGGTCGGCCCCGAGCGCCTCGACCAGGCCCCGAGTGATGGTCGTCTTCCCGGCCGCGCTGTCGCCGGCGATGGCGAGCATGACCGGTCGCGTGGGCGCATGCTCGGGATACTCAGCCTGCTGCATGCGGAACAGCTTGTGCGGCACGTGATCACCCGCCTTGGTCGGGACAGGCCTCGACTGTAGGCCGGCCGGCCCGCCGGGGCCTCCCCCGTCCGGGGGACATGCCGGGGACGCTGCGCTTATGCCGCGCCGATTCCGAACGTATCCTGACCGCCATGGGGCCGCTGCGCATCGTGCTCGTCGACGATCACGAGATGGTGCTGCAGGGACTCACCACCATCCTGGGCCGGTTCCTCGGCCGGGTCCGCGTGGTCGGCCAGGCGCTGGACGCGGAAGCGGCGCTAAAGCTCGCCGGGACACTGGACCCCGATGTCATCCTGTGCGACGTGCGGCTGAAGGGATCAAGCGGCCTGGACCTGTGCCGGAAGATCCTGGAGCGTGACCCGGCGGCCAAGGTCGTCCTGCTCAGTGCCTACGACGACGAGCAGTACCTGTTCCAGGCCATGCGGGTGGGCGCCAAGGGCTACCTGCTGAAGCAGATCACCGGCGAGGACCTGGTCCGGCACCTGGAACGGGTGGCCGAAGGCGAGACCGTCATCGACGCGGCCCTGGCCGGGCGGGCGGTCGCGTCCGCCGCGCGGATGCGCGGCGGGGAGTTCTGGCCGGGCGCGGGCCTCGGCCTGACCCAGCGCGAGAGCGAGGTCCTCGCGCTGGCCGTCGCGGGCCTGTCCAACCGGGCCATCGCCGGCCGCCTCGTCGTCGGCGAGGAGACCGTCAAGAGCCACCTGAGCTCGATCTACCGCAAGCTCGAGGTCGGCGACCGGGCCGGCGCGGTGGCGGTCGCGCTGCGCGAGGGCATCTTCCATTGACCGGCGCCCCCAATCCGCTGCCCTTCCAGGATCCCGAAGGCGAGAACGTCCTGCTGGCAGGGGTGGTGGAGGCAATCTCGGCCGGGCTCGAGCTCGGCCCGCTGGCGGCCAGGATCGCGGGCCTGATCGTCGCGGCCACCGCCACCGACGTGTGTTTCGTCCATGTGCTCGACGACAGCGGCACGGCGCTCACGCTGACCGGCGCCACCCCGCCGTTCGACGGGGTTGTCGGCCACATCCGCCTGCCGCTCGGCGAGGGCGTCACCGGCTGGGTGGCCAGCCACGGCGAGCCGGTGACCATCACCGACCACAAGGAGGCCGACCCGCGCTACCGGTACTTCCCCGAGCTCCGCGGCGGCGAGTTCACCTCGATGGCGTCGGTGCCGATGGCGAGCCGACCCGCGGGGCTGGCCGGGGTGCTGAACGTCCACACCCGTTCCCGCCGTATTTTTACCGAACGGGACGTGGTGCTTCTCACCGCGATCGGCTCCTTGTTCGCCGGGGCGGTCCACCAGGCCCGGTTGCACCGCCGTCTGGCCGCTCGCGAGCATGCCCTCGAGCAGTTCGCCGAGCGGGTGATCGCGGCGCAGGAAGCCGAACGGCGCCGGCTGGCCGGCGATATCCACGACGGCATCTCGCAGCGGCTGATCAGCTTGTCCTACCATCTGGACGCGGCCGCCGACGCCCTGCGCGACGCGCCAGAATTCACCGCCGAGCAGCTCGTGCTGGCCCGGCAGATGATCGACCTGACCCTGAACGAGGCGCGCGCCGCCATCTCCGGCCTGCGCCCGCCCGTCCTGGACGATCTGGGCCTGGCCGACGGCCTGGCCAGCCTGGCCCGCAGCATCGGCGGCGTGCAGGTGACGGTGGAGGCCGACGAGTGCGCGCTGCCCGAGCACGTCGAGATCGCCCTCTACCGGATCGCCCAGGAGGCGCTGCAGAACGTGGTCAAGCACGCCGGCGCCGCGGCCGCCAGCGTCGTCCTGCGCTGCGACCCGGGGCTGGTCTGCCTGCGGATCACCGACGACGGCGCGGGCTTCTCGCCGGACGCCGCCGCGGGGGGTTTCGGCCTCAGCGGCATGGCCGAGCGGGCCGAGCTGGTAGGCGGCCACCTCGAGGTCCGCTCCGGCCCAGGCCGCGGCGCCACCGTCGAAGCCCGGATCCCCGTCACCCCGTCCCGCTAGTCCCGTCCCGCCCCGTCCTGGCGGTTCCGCCAACGGCATCGATGGAGCATAGATGTCGTTGCTGCGACATCGATGGAGCATAGATGTCGTTACCCGGGCCCGGCGCCGGGTTACGGACGGGGAGTGTGGTGCGGGGTGCGGCAGATGGGGCCCGGAGCTGGCTTGGCGGACGGCCAGGCCGCCTGACCTCTGGCAAGCCGCTGACCTCTCACCCCAAAAGTGCCACACCCATGGAGCATCGTGGTCGTTGGCCCGCGTCCTGCCGGGCCTGTTCGCGGAGAGCGGAGATACTTTGAGTTCAAATGATTTGACGTGGAAATAGCTGGCGGTGAAGACTGGCGGCGTGAGTGAGGCGGAGGTCGCCGGGCCGCAGGAGCCGGTGGCGGCGGAACCTGAGGCAGCGGAACCTGAGGCAGCGGAACCTGAGGCAGCTGGAGTGCGGGCCTGGGCAGGGTCACGCCGGGTGGTTCTGGGGAGAGCCGTCGGACGGGCCGCCCGCGGACGCGCCGCTGCATGCCCTGCTGCTGGCGGCGTCCAGGATCATGGGCGCGTTCTACGCGGGGACCCTGGCGCAGTCCGGGCTGCGGATCAGCCCGGCAGGGCTCGGCGTGCTGCGGGTGCTGCTGGCCGGAGACGGGCTCAAGTCCAGCGACGTCGCGGCCCGGGGCTGGTCGTCGCCGGGGACGCTCACGTCGGTGGTGAACACGCTCGTCCGCGAGGGGTACGTCGAGCGGCGCAGCGACGCGGGGGACCGCCGGGTGGTCAGGCTGTTCGTGACCGACAAGGGACGCCAGGTCTGCGAGGACTACCATGCGCTGGCCGGCCCGCACTGGCGCGATGCCTTCGGCTTCGTGGACCCGGCCGACGAGCCGGTCATCCGAAAGTTCTTCGTCGACATGATCGACCAGTTCAGCGAGCTGATACGGAAGGAGCGCGGCAAGTGACGCAGGACGTCAGGTTGTCGTGGTGCGGGTGCCGAGCATGTCAACTCAGGTTGACACAGGCCGCTTGTCAACATAGGTTGACATCATGACTGGCGCAGCCGGGCTCGCGATACGCACCGAGGACTTGCGCAAGACTTATAAGTCCTCGCGTGGCGACGTGCCGGCCGTCCGCGGCATCGACCTGTCCGTCGACTCCGGCCAGTTCTTCGGGCTGCTCGGGCCGAACGGCGCGGGCAAGTCCACCACCATCGGCATGCTCACCACCCTGGTGCTGCCCACCGGCGGGCAGGCCTGGGTGGCCGGCATGGACGTGGTGGCCGACCCGGTCGGGGTGAAGCGCAGGATCGGCGTGGTGACCCAGAACAACACCCTCGACATGCAGCTGACGGTGGCGGAGAACCTGGAGTTCCGCAGCCGGTTCTTCGGCCTGGGGCGGCGCGAGGCCTCGCGCCGCGCGGCCCAGCTGCTCGAGGTGTTCGGGCTCTCGGACCGGCGCAAGGCGATGTCCACCGACCTGTCCGGCGGGCAGGCCAAGCGACTGCTGATCGCGCGGGCGCTGGTGCACCGGCCGGACGTGCTGTTCCTGGACGAGCCGACGGCCGGGCTCGACCCGCAGACCCGGGCCAACCTGTGGGACATCCTGCGGGTGCTGCACGGCGAGGGGCAGACCATCCTGCTGACCACGCATTACATGGAGGAAGCCGAGGCGCTGTGCGAGCAGGTCGCGGTGATCGACCATGGCGAGGTGCTCGCCTCGGGCACCGTGAACCAGCTCAAGGACGGCGCCGGGGCGGAGACGGTCATCACGGTCCGGTACGACGAGCCGGTCCCCGACGGCCTGACCGAGCAGGCCAGCCTGGCCGGCCGGCTCGGCGTCAGCAAGGTGGAGGCCGACGGTGATTACGTGCGGGTGTTCACCCGCGAGCCCGACGGCGTGCTCGGTGCGCTGGTCACGGCCGGCTCGGCCGCCGGACTGAACGTGCGCGACGCGACCCAGCTCAAACCGAGCCTGGAGACAGTGTTCCTCACCCTGACCGGACGGGAGTACCGCGAGTGACCACGACTAGAACAGCCCCGTCCGAGCTGACGGAGCTCACCGGCGCGCCGACGGCCGCCGATATCGCGGCCCTGATCGCCGAGGCGCCCGAGCCGCACCCCACGCTGGTGAAGACGTTCAACGCCATGATGGCACGTGAGTTCAGGGTGCTGCGGCGCAACTCCGTCGCCACCTTCACCCGGGCGGTCATGCAGCCGCTGCTGTTCGTCTTCGTGTTCGCCTACGTGTTCCCGAAGATCGGCGGCGGCTTCAACCTGGGCGGCGGCGCGGCCGCCCGCGCGGGCGCCGCCGCGGCCGGCGTCAACTTCGCCACCATCCTGGTGCCCGGCCTGATGGCCTCCATGCTGCTCATGCAGGGCATCATGGCCGTCACGTTCCCGCTGGTGATGGAGTTCTCCTGGCAGCGCACGATCGAGGACCGGGCGCTGGCCCCGGTGCCGATCCGGGTGCTGGCGATTCAGAAGATCGTGGCGGGCGCGGTCCAGTCATTCATCGGCGCGGTCATCGTGTTCCCGATCGTGCTGCTCGTGCACGCGCCGGGTCAGGCTCCGCATGTGCACGTGACCAACTGGGCCCTGTTCGTCTTCATCCTGGTCACAGCGTCACTGCTCACCTCCTCGCTCGGGCTGCTGCTCGGCACGATCATGGATCCGCGCAAGATGCAGATGCTGTTCGCCGTGATTCTGCTGCCCGCCACCATGCTCGGCTGCGTCTACTATCCCTGGGCGGCACTGCAGAACATCCGCTGGCTGCAGCTCGTGATCCTGATCAATCCCATGGTGTACATGTCAGAGGGCCTGCGGGCCGTGCTCACCCCGGTGCTCCCGCACATGCCGATGTGGGCCGTGCTGGTCGCGCTCGTCGGCGGCACCGTGGTCTTCGGCTACCTGGGCACCCGTACCTTCACCAAGCGCGTCCTCAACTGAGACTCCTCAGCTGGAACCGGGGCCGAGGGGGCTACGGGGGCTCCCTCGGCCCCGGCCGGGCCCGGGCGAATGTACCGGAAGCCGACTGTGTCCGCGCGGGGAATACCGCTGAACGCCCCGGTGCTGTTAGGCTTAGCTGCTGACCAGCTCGGCACTCCGGTGCTGAGCGCGCAAAGCGGAGGACCACCTCCCACCCAGTCGGCCCGGTACGGGCAGGCGGGTCTGGCCAGACGTCCCGGCGGGCGGTGCGTGCGAGAGCGCGCACGGATGCCGGGTATCTGCTGGCATGGCGCACTCCCTGCGGGGGTGGCGCCGTTGTTGTGGTTGCCCCGCTGAGCGCATCGCTCGCGGGGTTTCTCGTGTCCGGGGGCATTTGCTCGCGACCGGAAATCCCGGGTCTGGTCGGCAAGGCCGCCGCCGGAGGCACCGACGGCGGAGATGAGGCTCAAGGAGGTCACATCAGCGCCGAAGCGCGTATCAACGAGCGCATCCGTGCTCCCGAAGTCAGGCTGGTAGGCCCGAACTCGGAGCAGATCGGGATCGTCTCGGTCAACGACGCACTCAAGCTGGCTCAGGAAGCCGATCTCGACCTGGTCGAGGTCGCACCCACTGCGCGGCCACCGGTCTGCAAGCTCATGGACTACGGAAAGTTCAAGTACGAGTCCGCGGTCAAGGCCAGGGAGTCGCGCAAGAACCAGACGCAGACGATCGTCAAGGAGATCAAGCTGCGCCCGAAGATCGACCCGCACGACTACGGCACCAAGAAGGGCCACGTCGAGCGGTTCCTCAAGGCGGGCGACAAGGTCAAGGTGACGATCATGTTCAGGGGGCGTGAACAGTCGAGGCCCGAGCTGGGCTTCCGTCTGCTGCAGCGTCTCGCCAGCGACGTTGAAGAGCTCGGCTTCGTGGAGTCGCAGCCCAAGCAGGACGGGCGGAACATGATCATGGTGATCGGGCCGCACCGGAAGAAGAGTGAAACAAAGGCGCATACGGCAGGCCAGGCCCAGAACAGGCCAGTGCCGAGCCCGCGCGCTGCCGCAGCAGCGGCGTCCGAGCAGGCGGCGAGCGAGCCCGTCGCCGACGAGGCCGCGGTACCGGGTCCGGCCTAGCCGGTAGCATCACCGGGCGGCAATAAACCCCGGCGCAAGCGCCAGGGTCGGTGATTGCTGCGCGCCTAGGGGCGGGCAGCTACAGGAATGGAGACGACGGCGACCATGCCGAAGATGAAGACAAACAGCGGTACCGCGAGGCGGTTCCGGCTGAGCGGAACCGGCAAGGTCATGCGCCGCCGCGCCAACCGTGGCCATCTGTTCGAGCACAAGTCGTCCCGCCTGACGCGGCGGCTAGCTGGTGAAGTGACGGTCGCGCCCAGCGACGTCAAGGCGATCAAGAAGCTGCTGGGCAAGTAGCCCGGCCCGCGTTGAGGTTGAGGGAGACAGAACAATGGCACGCGTGAAGCGGGCAACCAACGCCCATAAGAAGCGCAAGGTTGTCCTCGAACGGGCTAGCGGTTACCGGGGACAGCGGTCACGGCTGTACCGCAAGGCCAAGGAGCAGGTCCTCCACTCGATGACCTACGCCTACCGCGACCGCAAGGACCGCAAGGGCAACTTCCGGCGGCTGTGGATCCAGCGGATTAACGCCGCGGCCCGCGCTAACGGCATGACGTACAACCGGTTTGTCCAGGGCCTGCGGGTGGCGGGCGTCGAGGTCGACCGGCGGATGCTTGCCGAGCTCGCCGTCACCGACGAGCCGGCCTTCTCGGCCCTGGTCGAGGTGGCGAAGAAGGCGCTTCCCGACGCATCCGGGTCCGCGGCCGCCTAGGTGCGGGTCACCGCACCGCCTGATG
Organism: uncultured Actinomycetes bacterium; assembly: GCA_963722275.1. Taxonomy (GTDB): domain Bacteria; phylum Actinomycetota; class Actinomycetes; order Streptosporangiales; family Streptosporangiaceae; genus Palsa-504. The sequence continues at coordinate 580,553 of CAVRMX010000003.1, read as the reverse complement.
GCGGTGGTTACACGGGCGCGCACTCGCCGCGGCTCAAGGCCGCGCGGCGCCTGACCAAACGGGCCTTCCGCCAGCGTGAGCGGGCCTTCCTCGCCGAAGGCCCGCAAGCGGTGGCGGAGGCCTTTCACTGCGGGGCACGCGTCACCGACCTGTTCGTGACCGTGCCCGCCCGGAGCAGGCACAACGACCTGGTCACCGAGATGGCCGCCGCGGGCATCCCGGTGCACGCCGTCAGCGGCGAGGTGATGGCCGAGCTGGCCCAGACGGTGACCCCGCAGGGCCTGCTGGCCGTCTGCGGTTTCGTGGACGTCCCCCTTGCCGAGGTCACCAGGCCCGGGCTGGTGGCGCTGCTGGCCAACGTCCGCGATCCGGGGAACGCCGGCACCGTGCTGCGCACCGCCGACGCGGCGGGCGCGGACGCGGTGGTCTTCGCCGATGCCTCCGTCGACCCCTATAACGGCAAGTGCGTGCGCGCTTCGGCCGGAAGCCTGTTCCACCTCCCGGTGGTGGCCGGGGCCAGGCTCGAGGACACCGTCGTCACCCTGCGTGAGGCCGGCCTTCGGATCGTGGCGGCGGACGGCCGCGCGGGACGCTCCCTGGACGACCCCGGCGTGCAGGCCCGGCTGGCCGGGCCGACCGCCTGGATGTTCGGCAACGAGGCGTGGGGTCTGCCGCCCGAGCTCGTCGCGCTGGCCGACGAACCCGTCGCCGTGCCCATCTACGGCCGGGCCGAGAGCCTCAACCTGGCGGCCGCGGCGGCGGTGTGCCTCTACGCGTCTGCGCGCGCGCAACGGGTACAAAGTGAAGAGGGAACGGAGAGGTTGGTGGGGGGACAAGTTGGTACGTAAGTATGCAGCTGGTGGCTTAGAGTATTTCGGCTGCAACATAGAGAATTCACGTCTCAGGACTGTCACAAAGCCGGTATACGCGCTAGAGTCTGATCACAATCCGTCACCCAAACCGTGACCACTTCCGGCCGCCGGACGATCTTAGTGCGGCCTCGCCGGACGGAGGCTTCGCTGCAGTGGACGAGCTCATATCGAGCCGGGGGCCAACGGCCCCGCAACCGGCCGGGGCGCCTGCGAACCGCGAGACCGCTAACGGTCAGGTTCCATGCACCAGCCCGCTGCCGGAGGGCCCGGTCCCGATCGGGAGCCTGGTTTTCGCCGACGAACTGCCTGATGGGGTGGTGGTCGCCGACGAGGTCGGGCGCATCGTCGTGTTCAACAGGGTCGCCGCCCGCCTGACCGGGCTGGAGCCGGCCGAGGTCATCGGCAAGTTCGTGTTCGACGTGCTTCCGCTCCGCGACGCCGACGGCCGGGACTGGTGGGTTTACGCCGACCCGTACCACGGCCTGCCGACCCGGACCCGTCACCCTGAGCGATCGCTGTACATGGCGGACGGCAAGGAGATCCTGGTCTCCGTCGGCTATGTCAGGGGGGCCCGGGGGGTACGGGGGGGCGGGCAGCCCCCCCGTGATCGGGGGGAGTCTGGGGGGGTCGTCCCCCCCGGGACAACACAGTCCGCAAGCTGGTCATCAGCCTGCGCGGCGCGCAGCAGCGGGAACGACTGGAACGCAGCCGCGCCGAGCTCGTGTCCACCGTCGCGCACGAGCTGCGCTCCCCGCTGACCAGCGTCAAGGGCTTCACCGCCACGCTGCTGAACAAGTGGGGCCGGTTCACCGACGACCAGAAGCGCGTGATGCTGGAGACGGTGAACGCCGATGCCGACCGCGTGACCCGGCTGATCACCGAGCTGCTCGACGTGTCCCGGATCGAATCCGGCCGGATGGAAGTCCACCGGCAGCTGGTCGACCTGCCCGACCGGGCCCGGAAGGCCATCGCGGGCCGGGTAGCCTGCGGCGACGCCGAGGACCGGTTCCGGCTCGAGGTACGCAACGGCCTGCCGGAGACCTGGCTGGACGCCGACAAGATCGACCAGATCCTCGGCAACCTGGTGGAAAACGCCGTCCGCCACGGCGCCGGTGTCGTGACGATCGTGGTGGAACCGGCGCACCTGGACGAGAACGGGCTGACGGGTGAGCCCGACGCGGCCGCCGTCTCCGTGTGCGACCAGGGTGAGGGCATCGCACCGGACATGGCCCCCCGGGTGTTCCGCCAGTTCTGGCGCGGCAAGCCCCGCGGCGGCAGCCGCAGAGGCCAGCATGGCGGCGGCACCGGTCTCGGCCTGTACATCGTCAAGGGCCTCGTCGAGGCGCACGGCGGCACGATCGGCGTGCGCCGCGCGCCCGGCGGCGGCGCCGAATTCCGATTTATCGTGCCCGCGGGGACGATTGCCGCCTGAGGGCGACACCCTCAGGGCAACGAGCGGGCGCTCGGTACGGTAACCTCCCTTCGGGCTATCCAGCACGGCGATCGGCTCTCGGCCGGACAGGCGGGGGACGCTAGGCAGGGCCGGCGCTACCCACTGGCGCGTCGAGGCTGACGCGACGCCGCCACCCACGCCCGTTCGGCAGAAAACACGCCGCAGACCTCAGCTAAGGTACGGCCCGCAGGAAGCAGGACCCATGTCCGCACCGAACAAGAGTTACGACCCCAAGGCGACGGCCTCGCTGGCGCCTGACGAGGTGGCCCGCGTCCTCGACGAGGCGCTCGCCGCCGTCGCCGCCGCCGGCACCCTCGACGAGCTGAAGGCGGCGCGGATCGCGCACGAGGGTGACCGGGCGCCGCTCTCGCTGGCCAGCTCGGAGATCGGCGCGCTGCCGCCCGAGGCCCGCGCCGACGCGGGCCGGCGGGTCGGCGCGGCCCGCAGCCAGCTCCGCGCGGCGCTGCGCGAGCGCCAGGATCAGCTGGAGGCCGAACGGGACCGGCAGGTGCTGGTCACCGAGGCGGTTGACGTCACCCTGCCCTGGGACCAGATCCCGCCCGGCGCGCGCCATCCCGTCACCACCCTCGCCGACCGGCTGTCCGACGTGTTCGTCGCGATGGGCTACGAGGTCGCCGAGGGGCCCGAGGCCGAGGCCGAGTGGTACAACTTCGACGCGCTGAACATCCCGCCCGACCACCCGGCCAGGGAGATGCAGGACACCATCTTCATCGAGGGGCAGGCCGGCGCTAAGTCGGGCATGGTGCTGCGGACCCACACCTCGCCGGTGCAGATCAGGTCCATGCTCACCCGCCCGCTGCCGCTCTACGTGGTCAGCCCGGGCCGGTGCTACCGGCAGGACCCGCTCGACGCCACGCACAGCCCCGTGTTCCACCAGATCGAGGGCCTCGCGGTCGACGAGGGACTGACCATGGCCGACCTGCGCGGCGCGATCCAGTCGTTCGTGGACGCGATGTTCGGCGTGGGGCTGCGCACCCGGTTCCGGCCCGACTACTTCCCCTTCACCGAGCCGTCCGGCGACGTGTCGATGGAATGCCACATCTGCCGCGGCGCCTCGGCCAAGCCCGGCGGCGACCCGTGCCGGGTGTGCCGGTCGCAGGGCTGGATCGAGATCGCCGGCTGCGGCATGGTGAACCCCCGGGTGCTGGTGGCCTGCGGCATCGATCCGGACCGGTACAGCGGGTTCGCGTTCGGGCTCGGTATCGAGCGCAGCCTGGTGATCGCGCACGGGCTGACCGAGATCAGGGACGCGGTAGAGGGCGACGTGCGGTTCAGCCGGGCGTTCGGGATGGAGATCTGAGATGCGAGTGCCGCTTTCCTGGCTGCGCGAGTACGCGCCGCTGCCCGAGCCGGTCGACGCCACCGAGGTCTCCCGGCGGCTCACCGCCGCCGGGCTTGAGGTGGAGTCGCTCGAGTCGGTCGGGCACGACATCCGCGGCGTGGTGGTCGCCCAGGTGCTCCTCATCGAGGAGCTGACCGGCCTGAAGAAGCCGATCAGGTACTGCCGGGTCGCCGTCTCCGACAGTCAGCTGGCCGGGCCGCCCGACGAGGCCTCCGGCGTGATCTGCGGCGCGGTCAACTTCGCCGTCGGCGACCGGGTCGCGCTCGCGCTGCCCGGCGCGGTGCTGCCCGGCGGGTTCGAGATCGGCGCGCGCAAGACCTACGGGCACATCTCCGAGGGGATGATCTGCTCGGTCCGCGAGCTGGCCATCGGCGATGACCACGCCGGCATCCTGGTGCTGCCCGCCGACGCGCCGCTGGGCACGGACTTCGTCTCCTACGCCCGCCTGCGCGACGAGGTGTTCGAGATCGCGGTGACGCCCGACCGCGGCTACGCCGTTTCGGTACGCGGCATCGCGCGCGAGCTCGCCAGCGCGTTCGGCGTGCCCTTCCGCGATCCGGCCGAGACGGCGCTGCCGGATGCGGCCCTGCTCGGCGGTGAGCTTGACTACGTGGGCCCGGACGTCTACCCGGCCCGCATCGGCGACCCGACCGGCTGCGACCGGTTCGTGCTGCGCGAGGTGCGCGGCTTCTCCCCGGCGGCACCCGCCCCGCTGTGGATGCGGGTGCGGCTGGCCCGGTCCGGGGTCCGCAGCGTGTCGCTCGCGGTGGACGTGACCAACTACCTGATGCTCGAGCTCGGGCAGCCGCTGCACGCGTTCGACCGGTCCAAGCTGACCGGCGAGATCGTGGTCAGGCGGGCGCAGCCGGGGGAGCGGCTGGAGACACTGGATCACGTGGTCCGGACCCTGGACCCGCAGGACATCCTGATCACCGACGGGTCCGGGCCGATCTCCCTGGCCGGCACGATGGGCGGCCTGTCCACCGAGATCGACTCGGAATCGACCGACCTGGTGATCGAGGCGGCGCATTTCTCCGCTGAGGGAACCGCCAAGATGAGCCGTCGGCACAAGCTGCACAGCGAGGCGTCCTACCGGTTCGAGCGCGGCGTGGACCGCGAGCTTCCGCTGCGCGCCAGCGCCAAGGCGGTGGCCCTGCTGTCCGGCCTGGGCGGCGGCCAGGTCGTGCCGGGCTGCACGCACGCATCGGCGGAAGTGCCGCCGGTGCTGATCTCCATGGCGGCGGACTATCCCGACCGGGTGGCCGGGGTGGTATACGGCCGGGACACCGTGGTAGGCCGGCTGACGCGAGGTGGGCTGCTCGGTACGGGAGATCCGCGGAGCCGCGCCGACCATCGCGCCCTGGCGGGCAGGGGAGCCAGCCGCCGCGGCCAGCGGCCCGGTGCCCGTACTCGAGGTGACCCCGCCGAGCTGGCGGCCCGACCTCACCGACCCGGCTGACCTGGCCGAGGAGGTCATCCGGCTGGAAGGCTACGAGAACGTCCCGGCCCGGATGCCGCGCGCGCTGGCCGGTCGCGGGCTCACGCCGCGGCAGCGGCTTCGCCGTTCGGTGGGCCGGACGCTGGCCGAGGCCGGGTACGTGGAGGTGCTGTCGTGGCCGTTCGGGTCACGGACCGACGCGGACCTGCTCGGTCTGCCGCCCGAGGACATGCGCCGCGCCGCGGTGGCGGTGGCGAACCCGCTCAGCGAGGACGAGCCACTGCTGCGCACGACCTTGCTACCTGGCCTGCTCCGGGTGCTGGCGCGGAACATCGGGCGCGGCTTCGCCGACACCGCGCTGTTCGAGATCGGCCAGGTCTTCCGGCCCCGCCCGGGGGCGGCGCCCTCGGCGCCGATCCTCCCGGTGGACCGCGGGCCCACGGTGGCCGAACTCGCCTCCCTCGAAGCCGCCCTGCCCGACCAGCCGCTGCGGGTCGGCGCGGTACTGGCCGGCGAGCGTGTGCTTGACGGCTGGTGGGGTGGGGGGCGCACGGCGTCCTGGGCGGACGCGATCGAGGCGGCCCGCGCGGTCGGCCGGATGTGCCGGGTACGTCTCGACGTCCGCGCCGACCAGCACGCGCCCTGGCATCCGGGGCGCTGCGCGGCCATCTACGCCGAGGTCACGGACTCCGACGGGCCCCGGGAGCGGCTGGCCGGGCACGCCGGCGAACTGCACCCGCGGGTGATCCAGGCGTTCGGGCTACCCGAGCGGACCTGTGCCATGGAGCTTGACCTGTCGGTGGTGTTCACCGCGGCCGAGGGCGCCGGCTCCGTGCAGGCCCCGCAGCTGTCCGCCTACCCGCTGGCCACCCAGGACGTGGCGCTGATCGTGGACGCGGCCGTGCCCGCCGCCGAGGTAGAGGCGGCGCTGGTGGCGGGCGCGCCGAGGGAGCTGCTCGAGGGCGTGCGGCTGTTCGACGTGTACACCGGCGCCCAGGTCGGCGAACAGCGCAAGTCGCTGGCGTACACGCTCAGGTTCCGCGCTCCGGACCGGACGCTCACCGCTGCCGAGACCACGGCGGCGCGCGACGCAGCCGTCGCCGAGGCCGGCCGCCGGGTCGGCGCCGTGCTCCGCAGCTAGGCAATAGGGGCGGATACGCCGGACAGTAACGCTGTCTGTACTGGTCTGTTGCGAAGGGAAGCAACTGTCGGTCAGGATGTGATCACCGAAGACCGCAGCGATGCGCTGAGCCGGAGGGCGAGATAGCTAGATACGCGGTGGCCCGGGGGGGCGTATCCGAGCAGGCCGCGAAGACCTCGTTCCGCGACGTGTTCGCGGTGGGGGAGTTCCGGGCTCTGTGGCTGGCGCAGCTCTTGTCGGTCATCGGTGATCAGCTAGCCCGGGTCGCGCTGACGGTGCTGGTCTACGACCGGACCCGTTCGGCCTTGCTCGCGGCGATCACCTTCGTGGTCAGCATCGTGCCGACCTTCGTCGGCGGCGTGATGCTGGCCTGGCTGGCCGACAGGTACCCGCGCCGCGGCGTGATGATCGTCTGCGACCTGGCCCGGTGCGCGCTCGTCCTGGTCATGGCCATTCCGGGCCTGCCGCTAGGTGGCCTGGTGGCGCTGCTCTTCCTGGTCACGCTGGTCGGAGCGCCGTTCAGCTCGGCGCGGGCGGCCATCTACCCCGACGTGCTCGAGGGCGAAAAGTACGTGACGGGGACCGCGGTGACGCTCCTCACCTTCCAGTTCGCCCAGGTCATCGGCTTCGCGGCGGGCGGGACGATCGTCGGCTTCTTCGGCACCAGGGCCTCGCTGGTCATCGACGCCGCGACCTTCCTCGCGTCTGCTCTCATCGTCCGCGCCTGGGTTCGTTCACGGCCTGCGCCCGCTACCGCGGCCCGCCGGGACGGTAAGCCATCCCGGCTGACCGGCGTCATCGTCGGCACTCGCCTGGTGTTCAGCCATCGCATGCTGCGCACCACCATGCTGTTCGGCTGGCTCGCGGCGTTCTACAACGCTCCCGAGGGCGTCGTTACCCCGCTAGCTCACGCTCTCCGCGGAGGCGCGCTCGCCGTAGGCCTGATCCTGGCCGCCCAGGCCCTGGGGGAGACGGTGGGCGTGATCGTGTTCAGCCGTTTCGTGCTCCCGTCGGCGCGGCTTAGCTTCATGGGCCCGCTTGCGGTCGCCACCTGCGCCGTGCTCGTCCTGTTCATCTGGCGCCCTGGCCTGCTCGTCTCGCTGCTGATCCTGTTCGCCTCTGGCCTGTGTGCCTCCTACCAACTGGCCGCGAATGCCGCCTTCGTGAGCGCAGCGCCGCATGAACGGCGAAGCCAAGCCTTCGGCCTGGCTCAGGGCGGCATGAGCCTGGGCCAGGGAGTTGTCATGATCCTGGCGGGGGCCGCGGCGGATCATCATTCTCCGGCGCGGGTTATCTCGGTATGCGGCGCCGTCGGCGCCGGGGTGGCGCTAGCCATCGCGATCGGGTGGGCTCGCGATCATGGCCGGCCACCGGGCGCCATCAGCGCTTAGGGTCAGCCCCAGCTCTCGCCGCGCATGGGTTCTCCTTTCCTGGTCGGGTGGCTGGCGGGTAACGGTTTCGGTTAGCCCCAGGATTCGCCGCGCATGGGGTTCTCCTTTCTCGGTGGTGCCGGTGAGCAGTGTGATGGTCTCGGGGTTAGCCCCAGGACTCGCCGCGCATGAGCGTCCTCCTGCCTCTTAGTATTTGGTTGGATTCTCTACGTAACCATCTAAACGCCCCGGCGGGAAGTGTGGTTCGGCTTCGGGCGCTCGCCGTCCATGGCGTGCGCTCTTCCGGTATCGGGGATCCCGCCGTCGGCGTCACGGCTACCCATTGTGGCCTGCAATTGCGTCCACGGGATGCTTTGTCCCTATTGTGGGGAATACGGCCGTCTCTGATGTGACAGGCCGTGAGTTTAAGGTGCTATGTGGACAGGTGGTGAACTAGGCGAGGGGAAAGGGTACTGTTCTACCAGTGAGTAGCGGGATTTTCACGTTCTGCGCTCTCTGGGGCGGGCAATGCTGGACAATGGACATGCGCACTGCTACCCGAGTTACGATGCAATGGTTTGCATGAGGAGGTGCCGATGGAGTTGATCCGTCGCCTCCGGCGTCGGATGACTGCCGTCAAAGACTGGGGCCTGTGGTCATTGCCCCGCTGGCTCATCGTCTTCGTGCTTGCCGTCATTGCCCTCGATGCCGTCGCCATCGGGGTGGCGGCGGCGTTCACCACCATCACCCCGCATGACCTGTTCCTGTTCGGCCTGCTGCTTGGCTGCACGGCGCTCGCCGTCGAGTTGAGCAGGAAGGCGGGGGAGCAGGGCGGCATGATCAAGGATGTCCAGGGCGTCTGGGAACTGCCGGTGGCCATCTTGCTGCCGCCGCTGTACGCGCTGATCGCGCCGATTGCCCGGTTTGCGCTGATGCAGTCGCGCGTCCGGCGCGCGCCGCCTTACCGGCGGGTGTTCAGCAGTGCGTCCGTCGGGCTGTCCTATGGCGCAGCGTCGGTGACCTTCCACGGCTTGTCTCGCCTGTTCCCGGCGTATCCCGGCGGAACGGTCATCCATGCCACCGTCTGGACCGTGCTGGTGACGGTCGCCGTCCTGGTGAAGTCGGTCCTGAATAAGGCCATGATCATGACGGCGGTCAAGGCCACCGACCCGGGTGCGACGATCCGGACTGAAGTGTTCAGCCACGAGCCCCTCTACAACGACGTCGCCGAAATCTGTATCAGCGTCCTGGTGACCTATGGCGTGGCCAGTAACCCGCTGCTGGCACCGGTCGCGCTGCCGGTGGTCACCTTGCTGCAGCGGTCGCTACGGCACGTCCAGCTGGTCAACGACTCGCGGGCCGATTCGAAGACGGGCCTGCTGAACGCGGCGACCTGGGAGCGTGAGGCCACCGCGGAGGTGGGCCGCGCGGTGCGGACCGGGACCCCGCTGGCGGTGGCAATCCTCGACATCGACCGGTTCAAGGTGATCAACGACACCTACGGTCACCTGGTCGGCGATCAGGTGCTCAAGGAGATCGCCCGCTCGCTCGACAGCTTCCTGCGCGACTACGACCGGGCCGGCCGGTTCGGCGGCGAGGAGTTCTCGCTGCTGCTGCCGCAGACGCGGGCGGTCGATGCCTTCCGCATCGCCGAACGTGTGCGCGCCAACATCGCCGGCCTGTCTATCATCGTGCCCGGCGCGACCGGCGGGGAACGGGTGCACGTCACGGTGTCGATCGGGGTGGCCGCGCTGGACAGCGGCAGCAAGCGCGAGTACCCGGAGCTGATGGCGGCGGCGGACGCTGCCCTCTACCGGGCGAAGTCCGGCGGCCGGGACCAGGTACAGATGATCAGCACCACCAGGGGCCTGAGCGCGATCAGCGGCGGGGATCGCGGCGAGGGCGCCAACGGCGGCCGCACAGAGGCGCCAAGCGCATTCCGGCGTGCTCAGAATCAGTGATGGGCGGCCCCGGGCCTGCGGCGCGGGGTCAAGTGTCACGTGGGGCGGGTTCAGGACCAGCTGCCAGTGCGCATATCGGCGCTCCTCTCGGTACGTGGTTACGGGGTTGGGGTTCAGGACCAGCTGCCAGTGCGCATATCGGCGCTCCTCTCGGTACGTGGTTACGGGGTTGGGGTTCAGGACCAGCTGCCAGTGCGCATGTCCGCGCTCCTCTCGCTAGGTGGTTGGGTGCGTCCCTCGAGGCGGGCGTCAGCCCGCGCGTTAACAGGCCGATGATAGGAAAGACGGCCCTGCATTTTCCGAAATGTCCGGGATCTGGAACCACTCTGTCTCCGTTTGAGTACAGAGAGTGACGAACCGAGAGCAGAGCGCAGCACATAGGAAAGAAACAACCTCATGGAGTAGCAGAATTTTGACGTTCAGCAGTCTTTGTCACGGCAATCCAGGACACTAGATGGTACGTACTCCTCCCCATCTAGGTTCAGGTGCTTGTCTGCCAAGGAGATGTCGTGGATGCCATTCGCCGGCTGCGGGGGCGAAGCACCGGCATCAGGTCTCCCGGGGCACTCAGGACTTTCAGGGAATTCAGGACCTGGCCGATCTGGGAGCTTCCGCGCTGGGTGAGGGCCCTCGTCTGTGTCGTCGTGCTGGCCGACGCCGTCGTGCTCGGGGCCGCGGCGAGCAGGGTATCCATCCGCGCCCACGATCTTGAGCTGTTCGCCGCGCTGCTCCTATGCAGCGCGGCCACCGTCGAGCTGACCAAGCGAGTCGGCGAGAACACCGGGTTCGTCAAGGACGTGCATGCGATCTGGGAACTGCCCGTCGCGATGTTGCTGCCGCTGGCGTATGCGCCGGTTCTTCCCATTATCCGCTTCACCTTGACCCAGTGGCGGATCCTCAAGGTCCCGGTGCACCGGCGGGCGTTCAGCGCGGCCGCCATCGGGCTGAGCTATATCGTCGCCGCGCTCGTCTTCCACGCCCTTATCCGGCTGGCGCCGGGGGCGGCCTCGAACCCGGGTGAGCACGCCCTGACCTGGATGGTGCTGGTGGCGGCCTGCGCGGCCGTGATGTGGGTCGTCAACCAGTTCCTGGTGCTGACCGCGGTCAAGGGCTCGGACCGGAGCGTGAAGCTTCGCGAGGCGCAGTTCGCCCGGGAGCCGATCTACAACGATGTGACCGAGCTCTGCGTGGCCGTGCTCGTCACGTTCTGCCTGGCTAACAGCCTCATCGCGGTGATCTTCGCGTTTCCCTTCGTCACGCTGCTGCAGCGGTCGCTGCGCCATGCCCGTCTGGTCAAGGACTCACGGGCCGATTCCAAGACCGGCCTGCTGAACGCGGCGACCTGGGAGCGTGAGTCGGCAGCGGAGGTCGCCCGGGCCGTCCGGACCAAGACGCCCCTCGCGGTGGCCATGCTGGACATCGACAGGTTCAAGGGGATCAACGACACCTATGGTCACATCCTCGGCGACCAGGTGATCAAGGAGATCGCGCACACGCTGAACACCCTGCTGCGCGAGTACGACCTAGCCGGGCGGTTCGGCGGTGAGGAGTTCTCGCTGCTGCTGCCGCAGACCCGGGCGGTGGACGCGTTGCGCATCGCGGAGCGCGTGCGCGCCAATATCGCGGGCTTGTCCATCATCGCCCCGGGCGCGGCTGGCGGTGAACGGGTGCACGTCACCGTGTCGATCGGGGTGGCGGCGCTGGACAGCGGCAGCGAGCGTGAGCTTACCGAGCTGCTGGCGGCGGCGGATGCGGCGCTGTACCGGGCCAAGGTCGGCGGCCGGGACCAGGTCCAGATGATCAGCACCACCCGCGGCCTGAGCGCGGTCAGCAGCATCCCGCGCGCCGGCGGCGGCGAGGGGCACGAGCCGAGCCTGTTCCGCCGCGCGGCGAGCTCCTAGAGCACCGGTCAGTAGCCACCTGCCCTGGCCGGGGCCGTTTCGCCCTGGGGAGCCGGGCGTGCCCCTGCGCCACCGTCCCGGCGTCCCGGTCCCGCATTTACGGGGAGGATCCGGCCTGCGGGGAGGATCCGGTACCCCAGGGTTGCCCAGATCCTCCCGGTAAGCCATATCCTCCCCGTTGTTGGGGCGGAGGAGGGCTGGCGCGCGCTTCTCCGGGCGCTGCGGTAAGCGGAGGCAGGTACTTGACCAGAGTGCTCTAGGCGGCGGTGCTCGTCGCGCTCGGCGTCGGCAGGACGGCGAGGATCGTGGTCCCGCCGCTGTGGCATTGAGATGCGTTCCCCGTGCTCAGCACCTCTGGGGTGTTGTACCCCTGACACGTCCAGCCGCTCACCATCACCGGCGCGCCGCCGCCGTTTCCCGGCACCTGGCCGTCCTTGATCCTGGCCGCGTACTCGTTCTCGACCTGCAGCGCGGTCTTGCAGTTCACCGACCCCCTGGCCACCTTGATGACGACCGGCACGCCGGCCGCGGTGTGCGTGCTGCCGCATGTCGCGCCGGCGACCGCGGGCGCCGGCGCGGACGAGCACCCCGTCACCAGGCAGGCCGTGAGTCCGCAGAGGATCGCGAGGGCCCGCACCCCATCCCGCTCCACCGTTTCACCCTAGTGCCCGGGCTCCGCACCGGACGCTCACGACACTTTGCATATTCATGCGTTATGATGAATACTCTTCCAAGATGGCAGCGGACGCGAGGGACGTATGGGTGCAAGGGTTGCGGTAGCGGGGGCCAGCGGCTACGCGGGCGGCGAACTGCTCCGGCTGCTGGCGGGCCATCCCGACCTCGAGATCGGTCCGCTGTCCGCGAACAGCAGCGCCGGCGCGCCGGTGACCACGATGCACCCCCAGCTGACCGGCCATCCCGGCCTCGACGGCGCCGTCTTCGCCGGCACCGACCCGGACGTCCTGGCCGACGCCGACCTGATCTTCATGGCCCTGCCGCACGGCGAGTCCGCACAGCTGGCCGCCCGCCTCCCGGCCCAGCTCAGGATCGTCGACCTGGGCGCGGACTTCCGGCTCGCCAGCGCCGAGGCCTGGGACCGGTACTACCCGACGCCGTACGCCGGCCAGTGGGCCTACGGCCTGCCCGAACTGCCCGGCGCCCGGGACGCGATCAGGGCGTCCGCTACGGTGGCCGCGCCCGGCTGCTACGCCACCGCCTCCATCCTCGCGCTGGCGCCGCTGCTGGCCGCGGGCCTGGCCGAGCCGGCCGACATCGTGATCGTGGCCGCCTCCGGCACGTCCGGCGCGGGCCGCTCGCCGCGGGCCGACCTGCTCGCCACCGAGGTCATGGGGTCGATGTCCGCTTACCAGGTCGGGGGCACGCACCGGCACACGCCGGAGATAGAGCAGAACATAGATCCCGAACGGGCCGGGTTGCCCGCCCCGGCGCCGGCATCTGTCTCGTTCACCCCGACGCTGGCCCCGATGGCCCGCGGCATCCTGGCCACCTGCACCGCGCGGTCCGCCGCCGCGGGCGGCCAGCTGCGCGACGCGCTCCGCGCCGCCTACGACGCCGAGTCCTTCGTGCACGTGCTGCCCGAGGGCCGGTGGCCGGTTACCGGCGCCACCCTCGGCTCCAACTCCGCCCACCTGCAGGTGGCGGCCGACCCGCACGCGGGCCGCGCTGTAGTCGTCTGCGCCCTGGACAACCTGGTCAAGGGCGCGGCCGGCCAGGCCATCCAGATCGCCAACCTCATGCTCGGCCTGCCGGAGACCGCCGGCCTGACCAAATCCGGAGTAGCGCCATGAGCGTCACCGCCCCGCTGGGATTCCGGGCCGCCGGAGTGGCGGCCGGGCTGAAGCAGTCCGGCCAGCCGGACGTGGCCGTGGTCCTGAACGACGGGCCGTCACAGTCCGCCGCCGCCGTCTTCACCACCAACCGGGTGCAGGCCGCCCCGGTGACCTGGACCCGCCAGGTGGTCAGGGGCGGGCGGGTCCGGGCCGTGGTGCTCAACTCCGGCGGCGCCAACGCCTGCACCGGGCCGAACGGCTTCCAGGACACCCACGCCACCGCCGAGCACGCGGCCGCCGCGATCGGTGCCCGTGGTGAAGATGCCCGTGGTGAAGATGCCCGTGGTGAAGATGCCCGCGGTGAAGATGCCCGCGGTGAAGATGCGAGTCCCGGCGAGATCGCCGTCTGCTCGACCGGCCTGATCGGCGAGCGGCTGCCGATGGACAAGCTCCTCCCGGGCGTTGACGCCGCCGTCGCCGAAGCCTCCCGGGCCGGCGGCCTGGCCGCCGCCGACGCGATCAGGACCACCGACACCGTGGTGAAGATCGCCTTCCGTCGCGGGAGTGGCTACACCATCGGCGGGATGGCGAAGGGCGCCGGGATGCTCGCGCCCGGCCTGGCCACCATGCTGTGCGTGCTCACCACCGATGCCGAGCTCGCGCCCGGTGAGCTCGACGCCGCGCTGCGTACGGCCACCGCGACGACCTTCGACCGGCTGGACACCGACGGCTGCATGTCCACCAACGACACCGTGCTGCTGATGGCCAGCGGGGCGGCCGCGGTCTCACCCGGGAAACGCGAGTTCACCGAGGCGCTCACCGAGGTATGCGCGGACCTGACCCGGCAGCTCCAGCTGGACGCCGAGGGCGCGGAGAAGATGATCACGATCGAGGTCGTCGGGGCCGCCTCGGAGGCCGACGCGGTGACCGCCGGACGTTCCGTGGCCCGGAACAACCTGCTCAAGTGCGCCATCGGCGGCGAGGACCCCAACTGGGGCCGGGTGCTGGCCGCGGTGGGCACCACCGACGCCGTCTTCTCACCCGAGCGGCTGAACGTCGCGATCAACGGGATCTGGGTCTGCCGCCACGGCGCCCCCGGAGACGAGCGAGCCAAGGTGGACCTGAAGCCGAAGGACGTGACGATCACCGTGGACCTGTCCGCGGGCCCGCACTCCGCGATCATCCTGACCACTGACCTGACCGCCGCGTACGTACACGAGAACAGTGCTTACTCGACATGAGGGCTTACTCGACATGAGGGCTTACTCGACATGAGGGCTTGCTCCGCATGACGGTGACCGAAGCGCGGATCGAGGACGCGTCGGCCAAGGCGGCGACGCTGATCGAGGCGCTGCCCTGGCTGAACAGGTTCCACGGCCAGACCGTGGTGATCAAGTACGGCGGGCACGCGATGGCCGACGAGGCGCTGCGCCTGGCCTTCGCGCAGGACCTGGTGTTCCTGCGCTACGCCGGCCTGCGCCCGGTCGTGGTGCACGGCGGCGGACCGCAGATCACCGAGCAGCTCGCCCGGCTCGGGGTGGAATCCTCGTTCACCGCGGGGCTCCGGGTCACCACGCCGGAGGCCATGGAGGTGGTCCGGATGGTCCTGTCCGGCAAGGTGAACAAGGACATCGTCGGCCTGATCAACCGGCACGGCCCGTTCGCCGTAGGCATGTCAGGAGAGGACGCGGGCACGCTCACCGCGACCCGCAAGACGGCGGTCGTGGACGGCGAGCCGGTAGACATCGGCCTGGTCGGCGACATCGTGGCCACCGACCCGGGCGCGCTCGAGGCGCTGCTGGCCGACGGCCGCATCCCGGTGGTCTCCAGCGTGGCGGCGGGCCGGGACGGCGAGGTCTACAACGTGAACGCGGACACCGCGGCGGCCGCCCTCGCGGTGGCCCTGGACGCGGCCAAGCTCGTGGTGCTCACCGACGTGGCCGGCCTGTACCGGGACTGGCCGTCGTCGGCCGACGTGATCAGCGAGCTCACCGCGGCCGAACTCGAGCGGCTGCTGCCCGTCCTCTCGGCCGGGATGATTCCCAAGATGGAGGCGTGCCTGACCGCCGTGCGCGGCGGCGTCCCGCAGGCGCACGTCCTGGACGGGCGGCTCAGCCACGCCGTCCTGCTCGAGATTTTCACCGACTCCGGCATCGGCACCATGGTCATCCCTGGAGATGAAGGATGAGCGAAACAGAGGCCCCCGAGCGCAGCGAGACAGAGGCACTGCAGAAGCGGTTCGCCGCCGCGCTCATGCCCAACTACGGCGTACCCCCGCTGGCGCTGCGCCGCGGGCAGGGCTGCCGGGTCTGGGACGCCGACGGGCGCGAGTACCTGGACCTGATCGCCGGGATCGCGGTGAGCTCGCTCGGGCACGCCCACCCGGCCATCGTCGAGGCGGTCAGCCGCCAGGTGGCCGAGATCGCGCACACCTCCAACCTGTTCCTGCACGAACGCGAGATCGAGCTGGCCGAGCGCATCCTCTCCCTGCTGGGTGCCGACGGCCGCGTCTTCTTCGCCAACTCCGGCACCGAGGCCAACGAGGCGGCGGTCAAGCTGGTCCGGCGTATCGCCGGACCGGGCCGGCCGGTGATCGTGGCCGCCGAGCGCAGCTTCCACGGCCGGACCATGGGCGCGCTCGCGCTGACCGGCAAGGAGTCCATCCGCGCCCCGTTCGGCCCGTTCGGCCTGACCGTCCGGTTCGTTCCCTACGGGGACGCCGAGGCGCTGCGCGCCGCGGCCGGCCCCGACGTCGCGGCCGTCTTCCTCGAGCCCGGCCTGGGGGAGAGCGGCGTGGTGCCGGCCCCGGAGGGTTACCTGCGCGCCGCGCGCGAGGCCTGCGACCAGGCCGGGGCGCTGCTCGTGCTTGACGAGATCCAGAGCGGCATCGGCCGGACCGGGGCGTGGTTCGCGCACCAGGCCGCCGGCGTGCGGCCGGACGTGCTGACCCTGGCCAAGGGCCTGGGCGGCGGGCTGCCGATCGGGCTGTGCGTCGGGCTCGGCGCGGCCGGGACCGGCTTCGCCAAGGGGGACCACGGCTCCACCTTCGGCGGCAACCCGGTCGCCTGCGCCGCGGCCCTGGCCGTGCTCGAGGTGATCGAGCGCGACGGGCTGCTGGCCCACGTCACCGCGGTCGGCGACCAGCTGGCGGCCGGCCTCGGCCGGATCAGCCATCCGCTGCTGGCGGGGGTGCGCGGCGCCGGGCTGTGGCGGGCGGCCGTGCTGACCGGCGAGGTCGCCCCCGACGTCGAGGCGGCCGCCCGGCGGGCCGGGTTCCTGGTCAACGCGGTGCAGCCGGACGCGATCAGGCTGGCGCCACCGCTGATCCTGTCCGCCGCGCAAGCCGGCGAGTTCACCGCCGCACTGCCCCGCATCCTCGACGAGGTGAACGCATGACCAGGCACTTCCTCCGCGACGATGACGTTACCCCGGCCGAGCAGGCCGCCATCCTCGACCTCGCCGAGCAGATGAAGAAGGACAGGTCCGGCTGGCAGCCCCTGGCCGGCCCGCGGGCGGTCGCGGTGCTGTTCGACAAGCCGTCGCTGCGGACCCGGGTGTCGTTCACCGTCGGCATCGCCGAACTCGGCGGCCACCCGCTGGTGATCGACACCCAGACGACGCACATCGGCCGGGGCGAGACGATCGAGGACGTCGCCCGGGTGCTGACCAGGCAGGTGGCGGCGATCGCCTGGCGGACCTCCGGGCAAGAGCGGATCGACGCGCTGGCCTCGGCCGCCACCGTGCCGGTCATCAACGCGCTTACCGACCAGTTCCACCCCTGCCAGATCCTGGCCGACCTGCAGACCGTGCGGGCGCACTACGGCTCGCTGGCCGGCCGCGTGCTGACCTTCCTCGGCGACGGCTCGAGCAACATGGCGCACTCTTATCTGCTGGGTGGCGCCACCGCCGGGATGAAGGTGCGGATCGGCGCGCCGGAGGCCTACCATCCCGACGCGGCGGTGCTGGATGCCGCCGCGCGGATCGCCGCGCAGACCGGCGGCGGGGTCGAGGTCGAGACCGATCCGCGGGCGGCGTGCGCCGGAGCCGACGTGATCGCCACCGACGTGTGGACCTCCATGGGCACGGAAAGCGAGCGGGAGCAGCGGCTCGCGATCCTCGGCTCGTACGGCGACGATGACTCATACCAGCTGGACGGCCCGAAGCTGGCTCTGGGCCAGCCCGGCTGCCTGGTTCTGCACTGCCTGCCGGCGCACCGAGGCGAGGAGATCAGCGCGGACGTGATCGACGGGCCAAGTAGCGTGGTCTGGGAGCAGGCCGAGAACCGGCTGCACGCGCAGAAGGCGCTGCTCACCTGGCTGCTTGAGCAACTGCGAGCGGAAGGCAGAGCGTGACGACTCCGCTGACCAAGACGGCCAGGCACGCGCGGATCGCCGACATCCTGGCCCGCGAGCAGGTCCGCTCCCAGGAGGAACTGGCCGACCTGCTCGAGCGGTACGCCAGCGTGCACGTGACGCAGGCGACCCTGTCCCGGGACCTGGACGAGCTCGGCGTGGTCCGGCTCCGCTCGGGCGGCACGCTGGTGTACGCCCTGCCGGAAGCGCCCGGCGGCCCGGGCTCGCGCCCCGGCGGCCCGGGCTCGCGACCCGACGCCCCTGGCTCGCCTGCCGGTGCCGCGAGCTCGCGTCCCGGCGGTGCCACCGCCCGGGCCGAGTCGCCGCACGACGCGCGGCTGGCCCGCTACCTGGGTGAGCTGATGACCTCGGCCGAGGCGAGCGCCAACCTGGTCGTGCTCAGGACCCCGGCCGGGGCGGCCCAGTTCCTCGCCTCGGTCATCGACCACGCGGCCCTGCCGTCGGTCCTCGGCACCGTGGCCGGCGACGACACGGTCCTGATCATCGCGCGGGACCCGGCCGGGGGCGACGCCCTGGCGGCCGACTTCCTGCGCTGGGCCGAGCGCCGGCGATGACCGTTCGCCGGTCATAACGGCAAACTGACGAGCGATCGTCCGCCATCACCGCCTGCGGGTGCGACAAAGCTGAGGCGTTCGTGCGATAGAAAGTAGAACTGTGGAAGCACCAGGACAGGCGGCAGGGGATTCCGGCGGCTCAGGAGACGGGGCCACGCGGCTGTGGGGAGGGCGGTTCGGCGCCGGGCCGGCGGACGCGCTGGCCCGGCTGTCCGTCAGCGTCCAGTTCGACTGGCGGCTGGCGCGGTACGACCTGCGGGCCTCCCGCGCCCACGCCCGCGTGCTGCACCGGGCCGCGCTGCTGACCGACGCCGAGCTCAGCTCGATGCTCAACGCGCTCGAAGACCTTGACCGGGCCTGCGCGACCGGGGAGTTCCGGCCCACGGTCGCCGACGAGGACGTGCACACCGCGCTCGAGCGCGGGCTGCTCGAACGCCTAGGCGCGCTGGGCGGCAAGCTCCGGGCCGGGCGCAGCCGCAACGACCAGGTGGCGACCGACCTGCGGCTCTACCTGCGGGACAACGTCCGGCTGATCGTGAGCAGGCTGGCCGAGCTGGAGACCGCGCTGATCGACCAGGCGGCCGCCAGCGGCGACCTGCCCGCGCCCGGGATGACCCACCTGCAGCATGCGCAGCCGGTGCTGTTCGGGCACCAGCTGCTGGCGCACGTCCAGGCGTTCGCCCGGGATGTCGGCCGGCTGCGGGACTGGGACAAGCGCGCCGCGGTGAGCCCGCTCGGGTCCGGCGCGCTGGCCGGGTCGTCGCTGCCGGTTGATCCGCAGGTGCTCGCGGCCGAACTCGGCTTCGACGAGGCGGCCCCGAACTCGATGGACGCGGTCGCCGACCGCGACTTCGCGGCCGAGTACTGCTTCGCCGCGGCGCTGATCGGGGTGCACCTGTCCCGCCTCGGCGAGGAGATCGTGCTCTGGTCCTCGCAGGAGTTCGGCTGGGTGGAGATCGACGATGCCTACGCCACCGGGTCCTCGATCATGCCGCAGAAGAAGAACCCGGATGTGGCCGAGCTGGCCCGGGGCAAGGCGGGCCGCCTGATCGGCGGGCTGACCGGGCTGCTCACCACGCTCAAGGGCCTGCCGCTGACCTACAACCGGGACCTGCAGGAGGACAAGGAGCCGGTCTTCGACGCGGTCGACACCCTGCTGCTGGTGCTGCCCGCCATGGCCGGCCTGATCGCGACCCTGCGGGTCAACCCCGACCGGCTGCGCCGCGGCGCCTCCACCGGGTTCACCCTCGCCACCGACCTGGCCGAGTACCTGGTCCGCCGGGGCGTCGCGTTCCGCGAGGCGCACGAGGTCGTCGGGCACCTGGTGGTGTGGTGCCAGGTCCACGACTGCGACCTGGCCGACGTGACCGACGCCGACCTGGCCAAGGTCTCGGAGCACCTGACGCCCGACGTCCGGGAGGTGCTGACGGTCGAGGGGGCGCTCGCGGCCCGCAAGGGGTACGGCGGGACGGCGCCGGTCCGCGTCGCCGAGCAGATCGCCGCGCTGCGCGCGACGGTCGATGCGCACGCCGCCTGGGCCTCCGGGGACCTGCGGTAGCACGTGTGCTGATCCCGCGCGATTTCTTCGCCCGGCACTCGGTCGAGGTGGCACCGGACCTGCTCGGCTGCGTGCTCGAGCACGAGACGGCGGCCGGCCTGGTCGCGGTCGAAATCACCGAGGTGGAGGCGTACGCCGGACGGTCCGATCCGGCCTCGCACGCCTACCGGGGGAAGACCCGGCGGAACGCGGTGATGTTCGGCCCGCCGGGGCACGCCTACGTGTACTTCACCTACGGCATGCACTTCTGCGTGAACATGGTCTGCCTGGGGGAGGAGGGCAGCGCCTCGGCGGTGCTGCTGCGGGCCGGCGCGGTCACCGCGGGCGAAGACCTGGCCGTCGCCCGGCGGGCCAGGGGGGCGGCCAGTGTCGCGTCACGTGATCTGGCCCGCGGCCCGGCCCGGCTATGCCAGGCGCTCGGCATCGACCGCTCGCTCGATGGCGCGGACGTGTGCGTCGCCGGATCAGCGCTCCGGATGCGTGCCGGGGCGCGCAACCCGGCCCGTTCGGGACCTATTGTCACCGGACCCCGGGTGGGGGTGAGCAGCGCGGCCGAGATCCCCTGGCGGTTCTGGTACGAGGGGGAACCGACCGTCTCGGCGTACCGGGCCCATGTGCCCCGGCTGCGGGGGGTGCCAGGGGGGTCGTCCCCCCGTGGCAAGCAGAGCCCAAACTGGTTACCCCTTAGCGGCCCGCAGGTGGCACCATGCTTGGCGTGGACGACATCATCGACGAACTCTCCTGGCGTGGCCTCATCGCCGTCAGCACCGATCTCGACGAGCTGCGCGCCGCGCTGAACTCCGGCCGGGCCACGTACTACGCCGGATTCGACCCCACCGCGCCGGGCCTGCACATCGGTCACCTGGCGCTGCTGGTGACCATGCGCAGGCTCCAGCTCGCCGGGCACCGGCCGGTCGGGCTGGTCGGCGGGGCCACCGGGCTGATCGGTGACCCGAGTGGCAAGTCCGCCGAGCGGGTGCTGAACCCGCGCGAGGTCGTCGCCGGGTGGGTGGAGCGGATCCGCGCCGAGGTCGCCAGGTTCCTTGACTTCGACGCGGGCGAGTCCAGCGCGCTGATCGTGAGCAACCTGGAGTGGACCGAGCCGATGACCGCGCTGGAGTTCCTGCGCGACATCGGCAAGCACTTCTCGGTCAACCGGATGCTGGACCGCGAATCGGTGAAGGCGCGGCTGGAGGCGGGCGGGATCAGCTACACCGAGTTCAGCTACCAGCTGCTGCAGTCCATGGACTTCCTGGAGCTCTACCGCCGCTACGGATGCACCTTGCAGCTCGGCGGCAGCGACCAGTGGGGCAACCTGGTCGCCGGGGTCGGGCTGATCAGGTCGGTGGAGAGCGGGTCCGTGCACGCCCTGGCCATCCCGCTGATCACCAAGCCGGACGGGACCAAGTACGGCAAGACCGAGGGCGGCGCGATCTGGCTCAGCGCCGACCTGCTGCCGCCGTACGCGTTCTACCAGTTCTGGCTGAACGTGTCCGACGCCGAGGTGCCTAACCTGCTGCGCGTCTTCAGTTTCAAGTCTCGGGAGGAGATCGAGGCGCTGGTGCGGGAAAGCGCCGAGCGCCCCGCGGCCCGGCTCGGCCAGCGCGCGCTGGCCGAAGAGCTCACCACGCTCGTGCACGGCGCGGACGAGACCAGCCGCGCTATCGCGGCCAGCCAGGCCCTGTTCGGCCAGGGAGAGCTGAGAGAGCTTGACGAACGCACCCTGGGCTCGGTGGTCGCCGAGCTGCGCCCGGCCGAGGTCGACGGCGGCGCCGCCGGCCAGCTGCCTCCCGTCGCGAACCTGATGGCGGCGGCGGGCATCGTGCCGACCGTCTCGGCCGCGCGCCGGGCTATCAGCGAAGGCGGGGCGTACCTGAACAATCGCAAGGTCACGGACGTGAGCGCCGTTCCAGCCGCCGATGACCTCCTGTACGGGCGCTACCTGATCCTGCGGCGGGGCAAGCGCACGGTCGGAGCGGTGGAGATAATACCCGCCGGCCAGCGCCGATAGCGGCCAGCGCCGAGGCCGCGCCGCCAGGGTGGCGGGACGGGGGGTATGCAGGCCGCGCCCGAGTCGAGAGTCGTCTACATCGACAACGACCCGCTGGTGCTGACCCATGCGCGGGCCCTGCTGACCAGCAGCCCCGAGGGCGTCACCGACTACATCGAAGCCGACGCCCGCGACGTCGGCGCGATCCTGCAAGGCGCCGCCGCCACGCTGGACTTCACCCGGCCGGTGGCCATCACCATGCTGGGCATCCTGCCGTTCATCAACGACGACGCCGAGGCGAAGGCGATCGTGACGCGGCTGCTTGCCGCGGTGCCGCCCGGCAGCTACCTGGCCGTCACCCATTCCACCAGCGAGGTAAGCGGGGATCGGGTGGTCGAGGCGGTACGGCAATGGAACCAGGTGGCCGTCACGCCGTACACCCTGCGCAGCCCGGGGCAGATCGCCGCCTTCTTCGCAGGGCTGGAGCTGGTCGAGCCCGGATTGGTGCCATGCCCGCGATGGCGGCCCGATCCGGGGACAGCGTCGAGGACATGGACGAGTTCTGCGCCCTCGGCCGCAAGTGAGCCGTCCTGCCTCACTGCCGAGCCGTCCTGCCTCACTGCCGAGCCGTCCTGCCTGACCGCTCGCGTTCCGCCCTGACCGCTCGCGTTCCGCCCGGCCGGGCTCGGTTCCCATGAGCCGTTTTCCGCGCCGGTGCGCCGGCATGCGTATCGATTTGAAAGCGGCTAATGGCGTTTGGTCCGGTTAGCTCGGGGGAAGGTTCCGCTGTGACAGGACGCGTCTGAGGTTAATTTCTGAGGCCCGCGCCGGACCGGCGAGGCGGCACACGGTCGCCTACATTCTGTCACACGGCGTCTGACCTGGGGTAACAGGTTGTAGCCAACTTCGATTTGACGAAGGGGCCAAGCACCCCTAGAGTTCTTCTTGCCCGGCCGGAACGGACGCGAAAGCGGCCAAGTCCCCGGGCAGCCACCAGGAAGTCCTTCTAGCTAAGGCTTGTGCGTGTGCGCAAGCCGAGGTTGTAGGGTGCCCTGAGGGTAAGGTAAGGTTCACGGGTTGGCAAAGTTCTCCGGAACTAAGTTGACAAGAGATACCTTCCCTGGTAATGTTGAATGGTTGCCCTAGAGGGAAACGCAAGTTTCCGGACAGTGCGCGCCCGCTCCTTGAGAACTCAACAGCGTGCTAAAAGCCAGTGCACTTGAAGCACAAAACCCCGTCAGTGGGGCAGTTCGTGACTATCACGAACTGATCTCACTACGGTGGCCATG
>CAVRMX010000003.1:0-555000 GCA_963722275.1 uncultured Actinomycetes bacterium | reverse complement strand
TGAAATAGTACCTGAAACCGTGTGCCTACAAGCCGTGGGAGCGTTCTGGCCTCGGCCAGAGTGAAGTGACCGCGTGCCTTTTGAAGAATGAGCCTGCGAGTTACGATATGTGGCAAGGTTAACCCGTGAGGGGTAGCCGTAGCGAAAGCGAGTCTGAATAGGGCGTCTGAGTCGCATGTTGTAGACCCGAAGCGGAGTGATCTACCCATGGGCAGGTTGAAGCGCGGGTAAGACCGCGTGGAGGACCGAACCCACCAGGGTTGAAAACCTGGGGGATGACCTGTGGGTAGGGGTGAAAGGCCAATCAAACTCCGTGATAGCTGGTTCTCCCCGAAATGCATTTAGGTGCAGCGTTGCGTGTTTCTTACCGGAGGTAGAGCTACTGGTTGGTCTAGGGGGCCAACAAGCTTACTGAAATCAGCCAAACTCCGAATGCCGGTAAGTTAGAGCGCGGCAGTGAGACTGCGGGCGATAAGGTTCGTAGTCGAGAGGGAAACAGCCCAGATCACCAGCTAAGGCCCCTAAGCGTGTGCTAAGTGGGAAAGGATGTGGAGTTGCAGAGACAACCAGGAGGTTGGCTTAGAAGCAGCCACCCTTGAAAGAGTGCGTAATAGCTCACTGGTCAAGTGATTCTGCGCCGACAATTTAGCGGGGCTCAAGCACACCGCCGAAGCTGTGACACTCGCGCGATCGCCCGGCCCTCTGTGGTTAAGGTGGATGGCGGTCTTGACCGCCGCGGTTTCG
The DNA here is from genome assembly GCA_963722275.1 of uncultured Actinomycetes bacterium. Taxonomy (GTDB): domain Bacteria; phylum Actinomycetota; class Actinomycetes; order Streptosporangiales; family Streptosporangiaceae; genus Palsa-504. Next base: position 554,256 of record CAVRMX010000003.1, on the reverse strand, counting down.
GCCGCGGACGTCTCGACTGCGGCCACCGGCTCCTTTAGGGTCCAGGTGCGCGGGTGGGTAGGGGAGCGTCGTGTGGCAAGGGAAGCAGCGGAGTGATCCAGCTGTGGATGCTACACGAGTGAGAATGCAGGCATGAGTAGCGAAAGAGGAGTGAGAAACTCCTCCGCCGAATGACCAAGGGTTCCTGGGGCAGGCTAATCCGCCCAGGGTAAGTCGGGACCTAAGGCGAGGCCGACAGGCGTAGTCGATGGACAACGGGTTGATATTCCCGTACCCGCGTAAGTGCGCCAATGCCGAGCCCGGCGATGCTAAGCACCTGACGCCGGTGCGCCCTTCGGGGCAATCTGGCTGATCGTGCGACCCAGACTGGTAGTAGGCAAGCTGAAGGGGTGACGCAGGAGGGTAGCTCTACCGGGCGATGGTAGTCCCGGAGTAAGGGTGTAGGGCGGTGCGTAGGCAAATCCGCGCACTACATAGCCTGAGACCTGACGCCGAGCCAATTTTGGTGAAGTGAGTAATCCCATGCTGCCAAGAAAAACCTCGCAGCGAGCACTTAAGCGGCCCGTACCCTAAACCGACGCAGGTGGTCAGGTAGAGAATACCAAGGCGATCGGGTGAACTGTGGTTAAGGAACTAGGCAAATTATCCCCGTAACTTTGGGAGAAGGGGAGCCGTGTCCGGTGATGAGGCTTGCCCTCTGAGCTGGGTGCGGTCGCAGATACCAGGGAGAAGCGACTGTTTACTAAAAACACAGGTCCGTGCAAAGTCGCAAGACGACGTATACGGACTGACGCCTGCCCGGTGCCGGAACGTTAAGGGGACGGGTTAGTGACCTTCGGGTTGCGAAGCTCAGAACTTAAGCGCCGGTAAACGGCGGTGGTAACTATAACCATCCTAAGGTAGCGAAATTCCTTGTCGGGTAAGTTCCGACCTGCACGAATGGCGTAACGACTTCTCCACTGTCTCAACCACAGACCCGGCGAAATTGCACTACGAGTAAAGATGCTCGTTACGCGCAGCAGGACGGAAAGACCCCGGGACCTTCACTGCAGCTTGACATTGGTGTTTGGGACGTCTTGTGTAGGATAGGTGGGAGACTGTGAAGCAGGGACGCTAGTTCTTGTGGAGTCATCGGTGAAATACCACTCTGGTCGTTCTGGATGTCTAACCTAGGTCCGTAATCCGGATCAGGGACAGTGTCTGGTGGGTAGTTTAACTGGGGCGGTTGCCTCCCAAAAGGTAACGGAGGCGCCCAAAGGTACCCTCAGCCTGGTCGGCAACCAGGTGTCGAGTGTAAGTGCACAAGGGTGCTTGACTGTGAGACAGACATGTCGAGCAGGAGCGAAAGCTGGGACTAGTGACCCGGCGGTGGCATGTGGAAGCGCCGTCGTTTAACGGCTAAAAGGTACCCCGGGGATAACAGGCTGATCTTCCCCAAGAGTCCATATCGACGGGATGGTTTGGCACCTCGATGTCGGCTCGTCGCATCCTGGGGCTGGAGCAGGTCCCAAGGGTTGGGCTGTTCGCCCATTAAAGCGGTACGCGAGCTGGGTTTAGAACGTCGTGAGACAGTTCGGTCCCTATCCGCTGCGCGCGTAAGAGACTTGAGAGGGGCTGTCCCTAGTACGAGAGGACCGGGACGGACGAACCTCTGGTGTGCCAGTTGTTCTGCCAAGAGCACGGCTGGTTGGCTACGTTCGGAAGGGATAACCGCTGAAAGCATCTAAGCGGGAAGCTCGCCTCAAGATTAGGTCTCTCTCTGGGTTAACCAGGTAAGGCCCCCAGCCAGACGACTGGGTTGATAGGCCGGAGGTGGAAGCACGGCAACGTGTGCAGCTGACCGGTACTAATAGGCCGAGTGGCTTGGCTTCTACTCCATATTCTTGCTTTGCGTCCACTGTGCGGTTCCCGAGATGCGGTCGAATCAGGCCCCTCGGGGCCGGTGACATCTCAATAGAGTTTCGGCGGTTATAGCGAAGGGGAAACACCCGGTCCCATTCCGAACCCGGAAGTTAAGCCCTTCTGCGCCGATGGTACTGCGCGGGGGACCGCGTGGGAGAGTAGGACGCCGCCGGACATGCTTGAAGAGGGTCGCTCCCAATGTGGTTGAGCGGCCCTCTTCGCTTTGTCCGGGTAGTGTTAAGGCTGGAGGTTGGTGAGCGTGGCTGAGGGATCCGGGACGCCCAGGGGCCGGGGGGCAAGCGGCGGGAACCCGAGGACGTCGCGTGGCGCTGGGACTACGGGAGGTTCCGGCGGATACAGCCGCGGGAGAACTGCCTCGGGCGGCACCGGACAGGACCGCCGTGCCGGCACGGCTGGCCGGGGTGTCAGGCGTGCCGGTCCGGGCCAGGCTCCGGATAGCACGCGGCAGCCGGCACCTCGCCAGGCAGGCTCGCGTCAGGTCACCAGGAATTCCGAAGGCCGCTTTACCCGCGCTCCGTCCGCGGACGGAGCGCGCAGAGACGACCGGGCACCAGGCGAGCGTCGCGGCCCGGCCGCGCGTACGGGCGACGGCTCCCGCCGGGCGGGAGGACCCAGGTCAGGCGGTACGAGCGGCAGCTTCCGGGCCGTGAGCCGTCCCAGTGCAGACGGCGAATCCCGTGGCACGCCCAAGACCTCATCGGGATACCGGCCGGGACGGCCCGCGGCTGGCGGGGACGCCCGTCGCGGCGCCCGGGCTGGGAGCGGACCGCGCTGGGCCGCCGATGGCGGCGGCGCCCGCGGCCGGGGAGCGGCCGCCCCGCGTGAGGACGATGCCGCGCCGGGTACCCGCACACGCCGGACGGGGGAGCCAAGCACCACGCGCTCCGGCGCCGGCGGTTACCGGGGCGACAGCAGTTACCGGAGTGAGAGCGGCTACCGGGGCGCAGGTTCGTCAGGAACGCGGCCTTCGGGAACACGTGCTTCTGCGACGCGTTCGTTCGGCACGCGCCAGGGCGAGGCCGCAGGCTCGAGTACGTCCCGGGCCCGTGGTCCGCGACCCGACACCGGCGGCCCGTCCGGCGGCCCGCCTCGCGGTCAGGGCAGCGTAGCCGGGCGGACGCCAGGTGGCCGGTCCGGCGCGCCTGCGCGCGCCGGCGGCCGGGACCGGGCTCCGTGGCCCCCCCGTGGCCGGAGCAGCGAGCGCGGCGGGGACAGCGACCGCAGCTCGAGTACCGGCCGGAGTCGGCCCGCCGATGGCGACCGGAGCTCGAGTGCCGACCGGAGCCGGCCCGCCGACCGCAACCGGGACGGCGACCGTAACTGGAGTGCGGACCGAGCCGGCCCGCCGACCGGGGCCGGAGCAGCGACCGCGGCCGGGACGGCGACCGTAACTCGACTGCCGGCGGGGGTCGCCCCGCCGACCGCGGCCGGGACAGCCACCGTAACCCGAGTGCCGGCTGGAGTCGGCCCGCCGATAGCGACCGGAGCCGGCCCGGCGACCGCAACCGCGACGGCGACCGGAGCCGGCCCGGCGACCGCAACCGGGACGGCGACCGTAACTGGAGTGCGGACCGAGCCGGCCCGCCGACCGGGGCCGGAGCAGCGAGCGCGGCCGGGACGGCGACCGTAACTCGACTGCCGGCGGGAGTCGCCCCGCCGACCGCGGCCGGGACAGCCACCGTAACCCGAGTGCCGGCCGGAGTCGGCCCGCTGATCATGGCCGGGAACGCCCGGACGGCGGGCGTCCCTGGACCAGGCGGGACGAGGTTCCTGGCAGGACAGCGTACGAGGCCAGGCCGCAGGTGCCCGACTCGGTCAGCGCCGAGCAACTCGACCCCGAGGCGCGGGCCCAGCTGAATAGCCTGCCGAACGACCTGGCCGACAGCGTGGCCCGCTATCTGGCAGCCGCAGGCCTGGCCGAAGACCCGGAGCAGGGCTATGCCTATGCCCAGGCCGCTAAGCGCCTCGCCGCGCGGGTCGGCGTGGTGCGGGAGGTCTGCGGCATCGCCGCGTACCAGACCGGACGCTGGGCCGAGGCCCTGTCCGAGCTGCGGGCCGCCCGGCGCATGACCGGGCAGGACGACTACCTGCCGCTCATGGCCGATTGCGAGCGGGCCCTCGGCCGGCTGGACCGGGCCCTGGCGCTAGTGCGGGAGGCGAATACCGCCACACTCGACCGGGGAACCCAGATCGAGCTGCGGATCGTTGAGTCCGGCATCCGCCGGGACCAAGGGCTGCCCGAGGCCGCCGTCCTGGCCCTGCAGGTGCCCGAGCTGACCAGCGTCCGTGCGCGGCCATGGTCCGCGCGGCTCTTCTACGCCTACGCAGATGCCCTGCTGGCGGCAGGGCGCGCGGAGGAGGCCCGGGATGCATTCGTCAGGGCGGTTGAGGCGGACCCCGACGGCGAGACCGACGCGGCCGATCGCCTCGACGAGCTCGATGGCATCGCGTTCGATGACCTCCAGGACGATGACATGGAAGGCAGCGAACTCGGGGACGACGACCTTGAGGGCGAGGACCCCGAGGATGATGACCTCGGTGATGGGGATCTGGGACTGGGCGATAGTGACCAGGACCGGAGCGCTCCCGGCCCCGGATAAGCGCATTCGCGGTCATGGACGCACGACGGCATGCAGGCGCGCCGCGGCACGGCGTTCGGAGACTGGAGCGCTGGTCAGGTAACTAGGGTAAGTCCGTCCGCCTGGCATCACGGGCCTCATGGGCTCGGGGGTGAGCGGCGCCCCAGCCGTCCGCCAGGGCCCGGAGCCTGCCCGGCGCCGAATTAACGGGGAGGATATGGCTTACCGGGAGGATCTGGGCAGCCCTGGGGTACCAGATCCTCCCCGCAGGCCGGATCCTCCCAGCTAATCCGGACTCGGACGCCGGGCGGGCAGCCCAGGGGCACGCCTGGTCCGCCTGGCATCACAGGCCCCATGAGCCCCGGCGGGGCGGGGGGCGGGCCAGTCCTAGGGCGGAACGGGTCCCCGGCCAGGGCAGGTGGCCACTTAACCGATGCTCTCGTCGTCGCCGGGTTCGGTCTTGCCGAGCCAGTGCATGATGCCTTCCACGTTGCCGAAGGCGCTGCTGACCCGCTCGAACTTCTCCGCGATGGCCGGATCGGCGTCCGGACTGGTTGCCGCGTACCGTTCCTTGGTGCGGTCCCGCACCATGGCGACGGCGTGGTCGAGGTCCAGGCCCGCGGCGCGCGCCTGGCGGGTTTCCTCCACCCAGACGATGATCTCCTCCACCGAGCGGTCCAGCGTCTCGCTGACCTGGGCGACCGGGCCGAAGTGGCTGAACAGCAACCGTGCGGGTCGCAGCGTGGCGAACCGGCGTATCGAGGCCAGCGCGGTCTCCAGATCGAAGTCGGGCGGCGGCGTGGCCGGCCTGACATCTCCCGTATCGGGCAGGTACACGCCCGCCGCATCGCCGACGTACAGGTCGCCGGTGTCGGAGTCGACGAGGCCGACATGATGCTTGGCGTGGCCGGGGGAGTAGTGGCTGTCCAGGCGCCGCCCGCCGCCGAGATCGACGGTGCCGACGTCGTCCAGCGCCACGATGCGTTCGGCGGGCACCGGGCTGAGCACGCCGAAGAGCCGTTCGAGCGCATCGCCGTAGACCATCCGGGCGCCGGCCATGAGCCTGCTCGGGTCGGCGAGGTGCCGCGCGCCCCGCTGGTGTACGACGATCTGTGCCGCCGGAAACATCGCGGCGATGTCGCCGGCCCCGCCCGCATGGTCGAGGTGGATATGCGTGACCACGACCGTGGCGAGGTCGCCGGGGCCGATCCCGAGCCGGGTCAGGGCGTCACGCACGACCGGCGCAGACGGCGCTGTCCCGGTTTCCACCAGGCACGGCCGGTCGCCCCGGATCAGGTAGCCGGCCGTGATGCCGTCATACCCCGCCATGCGAGTATCGATCTGGAACACATCGTGCCCAAGATCGGTGACGTCCGTTACGCGGTCGTCAGCTGGCCTGTTCGCCATTGCTTCATCCACGAGATCATTATTCCAGGCCCAAGCCAGATCGGCGGCTCGCTCGCGCGGCCTAACCGCTCTCCGGGCCAGCAGCCTAAGGCTGTCCATCCACCGGCCGACTTCAGGCGCCTGTGATGGAGGTCAGACCACGGTGCCAGTACGCTACTTGGTGCTTTCTGGCCTGGTCCAGTCCGTAACACTGCGCGGAACGCTCAGAGCTTCTGGATTAGCTCCCGAAGCGGCTTGCAGGTGACATCTTGACGTATGGCTGGCAAGAGTCTTGAGAAATTGGGTGCAGCTTGCAAGACCCTTGAGATTTCACATTCGGCACGCTACCCGTGAATACCCGGAACAGATCAGGCGGCTCGACAGGCTAGGCGGCAGAGCCAGGCGAGTTGTGGCGCTCCGTCTCATAGAATCCATCCCGATAACCAGCAAACGCCATGGATTTTATCTGCCACATGTGGTTGTGTATGTCGCCGTCATATATGCCGGACTCAAGGTAGCCTCTACCTTTATTCGCCGCCCGCGCGTTCCCTCCGGCCAGATGGGCAGTCTCAGAGTTCCCAGCTCCGGGTGGTTCCTAGCGGAAACATCATGAAGCTCGACGGGTGCCACCGCCCGCATGCGCCTCTAGGGCACGGATGACATAGAGTGCACTGCGTCAGCTAGGTCAGACAGCATATTCCCGATGCGGCGAAAACTCGCTGCGCGAGACGGCTGTCGGTCAGCGTGACGCAACACGTGGCCATTAGCTGGCCTGAACCAAAACTTGCTTAATACTAAGGATCTGTCGTCGCCAGCAATACGCGACGGCAGGATCGGCATGGGCTAAACGGACCCTAAAGCGACATAGGGGGTAACCGACGAAAGTCAAAATGAGGCAGCTGACTTAAAACGTACGAAAAGCGCCGGAAAGTAGTAAACAGCATACTCGTTCGGTCCAATGCCGTCCGTCACGCTGTTCAGCCGCATCTGCCAGACAGGGCCGCGGTCAGTCGGACGGGCCGAACGTACGCAAGACCAGGCCGGTCCGTGGTTTGGGGCCGAACGACGTGGATTTACGCGGCACCCGTTCGCCCTGCGCCGCGATCCGGATGACCGCCTCGAAGGACGCCGGGTTGGAGATCACCGCGGTGCCTCCGGCCGCGGTGCTCCCGGCCGCGGTGCTCGCGGCCGCGGTGCTCGCGGCCGCGGTGCTCCCGGCCGCGGTGCTCCCGGCCGCGGTGCTCCCGGCAGGCGGGGCCGCGCCTGCTTCCCGCTCGGCGACGTCCGTCGCGGTCGGGTCGCCGGAGACTGCCCGCACCGCGTCGGCCGCGTCGTGGTCTATGAGCACGTCGCGCTCGCTGTCGGAGACGCCCCAGAGCCGGCCGAGCAGCAACTGCTGCATCACCGAGGCGTCGAGGTTCTGCCAGGGCGCGGATGCCCCGTCCGGCATCGAGGCGCCGAGCTGGACCGGGTCCGGATGGCTAAGCAGGCGGAACACCGGACCTCCGGCCAGCAGGAACGCGGTTCCCTCCTGCCCGGCCGCGGCGAGGCGCTGCAGCGCGTCGTCCAGGCCGAGGCCGGCGGGCAGGTCCTGCACGGTGAACGCGGCCTTGGCCAGCTCGGCCGCGCGATCCGGCCGAAGGCCGGGCAGTACCCGGTGGATGGCGCCCAGCCGGGGCGGGTAGGCCGCCGAGTCGACCAGGAACGCCAGCCCGTAGTCCCACGGCCCGGCGCCCAGGCCGGCCGCGTGCATCTCGGCTTGCAGGTCCAGGTAGGCGGCGTACCGGTGATGACCATCGGCGATCAGCGCATGGCGCCCGGCCAGGTCGCCGGCGATCGCGGCGTGCTCGGCGGGATGACCGAGCCGCCACAGCCGGTGGGTCATGCCGTCCTCGGTGGTGATCGTCACCAGCGGTGCGCGCTCGTCCGCGATCCGGTCCATGACCTCGGTGGCCGACTCCCCGGCGGCATGCACAGCGGCACCGGGCTGCTCCCCGTCGTAGATGAGAAAGATCGGTTCCAGGTTCGCCTGCGTGGCCGCCATCAGCTCGCGTCGCCCGGCCACCAGGCCGGGCATGACGCCCTCATGCGGCAAGATGCCCGCCGATTCTGGCGAGCCGAGGCGGACCAGGCCGATGATGCCGCGCTGCAGGCAGGAAGCGCCATCCTGCCCGGGAAGGCACTGCTCGTAGATGTACAGCGCGGCCATCCGGTCCCTGATGAGCACTCCCGCCGACAGCCACTCGCGGAGCAGGCTCGCCGCGGCCTTGCTTGCGTCCGCTTCCTCACCTGGCAGGATAAGACGGACAACGTTGTGCGGATCCGCCGCCCGGAGCTGATCGAGAATGCCGCCGTTGATCACGTCGTACGGTGGTGATGTGACGTTTGCGATACCGCTCACTCGGTCACGGGCATAACGGATACCGCGGAAGGGTGCCAGCACGAGACGGGAACCAGGGTCGGACGGAAGGGTCTGCACACCATGTCAAAAGGATCGAGCGCGAGCAGGGATTCCCATCCGGAAGAAAACATCCCTGGCCAGCCCCTTTCCGAAGGATCTGCAGATGACGTGCTCGCCTGGTATCGCCGGGGCATGGACCTTCTCGGCCGGGGCAGTCCCGCGGCCGCGGCCCAGGTCCTGCAGCGCGCTTCGGCGGCCGAGCCAGGGTCACGCAGCGTCCGCGAGGCCCTCGCCCGAGCCCAGTTCGACGCCGGCCGCTACGCCGAGGCGGCGGAAAATTTCCGGTTGATCGTCGAGGCGAGCCCGTCAGACGACTACGCGAACTTCGGGCTGGGCCTCGCCTTGGCCCGTACCGGGAACCACGCTGCCGCGGCCGAGTACCTCGCGCTCGCCGCCGCCATGCGCCCCGACGCCGCCCACTACACCGAGGCCCTGCGCTCGGTGCGGGCCACGCTGCGCGCCAGGAAGACGGCCCAGGGCGGTGCCGAGTGACCAAGGCCCGAGTGACCAAGGCCCGAGTGACCAAGGCCCGAGTGACCAAGGCCCAAGAGACCAAGGTCCTGCGCGGCAGCGAGGAACCCCTCGACAGCGCCTACGATGTCGCCCTGCTCGACCTGGACGGGGTGGTTTACCTGGGCGGCGCCGCCATCCCCGGCGCAGCCGAGGCGCTGCGCAAGGCCGACGCGGCGGGCATGCGGCTGGCGTACGTGACCAACAACGCCTTCCGCACGCCAGCCGCCATCGCCGAGCTGCTGACCAGCTTCGGCGTCCCGGCCGCGGACGACGACGTGGTGACCTCGGCCCAGGCCGCCGCCCGGCTGCTGGCCGAACGTCTCCCGGCGGGCGCGCCGGTCCTGGTCGTCGGCGGCAGCGGCCTGCGGATGGCGATGCGGGAACGCGGCCTGCGCCCGGTCAGCACCGCGATCGACCAGCCGCAGGCAGTGGTCCAGGGGTACGCACCCGACGTCAGCTACTCGCTGCTGGCCGAGGGCGGCCTGGCGGTGGCCGCCGGCGCGCTGTTCGTCGCGTCCAACGGTGATCTCACGCTGCCCAGCCGGCGCGGCCGCCAGCCGGGCAACGGGTCCCTCGTCCAGGTGATCGCGACCGCGACCGGAGTGCAGCCGCTGGTGGCGGGCAAGCCCGAGCCGCCGCTGCACCGCGAATCCGTGCTGCGGACCGGCGCCAGGCATCCGCTCGTCGTCGGCGACCGGCTGGACACCGATATCGAGGGTGCCCACCGGGTCGGTGCGGACAGCATGCTCGTGCTGACCGGGGTGACCGGCCGGCCGAAGCCGTGCTCGCGCCGCCGTCGCAGCGCCCCACCTACCTGGCTGAGGACCTGGCCGGCCTGCTCGAGCCGCATCCCGATGTCACCGAGGAAGACGGCGCGTTCGGCTGTGGAGGCTGGACGGCGCGCGCGGCCGGAGGCCAAGGGGACCATGGGGACCAGCTGGAGCTGTCCGGCGACGGCGAGCGCATCGACGGCCTGCGCGCCCTGTGCGCCGCGGCCTGGGCCGCGGGCCACGTCAGCGCCGACGCGGCACGCCAGGCGGTCGAGCGCCTCGACGGTAAGCACGACGGTAAGCACGACGGTAAGCACTAGGAAGGAACTGATACCGCAATGTGACGACACACGGTCACACGCCGTGTATGCTTTTCCGCATGCCAGGCCGCGCAATCCCCCATCACGGTGTTACCGCGATGCTCGCGCGCGTGCTCTGTCCTTCGTGTTGTTGCTGACAACGACCCTCAGCTGACCGTTGTCGCCGCCGGTGCCTGCCCGTTCAGGGCGGCCGCCGAAGAGCCCGCGAAGGAATTCCGTTGATCGCAGACATGTCCGTTGCCCCGGAGATCGCCATCCTGGCCGAGGCGGCGCTGCTCGTCGCCGTACAGCCAGCCGCCCGCAGGGAAAACGACCAGCCGACGCTCGGCACGCTGGCGCGCAAGCTGCGGATGCTCGCCGCCGCGCCGGAGCGATGGTGGGGCCTGGTGCGCTTCGACCCGGACCGTTCGGTAGTAATCGAGGTCGAAGACCAGCCGGAGTACGGCGCGTGGCTGGTGGTCATGCCGCCCGCCCACGCCGGCCAGCCGAGCGCCGGCCAGGACTGTGACTGCAACGTGGTCACGGTCATCGCGGGCGAGGCGACGGAGGGCAGCCCCGGCAGCGCGGTGCTGCGTCCCGGCCCAACGCGGGTCCACGGCCAGCGGCACCGGCTGCGTGGCCACGGCCCGGGCTACTCGATCAGCCTGCACGCCCGCGCGAAGCGCCCGCAGCCACGCCAGAGCTCGTAATTCATCAACCCGCAATGTGGAAGTAATAGGCTGAACGGGCCGCGGCGGCACTCCTAGACAGGCCGCCAGAAAGGACGTTCGCAATGATTGAGGTACGGGGGCTCAGTAAGCGGTACGGCGAGAAAATCGCCGTCAACAACCTGTCGTTTGACGTGGCGCCGGGCAAGGTGACGGGCTTTCTCGGCCCGAACGGCGCGGGCAAGACCACCACCATGAGGCTGATTCTCGGCCTGGACTACCCGGACGCCGGCACCGTGGCCATCGCCGGCAAGCCGTACGCCCAGCTGGCGTATCCGATGCGCGAGGTGGGCGCGCTGATCGACGCGAAGGCGGTGCACGGCGGCCGGTCCGCCTACAACCACCTGCTCTGCCTGGCCCAGACGAACAACCTGCCTAAGCGCCGGGTGGGCGAGGTGCTGGAGCTTGTCGGCCTGACCGAGGTGGCGCGCAAGCGGACCAAGGGGTTCTCGCTCGGCATGAGCCAGCGGCTCGGCATCGCCGGCACGCTGCTCGGTGACCCGGCGCTGCTCATGTTCGACGAGCCGGTCAACGGGCTGGATCCCGAGGGGATCCTGTGGATCCGCAACCTGATGAAGGCGCTGGCGGCCGAGGGGCGCACGGTGTTCGTGTCCAGCCACCTGATGTCGGAGATGGAGCACACCGCGGATCACCTGATCGTGATCGGCCGCGGCCAGATGCTCGCCGACTGCACCATGGAAGAGTTCATCGCCCGCAGCTCCGGCCAGACCGTCCGGGTGGCCACGCCCCAGCCTGACGTGCTGGCCAAGGCGGTCACCGAGGCGGGAGGCAGCGCGGTCAACGGCGCCGACGGCGCGCTGATCGTGTCCGGGCTGGTCGCGGCTCAGGTCGGCGACATCGCCTTCGAGCACAGCGTGCGACTGCACGAGCTGACCGTGGTCCGGGCCTCGCTCGAAGCCGCCTTCATGGAGCTGACCGCGGACAGCGTGGAATACCGGGCCGAGGGCCAGCCAGGCCGGGACAGGCCAGCCGCCAGCGCCGGGGGAGCCGCCCCAGGAGGAACTCGCCGCGCAAGGGCAGCACAGCAGCGAAGGGCGGATCTGACATGGCCGCGATCACCCAGCAAGCCCGCACGCCAGTCCTGCCCGCGCCGTCCGGCCGGGCGGGCTTCGGCGGGACGCTGCGCTCGGAGTTCACCAAGATCCGTTCGGTCCGCTCGACCTACTGGACGCTGCTGGTGCTGCTGGCGGTCAGCATCGGCATCGGCGCGGCGATCAGCGCGGGCACCGCGGCCAGCTGGTCGCACACCTCGGCGGCCGACCGGGCCACCTTCGACGCCACCCAGGCCAGCATCGCCGGGCTGTTCTTCCTGGGCCAGCTCGTCATCGTGGTGCTGGGCGCGATCGTGCTCACCGCCGAGTACTCCACCGGGATGATCAGGACCTCGCTGACGGCGATGCCCAGGCGCGTCACCGTGTACGCGGCCAAGGTGGCGGTCTTCACCGTCGTGGCCCTGGTGGTCACGCTGGTGGCGGCGTTCATCGCGTTCTTCCTCGGCCAGTCGCTGCTGGCCAGCACGCACGAGAGCGCCACGCTGTCGGGGCCCAACGTGCTGCGCGCCATTGTTGGCACCGCGCTGTACGTCAGCCTGTGCGGCCTGTTCGCGTTCGCGGCCGGGGCGATCATGCGGCACACCGCGGCGGCCATCACCTCGGTGATCGGACTGCTGTTCGTGATCCCGATCCTGGCCCACCTGCTGCCGTCCAGCTGGTACCAGGACCTGGACCGGTGGCTGCCGGACGCGGCGGGCCGGGCCATATCGGCCACCGTCGGGGGACAGGACCCGCACCTGTTCTCCCCGTGGAGCCAGTTCGCCGTGTTCGCCGTCTACACGGCGATCCTGCTGGTGGTGGGCGGGGTCATGTTCCTCAGGCGCGACGCCTGAGGCGGCTGCCGGGGCAGGCCCCGCACGGGCCCGCCCCGGCAGCCTCACCGGGGCAGGATCAGGGCCAGCTGCCCGAACTGAACTCCCCGGCCGGCGAGACCGGGTGTCGCGTCGAAGGCATAGTCACCCACGAAGGGCCTACGGGAGCGTCAGGATCTCGTAGCTGTCCTCGGTAACGAGGATGGTGTGCTCGAACTGCGCGGTGCGCTTGCGGTCCTTGGTTACCGCCGTCCAGCCGTCCGGCCAGACGTCGTAGTCGATGGTGCCCAGGGTGAGCATCGGCTCGATAGTAAACGTCATCCCCGGCTGCATGATCACGTTGTTGTGCGGGTCGTCGTAGTGCGGCACGATCAGCCCAGAGTGGAATGTCCGGCCGATCCCGTGCCCGGTGAAGTCCCGCACCACCCCGTAGCCGAACCGCCGTGCGTATGACTCGATCACCCGCCCGACGGCGTTCAGCGGGCGGCCAGGCGCCACCGCGCGGATGCCGCGCATCATCGACTCGTGCGTGCGCTCGACCAGCAGCCGGGACTCCTCGTCCACGTCGCCGGCGCAGAACGTGGCGTTGGTGTCCCCGTGCACCCCGTCGATGTACCCGGTGATGTCAATGTTGACGATGTCGCCGTCGTTGACCAGGGTGTCGTCGGGGATTCCGTGGCAGATCACCTCGTTCAGCGACGTGCACAGCGACTTCGGGTAACCGCGGTATCCGAGCGTGCTCGGGTAAGCTCCGTGGCTGACGAGGAAGTCGTGGCCCACCTGATCCAGGTAGTCCGTCGTGACGCCTGGGGCCACAGCGGCGCCGACCGCCTCCAGCGCCTGGGCGGCCAACTTGCCCGCCACCCGCATCCGCGCGATGATGTCCGGCGTCTTGACGTCCGGTTCCCCGGTCTTGGGACGCTTCTTGCCCACGTATTCCGGCCGCGTGATCTCCGCGGGGACCACGCGGGTGGGAGAAAGCCGGCCCGGATGAAGCACTGTCGCCATGCTTTGCGAGTCTAATGTGCATGACAAACGAACAGCGATGGTGGTTCTGCCTGACACACCACACCGTGGAGGACGACGACGGCCCCTGCCCGGGCAAGGACCGGCTCGGTCCCTATCCCACCCCGGAAGCCGCCGCCCGCGCGCTGGAAACGGTGCAGCGCAGGAACGAGGAATGGGACGCGCAGGATTAGTCCGGGAAAACACTAGGCTAGAGGCGTGAGCGAGAAGCTGCCAGACGCGGCCGAGGCCCGGATGGCGGAAATCCGAAGCAGCGGCACCTGGGGTTCCGCGCTGACTTCTGACGAGTTCGCCGTGATCCGCAGCGTCGGCTTCGAGCCGGTCGGCCAGGTGCTCGGCGCCGCCGTCTACAACATCGGCTACACCGGCGGCTACAACTGCCCGGGCGCCTGGGGGTCCTGGGGCTACGGCATCCCGGCCCGGACCGTCACCCAGGTGTCGAGCCGCGGCGGGTTCGGGTCGTTCGCGCCGCTGGTCCAGGCGATGTACGACGCCAGGCACAAGGCCCTGGACCGGATGACGGCCGAGTGCGAGGAACTGGGCGGCCACGGGGTGGTCGGCGTCCGGCTGACCATCGGCTCGTTCCCGGCAGGCGGCCTTGAGTTCAAGGCGATCGGCACCGCCATCCGCGCGCCGGGCGCGCCTCCGGTCTCCCAGTGGGCCCGCCGGAAGAAGCCGTTCACCTCCGACCTGTCCGGGCAGGATTTCGGCAAGCTGATCATGAAGGGCTGGGTGCCCGCCGGGCTCGCGCTCGGCATCTCGATCGGGTCCAGGCACGACGACTGGCTGACCGTCGGCCAGACCCGCTGGGGCGCGGGAAACGCCGAGGTCACCGGCTACACCGAGCTCGTCAACGACGCCCGGCACGACGCCAGGCAGCAGCTGGACCGCGACGTCACCCGGCTCGGCGGCGAAGGCGTGGTGATCGCCACCATGGAGATGCGGGTGCGGGAACGGGAGTGCCCGGTTCAGGAGGGGCGCCGAGACCACATCGTGGAGGCCACCACCATCGGCACCGCGATCGCCAGGTTCAGCCATGCGGAGCAGCAGCACACCGGGCCGACGCTGGCCATCATGTCCCTCGACCCCCAGCGCCGCCAGGCCGCCAGGATCCGGATCTGACAGGAGAGACCATGACCGAGCAGGGCAAGATAGCGACGGAGCTGAATGCGGCGGGCGTTCCGCAGGATGCCATGCGCCGCCTCGCCGAGCTGCAGCCCGGCCGGCCCGGGTCGATCTTCACCTCGGACCTGTCAGTCAACGAGTTCCTGCTGGTCCGCGAGGTCGGGTTCCGGCCGCTCGGCCTGGTCCTCGGCAGCTCGATCTATCACGTCGGGCTGCAGGTCGGCCGCTGGGGCAGCAACCAGGAGCTCGACGTGCTCTCCCAGGCCATGTACCACGCGCGGGAGCTGGCCATGAGCCGGATGGAGGCCGAAGCGGACGCGCTGCGCGCGGACGGCATCGTCGGCGTCCGGCTGGACGTGGAGATGAAGGAGTTCGGCGCCGACATCGCCGAGTTCATCGCGGTCGGTACCGCGGTCAAGGCCGAGGACGGCGCGGGCGGTGGCGGCGTCGACAACTGGCGCAACAACAAGAACCAGCCGTTCACCTCGGACCTGTCCGGGCAGGACTTCTGGACGCTGATCCGGGCCGGCTACGCGCCGCTCGGCATGGTCATGGGCTCGTGCGTGTACCACGTCGCGCACCAGAAGTTCGGCAGCAAGATCGGCAACATCGGCAAGAACGTCGAGATCGAGCAGTTCACCCAGGCCCTCTACGACGCTCGCGAGCTCGCGATGAGCCGGATGCAGGCCGAAGCCGAGGCGCTGCACGCAGAGGGCATCGTCGGCGTCCAGCTGCGCCAGCACAGCCACACCTGGGGCTCGCACACCACCGAGTTCTTCGCCATCGGCACGGCCGTGCGCCCGCTGCGCCCCGACCACATCATCGAGCGCCCGACGATGGTCCTGACCCTGGACGCCTAGGGGCCTAACCCGGTCGGGCCGCTCACCGCGTCGAGCAGCCGCGCCACCCGGTCCCGCAGGCCGCGCACGCCGGGCCGGTAGCGCTGGTAGCCCGCCATCCCGGGCTGCGGGGCGCGGGCGTCGGTGCTGGCCACGCCGAACTCCCCGCGCTCGAACCGCTCGGCTGCGCCGATCTCGCCCACCGACGAGCTGATCAGGTGCTGGGCCCCGCCGAACGACACCGCGTCGACGCCCGGCCGGATCGCCATCGTCTCGTGGGCCAGCGCGCCGAGCTCGGGATCGCCCTGGTCGAGCGCGAAGATCGTGGCCCCGGTCCGCCGCGCGTCGTCGACCCGCTCGAGCAGCGGGACCGGTGCGGTCGACGGTGACACGACGAAGAGCGTCTCGCCGCGCCGGGCGGCTTCCAGCCGCTCCAGGCCGATCCGCAGGTGCGACGGCGCGCCGTCGGGCACCTGCCAGCGGATGAGCGTGGGCATGAGCTCGGGGATCCCGGACAGCCGGCTTTCCTCGTCCAGGTGCGCGGTGAGATGCCAGGGCTCCTCGTCGGGGGTACCGACCAGCAGGAGCCCGCCCTGGGAGCGGGTGGCCTTGCGCAGTCCCTGCGTGAACGCACGAGTCCGCTCGAGCCATCCGGTCGGGGCCAGGAGCGCACGGAGAGTGGTCACTTGGTTCGCGTCCACGTATCTATGGTGCCTCCTGAAGACCCCTGCGCGCAGCCATATCCGTACGGACAGTTGCGATCTTTGCGAACGCGCAGGTACCGCCCGCCCGCGCCAAAGGGCCGCGGGTGCCGCCTGGACTGTGTTTCCCCCTCGAGCCCACCCCAGGCGCGACGAAGGAGCGACGAAGGAAGGCGGCGCCTCAAGCGCGGCCCGGAGGCGCAAAGAAAGCACCGTAGGATGCAGTCCATGACTGAGCGCGAAACCCCGTCCGTCGACGGACTCGTCATCGGCATCCTCGGCGGCACCGGGGATCAGGGACGCGGCCTGGCCCGCCGGTTCGCGCTGGCGGGCCACCCGGTGATCATCGGGTCCCGGAGCGACGAGCGCGCGCACGCCGCCGCCCAGGAGATCGGGCATGGCGTCCGGGGCCTGGCCAACTCCGGCGCCGCCCGCGAGGCGAGCGTGGTGATCGCCGCGGTGCCGTGGGAGGGCCACGCCGACCTGCTGTCCGGCCTCGCGGCCGAACTGACCGGCAAGATCGTGGTCGACTGCGTGAACCCGCTCGGCTTCGACCAGCGCGGCGCCTACGCGCTGCCGGTGGCCGAGGGCAGCGCGGCCCAGCAGGCCGCGGCACTGCTGCCCGGCAGCCGGGTGGTGGCGGCGTTCCACCACGTGTCCGCGGTCCTGCTGCTTGACCCCGAGGTCGATACCATGGACCTGGACGTCCTGGTGCTCGGCGACGACCGGGAGGCCACCGACCTGGTGCAGGCCCTGGCGGCCCGGATCCCTGGCGTGCGCGGCATCTACGCGGGCCGCCTGCGCAACTGCGGGCAGATCGAGGCCCTGACCGCCAACCTGGTGTCGATCAACCGCAGGTACAAGGCGCACGCCGGCCTGCGCATCACGGACATCTAAAACCTTTAATCCCGAACGGGCCGGGTTTCCCGCCGTCCCGTCACCATCAGCCCGCCCCGGGGACCGGCCGGCTCACTCGGTGGTCACCGCCCGGCGGCAAAATGGTCGTCGCGGTCGGCTGATCAACCACTGGCCGCCGGCTCGGCCGGGAGCCTGATCCCGTGCACCACGCCGTCCTGGTCACCCGCGATCAGCGTGTCGCCGGCGATCGCGGGAGCGGAGAAGCAGTGCGCCAGCGTGTGCCGCACCGATCCCTGCTCCTGCCCGTCGGCGAGGCGCACCCGGGCCAGCCTGCCGTCCGCGGATACGACCCAGGCGCTGTCGCCGGCGACCGCCAGGCCCGCGTTCTGCACCCGGAACCCGAGGCGGGCCTGCCAGGCGGTGCCGCCGTCGGCCAGGCCGACCCGGGTGATGATGCCCTGCTCGGTGGTGAACAGCGCGGTGCCGTCGCCGAGGACGACGGCCGGCGGGTACATGGTGCTGCCGGGGAAGCTCCAGCGGGGCGTGCCGGTGGCCGCGTCCAGCGCCTGCGAGCCGGAGACGGTCGCCACGATGACCCTGCCGGCGCCGAGCACGACGTCGTCGTCCCATCCGCTGTACAGCGCCACCCGGTGCCGATCGCCCGAGACCATCCGGTGTGACCAGGCTTCGCGTCCGGTGCGCAGGTCGTGCGCGCGGGCGTACCCGTCCGCGGCCGCGGTGTAGACCCGCTCGCCGTCGCAGGCGGCCCGGCCGGCCGAGAACCCGCGACCGGGCACGGCCCAGGCCAGCCGCCCGGTTGCCGCGTCGACGGCCAGCAGCCGCTCTCCCGCGGTGAACACCACGTGGCCCGGCGTTATCAGCGGCTCGCTGAGCACCGGGGCGCCCGCGGCGAACCGCCACCTGATCCGCCCGGTATCCGCGTCCAGGGCGTACAGGTGCTCATCGGCGGACGGGACGAACACCGTGCGGGCGGCGCTGCCGATGCAGCCGGAGACGCCGGGCCGCCGGTACACCGGCCCGATCCGCACCCGCCACAGCCAGGAAACGCGCCGGTCCTCCCGGTCGGCCGCGACGCGGACCGCGGCCACGTCCCCGCCGGTCGACCCGGCCACCAGAACGCGGCCGGCCACGGCGATCCCGCCCTGCACCGACCCGGCCAGCCGGAGCCGCCACTGCGGCCGCGGCAGTCCCGCATCCCTGACCGCGGCGCGCGGCACGCCCGCGGCGACGATCCGGGCCGCACGCCGACCTGACAGCGGGACCGTGCCGACCGGCGATCTGGCCAGCGTCCCGTCCCCGGCCACGGTGACGCGGCTGACCGCCAGCGCCGGCCCGGCGCCCAGGTCCGCCCAGTAGAAGACGGGATCCACCCGCACCGCCTGCAGGGTCACCTGGATCAGCCCGTCCAGCCGGGTGACCGTCTCGCGGTGGACGTGCCCGGCGACGATGCCCCGGACGCCGTGACCGGCGATCAGCTCGAGCAGCGCGGCCTGGTCGTCCACGTAGTCGTGGCCGCCGCCCACCGGGAAGTGCTGGAACAGCAGCGCCGGCGTGCCCGCGGCGAGCCGGCCGAGATCGCGGGACAGCCAGTCCAGGGCGGCCGCGCCGCAGTGGCCGGGCTCGAGCAGCGGCTGCGTCGGGTCGAGCCCGGAGAAGTGGACGCCGCCCGCGTCGAACGAATACGGCGCGGGGCCGAAATGCGCCCGGTAGAGCCCCTTGGCCGTGGGGTCCCACCGCACGTCATGGTTTCCCGGCACGTGCCTGATCCGGCCGCGCAGCGCGGCCGGGACCGCCCGCTGGTACAGCTCGTACTCGCCGGGCAGCCCGGTGTCCGTGACGTCGCCGCAGTGCAGCACGAAGTCGGGCGCCAGCCGGGCGATGGCCGCGTACACCCGGCCCAGCCGCCTGGCCGCGCCAGGACCCAGGCCGACGTGCGTGTCGGTGACCATGGCGAACCGCAGGCTCATACGACACGCTATCCCTGCTCTAGCCAGTGACAAGCCAGCTTGACAGGTCCAATGTGTCAAGCTAGCTTGTCTATGACAAGCACGCTTGACAGAAGGGGCCTGCCATGAAGTCCTGGAAACGATGGCTGTACCTCGTCGCCGGCCTGGCCGCGGTGTTCGTCGCGGTGGCCTCGGCCGCGCAGGCGATCAGGCAGGACAGCTGGACGCCGATCGTCACGGCAGGCTGGCTCCCGGCGGTGATCATCGCCGCCTGGCCCGGCTCCGGCCGCCGCTGCCTGCCCCGCCGCCGCTCTCAGCCTCGCCGCACCCAGGCCGGCTGAGCTCCCGGCAGGCGATGAAGAACACCGTGCGCGTACTGCGGCTGCAGCAGAGCCTGGCGCAGGGCCAGCTGGCGGACGCGATGGGGGTATCGCGGCAGACCATCAACTCGATCGAGAACGAGCGCTATACCCCCTCGCTCCCGCTGGCGCTCGCTCTCGCCCGCTTCTTTGGCGTTCCGGTCGAGGAGATGTTCGATGACCAAGGATCGTAGCCGGGGGATCACCCGCTCCAAGTGGTTCCTGCCGTCGTTCTCGCTCGTCCTGGGCTTGGTCGTCCTGGCGGCGAGCTGGCTGGGCGGGCACCCGGCCGAAGGCGCGATCTCGCTCGCGGTCCTGGCCGCGTTCGGCCTGTTCTTCCTGCTCGCGGGCCGCAGCGAGACCATCCGCGGCCTGCGCGGCGACGGCCGCGACGAGCGCTTCGCGCAGATCGACCTGCAGGCGACCGCGGCCGCCGGGCTGGCCGTGCTCGTCGCCCTGATCGTGGCCTGGCTGGTGGCGACGGCCCGGGGGCAGAGCGGCAGCCCCTATGACTGGCTTCTGGCCATCAGCGGCCTGACCTACGCGCTCGCCGTCGCCTACTTCCGCTGGCGCAGCTGACCGACACCATTGATTCCGAACGGCCCGGGTGCCCCGCCCGCCCGTCAGGCCTTGCCCAGCGTGGCGACGTTTTGGACGGCATGCTTTCTCCGGGATCGCTCGGCGGCTATGACAACGCTCCCGTAATTTCGGTTGCCCCGCAACGCGGACCCCGGGATTCGGGCGCATTTTCGGGCCAGTCCCCCCTTCGCCGACGGGTGGGATTCCGCGATGCTGGTAGCGGGCATCTGCCCCGGCTGCCGACTAGGAGGTTCCCCGAGATGATCGTTGACTGCGCTCACTACCAGGACGGTCACCGGCGCGACGACGGTCCGGTGCCGCTGCAGGAGGCGGCGACCCGGTGCGGGCAAGGCGGCTTCGTATGGCTGGGATTGTTTGAGCCGGGGGAAGACGAGCTGGCGCAGGTCCGTGACACGTTCGGCCTGCATGAACTGGCCATCGAAGACGTGCAGTCCTTTCACATGCGGCCGAAGATCGAGACCTACGACCAGGACGTGCGGCTGGTCATCTTGCGGACGGCCCGCTATGACGACGATGCCGAGGAAGTCGAGTTCGGCGAGATCAGCGTCTTCCTCGCGCCGACTTTCGTGATCACGGTGCGGCAGGGAGTAGCCAGCGAGCTGCGCGGGGCCAGGCAGCGGCTCGAGCAGCGGCCGGAGCTGCTGGCGGCGGGCAGCTCATCCGTGCTGTGGGCGATCCTGGACAACGTGGTGGACGGGTACGCGCCCGTCATCGCCGGGCTGGAACGCGACATCGACCAGGTCGAGGCCACCGTCTTCTCGGGCACCGTGGCGCCGACCGAACGCATCTATTCGCTCCGCCGCGAGGCCACCGACTTCTACCGCGCCGTTCACCCGCTGCTCGGGGTGAGCGCCTCCGTCGAGCGCGCCGCCGAAAAGAAGCTGCGGCCCTATCTGCGCGACGTCCGGGACCACCTGCTCCTGGTCGACGAGGAGGTCGCCGCCCAGCGTGACCTGCTCGGCACGGTGCTGGAGGCCAACATGGCGGTGATCTCGGTCGAGCAGACGAAGGTCAGCGTCCAGCAGAACTCCACGATCGAGCAGCTGACCATCCTGGCCACGGTCTTCCTGCCGCTGACGTTCGTCACCGGGTTCTTCGGCCAGAATTTCGGCTGGCTGGTCAGGCACATCGACGGCCCGGTCGCCTTCGTCGTCTACGGCGGCGGCGGCCTGGTGGTGCCGCTGGTGCTGCTGTTCTTGTGGCTGAGGCTCCGTGCACCGCGCGCGCCGACCGCCGCGGAGCCGCCAGGCAACTGATCCCGGCGCGACGGCCTGGGTAAAGGCCAGCGCAGCCGGATTGTTACTTGACGCGCCCGGCCGGGTGGCGGAAGGCTCTGCAATGGTTCCGGCCGGCTGGCCCAGGACGAGACCGCCATAGCGCGCCTCCGGCCGGCCGGCGCGGCCCGATCGGGCCGCAGAAATGACTATGGAGGGCTGGCCATGGTACGCGGACGCGGTTTCACCACGCTGGTAGCGGGTGCGGCTCTGGTGGCCGGCCTGACCGCCGCCACCCCCGCGGCTACCGCCGCCACCACGGCGACCGCCGCCCCGGCGGCCGACGCGCGGCGGCCGGCGCGACGGCGGCCGGCGCGACGGCGCCCGGCGCGCCAGGCGCGCCCTCGTACTTCGACCTGGCCAGGAAGGACTGCCTGGGCACGGCGGCGGGCCAGGGGTCCAAGGTCTGGTACACCGTGGCCGGCGGGGTGCTCTCCGACGTCTACGAGCCCACGATCGACAACACCGACGTGAGCACGCTGCAGTACATCGTCACCGACGGGGCCACGTTCACCGACCTGCAGGCCCGTGACATGACCTACACGGTCGCCGCCGACCCCACCGGCATGGCCTGCACCGTGACCTCCGCCGACGCCAAGCACGGCTTCCGGCTGATCACCACCTACATCACCGACCCGGCGAGCGACACGGTGCTGATGCACACCAGCCTGCAGGACCTGCCCGGGTCGGGCACCAAGCTGGCCGGCCTGCACCTGTACGCCCGGCTCGACGCCCACGTCAACGGCAACGGCGGAGGCGGAAGCGCGAACGCGGGCGCCAACTCCGGGGTGGTGGACACCTCCGCAGCCGCGCCGGTCGCGGTGGTCTTCAGCACGAACACGGTCACGAACGCCGTCAACCGGGATTACGCGGTGCCGACCTACATGGCCCTGGCCGGCACGTCCGACCAGGCGGCGAGCGTCGGCTACGCGGGCAGCGCCAGCGACGGCCTCACCCAGCTGGACAGCGCGCATGCCCTGACCCCTTACACCTCCGCCCCGGACGGCCACATCGTGGCCACCGAGAACGTGACCCCCGCCCAGGGCAACTCGGTGACCCTGGCGCTGGGCTTCGGCCGGACCCAGGCGCAGTCCGTTTCCGTTGCCGAGGGATCGCTGAGCCACCCGTTCGCCCTGACCGCGGCCAAGTACCTGCTCGGCTGGGCCGGCTACGACGCCGGGCTGCGGCGGCCGTCCCGCCTGAGCCGCTACTACTACCTGTCGGCCAACGTCCTGAAGGCGAGCGAGGACAAGACCTACCCGGGCGCGATCGTCGCGTCCCTGGCCAGCCCGTGGGGCCAGTCGGTCCAGGCCGGGGTGACCGCCAACGGCGAGCCGTCGTACTTCGGCTCCTACCGGGAGGTGTTCGCCCGGGATCTGTACGAGGCCTTCACCGGGCTGATGGCCGACGGGGACGTCGCCACGGCCAGGGCGGCGACGTTGTTCCTGTTCAACCGCCAGCAGCTCCCGGACGGGGCGATGCCGCGCAACTCGCTGCTGAACGGCAAGGCGGCCCCGGACACCGGCGGCACTCAGCTGGACGAGGCCGCCTACCCGATCCTGATGGCCTACCTGGCCGGGCTCGGCGGTGACGCCACCCTGTGGCAGGACCACATCCGGCCCGCCGCGGACTTCCTGGTCGCCAACGGCCCGTCGGATGGCGTGGAGCGCTGGGAAGAGCAGACCGGCTACTCCCCGTCCACGATCGCGGCCGAGATCGCCGGGCTGACCGCCGCGTCGGCCATCGCCGCGAGCCACGGCGACGCCGCCCGCGCGCGGATCTACCAGGCCACCGCCGACGACTTCCAGCGGAACATCAAGTCCTGGACGGTGACGACCACCGGTCCTTACGCCCCGCGCTACTTCATCCGGCTATCCAAGACCGGTGACCCGAACGCGGCCATCACCTACAGCCTCGGCAACGGCGGTCCCACCCTGGACCAGCGCGCCGTGGTCGACGGCGGCTTCCAGGAGCTGGTCAGGCTCGGCGAGCTCCCGGTCACCGACCCCGACGTCAAGGCCTCGCTGGCCGTGCTCGACAAGCAGATCTCGGTATCCACGCCGAGCGGGACCGGCTACTACCGGTACGGCAACGACGCCGCCAAGGGCAGCGCGGACGGGTACGGCGACTGCTACCAGCCCAGCCAGGACTCGTGCACCACCCCCGGCGCCCCGTGGCCGCCGACCGATACCGGCACCGGGCACCTGTGGCCGAACCTGTCCGGCGAGCGCGCCGAATCCGATCTCGCCGCCGGATCCGCCGGCGGCGCGCAGTCCCTGCTCCAGGCGATAATCAACTTCTCCTCCGGCGTGGGGCTGGTGCCCGAGCAGGCCTGGGAAGACCCTGACCTGGCGGCCTCGCCGTACGGCAGCGACCCGGCGACCGCCTCCATCGGGTTCACCGACGGCAAGGCGGCCGGCTCAGCATCCCCGCTGACCTGGGCCCAGGCGCAGGAACTGCGGCTCATCGCCTCCCTCGGGACCGGCCGCAACGTGGACACCCCGGCCATCACCACCGCGCGCTACGTCACCGCAGGGCCGCCCGGCTCGCTGCCGGTGACGATCACCGCGCCGGCCCAGGGCAGCACGCTGGCTACCGCTACCACCACGGTGACCGGGACGACCACGGCGGGATCGGCGGTGACGGTCGAGTCGGCCGACACCACCACCGGGGCGCCCGCCTCGGTGACCAGCACGACCGCGGCGGCCGGCGGGACCTTCTCGGCGACGGTGCCGGTCAGCTTCGGCAGCAACGCCATCACCGTGTCAGCCACCGCGCCCGGCGGGCGGAGCACCGGCTACGGCCAGGTCACCGTGACCAACGAGGGCGGCGGCAGCACCGTGCTCGACGTGACCGACCCGGCCGGCGACGACAACGGGCCAGGCACCTACCAGTACCCGACCGATCCCAGCTTCCACGCCGGCGCGTTCGACCTGACCAGGTTCCAGGTCCTCAGCGACGGCACCTTCGCCTACCTGCGCGCCACGGTGGCTAACCTGGACCCCACGTTCGGGGCGACCGACGGGGCGCAGCTGCTCGACGTCTACGTGCACGTGCCGGGCGCCGCGGCCACCTCGACCCAGGCGGCCTTCGCCTCCCGCAACTACGCCATCGCCCAGGCCGGCGCCTGGAGCCAGCGGGTCGAGGTGCAGGCATTCGCGTCGCCCGTATGGGTAAACGCGGGCGGTACCAGCGTGGGCACCGCGTCGGTGCTGGCCGAGCAGGCCGACCGGACGATCACCATCGCCCTGCCCGAGGCGCAGTTCGGCACCCCCGCGTCAGGCTGGGGCTTCAGCGTGGTGCTGACCGGCCAGGACGGGTTCGGCACCGATCAGGCGCGCAACTTCACCGCGACCCCGGGCGGCTTCACGTTCGGAGTGTGCGCGGTCGGCGGGACCGCGCCGGTCTGCTCGGCCGATCCCAATACTGTGCCGAAGGCCGTGGACGTGATCACGCCGCCGGGAGTCTTGCAGGCTACCGAGCTCGACCCCACCCTCGGCCCGGTGGTCATCCAGCCGGTCACCGTGCCGTGACCGTCGCCGGCGGCGTGCCCTCGTCGTAAGCCCGCTGCATCCGCAGGTGCGGGCGGCCGCCGGGTTGCCGAGCCTTCCATTTTCGCCGACAGGCGCGCAAAGTGGGGCGAGGAGGTGGGTGCCTTGGGTGACGCGATCGTGGGGGTGGTGGCGAACCCGCTCTCCGGCCGCGACATCCGCCGCCTGGTCACGCAGGCCTCGGTGTTCCCGACGGCCGAGAAGGCCAACATGATCCAGCGCATGCTCACCGCGTTCGGCGCGGTCGGCGTGCACCGCGTGCTGCTCAGCACCGATCTCGGCGGCATCTCCGCGGTGGTGTACCGGGCCATCGAACGGCGTTCCGCCCGCGGCAGGCAGGGTCAGGACGCCCGGTGGCCGGAGGTCGAGTTCCTCGACGGCCAGCCGATCCGGCAGACCGCGCAGGACACCGTGGACGCCGTCCGGCGGATGGTGACCGCGGGCACCAGGGTGATCGTCTGCCTCGGCGGTGACGGCACCGCCCGGGTGGCCGCGTCCGCGGCGGGCGACGTGCCGATGCTGGCCCTGTCGACGGGCACCAACAACGTGTTTCCGGCGGTTCGCGAGGCGACCATCGCCGGGCTGGCCGCGGGCCTGGTCGCCACCGGCGCCGTGCCGGCCCAGAGCGTGACCACCCGGGCCAAGCTGCTCGAGGTCCGGGCCGGGGACCGGACCGAGACCGCGCTGGTAGACGTCGCGATATCCACCGAGCGCCACGTCGGGGCCCGCGCGGTCTGGGATCCGGCCACCGTGACCCAGTTGTTCTGCGCCTTCGCCGAACCCGACGCGATCGGCCTGTCCAGCGTCCTGGGCCAGCTGTCTCCGGTCGCACGGCACGAACCGCACGGGGTCACCGCGCGCCTCGCCGCCGACGCCCCCCGGCAGGTGCTCGCCCCGATCGCGCCGGGCCTGGTCGTGCCGGTCGGAGTGGGCGAGATCGAGCCGATGCACCCCGGCTCGGTTCACCTCGTCGACGCGCCCGCCGGCGTCATCGCCGTGGACGGCGAACGCGAGCTCACCTTCGGGCCGGGCGAGCAGCCGGCCGTCCGGCTGCGGGCGGACGGGCCCCGGTGCGTGGACGTGCCCGCGGTCCTCGCCGCGAGCGCCCGTCTCGGCCTGCTCAGACGCACCCCCGCGTAACCAGGATTGACCGTTTAGGAGGAGTCCATGACCGACACGGTAGAGCGCAAAGCCCTGACCCGAGAGCACCTGCTCGACGTTTACCGGACGATGCGGACGATCCGCGAGTTCGAGGAACGGGTGCACGCGGAGTTCGCGACCGGCGAGATCCCCGGATTCGTCCACCTCTACGCGGGAGAGGAGGCGTCCGCGGTCGGCGTCTGCAGCAACCTCGACGACCGGGACACCATCGCCAGCACCCACCGCGGGCACGGCCACTGCATCGCCCGGGGCGTGGACGTCAGCGAGATGATGGCCGAGATCTACGGCCGCAAGACCGGCAGCTGCCACGGCAAGGGCGGCTCCATGCACATCGCCGACCTGTCCAAGGGCATGCTCGGCGCCAACGGCATCGTCGGCGGCGGGCCGCCGCTGATCTGCGGGACGGCGCTGGCCGCCAAGCTCAAGGGCACCGGCGGGGTCAGCGTCGCGTTCTTCGGCGACGGCGGCAGCAACCAGGGCACCACGCTGGAGTCGATGAACCTGGCCTCGGTGTGGAACCTGCCGGCCGTCTTCGTGGCCGAGAACAACGGCTACGCCGAGACCACGTCCAGCACCTGGTCGGTGGCCAGCGACAACATCGCCGACCGCGCGGCCGGGTTCGGCATGCCGGGCGTCATCGTGGACGGCTTCGACTTCTTCGCGGCGCACGAGGCGGCCAGCGAGGCGATCGCCCGGGCCCGGGAGGGCGGCGGCCCGACGCTCATCGAGATGAAGTTCACCCGCTACTTCGGCCACTTCGAGGGCGACCAGCAGACCTACCGCGCGGACGAGGTCGAGCACGCACGGGCCGAGCTCGACTGCCTCAAGCGCTTCGCGGACCGGGTGACCGAGACCGGCGAACTGGCCAGGGCCGACCTCGACGCCGTCGACGCGGAGGTCGCGACGCTGATCGACAAGGCGGTCGACGAGGCGAAGGCCGCGCCGCTGCCCACCGCGGCTGACCTGCTCACCGACGTCTACGTGCGCTACTGACGGGAGGCTGGCCATGGCACGGAACATCACCTACCGCGAGGCCCTGAACGAGGCGCTGACCCAGGAAATGGAGCGCGACGAGAGCGTCATCGTGATGGGCGAGGACAACGCCGGGGGAGCGGGGGCGCCCGGAGACGACGACGCCTGGGGCGGCGTGCTCGGCGTGACCAAGGGGCTGTACCACAAGTTCCCCGGCCGGGTCCTCGACACGCCCATCTCGGAGTCGGCGTTCATCGGCGCCGCGATCGGCGCGGCCACGGCCGGGATGCGCCCGGTGGCCGAGCTGATGTTCGTCGACTTCATGGGCGTGTGCTTCGACCAGATCTACAACCAGGCCGCCAAGTTCCGGTACATGTTCGGCGGCAAGGCGGTCACCCCGGTCGTGATCCGCACCATGTACGGGGCGGGGCTGCGGGCCGCGGCGCAGCACTCTCAGTGCCTGTACCCGCTGTTCACCCACATCCCCGGCCTGAAGGTCGTCCTCCCGGCCACCCCGTACGACGCGAAGGGCCTGCTGATCCAGGCCATCAGGGACAACGACCCGGTGATGTTCTTCGAGCACAAGGCGCTCTACGACATGTCAGGTCCGGTGCCCGAGGAGAGCTATGCGCTGCCGTTCGGGGAGGCCAACGTGGTCCGCGAGGGCGGCGATGTCACGATCGTGACCCTGGGCCGGATGGTGCACACCTCGCTGGACGCGGCCGGGCAGCTCGCCGCGGACGGCGTGCAGTGCGAGGTCATCGACCTGCGCACCACCAGCCCGCTGGACGAGGACACCGTGCTGGAGAGCGTCGAGGGCACCGGCCGGCTGGTCGTGGTCGACGAGGCGCACCCCCGCTGCTCTATCGCCACCGACATCTCCGCGCTCGTCGCCCGGAAGGCTTTCGGTGCCCTTCAGGCCCCGATCGAGATGGTGACCGCGCCGCACACGCCGGTGCCGTTCTCCACCGCGCTCGAGGACATCTATATCCCGGACGCGCAGCGGGTGGTGAACGCCGTCAAGACGGTAGCCGGGTGGACCAGATGACCGATGACCGGATCGTCCCCGTGACGATGCCGAAGTGGGGCCTGTCGATGCAGCTCGGCAAGATCACCGCCTGGATCGTCGGGGAGGGAGACGAGGTGAAGGTCGGCGACGACCTCGCGGACATCGAGACGGAAAAGATCACGGGCACGCTCGAGGCGCCCGACGCCGGGACGGTGCGCCGCATCGTCGCCCGGGTCGGTGAGGACGTGCCGGTCAGCGGCACGATCGCGCTGCTCGCCCCGGCGGAGGTCACCGACGACGCGCTGGAAGAAGCCGTCCAGGAGGCCCGCGCGGTGATCGACGCGGGCGTGCCCGATGCTCTGCTCCATGGAGCCCCCGACCTCCAGACCGCCGACGTCGGCGGCCGGAAGATCAGCTACGCCGGGGCGGGCGAGGACGGCGACGTGGTCCTGCTCGTCCACGGGTACGGCGGCGACCGGAACTCGTGGCTGTTCCTCCAGGAGCCGCTGGCCGCGCGGTACCGGGTGTACGCGCTGGACCTGCCCGGGCACGGCACGTCGGCCAAGGACGTCGGCGAGGGCACGCTCGGCGTGCTGGCCGACGCGGTGACCGGCGTGCTCGACGCCCTCGGCGCCGGGCGCGCCCACCTGGTCGGCCACTCCATGGGCGGCGCCGTCGCCCTCGCGGTCGCCGCCCGGGACCCGGCGCGGGTCGCCTCGCTCACGCTGATCGCGCCGTCCGGCTTCGGCTCCGAGATCAACGCCGGGTACCTGCGCGGTTTCGCTGACGCCCAGACGCGGCGCGAGCTCAAGCCGGTGGTCGGCGAGCTCTTCGCCGACGAAAGCCTGGTCACCCGCCAGCTGGTCGACGACCTGCTCGCCTTCAAGCGCCTGGACGGAGTGGACGAGGCACTGCACGTCCTGCTGGGCACGCTGCTGGACGGCGACGCGCAGCGCCCGGACTCGGCCGCGGCACTCTCGGCGGTCGGCGGCGCGGTGCCGGTCACGGTGGTCTGGGGCCGCGCCGACCGGATCATCCCGGCGGCGCAGGCCGAGTCGGTGGCCGGCGCGGTCCGCCACGTGATCGGCGGCGCCGGGCACATGCCGCAGATGGAGCGCCCGGCCGAGGTGCAGGCGGCTATCGAGGAGACCATCGCCAGGAGCACGCAGGATCACCGTGGCTAAGGAGGCGCTGTGGTGAACGTGGTAATTACCGGGGGCGCTGGCTTCCTGGGCTCACGGCTGGCCCGGGAACTGCTGGCGACCGGCTCGCTGGAGATGGCGGGCGGCGAGGCCCGCCCGCTGTCCGGGGTCACGCTCGTTGACCAGGCGCCGGTCCCGCCGGACCTGGCCGCCGACGAGCGGGTGACGGCGGTCCGCGGCGATCTCGGCGAGCTGCTCGATCCCGCCGCCGGGGGACCGGCCACACTAGCCGGAGCCGAGGTGATCTTCCACCTGGCCGCGGCGGTCAGCGGGGAATGCGAGGCGGACTTCGACCTGGGCCTGCGGGCGAACCTGCGCGCCACCGAGGCGCTGCTGGCCACCTGCCGCGCGCTGGGAACCAGCCCGCTCGTGGTGTTCTCCAGCTCGCTCGCCGTCTTCGGGGGCTCTGCCGATCATCCGCTCCCAGACGTCGTCGACGACCGGACCCCGCCGAACCCGCAGACCAGCTACGGTGCGCAGAAGGTCATCGGCGAGCAGCTCCTGGCCGATTACACCAGGAAGGGGTTCCTGCGCGGCCGCGCCCTCCGCCTGGTGTCCGTCAGCGTGCGCCCCGGGCGGCCGAACGGCGCGGCGTCCGGCTTCATGTCGGGCATCATCCGGGAGCCGCTGGCCGGCCAGCGTGTGATCTGCCCGGTCGCGCCGGACACCGAGGTCGCGCTGGCCTCGCCGGCCAAGGCCATCGCCGGGCTGCGGTGCGCCGCCGCAGCCAGCGACGAGGCCTGGGGTGGCCGAAGCGCGGTCAACCTGCCCGCGCTCACCGTCTCCGTGGCGGACATGGCGGACGCGCTGACCCGGATCGGCGGCCCGGAGGTCAGCGCGCTGATCGACTGGATGCCCGACCCCGAGATAGGGCGGATGGTTGCCAGCTGGCCCGCTCGTGTCCGCGCTGACCGGGCGGCCCGGCTAGGCCTGACCCCGGACCCCGACTTCGACTCCATCGTCAGGATGCATCTAACCGAGTCTCGTTCCGGCGCCGGCGCCGGCCGCTGAATCAGACCGTTATCGCGGCACCCCGGCCTTCCTGGGCGGGCACGCTCTCGTCGTCGAACCACACCCCGCCCTCGGCAAGGTAGCGGAAGTGCAGCGTGCTGCCGGCCTGGACGGTCACCGCCGCGCTCCTGGTCCGGTTCGCGCGCTTCCGCAGCGGGTGGGTGAAGGGGTTCCAGTCGTTGAAGTTCCCCACTACGGAGACGGCTCCGCCGGGCTCGTCGACGGGCAATGCGAAGGTGACGCGGACGGTGCCGTCATGTCCCGGTTTGGTTGTCTTGATCATTTTCTCCACTCCGGCGCTCAGCCAACCTGATCGAGGTAATTATCTCGAACTTGTGTGCGTAGTCACTGACGTTGCGACGTTGCGACGCGGCGTGTCGTGGCCCCCGCTGGGGTCAGCCGGAGGCGTCCGGGTTAGTCACCCGGGGCCGAGGCGCTCAGCCACAGCGTCAGGTGCTCAGGGGCTAGGACCTGATCGACCACGCCGAGCAGGTCGGCGCCAAGCACGTCGAGATTGACCTCATCGCGGAGCTGGACGGAGAACTGCGTGACCACGCGTTCGGCGTCGTAACGAGCCCGGTCAAACTGCCGGTCGACCATGGCCTGTACCCGCCGGCGCAGCGGGCTGAACAGCGCGGCCCGCGTATTCTCCGGCCAGCCCGCGAGCCGCCTCTACCAGCCCGACGCCAAGCAGGAACCAGCCGATAGGGTTCGATGGCCTGCGAGACGCCAGAATCGCGCCAGCGACCGCGTAGGCGACCATGAACCGGTCAGGGCCGGAATCGGCGGAGATATCCAGCAGGTCCCGGTTGCGGGCGGCTAGAACCCACGCCGCAGCGAAACCGGCGATGCTCACCGCTCCCACCGCCCAGGCCACCGCGCCCCGGTGGGACCTCACCCGGATCCGGTCGCCGTCGGCCACCGCGGTCACCGCAATCCCCTCGGCTCTCTGGCGTCCACAAGCTCCCCTTCCCCGGCCGGGTAAGTAAAAGAAAGCTACCCCGATGCCGTTCCGGGATCGTTACGAGCCGGTAGGTTCGCTCGGCGCACGCCGGTCGCCTGTCAGCGGTTAACGATACGAATGCTCCTCGTCAGGAAAAGTTCCGCTTATGACGTCGTCGGCGAAGGCGGTGGCGGCCTCGCCGAGGACGGCGGCCAGGTCGGCGTACTTCTTGACGAACCTGGCGGTGCGCGGGGACAGGCCGGCCATGTCCTGCCAGACCAGGACCTGGGCATCGCAGGCCGGGCCGGCGCCGATGCCGATGGTGGGGATGGTCAGCGCCTCGGTCACCCGGGCCGCCAGCGGCGCGGGCACGCACTCGAGCACCACGGAGAACGCGCCGGCTGCCTGCAGCACCTTGGCGTCGTGCAGCAGGTGCTCGCCGTCCTCGCCGCGTCCCTGCACCCGGTAGCCGCCGAACACGTTCACCGACTGCGGGGTCAGGCCGAGGTGGGCCATCACCGGGACGCCGGCCGCGACCAGCTCCTCGACTTGGTGGGCGACCCGCTGGCCGCCTTCGAGCTTGACCGCGTGCGCGCCGGTCTCCTTCAGGAAGCGGGTCGCGGCGGCCAGCGCCGCGCCGGGGGAGGCCTGATAGGAGCCGAACGGCAGGTCGGCCACGACCAGGGCCCGGCTGGTGCCGCGCACCACCGCGGCGGTCAGCGGGATCAGGTCGTCCACGGTGACCGGGATGGTGGTGTCGTGGCCGTAGACCACCATCGCGGCGGAGTCCCCGACCAGCAGCACCGGGATCCCGGCCCGGTCGAAGATCCCTGCGGTGAGCGCGTCGTAGGCGGTGAGCATGGGCCACTTCTCGCCGCGGGCCTTCGCGGCGGCGATGTCGCGCACGGTCACCCGCCGCCCGTTGGCTGCTCCGCCGTACAGCGGCTCCGGAGTGGTCCGCGGTCCTGTCGCGGCCATGGTTACAGGAGTGTGCTGAGACATTCTCGTCGACCTCCGTGCCTCGTGTCGCCCCAGCGGGCGTACCCGGACAGTTAGATGATGACACGACGACGGGCTGAGCGATAGTCGACGGTTCTGGAAGACTGGGGCGATGGTGGATTTCGCGCATGTGGACTCCCTGGCGGCGGGCTATCACCAGCGTGGCGGGCAGCCCGGCCTGGCCTACGGGATCGTGGTGGGCGGCGAGCTCGTGCACGCGGCCGGGCTCGGCGAGCGGCACCTCGGCGGACCGCCGCCCGATGCCGGGACAGTCTTCCGCATCGCCTCGATGACGAAGAGCTTCACCGCGTCCGCGATCCTGACGCTGCGCGACGACGGCGCGCTGAAGCTCGACGACCTGGCCGAGGACTACGTCCCCGAACTGCGCGGCTGGCCGCCGGTGAGCCCGGACGCGGCACGGATCTCAATCAGGCACCTGCTCACCATGACCGCGGGCTTCCCGACCGACGACCCGTGGGGCGACCGGCAGCAGGGCCTGCCGCTTGAGGAGTTCGCGGCCTTCCTGTCCAAGGGCGTGAGCTTCAACTGCGCGCCGGGAACCAGGTTCGAGTACTCCAATCTCGGCTACGCCATCCTGGGCCGGGTCCTCACCGCCGTCACCGGGGTGGCCTACCCGGACTTCGTCCGCCACCGCCTGCTGCACCCGCTGGGCATGACGCGCACCGGTTACTATGCGGAGGAGTTCGAGGTCCCCGGCCAGCAGGCCTCGGGGCCCGCGGGCATCGCCCGCGGTTACCGGCGCACGCCCGGCGGCTGGTCCGAGGTGGCGTTCGACCCGGCCGGCGCCTTCGCCCCGATGGGCGGGATCTTCAGCTGCGTGCGCGACCTGACCCGCTGGGTCGCCGGCTTCGCCGCCGCGTTCCCGCCCGGAGCCGACGATGGGACGCATCCGGTCCGGCGCGCCAGCCGACGCGAGATGCAGCTGCCGCAGGTCCTCACCGGCTGGGCCATCGCGCCCAGCTTCCCCGGGGACGGAGCGTCCTCGTCCCCGGCCACCTACGGCTTCGGGCTGTTCGTCGACGAGCATCCCGCCCTGGGCCGGATCGTCAGCCACAGCGGCGGTTACCCGGGTTTCGGCAGCAACATGACCTGGCACCCGGCCACGGGGACCGGCGTGATCGCGCTGGGCAACGGCACCTACGCGGCGATGGCGCCGCTGGCCGCCCGGCTGCTCGAGGCCGTCGTCCGGCACGGCGAGCCGGCCGCCCACGGACCCGCTGTGGCGCTCGCCTCGCCTGGTCCCTGGCCGGAGACGCTCGCCGCCCGCGAGGAAGTCAGCCAGCTGCTCAGGTCTTGGGACGACGCCGCGGCGCAGCGGCTGTTCTCGCCCAACGTGGCGCTGGACGCCCCGTTCGAGGAGCGGCGGCGGAGGATTGCCCTGATCCGCGAGCGCATCGGGGAGTTCGGTGATGATCCCGGGCGGCAGCCCGAGTTCGACACGCCCGCCCAGTGCCGCTGGTGGCTGACGGGGGAGCGCGGCACGGTCCAGGTGCAGATCCAGCTCAACCCGGAACGCCCGCCCCGGGTGCAGTCGCTCACGCTGGCGGTGCCGCCGGCTGCGGGCTCGGCGCTGCGGGTCTCGCTGGACGCCGTGGTCGACTGGCTGAACGGCGGCGAGCGCGAGTGGCCACCGTCCATCCCGGTGGCCGGCGGAACGGACACCGGCATGATGGCCCGCCGCCTGCGGATGGCCGCCGCCTGGGCCGGCCCTTGCCGCGTCGGCGCCGTCAAGGCGGGCGACGGCGCCGCCTCGGTCGCGGCCGAACTCGTCGGCGAGCACGCCACGATCACGCTGGCCCTGGTCATCGACCCGGAAACCCGCCTGCTCCGCCTCGCCGACGTCGCCCCGTAAGACACGCCAGAGTACGCCAGGCAACGGCAAGGACCGCCAGGCAACGGCAAGGAGCCGCCAGGCTAACGGCAAGGAGCGCCAGGTAACGGCAAGGAGCGGGAACCGGGGCCGGGTACGCCGGACCGTTCGGCCCGATCTGAGGCGGCACCGGAGCGGGACCGGCGGGGACCCGCCGGCCGGAACCAAAATGTGACCTGGATCACAGTGGGATACCGGAAATAGATTCCGATACGAGACCGTTCCGTATCGATAGAAGCGGTACCAGGAAGCTCCTGATCTCGGCAACACAGAACCGGGCCAGCACCTTCCCGGTTCCGCGCACAAGCTTCAAGTGATAGCGATCCGGAAAGGGACACATGGACTCGCAGGCCATCTACCGTCGCCGCTGGGTGATTCTCAGCGTGCTGATCGTCGGGCTGCTCGCCATCGTCATCGACAACACGGTCCTCAACGTGGCCATGAAGACTATCGCCGAGCCTCCTCCCGCCGGTCTCGGCGCGAGTCAGAGTCAGCTCGAATGGGCCATCAACTCCTACACGCTGGTCTTCGCCGGCCTGCTGTTCACGTTCGGCGTGATCGGCGACAAGATCGGTCGCAAGCGCATGCTCATGATCGGGCTGGCGCTGTTCGGCATCGCGTCGCTGCTCTCGGCCTACTCACGGTCTCCCGAGCAGCTGATCTTCGCGCGGGCCGCGATGGGTCTGGGCGGCGCCGCGGTCATGCCGCAGACGCTGTCCATCATCTCCAACGTCTTCGAGCCGGCCGAACGCCCCCGCGCGATCGGCCTGTGGGCCACGGCGGTCGGCATCGGCATCGCCACCGGCCCGGTGCTCGGCGGCCTGCTGCTCGACCACTTCTGGTGGGGTTCGGTCTTCCTGATCAACGTGCCGGTAACCGCCGTCGGCATCGTCGCCGCGGCGATCCTGGTGCCGGAGTCCCGCAACCGCGAGGCCGGCGGGATCGACTTCGCGGGCGTGCTGCTGTCCATCGCGGGCCTGGTGCTGCTGGTGTACGGCATCGTCCAGGGCGGCGACAGCGCCTCCTGGCTGCACCTGGGCGTTATCGGCCCGATCGTGGCCGGCCTGGCCATCCTCGCCCTGTTCGCCTGGTACGAGGCGCGGATCCAGCACCCGTCGCTCGACGTGCGGCTGTTCCGCGACCGGAGGCTTTCCGCCTCGATCGGCTCACTCGGCCTGGTGTTCTTCGGCATGGGCGGCGTCTTCTTCTTCACCAGCTTCTACCTGCAGAACGTCCGGGGTTACACCCCGCTGGCTGCGGGCCTGCTGACCGTGCCGTTCGCGGCCGGGCAGCTGCTGATGTCGCCGCGCAGCGCCCGCATGGTCCAGCGTTACGGGGCCAAGGCCGTCGGCGCGACCGGCATGTTCGTCATGGCCGGCGCCATCGCGGGCTACGCCACCCTCGGCACGGACTCGCCGATCTGGCTGCTCGGGGTGCTGTTCGGCATCCAGGGCGCGGCGATCGGCGTGAGCATGCCGGCTGCCACCGCGGCCGTCATGGACGTGCTGCCCCGCGAGCGGGCCGGCGCCGGCTCGGCGCTGACCAACACCGCCCGCCAGGTCGCGGTCGCGCTCAGCGTGGCCATCCTCGGCTCGATCCTGGCCCAGTTCTACCGGAGCGCGCTCAGCCCCGCGCTGGCCGGCCTGCCGGCCGCGGCCCGGAGCGCGGCGTCCTCCTCGATCACCGCCACCCAGGCGGTCGCGCAGCAGCTCGGCACGTCCGGGCGGTCGCTGCTCGGGCCGGCCAACGAAGCGTTCGTGCACTCGATGCGCATCACCACGCTGATCGCGGCGGGACTGGCGCTGGCGGGCGGGTTCGTGGTGCTGCGCTGGATGCCGGGCAAGCCGCGCAAGGCCGCGGAGCCCACGCTGGCTCGCGACGACGCCTCATACGAGGCCGAGCTTGCCATACTGGAAGAGCAGCACATGCTCGAAGGCTCAGACCGAGAGGGGTGACCACCCCATGCAGCCCGTGATCCTGGATCAAGGGCCCGGCGCTGACACGGAGGCCGGGTCGGCGGGAACCACCCGCCGGCCCGGCCGGCCGCGCAGCGAGCAGGCCGAACAGGCGATCATCGAGGCTACCCTCGACTTGTTCGCCGAGAAGGGGTTCGAGGGCGTCTGCGTCGAGGCCGTCGCGGCCCGCGCCGGCGTCGGCAAGGCGACCATCTACCGTCGCTGGCCGAACAAGGAAGAGCTGCTGCTCGCCGCGCTCGGCTCGATGAAGTCGCCGTTCCCCGAGCCCACCGGCTCGGTCCGGGACGACCTGGTGGCGCAGCTCACGGTCATGTGCGCGGACCGGGCCGACCCGAGGAAGGCGCGCCGCTACGCACTGCTGCTCGGTGAGGGCCAGAAGTACCCGCGGCTGATGGCGCGGTACAAGGAGACCGTGGTCGGGCCGCGGCACGAGACCATCAGGGAAGTCATCCGCCACGGCATCGCCACCGGCGAGCTGCGGGCGGACGCGGACGTCGAGATCGCGCTGCTCGCGCTGACCGGCACCGTCCTGGCCAAGGAAAAGGCCGCGGACGGGTCGCTGAACGGCGAATTCGCCGCCCGTATCGTGGACGAACTGCTGCTCGGCCTGGCCGTACGCTAGGCAGATCGCGCACCTGCACGGGCTCAACCTCAGCCGCGCCTGGTGCTGGCGCCGCCGCCGTCCTATTGTTCAGCTGAGCCCAGGGCCTGGCCGGCTCAGCCGAGGCCCAGGCGGAATCGGGAGCCAGGCACCGGACACGATATCGGCACGGCTTACGCCCGTGAGCCGATGCGCCGCCCGGGCCTGCCCTAAGGTCCAGTGCGGGCCGTGGGGCGCGGCTCGCGCCAGCGGCTGGTGATGGGCAGGCGCCGGTCGCGGCCGAAGTTCTTCTGGCTGATCTTCGGGCCCGGCGGGTACTGCCGCCGCTTGTATTCCGCCGTGTCGACCAGCCGGACCACCCGCTCGACCAGCTCAGGGTCGTGCCCGGCCGCGATCAGCTGGGCGGTGCCCATGTCCTTCTCCACGTAGTCGTCGAGCAGCGCGTCCAGCACCTCGTACGGCGGCAGCGAGTCGGTGTCCATCTGGCCGGGCGCGAGCTCGGCGCTCGGCGGCTTGGTGATCGAGTTCTCCGGTATCGGGGGAGTCGCCCCCTGGCGCTCGGCCTCGGCGTTGCGCCACCGGGACAACTCCCAGACCAGCGTCTTGGGCACGTCCTTGATCGGCCCGAACCCGCCCGCGGAGTCCCCGTACAGCGTCGAGTAGCCGGTCGCGAGCTCGCTCTTGTTGCCGGTGGTGAGCACGAGGTGCCCGCCCGCGTTAGAGAGCCCCATCAGCACCACCCCGCGCACCCGGGCCTGCAGGTTCTCGGGCGGCAGCCCGGTCTCTGGGAACCCGGCCGGGATGAGCTCCTTGGTGAACGCGTCGACCATCGAGGCGATCGGGATCGTCAGCGCGTGCAGGCCCTGCCGCCCGACCAGGTCCTCCGCGTCGCTGACCGAATGATCCGAGGAGTACCGGCTCGGCATCAGCACCACGTGCACGTTGCCCGGGCCGATCGCGTCGGCGGCGATGGTCGCGGTCAGCGCCGAGTCGATCCCGCCGGACAGCGCCAGGATCACCGAACGGAACCCGTTCTTGCGCACGTAGTCCCTGGTCCCGGTCACCAGCGCGGCGTACACCTCGGCCGGGTCGGACAGCCGCGGCCAGAACAGCCCGGCCCCCTCCGGCCGCTCGACCTCGGCGACGCCCGCCGCCTCCGCCGCCTCTTCCATCTCCATGGTCCCGAAGTCCGCGGCCGGCGCTGACGACGACGGCAGCGTCACCCGCCTGATCGTGATCACCGAGCCGTCGCCCGCGTCCACCGGCTGGTCGCCGGGCGCTTCCGGCGGCGCGGCCGGCAGGTCCAGGTCGGCGACGACCAGCGCCTCGGAGAACTGCGGGCCGCGGGCCAGCAGCGCGCCGTCCGCCGCGACCAGGATCGAGTCGCCGTCGAAGACCAGCTCGTCCTGCCCTCCGGTCATGTTGGCGTAGGCCAGCGCGGCGCCCGCCTCGCGTGCCCGCCGCACGCACAGGTTGAGCCGCACGTCGTCCTTGCCCCGCTCGTAGGGTGACGCGTTCGGCACCACCAGCAGCCCCGCGCCCGCGGTACGGCAGACCGCCACCGGCCCGCCCTCCTGCCACAGGTCCTCGCAGATCGCGACCGCGATCTCGACGCTCTGCCCCCCGCTGGCGCCGCCGTCCGCGGGCAGCCGGAACACCGGCAGCGTGTTCCCGGGCACGAAGTAGCGGAACTCGTCGAACACCCCGTAGTTCGGCAGGTGATGCTTGGCCGAGGTGATGACGACGCGCCCGCCGTGCAGCAGCGCCGCCGCGTCCAGCGGCGCCCCGGCGGGCAGCCCGGTACGCGGGGCCAGGTCGGCGCGCCGGTCCAGGTAGCCGGTCACCACCGCTATCGCGCCGAGCCCTTCGGCCGCCAGCCGGGCCGCCACGGCGTGCAGGCCGGCGATCGAGGCCTCCACGAACGACGCCCGCAGCGCCAGGTCCTCCACCGGGTACCCGGTGAGCATCATCTCGGGGAACACCACCACCCGGGCCCCGCGGGCCGCCGCCCGGCGCGTCCACCCGATGATCAGCTCGGCGTTTCCGTCCAGGTCACCGACCGTCGCATTGACCTGGGCAAGCGCGATCCTCAGCGTTGTCACGTCTCCAGCCTAGGCCGTAGGCCGCTGACCCGCCGTCTCCGGTGCCGTCCTGGTTCGGGCCGAACGAACGCTGGTGCGCGCCCCTGTCACGGCATCTGCCGCCTGATCAGGCCGCGTCTGCCGGGTCGGCCGCCTGACCGCCTCGCGCAGCCGGTATCCGGCGGCCAGGACCAGGACGGCCAGCCCGATGAAGGCATAGGCTGCGCTGCGCGCCACCGCCCCTGGCGGCAAGCCGAGCCAGTCCGAACCGGGAACCTGCAGGGCGAGCCCGGTCCAGCCGATGACGGCGATCGAAGTGATCCCGGCCGCGCCGAGGGCGGCCGCCGCGATGTTCCCGGCACGGTAGGCGCGGCCGACCGCCAGGCCGGCCACCAGCAGCGCCGCGATGGCGATGACCCAGTGGTGAGACCAGGAGATGGGCGAGACGAGCAGCCCGGTCACCGCGCACAGGCTGAAACCGAGCGCTTCGTCACCGCGGCGGGCGGCGGCCGCCGCCAGGGCCAGCCCCGCCACCGCCACGGCCACGGCCAGCGGCAGCCACACCGGCAGGACGTGAGCGGTATGCATTATCCGCGACAGGGCGCCAAGCAGGCTCTGGTTCTCCGGGTCCTGCACCGGGCTGATATGTCCCGGGTTGGCGAACGTGCCCGCCCAGTACCATGCCGAACTGGCCGGGAGCACCGCGAAACCGACCGCCACCGTCCCCGCGAACACGGCGGCGGCAGTGGCCGCGGCCCGGCGGCGGCCGGTGATGAGCAGGTAGGCCACGAAGATCGCGGGGGTCAGCTTGAGCCCTGCGGCCAGGCCGATCGCCACGCCCTTGCGCCGCGAGGTGTCCGGTAGTGCCAGGTCGTACAGCACGGCCCCGGCCAGCAGGATGTCCACCTGGCCGTAGCCCAGAGTGGCCCGGGCCGGCTCGAACCAGATGGCCGCGGCGGCCGCGGTCAGCGCCAGCCGCCCGGCCGCTCCCCGGCCCAGCTCCCGGGCCGGTCCGGGCAGGCGCAGCACCAAGTACAGCGTCGCCGGCAGGACCGCCGCGCTCGCGAGGGTCAGCACGGCCAAGGCGGCGCTCCACGGGACAGCGGCCAGGACGGTGAAGACGACCGCCGCGAACGGCGGATAGGTAAACGGCAGGCTGCCGAGCCGCAGCTGGTACAGGCGGCCGCCGTGCAGCACGGCCGCGCCGCCCATCCGGTAGACGTGCAGGTCGACGAAGTGAGCCGAGCTGCGCGCGGCCACCAGGCAGCACCCCGCGGCCGACGCCGCGTAGACCGCCCCCGCAGACCAGGCGGCC
Organism: uncultured Actinomycetes bacterium; assembly: GCA_963722275.1. Lineage (GTDB taxonomy): Bacteria > Actinomycetota > Actinomycetes > Streptosporangiales > Streptosporangiaceae > Palsa-504. Next base: position 514,251 of record CAVRMX010000003.1, on the reverse strand, counting down.
ACGCCGCCTCGCAGACCCACCCTTGCAGGCTAGCGCCATTGACCGCCCGGCAGTGGAGACCGTCTAAGGTGATTACCGTGGACAGGCAGGAAGAATTCGTGCTGCGCACGCTCGAGGAACGTGACATCCGGTTTGTCCGGTTGTGGTTCACCGACGTCCTCGGCACCCTGAAGTCAGTCGCGGTGGCGCCCGCCGAACTCGAAGGCGCATTCGCCGACGGCATCGGCTTCGACGGCTCCGCCATCGAGGGGTTCGCCCGGGTCTACGAGGCCGACATGATTTTGCGCCCGGACCCTGCCACGTTCCAGTTGCTGCCGTGGCGCGGTGAGTACCCCGGGGTCGCCCGGATGTTCTGCGACATCCTGCTGCCCGACGGATCGCCGTCCTACGCCGATCCCCGCTGGGTGCTCAAGCGCAACCTGGCCCGGGCCTCCGAGCTCGGGTTCACCTTCTACGCGCACCCGGAGATCGAGTTCTTCCTGCTCAGGCAGCGGCCCGAGCCGGGCGAAAAGCCGGTGCCGATCGATACCGGCGGCTACTACGACCACACTCCGCACAGCGTCGCCCACGACTTCCGCCGGACGGCGATCACGATGCTGGAATCCATGGGCATCTCGGTGGAGTACAGCCACCACGAGGGGGCGCCCGGGCAGCAGGAGATCGACCTGCGCTACGCCGACGCGCTCACTACCGCCGACAACATCATGTCGTTCCGGCTGGTGATGAAGGAGGTGGCGATCGAGCAGGGCGTCTACGCGACGTTCATGCCGAAACCGTTCACCGACCATCCCGGCTCGGGCATGCACACGCACGTCTCCCTGTTCGAGGGGGACAAGAACGCGTTCTACGAGGCGGGCGCGGAATTCCAGCTGTCCAAGACGGCCCGGGCGTTCATCGCCGGGCTGCTGCAGCACGCGCCCGAGATCACCGCCGTCTGCAACCAGTGGGTGAACTCCTACAAGCGGCTGTGGGGCGCGGCCGAGCGGACCGCGGGCGCCGGCGGCGAGGCCCCCGCGTACGTGTGCTGGGGCCACAACAACCGCTCGGCCCTGATCCGGGTGCCGATGTACAAGCCGCAGAAGGGCAATTCGACCCGGGTCGAGTTCCGTTCCGTGGACGCCGCCTGTAACCCGTACCTGGCGTTCGCGGTGATCCTGGCCGCGGGGCTCAAGGGCATCGAGGGTGACTACGAGCTGCCGCCGGGCGCGGAAGACGACGTGTGGGCGCTGACCTCCGCCGAGCGCCGCGCGCTCGGCATCCGGCCGCTGCCGCAGGACCTGGACCAGGCCATCAAGGTCATGCAGGAGAGCGAGCTCGTCGCGGAAACGCTGGGGGAGCATGTCTTCGACTTCTTCCTGCGCAACAAGCGCGCGGAGTGGCAGGAGTACCGCCGCCAGGTCACCGAATACGAGCTCGGCCGCTACCTGCCGATGCTCTGATCGCCTGCCCGGGGATCCCTGGCCCCGGGATCGCCTGCCCGGGGATCGCCGGCCCGGCGCTAGGACGCCGGCCAAGTGATCACCTGCCCTGGCCGGGGACCCGCGGTGGCCGGAGATGTCCAACTGACCAGCACCTTCGGGACGTCGCGCCGGTACGTCGACTGGACCCGGGTGGCGGCGGCGCCCTCCCCGCGGTTACTCCTCGAAACGGCCGCCCAGGTACCTGGCCAGGAAACGCTCGGCCGCGGCGTAGAACTTCAGCCGGTTCTCCGGCTTGGCGAAGCCGTGGCCCTCGTCCGGGAACAGCATGTACTCATGCTCGATCCCGGCCTCGGCCAGCGCGGCGACGATCTGCTCCGACTCGGCCTGCTTGACCCGCGGGTCGTTGGCGCCCTGGGCGATCAGCAGCGGGATGCGGATGTCACGGACCCGGGACAGCGGCGAGCGCGACCACAGGAACTCCTGGTCCGTCTCGGGGTTGCCGACCCGCTTGTACAGCGCCGCCGCCATCGGCTTCCAGTACGGCGGGATCGACTCCAGCAGCGTCTGCAGGTTCGACGGCCCGACGATATCGACCGCGCAGCAGAACACCTCCGGGGTGAACGCCGCGCCCACCAGGGCCGCGTAGCCGCCGTAGGACCCGCCGTAGATCGCGACCCTGGCCGGGTCGGCCCAGCCCTGGCCGATGGCGTGCTGGACCGCGTCCAGCAGGTCGTCGTGCATCTTGGCGCCCCACTCGCGGTCGCCGGCCGCCACGAACGACTTGCCGTAGCCGGTCGAGCCCCGGTAGTTCACCTGGATGCACAGGTAGCCCCGGTTGGCCAGCCACTGCGCCTCGGGATCCCAGCCCCACACGTCACGCGCCTGCGGCCCGCCGTGCACGTTGAGCACCGTCGGCAGGCCCGACCGCCCGGCGCCCGGCGGGAAGGTGACGTACCCGTGGATGGTCAGCCCGTCCCGCGCCTTGAACGAGAACGGCTCCATCCGGGCCAGGTCAAAACGGGAAAGCTCAGGGCGGCTGGAGAACAGGAAGCTGCCGGCGTGGCTGACCCGGTCGTAGGCGTAGTACTGCTCCGGCCCGGCGTCGTCGGTGAAGGCGACGAGCCAGGTCTTGTCGGCCTCGTCCCGGCCGACCGGCTGCGGGTCTCCCGGGTGAAGCGCCCGGATGGCCTTGAAGTCGGGTTCGACCGACGGGTCGAGCACGTGGTACTCGGTGCGGTCCTTGAGCACCTCGACGATCTGCGGCTCCCGCGTGTCCGGATGGAGCATCGCGCCCGCGACGTCTGCTTCGGGGTCCTCAAGCAGCACCTGGGCCTCGCCGGTGGAGAGGTCGATCCTGCTCAGCCTGCCCGTGTCCGTGCCGAGCGAGCTGATGGCCAGCAGGGACCGGCCGTCGCCGCTGAACGCCAGCACGTCGCTGGCCGCGACGTCATCGGCGGGGATGGTGAGCAGCGTGCGCCAGTCGTCGTCCGCGCCGTCCCGGATGAGCAGGTCGAATCCGCCGTCGGGCAGCGGGGCGATCGCGCCGCGGACCACCATGTCCTCGTCCGCGATCCAGCCGGCGTAGCCTGGGTTCTCGATCAGCTTGACCAGCTCACCGGACGTCAGCGAGAGCCGGTAGACGTCGTGCAGCTGCGGGTTGTCCCGGTTGACCCCGACCAGCACCTCGTCCCGGTGGCTCTTGCGGGTGGCGATGATCCGCGCCTGGATGCCGTCGAACGGCGTCAGGTCACGCCTGGCCATCGTCTCCATGTCCACGTCGTACAGCCGCCAGTTCTCGTCACCGCCGGTGTCCTGCAGGTACAGCAGGTGCCTGCCGTCCCGCGCCCAGGCGAACACCCGGACGCCCCGGTCGGTGTCCTCGGTGACCGCCTTCGCAGCCGCCCAGTCGACGCCCGAGGCATCAGAGCCATCAGAGGCATCCGAGGACGAGATCGGCGCGACCCAGACGTTGAGCACTCCCTCGCGAGGGGCGATCCAGGCCAGCTGGCTGCCGTCGGGCGAGATGTACGGACTGACGCGCTCCGGGTTGCCGAAGAGCACTTCACGAGGGATGAGTTCGGCCATGGGTCCATGCCTATCACACGGCTGGAGATGCGATCGCGCCCGGAGCGAGGGCCTCAGAGGGCCTCAGGCGGTGACGTGCGTGCGCTCGGCGCGCCCCCCGAGCCTGCCGCGGATGCCGAGGTAGATGACGATGACGATAGCCAGGTAGCCGACGTAGACCAGCAGCTGCAGCGGCGTGGGGGCGTCGCTGTAGCCGAAGAAGCTGTGCAGCACGTCGCCGAACGAGCTGTCCTCCGACAGCACGCTGGCCGAGTGCCACATCGGCGCGTTGAGCAGCGGCAGCCAGCCGAGCTCCTGCAGGTTCTGTACCGAATCGGCCAGCAGGCCCGCGGCGAAGACCATCAGCAGCACGCCGATGACGGTGAAGAACCGGGCCAGGTTCAGCCGGTGCCCGAGCCGGTAGATCACGAACGCGATGCCGAGCGAGCCTGCCAGCCCGATCACCGCGCCGCTGAGCGCGCCCGCCGTCGACGTGGAGAAGATGATGGCCAGCGTGAAGACCACCGTCTCCAGCCCTTCGCGGCCGACGGCCTGGAACGCCAGCAGCCCGAGCCCCCACCGGGTCCGGCCGTCCAGCGCCGCGTCCGTGCGGGCCCGCAGCTCCTTGGACAGCGACCGCGCGTGCTTGCGCATCCAGAACGTCATGTAGGTCAGCACGGTCGCCGCGACCAGGTAGGTGACGGTCTCGAAGATCGTCTGCGCGCGTGAGCCGTCGTAGCTGCGGATGGTGTAATAGGCCACGACCCCGCCCGCGGTCGCCAGGAGCAGCGCGGCCCCCACCCCGATGAAGACGTCACGGAAATGCTCGCGCTTCCCGATACGGTTCAGGTAGGCCAGCAGGATCGCGACGATCATGCTGGCTTCCACACCCTCGCGCAGGAAGATGACGAGCGTGGCGAGCATCCGCGGGCCTCCAGCGGGACGTAAGGTCAGGTTAGGCTAGGCAAACCTTACTTGAAGATTTCCCAGTTGGCACGTCCCAGGACGAGACACTTCCCCCTTCGGGCCAACTTATGAGCCACGCCAGAGGATCGGCTTACACGGAGAACCGGTGCGCGGGTGGTGGCGCGGAGGACTCAGTGATGCGCAGGCAGCGGTTCGAGCAGGCCCACCCCGAGGCGGTGATTCTGCCGCCGTGCGCGGGCCGCTGGCGCGCTGTAGTCCCGGCTGGCCTGATCCCCGGCGACCGCACCGCGACCACGCTCGGCGCGTGGGACCTGGGCGACCTGATGAACCAGCTCGACGCGATCTATCCGGACGGCAACCAGCCGGGCTCGCGTCAGCCCCGGCCATAATCAGGTCGCGTAACTGAGGTGGTACTCAGCCGCCGTGAAGGCCGGCGCACCCCGTTGGGCGGGGGCAGCGATCGTCATCGGCGCCCTCGGCGAGGGAGCCGGTTTCGCCACCGGCACGAAGGCACTCGTGATCATCTCCTTCGTGTTCCTGTTCGTCGGTCTGCTGCAAGTCGTGCGCACGCTCGCCAGCTCCTCAGGATCCCGGGTACCTGCCCAGCGAGCCCCGGCTGTGGCAGTCTCCTGAGCGCCAATCGGGAGCCCTCGGGCCTGATGGCCTGTTTCCAGGTAGCCCGTGACCGGCGGCCCGCCGCCGGTCACGGGCTCTGATGCGGGCGGCGGCCGCGCTGGAAGCAGGAGCCGCCGATCCATCGGGATTAACGATGGATGCACCGGCCGCAACTCTGGTGGCGTGACCGATGAACGGGCGCGGGCCGAACGGTTCGCCGACCTCTTCCGTGCCATCTACCTGACCTTTCACCGACGGGACGGGCCCCGGAGCCAGCTGCCGGGCGCGTCCAGGGCAGTGCTCGAGCACCTCGCGCTCGCGGGCCCGCTCACCGTAGGGGAAGCCGCCGCGCACATGAGCCGGGCGCAGTCGGTGATCAGCGAGATCGTCGCCCACACAGTGCCGACTCCGCGACCGCCAGCGAGCAGATCCCCCGTGGTCGTCCACACCGGCGCCCGGCGCGTGCCCAACAGCGGGCAAGCGCCCCTTCAACCGCCGGGCACCCAGCCACCACACCGCCAAGATCATCACTAGCTCCAACGACTGCGCGCATCCTCCTCGAACCCCGACCTGACCAGTGCACTGACATCGAGATGACCGAATCACTGACACCGAGGTGCGGCCTCTCACCTCGGCACCCGGATGACGTTCGCCCCGCCGAAGGGCGGGAAAAGAGCGTGACATCCCGCTGGCTGATTCCGTGGCGCTGCTGCTGAGCGTGCACATCGCCACCTTCCCGCCCGTGCCGGTCACGCTGCCGTGGAAGACTCCCGAGGGCAAGCCGGTCACGGTGCGGCTGGTGTTCACCGATCCGGGCGGCGCGGCGCTGCACCGCTCCAGCTTCAACGCCGTCGCCGGGCAGCCAGCCCTGCGCGGAGCTGGCGTCCCGCTGGCCCCAAGAACGGCATGCACGCGCTGCGGCATTACTTCGCCAGCGCCCTGCTGGCCAACGGGGTGGATATCCGGGCGCTGGCCGCTTTCCTCGGCCACCACGATCCGGGCTTCACGCTCCGCACCTACGTGCACGGCCCAGGACTCCTATAGCTACGGCGAGCCGCAAAGTAGTAGCTGCTGACCGCGTGGGCCTGGAACTCGAACCGCGCGGCACCGGCGCGTGTTAGCTGGCGGCGACCGCCGCGGCGGTCTTCTCGTCATGCTCGCGCAGCATGCGCATCACGGTGGCCGGCGAGGGATGCTGGCCTTTCTTCTTTCCCGTGGCGATGACGAGGCGGCCGGCGATGTCGCGCAGGCTCAGCTCCTGGCCGCGCAGGTGGAGCGCGGCGGCGAGCATCGATTCGTCGGTGACGGCCGCGCCGCCGATCGACTTGCCCCGGGCGCGGGCTGACTCGTGGCCTTCCAGGGTGCGGTCGCGGATGTACTCGCGTTCCATCCCCGACAGCGCGGCGAGCACGGTGAACACGACCCCGGACGGGTCGTGCGAGCCCTGCAGCTCGCCGGTGAGGAACTCCAGTCCGATATCGGCGGCGCGCAGCTGCTCGGCGAGCGCGGCGAGCTCGATGCCGCGGCCGAGCCGCTTGTGCTCGTGCGCGACGATCGTGACGGCGGCGCCGGACGCGCGGATCTCGCGGGCGAGGGCGACGGACTTGTCGAGCTCGGGCCGGGTGACCGCGCGGGTCGAGATCTTCTCGGCGAAGATCCGGGTGACGCCCGAGGCCTTCAGCGAGTCCGTCTGGGTGTCGAGCGACTGGCGTGCGGTGGACGCGCGGGCGTACCCGATCCGCACCTGCCCTGCGGTCGCGGTGGCCGCCGCAGGGCGGGGCAGCTCGGCCCAGGCCGCGCCCGGCCTGCGGAGCGGCGGGACCGGGACACTGAGGGCCTTCGCCAGGCGAGGAACGAGCCGGAACCGGGCGGTGTGGTACTGGGCCGCCACCTTCCCACGGCCAGTCCGGCACGGCGACCCAGCCGAGGCAGCGCAGGAGGACATCGGGCAGTCGTTCGCCTCAACGCTCAGGAAGTCGTCGTCACTCACCCGAAGATCGTTTCATGTGGGTGTTTCATTCGTCCAGTCGTTTGCAACGACCCATGAAACGGCAGTGCTCCAGATGGCAGCCGCCCCGGTGCACTGTCTCACAGGTGACCGCCTGTGAAACAGGCCGGCAACGAGCAGCCATACCAGGCAGCGATGGCCTACAGATCCCCGAGCAGCGCTTCGATTCCTAGCTCCAGGTCGGACTTGGCGAGCGTGGCCTCCACGGTGCCGTGGGCCAGCTCGGCGGCAGCTGCTGCGAGCACCTGGTCGTTGAGGCGGTGACCTCGATGCCCTCCCGGACATGCCCGGTGAACCTGGCCGCCTCGCTGATGGGGTACCAGTTGTGCTCGCGATCTGCCGGATGCCTGCTCACCCCGCCGAGCGCAGGCCCCGCCGCCCCGAACCCGCCAGCACGTCAGCCCGATGCCATCACATCGGAACCGTCATGGGCGGCATCGCGGCGGCGCTCAGCCTGCTAACGCCGATGACGGCTCCGTTGTGGGTCAAGCCCGTACCGGCGGGGCAACGGGAGCGCGCGTACGACCGGCCCGCCGGGCTAGCCCAGGGTCAGGGTGCCATGGTCGTGGACGATGTCAATGGCTGTGCCCTGCTGCGAGCAGCCCCGCGGGGTGCGGGTCTTGGCCTTCATGTTGTCTCCTTTGGCAAGTGATCTCGTTAAGAGCGAAAGCGGTGAAAAGCTCCGGCACGCCCTGCGGGTGTTGCGTTCTGTCACCAGAGCCCGGGGACGAGGCGGCGGGTACGGCTGGCGTATGCCCGGTATTCCTGCCCGAGGGCGGTGGCGAGCTCCGCCTCTTCGAGGTGGATGCGGACGAGGACCGCGAGCAGCGGGAGGAGGACGAGGGCGAGGATGCTCAGCCAGCTGTCGAGGGCGATCCCGGCGCCCAGGAAGGCAACCAGGCCGCCGGTGTAGCTGGGGTGGCGGAGCAGCCGGTACGGGCCCGATGTGACTACCCGGTGGCCATCCTGGATGACCACGACGAACTTGAACAGGCGGCCGAGGGTCAGGATCGCCCAGGTCCGCAGCGCCACGCCTGCGGCCATCACGACCAGCCCGGCCGCCACCGGCGCCCAGCCGCCGCCGAGGACCGCCGGGTGCACGTGCGCGGCGCGGAATCCGAGGTTGAGGCCGGCCGCGACCGCGGCGATGACCAGCCAGAAGGTCCAGTCGAAGGTGGTCCGTCCGCCCATGTTGCGCAGCCTGAGCACGACCTCGATGGCGGCCCAGCCGATCAGCGCGGCCTGCAGCAGCTGATGGGCGGTGCCGGGGTGGATGGCGAGCGGGTTCATGGCGTTCTCCCTGCGTGACCCGTAGTGGCTTCTATGGGTGAAAGCCTGCGCCGGATAGGCCGTCCCGGTCGTCGTCCGCCGGTGTCGTCCTGGGATCGTCCGAAGGTATGACGTGGCGCCTGGTCAGCCCTGGCCTGGCTGCACCAGGCCGCGCTCGTAGGCCAGCACGACGAGCTGTACCCGGTCCCTGACCCCGAGTTTCATGAGTATCCGCCCGACATGAGTCTTGACGGTGGGCTCGCTGAGGTATAGCTCGTTGCGTATCTCGGCGTTGGACAAGCCGCGCACGACCAGCCCCATGACCTCGCGTTCCCGGTCGGTGAGCAGGTCAAGCCCGGCGGGCGGCGCCATGTTGGTGATCTCCGGGCGGCTCGCGAAGCGGTCAAGCAGCCGCCTGGTCACAGAGGGGGCCAGCAGCGCGTCACCTGCGGTGACCACGCGGATGCCCGCGATGATGTCGGCCGGCGGCGCGTCTTTGAGCAGGAACCCGCTGGCCCCCGCGGACAGCGCGCCGACGACGTACTCGTCCAGGTCGAAGGTGGTCAGCACGATTACCTTGGGGCCGCCCGCTGACCCGGCGGATCCGCAGATGCGGCGGGTGGCCTCGACGCCGTCCATCCGCGGCATGCGGATGTCCATGAGAACGACGTCGGGGCTGAGCCGCGCGGCCAGCTCGACCGCCTCGGCGCCGTCGGCCGCCTGACCCACCACCTGCAGGTCAGGCTGGGCGTCGACCATCATCTGCAGGCCGTGGCGCAGCAGCGCCTGGTCATCGGCGAGCAGCACCCGCGACTTGGTCATGCCGTGCCCTCCAGGGGGAAGCGCGCGGCCACCCGGTAGCCGCCGCGCGGGCCGGCCCCGGCTTCCAGTTCACCGCCGAACAGCATCACTCGTTCGCGCATGCCGACCAGTCCTTTTCCGCCGCTATCGGGGCGTACTGGCGGTGGAACGGCGGCACCTGCGGCCGGGCCGCCGTCGCTGACCTCCACGTCCAGGTGGTCGGTTGACCAGGACAGGCGGACCGTGGCATGCCCCGCGCCGGAGTGCTTCAGCGTGTTGGTAAGTGCCTCCTGGACGATGCGGTAAACCGACAGCTCGACCCCGGCCGGGGCCTCGCGGCGGGTTCCTTCGACCTCCAGGTCGACATCCAGCCCGGCACTGGCGAGCCTGGCCAGCAGGGCGGGGATCTCGCCGATGGTCGGCTGCGGCGCGAGCGCGGCAGCTTCGTCGTCGTCCCGCAGCACGCCGACAAGACGGCGCATCTCCGCGAACGCCTGGCGGCCGGTCTGCTCGATGGTTGCCAGCACCGCCCTGGCGTCCGGCTCTTCGAGGACGGGTACGCTGCCGGCGCCGCCGGCCTGCATGACGATCACGCCGAGGGCCTGGGACACGACGTCGTGCAGCTCGCGGGCGATGCGCGCGCGCTCGTCGGCGACGGCCTGCCGTGCCCGCACCTGTCGCTCACGCTCGGCCTCGAGCGCGCCGGTTCGGACGGCATCGCCTCGGAGCCAGACGACCGCGGTGACACCGAGGAAGATCAGCGCCGTCTGCCCGGTGTTGCTGCCTCGGGCGGGCAGGGCCAGGTGGGCGACGATTACCGCGACCCAGACAGCAAGCGGCCAGTAGGCGTCGCGCCGGCGCCTGTGAACGGCATAGGAGTAGACGGCCCAGTAACAGGCCAGCCACGCCAGTCCCGACGGGTAGCCGGCGGCGTCGTACCCGAGCAGCGCCGTTCCGCTGATCACCAGTACCAAGCACGGGCGCTGACGCCGCCACAGCAGTGGCACCACGATAGCCAGGGTCAGCAGGACCGCGCCGGCATCCGGTGCCCGGTAGTGTGCGGTCTTCGACCAGATCGCCAGCCACAGGCCCGCGAGGGACACGGCCACCAGGACGGCAGTGAGCACCCGGTCGGTAGCAACCGGGTGCTCACGAGCGAGAGCTAGCACACCACGAGGCGATGGTTCTGCCGCTTCAGCTGCGGTCGCCGGGCCGGCTGGGATGTGATGCATCCTGCCAGCCTGGCATGGCCTGTCCTGGTGGTCGAAATCTCGCGCGCTGCCGTGCGTCATGCCGTCGTGCGGTCGATCTTGCTGGTGCTGGGCCGGCGTCCGCGCACCAGCCACAACAGCGCGCCAGCGTCCAGGATCGCGATCGGCAGGACATCGTTGATGTCATGGATTCCCATCACGGCGTGCGGATGAGTGATGCTGAACACGGCTGAGAAGAGGCCGAAGGCGAGCGCGATGACCGCTGCGACCGACACGCCCCGTCGCCGGCTAGAACTTGCCAGTGTCGGCACGAGGAAGACCATCAGGGCGACCAGCGGGAGGATGTGGATCACCAGCGCGGTGACCCCCGTCGTCGCAGGTTGAAAAGGCCGCGCCTCCAGCCCGGCATTCCACCCGATCCCGGTCACCATCAGCAGGCCGGCTACCACCCCGCTGGTTCCGGGTGAGCCGGTTGCGCCTGCGTGAGTGCCGGCGGGGCCGGTGGCGGGCGGCCGCTGCGGGCCGCGCGTGGTCGAGGTAGTCATGACGTTCTCCTGCCTGAGTGGTGGATGGCTTTCATGCAGTAAGCCTCCGCCGCAGCAACCCCTCCGGTCGTCGTCCGCCGGTCGCCTCCGCGAGTGATGCTTTGGTATGACCCAACGGCTCCCCACTAGGCAGCCCGGCCCAAGCAGCACCATGCGGCCGCCCGCGCCCGCCATGCCGCCACGATCCGGTCCGAGGCGACCACGCGCTCTACCTGGCCGGTGCTTGGCGGCTCCACCTTCTCGCTGCGGCAGCGCCGCCGCAGCGCGGCCGCCAGCCGGTCCCGGTTTGTCTCCGTCGGGCACATCTCATCGGCCAGCCAGTGCGCTCACCGGTCCTCATCGGCCTCCGTCGGCGGCCGCGTCCCGTACGCCCGGCGGATCTGCGCCCTGTGGTACTCGATCGTTCGGCTCCGCCAGGAGTACTTGGCGAACAGCACCGGTTCGACCTTCACCAGCGACCCCAGGTAGTCCACCGCAGCCTGCGGGACCTCTTCGCGGTAAGCCGGGAACCGGCCCTCGATCTCGTAGAACTTGAGCATTACTGTGAACCAGAGGCGCGTCACGCCTGCCTTGTTCGCGATCAGGTCCCAGTCACCCCCGGTCAGCGTCCACGTGCCGATCAGCTCGTCTGCTTCCCACTCAGCCCGCACCGGCGGCCCCCTCATCGGCGACAACCGAGAACGTCGCCAACCACGATCAGGAACAGGAGCCATCTACCCCCGCGATTTGCCTCACTTGTGACCGCTACGTGCCGAATCCGATAGATGCCACAGCGCTACTTTGTGGCTCGCCGTAGCTACAGGAGTCCCAGGCCTGCACCTGATGCCCTCGGCCGATGACCGGATGAGGGCGGCGGTCGATGCCGTGTTCGCGGCCTCTGACGGCCCGGCCACGGCCCAGGCGGTGCGCGGTGAGCCCGCAGCCTCGCCAGATCGCGCATTTCCGCAGGTCAGCGGCTATCCGGAGAACCAGTGCGCGGGGGCCGGGCTGGTGTTGTGGTAGATGTGCTTCTTCTCCTGGTATTCCTCCAGGCCGGACGGGCCGAGCTCACGCCCGATGCCCGACTTGCCGAACCCGCCCCACTCAGCCTGCGGCAGGTAGGGATGATAGTCGTTGATCCACACCGTGCCGTGGCGCAGCGCGCCGGCCACTCGTTCGGCCTGACCGGCGTCCGAGGTCCACACCGCGCCGGCCAGGCCGTAACTGGTGTCGTTGCCGAGCCGGATCGCTTCCTCCTCGGTGCTGAACCGCTCGACCGTCACCACCGGCCCGAACACCTCGTCCTGCACCACGGTCATCTCGCGATGGCACCCGGCGAACACCGTCGGCCGCAGGAAGAAGCCCTTCGCCAGGTCCGCCGAGTCGGGCCGCTGACCTCCGGCCAGCAGGTGCGCACCCTCGGACAGCCCAAGCGCGATGTACCGCTCCACCTTCGCGCGGTGCGCCGCGGAGATCAGCGGGCCGCACTCGGTCTCCGGATCCAGGCCGTTGCCCAGCCGGATCCGGTCGGCCCGGGCCGCCAGCTCGGCGACGAAGCTGTCGTGCAGCGAATCCTGCACGATCAGCCGCGAGCCGGCCGAACACACCTGGCCGGAGTGCAGGAACGCCGCGGTCAGCGCGTTGTCCACCACCGTGTCGAAGTCGGTGCCGTCGAACACGATGTTCGGGTTCTTGCCACCGAGCTCGAGGGCCACCCGCCGCACCCCGTGCGCCGCCGCGGCCATGATCTTCTCGCCGGTCGCCGGGCCGCCGGTGAAGGAGATCAGGTCCACCGACGGGTGCGCGACCAGCGCCTGCCCGGCGGTGCCGCCCTGGCCGAGCAGCAGGTTCAGCACGCCAGGCGGGAGGTCCGCCTCCTCGAACAGCCCGACCAGGGCCACGGTGGACAGCGGCGTCAGCTCGCTGGGCTTGATCACGGTCGTGTTGCCCGCGGCCAGGGCGGGCGCGAGCTTCCAGGAGATCTGCAGCAGCGGGTAGTTCCACGGCGCGATGAGCGCGCAGACACCGACCGGCTCGTGCGTGATCCGGCTGGTCACGTTCGGCCGCCCCGGGTCGACCACCCGTCCCGCATCGGCGCCCGCGATCCCGGCGTAGTAGCGGAACACGGCGGTGGTGTCGTCCACGTCGGCGCGCGCCTCGTTCAGCGTCTTGCCGGTGTCCAGGCTCTCGGTGTGCGCGAGCTGCTCACGGTCCCGCTGCAGCATGCCGGCGATCTTGCCGAGCAGCGCGGCCCGTTCGGTCACCGCGGACCGGCGCCACGGGCCCTCGTCGAACGCCGCCCGGGCGGCCGCGACGGCGGCGTCCACGTCGGCGGCGCACGCCTCGGCCAGGGTGTCAAGCGGGGTCGCGTCGTACGGGTTGATCGTCTGCGCCGTGCCGTCGTCCGCGGCCTCGGTCCATTTCCCCGCGATGTAGAGGTATCTCACGCTGCGCCTTCCCGCTCGCCTCCGGGCCGCCTTTGAGGCGGCTCCTTCCCTGGTCGCTCGTTCCTCACTCCTCAGTCCAGTCGCCGCCGCGGCCCTTTGGCTCGCGAGGGCCGGGCGGCTTTGGTTGACGTGGGTATTATCGCGCGGCCGGGCGGGTATTACCGTGCCGCCTGAGATCGGTTACCTTGCTCAGGTGAGTGGTTCGCGGACCACGCTGGCAGGGTGGCTGGCGCGGATGGGATTCGCGGATGCCGCGCGGGCCGAACTCCTCCTGATCAACGACCTCGGCACGACCGCGGGTGAGCTGAGGGCTGACTCGCTGGTGACCGCGGTCGCCGCCGCGGCCGACCCCGACCAGGCCCTGACCGGCCTGGCCCGGCTGTTCGGCGCCGCCGCGGGCGGCAAGGACGCCCTTCGCGCCGGGCTCCGCGCCGAGCAGGACTTCCGCGACCGGCTGACCGCGGTGCTCGGCGTCAGCGCGGGCCTGGCCGATCACCTGGCCCGGCACCCGGAGGACGCCGAGATCCTGCGCGGCACCGTCACCCGCCCCGAGCCCGCCGAACTGCGCGCCGAGATGCTGCGCGCGGTCGGCGCGGACCCCGACGACCCCGACGGCCCGGTGGCCGTCGGCCCGGAGCCCACGGCAGCGCTGGCCGCCGCCTACCGGCGGCGGCTGTTGCACCTGGCGGCGCGGGACCTCACCGGCGTGGCCACCGTGGACGTGGTGGGGGAGGAACTGGCGGACATCGCGGCCGCGGTCCTCGAGGCGGCGCTCGCCGTGGCCCGGGCCGAACTGGCACCCGGCGCGGCGCCATGCCGGCTCGCCGTGGTCGCCATGGGCAAGTGCGGCGGCCGCGAGCTGAACTACGCCAGCGACGTCGACGTCATCTTCGTGGCCGAGCCGGTCAAGGACGAGGACGAGACCGCCGCGCTGAGCACCGCCAGCCGCCTCGCAGCCGGGCTGATCGGCGTGTGCGCGCGGTCCACGCCGGAAGGCAGCATCTTCCCGGTCGACCCGAACCTGCGCCCGGAAGGCCGGGCCGGCCCGCTGGTCCGCACGCTGACCAGCCACCGCGCCTACTACGAGCGCTGGGCCAAGACCTGGGAGTTCCAGGCGCTGCTCAAGGCCCGGCCGGTAGCCGGCGACATGGCGCTGGGCCAGGCGTACGCGGACACCCTCGGGCCGCTGGTCTGGCAGGCGGCCCGCCGCGAGCACTTCGTCGAGGACGTGCAGGCCATGCGGCGCCGGGTAGAGCAGTCGCTGCCGGCCAGGCAGGCCGGGCGCGAGCTCAAGCTCGGTCCGGGCGGGCTGCGCGACATCGAGTTCGCCGTCCAGCTGCTGCAGCTCGTGCACGGCCGCACCGACGAGAGCCTGCGCTCGCCGGCGACGCTGCCCGCGCTGGCCGCGCTGGCCGCCGGCGGCTACGTCGGCCGGGCCGACGCGGAGGAACTCGGCGCCGCCTACCGGTTCCTGCGCCGCACCGAGCACCTGCTGCAGCTCAGCCGGCTCAGCCGCACGCACACCCTGCCCGAGGATCCCGCCGTACTTCGCAGGCTGGGCCGGGCGTTGCGGTTCAATGACGGGCCGAACGAGCCGTGGTTCCAGGCCTCGGTCACCGGGATCCGCTCCGACCCGGCGGTCGATTTCGACGAGGAGTGGCGCCGTCACGCCCGCCAGGTCAGGCGGCTGCACGAGAAGCTGTTCTACCGGCCGCTGCTCGACGCGGTGGCCCGGCTGCCCACCGACGCGGCCCGGCTGACGCCGGCCGAGGCCAGGGCCCGGCTCGAGGCGCTCGGCTACGTCGACCCGGCCGGGGCGCTGCACCACATCGACGCGCTGACGTCCGGCGTGTCCCGGCGGGCGGCCATCCAGCGCACGCTGCTGCCCGTGCTGCTCGGCTGGTTCGCCGACGCCGCAGAACCCGACGCGGGCCTGCTGGCGTTCCGCCAGGTCAGCGAGGAGCTGGGATCCTCGCCCTGGTACTTGCGGCTGCTGCGGGATGAGACCAAGGCGGCCGAGCGGATGGCCCACGTGCTCGCCTCCAGCCGTTACGCGGCCGGCCTGCTGCTGCGCGCGCCCGAGGCCGTCGCCATCTTCGGCAACGACGCCGAGCTGAAAGCCAGGAGCCTGACCGGGCTGCGTGCGGAGATGATGGCGGCCACCCAGCGCTACGAGGACGACGCCGAGGCCGCGGTGACCGCGGTCCGTTCGGTCCGCCGCCGCGAGCTGCTGCGCACCTCCGCGGCCGAGTGCTCTGTTTCCCCGGGGGGATGACCCCCCGGAACCCCCCACTCCAGGGGGGATTTCATCCCCCCCGGACCCCCCCTTGGGGGGACCCATCCCCCCAGACCCCCCTTGGGGGGGACGAGTCCCCCCAGACTCCTCTGGCCGCGACGGCGGAGGCGCTGACCAGCATCACGCGGGCGTCCATCGAGGCGGCGCTGGGGGTGGCGTTGCGGAAGGTCTCGGCCGAGCTGCGCCGTCCGCTGCCGACCAGGTTCGCGGTGATCGCTATGGGCCGCTTCGGCGGGCACGAGGCCGGCTACGGCAGCGACGCCGACGTGCTGTTCGTGCACGACCCGCTGCCCGGCCGGCCGGAGCGGGAGGCCTCGGACGCCGCCCACGCGGTGGCGGCCGAGCTGCGGCGGCTGCTCATGCTGCCGGTGCCCGACCCCGCCTTGATCGTGGACGCCGACCTGCGGCCGGAAGGCCGCCAGGGGCCGCTGGTCCGCACGCTGGCCGCCTACCGGGCCTACTACCGGCGCTGGTCCGCTCCGTGGGAGGCGCAGGCGCTGCTGCGCGCCGAGCCGGTCGCTGGCGACGCGGACCTCGGCGCGAAGTTCACCCGGATGATCGCCGAGTTCCGCTACCCCCTGGACGGGATCAGCCCGGCGGCCGTCCGCGAGATCCGCCGCATCAAGGCCCGGATGGAAGCCGAGCGCATCCCGCGCGGCGCCGACCGCGCGCTGCACGTCAAGCTGGGCCCGGGCGGCCTGTCGGACGTGGAGTGGACGGTGCAGCTGCTGCAGCTGCAGCACGCCCACGCGCTGCCCGCGCTGCGCACCACCCGCACCGGCGCGGCCATGGCCGCCGCGGTGCAGGCCGGCCTGCTGGCGGCCGGCGATGCCGCCGAACTGACCGCGGCGTGGGAGCTCGCCGCCCGGATCAGGAACGCCATCATGCTGGTCCGCGGCCGGCCGGGGGACACCCTGCCGGCCAAGCACGCCGAGCTGACCGCGGTGGCCAGGCTGCTCGGCTACCCTCCGGGCGATGCCGCGCAGGCGCTCGAGCAGGACTACCGCCGCGCCGCCCGCCGCGCCCGCACCGTGATGGAGCCCTTGTTTTACGGCTGAGTTTACGGCTGAGTTCTACGGCTGACCTTCGGTCCCGTAAAGCGCCGGCCAGCCCTACAGCCGCCCGTTGGCGCGCAGGACGCGGAGCGCGTCGACGGTAAGGAAGCCGCGCCAGTCCCGCTCGGCGGCCGGTGACCAGGCCGGCCAGTTGAACGCCCAGCCGCCGTCGTCCCGCTGGGCCTGGGCGAGATGGTCCAGGTGCGCCTTGACCGTGACGTCGTCGAACAGGCTGCGGGCCAGCGAATCGGGCTCAGGGGCGAAGTCGAGCACCCCGTGCACCTCGCCGGGTGCCTCCGGATCCAGGGCGACCAGCTCCCGCTCGATGAGCAGCGGGCCGACCCGGCCGAAGACCTCGCGGGCCCGGTCCCGGTCGGGCACGTGCTGGAGGAACCCGAGCACCCCGAACATCGCGTACGCGCCCGCGGGGGGCCCCAGCAGAGTGCCAGCACTCAGCGTGCCGATCCGGTTCCACATGACCTCGGTGGCGCCGTCGAGCCAGGGGTGGCTGACGCCGCGGGCGTGCAGCGTGCCCGCGATCATGCCGGTGGCGGTGAGCGAGGCGGGGTGGCCTTCCTCGGGCACCCACCAGGGCGCGTGCGGCCAGTCGCCGAGGCCTTGCGGGCCCGCCTCGACGAAGGCTGCGCCGCCCTCGGCGGGCGCCACCGACGCGAGCCAGTCGCAGGCCCCCCGGACCAGGTTCTCGTCCCACGCGTCCGCCTCGCTGAGGATGCGCAGGGCCATCTCCGCGGCGGCGGGCTGGCTGCCGGGCGCCCGGCAGTCCGGCTCGAGCGCGTGCCCGAACCCGCCGTCCTCGTTGCGGTAGGCGGCCACCGCGTCCCGCACCGCGGTAGCCGGGCCGTTCTCGAAGAGCCGCTGGAACCGGCGCCGGTCCAGCACCCTGGCGTTGGCCGCGACGAAGGCGGCGGCGGCGCTGAAATCTGGAGTGTTCATCGTCCTATCAGAACACCGGAGCGGCGGCCCGTATTGAACGAAACGGCCGTCGTCATGAGATCCTGGTCTGGTGGATGCCCGAGCACTGCCGCCCGGCTACACCGAATGGCCGGCTCCCGCCGCGCTGCGGGAGGCCGTCACCTGCCTGTGGGCGCAGGTCATCACCGACGGCGCCGACCGGACGGGCCTGGTGCTGCCGGACGGGTGCACCGACCTGATCTGGGAGCAGGGCCGGGGCGCCTACGTGGCCGGCCCGGACACCGGCCCGGCGCCTACCACGATGGCGGCGGGCACGGTCATCCTCGGAGTGCGCTTCCGTCCTCCGGCGGGCGGCCCGGCGCTCGGGATTCCGCTCAGCGAGCTCCGCGACCAGCGCATCGATCTCGCCGACCTGCGGCCCGCCGACGCGAGGCGGCTGCCCGCCGCGCTCGACCCGGAGACCGCCGCCGCCCGGGCGCTGGAGGTGACGGCGGCCCTGCTCGACGACGGCACGCCGGACCCCGCCGTGACCTGCGCGGCGCGCCTGCTGCGCGATCCGCAGGCCCGCGCCGAGGACGTCGCGGTCGCCGTCGGGCTCAGCATGCGGCAGCTGCGCCGCCGCTGCCACGCCGCCGTCGGCTACGGCCCGAAGACCCTGCAGCGGGTGCTGCGGTTCCGCCGGTTCGTGTCCCGCATCGACGCCTGCCCGGACGTCCTCGACCTGGCGGCGCTCGCGGCCGAGGCCGGTTACGCCGACCAGGCCCACCTGACCAGGGAATGCGGCAAGCTCTCCGGTCTGACCCCGGCCGCCCTGGTCAGGCAGCGAGCGGCATAGGAGGCCGCGTGGCCGAAGCGATCGGGGACCGCGTCAGCGGCGGCCCGGTCCCGGATTAACGGGGAGGATCCGGCCTGCGGGGAAGAAAAGGTACCCCAGGGTTGCCCAGATCCTCCCGGTAAGCCCGATCCTCCCCGTTAAATGCGGCTCAGGGCAGGCCCGGGGCCCTGGCGGACGGCTGGGCCGCCGCTCACCCCGGGCTCACGGGGCCCGTGATGCCAGGCGGTCTGGACTTGCCCAAGTTATTTGACCTGCGCAGTAGTACTCCAGGAGTAGTACTCCAGCAGAAGCCAGAGGCTAGCGCATGTGCTGCCACGCCATGGCGGCGAGGGCCTGGATCGTGTCGATGCCGTACTGTTCGCTGGGGTTCCCGGCCGTGAGCACGGCTATCAGGTAGTTCCGGCCGCCGCCGGAGACCCACCCGACGCTGTTGACCTGCCAGTCGCTGGCGGCGCCCTGCAGGGGCAGCCAGCCATTCTTCAGGGCCACCGTGACCTGAGCGGGGACACCGCCGGAAACACCCCATCGCTGGGACGGCGTGACGTCCTCCATGAGCGACAAGGCGTAGTCGCGTTCGGCCCGGGTGAGCAGCGAACTTGGCGTGACCAGCTGCCTGAGCAGGGCAATCTGGTCGTCGGGGGTGGTCGTGGTCAGCCCCCATCCGGGCCAGGCGAACCCGGGACACACCACGCACGACGAGGGCGCGGTCCGGGTCAGGCCGGCCCTGGCGTTGAACGCGCGGATCTTGGCGGCCCCGCCGACTTCGTACCACAGGCTGGTCGCGGCGTCGTTGTCGCTGTCCTCGATCATCTCCTCGGTCAGCGAGCGGTCGCTGGCCGACAGCCCGGTGCCGCCCTGACCGCGCTCGGCCAGCAGTGTCTCGAGGACGTCGAGCTTGACGATGCTCGCCTCGGCCTGCGGCTGGCCCTGGCCGGCATGCCAGGTCCGGCCGGTGCCGAGGTCGTAGACCGTGGCCAGGACGGTGTCGGCCCGGCCCGACAGGTACGAGGTCGCCGCAGGCCCGAACCCATCCTGGTGGCCCGCCGGGACCGCGGACGTGGCCCCGGGCGTCGCCCGCGGCGAACGCGGCGAACGCGGCCGCGGTGAAGGCGCCCGCGGGGAGGGCGCCGGGGCGGATCCGTTCAGCCGGGCGGCGGAGGGCGGATTGACCTGCGTGCCGGTGGTGTCGGCCTGGGCGCTCGCCGCCCCGGGCGGGCTCCCAGGACCCGACGCGGCCAGCACCGCCACGGTGCAGGCGGCGATGACGATGCAGGCGCCGAGTACCGCGAGCACGACCCGGACGGGCACCCGGGGCGGCTTCGGCCCGGAGCCCGAGTGCCTGCCCGTTGCCCCGGAGACCGACGTCCTGACCACCATCCCGATCGCGAGCCTTGCCAGTGCCCTCCCGCCTGGCCGGGCCCGGGCGGGTTAGTTCGCGGGGCAGACCAGCTGGAACGGCTGGGTCCCAGCGTAGCCAGCCCACTGCTGCCGGGTGAGCGTTTGGTCCGCGACGGCGCAGGCGCCGGCCAGCAGCCCGGCCGGGAAGGCCACGTCCCACAGCCGGGCACTGCCACCGGAACTGCCGCCGGCGCCCGCGGTGACGAGGGTGCTGCCGTCCGGGCTGAAAGCGAGCGCGTAGACCGGCTGGGGGCCGGCCGTCATCGGCGCGCCGATCTGCTGCTGGGTGGCGACGTCCCACAGCCGGGCGCTGCCACTGGAGTTGTCACTGGCGCCGGCGGTGGCCAGGGTGGTGCCGTGCGGGCTGAAGGCGAGCGCGTAGACCGGCTGGGGGCCGGCCGTCATCGGCGCGCCGATCTGCTGCTGGGTGGCGACGTCCCACAGCCGGATGCTGCCACTGGAGTTGTCACTGGCGCCGGCGGTGGCGAGCGTCCTGCCGTCCGGGCTGAACGCCGCCGCGGCGGTCGCCTGGCCGCCGGCCGCCTGGGCTCCCGGGGCACCCTGGGCTCCCGGGACACCCTGGGCACCCTGAGCGCCCGCGGGCATCAGCGCGCCGATCCGGCGCTGGGTGGCGACGCTCCACAGCGCCGCGGTCCCGTTCACGGCGACCGTCGCGAAGGCCTTGCCGCCGGGGCTGAACGCGAGCGCACCCTGGCTCGCGCCCGGCCCGACCGTCACCGCGGCCCCGGTTTCCTGCTGGGTGGCCACCTGCCACAGCCGGGCCTTGCCGTCCGCGCCGATGGCGGCCACCAGCCGGCCGTCCGGGCTGAAGGCCACCGGGCCTGCCGCGTCGGCCGAGGGCAGCGGGCCGCCGATCCGCTGGCCGGTCGCCGTCGACCATAGCTGCAGGCGGCCGCGGCCGGCCACGGCCAGCGTCGTGCCGTCCGGGCTGAGCGCGAGTCCGGTCACTGCGTGATGGCTGGCCGCCGCCCGGCCGGCCGGCCGCCGGGTCAGGGCGTTCCACAACCGGACCGTGCCCCGGCTGTCGCTCACCGCGACGACATCGCCGCGGGCGCTGAACACGGCGGGCGCGTGCCCGCCGGCCGCGGCCGGCGATTCCGGCGTGCCGGTGGCGATCGGAGCGGAGGACTGGTGAAAGCCGGCCGGGTTCCACAGCTCGGTGGTCCCGTTACCGTCGCCGGCGGCCAGGACGCTGCCGTCCGGGCTGAAGGCCAGCCCGCTCACCCGGCCGGAACCTTGCGCCGTCAGCGGGGCGCCGGTCTGCTTCTGGGTGGCGAAGGCCCATAGCTCGGTGCCCCCGTCGCCTTCCGCGGTGGCGAGCGTCGTGCCGTTCGCGTTGAACGACACGACCGCGACCGGTGCCCCGGTCGCCATGGTCGCGCCCGCCTGGCTCTGGGTAGCGACGTCCCACAGCCGGACGTTCCCGTCGTCGGCGCCGGCGGCGAGGAACTTCCCGCCCGGGCTGAACGCCAGCGCCCTCACCGCGGCCGGGCCGGCCGTCATCGTCGTGCCCGTCTCCCGCTGGGTGGTCGCGTCCCACAGCTGGACGGTCCCGTCGCTGCTGGCCGCGGCCACCGTCGCGCCGTCGGGGCTGAACGTCACGACCTCCACCGGCTTGAGGTCCGAGCTCATCGGCGCGCCGATCTCCTGCTGGGTAGCGACGTCCCACAGCCGGACGTTACCGTCGTCGCCGCCGGTGGCCAGGGTGGCGCCGTCCGGGCTGAACGCCACGCAACGGGCGCCGGTCAGGCCGGCCAGCGGCTCCGCGGTGATCTTGGCCTGGCTGGTCAGGTTCCACACCCCGACGGCCGCGGGCCCGGCGACCTCCAGGGCCTTGCCGCCGCTGGTGAACGCGAGCGCGAGCGCCGCGCCGCCCCAGGTCGCGGTGCTGAGCAGGCGATGCGAGGCGATGTCCCACAGCCGGACCGTGCCGTCCCGGTAGCCGGTGGCCAGGGTCTTGCCGCCGGGGCTGTACGCCATCGCGGTCACCGCGCCCGACGAGGCGGCCAGGACGCCGCGCACCGGCTGGGCGAGCGACTCGAGCAGGCTGTAACGCGCCTGCGCCGTCGGCGCGATCCGCCACGCGGCCCCGGCGAGCAGCGCCGCGGTGACGGGGTCGGCGGCCTCCAGCTCGGTGCTCTGCGCGGCCAGCCGCTCCGACAGGCTCACGGTGCGCTGCTGGCTGGCGGTATTCCTGGCCGACCGGACGGCGAGACCTGCCCCGGCGAGCGCGGCGAGGAGCAGCAGGACCAGTGCGCCGGCCAGGGTCCGGCGCCCCCACCGGCCCCGGGTGCCGGCCCGGCCGCTGGCCCGGAGGAACTCAGCCTCGGCCGTGGTCAGCGCCGGGTACCGGCCCGGATCCGCGGCCCAGACGCGCGCGGCCTCCCGGGCGGCGGCGAGCTGGACGCCCTGGTACAGCCGTCCGGAGTCCTTGCCATCCTGGCACCATCGCGCGGTGTCCTCGGCGAGCTGGCCGTAGAGGATCAGGCTGGACTGATCCTCCTCCAGCCAGTCCCGCAGCCGCGGCCAGGCCTGCAGCAGGACGTCATGCGCGATCTCCGCGGTGCCGGCGCCCAGTACCACCAGCCGGCTCCGGGCGAACGCGTCGACCACCGCTGCTGCCTCGGCCCACTTCGGATGGCCCGCGCGCAGTTCGGCGCGGGACACCGGCCGGCGGGCTGGCCTGCCGTCATCGCCCAAGGCGGTCATCCGCCTGAGCACGTCTCGCGCGATCGCCTGCTGGTCCTCCGTCAGCCCGGCGTAGACCGCCTCGGCGCTGACCTCGACAGCGCCTGCGACGCGGCCGGCCCGGCCGTAGCCTTCGCGGGTCAGCTGGTCACCTTCGCGGTTCTCCCAGGTCAGCGCCAGGGCCTGGGAGAGCATCGGGAGCACCTCGGGGCCGGCTGCGTGCGCGTCGGCCACGATGGCGTCGATGAGAGCGCTCTCAACGCGCAGTCCGCTCGCCTCGGCCGGGCCGGCGATCGCGCGGCGCAGGCCGGCTTCCGGCATCGGGCCGACCACGAGCTGATCGCGCTCCATGGCCGGGACGAGCCCGGGGTAGGCGGCGCACCGGTCCCAGTAGTCGCCGCGGACCGCGACCACCACCCGGGCCGCAGGCTCGCCCCGCGGCCCGGCCGGGCGGGCCGCCGCCGCGCACAGCGCGCCGATGAACGCCGCCCGCTCCCGCCTCTCGTCCGGCCCGTCGGCCGCGAAGACCTGCTCGAACTGGTCGATGATCAGTACCAGCCGGGAGGCATCGCCTGGTGCCCGCGTGATCTCGCGGATCAGCAGGTGCGCCTCGCCCGGCGCATCGGCCAGCCGCTGCCGGATGGCGGCCGGGTCCCTGTCGTTCAGCGCCGCCAGGCCGGCTGCCAGGTCGGTGAGCGGCCGCGTGGTGGCGGTGACGCTGACCACCGGCCAGGCCGGCGACCCGGGCACCTGCACGCCCCGGGCCAGCGCGGGCACCAGGCCGGCCTGCAGCAGCGAGGTCTTGCCGGCACCCGAGCCGCCGGTGACCATCACCATCCCGGTCCCGGCTAGCTTGCCCGTGAGCTCGGCGGTGAGCCGTTCCCGGCCGTGGAAGACCGCCTCATGAGCCTGGCCGTAGGGCAGCAGCCCGCGATACGGGCAGCCGCCGGCCCAGCCCGGATCCGGATCAGCCGGCTCCGGCTGCCACTGGCGGGTGCGCTGCTCGATGACCGCGAGTTCCTCCCGGATCAGGCGGACGTCCGCGGCCTGCCGGCCGACCTGCTCGCTGGCCGCCCGGAGCTCCGCGTCCTGGCCGCCCAGGCTGTCCTGGATCTCCCCGGCCGTGCGGGCCAGGTCGGCCAGCATGAAGGTCATGTCGCCGAACTCGGCGCCCAGCGCCTCGAAGGCGGCGAGCACCTCGCGCTCGAGTTCCTCGTCTCCGGCCTCGATCGCCGCGCGGAGCAGGGTGCCGCCCGCGTCGATCTCCCGCATCATCATCGCGATGTCGGATCGCAGGTCATCGGCGGGCTTGCCGGGCGCGGCGAGGACCTCTCCGACGCCCCGGCGGATTTCCCGTTCCAGGCTCCGGATCTCCTCCGGCGCGGCAGCCTCCGGCCCGGAATCATGTGCCGAACGGGCGCGGCTGATCGCCTCCTCGAGGAGATGAGCCAGGGCATCGGCCCCGACCGAGACGAGCACACCCATCCTGGCCGCAGCGGGGGTCATGCCGTCGTTGTCGGCCAGCGCCGGCCCGAACGCCGCCGCGCACAGCATCGGCAGCACGGCGGGGGCACTGATGTCGCGCAGCTCGTGCCGGCCGCTTCGCGCCGTCCGCAGCAGCCACCCGCGGATACCCGCCTGGAGGCGCTCAACCTCTTCGAAATCACCCACCAGACTCCCCCTACACACACGTAACACCCCAAGACGGGCGGCAGCCTAGCAGGCGCCTTGCTCCCGGGCGGTGCTTTTGCGTGGTGTGACCGCTGCGCGCCGGTACAGCCGGGAACGGGTTAGCCGGGCTGGCCGCCGCCGCGCCCAGTGAGCGGGCGTGTCTTCCGGCACCTGCCGCAACAATCGGCGCTTGCGCCGCCCATGAGTTCGCGGCGGCTGAGCCGATGAGTTCTCGGCGGGTGATTCGTCAGTACGGAGTGGCCGCGCACGCGGCTAGGTCGCTAGCCATGATTTCCGAGCCGCCAAGTATCAATCGGGGGCGGGCTCGGCGATCATGGCGATGCCGATCTCGCGGAAGCCGATCCTGGCGTAGACGCGGGCCACCGCGTCGTCGCTGGCGGACAGGAAGACGGTTTCCACGCCGCGGTCCAGCGCGTCACGGGCCAGCAGCGCGGTGACGGCCGCGCCGAGGCCCTGGCGGCGGGAGGATGGCAGCACGCCCACGCCGGTGATCTCGGCGGCGCCGTCCAGGGCCTGGCAGCTTCCCGCCGCCAGCGGCCCGTCCGGGCCGAACGCCGACGCCAGCACCGAATGCCCGGAGCTGAGCCGTTCCCGCAGCATCGCGATCGTGCCGCCGTCGTAGTCCGCGGCGATCTTGTCCCGCTCGGCCGGGCCGGCGTCCCCGGCCGCGGTGCCCGGATGGCCGAACGCGACCGCGGGCACCGCCCAGATCCGGTCGAGCTCCTGGTCCTCGGGAGCGACCACGCGCACGGTGATGCCAGGCGGGATCGCGGGCGCCTGCGGCGGCGAGGACAGCACCATCAGCGGATGCCGCTGGACCACCAGTCCCGCCTCGGCCGCGGCCGCCGCCATCTCGGGCGCGACCTGCTCGATCCATTCGAACGACTCGGGGATGATCAGCTCGCGCTGCCGGGCGCGGACCGCGCGGATGTCGGCGGCGGTGACCGGCGGCCGCGGGCCGCGCCTGGGCCGGGCGTAGTACGGCCAGCCCGGGCCGGCGGGAGCGAACAGGACGAGCGGGCCGTGCTCGCCGGCTCTGGCCCGGCGCCGGGGGACGGTGTTGCAGAACGCGTCAATCCGCTCAATGGCCTCGTAAGCTCTCACAGCAGTACTTACCTTAAGCTCCCGGCCGCACCAGGCCAACAGCGTTAACCCGGGATCCTGGCGGCGGCGCCCCGGAGCCGGCCGGATATTCGGTGTACAGACCGGGGGAGCCGGACTACTGTGCCGGCGTATGACCGACGCCGAACTCCCGCTGAGCCTGACCCAGCTCACCTTCCACGGGCCCCTGTCCGAGGCCAGGTCCGCGCGGCTGGTCGCCCGGCTGACCAGGAACACCCCCCGGACCGTGCTCGACATCGGCTGCGGCTGGGGCGAGCTGATGCTCCGCATTCTCGCGGCGGCGCCGGACGCGACCGGGCTCGGCCTCGACACGGACGAGGGCGACCTGGCCAGGGGCCGGGACAACGCCGGGGCCCGGGGGCTCCAGGACCGTGTCACGTTCGTCAGGGAATCCGGGGTCGGGACCACCCGCGGGCCCGCCGACCTGGTGCTATGCCTCGGCGCCAGCCACGCGCTCACCGAGGTCCAGCCCCCCGGGCACACCGCGGCCGCGCTGGCCGAGCTCCGGCGGCTGGTCACGCCGGGCGGCCGGGTGCTGCTCGGCGAGGGGTTCTGGCACCGGACGCCGACCGAGGCCGAGCTGGCCGGGATGTGGCCGGGCACGTCCGCCGGGGAGTTCGGCGACCTGGCCAGCCTGGCCGACCTGGCCGTCAGCGCGGGTTTCCGCCCGGCCTGGATCGAGACCGCCACGCTGGAGGAGTGGGAGGACTTCGAGTCGGGCTACCAGTGCGACGAGGAGGAATGGCTCGCGGCCCACGGCGACCACCCCAAGGCCGCCGAGATCCGGGAGCAGGTCGACCAGCACCGGTCATACTGGCTGCGCGGCTACTACGGCCTTCTCGGCATGGCCTACCTCACCCTGGTCCCTGTCAGCTAGCTGGGCGGGCTAGCCAGGCCGGCTGATCGCCGCCGTAGCGGCTGAGCGGCCGCGGCCAGGTCAGTGCCTCGTCGTCGAGCCGGCCGGGCGGGCGCACGGTGGTCACCGGCCCCGCGGCGCTGTCCAGGGTCATGAGCCACGCGTCACCGCCGCCATCGGCGACGGGGGATGGCGCCGCCGCATCGCGGGGCAGCCCGAGCAGCCAGTGCGCGGTCCTGGCCAGGGACAGCTCGCGGAACTGGGTGCCGCCGCGGGCCGACTGCCGGGCCAGCCCCTGCAGCGCGGCGGCCGCGCACAGGTAGCCGGTGCCGTGGTCGAGCAGCTGGCACGGCAGCGCGCCGGGTCGCTCGCCGTCCGCCGATTCGGCCATCGCGATGCCGCTGGCGGCCTGCACGATGCTGTCGAAACCCCGGCGGCTGCCCCACGGCCCGCGGCTGCCCCACGCCGACAGGCTCACCACCACCAGGCCGGGATGCCGCTCCGCCAGGACCTGCGGGCTCAGCCCGAACCGGTCAAGCGCGTGCGGCCGGTACCCGTGCACCAGCACGTCGGCACCGGAGAGCAGCTCGTGCAGCCGGCCGTAACCCCCGGCCGCGGCGAAGTCGAGCAGCGCGCTGCGCTTGCCGGACAATCCGTCGTAGCCGTGCAGCGTCAGTTCCGGCCGCTCCGGCGGGTCGAGCCGGAGCACGTCCGCGCCGAGCGCGCCGAGGTACCTGGTGGCCACCGGGCCGGCGATGACGCGGGTGAGGTCGAGCACCCGGATGCCCGAGGCGGGCAGCGGCCCGGCGGGGCGCCAGCGCGGCGGCGCGCCGCCGATCGACGCCGTCGCCACCAGCGGCGTCGCGGCGGCCGCCTGGCCGGGCGGCTCCGCCCGCCAGCTGGCCTCGCCGCGGACGGCGGCGGCCACCCCGCCCGCGCCGGTCACCAGGTCCTCGGCCTCCCGGGCGCCCAGATCCGCCAGCGCCGCCGCGACCGACTCAGGATCACCGGCACAGCCGAGCGCCCGCAGCAACGCCGCGCGATGCCAGGGGTAGTTCCCGTGCGTGCGCACCCAGCCGTCGGCGGCCCGCCAGAACCGCGACAGCGGCGCGAAGCCGGGCCCGGCCGGCTCGCCGCCGACCCGCAGGAAGGCCTCGCTGCGGAAGGCCGCCGCGATGTGCCCGCGGTCCAGCTGCGCGACCGGCGAGCCGCGGGACCCGCAGTCCCCGCCGCGCTGCGCGTGCAGCGCCGCGGCGGCCAGCAGCGCGGCCCCGGCGCAGGCGACGGCCACGTCCTCGGCCGGCAGCCGGGACGGCAGGCGACCCGGGGCGCCGCTGACCCAGAGCACCTCCAGCCCGGCCGGGAGCCTGGCCTCGCCAGCCTGATCGGAATCCGCGCTCAGCGCCGCCCACGCCTCAGCCAGCAAACGCGGCCACAGCTGTTCCGCCACGCGGCTCATTCTCCCCGAGCACCCGGCTCGGCGACCTCGCGGGCCACCGCGCCGGCCTGCCGGGCGGTGGACAGGTAGCGGGCCTCGCTGCCCGTCAGCCTCAACGTAACGCTCCCTTCCGCGCGATGACGTGCAGCAGCGCCGCCACCTGCCGGTACGGGTCGGTG
The DNA here is from genome assembly GCA_963722275.1 of uncultured Actinomycetes bacterium. Taxonomy (GTDB): domain Bacteria; phylum Actinomycetota; class Actinomycetes; order Streptosporangiales; family Streptosporangiaceae; genus Palsa-504. Next base: position 486,451 of record CAVRMX010000003.1, on the reverse strand, counting down.
CACCCGGCCCGCTCCTCGCAGTCGAGCAGCGCCGCCAGGTCCGGCGGCGGTTCGGCGTCGCCCGGCGCGTTATCGGTAAAGATCCGGACCCCGTACCAGGCGGTGACCCGCAGCCCGTACTCCGCCAGCCGCCCGGTCAGGTCGCCGAGCCGGTCCGCCCGGGCGGTGACCCCGATCCGGTTCTGGTACCGGTCCGAGCCGAACGCCTCCGCGCATCCCGCCCAGTCGCCGAGCAGCCCCGGCCGCATGGCCAGCGCGTCGCCGTTGCGCACCAGCAGCGACACCACGCCGCCGGGCGCCGCCAGCGCCGCGACGGCCCGCAGCACCGGGGCAGGATCCGCCGAGTACATCAGCACGCCGTGGCACAGCACGGCGGGGAAGCGTGACGGCCCGGCCCGTTCGGCATAATCCTCGATCAGGCCGCGTTCGGCCCGCACCCGGCCGCGGACCTCGGCCGGCTCGGCGGCCAGGTCCCGGCCGAACCGCGCCAGCAGGTCGGCCGAGGCGTCCACCCCGGTCACGTGGTACCCGCGCCGGGCCAGCCGGAGGGCCTGCGTCCCCTGACCACAGCCACAATCAAGGATCCGAACGGGTGCGGGCGGCAGCTCCCGCGCCAGCTGTCTCGCCACGAGTTCCTGGCGCACCACGTCGCGCAGCTTCCCCAGGCGTGCCTGCCAGTTCTGCTCCCCGGCGGTGAACGCGGTGCTCACTCGGCCGGTCCCAGGTCTTTTCGCATCAGCATGGTCTCCGTTCCGGTGGCTCCAGGGTTTCACGTCGCGCGGTAACGTTCCCGGAACGGTCCCGCCCTAGTCTGCCGAACAGACCGTGGCGGCCTTTGCGGCGCGGGTGAAGGACGCGGTGGACGCGGCGTCCGTCCGCGACGACCTGGCCGCCGTCGTGGACCGGGCGCTGGAGCCCGCGCACGTCTCGGTGTGGTTCAGCCCGCGCGGCTGAACGCCCGGTCCCGGCGAACCGGGATCACCATTGGCGTCGCTGGCCGGCGGCCGAAGCCGCCGGCCAGCGACCGTAATGCCGGTGCCTTACCTAACCATCACCGGCGAACCGGGCATGGGTTGGTCCCGAGGTTCTGCTGGAAATCATCGATAACCGTATGCGTGGCACCACCGCCGCCGAATATCAGGAAGCTCTGCGGGAACAGCGTGCCGTACTGGCTGGTCTTACCGAAGTCCCTGGCCGTCAGGCCGGGCACGTCATTTCCGATGAACCACTGGCAGCCGCCGGGCCGGAAGGATCTCGTGATCGAGAAGAAGGGGTAGAACGTGGCCGGCTTATTGTCGTCGGTCGTCGGGATGATCGTGCACCCCGCCCCGGTGCTCCGGTTGCAGGCACCGAAGCCGCCGAATTCCGGATCCTCGTTGCGCGGCGTATCCGACTCGAACGCCGCCCCGGAATAGTTGGTATTGAAGAAACGTCCCGTCAGCGGGCTGGAGAACAATTCCGGCGTCGGGTGCAAGGACGTGTTCCCGTCCGGCCAGTCCGGCAGGTACGAGGTGCCGTCCCAGCCCGGCACGTTGGTGCCGTTGCAGCCGCTCACCTTGACCAGCAGCGAGGCCGACGCCGGGAAGCAGGCGGTGTCGTCGCCGTCGGCAGTCTCCTGGTCGCCAGGAGCGCCTTCCAGCCCGGTGCACGTGCCGGTGCTGCTCACCGCGGTGCAGTAGTCGAAGTGGCCGATCTCCTCGTCGAACGCGACGTTGTAGGAATGCGCGGCCCACGGCACCCGCGTCTGCGGCGAGGACGTCGAGTACATCGGGTGGAAGTCGTAAGGGATCTCGTTGCAGGTGCTGCCGGTAGGCGCGTACTGGATCTGGCCGAATCCGTTGGCCGCCGACGCGGTCATCGAGCCGACCTTGCCGGTGCTCTTGTCGACCAGCACCGCCTGCAGGCCGTGCGAGGTATCGCGCATGCTGACGCCGACGTGATCGCCTGGCCGCATGAACAGCACGTTGGGCCTGGTCGGGTTGCCTGAGGTGGCGGGGTTGAACTGAAGCGGATTCGGCGGGCCGATCGGTTTTCCCGAACGGGTGACGAAGGCGAAGTTGACGTACTCGGTGCCGCCCAGGATCTGGTTCGCGCACGTCGGGTTCAGCGTCGTGCCGGCGACCGGGTCCTCCGACAGGCTGTCGATGGTCATCGCGGCGCACCAGTCCCGCGCGTCGCAGCTCGAGCTGTCGAACTGCTTGACCCAGCCCGGCGGGTAGAACTGCAATTCCATGAACGCGGTGCCCGGATGCTTGGCCAGCGGGGTGATATTGGCATCGCTATCCGGGGCGCACGTGCTCACCTGTTCCGGTTCTGTCGGCTGCTGTGCGCTACGGGCCGCCCGTGCGTCCGATTCCGCAACGCCCGCTCTCGGAGCAACCCAGAGTGTAGACCGGGGCCGCGCCCGTAACCATTAGTTGTGCCGCTATTTGTTGGTAATTGTCGGGGCTGGGGCTGGGCGGGGTCAGGGAAAGGCGGAGCCGGGCGGAACCATCGTTTCGCTGGGGGCGTCAAAGTTCCGTGCCTGACCTGCAGGACCGGCCCTGGCGGGGCTGTTCAGGCGGCGCGAGGAGGCTCAGATGCATCGTGTTTCGGCCGGGCTGGCGGCTTGCCTGGTAGCCGCCATGACCGTTGGCTGCGGGACAGTCCAGGCACCCTCAGGGCATCCGGGCCAGCGGTCCGGCGCCCCGGTTACCGGGGCCCGGGCGGTATGCCAGCGCGAGGCTCCCCTGATCACCCAGGCCGACAACGGGAAAACCATCTGCGTCCGGGTCGGCGGCACGGTGACCGTGCTCCTGAGCAGCAAAGATTCGAGCCGCTGGCTCCAGCCGCTGGCCAGCGGCACGGCGCTGAAACCAGCTCCCAACGGCGAGGCCTCCCTGATCAAGGGCGTTACCGGCGCCTGGTTCACTGCGGCCAGGTCCGGCCACGTGCTGGTGACGTCTGTCCGGCCGCCGTGCGAGATCGCGATCTCCGGGGGGAAGGGCGACCTTCAGCCGGATGGTTCGGTGCCTAAGTCGTACCCGCTCCGGTTCTGCGCGCCCGGGCACCGCTTCAGCGTCTCGATCGTCGTGGCGGATTAGGCGCCGCCCGCCGGTCGATCGTATATTCGACAGGGATGAGCCGGCGGTGTACGCTGTACCCATGGTCACCACGCCTGCCGACGTGTCCGGGGCCCGGTATCAGTCCCGTCCCGGGCGGCGCGCCGTGGTCGCGGCCAGCCTCGCCGACCTCCGCGGACCCGCCGAGGGCGCCGTCGAGCTGCCGATCTGGCTGTTCTGGAGCGGCCCCGATCACACGTTCGACCTGGCCGACCAGGACATGCGACGCTGGCTCTACCAGACGGTGCTCCGCGAGGCGGGCCGCCCGGAGGATCTCACCACGTACCTGGATGGCGACACGCTGATCGCCCTGTGGCCTGAGCTGTACCTGCCCAAGGGTGTCCGGCAGGCGTGGGAGGACAAGCATCCGGCCCTGCGGACCGCGGCGGTCACCGCCGCCTGATGCCGGTCAGCGATTTCCACGGCCAGGTGGCCGCCATCGCCCTGCGCGCCGCCGCCTCGCACGGGTTCGCCCTGGGCGGCGGTAACGCCCTGATCGCCCACGGAGTCATCGACCGGTTCACCCAGGACGTCGACGTCTTCAGCGACGAAGAAGGCGGTGTGGAAGCGGCTGCCGATGCGGTGGAGGCCGCGCTGCTCGACGCGGGCTTCGGCACCGAGCGCCGGGACAAGGGCGGCGGTCTCGGTGACATCTTCCACGGGATCGGAGAAGGGCTGGCCGAGTGGATCGTCACCGCGCCGGGCGGGGAACAGATGATGCTGCAGATGGCCTACTTCGACCGGGCCCGCCGTCCGGTGACGATGGGGGTAGGCCCCGTCCTTGATCTCGAGGACGTGGTCGGCGGCAAGGTGTGCGCCCTGGCCAGCCGGGTCGAGCCGCGTGACTACGTGGACACCGCGGCCGCGCTTGAGCGTTACAGCGTCGAGCAGATCGTCGGCTTTGCCCGGCGGCTGGATCCGGGCCTGACCGACAGGGATTTCGCGGACGCGGTTCAGCGGCTGGATCAGTGGGGTGACGGGGTGTTCGCCTCGTTCGGCCTCGGGCCAGAGGACGTCGCCGAGCTGCGCGCCCGGTTCGCCGCCTGGCCCCGGCCCTTATCGTCCGGGCGCGCACCCCCCTCGGCCCGGTCCTTATCGTCCGGGCGCGCACCCCCCTCGGCCCGGTCCTTATCGTCCGGGCGCGCACCCCCCTCGGCCCGGTCCTTATCGTCCGGGCGCGCACCCCCGCTACACCCGGTCCCGGGCGCGGGGGATCATGTTCTTAGCGATACTCCGGAGGTGGTGGTCATGACCGGCGAGACGATGCGCGACCTGCTCAAGCCTCTCATCGGTAAGTCCGGGCAGGTTTCCATGCTCGTCCGCAGAATCGGGCCGGTCTCTTTCCCGATGGCCGAGAACAAGAAACTGACCGGCGTGGAGGTTCGCCGGGATGGCCTGGTCCGTATTGAGCGCCAGACCGGGTGGGCCATCATCGATCCGGACGACGTCGTGGCGGTGGTGTGGAACGACGATTCGGACAGCACACCGGGCCAGTTCTTGTAGGCGTGTCGGCACGCTGAGGACACGTGACAAGCGGCTCCGCCTCGAGCTGCCAATACCGTCCGAGAGTCATCATCGTCATGCACCGAAACGCGCCACCGCCCGTTCGGCCTCGGTAATTCGCCCGGCGTCCCGGACGGGCCAGGGTCCGTGCGGCGGATTAACAGGGAGGATCCGGCCTGCGGGGAGGATCCGGTACCCCAGGCCCAGATCCTCCCGGTAAGCCATATCCTCCCCGTTGTTTCTAAGGATGGGAGACGGGCGGGGATTGCGAGGCTGATGCGGGTCATGCGGCGGACGGTGCTGGAACTTCCCGATCGGCCAGCCCGTCAGCAGTTCGGCCAGCCCGTCAGCAGTCGTAGTAGAGCTCGAACTCGTGCGGGTGGGGGCGCAGCCGCAGTTCGTCGAGCTCGACGGTCCGCTTGTAGTCCAGCCAGGTCTCGATGAGGTCGTCGGTGAACACGCCGCCCTCGGTGAGGAAGGCGTGGTCGGCCTCCAGGTGGTCGAGCACTGCGTCCAGCGAGCCGGGCACCTGCGGGATGGCGGCTGCCTCGTCCGGCGGCAGCTCGTACAGGTCCTTGTCCACCGGCTCCGGCGGCTCGATCTTGTTCTTGATTCCGTCCAGGCCTGCCATCAGCATCGCGGCGAACGCGAGGTACGGGTTGCAGGACGGATCGGGGACGCGGAACTCGACGCGCTTGGCCTTCGGGTTCGTGCCCGTGATCGGGATCCGCGCGCAGGCCGAGCGGTTGCGCTGCGAGTAGACCAGGTTGACCGGGGCCTCGAAGCCGGGTACCAGCCTGTGGTAGGAGTTCGCCGTCGGGTTGGTGAACGCCAGCAGCGACGGCGCGTGCTTGAGCAGGCCGCCGATGTAGTACCGGCCGAGGTCGGACAGGCCCGCATAGCCGACCTCGTCGTAGAACAGCGGCGAGCCGTCCTTCCAGATGGACTGGTGGCAGTGCATCCCGTTGCCGTTGTCACCGAACAGCGGCTTGGGCATGAACGTCACGGTCTTGCCCGCCGCCTGGGCGGTGGACTTGATGATGTACTTGAAGAGCATCAGCCTGTCGGCCTGCGCGAGCAGCGAGCTGAACCGCATGTTGATCTCGGCCTGGCCTGCGGTGCCGACCTCGTGGTGCTGCATCTCGACCTGGATGCCGCTGGCCAGGAGGTTGCTGGTCATTTCCGAGCGGAGGTCCACGAAGTGGTCCATCGGCGGTACGGGGAAATAGCCGCCCTTGTACCTGGGCTTGTAGGCGAGGTTACCGCCGGCCTCGTCCTTGCCGCTGTTCCAGGCGCCTTCGACCGAGTTGATGTGGTAGTAGCCCTCGTTCGCGGAGGTGGAGAAGCGTGCCGAATCGAAGATGTAGAACTCAGCTTCGGGGCCGAAGTACGCCGTGTCGCCGATGCCGGTGCCGCGCAGGTAGTCCTCCGCCTTGCGGGCGACGTTGCGGGGGTCCCTGCTGTAGGGCGCGCCGGTCAGCGGGTCGTGCACGAAGAACGTGAGGTTCAACGTCTTGCGCGTGCGGAACGGGTCAAGCACCGCCGTGCTCGGGTCCGGCAGCAGCTGCATGTCGGACTCGTGGATCTGCTGGAACCCGCGGATCGACGAGCCGTCGAACATGAGGCCGTCGGTGAAGACGTCTTCACTGAACGACACGGTGGGCACGGTGAAATGCTGCATCGTGCCAGGCAGGTCACAGAACCTGACGTCGATGAACTCCACGTTCTCCTCCGCGATGAAGCGGAGGACTTCCTCGGCACTGCTGAACATCAACCCTCCCGGTACAGGGCACGCTTTCGGTTCTCAAGGCACGCGATTCGGACGTTAGCTGTCGGCAATTTCCGCGCCGTGTCTGATGTGTTTCACGGATGTTACGGGTCGGCGGCCAAGGTCAGGGCTCCTATTATGACCCGCTGCCAGCTTCCTGACCCAGAGCGGATACCGTGGTGTCGTGGCCAGTAAATCCCGTAACCGGCGTGGCGCGGGCCCGGCGCGGGCCAGTGCCGCTGGCCGGCCTGCCCCCGCGGCGGTCGGCGCGGGCTCGGCAGACACGGTCTCGGCGAGCACCGCGCAGCTCACCGCCCCGCAGGCCACCGATAATTCTCCGGCCTATCCGGGCCAGAGGTTCGGGCTGCCCGAGCGCGGCTCCGGGAGCGTGGCCAGTATGCCCCGCCGGGTACTGGCGCTGTTCATCGACTGGATGCTCAGCATGCTGATTGCGTACTGGCTGACCGGTTCGCAGTTCTGGACCATCGCCGTCTTCGCGGTGGAGGTCTACGTACTCACCGCGACGACCGGGTTCACCGTCGGGAAGCGGCTGGTCGGCATCAGGACGATACGGACCAACGGCGGCCTGGTCGGATTCTGGTGGGCCCTGGTACGGACCGCGATCCTGCTCACCGTGATCCCGCCGCTGCTGACCGACCGCGACCTGCGCGGGCTGCACGACCGCGCCGCGGACACGATCGTCGTCCGGCTGTAACCGGCCTTCGGCGTCGGCTAGGCCCGCCTCCGGGAGTCCGCCTCCGGGAGTCCGCCTCCGGGAGTCCGCCTCAGCGAGCCTTCGGCCTGGGCATCTTGGGCTGGCGCATGTTCCTCGGGATCGGTCCCTTCGGTGCCTGCAGTGTCGGCTGCAGCGCCTTTAGCCGGTGGTTGATGTCGCTGATCGCGTCCGGCTTGAGCTGCCGCGGCAGCCGCATGATCTTGCGCTGCAGCTTGCTGATCGGGACCTGCCCCTCGCCGGTTCCGACCTGGAACTCGACGATGGGCACCTCGTAAGCCACCCGGGCGACCCGCTTCTTCTCCGCCGCGAGCAGGCCGGCCAGCCGGGTGGGGGAGCCCTCGCCGACCAGGATGACACCCGGCCGCCCCACGGCCCGGTGCACCACGTCCATGTTCCTGTTGGCGGCGATCGCCGGGGTCACGGTCCAGTTCCCGCGCATGTTCTCCAGCACCGCGGCCGCCGCGCCCGGCTGCCCCTCGATGGCCGAGTACTGCGCGGCCTGCGCGAACCGGCCGAACAAGATCGTCGCGACCAGCACTCCAAGCAGCACGCCCAAGGGGATGAGCAGCGGGGCCTGCCCGATGAGCAGCCCGACGACCACCAGGATCACCAGGACACCCAGGCCGCTGCCGACGACGATGGGCATCGCCTTCGGGTTGGACTTGTGCACCAGCCCGGCGACCATACGGATCTGCTTCAGCCGCCCGGCCTTCGCCAGGTCCTCGGCGGTGTCCCTCGTGACGGCCGGGTCAGCGGCCTCAGATTTCCTTGACATGCGTGCCATGCTCCGCAGCATACGGTCAAGCCGCCCCGGACAGAAACCGCCGGGCTACCTGAAATCCGGGCTACCCGAAACTAGCCAAGTTACCCGCGAACCCGGCCGGTCGCGGGTCCGGGCCGCCGTACCGCCGCCGGCTGCGGTGTTAGGGTCCCGCCGATTGCCATAGCCTCCCAAAAGCTTATGGTGGAAGAGGCGCCCGAATGGTCGGGACGTGCCGTCTGGCTCACAGGAAGCTGCCCATGAGACTGCGGCCGCATCGGCGGAACCTTGTCATATGGCGCTCGTCTGCCGTCTCAGCTAGTAAGTCCAGGGGCGCGTGGGCTTCGAGAGGCACGCGGTCCTCGCGCATCACGCGGATCCGCTGGTGGCTTCGTACCGGCGTGCTGCTCGCGGTGGTCGGTGTGCTGCGGCTCGCCCGCACCACGCGGGCCCGCTGGGAGCCCGTGTCCCTCCTCGCCGGCGCCCTGCTCATGGTGATCGGCTTCATGCTGCCCGCCTTCGCCGGTGCTTTCCTGCTCGGGATTCTGGTCCTCATCGTCACCTTGCTGAAGGGGATAAGGGACCAGCGGCGGGGACACGACCCAGCCAGCGAATGACGCTGGCGCGGGCGAGCCGCCACGCTGAGCGGTAGTCAGCCACCACTGACTGCATGGGCTGGCTCGACGACTTCACCCAAGGCTCCGGATCACGGCTCCGATGAGCAAGGTGTTCCCTCCCTTAGGCAGTTCACGTAGAGGCGGGATCGGTTGTCTGCGATACGGGTTTCGGCTCCGTGGATGGTCGGCGGAGAAGATCCGCGCCGCGTTGCGTTCGGCGTCATGAACCGGGCCGGTGTGGTCGAGGAGCTGCCCGAGCTCCTCGACCGCGTTGCACACGTCTGCGCGCAGCATGTTCTCGCCGAAGAACTCGTGGAACATGGTCCCCACCGGGCTTTTGAGGAACGCGGTCCCGCCGGAGTGGCCGGGCGCGTGCCAGGAATAGGCGCCGCGCCGCGCGTAGTCTGTCAGGGCCTTGAAGAACGGCGGCGCCAGTGCGTCCAGGTAGGCCTGCGCGGCTCGGGCCATGCCCCGGGCCACGAAATCGGCGCTGTCTTCGAATGCGTTGACAAAGCCGTGGATCTCCTTGAGCACCAGTGGCGGCAGCGCGACGGCGGACAGCTGCTCGCCGAACAGGTAGATCGGCACCGCCGGGTTCTTGCGGCGCACCGACGCCACGAACCTCGTCAGGGCGGCGATAGCCTGTTCGCCCGTTGGTGGATGGGTGCGACACGGCCGCCGGAATGCGTCGAGAACCAGTTATTCGGGAATACCGAGTCGGGAGTCGATGCGGCCTCGTCCTCGAACAGGTGAACCCGCACGCCTGCCTGGGCCAGCCGTTCCGCGAGGCAAGTGGCCTCGGCGTAGGCCGCGGCTGCGATCTGCTCCGGGGCGCGCCGGTGATCGTAGCCCTGGAAGCCGTTGTCGTCACGGGTATGCGGGTTGGGCCGGAAACGGTGTGGCCTGATGAGCACGACCGAGTGTGGTGCCTGAACCGATAGCCCGCTCATACCTGCGGCTCCTTCCGTGGTGTCCGGCAATGCGATGTCACCATTGTCGGGCCGTCCGGTGTCGGGCACAACGCTAAGAAGTTGTAGAAATCGTCTATATGGTTGTCAATTTGCATAGCTAGATGGTGCATTATGTAAACGTGCATGTCGTCGATGCTCTCGACCAACGCCTCATCGCACTGCTCCGAGCCGATGGGCGGGCTCCGATATCCCAGCTGGCCGCCGCCCTGCACGTGTCCCGCGGCACCGCGCAGAACCGGCTGGACCGGCTGATCCAGGCTGGCGTCATCCTGGGCTTCACGGTGCGCGTCCGGCAAGACATCGACGCGCGCCTGATTCGGGCGCTGATGACCATCCAGCTGGCCGGCAAGACGACCACAGCGGTCATCGCGCGACTGCGAGGCATTCCTGAGATCCGCGCCCTGCACACCACCAACGGCACCTGGGACCTCATCGCCGAGATCGGGGTCGACACCCTCCCCGACCTCGACCGGGCGCTCGGGACAATCCGGGCTATCGACGGAATCCGCAGCAGCGAAACCAGCATCCTGCTCACCTCGATGTAACCGGCATCGCGGCGTCGGCCGGGTGATCGCCGGGCAGGAACGCGCCATTGCCTCTCAGAGCGCCGGAGCCGACCCGGCCCGCTGCTCGATGGCCTGCGAGTACAGCCGCCCGGCCCGGTAGGAGGACCGCACCAGCGGCCCGGACATCACGCCCGCGAATCCGAGTTCGGTCGCCTCTTCGCGCAGTTCCGTGAACTCCTCGGGCTTGACCCAGCGCTCCACCGGATGATGCCGCGGCGTCGGCCGAAGGTACTGGGTGATCGTCAGCAGGTCGCAGCCCACGGCGCGCAGGTCCTTCATCGCCTCGGTGACCTCGTGCCGCTCCTCGCCCATCCCGAGGATCAGGTTGGACTTCGTGACCAGCCGCGCGTCGCGGGCCGCGCGCAGCACGTCGAGCGAGCGCGCGTACCGGAAGCCGGGCCTGATCCGCCGGAAGATCCGCGGCACGGTCTCGATGTTGTGGGCGAGGACTTCCGGCTGGGCGTCGAAGACCTGCGCCAGCCGGTCAGGCTCGGCGTTGAAGTCGGGAATGAGCAGTTCCACGCCGCAGCCGGGGATGGCGGCGTGTATCTCGCGGCACGTCTGGGCGTACAGCCACGCGCCGCCGTCGGCCAGGTCGTCGCGCGCGACGCCGGTCACGGTCGCGTACTTCAGGCCCATGACGGCGACGGACTCCGCGACCCGGCGCGGCTCGCCCTCGTCGAGCGGCTGCGGCTTGCCGGTGTCGATCTGGCAGAAATCGCACCGCCGGGTGCACTGGTCGCCGCCGATGAGGAAGGTCGCCTCGCGGTCCTCCCAGCACTCGAAGATGTTCGGGCAGCCGGCTTCCTCGCAGACCGTGTGCAGGCCCTCGCTGCGGACCAGCGTCTTCAGCTCCGTGTAGGACGGCCCGGTGCGCAGCCTGGTCTTGATCCACGGCGGCTTGCGCTCGATCGGGACCTGGCTGTTGCGGGCCTCGAGGCGGAGCATGCGCCGGCCTTCGGGTGCGAGTACCACCCCTCCAGGGTATGTCGCTCGCGGCCCAGGACCGTAAGGGGCACAGCATGATCTTGAGCACGCTGTGCGACCTGGCTGGTTACCGGGGTCCGCGGCTGCCCTAGCGAGCGGCCGCCAGCGGCGCGGCGCCTGGTGCTTCCGGCCGCGGGCCGGCCAGCACGGCGGGGTCGTGCACATGCCGCCAGGTGCTGTATCCGAGGACGTCGGCGAGGTGGCGCTTCATCACCGGCGTCACCTGTGCCACCGTGATGTCGCGGCCGGTCTCTGCGGACAGCGTGGTCACCCCGGCGTCACGGATGCCGCACGGTACGATCCGGTCGTACCAGGACAGGTCGCAGTCGGCATTCAGCGCGAACCCGTGCATGGTGACGCCCCGGGCCACCCGCGCGCCGATCGCGCCCACCTTGCGGTCCGGCCCGCTCCCGTCGCCGCGTACCCAGGCGCCGCTGCGTCCCGCCACCCGTTCGGCAGTGACGCCGAACTCCGCGCACGTGCGGATCATGGCCTCCTCAAGCGCGCGCACGTAGGCCACCACGTCCAGCGGTTCGCGGAGCTTGATGACCGGGTAGCCGGTCAGCTGCCCGGGACCGTGCCAGGTGATCTTGCCGCCGCGGTCCACGTCGATGACCGGCGCTCCCGGATCGCCGAACGGCCGGTCGGACGCCGCCGTCCGCTTCCCGGCCGTGTACACCGGCTGGTGCTCGAGCAGCAGGCAGCTGTCCGGAGCCTCATCGGCCACGCGCCGGGCGTGCACGCGCCGCTGCAGGTCCCAGCCCTCGCGGTACTCCACCCGAGCGGCGCCGAAGTCAAGGTAGACAAGCTCACTCACTTTTCCCAGCTTACGCCCGGCCGGGCCACGGCGGCCCGGGCCACAGCAGGCCGGGCCGGCGCACGGGACCGCCGGCTCCCCGGCGCAGGCACCGCACAGCCAGCGCGCAGCTTGAAGGAGGACAATGAGGTCGTGATAGACAAGGCCGATTTGCGTCGGATGAGCCGGGCCGAACGCCAGGAACTGGCCGCCCTGCTCGCCGAGTTCGATGAGCCCGCCGCCTCGGCAGGGCGCGTTTCCCCGGGCGCGCCCGGCCCGATCCGCGCCGACCCGTACAGGATCGACCCGACGCTGGGCCGGGAGCGCCGGATGGCGCTGCTGGTGTCGGCGGCCTGCTGCGTGGTCCTGGCCGGCTGGATCGTGCTGCTCGCCGCCACCCTGCCGCACCGCTTCGACGCGCATCACTGGCGCACCGTCTGGGTGATCTTCGACGTGTTCCTGCTCGCGGCGTTCGCCGCGACCGCGTGGGCGATCTGGCGGCAGCGGCAGGTCCTGATCTTGCTGCTGGTGCTCATCGGCACCATGCTGTGCTGCGATGCGTGGTTCGATGTCGCCACGTCGCTGGCGACGAGCGACTTCACGATAAGCCTGCTGTCCGCGATCTTGGCCGAGCTGCCGCTCGCCTTCCTGGCCTTCGCCGGGGCGCGGCGCCTGCTCAGGGCCACGGTCGCCGCCAGCATCCTGGCCGGCGCCCGGGCCGCGGGCGGCCCGGGCGTTCCCGACTGGGCGCAGGTCGGTAACTGGGGCCGGAGCTGCGCGGGTCAGTCCCTGCGCCGCGCGCCGCTGGCCGGCGCCGGCCTCCACGAGGCCCTGCCGCGCAGGCGGGGCGAGCGCGACGGGCGGGCCCGTCAGTCGGCCTGACCGACGCCCGGCGCAGAATGGAAGGGTGATCACTGAGGCTGAACTACGCCGGATGACCCCGGACGAACGGCGTCAGCTGGCCCATAACCTGGCCGCCATCGAACGGCCGCACCCGCTGGTCGATCCCAGGCTCCGGCGGCGCAGGCGGTTCGGCCTGCTGTTCATGACGGCGTGCTGCCTCGGGCTGGCCGCCTGGATCGCGATCCTCATCCTGACCCTGCCCGGGCGCTACACCTCGCACGACTGGCGGGCCGTGTGGGTGGGGCTGGACATCGCCGAGCTGGCCGGCTTCGCCGCCACCGCCTGGGCGGCCTGGAACCAGCGCCAGATCCTCATCTTCTGCATGATCATCACCGGCACGCTGCTGGTCTGCGACGCCTGGTTCGACCTGGCGCTCTCCTACGGATCGCGCGGCTTCATGACGAGCCTCGTCTCCGCCCTTGCGGCCGAGCTGCCGGTGGCCTTGCTGCTGTTCACCAGCGCCCGGCGGCTGGTCCGCTTCACCATCCAGACGATGATGCAGCTGAGCGGGGTCGCCGGGCAGGCTCCGCCGCTGTGGCGGATCCCGCTGTTCGCGCACGGCCTGGAGGAAGCGCTGCCGGCCCGGTTCAGGCCGCGGGCCGATGTCACAGCCGCCGGAGGTCCCTCGTCTTTAGGGATCAGACGATCCCGAGGAGAGAACCGTGGACCCGAGCCAGTACACCGAATACCGCCCGCTGATGTTCTCGATCGCCTACCGGATGACCGGCAGCGTCGGCGATGCCGAGGACATCGTGCAGGAGGCCTTCCTGCGGGCCGGCCAGGACGCGGAGGTCGATTCGCCCAGGGCGTACCTGGCCACGATCACCACCCGGCTGGCCATCGACCACCTGCGTTCGGCCCGCGTCCGCCGCGAGTCCTACGTCGGGACCTGGCTCCCCGAGCCGCTCATCGCCGTCGCCGAGCCCGATCCGGCCGAACTCGCCGAGACCTCCGACTCCTTGTCGATGGCGTTCCTGGTGCTGCTGGAGAGCCTGGCCCCGGCCGAACGTGCCGTGTTCCTCCTGCGCGAGGTGTTCGGCTACGACTACAAGGAGATCGCCGATATCGCGGGCAAGACCGAGGTCGCCTGCCGGCAGATCTTCGCCCGGGCCCGCCGTCGCATCGACGAGGGACGGCCGCGGTTCGAGACGTCCCGCGCCGCGGGGGAGGAGCTCACCGCCCTGTTCCTGGCCGTGGCTGACGGCGGCGACATGACCAGGCTGCTCGAGCGACTCGCCCCGGACGTGGTGTTCTACGGCGACAGCGGCGGCAAGGGGGAGACGACGTTCGCCGCCCCGGTGTTCGGCCGCGCGCAGGTCGCCGAGCTTATCCGGATCCAGGTCGAGCGGACCCTGCAGCTGGGCGCCTCGCTCCGCGCCGCCTGGGTGAACGGGCAGCCCGGCGTGCTGGCCTGCGACGCCGACGGCGACCTGATCGCGGTCATCGCGCTCGACGTGCTCGACGGCCAGGTGCTGGCCATCCGGGTGGTCGCGAACCCGGAGAAGCTACAGCACATCGGCCCGGTGTCGCGCACCTGGCATCTGCGGTGGAGCGACCGGGGCTGAGGTGTCACGCCCGCCGAGGTTGCCGCGTCGTAGAGGGCATACACCCACCGGGCACAGGAAAGGAAAGAGATCATGCGAGTCTTCGTCGCGGGGGCGACCGGAGCGATCGGCCGGTACCTGGTTCCCAGCCTGGTCGCGGCCGGCCACCAGGTCACCGGCAGCACGCGCTCAACGGCCAAAGCGAGCCAGCTGAAGAGCGCAGGCGCGACGCCCGCCATCGTCGACGGCCTGGACCGCCAGGCCGTCCTGGAGGCGGTCGGGGCCGCGCAGCCGGACGTCATCGTGCACCAGATGAGCGCGCTGGCCGGCATGCGCAGCTTCCGGAACTTCGACAAGAAGTTCGCGGTGACCAACGAGCTGCGCAGCAAGGGCACCGACTACCTGCTGGAAGCGGCCCGGCAGGCCGGCACCCGCCGGTTCGTCGCGCAGAGCTTCACCGGCTGGAACAACGCCAGGACCGGCGCCCCGGTCAAGACAGAAACCGACCCGCTGGACCCGGATCCGCTCCCGGCGACCAGGCAGGCCATGGCCGCGATCAGGCACCTCGAGGAGACCGTGCCCGGCGCGGTACCCGAAGGGCTGGTGCTGCGTTACGGCAGTTTCTACGGCCCAGGCGCGTCTGGCTCCATGCTCGACGTGGTGCGCAAGCGGCGGATGCCTGTCGTCGGCGGCGGCACGGGCATCTGGTCCTTCACCGAGGTCACCGACGCCGCGGCCGCCACCGTCGCCGCCGTCACCCGCGGCGCGCCCGGCACCTACAACATCGTCGACGACGACCCGGCGCCGGTCGCCCAGTGGCTGCCCTACCTGTCGGAGTGCCTCGGCGTGAAGCCGCCGGTGCACGTCCCGTCCTGGCTGGGCCGGGTGCTGGCCGGGGAGCTCGTGGTCGCGCTGATGACCGAGGCCCGCGGTGCGTCCAACGCCAAGGCCAAGCGGGAACTCGGCTGGGCGCCCGGCTACCCGAGCTGGCGGGACGGCTTCCCGATCTGGGTGAAAGCGGCGGAGCAGGGCCGTGCCGCCTGAGGAGCACGTGCCGGACTACGCGGAGTTCAGGCCGCTGATGTTCTCGATCGCCTACCGGATGACCGGGAGCATCAGCGACGCCGAGGACATCGTCCAGGAGGCCTTCCTGCGGCTGACCCGGGCGCTGCGCGACGGCACCAGCGTCGACACGCCGAAGGCCTACCTGGCCACGATCACCACCCGGCTGGCCATCAGCCACCTGCGCTCGGCGCGGGTGCGACGGGAATCCTACGTGGGCGCCTGGCTGCCCGAACCGCTCCTCGCCGACGCCGGACCCGGTCCGGCCGAGCGCGCCGAGATGTCCGATTCGCTGTCGATGGCGTTCCTGGTGCTGATGGAGAGCCTGACGCCGACCGAACGCGCGGTGTTCCTGCTGCACGAGGTGTTCGGCTACGGGTATCAGGAGATCGCGGACATCACCGGCAAGTCCGAGCCGAACTGCCGCCAGATCTTCGCCCGCGCCCGCCATCATGTCGACGACGGCAAGCCGCGCTTCGAGGCCTCGCGCGAGCAGCGCGACGAGGTGGCGCGCCGGTTCTTCGCCGCCGCCGAGGGCGGCGACATGGCCGCCTTGCTCGAGCTGCTCGCGCCGGACGTGGTCATGGTCGGCGACGGCGGCGGCAAGGCCTGGGCGCTGGCCCAGCCGCTGTCCGGGGCCGAACGGGTGGCCCGGCTCCTGCTCGGGCTGTACCGCCGCGCCCCGAAGATGGGGGTCGGCCGCGCCGAGCTGGTGTGGGTCAACGGCCAGCCGGGAGCCGTCACATTCGACGCGGAGGATCGTGTCGTCAACGTCTTCGCCCTCGACATCGCCGACGGCTTGGTGCAGACGGTCAGATCCGTCGTCAACCCCGACAAGCTGCGTCATCTGGGGCCAGTATCTGATGTGGCGCTGCGGGCGCCGCGGGACTTAACCTGTCGGCCATGGCCACCGACTTCACCGAGGAAACCGCCGCCGACGCGGTCGTCGACAGCTTCGCCAAGACCCCGGACCCGCGGCTGCGCGAGCTGCTGAGCAGCCTGGTCCGGCACCTGCACGCGTTCGTCAGGGAAACCGAGCCCACCCTCGCCGAATGGGAGCGGGCGGTCGAGTTCCTCACCGCAACCGGCCAGAAATGCGACGACGAGCGGCAGGAATTCATCCTGCTCTCCGACGTGCTCGGCATTTCCATGCTGGTGGAGACCATCAATAACAGGAAAACGGGAGGGGCCACCGAATCCACCGTGCTCGGCCCGTTCCACATGATCGAGTCGCCCCGCCGGGAACTCGGCGAGTCCATCGACTTCGTCGGGACAGGGACGCCGTGCGTGGTCACCGGCCGGGTCCTCTCGGCCGGCGGCACGCCCCTTCCGGGGGCCGTACTCGACGTATGGCAGGCTAGTGACCAGGGCTTCTACGATGTCCAGCAGCCCGGCGTGCAGCCCAGGACCAACGGCCGCGGCCTGTTCACCGCGGATGCGGACGGGGCTTTCTGGTTCCGCACGATCGTGCCCAGCCACTACCCGATCCCGACCGACGGCCCGGTCGGCACGCTGCTGAATGCGACCGGACGGCACCCGTACCGCCCGGCGCACATCCACTTCATCGTGACCGCGCCCGGGCACCGGGCGCTGACCACGCACATTTTCGTGGCGGGCAGCCCGTACATCGAATCTGACGCGGTATTCGCGGTGAAGAAGAGCCTGATCAAGGAGTTCACCCCCGTTGATGACCCCGGGGAGGCGGCCAGGTACGGCCTGACCGGATCCTTCTGCCTGGCGAAATTCGACATCATCCTGCAGCCGGCCGCAGGGGGCTGACCGTCCGCTCCCTTTTGTCCCGAACGGGCCGGGTATCTGCCGTCCCGTACCGAAATGCCCTCCGGGGTGACAGATCCACGGCCAGGATGGACACATGACGCGATCCTTCGCCTCCTATGACGGCCTGCGCCTGAGCTATACGCGGCAGGGCCGGGGCCTGCCGCTGGTATGCGTGCCCGGCGGCCCGGGGCGTGATCCCGGTTACCTCATCATCGGCCTCACCAATCTCTAGTATCACTTCCAGCCCCGTCTCCTCCGTGACCCCATCCGTCACCCCGTTCACCTCGGTAACCCAGACCGCGACAGCATCCCCGACTGTCCCGTAGCCACCCGGGGCCAGTCGTCGCTAAGCTGTCAACCGGTTCTGGACGCGACAGCGGAACGGCCTGCGATGACCAATGACAGTGCCACCTATCCACCTTCGTCGTCCTCAGTGAATCGCCTGAAGGCACGAGAACTGCTCGCCCTGGTGCTTGGCCGGGACGCCGTGCCGGCGCCAGGCGCCGCCGACAGCGAGCCCTGGCCGGCCGGGGGGACGCTGCTGCCGCCCCCGCTCCAGCTCTTCGCGCTGAGCTTCCTGATGCTCTTCGTCGAGCTGGCGCTCATCCGGTGGTCCGGGGCGCTGGTGATCTACCTGTCGTACTTCTCGAACTTCGTCCTGCTCGGCAGCTTCCTCGGTATCGGCATCGGATTCCTGCGGGCCCGGGCCCGGGTGAACCTGTTTCCCTGGGCCCCGGTGGCACTGGCCCTGCTGATCCTTTTCGTGCGGGTGTTCCCGGTCGAGGTCGTCAGGACCGGGAACGCGGGGATCATCTTCTTCGGCGCCGGAAAGTTCCAGGCCAGCGGGCCGCCCACGTGGATCACGCTGCCCGTCGTGTTCCTGGCCGTCGCGGCCGTGATGGCGATGATCGGCGAGGGCGTCGCCCGGACATTCATCCGGTTCCGCCCGCTGGACGCCTACCGGCTCGACATCGGCGGCAGCATCGCCGGCGTCGCGGCCTTCTCGCTGCTGTCGTTCCTCGACGCCAAGCCGGTCGTCTGGGCGCTCATCGTGGCGCTGGTCATGCTGCTGCTCTACGGCAGGCGGGTCGGCCTGCTCCAGGTGACCGCGGTTGCCGCCATCGTGCTGCTGCTCTGGTCGGAGTCGCTGTCGTCCAGTGACATCTGGTCGCCCTACTACCGCATCTCGGTGCAGGCGAGCGGCCCCGGCCGGTACTCCATCAATGTCAACGGCATCCCGCACCAGAACATCATCCCGGCGCGCGAGCTGCAGAAGGTCTACTCCCAGCCGTACCTGGACGCTCCCGCCAACCCGCTCGGCAACGTCCTCATCGTCGGCGCCGGCACCGGCGACGACGTGGCCAACGCCCTGCTGCACGGGGCCAGGCACATCGACGCCGTCGAGATCGATCCCCAGCTGTACCAGCTCGGCAAGCGGCTGAACCCGGACCATCCCTATCAGGATCCCCGGGTCACCGTGCACATCAACGACGGCCGGGCCTTCCTCGAGCAGACGCACACCAAGTACGACGTGATCCTGTTCGCCTTGCCCGACTCGCTGACCCTGGTGGCCGGGCAGTCCTCGCTGCGGCTGGAGAGCTACCTGTTCACGCTCCAGGCGGTGCAGGCGGCGAAGGCCCACCTGAACCCGGGCGACGGGCTGTTCGCCATGTACAACTACTACCGGACGCCATGGCTCCGCGACCGGCTGGCGAACACCCTGGAGGTGGCCTTCGGGCACGCCCCGTGCGTGGATAACGAGGGCTTCTCGCTGTCCATGGTCTCCGCCGCGATCAACCCGTCCGCCCTGCACTGCACCAGCCCGGTCTGGCACCGCCCGGCGAACGTCGTCCCGCCGGCTACCGACGACCACCCGTTCGTCTACCTGGACGGCAACTCGATCCCCTGGCTCTACCGGATCACGCTCGGCCTGATCCTGCTGGCGTCGATCCTGCTGGTGCGCCCGGCGGCCGGCCCGTACCGCAGGATGACCGGCTATGTCGACCTGTTCTTCATGGGCGCGGCGTTCATGCTGCTCGAGACGAAGAACATCGTGCAGTTCGCGCTGCTGTTCGGCACCACCTGGTTCGTCAACGCGCTGGTGACAGCGGGTGTCCTGGTGGCGGTGCTGGCCGCGGTGGAGGTGTCGCGGCATGTGGTCATCCGGCGGCCGGCCTTGCTGTACGCCGCCCTGCTCGCCTCGCTGATCGTGGCCTGGGCGGTCCCGCCCTCGTCACTGCTGTCCCTGTCACCGCTGCCCCGCTTCGTCCTGGCGGTGATCGTCGCCTTCGCGCCGATCTTCCTCGCCAACATGGTCTTCGCCCAGCGCTTCCGCGACACTGGCGACTCGGGCACCGCCTTCGGAGCCAACCTGCTCGGCGCGATGATCGGCGGAATCCTGGAGTACGCCTCGCTTGTCGTCGGGTACCGCTGGCTGCTGGCCTTCGTGGCGCTGCTCTACGGGCTGGCGTTCCTGACCGGATGGCGGCACCTGCGGATCGCGGGGCCCATGGCCGTGCGGACGCCGCAGCCGGCTGGCCGGTTCGGCTCCAGCTCCACCAACCCGTAAGCGGCACGCAGCAGAAGCATGTCCTCGAGGTCACCATCACGCCGCGGTCCGCGCCCTGGTCCACCCTCGAACGGCGCCGCCGCCCGAGCTCACGGGGCCTGTGATGCCAGCCGGACCAGGCGTGCCCCTGCGCCCGCCCGCCCGGCGGCCCCGGTCCCCGTTGACCGCCCAGGCGTCCGCCGCCGGACCAGCTCTCAGGGACCGCGTCCCCGGCCTAGCTCACGCTGCCGAGGATCCGGTAGGCGATCGCGAACAGCAGCGGCCGCAGCTCCTCGAACTCCTCGGTCCGGGTCACTCGAGGCCCTCCTTGAAGCCCTGCCGCCACGACGGATAGCGCAGCTGCCAGCCGAGCTCCCGCTTGGCCTTGGCGTTGGAGAAGCCGCGCCCCTCGGTCATCATGACCACTGCCACCTGCCCGGCCAGCAGCCGGGCCACCCACCTGGGGACGCGCACCGGCTTCTTCGCCCCCGCGCACGCGGCCAGGTAGGGCAGCCACTCGCTGGCCGGGGCAGGCTCGTCGTCGACGATGTTGAACACGCCCCTCGCCTTCTGCTCCACGGCCAGGACGGTGGCGCTCGCCGCGTCGTCCAGATGCACCCACGAGCTGTAGCCGGTGCCGCCCCCGACGAGCGGGAACTGCCGCTTGCGCACCAGCTCGACCTGGTCGTCGGTGGCGCCAGGCCCGTAGAACCCGCCGTAGCGCAGCACCGCGCCGTCAGCCTTGAGGACCACGTCCTCGACATGGCGGAGCGCCGCCATCCCCGCGTGCGCCGCCGTCCCCTCCTGCAGGTCCAGCGGGTCCTCCTCGGTCTTCACCCATCCGCCCTCGCGGATCCCGTTCCAGTTGGCGTAACCCTGAGCGACGAAATGGGACACGCCGGTCGCCTCGGCCGCGGCCAGCAGGTGATCCGTCCCCTCGGTGCGCAGCCGGCTGGTGGTGGCGAACCACCGATCCATGTGCTTGATATCGGGCTTGCCGGCGATTGCGGTCATCTGGTGCACGATCGCGTCCGGCTGGGCGGCCGCCACCGCCTCACCGACCGACACCGCGTCCAGCCCGTCCATCACGACGCCATCTGCGCCCAGCTGCGCCAGCAGGTCCAGCTTGGCCGCGCTCGTCGTCGTCGCCGTCACCTGGTGGCCCCTGGCCACGAGCTGCGGCACCAGCCGCCGCCCCATGACCCCGGTCCCGCCTGCCACGAACACGCGCATAACCCGTCATCCTCCTGATTTCAGATTCTGTCTCTGAGACCTGAGACGAGACGGACCGGCCGTCTGTGACATGGGAGGGAAGGCAGCTGCGAGATGATCGCCGGCAACTAGCCGCGTACCGGGTCAGCGAGACGCTAGCTCGGCGGACAGGGCCTCGGGCAAAGCGGGGTAGCGGAACTCGTAGCCGGCCTCTTGCAGCCGCCGGGGCAGGACCCTGACGCTGGTCAGCAGCTCGACGGCGGCCTCGCCCAGGGCCAGGCGCAGCGCCGGGGCGGGCACCCGCAGCCAGGGCAGGTCACGGCGGCCGGCGGCGCCGGTGAGCGCGGCGGTGAACTCGGAGTTCGTGGCCGGAGCGGGGGCGGTGAGGTTGACCGGGCCGCTGACATCCTTGCGGTCGAGCAGGAACCTGATCGCGCCGACCTCGTCGGACAGCGAGATCCAGCTCATGACCTGGCGGCCGGACGCGAACCTGGGGCACAGGCCCAGCCGGGCCAGCGGGAGCAGCCGGGCGAGCAACCCGCCGCGGGGGGTGAGGACCAGGCCGCTGCGGGTGTGCACGACCCGGATGCCGGCGTCCGCGGCCGGCCCGGCGGCCGCCTCCCAGTCCCGGACCAGCCGCGCGAGGAACGACTGCCCGGCCGGCGTGGACTCGTCGGCCTCGTGCCCGCCGGTGTCGCCGTACCAGCCGATGGCCGAGGCCGCCACCAATGTGGCGGGCGGCGGATCGAGCTTGGCCAGCGCGCCCGCCAGCGCCCGCGTGCCGAGCACCCGGCTGGCCCTGATCTCGGCCTTGTACCTGGCCGTCCAGCGGTGGTCCGCCACCCCAGCGCCGGCCAGGTGCACGCAGGCGCCGAGCCCGTCCAGGGCGGACGAGCCCGGCGCACCCGAGGTGATCAGCCCCGCATCGGCCGCACGCGGATCCCAGCGGACCTCGCCGGCGGCTCGCGGCGCCCGGCGGACGAGCCGGATCACCTCATGGCCATCGCCGCGCAGGCTGGCGACCAGCGCGGTGCCGATGAGCCCGGATGAGCCGGAGACCGCGACCTTCATGCGCTGCGGTGCAACCGTGTCGCCGTGGCCGCTGGCTAAAGGCCGAGTTCGGCCTCGAAGGCGCCTTCTTCCAGCCGGTTCTTCACCGTGATGAGGAACCGGGCCGCGTCGGCGCCGTCGACGAGCCGGTGGTCGTAGGTGAGCGCGAGATACACCATCGAGCGCACCGCGATCACCTCGCCGAGGGCAGGATCCTCGACCACGACGGGCCGCTTGACGACCGTGCCGGTGCCCAGGATCGCGACCTGCGGCTGGTTGATGATGGGCGTGTCGAACAGGGCGCCGCGGCTGCCCGTGTTGGTCAGCGTGAACGTCCCTCCCGCCAGCTCGTCCGGCGCGACCTGCCCGGACCTGGTCCGGCTGGCCAGATCGCTGATCTTGCGGGCCAGGCCGCCGATGTTCAGGTCGCCGGCGTTGTGGATGACCGGCACCATCAGCCCGCGCTCGGTGTCGACCGCGATCCCAACGTGCTCCGCGTCGTGGTAGGTGACCTGGTCCCCGTCGATCACCGCGTTCAGCTTCGGGTGCACCTTCAGCGCCTCGACGGCAGCGAGCGCGAAGAACGGCAGGAAGCTCAGCTTGACGCCCTCCCGGGCCTCGAAGTCGCCCTTGGCCTGGTCGCGCAGCCGCGCGATGGCCGTCACGTCGGCTTCCACCACGGTGGTGAGCTGAGCCGAGACATGCAGCGACTCCACCATCCGCTGGGCGATGACCTGACGGGGCCTGGACATCCGCTGGGTCGTGCCGCGCAGCGAGGAGGGCACCACCGCGGGCCGCGGGGCCTGCGGCGGACGAGCCTGCTGAGGCGCCTGAGCTACCTGAGGTGCCTCAGGCTGGGGAGCCTGGGCGGGCGGCGCGGGCTGGGCCGGCTGCGCAGGCTGCTGCGGGGGCTGCGCAGCCCGCTGGGCCCGGGCGGCCTCGATCACATCCTGCTTGCGGATGCGCCCGCCGACCCCGGTGCCGGCGACAGTCTCCAGGTCGACGGCGTGCTCGGCGGCGAGCTTGCGGACCAGCGGGGTGACGTAGGGCGCGTCACCGGGGCTGGGCAGCGGCGTGGGCGGCGGGTACTCCTCGGCCGGGGCGTCCGCGGCCGCCGGAGCGGATTCGGCCGGGGACGGCTGGCCCTGCGCGGGCACCCGGCCATCCGGAGCCGCGTCAGCCGCCGGGGCCTGCTGGCCGTAGGGAGCCGGCGAGGCGGCCTGGCCGTAGGGAGGGGAGGCCTGGGGCTGGCCGTACGCGGGCGGCGGGGCGTAGGCGGGGGTCGAAGGCCCGGACGAGCCCGCGTACCCCGGCGAGGCCGAGGGGGAGGACTGCGCGGGCGGCGCGTAGTTGGGCTGTGAACCCCAGCTGTCCGAGCCGGCCGCAGGGGCCGGTTCCGGCTGGGCGGGCTCGGGCCGGGATTCCTCGGCCTGGGCAGGTGCGGCGTCCTCGGCCTGGGGAGGTGCGGCGTCCTCGGCCTGGGCGGGTGCGGCGTCCTCAGTCTGGGCGGGTGCGGCGGCTTCGGCCTGCGCGGAGTCCGCGGAGTCGTCCGCCGCAGGCGCGGCGTTGCCGTCCTCGATGACGGCGAGCTCGGCACCGACCGCGACCGTCTCGTCCTCGTCGACCGTGATGCCGCGCAGGATCCCGGACGCGGGGGAGGGGATCTCGGTGTCCACCTTGTCCGTCGACACCTCCAGCAGCGGCTCATCCACCTCCACGCGCTCGCCTTCCTTCTTCAGCCAGCGCGTGACGGTGCCCTCGGTGACGCTCTCACCGAGCTGCGGCATGGATACGGAGACCGACATGATTCTCGTGACTCCTACGCGTGTACGTGCAGGGGCTTGCCGGCCAGCGCCAGATGCGCCTCGCCGATCGCCTCCGACTGGGTGGGATGGGGGTGGATGAGCTGGGCCACGTCCGAGGGCTCGGCGTCCCAGTTGTAGATCAGCTGGGCCTCGGCGATGAGCTCGCCGACGCGGCTGCCGACGATGTGCACGCCGACCACGCGGCCGGGGCCGTCCTCTTCGGAGATCGCGATGACCTTGGCCGCGCCCTGGGTCTGCAGGATCACGCTCTTGCCGTTGCCGCCGAGCGGGTAGTTGAACTCGACCGTCTTCAGGCCGCGCTCGGTGGCCTGAGCGGAGGTGAGGCCGACCGAGGCCACCTCCGGTTCGCTGTAGGTGATCCGGGGCACGCCGTCGTAGTCGATCGGGGTGACGGGAAGCCCGCCGATCCGCTCCGCGACCAGGATCCCCTCGGCGAACCCGACGTGAGCGAGCTGCGGGGTGTCGATGAGGTCCCCGACCGCGGAGATCGAGGGGATGCTCGTCCGGCAGAGCGAGTCCACCTTGACGAAGCCCCGCTCCACGGCCACGCCCGCCTCGGCGTAGCCGAGGTCGTCGGAGACCGGGCCGCGCCCGACCGCGACCAGCAGCAGGTCGGCGTCGAGCGTCTTGCCCCCGGCGAGGGAGACAGTCACGCCATTGTCGGTGTGCTTGACCGACTCGAACCTGGTGCCGAGCTCGAACCGGATGCCGCGGCGCCGGAATGCCCGCTGCAGCAGCTTCGCGCTCGTCTCGTCCTCCAGCGGCAGCAGCTGGGGAAGCATCTCGACGATCGTCACCTCGGCCCCGAAGGACCGCCACACGCTGGCGAACTCGACCCCGATCACGCCGCCGCCGAGGATGATCACCGAATCGGGCACCCGGTCCAGCGTCAGCGCGTGGTCGGAGGTGATCACCCGCTCGCCGTCGATCTCGAGACCGGGCAGGCTCTTCGGCTGCGATCCGGTGGCGAGCACGATGTGTTCCGCCTCGTAGACGGTGTTGCCGACCCGGACCCGGGTCGGCGATTCCAGCCGCCCGGAACCCTCGATGGTGTCGATCTTCCGGCTCGCGATCGTGGACTGCAGGCCCTTCCAGAGCCGGTCCACCACGGAGTTCTTGTATGACAGCACGCCGGGTACGTCGATGCCTTCGAAGGTGGACAGAACGCCGAAGGACGCGCTGTCCCTGGCGTGGTCCGCGATCTCAGCCGCGTGCAGCAGCGCCTTGGTCGGGATGCAGCCGCGATGCAGGCAGGTCCCCCCGACCTTGTCCTTCTCGATCAGCGCCACGCGCTTGCCGAGTTCGGCCGCGCGCAGCGCGCAGGCGTACCCGCCGCTGCCACCGCCGAGCACGACGATGTTGTAGCTGCCGATGCCCTCTGCCACCCCTCAAGCCTCCTTAGTGAGCCAGCCAGCCCTAGCTGGCTTACCCAGTCTTCATCATTTCACTTGCCGTCAGCCGGGCTACCGGCAAGCTTGCCCTCCGCCACATCCGCCGCGATCTGCACCAGCGTCCTGACCGCCGCCCCGGTGCCGCCCTTGGCGACGTAGCCGTACGAGCCGCCGTCATTGTAGGCGGGGCCGGCGATGTCCAGGTGAGCCCAGCGGACCCCGGCCGGCACGAACTCCCGCAGGAACAGCCCGGCGACGAGCATGCCGCCGCTGCGGTCTCCGGACACGTTGGCGATGTCCGCGACCGTCGAATCGAGCCCCTTACGGAGATCCTCGGGCAGCGGCATCGGCCACATGGCCTCGCCCGCCCGCCTGGCCGCTTCCGCGATCTCTGCGGCCAGCGAGTCGTCGCTGGCCATCACCCCGGCCGTGCGGGTGCCGAGCGCCACGGTCTGCGCACCTGTCAGTGTAGCCACGTCGACGAGCAGGCTGGGCCCGTCGGCTTCGGAGCAGGCCAGCGCGTCGGCCAGCACCAGGCGGCCCTCGGCGTCGGTGTTCAGCACCTCCACGGTCTTGCCGCCGTAGATGGTGATGACGTCCGACGGCCGCTGCGCCCCGCCGCCCGGCATGTTCTCGGCCAGCGGGAGGTAGCCGACCACGTTCACCGCCGGGCCGAGCTCGGCGATGGCCTGCACCGCGCCCAGCACCGCCGCCGCGCCGCTCATGTCGGCCTTCATCGTCTCCATCGCCTTCGGCGGCTTGAGCGAGAGACCGCCGGAGTCGAAGGTGATGCCCTTGCCAGCGAACACCACGGTGCGGACGGCGTCCGGGTGGGTGTACTCAAGCCGGACAAGCCGCGGCGGGTGAGTGGAGCCCATGCCCACCGCGAGGATGCCGCCGAAGCCCTCCTTGGCCAGTTCGTTCTCGTCGAGCACCCGCACGCCCAGGCCGTGCGCCCCGGCCGCCTGCTCGGCCACCGCGGCCAGGTCCGCGGGCACCATGTCGGCGGGAGCGGTGTTCACCAGGTCGCGGACCAGCCTCATCGCATCGGCAAGGATCCTGGCCCGGCCGACTGTGTTGTCGTGGGCGGTGTGGACGATCAGTTCGACGTCACCGGGCGCGCCGCTGGCGGTCCGGTACTTCCTGAAGGCGTAGCCGCCGAGCAGGCCGCCGAGCGCCACCGCCTCGGCCTCGTCCGGCTCACCCGCGGGCAGCGCGATGGCGATGCGCTTGGCCCGTCCCGGAGTGCCGGCGGCCAGATCGCGGGCGGCGGTGCCGCAGGCACGGCGCAGCCGCTCCAGGTAGGCCTGGCGTTCCGCGGGTGCCGCGTCGGCCGTCCCGGGTTCCGCGCCGAGGCCCACGGCGACGATGACCGGAGTCGCAAGCCGGCCCCCCGTCGGGATCTTGGTGAGCTCCTCGGCCTTGCCCGTGGCGCCGAGCGCGGTGAGCGCGGCCATCAGGTCGAATTCATCCGTACTCAGCGTGAGAACCGGGCCGTCCGGGCCCTGGAACACGCCGGTGACGAGGGCGTCCGCATCGGTTGCCGTCGGCGCTGACTGGCTGGTAATCAGTGTGACCGTCATCCTGCTGATCGTAGGGCATCGGCAGGTGTGTCAGCCCGGCCAAGACCATGACTTACTTGCCTGCCGCAAACAACCCGGCGGAGCCTGCGAACTAATCGCGACTTTGGATCGTCCGTGGGGGTGCACACCCGTTCCCGGCCAAGGGGAATCTGGTGGAACATCGGTTAGGCGCGGGAGTGCCGGCGATCCCCGGCCGCGGCGAAGTGCCTGATGGCTCGGGTCGCACGACGGCCCCGGCCGTGGCGTCCGGCCGCGGTCATCGCGGCCGCAGCGATCCTCGCCCTCGCCTTGCGGCTCTTCCAGTTGTCGCGTCCGGGATACCTTTCCGGATTCACCCAATATGACGACGGCGTGTATTTCGGCAACGCGCTGCGGCTAGTTCACGGCGCAATTGCGTACCGTGATTTCGCCATGGTGCAGCCACCCGGATCCATGCTGCGCTGCCGGTCCGGCATAGCGGGCGAGGGCGTGCCTGGCGCTGCTCGGCTTCATCACCAGCGCGCTGTCACCGGTCAGCGGCCCGGGCGGGGCAGTCGCTGACCGACTCGGCGAAGCCGATCCCCGGCGCGGACCACAGCGCCGGGGCCGAAGATGAATCGATGGTCACAAAATGGTTATAACCGAGGTTAGGCTTATAATCTAACAGTCGTTGCAAAGCCAAGGGAGTCGATGTGCGGACGGTACGGGGCCGGGGGTCACTGGCCCTCCGCTTCCTCGGCGTACACCCGGGCGGCATAGGCCTCGAGCGACTGCTCGCACTCGCCGATCGCCTTCTCGGCCGCCTGCCTTCCGTCCGCGTCGAACGCGTCGCGCTCCCTGACCTTGGCGAACCAGTTGCGCAGCTTGACCAGGTTGACCTCGTTCTCCTCGAGTTCGGCATAGGTGAAGTGGTTCTCCGTGTATTCCTTCTGCACCTGCTGGAGGAAGTCCTCGCAGCGGTCCACAATCTCCTCATACTCATCGTTCCTGGCCGCCTGGAAGGCCTTATGCACATCGGACTCACCCGCCAGCACCGAACACGACAGCAGCACGGCCGTCCCGGACATGTCGATGATCTCCCGCCTGAGCTTGCGCAGCGCGCGCTCGGTAGCCGCGCTGGCCGGCAGCGCGGCGGCGGAGTTCTGCAGGTAGATGGCACCCAGGCTCTTGATCCGGCGCCATACGGTGGAGCGCAGCCTGGTTGGCTCGGGCGGTACGCGGTAGATGAGCACCAGCCAGCCGGCGCCCTCAGCCTTGTCGGGAGTCTTGTCCGTCACCCGAACATTCAAGCACTAGCCCCGGAAGGAGCCCCGTGACCGCGCTTCCCCTCATCCTGACCGTCTTCGTCGCCTGCGCGGTGGAGGCGATCGAGGCGCTGACGATCGTGCTCGCCGCGGGCCTGACCCGCGAGTGGCGGTCCACCTTCCAGGGCATGGCCGTGGCCCTGCTCGTGCTGGCCGTGATCGTGGCGGTGCTGGGGCCGACGATCACGCTGCTGCCGCTGACCGCGCTGCGCCTGGTGGTCGGCGCCCTGCTGGCCGTGTTCGGGCTGCAGTGGCTGCGCAAGGCCATCCTGCGCGCGACCGGGTACAAGTCGCTGCACGACGAGGCCAGCGCCTACCTGCGTGAGGTGGCTGCGGCGAAGGCCGCCGCCACCTCGTCCCGGCGCGGCGTCAATGACTGGTACGCCTTCACCCTGTCGTTCAAGGGCGTCCTGCTCGAGGGCCTGGAGGTGGTCTTCATCGTGATCACGTTCGGCGCCAACCAGCGCAACGTGGGCGCCGCGGTGATCGGCGCGGCCGCGGCGGTGCTGGTGGTCACGGTGACGGGGATCGCAGTGCGGGCGCCGCTGGCGAAGGTGCCGGAGAACGCGATGAAGTTCGTGGTGGGCATCATGCTCACCTCGTTCGGTATCTTCTGGGGCGCCGAGGGGGCCGGTGTCTCCTGGCCCGGCCACGACGCGGCGCTGCTGGTGCTGGTGCCGGTCGTGGCCCTGGTCGCGCTCGGCTACACGGTCCTGCTGTGGCCGCGCGCCGGGAGCAGCCCGGTCGAACGCTCGTCGGAGAAGGTGGTCAGCTCGTGAAGCGGCTCAAGTCCATCGGCGCTTTCTGGTACGACTTCGTGGTCGGCGACGACTGGCGCGTCGCGACCGTGGTAGTGCTGGCGCTCGCGCTGACCGCGCTGCTCGCGCACGCGGCCGGGGTCAACGCCTGGTGGCTGCTGCCGGTGTGCGTATTCGCCGCCCTGGGCTGGTCGCTGCGCCGGGCCACGTCCGGGACGAGGTCCTAGCCGGGGCGCGGCCGCAGCCGCCCGGCCTGCGTCACCGGGTCGAATCGGACGTGGGCGTGTCCAGGCCCGGCGTCGCCCGTGAGACGGACGCCTCAGCCGGGCTGGCCCAGGTACCGGGTCTCGAGCCGGGTCTCGGTGATCCCGGCTGCCACCCGGTACGCGCTCGCGCCCGGCCGGTCCGCGAGCAGCTCGGTCAGCGTGTCGTCGGTGAAGTGCGCCGCGGCGCCGTCATCGCACGCGATGCCGGCCGCCAGCGTCCGGTCCGCGATCAGCCGGTGGTACAGCGGCCGCCGGCTGGGTTCGGAGTCGTAGTGCGGGCAGTAGCTGCCGGCCAGCAGCCCGAGCCCGTCGGTGAACGCGCGCAGCTCACGGCCGAACGAATCCGTGGTTCCCCCTTCGAACCAGCAGATCCCCCCGGCGCTCGACCCGGCCAGCACGATGCCCGCCTGCCATGCCTTGCGCAGGATCCGGTCGAGCCCGTGCACCCGCCACACGGCCAGCATGTTCGCCACGCTGCCGCCGCCGACGAAGATCACGTCCTGGGACAGCAGCAGGTCCTCGGGGTCGGCGACGTTGGGCATCGGGAACAGGGCCAGGTGACTGAGCCGGGCCGGGTGCCCGGCGAAGCGGTCGTACATGTGCAGCGCCCACCGCGGGTCATCGCCGTTCGCGGTGTTCAGCACGCAGATCCGCGGCTCCGGCCGGCCGGTGAGCCGCAGCGCGTAGTCCATGTGCACGGGCAGCTGGCCGGCGGGGACGAGCATGCCGCCGCCGATCGCGATTACGTGCCGTCGCCCGTCCGCTGCCATGGTGGCACGCTAGCGGCGTTACAGGCTGCAAGCAAAACCGGTACCCGCTTTACACCGTAAGTAACCAATTGGCCGCTCGGTGTTTCTTCTCGCCGCCGAGGGGGGCGCCTTCTGGCGCCCCCCTCCGGCTCGCGCTTGGTCAGAGCTCGTACTGCAGCAGGACGGCGGTGACGTTGGCGCCGGGGTTGGCGTAGGCGTGCGTGGCGCCGCCGGCCAGCAACTCGGAGGTGCCCGGAATGAGAGCCGCGGTGTCGACGGTGGTCCTGTTCACCCCGCCGGGAAGGGCGGCCACGGTCAGGTGACCAGCCGAGTAGTGCAGCAGGTAGGACTTCTGGCCGCCCACACCGGGCATCGGAATCCACAGGCCGCCGTGGCCGTCGGAACTCACCGGCTGGACCGGCTGGACGCCGAACCCGTAAAGGCCGCCCGCGATCTTGGACCACTGGCGGCCGTTCCAGTGCAGGACCACCATCGGGCCGCCCTCGTCCTCGTCGTTGCCGTTCGCGACAGCGTAGACGCTGTGCCTGGACTGCGCGAAGACGCCCGTAACCACCGGGTCGTTGAGCTGCTGCCTGGCGGGCAGCAAGTGCGCGACCGAGGTACGGGACCAGGTCGACCCGTTCCAGTGGGCGATGTCGGAGCCGTCGAAGGCCCAGACGTCGTGGGCCGACAGCGCGCTGCCGCCCTCCAGGCCGTGCCCCGACGCCACGTGCGACCAGGCGTGACCGTTGTAATGCCAGGCGCCGAGCCCGGCGCCAGGGACGAAGGGCTGGCCGAACACCCACACATCGCCCGGGCTGAGGACGGTGGCGCCGCCGATCTGCCGGGCGAAGCTCCGCTGCACGGTCCAGGCGTGACCGTTCCAGCGCAGCGCCCGGGACTTCCCTCCGCCCGCCGTGAAGGCCCAGACGTCAGTGGCGGAGGCGGCCCCGGCCGCGACGACCCGCTCGTTGGCCTGGCCCGGGAACGGGATCTGGGTCCAGGCCGATCCGCTGCGCCGCCAGGCGGTCGGCTTCGAGCCCTGGTTGAACGCCCAGCCGCCGTTCTTGCCGACCGCGATGACCACGCTGAAGCCGCCGAAGGCCCCGTTGTGCACCTGCTTGACCACCCGCCAGGCCGGGATCATGGGCTGCGCGGAGCGCGGGGCCGCCAGGGCCGGGTGGGAGGCGGCGCCGACCATCGTGAGCCCGGTGGCCGCGAGCAGCACCACTGAGGCGGCTGCCACCCGGCGCACGGCCCAGGTAAAGCCTGGCCTCCCGCTGCCGCCAGGCTGGTGCGCGGCAATATCCTGGTCAACCCTGCCCGCCATATGCTCGTCCAACTCAATCGCCCCAATCCAATCGTCAGCCCAGTATTCTGCGGCGTGTCACTTACGTCGCCGCTGGTAAGACTGCCGAGTGCCGCGCTCGGCCGTATCGCGCCGGTCACAGCTTCGTAACTATCGGCTTGGCGTCCCGGCAGACCGGGGCAAAACCCGCGAACTCGAAATCCCGATGTATCAGCGAGGGCGCTCGGTGCTCCTTCCGGTAAGGCCCGGGAGAAGACCGGGCGATCGCCACGAGGGGAGTCCCATGACCGTTACCGCCGTTCCGGTTGCGGCCGCGAGGCCCAGGCTGGCCCCGTACACCACGGCCGGCGGGGATAAGGTCCTGCCCGGCTGCTATGGCGTCAGCCGCGGCGGGGGCATCACCGGCGACCTGATCAGGCACGCCGCGGGGGCGCGGGCCGGTCACGCCTTCATCTACATCGGCAACGGGCGGATCGTCGAGGCCGCGCCGCCGGCCGTGCGGGTTTCCCAGGCGGCGTCACATCCCGACGCGGTATGGAATGCGCGCTACCCGCTGACCGGCGTACAGCGCGAGCGGATCTGCGCGCGGGTCCTTGCCCTGGTGGGATGTCCGTACGACTATCCGGCGTACACCGGTTTCGCGCTGAAGGTGCTGAGGCTGCGCGACGGCGCCGAACTCGATCCGGTCTTCAAGGCGGATCACTGGCGGGTGTGCTCGGCCCTGGTCGCCGATTGCTACGCGTATGCGGGCATCCGCCTCGAGCCTGGCCTGAGGGATCTGAGCCTGAGCGGCCCTGTCGGCCTGGACACCTGGGTCGCGCGCCCGGCCTGACACTGCCGCGCTGGAGCGCTGGAGCGCTGGTCAAGTAACTGGGGTAAGTCGAGTCCGCCTGGCACCACTGGCCCCATGAGCCCGGAGGTGAACGGCGGGCCAGCCCCAGGGGCGAAACGGGTCCTCGGCCAGGGCAGCTGGCCACTTGACCGGGCTCTAAGACGGTGACCGCCCGCCCGGGCTTGCTCATGGTGCCCGGCGGGCAGTACCAGGTCATGATCTCGACGGCGAGCCGCCCGGCCCGGACCGAGGGGTCGGCCTCGGCCAGCCGTCGCGCCTCCTCAAGCGAGCCGGTCCGGTAGAACGTCAGCCCGCGTAGCGAAGGGTCGGGCGGCTCGATGACCGGGCCGTTGGTCACGATCTGGCCGGAGGCGCGCAGCCGGGCGTGATGCGCCAGGTGCTCCTGCTGGATGCGCTCAAGTTCCGCGTCGTCGTAGTCAGCCGGGTTTTCCGGCCTGCGCAGCAGCACCAGCTCAAACGCTTCAAGATCCATACGTCATTCTGGCATCGGCGATCGCGACGGCACCCCGCGAACCCGTCATTTACGTTAGTCGCGGCTAACGGAAGGCGCCCGCTTCCGATATCAGCCACCGGGCCGGTGCCGGCGGCCACCGCGTCGTAGGACGCCCGGGTGGCCCGCAGGAAATCCGGCCCGGTCACGCGCTCTCCCGTTTCCGCCCTCCGTCACGGCCCTCCGTCACGGGCTGCCGTCGCTGTCCAGGGCTGCCATCAGGCCCCGGACCCCGTGCCGCAGGCCGGCGCGGGCACACGCCCGTCACTATACGGTCAGCGCTCTGGCGGGGCAGCGCGTCTGGTTCCTACGATGGGGCGGTGTGCACGGATGATAGCCCCGCCAGCCTGGCCGCCGCGGTGCGCCACGACGTGGAGCCGGCCATCGAGATCGACCTCGAGCCGGTGGACTCGGTGGTCGTGGTCACCCTGATGGACAACGTCACCGACAACCTGATGGCCGATCAGGAACCGGCGCGGCGGGCGAACCCTGCGCGGAGCCCGTGGCGCTCGCTGGCCATGATGACCGGCGGGCAGGCGCCGGACATGCTGATCGCCGAGCACGGATTCTCGGTGCTGGTCACGGTGACCAAGGCCGGGCACGAGCACAGGTTCCTGTTCGACGCGGGCACCAGCCCGGACGGCGTCACCGAGAACATGCGCCGCCTGGACATCGACCCGTACTCGATCGAGGCCATCGTGTGCAGTCACGGTCACTTCGATCACACCACCGGGATCGACGGGCTGATCCGCACGGTCGGCCGGATCAACCTGCCGGTGCTGATCCACCCGCATTTCTGGCGCCAGCGCCGCCTGCAACTGCCCGGCCGTGAGCCGTGGGACCTCCCCACCACCAGCCGACGCGCCCTGGTCGGGGCGGGCTTCGACATCATCGAGGAGCGCCAGCCGAGCTTCTTGTTCGGCCGGTCAGTGCTGATCACGGGCGAGGTCGCCCGGACCACCGGGTACGAGCCCGGGTTCCCGCCGCAGCAGGCCTGGCTGGACGGACGCTGGCAGCCCGATCCGCTCGTGCTCGACGACCAGGCGCTCATCGTCAGCGTCCGTGACCGGGGCCTGGTCGTGATCACCGGCTGCGGCCACGCGGGCGTGGTCAACATCGCCAGGTACGCGCAGCGGCTGACCGGCGGCCAGCCGCTCTACGCCCTGCTGGGCGGCTTCCACCTGGGCGGCCCGCTGTTCGAGCCGCTGATCCCGCGGGTGCTCGGCGACCTGGCCGCGCTGAATCCCGCCGTGCTGGTGCCCGCGCACTGCACCGGCTGGCGCGCCCAGCACGCCATGTCGGCCCGGTTCCCGTCCGCCTACATCCCGAACGCGGTCGGCACCAGCTTCCACCTGTGACGGCCGGGCCGCCGCTAACGGCGGAACTGTGGGGCGCGCGGCACGTGCACGATGTCGTGGGCGAGGCAGCGGTAGACGTGCGAGCCGCTGTCCAGCGCGGCCTCCGAGGGCGGCAGGACCTGGATGTCCCAGTCCGCGGCCGGGAGACGGCGCGCCTGCCCCTGCCGTGACGCCAGCATGACCGTCTGGGAGCAGACCTGGCGCACGGTGCGGTCCGCGGCCACCACCGGCTGGTCGAAGGTCCGCACGTCGGCCAGCTTGATGCCGATGTCGCGCACCTGCGCGGGCGGCATCGGCCCGTTCCCGCGCAGTGCGTCGTTCAGCGAGCCGGCCGGGCACAGCTCCATCACCAGGTAGGGCCGGCCGTCCTGGAGCGTGCCCGCGTCGTAGACGTCGATGACATGCGGGTGACCGGACAGCCGGCCAGCCGCCGTCACCTCGCGGAGAAACCGGCGGCGGTCACGTTCGGTAAGCAGCACCCGGTTATCCACCTTCACGGCCACTTCCCGGCCGACCGCCAGCTGCCAGCACCGGTACACGGTGGCGAAGCCGCCCGCGCCGAGGACGCCGCCGACCCTATGCCCGGGAATGTCTGGTGCCGTGACCACGGTCCGTCAGCCTAGCCGCCGAGGTGGTGCCGCGCAGGCAGCGGTCAGAGTTCGTCCTGGCTGGCGGGGGAGTCTGAGCCGAAGTACTTGTCGTCTTCCTCGATCGCGGCGACGTCCGCGGCCGCGGCCCGCTCGACGGGCTCGAAGTCCGGGTCCTCGTAGCGGAGCTTGATCAGGCTGTGCCTCTCCTCCGGGAGGTCCAGGTCGTCCGGAGACCGGAGCGAACGAAACCAGGAACGGATGCCCATAACCGACTCCCCGGTTAGCGCGGATCTGGCCCGCGGCCGCCGTCGCCGCTATGTCGAGCGTACGCCCGGCCCGGTCAGTTGACTACGCAGGCCAGCGGCAGGGGCGCCATTAGGGTGCCGTAGCGGGTGGTCAGGTCGTGTGCTCCCTCTTCCCTGGCGAAGCGGAGCGTCTGCGCGCAGGGACGCCTCCAGCGCGACGCGACCGCTCGCCCGCCGAATGTTGACTCAGAGTTATCGCTACGGGACCGTTCGGAGTTTTGGGGACTTCGGCTTGAACCGTGGCCAGGCGCGGTCCGTGTCTCCGGTATGGGCGAGCGCTGCGGGAGATACAGCACGATAAGCGGAAGGGCTGGGATCTGATGAGGAAACTGGCACCGGGCGGGGTATGGCCGGGCGTGACTGGCCGCGGCTGCACGCTGGCGCCGCCTGCGGCTGGCGGGGCCGCCGGGGGCGGCCGCCAGCGGCCCGGCCGCTGGTGCCGGATGATGGCCGACCTGCCTGGATCAGGGCTGGCGCCTCTCCGCCGGAGATCGCTGCCGCGATGTGCGCTGGTCCCGAGCGGGCGCGACGTCCGGCGTATGGAACCCGGGCCGGGCCTATAGTCCGCACGCCGCCGAGATAATTGACGGCCAGTAAATTGCCCCGGTACCGGGAATCCAGTGCTGAAGAGCCTCAGCGTCGCGGCGAAGCGGCGGGCCCGCACCTTGTGCCTCCCAGCAGAATCAAGATCATCAGTACCGTGTGCGCCGGTCGCGGTCACCGCGGGGCACGCATTCCTGACCTGCTCCAGCGGGATATGTGTCCCGTTCACGTATATGCATGCATAAAGCCGCTTATTAGGCAAAGATGGGTAATCGTGGCCGAGCATCCGGATTGCGCCTGACGCACCCGGCGATACGGCCCGCCGGGGATCCCGGGCCCCGGTGCGCCCCGCCAGAGGCCGGCGGGCGGGGCTAATGCAATCCGTGCTATGTCCGGCCAGCATCCGGTGCTAACGGGAATGGGATCGCCTGAGCCGTCCCGCGCTTTGGGTACCGGACGTCTTCCGTCAATACCGGAAAAGGGCATGGTTACCGGCCGTCGATAACGGCAAGGCGCCGGGCCGGCTGGAATATGGCGCGGTCATTGCTGAGTGCCAGTTCGCTGGCCGGCGTGCGGGTGGCCATCGCGCCCCGCGCCGGGCGATGCCGGCGTGCTCGGCGGATTGGATCTGACCGGAACCCGGGCCTGGCCGGCTCGCGCGATCATCGCCCCTGGGATCTGTACTGGTCAGGAGATCAGCCTCGCGCAGATCACGCCCGGCTACCGCTACCGCCAGGAATCCGCGCGCCTCAGCGGCGGCCGTGCTCCGCCGCGCGCAGGCCGTCGGCGGATCGTGCGCCGAATCATGCCGCGGTGCCGGGAAAGCGTAAGCCGGGATATGCGAGGGATTCCGGCGTCCGGCCGGGTCAGCCGCACGGGGACACCCGGAATTAGCCCGTTCACGTGGCCGGTGACCGCTGGCCGCCCGGATCCGGAATTGTCAATTCTGGATTCGAGATGGCGTCCGTTCCAGCCGCGAGCACCTGCGCGCGGGGCTCATACTGGGGCGGTGGCCACGCTGCCCCGCTTCGTCGTCCAGTTGCACGACGCGACGACGCTGCACTTCGACTTCCGCCTGCAGTCAGGCGACGTGCTGCGTTCCTGGGCGGTTCCCAAGGGGCCGTCGCTCGATCCCGGCGTCCGGCGGCTGGCCGTTCCGGTCGAAGACCACGCCCTGGCGGCGGGTGAGTTCGAGGGCGTACGGGACGGCCAGCCTCGCGGTAGCGGCGCGGTGATCGTCTGGGATGAGGGAACCGCCGAGATCGTCCGGGAGGAGCCGGGGCACTTGTCGTTCGTCTTGCACGGCCGCAAGCTGTCGGGAGGCTTCGCGCTGATCCGGACCGGGGCGCGGCGCTGGGTCCTGGTCAAGGTCCGCGACGAGACCGCGCGCTCTGGGTCGGACATCGTGGCGGAGCAGCCGGCCAGCGTGCGGAGCGGCCGGACCTGGCAGGAATTGCTCGCGCCCCGGCAATAAAGCGCCGCCGGGCCGGGCCATCGGGCGGGGCAAGCTGCTATCGCCGGATCTTGCCGTCGTTACTGGGCGGGAAAGGGCCTGACTGGCCGGCCGTATGAACACGTCCGCCGGTGGCTCACCGAGGAATATCGCACGGCCGGGGATCTCTTCAGCGAGCCCGGCTGAGCCAATGAAGTCGCCGCAGGCGCGGCCGGACCTAAACGCGCCATGTGAGAACGGCCGCCGGGCTTCGCCGGTCTCACCGCAGCTATCCAGGATATGATCTCAGTGAACGATAAAACCGTCAATCAGGTCGTTTGGCGCGGAACGCATACCGGACTATATGAGGGCATCAAGGCCGTCGGCAAGCTGCTGGACGCCCGAGACTTTACCGTTTGGCTTCGAAGGCGGCAAGGTAACGAATAGTCCGACGATACGGGATCAGTTCCCGCCGCTAAGGCCGATCGGATATCATTCCGGCGGGTCCGCCGGGCACGCCCCGGCCCGCTGGCCGCTGGGGGCGCAGCGGCAGAAGGTGGCTCGCACCTGCGGAGGAGGGATGCCGGCCCTGGCGCTGGCCTCGTCCGCTTGCCGCGTGCCGATCCGGTGGATGAGGTAGCGTAGGTATGGACGGCGCGGCGGTATCAATGAACCGCTGCCCTTTTTTTCCTACGCTGGGAGAATCTTTCCAAGGCTGAGAGAATCCTGAGAATTCAGCTCAGTGAAACGCGACGCTGCTGCACGTGCATCACGGTTAACCCGCAATGTGTGCTGACCGCCTGGCGCGGCCTGCTAACCAGGGTTTTTCTCCGGTCTTAAGGCACGGGGGGCCAGGCAAAACGCACGGGGCCATGCGCGCGGACCCGCCTCGGGCATGACCGGAATGACGGCAAACGATTTCATAAGGTAGCGGAGTGCGGCCTGCTCATGGCTCCGCCACCAGCTTTAGGTGTGCGGCTGCGCACCGTTGGTGACTTCTTCCGCCGACCGCCAGTTCATCGGGAAGGCGGCGGTCAACGTTCCGCCAACGGCGTGCAATGGAAATGAGGGGTTGCTGCGCACTTATCGGCTGATGATCGTCTACGCTTATGCACTATTCACCCAGTGGAACGGAGTACACGTGGCTCAGAAGATACAAACCCTGTTCATCGATGACATCGATGGCAGTGAGGCAGAGGGGACCGTCCGCTTTGCGCTGGATGGTGCCGAGTACGAGATCGACCTGAACGCAAAGCACGCTGACGCGCTGCGCAAGGCACTGTCGCGGTACGTCGAGGCCGCGCGGCGCAGCAGCGGTACTGCTGCTCGCCGGCCCGCGCGGACCGGACGCCGGGCGGCGGCCAGCGGGCTGAACACCACCGAAGTGCGTGAATGGGCGAAGGCGCAGGGTATCGAGGTCAAGGACCGCGGTCGCGTACCGGCCGAATTGGTTGTCAGGTTCCGGGCGGCAACGGGGAACTAGCGCCGCGGCGCGGTGCGCGCGGCGGCTTAATATCGGATGAGAGGCCCACGTGCGCAGTGGCACTAAACCGGGGGGGTCTCTCCGCAGGTTTGCTTGCTCGTGACTTCGGTACCACGACTTTCCCAGGTGGCGTGCCCTTCTATGAGCGCAATGCCATAGAAGGGCACGGCACTCAAGCGGGCTTGGTTGCTCCCAGCCGCAGCTTTCTCCAGAAGGCGGGTCCAAGCGGACCCGCCTTTCGCTTTGCCGGGACCAGCGGGCCTGCCCGGCCGGGTCCGGCTCATCGGCTGAGCTGCGGCGTGGCGCGGCTGACGATGGCCGAAGTGTCGACGCCGCCTGGGAGCGTGCCAAAGGCGCGGCCCCACCCCAGGAAGGTCCCGGGCCCGTCGTCGTCGGCCAGCCGGGACGCGGCGAACGCGTCGGCCACCGCCGGGTCGCCGTACCGGACCAGCAGGGCGCCTTGGAGGACGAGCGCCATGCCCTCGGCGAGATGGCGGGCGCGGGCTTCGGACGGGTCGCCGAGTTCCTTGCGCAGCCGGGCCACCGCCTGGTCCAGCCGGCGGTCCGTCCCGGCCGCCTGATCCAGTTCGGCGAAGAACGCCTCGGCCGACTCGGGCTGCCTGGTCAGTGCGCGCAGCGCGTCGAGCGCGGCGACGTTGCCCGAACCCTCCCAGATCGACGCCAGCGGAGCCTCGCGATACAGGCGCGGCATTCCCGATTCCTCCACGTAGCCGTTGCCGCCCAGGCATTCGAGCGCCTCGGCGGCGTGCGCCGGGGCCCGCTTGCACACCCAGTATTTGGTCGCTGCCAGCGCCAGGCGGCGGAACGCGGTCTCCTGCCCGTCGCCGCCAGCCGCCCGGTCCGTGGCCCCGGCCAGCCGGAACGCCGCCAGCGTGGTCGCCTCCGACTCGATCGCCAGGTCGGCAAGCACGGCGGCCATCAGCGGCTGGTCGGCCAGCTTCCGGCCGAACGCCATCCGGTGAGCGGCGTGGTGCGCCGCCATCATCAGGCCGGCCCGCATGCCGGTCGCCGTGCCCAGCACGCAATCGAGCCTGGTCACGTTCACCATCTCGACGATGGTGCGGATGCCGTGGCCCTCCTCGCCGACCAGCCAGGCCAGGGCGTCCTCGTATTCGACCTCGGCCGACGCGTTTGACCTGTTGCCGAGTTTGTCCTTCAGCCGCTGCAGGCGCATGCCGTTCCTGGTACCGTCCGGCCGGACCCGGGGCAGCAGGAAGCAGGACAGGCCGCCGGGTGCCTGCGCGAGCACCATGAACAGGTCGCCCATCGGCGCGGAGGTGAACCACTTATGGCCGGTCAGGCGGTAGCCGCCGTCGCCGGCCGGAACCGCGCGGGTGGTGTTGGCCCGGACGTCGGAGCCGCCCTGCTTCTCGGTCATCGACATGCCCGCGAGCAGGCCCCGCTTGGTCTCGGGCGATCGCAGGCCGAAGTCATACTCCGGAGCCGCGAGCAGCGGCTCGAAACGGCCGGCCAGGCCGGGCGCGTGCCGCAGCGCGGGCACGATGGCGTAGGTCATCGACACCGGGCAGCAGTGCCCGGCCTCGGCCGCGCCCCAGACGTAAAAGCCCGCGGCCCGCGCCACGTGCGCCCCTGGGCGAGTGTCCCGCCACGGAGCGGCGTGCAGGCCGTGCCGTACCGCCACCGTCATCAGCTCATGCCAGGCCGGGTGGAACTCCACCTCGTCGACCCGGTTCCCGAAGCGGTCGTGCGTGCGCAGCTTCGGCGGGTTCTCGTTGGCCTGGCGGCCAAGCTCCTGGACCCGCGCCGAGCCGGCCAGGCGGCCGAGTTCACGCACGCCGTCCTCGGCCCAGCCGGCGCCCTCGCGCCGCAGCGCGCCCAGCATGGCCGGGTCGTCGGCGAGGTCGTACCCGGTCAGCGCGGGCGGCTGGTTGAATACGTCGTGTGTCGGCGGCATCAGCGGTTCCTGCCTCGGCTCCTGCATGGCGGCGTCCTGTGTCTTTTCGCAATTGAAACATGCCAGGGTAGACGGGCCCGACCTGCCGCTGATAGACCGGAACCGGCGGGCGTTGGCGCAGGTCGGCCGTGAGCTTGACGCAAGGAGGCTGGCGGGTGAGTGCCTACCTGATCCGGCGGGCCGGGACGTCACTGGTGATCCTGATCGGCATCTCGATCTTCGTCTTCGTCCTGCTCCGCGCGGTCTTCCCCTCGCCCGCCATCGTGGTCCTCGGGCCGAGAGCATCTCCGCAGGCCATCGCGACGTGGAACGCCCAGAACGGCTACGACCAGCCGGTCATCGTGCAGTACTGGCAGTACGTGTACGGCGTGCTGCACGGCAACCTCGGTTACTCCTACAAGCTGAACCAGTCCGTGGCGGCGCTCTTCGAGGAGCGGTGGGCGCGCAGCCTTTACCTGTCCGGCATGGCGCTGGCGCTCGCGGTCCTGATCGCGATCCCGCTGGGGATCTACCAGGCGGTCAGGCGGAACACCTTCGGCGACCAGGCGGTCACCAGCGTGGCCTTCACCGCCTACGCCATGCCGGACTTCCTGCTCTACCTGATCGCGATCCAGGTCTTCGCGCTGAGCTTCAGCGTGTTCGGCTTCGAGGCCAGCCAGTCCACCTCGCTGATCACCGTGATGGGCGACTGGCACGACATGGCGCTGCCGATCCTCTGCCTGACCCTGCTCATCCTGGCCGGCTACTCCCGGTACATGCGGTCCTCGGCGATGGAGACCCTGGCCCAGGACTACATCAAGACGGCGCGAGCCAAGGGCCTGCCGGAGCGGCTCGTGCTGTTCCGGCACCTGGTCCGCAATGCCTGCCTGCCGATGATCACGCTGGTGGGACTGTCCATCCCGGCACTGCTCGCGGGCAACCTCATCGCCGAGTACGTCTTCAACTACGACGGCCTCGGCCTGCTGTTCTTCAACAGCCTCGGGAACGAGGACTATCCGGTGCTGATCGCGTACACGCTGATCGGCGCGGTGCTGACCGTGCTGGGCAACCTGCTGGCCGACATCGCGCTGACCATCGCCGACCCGCGGATCAGGCTGAGCTGACGGCCCTGCGCCCAGCCCGGCGTCAGCGGGGCGGGCCCATGGCCGCGACGACCAGGGTGACGGTGGTCGCGATCTCGGCCAGCGCGCCCAGGACGTCGCCGGTGATGCCGCCGAGCCGTCGCACCGCGTGCCGCTGCGCGGCGAACGCCGCCCCCAGGCCCGCGAGGACCGCGAGCGGGAGGGTCCAGCCGGGCGGCTCGCCGGTGACCGTCGCCGAGATCACCACCGCCGCGACCGCCGCCGCCAGCGTGACCGCGGTGGCGGCGGCCGGGACCGCCGGGCGGACCGATTCCGCGACCAGCGCGCCGAGCCCGTCCGGCCGGGCCGCGGGCACGCCCCGGCGGCAGCCCCACGTCAGGGCGAGCCGACCGGTGACCACCGCGGCGATGAGCGCCGCGGGCCCCCGGCCGTGACCGGCCGATTCGGCCTGGCTGAGCGCGGCGACTTGGAGGAGCAGGGTCAGGATCAGCGTCACCGTGCCGAGCGGCCCGATGTCGGAACGGCGCATGATGTCCAGCGCGGCCGGGGCGGGCTTACCGCTGGCCAGGCCGTCCGCCAGATCGGCCAGCCCGTCCAGGTGAAGGCCTCGGCTGAGCAAGGCGAGTGACCCGACCGCGAGCCCGGCCGCGGTCAGCGGCCCCGCCCCGAGGGGGTGATCAGCCACCAGCAGGACGGCCGACGCGATGACGCCGAGCAGCAGCCCCACGGCCGGCGCCCACGCCATCGCGGCCGCCACCGTGGCCGGCGCCAGTTCCGGTTCCGGCGCCGGCGTGGTAGCGTCGCCGGCCCGCGGGCCGGTCCCGCGCCACGGGATCACGGTGAGCAGTGTCACCGCCAGCCTCAGGCCAGTTCCCCTCATGGCGACGCAGCCTATCGGTACGCCGCCAAAAGACGTACTATCTTGACCACGGGGGTCAGTGCGCAACCGGATGGCGGTGGCATAAGGCGTGTCCGAATGGTGGTCGATCGAGGTCTTCGACGCGAGCGAGCTGCCCGCTCGGCGCTGGAAGGACTCTTACCAAGACGACCTCACCGAGGCGGCGGTGACTAACGGCGCGGTCGAGTGGGCGTGGCACGAGCATCGCTACGGCGTGGTGTTCGAGGTGCTGTTCGACTCCGACGAGCAGTGGGAGGCGTTCCGCGCCCTGCCCGCGGTCCGTTCGGCCCTTGATGGCGTGCCCGACCCGGTGAACGGCCTGATCGTCTACCGCGGCCGGGGCGGGGGATCGGGTCCCAGGAAGCCCCGCAAACCCAAGCCCGCCCCCGGGGCGAGCGCCATGTCCCTGCCCGAGCCGTCAGAAGAGCGCGTCCTGCACCTGACCGGTGTGGCGCCGCCCGGGGAGCCCGGAGTCGGCTAGATTCGCTCCGGTGGGTAAAGCATCCGGCCGAACGGTGCAGGATGGGGGGATGAGGGAAACGCGAGTCCTGACCGACGGCCTGCGGGCCGCGATCGAGCACAGCGGGTACTACCCGGGCCTGGTATCCGACGCTGTGGCCTCGGCGCTCGGATCGGAACCAGTCACGGCCTACGTCGTCCACCACGACGCGATCTTCGACCCGGGCATGGAGGTGCGCCGGCACATGACCGTGCTCGCGCTGACCCCGACCCGGCTGGTGTACTCGCACACCGACGAGCATCCAGCCGAGGATTCCGACAGCAGGCCGCGGGCGGAGACCAGCACGGAGGCAATCCGGTTCGCCAAGATCTCCTCCGTGGCTCTCAGCCGCGTGGTGCCCGACCCGGCGGTCTACGTGCCGGGCGTCACCATGCCGTCAGAGGTCATGCTGACCATCGGCTGGAACGTCCTTTCCCACCTTGAGATTGAGCCGGCGCACTGCGGCGACGAGAGCTGCGAGGCTGATCACGGCTACCTGGGCACGATCACGGCCGATGACTTCTCGTTGCGGGTCAGTCAGGCCGCCGACGGAGAGGACGCCGTGCGGCAGCTGCTGAGCTTCGCGCGGGAGCTGTCCGACGCCACCGCGGTCAACGGGAGCTGAACCCGGGACGGCAAATGAAGGTCCGTTTTGCCGCTGATGCCCCCCAGTGGCACCATGTTCCGGCAAGATGCTGAGGCGAACACGCCAAGGCATGGTCAAGGCAAGACGCCGAGTGGCACCCACGAGCAGCAAGTGAGGATCCCCGCATGACGCCCGAGCCGAGACATCCGCCGACCGTGCCGTCTTACGGGGTCGCGGCCCTCGCGGACCTGTCGTCGTCGATGCTCGCGTCACTCGACCCGGACGCGCCGGAGTCGCAGAATGTCCTGGGCCTCGCGCCGACCCGGCGTGCGTGCCTGCTGATCGTGGACGGCCTCGGCTGGGAACTGCTCCGTGACCATCCCGCGGCCGCGCCCTTCCTGTCCGAGCTCGCCCGCAACTCCAAGCCGATCACGGCCGGGTTCCCGTCCACCACGGTCACCAGCCTCGGCTCGATCTGCACTGGGCGCCCGCCCGGGCAGCACGGGATCCTCGGCTACCAGGTCATCATCCCGGGAGAGAACCGCCTGCTCAACGGGCTGCGCTGGGATTCGCGCGTCGATCCCCGGCTATGGCAGCCGCTGCCCACCATCTACGAGCGCGCCGCCGCCGCGGGCATCGCGGCCGTGCACGTGGCGCAAGGCTCGTTCCGCGGCACCGGCCTGACCGTGGCGACCATGCGCGGCGCGGACTTCCGCCCGGCCGACAGCATGGGGGCGCTGGCCGCGCAGGCCGCCACGGCCCTGTGGGAGCACGGCCGCGCGCTGGTGACCGTGTACCACGGCGACCTCGACAACACCGGGCACGTGTTCGGGGTCGCCTCGGACGCCTGGTACAACCAGCTGGCCCACGTCGACAAGCTGGCCGAGCAGCTGGCCGGCGCGCTGCCCTCCGGAGCCTGCATGTACGTGACCGCGGATCACGGCATGGTCGACGTCAGCCCGGAGGACAAGCTCGACCTGGACGCGAACCCCGCGCTGCGGTCCGGGCTGGCCCTGCTCGGCGGCGAACCGCGGGCCAGGCACCTGTACGCGCGCCGCGGCGCCGCGGCGGACCTCCTCGCCACCTGGCGTGAGGCGCTCGGTGATCGCGCCTGGGTGCTGTCCAGGGACGAGGCCATAAAGGAAGGCTGGTTCGGCTCGGTGGACGCGGGCATGGCCGACCGGATCGGCGACGTGGTCGTCGCCTCGGCGGGATCCCTCGCCATCGTGGCCACCAAGGCCGAGCCGCGCGAGTCCGCGCTGGCCGGCATGCACGGCTCGCTCACCCCGTCGGAGCAGCTGGTGCCCGCGCTGACATACGCCGCATGACGGGGCGGGACAACCCGCTGGTCAGCGTGGCGTCGCTCGCCGCCGAGCTAGCGCA
Source organism: uncultured Actinomycetes bacterium (assembly GCA_963722275.1). Lineage (GTDB taxonomy): Bacteria > Actinomycetota > Actinomycetes > Streptosporangiales > Streptosporangiaceae > Palsa-504. Next base: position 441,945 of record CAVRMX010000003.1, on the reverse strand, counting down.
GGACCCGCCGCCCGTCCTCCTCGACGTGCGGTGGCGGCTCGGCGGTCCGCCGGGCATCGACAGCTACCGGCAGGGGCACCTCCCCGGCGCGGTCTTCGCCGACCTGGACCGGGACCTGGCCGGGCCGCCAGGTCCCGCGGGCCGGCACCCGCTGCCAGATCCGGCCGCGTTCCAGGCCGTGATGCGCGCCGCCGGGGTGCGCCGGGGCCGGCCGGTCGTGGTGTACGACGACGGCGACGCCACCGTCGCCGCCCGCGGCTGGTGGACGCTGCGCTATTTCGGGCACCGGGACGTCCGGGTGCTGGACGGCGGCTACCGGGCCTGGACCGGGGCCGGTCGCGCGGTGACCACGGCCGAGCCCGCGCCGGCGCCCGGCGACTTCACCGCGGACCCCGGTCAGATGCCGGTGCTGGACGCGGCGGGCGCGCAGGCGGCGGCGCGGACCGGGCTGCTGCTCGACGCGAGGGCGGGGGAGCGCTACCGCGGCGAGACCGAGCCGGTCGACCCGGTGGCCGGTCACATCCCCGGCGCGGTCAGCGCGCCCACCGCCGGCAACGTGAACCCGGACGGCACCTTCAAGGACCCCGCCGCCCTCGCGGCCAGGTTCGCCGCCCTCGGTGTCGGTCTCGGGGCCATCCCCGGCGCGAGCACGCCGGTCGGCGCCTACTGCGGCTCCGGCGTCACCGCGGCCCACGAGGTCCTCGCCCTCACGCTGGCCGGCCTTCCCGCCGCGCTCTACGTCGGCTCCTGGTCCAACTGGGTCACCGACCCCAGCCGCCCAGTGGCGGTCAGCTGACCTCGGGGCTGCCGGGCGATATCGGTCACCATCAAACAGCCGCCTCCGGCGGGACGTTGAAGGGCGTGATGACCTGGATGGGCGCGGGCCAGGTGACGATGGGGCCGTCCAGCGCGCCGTGCGCCTGCATGATGATCTGGCAGGCGCGGTGCATGTCCCGGCGCAGGTCGTGATACAGCACCGCGGACAGGCGGCCCGCCTCGAGCAGCTCCCGGTTGTCCCGGTCCAGGTCGTGCGCGATGAAAACCCGGCAGGGGCGCTGCCGTTCGTCGAAGGCGCCGAGAATGGCCCGGTTGCCGCCGCCGATCGAGTACACGGCCTCGATGTCGGCGTGACGGTCCAGGGCCTCCAGCGCCAGCCGGTAAACCGATGTGTCGAGCCCGTCGCTGTCGGTGATCTCCAGCAGGGCGCGGTGCGGCCATCGCTCGCGGATCGCGGCCCGGAAGCCGATCTCGCGTTCCTCCTCGCCGCGGAAGACGCTGCGGCTCAGCGCCACGAGGACGCGGCTGTCCCGGCCCGGGTAGTCGCCCAGCCACTGGTTGAGGAGGTACGCCGCGGTGGCGCCGGCCGAGCGGTTGTCCATCCCCACGTAGGCCACCCGCTTGCTGAACGGCAGGTCGCTCACCAGCGTGACGACGGGGATTCCCGCCTCGCTCAGGCGCAGGACCGCGGCGTTTAGCTCCGGTGCCTCCGGTGCCTTGAGGATGACCCCGCGTGAGCCGCGCCGGGCGATCGTCTCCAGGACCCTGGCGATGTCGCGCACGTCGCCTTTCTCGCGGAAATCAAACCGCGAGCGCACGACCGCGGGCCGCAGCGACGGCAGTTCCTGCTCGAGCGCGGCCTTGACCGCGGAGGAGAACCGGTCGGGGGTCTGCATCACGATGTCGATCATGAACACGCGGCCGTTGAGCCGCAGCTGGCTGCGCTGCCGGTCGAGATCGGTGATGGCCTGCTGGATGTCGTTGACGGTGCTCGCGCGGACCCCGCCGCGATGGTTCAGGACGCGGTCCACGGTGGCCTCGCTCACGCCGGCCTGGCGGGCGATCTCCCGGATGGGGTAGGGATGCGCCATGCTGCACGTCCTGATGGGTTGATGAGGTTTCTTCTATGTGACCATACCCTGCGGCGCTGCCCCCGTACGCGACCCCCGGTCGCCGCGGGAAGCCGGTGAGCCGGACGTGGAAGCCACCTCGTTCGGCCATATTTGCCTGGTCTTATCGATAACAGCCCCGGGCAGGCGGCCACAGGTAAGCGGGGTGAATCCGGCGTGCCGACGTCGTGATCACGTTGGGCAGAATGACGGGTTTTTGATAATTACCGACCTGTTGACTTGCCGAACCGGGTCATGCAGTGTCGAGTTCATCGACTCCCTGGGGCGCGCCGCCGCCCCGACAGGCCGACGGGCTGGTGCTACACACGGAGATGCTGATCGGCGGCCGGTGGCAGCCGGCCGCGACTGAGGCCGAACGGGTCGAGGAAACCATCCGTCGCGCCGTAGGCCAGAGCGTCGGCTACCTGCGCACGCTGCTGGCCGCGACCGGGTGACGGCGCTGCGCTAAGGGGAGCGCGGCGCCGGCGGGCAGGTTCCTGATCTCTATCCGCGCGCCCAGCGGGCCGAGCTCGTCCCTGGCCCGGACCACGGCGGGCATCGCGGCGGGGGAGCAGAGGTAGAGCGCCCGGGCGTGCCTGGGCGGCCAGGCCGGTCTCGGCGGCCTGGGCCGCGGGACACCCGTAGTCGCCGGTACGGGCGAGCAGTTCCCGCATGATCTCGGTGGTGCGGGCGACGGTCTTGCGGGTGAGCTCGGCCTGGACGGCCCAGCATTCACCGTCCCAGGACAAGGCCGCCCCGGCCGGCCAGTGCAGTTCGCCGTCCGGCAGGTGATCGCGCATGCCGAGCCGGCTGCCCGCCCGGATCCGCCGCTCGCCGCGCCAGGACGTGCGGGCCCGCTGATATGCCGTGGTGGCCTGCAGGGCCAGCCGGACCGCGGTCACGGCCCTGATGTGCGCCAGCCGGGACGGGGCGGGCGGCACGGCGGTGTAACGCAGGCCGCAGGCGACCAGCCCGGGCCGGGTCGCCCAGATCCACGGCGGGCCCGGGCCGAGCCGGGCCGATTCGGCCAGGCCAAGGTTCCGCCACCTGACGGCGACCCCGCGGGCCCGCTCAACCGAGACCCCCAGGACGACGGCGAGCTGGTCCAGCTGCACTCCGTACATCTCGGCGGTGAACATCAGCGCATCGATGTCGCATCCCGCCAGCACCGCCAGCGTTTGCCCCTGTCGGTCACTATTGGTCATAGATTAGCTACAATACGCCCGCCCCGTCGGCTCCGTCGGACATTGCCGTTCTCGTCGCGGGTCCTGGGTGAGAACCGGCCGATGCGGGGCAGCCCGTGCGGCGACCTCATCCGCGTCGGGTGATGCCGCCCGTCCTCCCGTGGCCCATCCTCTGGAGGACGTGTGATACGGCGCCCGGAACCCGGGTATCGGTACCTGAACCGCAGCCCGGATGACAGAAGGCTCTTGATGTCCACGGAAGCAGAAACGACGCAGGAACGCGGGTTCGGGCCGTTCGTCACCTTCGTCGTCCGCAGGCGCCCTGATGGCGTGATCGCGCGCTGGGAATCTCGCGCGCACCGCAAGCACCTGTCCGGAGCCACGCCACGCGGCTCGACGTGGTGGGCGCCGCGCGATCGCGACTGGTGGATGGGGGTGCTGTTCGCCGTCGGCTCGTTCCTTTTCGCGCTGGGCACGGTGCCCGGGTACGTGAACGCCGTGGGCGGCAAGCCTGACGCGGTGACGTTTTTCATCGGGTCGCTGTTCTTCACCGCAGCGGGTTTCCTGCAGTACCGCGAGGCGGTCGATGCGGCTCCTCAGCGGCCGGGTACCGCCCGCCGGAAGATCTTCGTGTTCCTGCCTGGCCAGATCGACTGGCTTGCGACCGGCGTGCAATCCGTGGGGACCATCGAGTTCAACGTCAGCACCTTCGTCGCCATCTGGGCGGCCGTCGGCTCGTCGCAGGCACGGCATCATGTCTGGCGTCCCGACGCCCTCGGCTCGGCCTGCTTCCTGGTCGCCAGTGCGCTCGCATGGTTCGAGGTGTGCCACGGCTGGTCGGCGTGGCGGCCGAGGTCGCTGGCCTGGTGGATCACCGGGGTGAACCTGGCCGGATCGCTCGCGTTCGGGTTTTCCGCCGTCGCCAGCTACGTCATCCCCGGGACCACCCAGATGCTGAGCGTTCCGGTGACCAACCTCGGCACCTTCGTGGGCGCGGTGTGCTTCTTGATCGGCGCGGTGCTCCTGCTGTTCGAACGGACCGAACAGGTACCCGCCGTCTCGCCGGCTCCGCGGCTGGCCGGCCCGGCCCGGCCGGTCCAGCCGTTACAGGGCGCGGGACCAGTTCTGGCCCGTCAGATCCCTGCCGAAACTGTGATGCTGGCTCTCGTCATCCAGGGTGAAGCCAGCCCGCTGGTAGATGCGCCTGGCGTCGGCCAGCACGTCGTTGGTCCACAGGGTGATGCGGGAGTACCCGGCCTGGCCGGCGAAACGCAGGACCTCGCCGACCAGCCGGGCGCCGATCCCGAGGCCCCTGGCCCACGGCTCCACCAGCAGCAGCCGCAGCCGCGCGGTGGTGGCGTCCTCGCGGACGCAGAACACGCAGCCGGCCGGCGCGCCGTCGACCTCGGCGATCCAGGCCGCCTCGGAGTCCGGGTCCCGGTGGTCCACGTAGTCCGCGACGATCCTGGCCACCAGGGCCTCGTACGAGTCGTCCCAGCCGAACTCCGCCGTGTACACCGCCGCGTTCCGCTGCACGACCCAGCCCATGTCGCCCGGCCGCGGTGCCCTGAGCAGGTAGCCGCGCGGCCGTGGTGACCCGGTGAGGGTCTCGGTGATCACGTGCATCGCATCGAGCAGTCGCCGCCGGTCATCGTCGCGCAGGCCGGCCAGCATGCCGCGGGTCTGTTCGGCCGAGCGGGCGTCGAGGCCTGCGACGACGTCGCGGCCGCCGCCGGTCAGCCGGATGACCTGCCGGCGCCCGTCCGCGGCCGAACGCTGCCTGGCAATCAGCCCGTCCGACTCGAACCTGGCCAGGATCCGGCTCAGGTAGCCCGGGTCGATGTCGACCATGCGGCGCAGGTCGGTGACCTCGCTGGCATCCCGCTGCGCCAGCTCGAACAGCAGCCGCGCCTCGGTCAGCGAGTACGGGGTGTCCAGGTACTTGCCCCGGAGCAGGCCGATCACGTTCGTGTAGAACCGGTTGAACCCGCGCACCGCGGTCACCGCGGCATCGTCCGCCGGTTCGGGGTTCCTGGCCGGCACCACGTCGGCACCCGGCCGATCGGCCGCCATGTCCTTCACCGGCGCGCCCGTCACCACCGGGTTGTCAGCCGTCAGTTCACCCATGCCATCCCCTGAGTTGATTGCCCAAGTCAACTATATACATGCTCTTAGCAAGCACAAGGGGCTTGCTTGCGAAACGCGGGCGAGGCGCGGCCGCCCGCATCTCCTCGACCAGGGCATAGAGGCGATCGGTACGGTTCACGGAGTACTTTGTTGGGTCCAGGCAGCTGCCTGGTTTGTGTGGTGATGTCCGGTATGACCCTCCGGGGATCGCGGGGATCTGGCCCCGGTGGACGGCCGGGCCGCCGCTCGCTCCCGGGCTCACGGGGCCCGTGATGCCAGGCGGACCGGACTTACCCCAGTTACCTGACAAAGCACTACTAGAATGGCGGACTTCTACGGCTGAGCCTGATTCCTGCGGTCCAGTCCGCATGACCCAGCCGAACACGGCAAGATCACGATGCAGGCATTCACCCGAGAAGACCGAGAAGAGATGCAGGCATTTACCCGAGAAGAAAGGCGGCAGGCATGCGGATGCGGACGCTCGGCGGTACCGGGATCAAGGTGAGCCCCTACTGCCTCGGCGCGATGATGTTCGGCGCGTGGGGCAATCCCGATCACGAGGACAGCATCCGGATCATCCACGCCGCGCTGGACGCCGGCGTCAACTTCGTGGACACCGCGGACGTGTACTCGGCGGGGGAGTCCGAGGAGATCGTCGGCCAGGCGCTGCTCGGCCGCCGCGACGACGTGGTGCTGGCCACCAAGGCACACTCCCCGATGGGCGAGGACGCCAACATGCGCGGCAACTCGCGCCGCTGGATCGTCCGGGAGGTGGAGAACAGCCTGCGGCGCCTGCAGACCGACTACATCGACCTGTACCAGATGCACCGCCCGGACCCGGACACGGACGTTGACGAGACCCTGTCCGCGCTGTCCGACCTGGTGCACAGCGGCAAGGTCAGGGCGATCGGCTCCTCCACGTTCCCCGCCGAGTACATCGTCGAGGCCCAATGGGTCGCGCAGAGCCGCGGCCGCGAGCGGTTCCGCTGCGAGCAGCCGCCCTACTCGGTCTTCGTCCGCGGCATCGAGGCGTCAGTCCTGCCCACCTGCCAGAAGTACGGCATGGGCGTCATCGCCTGGAGCCCGCTGGCGGGCGGCTGGCTGACCGGCCGCATCCGCCAGGACGCGGGCCCGGACATGACCACCGCACGGGCGCGGAGGCTGCCGCAGCGCTTCGACCCGGCGCTGCCAGGGAACGCGGCCAAGCTCGCCGCCGTCGAGGAGCTCATCAAGATCGCCGCCGACGCCGGCTGCTCGCTGACCCACCTGGCGCTGGCCTTCGTGATCGCGCACCCCGGCGTGACGTCGGCGATCATCGGCCCGCGCACCATGGAGCAGCTCACCGACCTGCTGGCGGGGGCGGACGTGACGCTGGATGATGACGTGCTCGACCGCATCGACCAGATCGTCCCGCCGGGCGCGACGCTGAACGCCGCCGACGCGGGCTGGCAGCTGCCCGCGCTCACCGATCCCGCCGCCCGCCGCCGCCCGCAGGCCGCCCGCGCGGCCGGCTAGCCGCGGGCGCCGCGGTATTTGTCTGCGGTTCCGGGGGTTATCACACCCGGAACCGCAGGCAAAGCGGCGTCAGCTAGCCTTCCGCCCGCGGATCCTGGCGTCTTTCCCCGGAGAGGCGCTCCAGCACGGGGACGAGCCAGTCCCGCGCCCGCTCCTTGGTGAGGCCGAGAGCGGCCAGCGTGCCGCCACCGAGGCTCTCCTCGTCATCGAGCAGGCCGAGCAGCAGGTGCTCGGTGCCGATGTAGTTGTGCCCGAGCAGCAGCGCCTCCCGCAAGGCCAGCTCGAGCACCTTCTTGGCCCGCGACGTGAACGGGATCCTGCCGGACACCGGCTCCTCCACCGCGGGCGGCTGCTGGGCCGCGACGAGAGCCTCGCGGGCTGACTCCGGGGTGACGCCCAGCGCGGCAATGGCCTGGCCCGCCAGGGAGTCCGGGTCATGCAGCAGGCCGAGCGCGAGGTGCTCGGGGAAGATGTGGTCGTGCCCGAGCTCCCGGGCCTCCTCCTGCGCGGCCTTGACCACCCGCCGCGCGCGCTCGGTGAACCGGGAGAACGGGTGCGCGTGGAAGGCGTCGGCCAGCAGGCTCTGCCAGTCGGTGTCGGCGGCCCTGGGCACGAAGCGCTTCTGCGCCGCCTGCTTGGTGACGCCCATGGACTGGCCTATCTCGGTCCAGGACGCGCCCGTCTTGCGCGCCTGGTCGACGAAGTGGCCGATCAGGTGATCGGACAGCTCGCCGAGATGTTCGGATATATGCACGGCCGCCGACACGTGGTCCAGCGCTGTGCCGTCCTGGCTCCTGACGTAGCTGATCAGCTCGTCGAGCCGTACCGGTGGTTGCGACATACGTCAACCATAGGTTGACGACCCATCGAGCGTCAACTGGAAGTTGACGAACAATGCCTAGTCCAGCCGCATGTACAGCGACACGATCGTGCGCGTCCCGGTCAGCCCCGCGCCGTGTCCGGGTTTCGCGGGTTCAGCGGCCCGGCGGCGGGGGGTGGTGTGCCGGCGGAGGGTGGTGTGGCGGCGGGGGAATGGTGGCGACGTCAGGCGCGGACTCCGGCCAGACCAGCAGAACGGGGCAGGCCGCATGATCCACGACGAACCGGGTGCTCTTGCCCAGGCTCTTCGGGCCGAGCCGGGTCCGGTCGCCGTCCCGCGCCACGACCAGCAGATCCGCGTCCGCCGAGGCCGCCACCACGGCCCGTTCGGGTCGTCCCTGAATCTCCAGCCGTTCGCAGTGCTGCCCGAGCCTGCCCGCGGCCGCCTCGAGCAGGTCGCCGGCCGAGGCTGCGGCCAGTTGCTCCAGCCTGGCCCCGGGGTCGTCCCCGGCCCGGTGCCCCCGCCCGAACAGCCCCGCGTAGGCGCCGCGCGCCGCATCTGGCACATCGGCCGGCGTGACGTGCAGCAGCGTGAAGCGGGCGGCGGCCGGTGCCAGGCTGAGGGCCGCGTCCACGCTGGCCCGCCAGGTTCCCTCGCACACCCAGACATATACCGAACGGACCTGGGCGCCACTCTCAGTCACCGTTGATCAGCCTCCCACGATATGGAGTCCCGCCCATAGTGCCAGCACCCCGAGGACCAGCGCGGCCGGTACGGTGAGCAGCCCTAGCGTGGTGAATTCGCCGAGATCAGGCGCGGACCCATGATGCTGCAGGATGCGGCGCCACAGCAGGGTGGCGAGCGATCCGGTGTAGGTGAGGTTCGGGCCGATGTTGACGCCGAGCAGCACCGCCAGCACGGCGCCGGCCCCGGACGGCGCCACCAGCGGCAGCAGCACCAGCACGGCCGGCAGGTTGTTGCAGACGTTGGCCAGGGCCGCGGCCAGCGCCGCCACCGCGAGCAGCGCGGGCAGCGAGGTCCCGCCCGGCAGCAGCGGCGCCAGTGCCGAGCCGAGCCCGTTGTCCGTCACCGCCTTGACCACGATGCCCAGGCCCAGCACGAACAGCAGGAAGGGCAGGTCGGCGGCGCGCAGCAGGGCGACGGGGGCGACGGTGCGGCGGGCCAGCGCCCGCGCGGCCAGGACCACGGCCCCGGCGAGCGCGGCCCAGGCGGGATTGACGCCCGCCGCTGACGCGCCCGCGAACCCGGCCAGGGTCAGCGCCACCACGGCGAGCGTGAACCCCGGCAGCCGGGTATCCCCGTCGCGGTCAGCGCGTCCGCGGTCGCGGCGCGGCCGCACGTTCAGGTCGGCGGCGAAGAACCGGCCGAACACCGCGTACTCCACGCCGATGGCGGCCAGCCAGGGCACCGCCATCAGCGCGGCGAAGCGGCCGAAGGCCAGCCCGCTGGCCGCGAACGCGAGCAGGTTGGTCAGGTTGGACACCGGCAGCAGCAGCGACGCCGAATTCGCCAGGTGCGTGCACGCGTACACGTGCGGCCTGGCCCGGACCTCGAGCCGGGCCGCGGTGGCGAATACCACCGGGGTGAGCAGCACCACGGTGGCGTCCAGGCTGAGCGCGGCCGTGGTTACCGCGGCGATCAGGAAGACCTGCGCGAGGAGCCTGCGGGACCCTGCTAGCCGGGACTGGCCGGCGCTGGTGCGCGCCATCCACCCGCCGCAGGCCCGGAACAGCCCGTCGTCGTCGCACAGGTGCGCCAGTACCAGGATCGCGGCCAGGAAGCCGATCACAGGACCCAGCCGCCTGGCCTCGGCGCCGGCCTCGGCCGCCGGGATGGCCCCGGCCGCGATCAGGATCACCGCGGCCGGGACCGCCGCTATCGCCTCCGGCCATCCGCGCGGCCTGATCACCGCCCACGCCAGCACGGCGAGCAGGGCGATCAGCGAAAGCGTCTCGCTGGCGGCGGCGTTCAGCGTACCCCTCCTGGCTGGTCAGGGCTGAGAGCCCATCCAACCAGAGGACGCGCCTGCGCCTGCTACGGACGAACCTCATAGACCAGGTTGAACGGCGTCTCGGACGCCCGCCGGAACCTGGTGAAGCCCGCGTCGGTGACGACCTGCCTGATCGCGGCCTCGCCGGCCTGCGCGCCGAGGGCGTAGCCGCCGGACTGGGACAGCGCGTTCGGCACGCACAGCAGGGTGGAGGCGCTGTAGTAGACCCGGCCCACCGGGTTCATGTTGCCCGCCACATCGTCGGCGGCGGCGGGCTCGACGATGAGCCAGGTGCCGTCGGGCTTGAGCGCCTGGCGGACGTGCCTGGCCGCGGCCAGCGGGTCGCCCATGTCGTGCAGGCAGTCGAAGGTAGCGGCCAGGTCGTACCCGGTCCCGGAGAAGGTCGACGCCGAGGCGACCTCGAAGTTAACCCGGTCGGCGACGCCCTGCACTTCTTACCGCCAGCCAGCACGCGGTGCAAGCACCGTCAACGCCGCGACCAGCGCCGGAACGGTCGCAGGGCTATCCGGCCCGGGCCCGGGCCGGACGGCCCAGGCCGTAGCGCCGGACGAACCCGCGCAGGATCGCCGGCGGCCAGGTGACGTGGCTGCGAGTGGCCTGCGCCTTGATCTCGTCCGCCTGGTCCGGGGCGAAGTAGCCGGCGTGCTTGTAGACCTCGATCCTGGTGCACAGGCCGGCCACGTCGAGTTCGGGGTGGAACTGGGTCGCGTAGACGTTGGCGCCCACCCGGAACGCCTGCACCGGGCAGCCGGCCGAGCTGGCCAGCAGGACGGCCTGGCCGGGCAGGCGGCTGATCGCCTCCTTGTGGCCGGTAAAGGCCTGGAAGGTGGCGGGCAGCTCACCGAGCAGCGGGTCCCGCCGGCCGGGCGGGGTGAGGGTGATCTCGACCGCTCCCACCGGCTCGGCGAAGCGCCGGTCGACCTCCGCGCCCTGGTGGCAACCCAGCGCCCCGATGCCGAAACAGGCCCCGAGGAACGGGAAGTCCGCGCTCACCACCCGGTCGAGCAGGCCCGACAGATCCGCCTCGACCCGCCGCTGCACCGGTGTCTTGAGTTCCGCCGGGTCGGTGTAGTTGAACGGGCCGCCGCCGAGCATGATCCCCGACCAGTCGCGCAGGTCCACGTCGCCGAGCGCGCGCTGCTCCAGCCGTATCCGGTGCAGTTCGCCTTCCTCGAGCCCGGCCAGGGTCAGGAACGAGTCGTACTCGTTATCGGCCGCCGCGTCCTCGGCGCGGATGGCCAGCAGCAGGAATGGCTTCACCCGATCACCCTAGTGACGTGGCGTACCTGCCGCAGCCAGCCACCCGATGATCACTCCGGTCGATCCATCGGTATTGACGATGGATCGGCCGGGCGCAACCCTGGTGCCGTGACCGATGCACAGGCGCGGGCCGAACGCTTCGCCGACCTCTTCCGCGCCGTCTACCTGACGTTTCACCGGCGGGACGGGCCCCGGAGCCAGCTGCCGGGCGCGTCCCGGGCGGTGCTGGAGCACCTGGCACTGGCCGGCCCGCTCACCGTGGGAGAAGCCGCGGTGCACATGAGCCGCGCGCAGTCGGTGATCAGCGAGATCGTCACCCACCTGGAACGGCAGGGCCTGCTCGAACGCGAGGGAGCCAAAGGACTGGACCAACCTAACCGAAACTAAATCCGACTAAGCCGCCCCAGGCCAGCATTCATCTTCTACCTGCGCGGTCAGTCATAATGTGCTCCGGGCCCCTTTGTGGGGCCAGCCATAGTTCGCCGGCCTACTCGGGTGTAGTTTCGCTGGCGGAGCCCTGACGGGTCATACACCAGCGGAGGACACACATGAGCATCCTAGGCACCCGGGTGATTCGGACGGAGGACCCGCGGCTGCTGACATCCGGCGGCGTCTACGTTGACGACCTGCGGACGCCGGAGCTTGCCGGGGCGGCGCGTGTGACGTTCGTGCGCAGTCCGGTGGCCCATGCTCGCATCACCGGCATCGACGCCAGTGCGGCCATCAGCGAGCCCGGCGTGATCGCCGTGCTGACCGTCGCCGACATGGACGACCTGGCCCCGCCGCCGCCGAGCTCAGGCGAGTGGGACGGCAGCCCGGCGCCGCTCGGCGGCCCGTGGGCCGAGCCCCTGCTGGCGGTCGACACGGTGCGGTTCGTCGGTGAGCCGGTAGCGATGGTGATCACGGACGGCCGCTACCAGGGCGAGGACGCAGCCGACCTGGTCACCGTGGATTACGAGCCGCTGCCGGTGGTGCTGGGGCCGAAGGCCGCCGTCGCCGACGAGACCCTGCTGTTCCCGGCGGCCGGCACCAACATCGCGATCGCGAACCCGGTGCCGACCGACGACGCGCCCTTCGACGCCTGCGAGGTGGTCGTCGAGCAGGACATCGTCAACCAGCGGGTCGCCTGCCTCCCGATGGAGGGGCGGGCCTCGGCCGTCAGCTACGAGAACGGCAAGCTGACCGTCTGGGCCAGCTCGCAGAACGCGCAGGTGAGCCGGTTCATCCTGGCTGGTGCCCTGGGCATGGCTCCCGAGCAGATCCGCGTGGTGGTGCCCGACGTAGGCGGCGGGTTCGGCGCCAAGATCGGCATCGACCGGGACACCATCACCCTCGCCTGGGCGGCCAGGAAAACCGGCCGGGCGCTGCGCTGGGTCGAGACCCGCAGTGAGAACCTGCTCGCGATGACGCAAGGCCGCGCCCAGCTGCAGCACATCAAGATCGGCGGCAGCCGGGACGGCCGCATCCTCGCCTACCGCATCGACGTCATCCAGGACGCCGGCGCCTACCAGCGCATCGGCGGACTCCTGCCCTTCCTCACCTGCCTGATGGCACCCGGCGTATACGACATCCCGGACGTGCAAGCCGGGTTCCGGCAGGCCGTCACCAACACGACGCCGATCGGCGCCTACCGGGGGGCCGGCCGGCCCGAGGCCACGGCGGCCGTCGAGCGCGCGGTCGACCTGTTCGCCGCCGAGATCGGCATGGACCCGGCGGAGGTCAGGCGGCGCAACTTCATCGCCCCGGACAAGTTCCCCTTCCAGACCAAGACCGGCGCCATGTACGACACCGGCCGCTACGAGGAGGCGCTGGACAAGGCGCTGGCCGCGGCGGGCTACGATCAGCTGCGCGAGGAGCAGCGGCGCAGGCGGGCCAGCGGTGACCCCAGGCAGCTCGGCATCGGCGTGTCCTCCTACGTCGAGATCACCGCGCCGGACCCGGACGCCGGCGAAACCGCCAAGATCGAGGTGACGGACAACGGCTCTGCCACGGTCTACACCGGCAGCTCGGCGCACGGCCAGGGGCACCACACCGCATGGGCCATGCTCGTGCAGGACGAGCTCGGCATCCCGATGGACCAGATCACGGTCATCCACGGTGACACCGACCTGATCCCGACCGGCGTCGGGACCTACGGCTCGCGGTCGCTGCAGCTCGGCGGCTCGGCCGTGCACAAGGCCGCGGTCGAGGTCAAGGACGAGGCCCGCCGCCATGCCACCGAGATGCTCGAGGCCGCCGAAGCCGACGTGGTGCTCGATACGAGCACCGGGCTGTGGCAGGTGCGCGGCGACCCGGATACGGCCCTGTCCTGGGCCCAGGTCGCCGGTCATACCAGCGGCGGCAGCCTGATCGCCGACGTGAGCTTCGTTCAGGAGCGGCCCACGTTCCCGTTCGGAACCCACGTGTCCGTGGTGGAGGTCGACACAGAAACCGGCCAGACGAAGATGTTGCGGCACGTGACGGTCGATGACGCCGGGATAGTGATGAACCCGGTACTCACCGAGGGCCAGCGGCACGGCGGGATCGCCCAGGGCGCGGCCCAGGCCCTGCTCGAAGAGGTGCTCTATGACGCGGACGGCAACCCGCTGACCTCGACGCTGGCCGACTACGCGGCCATATCGGCGCCCGACCTGCCCAGCTTCGAACTGGCCAGCAGCGAGACGCCGACCGACCTGAACCCGCTGGGGGTGAAGGGCATCGGCGAGGCCGGGACGATCGGCTCGACCCCCGCGATCCAGAATGCGGTCGTCGACGCCGTGTCCCACCTCGGGGTCAGGCACATCGACATGCCGGCCACGCCGCAGCGAGTATGGATAGCGATCAACGCAGTGCTCAATTCAGCGGGAACCGCAAGACAGGAAAGCGAGTAACCAGTGAAGGTCGACCTGACGGTCAACGGCAAGGACATCACCGCGGACGTCGAGGACCGCATGCTGCTCGTGCACTTCCTGCGCGACGTGGCCGACCTCACCGCGACCAACGTAGGCTGCGACACCACCTCCTGCGGGGCCTGCACAGTGCTGCTCGACGGCGAGTCCGTCAAGTCCTGCACGGTGCTCGCCGCACAGGCCAGCGGGCACGAGGTCACCACGGTCGAGGGGCTGGCCGTGAACGGCGAGATGCACCCGGTGCAGCGCGCGTTCCACCAGGAGCACGGGCTGCAGTGCGGCTTCTGCACGCCCGGCATGGTGATGGCGATCGTGTCGCTGCTCAAGGAGAACCCGCATCCCACCGAGGACCAGGTGCGGAACGGCCTGGAAGGCAACCTGTGCCGGTGCACCGGCTACCACAACATCGTCAGGGCCGCGCTGGCGGCCGCGGAGGTGTCTTCGTGATCCCGTCATCGTTCACCTACAAGCGGGCAGGCTCGGCCGAGGAAGCCCTCGACCTGGTGGCCGAACACGGCGAGGACGCGAAGTTCCTGGCCGGCGGCCACTCGCTGCTGCCGCTGATGAAGCTGCGGCTGGCCGCCCCCGAGGTGATCATCGACCTGGGCGGCCTGCAGGAGCTGTCCTACGTGACCGACCAGGGATCGTATGTCGCGATCGGCGCCCTGACCAGGCACCACGACGTCGAGAATTCTGAAGTCCTCGCGCGCGAGGTACCGCTGCTCGCCCACGCGGCCGGGCAGGTCGGTGACCCGCAGATCAGGCACCGGGGTACCATCGGCGGCTCGATCGCTCACGCCGACCCCGCGTCGGACCTGCCCGCCGTGCTGCTCGCACTGGACGCGACCGTGGTCGCGCGCGGCGCCGACGGCACACGGGAGATCGCCATCGGGGAGTTCTTCCAGAGCCTGTTCGAGACCGCGCTCGCGCCGGACGAACTGCTCACCGAGATCCGGGTGCCCAAGCCGGCGTCCGGCGCCTGGTCGTTCCAGAAGTTCACCCAGCGGGCGATCGACTGGGCCATCGTCGGCTGCGCCGTCCAGGACGGCCGCGTCGCGCTGGTCAACATGGGCGGGACCCCGCTGCGGGCCACCGGGGTGGAAGCCGCCCTGGCCGGCGGCGCCGCGCCGGCCGACGCGGCCGCCCACGCCGCCGAGGGCACCAGCGCCGCCGACGACATCCGCGCCACCAGGGCCTACCGCGAGCACCTAGCCCGCGTCCTGGTCTCCCGCGCCCTCACCGAGGCAAGTTCAAGGTCCTGAACCCGAACGGCCGTGGTGCGCGCCCCAGCGCCACCACGGCCCCCACGGGTCCGGTGCCTGGACGGGATCGAGTGCCTGATGATCGCGGCGGTCATCTTTTGCCTGGCGCCGTCGAGGCGGTGCGCCGGCTCGCCGCCCGCTGGCCGCTCGGGCTGGCCAGCCTGGTCCTGCCGACCCTGGCCGAGCTGACGCCGGAAGCCGTGGCCACCCTGGATAGCGAGCGTTCAATAGGACGAGGCCCGATGCGCCCGCGGGCTCACGGCGACATAGAAGATGGGTAGCCATGAACGAATCACTGACCTACGGCGTTGCTGGCCCGGCGGCCCGGGACCGGACTCACACGCTGTTCGGGCAGACGATGGGATACGTCGCCGTCACCGCGGGCTTCTTTGCCCTGGGTTCCTATCTGGGCCGCAACCTGTCCGAGGGCTGGGCCTTCGTCTGGTTCATCGTCGCCTTCGCGTGCCTGATCAGCATGAACTTCGCGGTCCGGCGGTCCGGGGGGCTAAGCGTGGTGCTGCTCCTCGCGTTCGGCACGGCGATGGGCCTGGCGATGGCGCCGCTTCTCGCCTACTACGCGACCACGGACCCGCAGGTGCTGTGGCAGGCCGGCGGGGCCACCGCGCTGTTCATCGCCGGGTTCGGCGCGGCCGGCTACGCCACCAGGCGGGACCTGTCTGGGCTGGCCCGGGTGTCGTTCTGGGCCCTCGTCGCGCTCATCATCTTCGGCATCGTGCTGATCTTCGTCCACATCCCGCACGGCGAGCTGATCTACTCGGTTCTCGGCCTGATCGTATTCGCGGGCCTGACCATGTTCGACTTCCAGCGGCTGCGGCGCTCAAAGGATATGGATTCCGCTCCGCTGCTGGCCGCGTCGATCTTCCTCGACGCGCTCAACGTGTTCCTGTTCTTCTTGCGGATCTTCGCCCGCAACAACTAGGCGCCGGGAGGCGGAGTCGCACGCTGCGAGTGTGCTGGCTGACAATGGAAGGGTGCGCAAGGCGCTAACGAGAACCGGCCGCTGGATCTGGTCACCCAGGCGGCTGATGCTGCTCTTGGGGGCCCTGCTCATCCTCGCGTTCCCCGCGGCGAACCTGGAGTTCCTGGCCTGGTTCGGGCTGGCGCCCGGGCTGTGGCTGATCGTCAGGTCGCCGACCGTGCGGGAGGGCGCGATGCGCGCCTGGTGGCTCGGGGCCGGGTACCTGATCGCGGCGCTGTACTGGATGGCCCCGGAGATCGGGCCCGCGGTGCTCCTGGTGGCCGCGGTGGTGGGCGTGCTCTGGGTGCCGTTCGGGGTGGCCGCGTGGAAGCTGCTCAGGCCGCCGGTGCCCTGGCCGCGGGCGCTGGCCGCGCTGGTGGTGGTGCCGAGTTGCTGGCTGCTCACCGAATGGCTCAGGTCGTGGCAGGCGCTCGGCGGCCCGTGGGCGGTGTACGGCGTCAGCCAGTGGCAGCATCCGGCGGTGCTCGCACTGGCCGCGGTCGGCGGGGTGTGGCTGATCAGCTTCACGCTGGTGCTCGCGAACGTGGCGATCGTGCTCGTCATCGAGGCGCTGCCCCGGGTGATGCCGGGCGCGACCTGGCGCCCGGGGCTCGCCGTGCTCGGCGTGGCCGCCGCGCTGGCCAGCGTCGGCGCCGGGCCGCTCGCGTTCGCGCTCACTCCGGCCAGCCCCGCCGTCCGCGAGGCGACGGTCGCCATGGTGCAGCCCGGGATCGTCGGCAACGCGGTCAAGCGGGTGGACGCGAGCGAGCGGCTGACCGCCGGGCTTAGCCGCTCCGGCGAGCTCAGCGGCGTGAAACCCGACCTGATCGTCTGGGGCGAGAGCAGTACCGCGGTCGACCTCACCCTGCCCGAGAACCGCGACCAGCTGCAGAAGCTGGCGGCCCTGGCCAGGGAAGACGGCGCGGATCTGCTGGTCAGCCAGGACGCCACCGTGCCAGGTAAGGGCCACGAGAAGTGGTCGGTCCTCGTCGGTCCCGCCGGGATCAAGGGCATCTACATCAAGACGCGGCTGGTGCCGTTCGGCGAGTACATACCGTTCCGGCAGCAGCTCGGCTGGCTGACCAAGATCAGCAGGGCCGCCGCGTCCAACATGATCCCCGGTACCGGCGCGCACCTGCTGCATGCGACCGACCGGGCCGGCAGGCCGCTGCCGATCGGCGTGCTGGTCTGCTTCGAGTCCGCGTTCCCCGACATGTCCCGGGTGGACACCGACCTGGGCGCGCAGCTGATCGTGTACCAGTCCGCGACCTCCACCTTTCAGGGCACCTGGGGACCGGACCAGCACGCCTCGCTGAGCGCAGTACGCGCCGCCGAGACCGGCCGGCCCGCCGTGCAGGCCGCGCTGACCGGAGTCACGGCCGCGTTCGACGCCCAGGGGCGGCCGCTGGCCTGGATGGGACAGTCCTCGCACGGCGTGGTCAGCGTCCGGCTCGGCCTGCCTGCCGCCTCGGCCAAGACCCTCTACGATCGCGCAGGCGACTACGTTCCGTGGTCGGCACTGGGCATCGTGATCCTGGCCGTACTGGTCATGTTTGCGAATTCACGCGGTTTTCCTGGCCGAAGTGCTGGCGTCGGGGGAGGGCATGAGGCACAATATGTAGCTGGGCAGTCTGTGCCGCAGTAGTGAGGTCGCAGGGGAAGGCGAACCTCGTCTACTAGGAGGCACGGTGTCTGCGCATGGTGTTCTGTATGTCCATTCAGCGCCCCCGGCGCTGTGCCCGCACATTGAGTGGGCCGTAGCCGGAATCGTGGGGGCGCCCGTTAGCATGTCGTGGGTCGGCCAGCCGGCGGCCCCGGGCGCGCTACGGGCCGAACTCACCTGGCAGGCGCTCCCCGGCACGGCCGGTGCGATCGCGTCGTCGCTGGCCGGGTGGAACCGGCTCAGGTTCGAGGTGACCGAGGACGGCTCGCCTGGCTGTGACGGCGTGCGCTACTGCTACACGCCCGACCTCGGCGTCTTCACCGCCGTGACCGGCGCCAACGGCGACATCATGGTGTCCGAGGACCGGCTCAGGTCGGTCATGCTGCTGGCCTCCCGTGGCGGCGCCAGCACGTCGCTGGAGGACGAGCTCGGCCGGCTTCTCGGCACGGCCTGGGACAACGAGCTCGAGCCGTTCCGCCGTGCCGCCGACGGCGCCCCCGTCCGCTGGCTCAATGCCACCGGATAAGGGGCCACCGGATAAGGGGCCACCGGATAAGGGGCCACCGGGTATGGGGCCGGGCCGTCACCAGCTGGTGGGGACGGGCATGCCCTCGCTGTAGCCGGAGGCGCTCTGCACGCCGACCACGGCGCGCTCGTGGAACTCCGCCAGGTCCCGCGCGCCCGCGTAGGTGCAGGAGGAGCGCAGCCCGGCCACGATCATGTCGATCAGGTCCTCCACGCCAGGCCGCACCGGGTCCAGGTACATCCGTGCCGACGAGATGCCCTCTTCGAACAGGGCCTTGCGGGCCCGCTCAAACGCCGAGTCGCTGGCCGAGCGCAGCCGCACCGCCCGCGCCGACGCCATGCCGAAGCTCTCCTTGTACAGCCGCCCCTCCGGCGACCGGAACGTGTCGCCGGGGGACTCGTAGGTGCCGGCGAACCACGACCCGATCATCACGTTCGAGGCGCCCGCGGCGAGCGCCAGCGCCACGTCCCTGGGGTGCCGGACGCCGCCGTCGGCCCAGATCGAGGCGCCCAGCTGCCGGGCGCGAGCGGCGCACTCGAGCACGGCGGAGAACTGCGGGCGCCCCACGCCGGTCATCATCCGGGTGGTGCACATCGCGCCCGGGCCGACGCCGACCTTGACGATGTCCGCCCCCGCCGCCACCAGGTCGGCGACCCCGGCCGCGGTGACGACGTTGCCCGCCACCACCGGGACGTGCGGGCTCAGCGCGCGCACGGCCTCCAGCGCGCAGATCATCTTCTCCTGGTGCCCGTGCGCGGTGTCGACCACGAGCACGTCGGCGCCCGCGTCGAGGAGCAGCTTGGCCCTGGCCGCCACGTCCCCGTTGACCCCGATAGCCACGCCGACCCGCAGCCGGCCCGAGGCGTCCACGGCGGGGGAGTACAAGGTCGCGCGCAGCGCCCCGGTCCTGGTCATGATGCCCAGGCAGCGGCCGGTCTCGTCTACCACGGGCGCCAGCCGGTGCCGGCCGTCGTGCAGCAGGGAGAACGCCTGCTCCGGCGGTGTCCCGGCGGGCAGGGTGAACGGGTCGGCGGACATCACGTGGCTCAGCTGGGTGAACCGGTCCATGCCGACGCAGTCGGCCTCGGTGACGACCCCGACGGGCCGCCCCTCCGAGACCACGATCACGGCGCCGTGCGCCCGCTTGGGCAGCAGGCTGAGCGCGTCGCCCGCGGTGTCAGTCGGCGCCAGCGTCAGCGCGGTCTCCGTCACCAGGTCCCGGGACTTCACCCAGGCGATCACGTCCGCCACGACGTCGGCCGGGATGTCCTGCGGCAAGATCGCGATGCCGCCTCGCCTGGCGATGGTCTCGGCCATCCGCCGGCCGGAGACGGCGGTCATGTTGGCGGTCACGATAGGGATGGTCGCGCCGCTGCCGTCCGTGGCGGCCAGGTCGACGTCGAGCCGTGAGCCGACCGCCGACCGGCCTGGCACCATAAAGACGTCGCTGTAGGTCAGGTCGTGCCCGGGAGCTGCCTCGTTGAGAAATCGCACGTTAGAGATTCTTCCCGAACAACACGGGTGCTATCCTCCGCCTTTGCCCAGCCTCTGTTCATGATCGTGAACAGAAATGGCTCCTAGTTGGCCAAAACTGTTCACGATCATGAAGTGTTGAGGCCGAAGGCGGCGAACATGATGTCCGCGATCCGGTCGGCCATCTCGTCCTCCGGCAGCGGGACCTCGGCGCTGATCAGGTAGTTGACCCGCTCCAGCATCATCAGGCAGGCCACCGAGGTGAGTTCGGCACGATCCTGCTGCTTGCCGGCCGCCTGGGCGACGGCGGTCATGCCCGTCGTCATGGCCTCGGCGATGCTGAAGAACAGCCGCAGCCCGTCCTCGAACACCTCCTCGGGCACCAGATCGGCCTGGCTGAGGATGCGGATCACGGTGGCGTGCGCCGCGTAGGCACGGAAGAACTTGCGGACCCACTGGCGCAGCACGCTAAGCCCGGTGTCGTCCCTGGTGACGACCGGGAAGTCGCCCGCCACGATCTCCATGTCGTGCAGCGCGTCCTTCAGCAGCGCCTTGAACAGGTCTTCCTTGTTCGAGAAGTACAGATAGAACGTCCCGTGCGAGATGCCCGCCCGGCGCACCACGTCGTCTACGCGGACGCCGTGGAAGCCGCGGCTCTCGAACTCCACCATGCCCGCCTCGAGCAGCCGGCGGACGGTCTCCCGGCCCTGGGTGCGCAGCTCACGGTCCTGGGCGGGGGTGCCGCCGCCCAGCGATGGTCTGGCGGGTTTTTTCCTCGGTGGCCGCCCGGTCCCGCGCGGCACGGTGTTAGCGGTGCCGCGGCTTGCCTCCTGGTTCATAGCGAGAGCGTAGCCGTACTTGGTTACGCTGCCGTGCATTCGGTCCACGCCGCACCCCTGCTACCCTTCCAGCGGTGAGTAGTCAGGCCGGTTCCCGGCCTGCCGGAGCAGCGACCACTCCCAGCGTGGCTGAGGGGACGGCCGCCAGCACCGGGCGGCTAGGTGGCCTCTGGAGCCGCGCCAGCGTCAAAGTCGGCGCGCTCACCGTCGCGGCGGCCCTGGTCTACTGCCTCGACTCGCTCATCCTCTTCCGCCGCTTCCTGGCCAGCACGTTCGACCTGGTCATCTTCGACCAGGGCATCCGCGGCTACGCCCATTTCCACGCACCCGTCTCGATCGCGCGCGGCGTGTCCGACGGGCAGGGCGCGCACTTCATGCTGCTGGCCGACCACTGGTCACCGGTCCTGGCCCTGTTCGCCCCGCTGTACTGGATCCACGACAGCCCGGCCACCCTGCTGGTCGCCCAGGGGGTGCTGTTCGCCCTGGCCATCCCGCCGCTGTGGGCCTACACCCGGCGCCAGCTCGGCCCCGGAGCGGCGTACTTCGTCTGCGTGGCCTACGCGTTGTCGCTGCCGGTCATGGAAGCCGTCATCTTCGACTTCCACGAAGTGGCGTTCGTCCCCGTGCTGACCGCGGTGATGGTGGAGCGGTTCGACGCGGGTAAGCGCTGGCACGGAATTCTCGCCGCGTTGGCGCTGCTGCTGGTCAAGGAGGACATGGGGCTGCTCGTCGCGGGTTTCGGCGGCTACCTGCTGCTGACCCGCCGACGCTGGACCGGGCTGGCCTTCGTCGTCGGCGGGGTGGCCGCGACCTGGACCGCCACCCACCTGCTGATCCCGGCGTTCGGCGGCTCGCCCACCTTCTACTGGGCCTACGGCCAGTTCGGACCCACGCTGGGCAGCGCCCTGCTCAACGTGGTCACCCATCCGCTGCACGCGCTGCACGTGTTCGTGACCCCGTGGGTCAAGGCCCGGACCATGATCGGGCTGCTCGCGATGTTCGGCTTCCTGCCGCTCGCCTCGCCGATGGTGATCGCGGTGCTCCCGCTGCTGGCCGAGCGGATGCTCGCCTCCGGCTATCCGCTGTGGTGGCAGGCGAAGTTCCAGTACGACGCGTTCCTGGTGATGATGCTGTGCTGCGCGGCGGTGGACGGGGCCGCGCGGCTGCAGCGCCGCTGGCCGGAACGCTGGGACAAGCTGCTCACCTACCCGGCCCGCCGCCCGGCCTGGCTGCGGCGTGGCGGCCCAGAAGGCGGTACAGAGGGCGGCACCGCCTGGCGGCCCGCCACCATCTGGGCCGCCGCGATCTGCGCCGCCGCCCTGGTCTACGTCCCGTCCTCGCCGTTCGGCCCGCTGCTGAAACCAGGCTTCTACGGGGTTAACGCGCGGACGCGGGCGGCCGCGGCGGCCATCGCGCACGTGCCCGCCGGGGTCGAGGTCGAGGCGGCCAACAACATCGGGCCGCGGCTGTCCGGCCGGGACACGGTGCTGCTGCTCGACGGGACACCCCGGTGGGCGCCGTGGGTGGTCGGGGACACCCTCGGGCTCGACTTCCCGTTCTGCACGCCCAGCCAGCAGGCCCAGGAGGTGGCCTACCTGCGGGCGCACGGGTACGCGCTGGTGTTCGCCGACGACGGTTACGTGGTGCTGCACCGCCCGGCCGACGCGCGCACCGCGCAGGCCCTGGTCCATCCGCTGCCCGCGGCCCGCCTGCACACGAACATCTGCTACTGATGCCGTCCAGGCCGGTGCTGAGCCTGCGCGCGGTCAACCGCGCGCTGCTCGCCCGGCAGCTGCTGCTCGACCGTCCCCCCCTGGCCGCCGCCGGGCCGGACCGGGCCGCGCAGGTGGTGCAGGCCATCGAGCATCTCGTCGGGCTGCAGGCCCAGGCGCCGTTCCCGCCCTATTACGGTCTGCATTCCCGGCTGGACGGGTTCCGCCCCGACGACCTGGCCGCCCTGATCACGGACCGGAGCGTGGTCCGGATCGCGCTGATGCGCGGCACCATCCACCTGGTGTCCGCCCGGGACTGCCTGCCGCTGCGGCGGCTGGTCCAGCCGGTGATCGAGCGCGGCATGCGCGGTGCGTTCGGCAAGCAGCTGACCGGGGTGGACCCCGAGGCGCTGGCCGCGGCGGGCCGCAGCCTGGTGGAGGCCGAGCCGATGACGTTCAGCCAGCTCGGCCAGGCGCTGTCGGCACGCTGGCCCGATCATCCGCCCGCCGCCCTGGCCCAGGGGGTACGGACGTTCGTGCCGCTGGTCCAGGTGCCGCCGCGCGCCGTCTGGGGCCAGGCCGGGCAGTCGCGGCACACCTCGGCCGAACACTGGCTCGGCCAGCGGCACCCGGCCGCCGGGCCTGCTCGCCCGGAGGGGCCGGCCTCCCGGGCCGAGCTCGCCCGGCTGGTGACCAGGTACCTCGGCGCGTTCGGCCCGGCCACGGTGCGGGACGTGCAGGCCTGGTCCGGGCTGACCGGGCTGAAGGCCGTGCTGGAGCAGCTCCGCCCGTCCCTGGTCATCTTCCGCGACGAGCAGGGCGCCGAGCTGTTCGACCTGCCCACCGCACCACGCCCGGGCGGCGAGGTGCCCGCGCCGGTCCGGCTGGTAGCCGAGTTCGACAACCTCGTGCTCTCCCATGCCGAACGGTCCCGGGTCATCAGCGCCGAGGCCACCAAGCGGCTCTACACCATCAACGGCGTGATCCCCGGGGCGGTGCTGATCGACGGGTTCGTGGCCGGGATGTGGCGGCTGGACCGGGGCCGGGGCGCGGTCACGCTGACCATCGAGCTGTTCGGCCCGGCGCGCCAGCATGATGCGGAAGAGCGCGACGCGCTGACCGCCGAGGCCGAGCGCGTGCTCGCGTTCGGCGCCCCAGGGGCGGACCACGAGATCAGGTTCGCGTCGCTGGCCGGGGCGCCGGTCAGGAACCCGTGAGCCGCCCGGTCACCTGCCCGGCGATGAGCTCGTAGGCGGCGATCTGCTCGGGGCGACCGCGATGACCGGCACCTGCTCCGAACTGTCCGGCATGCACACTCCAGGGGTTCCGGTGAAGCTGAAGATCTGGTGTTAAGAGTCTTAAGGACCCTCTAATAATTCGACGGGGACTTTCTGTTGGCGCGGGGTGCCTTATATTGTCTAGTACATAGTGCTATCCCTGCCCCCGTGGCGCGCCGCCCTCGCCAGTCCCCGGCGACGTGCCGCGCAGCTGGTTGCCGTCACCGCCGCGGCGTACGCGACGCTGACGGCGTTCGCCGTCCCCGCCGGGGCCGCCGCTGGGCCGGCCGGCGGTCCCTTCAGCTTCACTGTCAGCCCGCCTCCCGGCGTCGCCGTCGGCGGGTCGGTCCCGAAGTCCCTGAAGGTGCCGGGCTCCGCGGGGGCGCTGCCGCGGCAGCTGTTCGTGCCTGATCTGATCGCCGCGACGCCGACCGGGATCAGCCCCGCGCAGCTGGCCAGGATCAGCAAGCTGACCGGTGTGCGGGCCGTGCTGCCCGTCGACGGCGGCAAGGTCACGGTCAACGGGCAGAGCGCCGACGTGCTCGGCGTGGCGCCGCAGGCGTTCCGGTCCTGGACCCCGCCGGAGACCGCGGCGGCGAACGCGATCTGGGCCGACCTGAGCAAGGGACAGCTGGTCAGCACGCACGTCGCGGCCGGCAAGCTGCACCTGTCGGCCGGTAACTCCTACCAGGTCTCGGCCGCGGTCCAGGTGCGGCTGCCGTTCGGCGGTCCGACCGCGCTCAGCGTGCCCGGCGCGGACGCGATCGTGGACCAGGCCCGTTCGGCCCAGCTGGGGCTCGCCAAGAACTTCGCCGTGCTGATCAACGCCCCCGGCGTGAACCTGGTTACGCTGATGGCGAAGGTCCGGTCGGTCATCGGCCAAGGCGCCCAGGTGGTCAACCTGGTGCCGGTGGTCACGGTGAGCAAGCTTCCGGTGTCCACCAACGTGCCGACCACCGGCGTGCCCTCCAGTCTCCTGACGCTGTACCGGGCGTCCGCCGAGGAGTACTGCCCGGGGATGTCCTGGACGGTGCTGGCCGCGATCAACGAGATCGAGAGCGGTGACGGCACTAACGTCGGCCCGTCCAGCGCCGGGGCCCGCGGCCCGATGCAATTCCTGCCGTCCACCTGGGCCGAGTGGGGCATCGCCGCGTTCGGCCAGCCCAGCCCGCCGGACATCATGAACCCGCTCGACGCCGTGCCCTCGGCCGCGCGCCTGCTGTGCGCCGCGGGCGCGGGGAAGCCGGCCACGCTGCGCGGGGCGATCTTCGCCTACAACCACGCGACCTGGTACGTCGACGAGGTGCTCGCGCTGGCCAGCGAGTACGCCCAGAACTACCCCTAGACCCCAGCGGGGGCGGGCCGCAGGCGGCGCAGGCCGAGCAGGCAGATGGCGGCGCTGGCGGCACCGCACAGGGCGGCGAACGCGTAGCCGAACCGCGGGCCGTGCGCGTCGATGACGAAGCCGACCACGGACGCCCCGAGGGCCACCCCGACGGAGATGCCGCTGCTCAGCCACGACATGGCCTCGGTACGGCGGCCCGGCCTGGCCTGCGCCTCGAGCAGGCTGAACCCGGCGATGAGGGTCGGCGCGATGGTCAGTCCGCACAGGTAGATCCCGCAGGTCAGCGTGATCAGGTTCGGCTGAGCCCAGAACGTGGCCACGCCGAGCACGGTCAGCGTCAGGGTCAGCGCGAACCTCTTCTCGCCGGTCGTCCGCCACTGCCTGGACCCGTACCAGAGGCCGCCGGTGGCGCTGCCGAACGCGTACGTGCCGAGGATGAAGCCGGCCAGCGGCTTGTGCCCGAAGTGCTGGGCGAACGCCACCGTGCTCAGGTCGATCGACACGAACATCGCGCCGAGCATCAGGTACACCGGGCCCAGCACGACCAGCCCGGGCGCGGCCGCGCCGCGGACCCGGCCGGGCTTACCCGCGGCGGCCCTCCCCGGCGGCACCACCGCCGGCTCGGTGCCACGCTGCGCGACGAACCACAGTGTCCCCACCACGCACAGCAGGGCCGCCACGCCCACGCCGGAGGCGGGGGAGACCTCGGTCGCGAGCAGCGTCACGGCGGCAGGTCCGATGACGAAGCACAGCTCGTCGGCGACCGACTCGAAGGAGAACGCGGCGTGCAGCCGGGGGGATCCGGCCAGCAGGACGCTCCAGCGGGCCCGGACCATGGTGCCCAGGGACGGCATGGCCGCCCCCGCGATCGCCCCAGGCGCGAAGAAGGCCCAGGTCGGCAGGCCAAGCTCGACGGCCGCGATGAGCGTGGCGGTGGCCAAGGCGAACACCACGAGCAGCGGGAGCAAGATGCGCCGCTGGCCGTGCGAGTCCACCAGCCGGGCGATCCGCGGCGAGGTGAACGCGTAGCCGAGCGAGCCGGCCGCCGACACCGTGCCGGCCACGCCGTACCTCCCGGTGGCCGCCGAGATGAGCAGGACGGTGCCGAGCCCGAACATCGACATCGGCATCCGCCCGATGACCCCGGCTGCGGAGAAACGCCAGGCTCCGGGAATGCGGAAGATCTCCGCGTACGGCCGCAGCGGCCGGGTCAGCAGGCTTGCGGGGGAGCGGCCGACGGGCCCTTTTGCGCCATCAATACCCGTCATCGGCCGCATTGCCCCATGATCTTCACGATATCGGGCTCTGTTAGCCGGGGGGACGATCCCCCCAGACCCCCCTGCTTATGGGGGGGCTGCCCGCCCCCCCATACCCCCCGGGGCTGGTTGGATGGAGGCATGCCGGCCTACGACGCGTTCCTGCTTGTCTCGTTCGGCGGCCCGGAAGGCCCCGGCGAGGTCATGCCTTTCCTGGAGAACGTCACCCGCGGCCGCGGCATCCCACCGGAGCGGCTGGCCAGCGTGGCCGAGCACTACTATGCGGTCGGCGGGGTCAGCCCCATCAACCAGCAGTGCCGGGACCTGCTGGCCGCGATCCGCGCCGACTTCCCGGCCAGTGGCCTGTCGCTGCCGGTCTACTGGGGAAACAGGAACTGGACGCCGTACCTGACCGACACGGTGCGGGCCATGGCCGACGACGGCGTGCAGCGCGCCGTTGCCCTGGTGACCTCCGCCTACAGCTCCTACTCGAGCTGTCGGCAGTACCTGGATGACATCGAGCGGGCCCGCGCCGCCGCGGGCCCGGACGCGCCCAGGATCGACAAGATCAGGCGCTTCTTCAACCACCCCGGCTTCATCGAGCCATTCGCCGCCAGCACGCGCGCCGCGCTGGCCACGTTCCCCGCCGGCCTGCGGGAGGACGCCCACCTGGTGTTCACCGCGCACAGCGTCCCGGTCGCGATGGCACAGGCCAGCGGGCCAGGGGGCGGGAACAGGTACGTGGCCGAGCTGACCGAGGCTGCCGCTCTTATTGCCGAACGAGCCGGAGGCAGCACGCACCCCTGGACGCTGGCCTACCAGAGCCGGAGCGGGCCGCCCTCCCAGCCGTGGCTGGAACCCGATGTCCGCGACCACCTGGGTGAGCTGGCCAAGTCCGGGACGAAAGCCGTGGTGGTGATCCCCGTCGGGTTTGTATCCGACCACATGGAGGTCCGGCACGACCTGGACGTCGAGGCCGCAGAAAGCGCCCGATCACTGGGCCTGGCCTTCGCCCGGGCCGCCACCCCGGGCAGCCACCCGAGGTTCGTCTCCATGATCACCGAGCTGGTCAAGGAACGCCTGGCGCGGCCGGATGAACCGGCCTGCCCGGGGGACTGCTGCCGGGCCCTGTTGGCCCCGGAGGGGACGGCTCCCCCGAGCTCCCCCGGGGGAGCGTCGCGGGCATGACCGGCCCGCAGGCGGGTGAGGACGCCGAGGCGCTGCTGGAGATCGCGGTGGCGGCGGCCGCCGAGGCGGGCCGGCTGCTGGCCTCCTGGCGCGGCGGCGAGCGCCCCGAGGTCGTGGAAACCAAATCCAGCCCGACCGACATCGTGACGGAGATGGACCGCCGCTCCGAGGTCCTGATCACCCGCCGGATCCGCGCGCATCGCCCCGGCGACGCCGTCCTGGGCGAGGAAGGCGGCCAGACCGCGGGCGGCCCGGCCGGCGGCGACGGCGGCCGGCCGGGGCGGGTGCGCTGGATCGTCGACCCGCTGGACGGGACCGTCAACTACCTGTACGGCCTGCATGACTGGGCGGTGTCCATCGCGGCCGAGGTGGACGGCACCGTCGTCGCCGGCGTGGTGGAGGTGCCCAGGCACGGCGAGACCTTCACCGCGGTGGCGGGCCAGGGCGCCTTCCTGCACCGGGGCGGCGCGAAGGCGGCGCTGCACTGCTCCTCGACGGTGCCGCTCAGCCAGGCCCTGGTGGGGACAGGGTTCGGCTACAATGCGGGACGCCGCCGCGTGCAGGGCGAGGTGATCGCGGCCCTGCTGCCGCACGTACGGGACATCCGGCGCGGCGGCTCCGCAGCGGTGGACCTGTGCTCGGTGGCCGCCGGGCGGCTTGACGCGTTCTACGAGCGCGGCCTGAACTACTGGGACTTCGCGGCCGGCGGCTTGATCGCCCGCGAGGCGGGCGCGATGGTCGGCGGACTGGCCGGCCGGGCCGAGAGCACCTCCATGGCGGTGGCCGCGGGGCCCGGGCTCTACCAGAAGCTTGATACCTTCCTCAGCAGGCTGAACCCGGAGCGGGATGCGCAACGTAATCAGGAGCGGGACGCGTAAGCGGACCGCGGAAGGTGCTCGTCAGCGGGCCAGGAACGGGATGCGTCAGGAGTTATCGGCGTGCCGCGTGTGCGCTGGGCGCGAACGTGACAGAATTCCCCGCCGGAATCGGGCACAACTACGGCCTTGAAAGCGTTACAACCGCGCAGCGAAAGCGCACTACGGATGAAGGGGGATGGAGTACTCAGATGGCTACCGACTACGACAGCCCGCGGAAGACGGACGACGACCTGACTGAGGACAGCCTTCAGGAACTTCAGGCGCGCCGGATGGACAAGTCATCGAGCACCATCGATCTTGACCCCGACGATGTGGCTGAGTCCCTGGAGTTGCCGGGGGCTGACTTGTCCAACGAGGAACTGTCGTTCCGGGTGATTCCGCGGCAAGCGGATGAGTTCACGTGTTCCCGGTGCTTCCTTGTGCACCACCGGAGCCAGCTTGCAGAAGACCGCAATGGTCAGCTTGTCTGCCGGGAATGCGCGGCTTAGCCCTTTGCGGCGTTGGCGGGCTCGCGCTCCGGGCCGCTGTGCGTTTTACGTGCCGCAGCCCGGGTGGCGAGCAGCCGCGCCGCCTCCACGGTGACGCCTGTCAGCACGGCCCAGGTGAGCGCCTCGGTGAGGGCGACCTGCGGATCCTCCGGGTGCGTGGGCGGTTCCTTGCCCATGGCCTTGGTCCAGGCGAAGGTGATCACCTTGCGCGCGACGAAGGCGGCCGCCATGGCCGCCACCGCGCTCACCACCTTGGTGCCGAGGTCCACTTTCGTCTCTGCCTTATCCGCCATCACACTGCCTCCTTGTCGCCCCGTCCGCTACCCTCGTCCGCGCCATCATGTCACTGGCTCGTGGCCGGCCTGTACTCGGCACCTTTCGATGGCAGCGGTCAGCTCCGCCGGATGCCTGGTGCCGATCAGCCAGTAAGGGACCGCTGAGCCAGGCGGGGCCACGGCCAGGTAGACCGATTCCTTCAGGTAGGGCCGCGAATACAGGTGAGCCGCCGGGTCCGCCTGCGGGCCGCGCAGCCGCCTGGTCTGGTTTTCGTCGAGGCAGGCGACCTCGCCGACGGCCGTCAGGGGCAGTGCGGAATTTCCCGCCCGCAGGACTCCGTCGCGGATCTCCACCGTCGCCAGGCCCATGGTGATCAGGTAGGCGGCGGAGCCCGCGGCGAGCCCGACCATGATGATGACCGGCCACGGCTCCGCGAGGCCGGCATAGAGCGTGGCGCCGAGGATGAGCACAGTCGGCACCGCGAGCAGCCACCAGGCGAGCGGTACGCGGAGCCGTTCGCGGTAATCACGCATGCAGTCGAGGGTAGTTGGTCAGATGGAGTCGTGGCGGCTGCTGCTGCTCACCGCCCTGCTGCAGCCGCTCAAGGCCGGCTGCGGGCGGTGCCGGAGTTGCGCCGGCAAGATCCTGGTCCTGGGGACCCGTAGGATGCGACAGTGCCCGGATGTCGCACTATCCTCACCGTGCGTGCAAGCAGTAGGGAGTTCTTCGTTGCCGCATTCCCAGCCCGACGTGCTGATCAAGCGCCTCGACCCTGGCGTGCCGCTGCCGTCGTACGCCCATCCGGGCGACGCGGGCGCGGACCTGACGACAGCCGAGGACGTCGAACTCGGCCCGGGCGAACGGGTGCTGGTCCGTACCGGGCTCGCGATCGCGCTGCCTGACGGGTACGCGGCGTTCGTGCATCCGCGCTCCGGCCTGGCGGCCGAGCACGGCGTGACGCTGGTGAACGCGCCGGGGACCGTCGACGCGGGCTACCGGGGCGAGATCAAGGTGACCCTGCTGAACACGGACCGGGAGCGGCCGGTCAGCTTCAGGCGCGGCGACCGGATCGCGCAGCTGGTCATCCAGCGCGTGGAACGGGCGCTGTTCCACGAGGCAACGGTGCTTCCCGGGTCGAGCCGGGGGGACGGCGGCTTCGGCTCGACGGGCCAAGGGGGGTACGGGGGGATGGGTTCCCCCGTGCGCGGGGGGTCCAGGGCGGTCGTCCCCCCGGACTAGCATTGAGAACGAGAAGGAGTGTGCGGAGTGTTTCGTCGGCGTCGTTCAGCAGACGCGGGCCAGGCTTGGTCAGGGGAGTCCGATCAGGGACCGCCTGGCGGCGAGTTCGATTACGACGAGCCGGAGCAGCCCGCGGGAATCCCGCGTACGGAGGGCGGC
This sequence comes from uncultured Actinomycetes bacterium, assembly GCA_963722275.1. Taxonomy (GTDB): domain Bacteria; phylum Actinomycetota; class Actinomycetes; order Streptosporangiales; family Streptosporangiaceae; genus Palsa-504. Next base: position 411,673 of record CAVRMX010000003.1, on the reverse strand, counting down.
CCGTGGGACGCGGAGGAACCCTTCCCCGCGCACGAGCGGGTGGACCTCGGCAGCCTGCAGGTGCCGGTCGGGCCCGAGCATGAGATCCAGCTCGTCATGGCCGAGCAGCATGGTGCCTGGGTGACGGTCAGGTACCGGGACAGCGAAGTCCAGATCCAGGCGTTCGCCGCCGCCCGCCGGGGCGCGCTGTGGGACGACGTCCGGGCCGAGATCGCCGCCGAGGTGCAAACGGCGGGCGGGCGGAGCCAGGAGTCGGAGGGTTCGTTCGGGACCGAGCTGATCGCGCAGGTGCCGACCGAGCCCGGGCAGCCGGCCTCGGGCCTGCGGCTGGTCCGGTTCGTGGGCGTAGACGGCCCCCGCTGGTTCGTCCGCGGGCTGTTCACCGGCCCGGCCGCGGACGGCGGTGAGCAGGCCGAACTGCTCGAGGAGGTACTCAGGGACGTCGTGGTCGTCCGCGGCGAGCACCCGGTGCCGCCTCGGGAGATTCTCGAGCTGCGGCTGCCGCCCGAGGCACAGCAGGCGCTCGAGGAGCAGGCCGCCGCGGACGAAGAGAACCGGTTCGGCGGTGACCTTAATCCCTTCGAGCGCGGCCCGGAGTTCACCGAGACGCGCTAGCCAGGCCCGGCTAATCGCTGGACCGCAGCAGGCGGGCGAGATCCTCCTCCACGTCCTCACTGGTCACGAAGAACAGCTCGTCGCCAGCCTGCATCGGGTCGTCCGGGTGGGGCACCAGCACCCGGCCCTCGCGCAAGATGGCCACCAGCGACGTGTCCGCGGGCCAGTCGATCCCGCCGACGCGCTGGCCGACCAGCGGCGCGTCGTCCGGCATGGTCAGCTCGACGAGGCCCGCCTCGCTCTGCCCGAACGTCATCAGCCGCACCAGGTCGCCGACGCTGACGGCCTCCTCGACCAGGGCGGAAAGGAGCCGCGGCGTGGAGACGGCGACGTCGACGCCCCAGGACTCGTTGTACAGCCACTCGTTGCCCGGGTGGTTCACCCGCGCCACGACGCGCGGCACCCCGTACTCGGTCTTCGCCAGCAGCGCCACGACCAGGTTCGCCTTGTCGTCGCCGGTGGCGGCGATCACCACCTGGCAGCGCTGCAGCGCCGCGTCGTCCAGCGAGCTGATCTCGCAGGCGTCGGCGAGCAGCCACTCGGCCCTGGGCACGCTGTCCACCTTGATGGCCTTGGGCGAGTTGTCGATGAGCAGAACCTCGTGGCCGTTCTCGAGCAGCTCGCCGGCGATGGAGCGGCCCACCGCCCCGGCTCCCGCGATCGCGATCCGCATCAGTGCTCTCCTCCCCGCGCCGCGAAGGCCGCGGCGAACCGGTTCAGGTCGGCTTCCCTGGCCACGATGTGCAGCACGTCCCCTTCCTGCAAGACCGTGCCCGGGTCGGGCACGAACGCCTGGCCCAGCCGGTCCACGAAGGCGACCCTGGTCATCGTGCTGGCCTCCAGCGACTTCACCTGCTCCCCGATCCACGCGGGGGAGAAGGCCACCTCGGCTAGCACGATCTTGCCGGTGGGGTCCCGCCAGAGCGGCTCGACACCCTCCGGGAGCAGCTTGCGCAGCATCTGGTCGGCGGTCCAGCGCACCGTGGCCACGGTGGGGATGCCCAGCCGCTCGTAGACCTCGGCCCGGCGCGGGTCGTAGATCCGCGCGGCCACCCGCTGCACGCCGAACGTCTCACGGGCCACCCGGGCGGCGATGATGTTGGAGTTATCGCCACTGCTGACCGCGGCGAACGCGTCCGCACGCTCGATGCCCGCCTGGGTAAGCACGGCCCTGTCGAAGCCGATTCCGGTGATGCGATCGCCCTTGAACGCCGAGTGGAGCCTGCGGAACGCTTCCGGATCCCTGTCAATGATCGAGACGGTGTTGTCCCGGTCTTCCAGGCTGTGGGCAAGCGTCGACCCGACCCGCCCGCAGCCCATGATTACGATGTGCACGACCGTCCTCCCACGATGAGCAGGTCCCTGAGCAAGGAGCACCACCACACCAGCACCACAAAGGTATGCCCTCACGTGGCATCCTTCCCCGCCCGGAGGCGGGGATTTTCCGGCACGACAGAAGGAGCACGAGTTGACGTTTGCCGTTCGGGGACATGAGACTGCCGCCGGAACTCCGGGGGAGGTGAAGCGGCGTTCCCTCCCCGGCCTGAAGACCGGGGCTAACACGCCGTGTCCCTGATGACGTACCAGGTGGGTCAGGTCATCCAGGTTACGACCGTGGACGTGGCGCACGGGGGCTGGTGCGTGGCCCGGCCGGAGGACGGACCGGTGGTTTTCGTCCGGCATGCGCTGCCGGGCGAGACGGTTCTCGCCCGGGTCACCGACGTCACGTCGCGGCTCGCCCGCGCCGAGGCGGTGGAGATCCTGGCGCCGTCGCCCGATCGCGTCAGCCCGCCGTGCCCGCACGCCCGTCCCGGGGGTTGCGGCGGCTGCGACTGGCAGCACGCGACGCTGCCCGCGCAGCGGTCACTCAAGGCCGCCGTGATCCGCCAGCAGCTCAGGCGGCTGGCGGGCCTCGATCGCGAGATCACCGTGGAGGCTCTTCCCGGAGATGAGGGGCCGGGCGACGAGGAGCCCGGCGACGAGAAGGCCGGCCCGGGCCTGGGCTGGCGGACGCGCGTGCAGTTCGCCGTGCGCCCGGACGGGGTGGCCGGGCTGCGCGCGCACCGCTCGCATGAGGTGATCGACATCGGCGAATGCCTGATCGCGCACCCCGGCCTCACGGACCTCGGCCTCCCGGCCCGGCGCTGGCCGGCCACGTCCTCGGTGGAGGCCCTGGTGGCGACCGGATCGGGCGAGCGGGCCGTGATCATCTCGGGCGCCCGGGCCAGCGTGGCGTCGATCGAAGGCATCACGGCCGATGCCGTGCTGCGCCGGGCCGCAGGCTCCGACCGCCGCCTGACCCCCGTGCGCGGCCGTACCTACCTGAGCCAGCGGGCCGCGGGGCGGGACTGGCGGGTCAGCGCGGGCGCCTTCTGGCAGGTCCATCCCGGCGCGGCCGACGTGCTGACCGGGGCCGTAATGGACGCGCTCGAGCCGCGGCCGGGTGACGTGGCGCTCGACCTGTATTGCGGCGCCGGGCTGTTCGCCGGGTCGCTGGCCCCGGCGGTCGGGCCGGGCGGGACCGTGGCGGCCGTCGAGGCAGACGCCGCCGCGGTCAGGGACGCCCGGCACAACCTCCGGCAGTGGCCCTGGGCGCGGGTGCACAAGGGCGACGTGGCGGCGGTGCTGCGCCGCGACGGGAGGCCCGGAGCCGAGGGGGCAGCGTTGCCGCGGGCCAGGCTGGTAGTGGCCGACCCGCCGCGCTCCGGGCTGGCCCGCGAGGTCGTCGACCACCTCAGCGCGGCGGAGCACGGCGTGGCCAGGTTCGCCTACGTGTCGTGCGACCCGGCCACGCTGGCCCGCGACATCGGGCTGCTGGTGGCGCGCGGCTGGGTGCTGGCCGGCCTGCGCGCGTTCGACGCGTTCCCGATGACTCATCACGTGGAGTGCGTCGCCACCCTGGTCATGGATACCGCGCTGGCAGCGTCACCTGGGTGAATCGTCGTCGGCCGGGCGCCCTGGGGGATTGTGCGTGACGAGAGCGGCAGCTGAGGTCAGGCGCCGGGCTGTGCGGGGGACCCGGCGCCTGCGGTCCCGGTGACGTAGTAGCCCAGGCCGGGGATCCGGGTCAGCAGGCCCTCGTCCTCCAGGGTGCGCAGCGCCTTGGCGCACGTCTGCCTGGCGTGCCCGTACTGCTGGCTGAGGGTGGTGATGGACGGCGTTGGCATACCCGGGGCGAGAATCCCCTCGGCGATCTCCCGACGCAGCCGTGCGGCCAGTCGCACGTAGGCTCTTGGGTCCGATTCGTCACTTATCGACACTCTCGCACCGTACTCGATTGGCAATATTGCCAATCGCAACGCTTCGACACTAGTCGAGATTAGACGAGAAACCTAATAGTGCGTTAACGTCTGAATCCGTCAGGGCCGCCACGGCCGCGCGGAGCCAGATCACTGGGCAGGTCATGATCTTTTACTCGTGGACCGCACTGAGTGCCAGCAGCCCGATGACACTGAGCGAGAGTGAACGGGCAACACCGAGCGAGAGCGAACGGGCAACACCGAGCGAGAGCGAACGGGCAACACCGAGCGAGAGCGAACGGGCAACACCGAGCGAAGGCAACTGGAACACGCCGGCCGCCAGCGACCCGGGGCGCGCCGGGGCGCCGGTCGCCATGGGCATCACCGACGATCGCGGCCGGGCCATGCGAGCCGGCGAGGAGATCCTCGGATCGGGCCTGGCGGCCACGGTCATCATCGAGGCGGTGCGCCCGGCCGTGGCCGCGCGCACGCTAGCCCCCTGCTACGTCCGCGTCGGGGTGGGATGGCTGGGCCAGTGCACCGAGGCCGGCGGGGTGGCCTGGAACAGGTTTTTCCTGCGGGCCGATCCGGATGACCCGTCGGCCGCTGGCAGGATGGGACCATGAAACTCCGGATCTTCACTGAGCCGCAGCAAGGCGCCGACTACCAGACGCTGCGCGCGGCGGCGCTGGCCGCCGAGGAACTCGGGTTCGACGCGTTCTTCAGGTCCGATCACTACCTGGCCATGGGCGTCCCAGGGCAGCCTGGACCGACCGACGCCTGGGCTACGCTGGCCGCCCTGGCCGCCGAGACCAGCCGCATCCGGCTCGGCACGCTGATGAGCTCGGCGACGTTCCGGCTGCCCGGCCCGCTCGCCATCACGGTGGCACAGATCGACCAGATGAGCGGCGGCCGGATCGAGTTCGGCCTCGGGGCCGGCTGGTTCGAGGCCGAGCACACCGCCTACGGCATACCGTTCCCGCCGCTGCGTGAGCGCTTTGACCGGCTCGAGGAGCAGCTCGCGATCATCACCGGGCTGTGGGAGACGCCGGAAGGCGAGACGTTCTCCTTCGCCGGAACGCACTACCAGCTGACGGACTCGCCCGCGCTGCCGAAGCCGGCCCAGCGCCCGCGCCCGCCGGTTCTCGTCGGCGGCGCGGGCACGCGCCGCACGCCGCGGCTGGCGGCCAGGTTCGCCGACGAGTTCAACGTGCCGTTCCAAACCGTGCAGGACTCGGCGGCCACGTTGGCCCGCGTCCGCGAGGCCTGCGAGGCCGCCGGGCGTTCTCCCTCGTCCATGACCTACTCGGTGGCCCATACGGTGTGCTGCGGGAAGGACGAAGCGGAGTTCCGCCGCCGGGCGGCCGCGATAGGCAGGGAACCGGAAGACATGCGGGCTATCGGCGTCTCCGGCACGCCTGGGGAGGTGGCGGCCAAGATAGCCGAGTACGCCGAGATCGGAGCCGACCGCGTGTACCTGCAGGTACTCGACCTGCACGATCTCGACCACCTGGCGCTGATCGCTTCGGACGTCGTGCCGCAGGTGTAACGCCGGCCCTGAGCACGTCGCGGCGGCGGGGCGGCACGCGCCCGGTCCGTTCGGGATAAATTCAGCCGAACGCGCGGCGGGCAGCGGCGGCGCCGGCCGCACTGCCCGCCCGGAAGCCGTACGTTCCCTGCTCGCGCAGTTCGGTGGCGGCGCTGACCACTGCCCCGATGGCGGCGAACGCGAACGAGCCGCCGACCGAGATCCGGCTCACCCCGGCCTCGGCCAGTTCGGCCACGGGCGGGAGCCCGTCCAGGGCCAGCACGTTGACCGGCCGGTCCACCTCGCGGACGACCTGGCGGATGTCCTCGAGACGGCGCAGGCCCGGCGCGTAGAGAACGTCCGCGCCGGCTTCCTGGTAGGCCTGCAGCCTGGCGATCGTGTCGGCGAGGTCGGGGCGGCCGTGCAGGTAGTTCTCCGCCCGGGCGGTGAGCACCAGGCGGCCGGGGCCCGCGTGGGCGGCCGCCACGGCCGCCGCGATGCGTTCGGCCGCCAGCCGGGTGTCGTAGATAGGGTCGTCGGGCCGCCCGGTGAAATCCTCGACGGAGGCGCCCGCGAGGCCGACCTCGATCGCCAGCCCGATGGTCTCCGCCACCCCGGCCGGCTCGTCCGCGAAGGCGTTCTCCAGGTCGGCCGAGACCGGCAGGTTCGTCGCCGCGACGATCACCGCCGAGTGCACGATGGCTTCGTCCCTGGTCACGGAGCCGTCGTTGCGGCCCAGGGTGGCCGCGAAGCCCGAACTCGTGGTGGCCAGGGCCTCGAACCCGAGCGAGGCGAGCAGCTTGGCAGAGCCGAGGTCCCAGGGGTTCGGCATCAGGAGCGGCTCGCCCGCTCGGTGCAAGGCCAGGAACCGCTGTGCTTTGTCCGCCTGACTGATCATGCACATAACGTATCTCCAGTCACTGCAGGCGGCTCAACCGAGTGCCGCTCGAAAATGAGAAATGCCAGGTCAGCAGCGTTAGCGGCGGCGCGGACCCACTGTGCTCCTTTCGGCCGGGCGGTTACCCTCCGAAATGACGGTCGTAATGGTTACAGCTGGCCATATGGCTTGCGGGCCGGTAACCGCGATGCGATCGTTGGTCAGTGCGCTCGAATACCGCCACCACCAGGAGGGTGCGGCTCGTCATCGTCCTGTCGGTGGCGGCCGCCGTGACGGTCATGATCGGCGTCATCATGATGGTCGCGAGCGTGTTCATGCGGCGTGTGACCAGTCATCAGCCTGCTCATATGGCCCGGCTCGGGCTGGACGTGGCCGCCGCGGGGATCGCGTTCGGCCTGGTAGTCCTGGTGGTGTTCGCCACCGCGCGGCTCGGCGGAGCCGGAAGGTCCCGGCCGCGGGCGGGCACGGCGGATCACCGCAGAGGAGCCCGGCGCCCGGAGCCCGCGGCAGCATCCCCCGGGCATGGCAGGTCACCGGGGCACGGCAAGGACCGGCTCCGCGCTGGCGCCGCGCCCGCGGGCGGCGGTCACGCCGGGCGCGACGGCGGAGCGCGTTCCTCCCGGCCGCACGTGCTGAACCCGACGAACGTCTACACGCCGGGCGGCCTCATCGACATGCCCGGTGACGGCCGCGCCCCCGGAACGCCCGGAGGCGAGAGCATCCCGGAAATCCTGCGTACCGCCGGGCCCGTTCCGGGAGCCCCGTCCGGCGGTCCCGGGCCTGCTCCGGGAGCGCCGCCCGCCGGGCGGAGCCAGGACCGGCCGTCCCCCGGCTGGCCCGGGCCTCAGCCGCCACGCCCTGGTTACCAGCCGGGGATGAATCCGGCCGGTCCCGGCCGGGCTCCGTATTCCCCGGGCGGCCAGCCGGTACCCCCGATGCCGCCCCGTGATCACGGACGCCCCCGGGAGGCGCCGCGCTCCGGTCACGCGATGCCCGGCCGCGACGGCATGCCAGGCCGCGAGTCCATGCCGCCGCGCGGAGCCGTCCCGCCGCAGAAACCGCAGGCGCCTCGCGAGGCTCCCCGGCCAGGCCACGCGGGCCCGCCCCGCGACGCCGGGCTGCGGCGAGACGCTGGCCCGCCCCGGGAGAGAATGCCGCGGGAGGGGATGGGACCGGGCGGACCGATGCGTCCCGCTGGTCCCCTGCCCCCGCGCGACCCCGCTTACCAGTCTCCGCCAGGCCAGGGCCAGGGACCTCCGCCAGGCCAGGGACCTCCGCCAGGCCAGGGACCTCCGCCAGGCCAGGGACCTCCGCCAGGCCAGGGGCACGGCCCGGACCGCGGAGCCGGACGGCACGCGGGCGGTCCCGGCTACGCCGCCCCAGGCGGCCGTCGGCCGGGCGCGCCCGGTCCCGCCGGAGCCCCCGGTCCCGCCGGAGCCCCAGGGCACGCCGGGCCCCCGGGATCCGCCGGACCTGCCGATGCCGCCGGGCAGTTCGACGGCGGGTACGCGTACGTCATCCGCGCATCGGACAACCCGGTCCGCCCGGCCAGCCCGGCCCGGCCGCCGAGCTTCAGCCGGCCCGCGGACCCGGCCCGGCCTCAGGCCTCCCGCCCGGCCGACGAGGCGGCCGCCGACGTGTACGTCTACCGGGAAACCAGCGGCCAGCCCGATGACCCCGCCGCCGGGGGACCGGGCGAGAAGGACGCCGCCTACTGGTACGACCTGCCCGGGACCGGCTCCGGGGACGACGCCCCGCCGCGCGTGGCCGAGGAGACCCGCGGCCCGTTCGAGCCGCTGGTGTCGTCCGCCGATCCGCCCGGCACGACACCCCGCTTCTCCGCGAGCCCCGGCACCGCGAGCCCCGGCACCGCGAGCCCCGGCACCGCGAGCCCCGGCACCGCGAGCCCCGGCGCTGCCGAACCCGTCGTTCCCTCAGACGTGGCGCCCGGGGCCGAAGGACAGCAGGACAAGGCGCACGCGCGCAAGCTCGAGCAGATCAAGGACCTGTACCTGACCGCGGAGGCCATCGGCGAGGCGAACGTCGACAAGCACTTCGACCATCTGCTGGCCCAGCAGCGCGAGCTCATCAGCGAGTACTTCAAGCAGTCGAACGCGGCCAGGCCGGCCGCTGCGGGCAGCCCGGCGGCCGCGGGAGACCCGGCGGCCGCGGCGGACTCCGCGGACCCGGCGGTCGCGGACCAGGCGGAAACTGACCCGGGCGCCGCCCGGGATCCCGGTCCGCCCATCGGCGGCCCGGCGGGCGCCCCCGGCAGTGCCCGCGTCGCCGCCGACCAGCCCCGCGCATGGTGACCGAGGACGGGCAGACGCTGGTCATCGCGGTGCTCGGCCTGGGGGAGGCCGGTTCCGTCATCGCGCGCGACCTGGTCGCTGCCGGGACGCGCGTCCGCGGCTACGATCCTGCGGTGACCGCGGCCGAACCCATCCTCGACACGGCCAGCGAAGCCGAAGCGGCGCGAGAAGCGCACGTGGTGCTGAGCGTCAACAGCGCGAAGGCCGCGGTGGACGCGTTCCTGGCCGGGCTGCCCGGTCTGCGCGCAGCCGACCGCGCGGACCTCGTGTGGGCCGACCTGAACACGGCCTCGCCGGGTACCAAACGTCAGCTGGCCGGCCTCGCAGCAGACGCAGGCGTCCCGTTCGCCGACGTCGCGATGATGGCCCCGGTGCCCGGGCGCGGCCTGCGCGTCCCCATGCTGGCCAGCGGGACCGGCGCCGCCCGCTACGCCGCCATCCTCGGGCCTCTCGGCGCCGATATCGAGGTGCTCGAAGGCCCAGCCGGGCTCGCGGCCAGCAAGAAACTCCTGCGCAGCGTGTTCTACAAGGGCATGGCCACCTCGATCGCCGAGGCCCTGGAGGCGGCCAGGGCCGCGGGCGACGAGCCATGGCTGCGAGAGCACATCGCGGCCGAGCTGGCCGCCGCCGACACCGCCACCGTGGACCGGATCACCGACGGCACCCGCAGGCACGCGGTGCGCCGCGCCGCAGAGATGGAGGCGGCCGCGGACATGCTCACCGAACTGGGCGTGCCGCCCCTGATGGCCGAGGCTAGCCGGGCCGTGCACGAGCGCCTCGCGGCAGACGCGGGCGCATTACGCCAGCGGCGCGAGCGCCTCGGCCAGCGGCGGGAGCGAGCCGGGCTTGGCGTGGTGCGGCAGGTTCACGATGATCAGGTCGACGCCCGCTTCGCGGTAGGCGGCCGCCGTCGCCACCGCGGGCTCCGGGCCGGTGTCCGGGTCGACGCGCACGTTGACCGAACAGGTGATCTCGTTCACGTCCCGCCCGATGGCGGCGCAGTGCCCGGCCAGCACCTCCCTGAGCTCGAGCCACTCCTCCGGGCTCTGCGCGATCGCGTTCCACTGCTGTGCCCAGCGCGCGACCGTGCGCAGCGTGCGCTTCTTGCCGCGGCCGCCGATGGTGATCGGCGGGTGCGGCCGCTGCGCCGGCTTCGGCTCGCATCGCGCGTCGGTGAGCTTGACGTACTGCCCGGCGAAGGTGGTGGTGGTCTGGCTCAGCAGGCTGACGATGGCCTCGACACCCTCGTCGAACCGGTCGAACCGCTCGCGCAGCGGGGGCAGGTCGATGCCGTAGGCGTCGCACTCCATCTGGTTCCACCCGGCGCCCAGGCCGAGTTCCAGCCGCCCGGCGGAGATGATGTCCACCGTCGCGGCCATGTTGGCCAGCACCGCCGGGTGCCGGTAGACCATGCCGGTCACCTGGCAGCCGAGCCTGATCCGCCTGGTGGCCTGGGCCAGCGCGGCCAGCATCGTCCAGGCCTCGAAGTTCGGCCCGGTCAGGTCGCCGGACAGCGGGTAGAAGTGGTCCCAGTTCCACGCCGACTCGAACAGCGGGATCTCGTCCGCCGCGGTCCACACGTCACGGATCTCTTCCCACGTCTGGTGCTCGGGCCGGGTCTTGATCGCGAAGCGCATTCCGGGAACGTCCTCTCCGGGCCGGATACCGACAACTACGGGGTCGTCAACTACAGCGTCATCCTAATGAGCCTAGTAGGGGCCGTCCGGCCGGGGCGATGTGCCGCTGGCCCCAGTTCCCGGCCGAAGGCAGGGCTCCATCCGCGGCAAAGTAGCTTGATGTCAAGGTTTATCGCCAGGCCCCCTCGCTAAGTAGCTTGATGTCGAGATACTGTAAGTTGGATACGAGCGCGGGACCGTACGGTACGAGCGAGGAGGCTCAGCAACGATGACAGCGGACAGCTTCGGCAGCCGGGCGGCCCTTGAGGTCGCGGGCGAGCAGTACGAGATCTACCGGCTGGACGCTGTGGAAGGATCGCAACACCTCCCGTACAGCCTGAAGATCCTCCTGGAGAACCTGCTCCGCAACGAGGACGGCGCCAACATCACGGCCGAACAGGTCACCGCGATGGCGCAGTGGGACGCTGATGGAGAGCCCGGTACGGAGATCCAGTTCACCCCCGCCCGGGTCATCCTGCAGGACCTGACCGGCGTGCCGGCCGTGGTGGACCTGGCCGCGATGCGCGAGGCCATGCAGGCCCTGGGCGGCGACCCGACGAAGATCAATCCGCTCATCCCGGCCGAACTGGTCATCGACCACTCGGTGGTGGCCGACGTGTTCGGCAGCCCGGACTCGTTCAGCCGGAACGTGGAGATCGAGTTCGAGCGCAACCATGAGCGGTTCCAGTTCCTGCGCTGGGGCCAGGACGCGTTCAGCCAGTTCAAGGTGGTCCCGCCGGGCACCGGCATCGTGCACCAGGTGAACATCGAGTACCTGGCCCGGGTCGTGATGACCCACGACGGCACCGCGTACCCCGACACCTGCGTCGGCACCGACTCGCACACCACCATGCAGAATGGCCTGGGCGTGCTCGGCTGGGGCGTCGGCGGCATCGAGGCCGAGGCCGCCATGCTCGGCCAGCCCATCTCCATGCTCATCCCGAAGGTGGTCGGCTTCGGGCTGACCGGCGAGCTGCCAAGCGGCGCCACCGCCACCGACCTGGTGCTCACCATCACCGAACTGCTCCGCAAGCACGGCGTGGTGGGCAAGTTCGTCGAGTTCCACGGCGAGGGCGTGGCCGCGGTCCCGGTGGCCAACCGGGCGACGATCGGCAACATGTCGCCCGAGTTCGGCTCCACCTGCGCGATCTTCCCGATCGACCAGAACACCCTGGACTACCTGAAGCTCACCGGCCGCCCGCGTGCGCAGGTCGGCCTGATCGAGGCGTACGCGAAGGAGCAGGGCCTCTGGCACGACCCGGAGCGCGAGGTCAGGTACTCCGAGGAGCTCAGCCTCGACCTGTCGACCGTGGTCCCGTCCATCGCCGGCCCGAAGCGGCCGCAGGACCGGATCACCCTGGCCGACGCGAAGACGGCCTTCCGTGACGCGCTGCCGAACTACGTGCCTGAGGCCACCCTGGACAACGGGCTGGCCGGCACCTTCCCGGCCTCGGATCCGGTGTCCGCGGGCGACGGGACCAGGGCGTCCAACCCCATCCGCGTCACCCTGGAGGACGGCACGGAGACGGAAGTCGACCACGGGTCCGTGGTCATCGCCGCGATCACCTCCTGCACGAACACCTCCAACCCCTCGGTCATGGTCGGCGCCGCGCTGCTCGCCAAGAACGCCGTCGACAGGGGGCTGTCCCGCAAGCCCTGGGTCAAGACCACGCTGGCACCGGGCTCCAAGGTGGTCATGGACTACTACGAGCGGGCCGGGCTGCTGCCCTACCTGGACAAGCTCGGCTTCAACCTGGTCGGCTACGGCTGCACCACCTGCATCGGCAACTCCGGGCCGCTGCCGCCCGCGATCAGCGAGGCGGTCAATGAGCACGACCTGGCCGTGACGGCGGTGCTGTCGGGGAACAGGAACTTCGAGGGCCGGATCAACCCGGACGTGAAGATGAACTACCTGGCCTCTCCGCCGCTGGTGGTCGCCTACGCGCTGGCCGGCACGATGGACATCGACATGCGGCGCGAGCCGCTCGGCTCCGACACCGCGGGCAAGCCGGTCTACCTGGCGGACATCTGGCCGTCCCAGGAGGAGATCGCCGACGTGGTGCAGAGCGCGGTGGCCGAGGAGATGTTCACCCGCGACTACGCCGACGTGTTCTCCGGCGACGACAACTGGCGCGGGCTCGACATCCCGGCGGGCGACACCTTCGCCTGGGGCGACGCGTCGACCTACGTCCGCCGCCCGCCGTACTTCGACGACATGCCGGCCGAGCCGGAGCCGGTCACCGACATCACCGGCGCCAAGGTCCTGGCCAAGCTGGGCGACTCGGTGACCACCGACCACATCTCGCCGGCCGGCGCGATCAAGACGGACAGCCCGGCCGGCAAGTACCTGACCGAGCACGATGTCGAGCGCAGGGACTTCAACTCCTACGGCTCCCGCCGCGGCAACCACGAGGTGATGATCCGCGGCACGTTCGCCAACATCAGGCTGCGCAACCAGCTCGCGCCGGGCACCGAGGGCGGAGTTACTGTCAAGGACGGCGAGCAGATGTCCATCTACGACGCGTCCCGCCAGTACATCGCCGACGGTACCCCGCTGATCGTGCTCGGCGGCAAGGAATACGGCTCGGGCTCATCCCGCGACTGGGCCGCCAAGGGCACGCTGCTGCTCGGCGTGCGCGCGGTGCTGGTCGAGTCCTTCGAGCGCATCCACCGGTCCAACCTCATCGGCATGGGCGTCCTGCCGCTGCAGTACCGGCCGGGGGAGTCGGCGGCCTCCCTGGGTCTGACCGGCGAGGAGACATTCGATATCCGCGGCATCGAGGAAATAAATTCAGGAAATATCCCGAACGAGGTAACGGTGACGGCCGGCGATAAGGAATTCCGCGCTGTTGTCCGGATCGACACTCCTGGCGAGGCGGACTACTACCGGCACGGCGGCATCATGCAGTACGTGCTCAGGTCGCTCCGGTAGCTACTCAGTGCCGGCGTCCTGTGGTTTAGGGTTGTGGCCCATGACTAAGGATCCCTTCGACGCGGCGCTGGCTGGCTTCCAGCGGTGGACGGCAACGACGAAGCGGAAGCTGAGCGCCGATCCCGCCGGTGAGGTGGAGACCCTGCTCGACCTGATGCGGGACTACCTCGACGTCGAGAGCCCGGCCGATCTCGGTGAAGGCGACCTTAGAGAGCTGCTGCTGTCGATCTACCCGCGCAAGATCACCGTGTTCGATGCGGCGGACACCGCGGACACCGTTCCCGCTGTCCGTGACTTCCTCGCCTACCTGGCCGAACGCGGCGAGATACCGGAGGGCACGGCACGCGCGCTGGAACGGGAGCTGGACGAGATAGCGCCGCGGTTCACCGAGGAAATGATGGACCCGTCGAACTGGGGCATGGCCGGTTCTCTCGTCCACGCGATGGCCGCCGCCGGCGTCGACCTGGACGACCAGGCGGCCGTGGACCGCTGGATCGCCGGCTACAACGCGGGCCTGGAACTCGGCGACGCGGAGGAATACGAGGACGACGAGCACGTCGACCTCAAGGAGGCCTTCGGCCTGCCCGACCAGATGGCACCGCTGCGGCTCCCCGATCCCTCCGACCTGGCCGCGCTGGCCCGGCAGGCTCCGCTGATGGCCCAGCTGCGCAAGCTGGCCTGGTGGCTGGGAGCGGGCCGCGCGGTCACCGAGGACGAGGAACTGGCCAGCGGTGATGCCGCCGAAGCCGCCGCCGAGCTCGGCGTTGACGGTGCGCGCCTGCCGCACCTGTGGTGGCTGGCTCTCGACGCGGCATTCATCGAGCTGGACGAGGACGAGACGCACGCCATCCCCGGCGAGTCCGCAGAAGCCTGGGACGAGGACGACGAGGACGAGGTTCTCGACATCTGGGAGATGGTGTTCGCCTTGGTCGTCGGCGACGCATTGGACGACGCCGCGTCCCTGGACCCGGACCGGTCCGGCGAACTGGATTTCTCCGGGCACGGAGCGGGGCTCGCGGTGACGCTCTTCCTGGCCCGGCCGGATGACCTGCCCGTGGCCGAGGTCAGCGAGGTGATCAGGGCCGCCGCGACGGACGAACTGCCGCCCGCCCGGGCGGAAGAGGCCTGGCAGTCGTGGGTCGGCGCGCACGGCGATCCCGCCCGGCTGCTCCTGGAACTGATGGCCGGGCTCCGGGCCATCGAGATAGCCGGCGCCGAGGACGGCCCCGTGGCCCGGCTGACGCCGCTTGGCCTGGCCGCGATCCGCACTCAGCTCGTCGAATCCGGGGTGGAGATCCCGCTCCTTCCGCCCACCGAGCAGATGACCGCGGCGCAGCTCATCGCCATGGCCGACGGCGCGTCCGAGGAAGAGTTCACTGCCGAGACCGCCGCCTGGCTGTCGCACCAGATCGCGGAGCCCGCGGCCCGGGAACTGCTGGCTGTCGCCGCCGCATCCGATCCGGCGTCGCGCCTCCTCGCGGTAGGTGTCGTGGTTACCGAACTCGGTGCACTCGCCGAGCCCGTGTGGCGTGAGTCGCTCGGCCGGATCGAGCTGCGCGGGTACGCGAAAGCAGCCCTGGCCACGCTGCCCGGCGGCGATCCCGCCGCCGCCCCGCTGCCGGGACTGGAGCCCGACGATGACGACCTGGCCTGGATGGTCACCGACGCGCTCGCCGCGGAGGGCTGGGATGACCTGAGCGACGCTGCCGACCGCGAACCGGAGGCTCTCGCGAAGAGCCTGGGTGAGGCGATCCCCGCGGGGCAGGAACCGGCGGTGTTCGAGTTGATGGCGCGGGTACCGCATCCGGACGCGGCTGACGTCCTGACGGTGATCGGCAGGCATCACCCGGACAAGAGGATCGCCAAGCTGGCCCGGAAGTCCGCCTACAAGGCAGCGAGCCGGCAGGCCGCTCAGCGGCGGTAGCCTGAGCCTGCGCCGACGGCGAGAGCGCCGCGTACGTTACGAGAGGCGCTCACCATGACTATCCCGGGTTCTTCCATCGTTACCAGGCTCCGCGCGGCCGGCTGCGTCTTCGCCGAGGACGAGGCCAGGCTGCTGATGGCCGCCGCCCGGACAACGGCCGAACTCGACGCCATGGTCACCCGGCGCGCCGCCGGGCTGCCGCTGGAGCAGGTCCTCGGCTGGGCCGAGTTCTGCGGGCTGCGGATCAGCGTGACCCCCGGCGTGTTCGTGCCGCGGCGGCGAACCGAGTTCCTCGTCCGGCAGGCCGTGCCGCTGGCCCGGCCCGGTGATGTGATCGTCGACCTGTGCTGCGGCGCCGGCGCGATCGGCGCGGCGCTGGCCGCCGTCGTGGGGCGGGCCGAGGTGCACGCCGCCGACGTCGATCATGCCGCGGTCAGCTGCGCCCGGCAGAACATCCCCGGCGGCCGCGTCTACCAGGGCGATCTGTACGCACCGCTGCCTGCCGGACTGCGCGGCCGGGTGGCGGTGCTGGCCGCCAACGTGCCCTACGTGCCGTCGGAGGAGATCGGCTTTCTCCCGCCCGAGGCGCGGGCGCACGAGCCGAGGGCAGCCCTCGACGGCGGCGCGGACGGGCTCGACGTGCTGCGCCGGGTGGCCGCCGGGGCCGCCGGGTGGCTGGCGCCTGGCGGGCACCTGCTGAGCGAGATCAGCAGCCGGCAGGCTCGGCTGGCCGAGGCGGCCTTCACCGCCGGCGGCCTCGCCGCGCGGGTGGTCAGCTCGGCGGACCTGGACGCCACCGTCGTGATCGGACGCCGTCCGGCGTGAACCGTCCCGTCCCGTCCCGGGGTGCCATAGAGAAGCGATGCTGACGGCCTGGGGGCTAGAAGCCGGGGAAGATCTGCCGCAGCTCGCCGAGGTCCACCCCGGCGCTCTCGGCCGGCGGGGTGTGCGCCTCGTCCATCCGCCCGTAGGCCAGCCGGACGAACGCCTCGGCGGGCAGCCGAAGCTCGGACAGGCCCAGCTCGGGCGGCCCTGCTCCGTCCGACGGGGTGAGCGTGACCGCCTCGCCCGTCTCCAGGGTGAACTCGCGCTCCGGGTCGGTGGTGGACACGCGCACCTTGCGCGCCTGGCCGTCCGGCTTGCCGCTCCTGGCCGCGAGCTGGTCCAGCGTGTCGATGAGCAGGCCGACGGCATCCGGGGCCAGCGTGGCGGCCGGGTCGAGCGCGACCACGACGTCCCAGGTGTGGATGGCGTGCTCGCTGACGCGCATCCGCGCCAGCCCGGCGGTGCCGAGCTCCATCCCGAACATCTTCAGGTGCAGCCGCGCCTGCTCGTCCGCGTCCATCGACTCGAACCGCTCGAGGGTCGCCTGGTCGGCGCGCAGCGCGTCCGACGCCTGGGCCTGCGGGTCCCTGGCATTCCAGCTGTCCCAGATCGGCATGAACTCCTCGCGGCCTGGCGCTTCCTTCCCGGTCAGCCCCGCGTCGAGGAACATGCCGAAGATCTCGGCCTGCGACCCCAGGTGGGACAGCACCTGGGCGATCGACCACTCGCTGGCGTACGAGCGCTGTTCCAGCTGGTCCAGGCGGAGCGGCTCGACGCTGGCGCGCAACCGGTCGTGGGAGTGCCGCAGCGCGCTGATCCACGGGCCCGGGCTAGGTTCCATGTTGTCTCCGTTGGTCGCTGGCATATCTGAGGGATTCAATGGGCAGCCTATTCGCCAAGCAGGGCCTGGAGGCGCCGCTCGAGACGATCGCCACGCGGGCCGGCGTCGGCATCGCCACGCTGTACCGGCGGTTCCCCAGCCGCGAGAAGCTCGTCGCCGCCGCGCTCACCGAGAAGGTCGCCGAGTACGCCCAGGCCGCCGAGCAGGCCCTGGCCGCCTCCGATCCCTGGGACGGGTTCGCCGGCTTCGTGCAGCGGATCTGCGAGCTCCAGGCCGGTTTCGCACGGTAAGGTGGCCACGGCCCCGGCCACGGGGGCAACGGGAGGGCGTCGCATGACGAACGGCAATAGCCTGGCTTCAGTGGACCACGTGGTGGTCCTGATGCTGGAAAACCGCTCCTTCGACCACATGCTCGGGTTCCTGTACCCGGGCAACGTGTCGCCGTCGGGCCAGCCGTTCGACGGCCTGAGCGGAACCGAGTCGAACCCGGGGTCCAACGGCCAGCCGGTCACCGTGTTCCGGATCGAGCCGACGACGCCCAGCCTCTACTACATGCCGGGCGCCGATCCCGGCGAAGGCTTCATGGCCACTAACGACCAGCTGTACGGCAGCAATAACGGCCCGGCCTCGGCGGGCGAGGCGGCACCTGGCCAGGGCTTCGTGGCCAACTACGCCTACACCCTCGGCTGGCAGAGCAAGGAAAAAGGCTGGCCGATCGTGCCAGGCACCGTCGAGGGCGACATCATGGGCTGCTTCACCCCCGAGGCGCTGCCTGTGCTGTCCGCGCTGGCCAAGGGGTACGCGGTCTGCGATCAGTGGTTCGCGTCGGTGCCGACCGAGACCCTGCCGAACCGCGCCTTCGCCTGCGCGGCGACCAGCCAGGGGCACATGGACGACAAGACGCACACGTTCAGCTCGCCAACCATCTTCGGCCTGCTGGACGCGGTCGGCCTGGGCTGGGCGATCTACGGCTACAACGCCGAGCCGCTCACCAAGAATACGTTCACCCAGATCAGCGGGGCGGCAGCCAGCCATTTCGGGAAGTTCACCGATTTCCAGGCCGCCGCGGCGGCCGGCGCGCTGCCGCCGTATGCGTTCCTCGAGCCAAGCTGGGGATCTTCGGGCAACAGCCAGCATCCCAACTACGACGTGGCCCTGGGCGAGCAGTTCATCCACGACGTGTACGAGGCGCTGCGGGCAGGCCCGGGCTGGCCGGGAACGCTGCTGGTGGTCACCTACGACGAGCACGGCGGCTGCTACGACCACGTGCCGCCGCCGTGGGGAGCGGTGCCGCCCGACGCCGACGCGGGGGAGTTCGGGTTCGGCTTCGACCGCTTCGGCGTCCGGGTGCCGACCGTGCTGGTATCACCGCTGATCGCGGCGGGCACGGTGTACCGCGCCGCGGCCGGCGGCACGCCGCACGACCACACCTCGGTGCTGCGGACCGTGCAGCAGCGCTGGAACCTGCCCGCACTGACCGCCCGGGACGCGGCCGCGCCCGGCTTCGGCGACGTGCTGACGCTCACCACCCCGCGGACGGACGATGTGCTCGCCGGCGTGACGGTGCCGGTCGCCTCCGGACCCGGTCCGGCCGTCGGGACCACCTCGCACGTGGAAGCCATCCGGGCAGAACTGATCTCCAGGCAATATCCCGCCGGGGTCACCCTGCCCCCGTCGCCAGGCCCGCTATCGGCTTGACGCGGCCTCGCGTCTGCTCATAGCGTTTTGCTGCACATGCAACCCTGGTCAACGGGGGACCAGCTGACCCAGCACGCAGACGGCACAGGCCCGGCGCCGCACCAGCCTGGTCGGCCCTGGCTCAGCCGGCGCCACCTCATGGCCGCCTACGCCGTGTTCTGCGCGTACGCGGTCGCCGCCGCCGTCCTGTCCGGCGGGCGGGACCAGGTCTGGGCCATCTGGGCCTCCTGCGGCTACGCCGTGGCCCTGGTCATGCTCTGGCTCTGGCACGGGCGGGGCCTGCTCGCCGCCGTCTTGGTCTCGGTGGCCCTAGCCGTGCTCGCGCCGCTGCTGTGGCTGTCGGTCGCCTATCCGCTCGAAGACGGAATGATGGTCATCGACCGGTCCGCGGCGCTGCTGCTGCACCACGGCTCGCCCTACCTGTCCGCCGGGCAGATCACCTACTGGCTGTCATACAACCCCTACCTCCCGGTCATGACCCTGTTCGGCCTGCCCAGCGCGGCCGGGCTCGGCGGCCTGGCGGGGAACTCCGGGGTGTGGATCGCCATCGGCACGGTGGTCCCGCTCGCCGCGGCGTTCTGGATCGCGGCACCGCACCGGGGCTGTCCCGTGTGCCGCCGCGACGCGCTGCTGGCCACCGCCGTCGCCGTGGCGTCGCCGGTGATAGGGCTCAACCTGGCCGTGATCACCACCGACCCGCCAGTGCTCGCGCTGATCTTGCTGGCCCTGGCCCTGGCCGCACCGGGACGAACCTCACGGCTCGCCGGGATCACCGGCTCGGGTGTCGCGCTGGGCGCCGCCTGCGACCTGAAGTCCACCGCCTGGCTCGCCGTCCCGGTGCTGGCCGCGATGTTCGCGGCCCGCGACGGCGCGCGGGCGGCGGCCCGCTTCGTCGCGGCCGCCGCGGTCACCGCCGCAGTCCTCATCGCCGCCCTGGCTCCGGCCGCGCTCACCTCGCTGCGCGGCGCGGCGGCCCTGGTGCAGAACAGCGTGCTGTTCCCGCTCGGCCTCACCAGGTACAAGACGCCGGCCGAGAGCCTGCTGCCCGGGCACCTGCTCACCGCGATGGGGCCGGCCGGGCACGTGGTCTCGGTCGGCCTGCTGCTCGCGGCCGGGCTCGGCATCGCGATCTCGCTGGTGGTCCGGCCGCCCCGCGACGTCCCCGCGGCCGCCTGGCGGCTGGCCGTCGGGCTGGCCCTGATGTTCCTGCTCGGACCCGACGTCCGGTTCGGCTACTTCATCTACCCGCTCGGCCTGATCGGCTGGCTCGCCCTGAACAAGGCGAACGCACCGGCCGGGGCCGCGGCGCCGGCCGGCCTAGCCCAGGACCTCGTCGAGGACCGCTAGCAGCCGCCGGGTCGAACGCCGCACCTTCCACGCCCGGCGTTCGATCCGAAACTGAACGCGTTCAAAGCCGGCCTGGGGCGCCCCGGCCCGGGCGGGCTTGTGAAAAGCTGAGCGGGAAGAGACGGAAAAGGAGAGTACGAGCATGCGCGTGGTAGTTGGCGAGGGTCTGGGCGGACCCGAGGTACTGAAGCTCGCCGAGCGGGAGGCGCCGCGGCCGGGACCGGGACAGGTGGTCGTGGAGGTCGCCGCGGCCGGCGTGAACTACATGGACATCTACCAGCGTGAGGGCGTGGGCAACTACCGGACCGAGCCGCCCTTCGTGCCTGGCGCGGAGGGCGCGGGCACTGTCGCCGCGGTGGGAGCCGACGTCACCGGCCTGTCCGTCGGCGATCACGTGGCGTGGGCCGGCCCGGGCAGCAGTTACGCCGAGCAGGTCGCGCTGCCCGCCCGGCACGTCGTGCCGGTCCCCGACGGGGTGAGCCTGCAGGTCGCCGCCGCGGCCATCCTGCAGGGCATGACCGCGCACTACCTGGTCACCAGCACCTACCCGGTGCGCGAAGGCGACGTCGCCGTGGTGCACGCGGCGGCCGGCGGGGTCGGGCTGCTGCTGACCCAGATGGTCAAGCGGCGCGGCGGCGTGGTCGTGGCGACCACGTCGGGCGGGGAGAAGGCCGGGCTCGCGCTCGGCGCGGGCGCCGATCACGTCGTCGGCTACGACCGCTTCCGCGACATCGTCGACGACGCGACCGAGGGTGCGGGCGCGCACGTCGTGTACGACGGCGTCGGCAAGGATACGTTCGACGACGGCCTGGCGGCGCTGCGCCCGCGCGGCATGATGGTCCTCTACGGGGCCGCGAGCGGGCAGGTGCCACCCGTCGACCCGCAGCGGCTGAACAGCGGCGGATCGCTGTTCCTGACCCGGCCCACCCTGGCGCACTACGCCGCCGACCCCGCCGAGCTGCGCTGGCGCGCGGGCGAGGTGTTCGACTGGATCGCCAAGGGCGAGCTTGACGTGCGGATCGGCGGCACCTACCCGCTGGCCGACGCCGCCCGGGCGCAGGACGACCTGGCCGGCCGGCGGACCACAGGGAAACTGCTGCTCCTGCCGGGGCTGTAGCCGGGACGGGAGGACGGATCACCAGGATCGTTCGGGCTGAAAGGAATTTTTCTTTTCATATAAATTTAGTTGCTGATGCCTAAATACCAGGCCGCCAGCGTACGCCGGCCGTATGAGATCATCCTGCTCGTCGTCGCGGTCGCGGCGGCCGGGTTCAACATGCGCACCGCGATCACCAGCCTGCCGCCGCTCTTCCCCGACCTGCAGATCCAGCTGCACCTGTCACCGGCCGCGCTGTCGCTGCTCGCGGCCACGCCGGTGATCTGCTTCGGCGTCGTCTCCGCCTTCGCCGCCTGGCTGAACCGGCGGTACGGCGAGGAAGCGATCCTGCTGGTGGCGCTGATCCTGCTCACCGCCGGCCTGCTGCTGCGCGGCGCGGCGCCCGGGATCATGCTGTTCCCCGGCACCGCGCTGGCCGCGAGCGCCATCGCCGTGCTCAACGTGCTGCTCTCCAGCATGATCAAGCGGCGCTGGCCGGAACATGCCGGGCTGCTCATCGGCATCTACCTCACCGCGCTGTCCGTGGGCGCGATCCTGGGCTCGCTGCTCAGCGTGCCGGTCTACCGCAGCTCGGGTGGTTCGGTGCCGCTGGCGCTCGGCCTGTGGGCGGCGCCAGCCGCGCTGGCCGCCCTGCTCTGGCTGCCCCAGCTCAGGTACCGCACTGCCGGCACAGCGCCCGCGGCGGCCAGCACAGCGCCCGCGGCGGCCAGCACAGCGCCCGCGGCGGCACCGGCCCCCGCCCGGCCCAGCATCCAGGTGTACCGGTACGCGCTCACCTGGCACGTCACCGCGTTCATGGGGCTGCAGAGCCTGCTGTACTACGCGGCCCTGTCCTGGCTGCCGACGATCTTCCAGGACCGCGGCGACTCAGCCGTCACGTCCGGCAACCTGCTCGCGCTGATGGGCGTGGGCAACCTCACCACCTCGCTCATCGTGCCGGTGCTCGCCCACCGTAGCCCCGGCCAGCGCGGCCTGGTCGTGCCCAGCCTGATCGGGACCGCGGCCGGCCTGGCCGGATCGCTGTGGGCGCCGCTGGGCATGGCTCCGTTCTGGGTGCTGGTCCTCGGCGTCAGCCAGGGCTCCTGCCTCAGCCTGGCCATCTTCTTCATGATGGCGCGAGCCCCGGACGCGGGCGTCGCCGCCTCGCTGTCCGGCTTCTCGCAGTCGGTCGGGTACCTGGTCGCCAGCGCCGGCCCGCTGCTGGTCGGCCTGCTGCACACCGCCACCGGCAGCTGGAACGTGCCGGTCGCCCTGATGCTCGTGCTCTGCGCGGCCGAACTCGCCGCCGGTGTCCTGGCCGGGCGCCCGCTCGTGCTTCCGGCCGTCGCCGGGCCGCCCGCGAGAGGGCGCCCGGCGGCTCGTGACCGGCTCGGCGAGCGCGGCTAAGTGCGACACGCGTGTCGGGGACCGGACGGTCGCGACGAGCGATTCTAGGCTCGACCTCGTACACTCGGTTCGGTTAGCGTTCCCCATCAGGCCCGCACAGCACATGAGGAGCACGCCTTGACCTTGCTGGAGTGCATCAAAGGCCCTGAGGACCTGAAGGGGCTAAGCCAGGACCAGATCACCCGCCTCGCCGGGGAGATCAGGGACCTGCTGATCGAGACGACGGTCAGGACCAGCGGCCACCTCGGCCCGAACCTGGGCGTGGTCGAGCTCACGATCGCGATCCACCGGGTCTTCGACTCGCCGAAGGACAAGATCGTCTTCGACACCGGGCACCAGGCCTACGTGCACAAGCTGCTGACCGGCCGGGTCGGGCAGTTCGGCACGCTGCGGCAGCGCGGCGGGCTGACCGGCTACCCGAGCCGGGCCGAGTCCGAGCACGACCTGGTGGAGAACTCGCACGCCTCCACCAGCCTGTCCTACGCCGACGGCCTGGCCAAGGCGTACAAGCTGCGCGGCGAGCAGGACCGGACCGTGGTCGCGGTCATCGGCGACGGCGCGCTGACCGGCGGGATGGCCTGGGAGGCGCTGAACAACATCGCCGCGGCCAAGGACTCGCGGCTGGTCATGATCGTGAACGACAACGGCTGGTCATACCAGCCGACGATCGGCGGCCTGGCCGAGCACCTGGCCGCGATCCGGGTCAACCAGCGGTACGAGCACGTGCTCGACTACATCAAGACCACGCTGCCCCGGACCCCGCTGGTCGGCCCGCCGCTCTACGGGACGCTGCACCGCGTCAAGAAGGGCATCAAGGACGTCATCCAGCCGCAGGTGATGTTCGAGGACCTGGGCCTGAAGTACGTCGGCCCCATCGACGGTCATGACGAGCGGCTGGTGGAGAACGCGCTGCGGCTGGCCCGGGACTTCGGCGGGCCGGTGCTGGTGCACGTGATCACCCGGAAGGGGCTCGGTTACCCGGAGGCCGAACAGAACACGGTCGACTGCCTGCACCAGGTGCCCGCGGCCGGCGCGCTGCCCGGGACCTGGAGCCGGGTGTTCGGCGACGAGATGGTGAGCATCGGCGCGCGGCGGTCCGATGTCGTCGCGATCACCGCGGCGATGCTGTACCCGACCGGCCTGGCGCAGTTCGCGGCGGCCTACCCGGACCGCGTGTACGACGTGGGCATCGCCGAGCAGCACGCCATGACCAGCGCCGCGGGCCTGGCCATGGCCGGCCTGCACCCGGTGGTGGCGATCTACTCGACGTTCCTGAACCGGGCCTTCGACCAGACGCTGATGGACGTGGCGCTGCACCAGCTGCCGGTGACCATCGTCCTGGACCGGGCCGGGGTGACCGGGCCGGACGGCGCCAGCCATCACGGCATGTGGGACGGCTCGATCATGCAGCTCGTCCCGGGCATGAAGATCGCCGCGCCGCGCGACGCCAGGCGCGTCGCCGAGCTGCTGACCGAGGCGGTCGAGGTGTCCGACGGGCCGACCGTGGTCCGGTTCCCCAAGGGCAAGGTGGGCGGCGAGGTCGAGGCCACCTCGAAGCTGGGCGTCATGGACGTGCTGCGCGAGCCCGGTGACGGCCTGGGCGCGGACGTGCTGCTGGTCGGCGCGGGCCCGCTGGCGCTGATGGGCCTGGAGGTCGCGGACCGGCTGGCTGACCACGGCATCGGCGTCACCGTGGTCGACCCGCGCTGGACCAAGCCGGTCGACGAGGCGCTGGTCGGCGCCGCGCGGCGGCACCGGCTGGTGGCCGTGGTCGAGGACAACGGGCGGGTCGGCGGGTTCGGCGACGCGGTGGCCCGCCTGCTGCGCGATCACGACGTGGACATGCCGGTCAAGACGTTCGGGCTGCCGCAGGAATTCCTCGCGCACGGCACCCGGGACGAGGTGCTCGAGGAGGCGGGCCTGACCCCGCAGCACCTGGCCAGGCAGATCACCGAGGCGGTGGCACGCCGGGCTCCCGGTGATGTTCGCGAGACGGCGACAGCGGCGGACTGAGCGGCAGCCGGTCGAGTAGCCTAGGTCCTTATGCTGAGCGTAGCCGTGGTCGGCTCGGGTCCCGCCGGGCTCTACGCCGCCGAGGCGCTGGTGAAGCAGGTGGCCGCGCTGCCGGTGCCTGTCCCGGTGCGCGTGGACGTGATCGACCGCCTGCCCACCCCGTACGGCCTGGTCCGCTACGGCGTCGCGCCCGATCACAAGTCGATCAAGTCGATCGCGCAGTACCTGCGCAAGGTGCTGGAGAGCCCCGATGTCCGGTTCGTCGGCGGCGTGCACCTGGGCGAGGACGTCACCCGCGACGACCTGGTGTCGGCATACGACGCGGTGATCTACGCGACCGGGGCGATGCGGGACCGGCGGCTCGGCATTCCCGGCGAGGACCTGCCGGGAAGCTACGCCGCCACCGACTTCGTCAACTGGTACTGCGGTCACCCGGACATGGATTCCGGGTCGTTCACCCTGGACGCCGAGTCGGTCGCGGTGATCGGCGTGGGCAACGTGGCCGTCGACGTGGCCCGGATCCTGGCCAGGGACCCGGCCGAGCTGCACACCACCGACGTGCCCCAGCCCGTCCTCGACGCGCTGCACGCGAGCAAGGTGCGCGAGGTCCACATGATCGGCCGGCGCGGGCCCGCGCACGCCAAGTTCACCACCAAGGAGCTGCGTGAGCTGGGCGAACTGCCCGGCGTCGAGCTCGTGGTGCACGCCGACGAGGCCGACTTGAACGCGTTCGACCTGGCCGGGGAGGGCACCGCGCTGGTCGAATCCGACCGGCGGGCGCGCGGCAACCTGGTCGCCATCTCCAAGTGGGCCCAGGGCGGTTCGGCCGACCCGGCGCCCTCCGGGCACGCGCGGCGGCTGGTCGTCCGGTTCTGGCTGAGGCCGGTGGAAATCCTCGGTACCGAACGGGTGGGGGGAATCACGCTCGAGCGCACCGCTCTCGCCGCCGACGGGGCCTTCGGCGGCACCGGCGAGTTCGAGACGCTCAGCGCGCAGATGGTGCTGCGTTCGGTGGGGTACCAGAGCGTGCCGCTGCCGGGCGTGCCGTTCGACTCACGTGCTTCGGTGGTCCCGAACGCCCTCGGCCGTGTCCTGGGCGAAGACGGCGTGCCGCTGCCCGGCGAGTACGTGGCCGGCTGGCTGAAGCGCGGCCCCACCGGCGTGATCGGCACCAACAAGTCCGACGCCGCCGAGACCGTTCGCTGCCTGCTCGAGGACCTGGCCGGCGGCCCAGGCGCAGGCGACGTCCCGCTGCCGCGAGCGGGCCTGCTGCGCTACCCCGACCGCCCCGCCCCGGCCGCGGATCCCCTGATCCAGCCCGGCCTCGCCGCCGCCCCCGCCCTCGCCGCTGATTCCGCCGCGGCCGCTGATTCCGCCGCGGCCGCTGATCTCCGCCGCGGCCGCTGATCCCGCCGCGGCGGCCGGGGAGTGGCCCCTGGCCGGCGTGCTCGCCGGGCGCGGCATCATGCCGGTGTCCTACGCCGAGTGGCTGCGCATCGAGACCGCGGAAGCCGACCTGGCCAGGGCACTCGGCCGCGGCGAGCGCGTCAAGCTGCACAACGCCGAAGCCATCTGGTCCGCCTGCCGCCCCTCCGGCGACTAGCGCTGCCCTGGTGCGGTGAAATGCAACCATCACGGCGGCAAGACTAGTTAGTCAAAGGCCCCGGCCGCCTAACCAGATGTAATTGCCCGGCTAGTTGCCTTTGCGCCCTAAAACGCCTTCGCCAATGATCGTGGATAGTTATCCCCCCTATAGGGGGTGTAACTATCCACGATCATGAATGCCCCCTTTCCGCGGCGAGCAGACGCAATACAGCTGATGTTCTTGATGCGGAAGTCACCTGTGCGCCTGCGCCGGGTATCGGCGGGTCTGCGCGGCCTGACCGGAATGTCACTGCCTGTCGGCATCATGGATCCGAAGGCGGGACAGCCACAGTGGATGATGGAGGCAAGCGGAATGAATGACCACAATGGCGTCCTGATGATGCAGCGGGTGCTGCTGGCCGGGACGCTCGGGCTGGCTATGGCGCGGAAGGCGGCGGCGATCCTGGAGGGCGAGCCCCGGGACGCGGAGCAAGATGGCGCCGAGCGGCAGGCTGCGGAAGGCGCGGTGCTGCGGGCGATCCTGGACGCGGCGAACGAATGCCTCGGGCACTTCGACGACCGGCCCGCGGGGGAGCGGTGGTGTGACACCCTGTTTCACCTGCTCGACCTGGCGGCCTTCGCCGCCGAGCTTAGCGGCCGGAGCTGAACCCGGGGGCCGCCGGGCCGACGCCCGCGGCGGTAGCGGGCGGAGGTTGATCGCCGCGGCCGGCGCGCCGGACCGGGGCCAGGGCGGTGGCGGTTACCGCGGTGACCGCCATCCCCGCGGTGACCACGGTCATGGTGGCCGACGGCGACAGCGCCTGCAGCAGGAAACCGGCTAGCAGCGAGCCCAGCGGGATCACGCCCCAGCCGATCTGCAGGGCCACGCTGCTGGTCCGGCCCAGGAGCTGGTTGGGGGTGATCCGCATCCGGTAGGTCTGGACCGACACGTTCCAGGACGGCCCGACGAAGCCGAACACCATCACCACCGGGCACAGCCACAGCGGCGTCCGGATCACCACGATGAGCGCGAGCAGCGCTGTCCAGACCCACATGCAGCCGGTGATGGTCAGCCCCGCCGGGATCTTGCGCTGGCACCACGGTGCGGCGAACGCGCCGGCCAGGCCGCCCGCCCCCATGCACGCGACGATCAGGCCGATCTCGGCGGGCGTGGCACCATCGTGCCGGGCCAGCACGATCAGGCCGAGGGTCAGCACCTGCAGCAGGATGTTCACCGCGGCGGCGAAGAACGCGCTGTACCGCAGGAACGGCTGCCGCCAGGTCCAGGTCAACCCCTCGGCGAGCTCGGCCCGCAGCTTGCCCGCCGCCGCCCGGAGGCCCGGGGCAGCGCCCGCCCGGAGGCCCGGGGCAGCGCCCGCCCGGAGGCCCGGAGCAGCGCCCGCCCGGAGGCCCCGGGCAGCGCGAGCCCGCCGGCCGTGCGCGCCATCGCCCGCCACCGGCGGGCGGGCCTGCATCTGGGTTTTGATGAAGGGCAGCGTGACCAGGGAAGCGAGGTAGGACAGCGCGTCGGCGGCAAACGGCGCCGCCCAGGACAGGCCGAACAGCGCGCCGCCGAGCGCCGGTCCTGCCAGCTGGGCTGCGTTCTGCCTGGCCTCGTTCTGGCTGACGGCCAGCGGGCGCTGCGACGGGTGCACGAGCATCGGCAGTGCCGCGCGCTGCGCTAGGCCGAAGAACACGGTCGCGGTGCCCTCGAGGAAGCCGGTCACCAGCACCAGCCCGAAGGTGATGCGCGCGGCCAGCCCGGCGACGGCGATGCTGCCCACGGCGGCAAGCCGGATCGCGTCGCAGCCGATCATGATCCGCTTACGATCGTGCCGGTCGGCCACGCCGCCGGCTGGCAGCGGGAACAGCAGGTAGCCGAGCATGGCGGCGAAGCCGGCGATGCCCGCCTTGGCCGGCGAGCCGGTCAGCGCGAGCACCAGCAGCGGATAGGCGATCTTCGAGGTCTGCGAGCCAAGCAGGGAGACCGCCTGGCCGGCCCAGAGCAGCTGGAAGTCCCGGTTGCGCCGCAGCGGGAGGATCTCGGCCCCGCCGGGATCGCCCGCGGGAACGCTCATGGCACCCACAATACGTGCGCAATAGGTGCGACAAACAAGCGCCGCGTAAATCCCTTCCAGTCGTACCAAAAGCACGCTTACAGGGTTAGCGGGACCCGGCACGGGGAAAACCATCGCCAGATGGGACCGGGATGACAAGGTACGGCCAAATCGGATGGCGTATGGCAGCGGTAGCGGCCTTTGTCGGCACGGCCGCGCTCGCCATTGCGCTGACGCGTGCCCCGGTCCGCGATGACGCTTCCCTCTCCGCAGATGTCTCCGGTCGCGTGTGCGCCGCCTCCGGGCTCGAGGCATGGCTCGGGCTCGGCACGGCGGACGCCGACGGGACCGAGGGCGGCGGGATCCGCCCGGTGGGCAGCACCTACTACACGCTGGAGTTCACCAACGTCTCGCGTCGCTCCTGCCGCCTCTACGGTTACCCAGAGGTGTCCGCCTACCAGGCCAGCCCTGTGACCAGCGGCGACAGCCCGATGACCGGCGGCCAGATCGGCGGCGCGGCGGTCCGCGACACCTCGATCCGGCCGAAGCCGGTGCTGCTCGCGCCCGGGGCGACGGCGCACGCCGTGCTGCGGGTCATCGTCACCGCCAGTACCAAGCCGCCCAGCTGCGCGCAGGTGACCGCCGAGGAACTCCGGGTCACCCTGCCGAGTCAGGGCCGGCCCGCGTTCGTGCCCGCGCACATCCCGGTGTGCTCGGAGCGGGGGCACG
Source organism: uncultured Actinomycetes bacterium (assembly GCA_963722275.1). GTDB lineage: Bacteria > Actinomycetota > Actinomycetes > Streptosporangiales > Streptosporangiaceae > Palsa-504. The sequence goes on along the minus strand of CAVRMX010000003.1, from coordinate 382,952 downwards.
CGTCACTCAGCGTGCAGGCCATCCAGGCCCGGCCGGGCGTCCCTGGCTACAGCATGATGCCCTGACATGACCCAGAGCCGTCGGCCGCGCCGGTCGGGAGAAAAGGTCCTAAAGCCCCGGACGTTTCCTGGCGTGCGCTGGACGGGGACAATGAGTTCCATGGGTGCCAGCCAGATAAGCCTTCCCGCCGCGGAAGGAAACGAGGACGACGACGACGAAGCGCGGGCGGCCGCCGAAACCGCGCTGCCCGACGAGCGTTACCTGGATCGCGAGGAAAGCTGGCTCAGATTCAACGAGCGCGTGCTCGAACTCGCCGAAGACGAATCGGTCCCGCTGCTGGAACGGGTGCGGTTCCTCGCCATCTTCGCGACCAACCTGGACGAGTTCTTCATGGTCCGGGTGGCCGGGCTGGTACGCCGGATGGTGGCCGGCTTCCCGGTCGAGGGCAACGGCGTGCTGCTGCCCAGGCAGGTGCTGGAGAACACGCTGGAACTGGCGGGCAAGCTGACCGTCCGGCACGCTCGTGCCTTCAGCGAGCGCATCAACCCGGAACTGGCCGAGCACGGGATCGAGATACTGCGCTGGAAGGAGCTCTCCGCGGAGGAGCACGACAACCTGGGTGACCTGTTCCGGCAGCGCATCTACCCGGTGCTCACCCCGCTGGTGGTGGATCCGGCCCACCCGTTCCCGTTCATCTCCGGCCTGTCGCTCAACCTGGCTGTCATGATCGCGGACTCGCGGACCGGCGGTACCATCTTCGCCAGGGTCAAGGTCCCGCCGCTGCTGCCCAGGTTCCTCGCCCTGTCGCAGAACCGGTACGTGCCGATCGAGGACGTCATCGCCGCGCACCTGACCGACCTGTTCGGTGACGTGGAGATCATCGAGCAGCACGCCTTCCGCGTCACCCGCATCAGGGACCTCGAGGTCGACGAGGACCTCACCGAGAACCTGCTGCAGGCCATGGAGCGGGAGCTGATGCGGCGCAGGTTCGAGCCAGCCGTCCGGCTCGAGGTCGAGGACACGATGTCGGCCGACGTCCTCGAGAAGCTGGTCACCGAGCTCGATATCGACCGGCGGGCCGTCTACCGGGTGCCCGGGCCGCTCGACCTGAACGGCCTGTTTGCCATCGCCGACCTGAACATCGGCGAGCTGAGGTACCCGGCGTTCGTCCCGTCTACCCGGGTGGTCCGCAAGGACAACAGCATCTTCACCGCCATCACCGAACGCGACATCCTCGTCCAGCATCCCTACGACTCGTTCGCCGCGTCGGTCGAGCGGCTGATCGACGAGGCCGCCGACGACCCGCGGGTGCTCGCGATCAAGCAGACGCTGTACCGGACCAGCGGCCAGTCGCCGATCGTCGACGCGCTGATCGACGCGGCCGAGGCGGGCAAGCAGGTCGTCGTGGTGGTGGAGATCAAGGCCAGGTTCGATGAGCGCGCCAACATCGCCTGGGCGCGCAAGCTCGAAGAGGCGGGCTGCCACGTCGTCTACGGCTTCGTCGGGCTGAAGACGCACTGCAAGATGGCGCTGATCGTGCGCGAGGAACCCGACGGGACGCTGCGCCGGTACTGCCACCTCGGCACCGGCAACTATCATCCGACCACGGCCCGGATCTATGAGGATTTCGGGCTGCTTACCGCCGATCCGGCGGTCGGCGAGGACGTCACCGCCCTGTTCAACCACCTGACCGGGTACAGCCGCACCGGGGCGTACCAGCGGCTGCTCGCCGCGCCGGAATCGCTGCGCACCGGCATCGTCAGCCGGATCGACCGGCAGACGGAGCGGATCCGGGCCGGCCAGCCCGCCCGGATCGTGTTCAAGACCAACGCGCTGGTCGACGAGGTGGTGATCGACGCGCTCTACCGCGCGTCGCAGGCGGGCGTCCCGGTCGACCTGTGGGTCCGCGGCATCTGCGCGCTGCGGCCGGGCATCCCCGGGCTCTCCGGCACCATCAGGGTCCGCAGCGTGCTCGGCCGGTTCCTCGAGCATTCCCGGATCTACGCGTTCGGCGCCGGCGTGGAGGACGAGGACAGCGAGGTCTGGATCGGCAGCGCCGATATGATGCACAGGAACCTGGACCGCCGGGTGGAACTCCTTGTCCGGGTCGATGACGCCGGCCACCGGCGGCGGCTGCGCCGGTTCCTCGACATGGGCATGGACGACGGGACTTCCTCGTGGTGGCTGAACGCGGACGGATACTGGGCGCGGCACAGCCGGGACGAGAACGGCAACCCGCTGCGCGACGTGCAGGAGACCCTGGTCAGGGAACGGCGGGTCCGTTCGGCAGATGACTGATGCCACCCTGGCGGCGGGCGCGGCGATCTGGCGGACCGCGGCGGGCACCTCCGGCCGTGCCGAGGACGCCGAGGTCCTGATCGTGCACCGGCCCAAATACGACGACTGGTCGCTGCCCAAGGGCAAGAGCGAGCCGGATGAGCACATCCTGCTCACCGCGGTGCGCGAGGTCTGGGAGGAGACCTGCGTGCGGCCGGTGCTCGGCCCCCGGCTGCCGACCGTGGAGTACATCAGCTGGGGACGTCCCAAACGGGTCAGCTACTGGTCGGCGTCCGGCGCCGGGCTGGAGGCCGCGCCCGGCAACGAGATCGACGCGGTGTCCTGGCTGCCGCTGGCGCAGGTCCGCGCGCAGCTGGCCGGCACCCACGACGACCCGGTCATCTCTGCCTTCCGCCCGCTGACGACGGTGCCGCTGATCCTGGTCAGGCACGCCTCGGCCGGACGCAAGGCGGACTGGCCCGGGCGGGACGAGTCGCGGCCGCTCGACGCGCAAGGGGAAGCCGACGCACAGGCGCTGGCCGGCCTGCTGCCCTGCTTCGCGCCAGTCGCGCGGGTGATCAGCTCGCCGGCACTGCGCTGCATCGAGACCATGCGCCCGTACGCGGCCAGCTTCGGGGGGACCATCGAGGCACAGGCCTGCCTGCTTCCGTACGGCCGCTCCACATTTTTCTCATCCCGAACGGACCTAGCTGACGCGCTCCGGCGCCTGCTCTCCGGCCTGGTGGCGGATCGCCGTCCGGCCGTCCTGTGCCTGCACCGGGAGAACCTTCCCGATGTCCTCGCCGAAGCCTGCTCGGCGCTCGGCGCTACCGCCGCGATGCCCGCGGATCCGTCGCTGCCCAAGGGCGGCTTCTGGATCGCGCACGCCGCCGCGGGGGAACTGGCCAGCCTGGAGCGCTACGAGCCCTGAGGCTTGGAGCTCTCCCGGGTCTTCGGGGCCGGCCGGGCCTCGTCGGCGCCCGCCCGGTCAGCGCCCGCCTGGCCGGCGCCGCGGCGGCGGCGCAGGATGCGCCAGGCGATGTAGCCGGCCAGCAGCACGGCCAGCGCGATGAACACGTAGAGCGAGAAGCGGTTGACGTCGGCGTAGATCGCGTTGATGTGGTCGCCGGCCAGGCCTCCGATGGTCACCCAGGTGGCGACCCAGGTGGCCGCCCCGATCACGTTGTAGATGGTGAAAGTGAGCCAGCGCATCTCGGTGATGCCCGCGATGATGCCGATGGCCTCGCGCAGCCCCACGATGAACCGGGCGATGACCACGACGATGCCGCCGTAGCGGTCCACGATCGCCTCGGCCCGGTCCAGATGATGGGGCTTGATCAGCACGTACTTGCCGTAGCGAAGGATCAGCTCGCGCCCGGCGAACCGGCCGATGAGGTAGCCGATCTCGGCGCCGGCCACCGAGGCGACGAACGCGACGACGGCGACCACGACGATGTTCAGGCCGGCCCGGCCGGTGCCGGCGAAGATCGCGCCGCCGATCATCGCGAACTCCCCGGGCACCACCGGGACGCCGATGTTCTCCAGCAGCAGCAGGAGCGCGACGGCCCAGTACCCGTAGTGATCCAGCGGCCCGGTCAGGGAGTTGAGGAAGCCGGGCAGCGGCACGGGACTGCCGCTGGCGAGAATGCCCACGCTCACTCGTCCCCCGCGTCAGTGTCAGCTGAGGCCGGGTCAGCTGAGGCCGGGTCAGCTGAGGCCGGGTCAGCTGAGGCGGGCGCTTCATGCTCGGGATTGCTGAGGGCCTGGGCGACGGGCTCTGCGGTCAGCTCGATTTGCCACGGCCGCGCGCCGTAGGCCGTGAGTGCCTGCGCCACCGCCTGCTCGTCGCGGGACTCCGGCGGATCCCAGCTGAGCCTGCGCAGCGCGTCGGGTGCCAGCAGGTTCTCCACCGGGAGCCTGCTTTCCTCGGCGATGGCCGTCACGGCCGCCCGCGCTGCCGCCAGCCGCGCGGCGGCGGCCGGATCGCGCTCGGCCCAGCGGTGCGCCGGCGGCGGCCCGTTCGGCAGCGCCCCGCCGGCGCTCTCGGGCAGCTCGTTGTCGGCGCTGGCCCGCGCCCGCGCCACCGCGGCCAGCCAGTCCTTCTCGTGCCGCCGGGCCTGACGGCCGGCGAAGCCGCTGATCCTGACCAGCTGGGCATGGTCGGCCGGGTAGGACCTGGCCGCCTCGACGATCGCCGTGTCGGGCAGGACACGGCGCGGGGACAGGTCGGCGAGCCGGGCGAGCCGGTCCCGGGCCAGCCAGAGCTCACGCACCACGGCGAGGCCACGGCGGGACTGCACCCGGTGGATGCCCGACGTACGCCGCCAAGGGTCCGCCCGGACCGCCGCCGGGCGGGCGGCGAGCACGGCCTCGAACTCCTGGCGGGCCCACTCGGCCTTGCCCTGGGCGGCGAGTTCGGCCGCGAGGGCGTCGCGCAGCTCGACCAGCACCTCCACGTCCAGGGCCGCGTAGCGGAGCAGTTCCTCGCGCAGCGGGCGGGCCGACCAGTCGGCCGCCGAATGACCCTTTTCCAGGTGGAAGCCGAGCACCTCCTCGACGAGCGTGCCGAGGGCCACCCGCGGGTAGCCGAGCAGCGCCGGCCAGTTCGGTGTCGAAGAGACGCCGCGGCCGGTAGCCGATCTCAGCCAGGCAAGGCAGGTCCTGCGACGCCGCGTGCAGCACCGCCTCGGCGTCTTGCAGGGCGGCGTCGACGCCGGACAGCTCGGGGCAGGCGATCGGGTCGATGAGCACGGTGCCCGCTCCGGCGCGGCGCAGCTGGACCAGGTAGGCGCGCTGGCCGTAGCGGAAGCCGGACGCGCGTTCGGCGTCGACCGCGACGGGTCCCTCGCCGTCGGCTAGCCTGCCGGTGGCCTCGGCCAGCGCGGCGTCCGTCATGACGACCGGCGGCAGGCCGTCGCGAGGCTCGAGCAGCGGGACGATCCCGCCCGCCTCAGTGCCTGCTGGAGCGCGCGCGTCGGACAAGCCGCCGCGCGGCCGCTCAGTGCCTGCCGGAGCGCGCGCGTCGGACAAGCCGCCGCGCGGCCGCTCAGTGCCTGCTGGAGCGCGCGCGTCGGACAAGCCGCCGCCCGGCCGCTCAGTGCCTGCGCTCACCCGGGCCCCGGTTGCCGCAGGGCCCGTGTTCCTGGCGGTTCCAGCCCGGCCGCGGTGGACATGCAGTCGCACCAGGCCGCGATGTGTGCCGACAGGTCAAGGGCGTCGAGATCGCTGGTTCCGCGCGGACCCGCCCCGGTCGGATCGGCCGGCCCGACCGGGGACCAGGAGGCCCGCAGCTCGAAACCGGTCAGCGGAACCTCGTCCTGCTTGGCCCCGAACCCCTCGGTGATGACCCGGGTGACCGTGCCGCTCGGGACGGCGTACCCAGGTACGTGCGCGTCCAGGGCCTCGGAAAGCCAGCTCCAGCCGACCTCGCCGAGCAGCGGATCGGCCGCCATCTCCGGTTCCACGTCGGCGCGTACGTAGGCGACCAGCCGGAAGGAGCCGTCCCAGCCCTGATGGCCGTCTGGGTCGTAGAGCAGCACCAGCCGCCCCCAGGCCACGTCCGTGTCGTCCCGCTGGATGGTCGCCGAGATGGCCGTGGCGTAAGGCGCCAGCCGTTTGGGCGCCGGAACGTCATCGAATATGAGGTCCTGGCGGCGCTGCGCGTCCCGTCCGGCCATGAAGGCCGCCACCGCCGCCGCGAACGTCACCTCGGCGGGGGAGTCCGCGACCCGCCCGCGCCGCGGCGGCGGGCGCGGCGGCAGCACTGCCGGTGATCTTCGTCACAGCGGCGGTGCCTGCGGCGGAGCCGGATACCGCCGCCGGCCGTCGTGGCACTCGTGATCGCGTCGCGCGCCGATCTCCCGGCCCGTCACTCGCCCTCATGACCTGAGCGTACGTGTCGCTCATCGCTTCTCACGCAGCGCCGTATAGATTCATGCCGAAACACCAATGTTTCATGCGGATTGCCGGATTGGATGTCGTCCCGGATGCGCCCGGGAAACAGCGCCGAACTGGTCGGTCAGGCCGCCTTGGTGGTCCTGCCGCGGCTGGCGTACTCGGGCCCGGGCAGGCCGATGATCAGGGCGTCGCCGCATATCGTGCAGCCCCACTCCCGGCAGTCGCCGTCCGGCACATCGGGGCAGCTCGCAGGCCCCGCGTGAAACTGCTCGAACAGCCGCTCCTCATTGCATCCGGCGCAGTGCCTAATCAGGCTGTGCCTAATCATGTAGTGCCTAATCAATTGGGCGCCGATCAGCTGCGTCATCCTGGCGACCTCCTCGGTGCGATGCGTCACGGGGCTTGCGGAGTTGACGGGGCTGGTGCCGATAGTGGCACGCTCTCGCGCTGGTTCGTGGGATCTCGGACGGCGTGTCTCCCGGCGGCTACCGTGTGGTGATGTGAGACGATCCCAGACGTGACCGTGTCCCGGGCGAAGTCCCCTTTCATGAAGGCCTGCCGGAGAGAGCCAGTGCCCTACACGCCCGTCTGGTACATGCGGCAGGCGGGCCGGTCGCTGCCTGAGTACCTCCGGGTGCGCGAGGGCATCTCGATGCTCGATTCGTGTACCCGTCCCGACCTGATCACCGAAATCACCCTGCAGCCGCTGCGCCGGTACGACGTGGACGCGGCCATCTTGTTCAGCGACATCGTGGTCCCGCTGCGCGCGGTCGGGATCGACGTCGACATCAAGGCCGGGATCGGCCCGGTGGTCGAGACCCCGGTACGGACAGCCAAGGACCTGGAGCGGCTGCGCCCGCTGGATTCCGGTGACGTGCCCTACGTGACCGAAGCGGTCCGGGCGCTCGTGGCCGAGCTGGACGAACGCCCGCTGATCGGCTTCGCGGGCGGCCCCTTCACGCTCGCGTCCTACCTGGTGGAGGGCGGACCGTCCAAGAATCACGACAAGACCAAGGCGCTGATGTACGGCGACCCGGAACTGTGGCACGCGCTGCTCGGCCGGCTGGCCGACATCACCATCTCGTTCCTGCAGATCCAGGTGGCGGCGGGGGCCTCAGCCGTTCAGCTCTTCGATTCGTGGGTGGGCGCGGTCAGCCCGGACGACTACCGGCACGCGATCCTGCCGCACACCAGCCGGATCTTCGCCGCGCTCGGACCGGCTGGGGTGCCGCGTATCCACTTCGGGGTCGGGACCGGGGAACTGCTCGGTCTGATGGGGGAAGCCGGCGCCGACGTGGTCGGGGTCGACTGGCGCATCCCGCTCGACGAGGCCGTCCGGCGGGTGGAGCCCGGAAAGGCGCTGCAGGGCAACCTCGACCCGGCGATCCTGCTCGCGCCCTGGGAGGTCATCGAGGAGCGGGCCAGGGACGTGCTGGCCCGCGGGCGCACCGCGGAAGGGCACGTGTTCAACCTCGGGCACGGCGTGCTGCCGGAAACCGACCCGGGCATGCTGGCCAGGCTCGCCGACCTCGTGCACGCCGAGTCGGTTCGCGCTCCCGCCTGAGTCAGGTTTCCGGGGAGGCGGACTGCGCGGCTGGCCTGCGGCGGGTCAGCCAGCGCCGGCCCCGGTAGATCGCGTATCCGGCTACGGCCAGGATGGCGGCGAACGGTGCGATCGCGCCGAGGAAGGCCAGCGTCCAGGACACGGTGATGCGCAGCGCGTGCCAGCCGGCGCCGAAGCCTCCGGCCAGGGTGGGCGGGTGCACCAGCGGCGTGGCCTTCGGGCCAAGCAGGGTGAGCGTCACCGTCGCATAGCTGGTCTCGTGACTGAGGGCGCGCTGCTGGGCCTGCATGGATTCCAGGCTCGTTTCCTCCTGGTTGATCTGGTTCTGGACGCTGAGCAGGTCGCCGACCGAGCCCGCGTGGGACAGCAGGGCGCGGAGCTGGGCGATGGCCGCCTCGTCCGAGGTGACCTGGCTGTTCACGTCGGCCACCTGCTGGGTGACGTCCTGGGCCTGCTGCTGCCGGGACAGCTGGGTGCCGAGGCGGCCGGCCAGCTGGCCGAGCGTGGCGGGGTAGGCCGCGACCGGGATCTTCAGCTGCACGCTGGCGGTGGCCTCGGACGGGTGATCGGGGTTGACGGAAGCGGTCTCGCTCGACACGTAGCCGCCCGCATCCTGGGCGATCTGGGTGGCCTGGGCCACGGCCGCGGTGACGTTGCCTGCCCGTACGGTCAGCTGAGCGGTGTAGATGATGCTGCTGGTCGGGGCCAGCCGCGCCGTGGTGGTGCCGCCTTGAGTGCGCGAGTCGCCCTGGGCGGCGGCACTGGCCGCCGCCGGGACCCCCGCCGGTACGGGCGCGGCTGCCCTGTCGGCCGCGCCGGACGACGAGGCGCTGCTCGAACTGGCGCCCGAGCATCCCGCGAGGAACATGCCCCCGCCGAGCAGGACACTGCCGATCATGAGGCCGGCGACGGCGCGGTGCCCAGTGTGCCCGGACCGCGTAAGGCGCCCGGTCAAGCTCCGTGTGTTCAGCATGCCGTTGTGACGCCCGCCAGGGACCGCGCGGTTCCGCGGCGGGGGTCACGATCGCGCAGCGTCCTGGCCGCGCTCAGGTCACGTGGGCGGCGACCTGATCAGGGCGCGCTGACGCCGGCGGCCGGGGCACGGTCAGGCCCGGAGTAGCGATCCCGGCAGTGCTCCGAGCAGAAGTAGGTCGTCTGGCCGCCGGCTCGCAGTACCGCGCCGGGGTGGCCCGTGTCGACCTGCATGCCGCAGACCGGGTCGCGGGCCACCTCCCGGCCGCCGCCGAGGCGCTCCTGGCTGTGGTGCAGCCAGTAGATTCCGGCCAGCACGAACAGGAACACGATGTTGAGGATCGTGGTGTAGTTCCAGCTCACGTGCTCGGGTGCGATGCTGGCCGGGCGCGTGGCCGGGACGAGGCCTGCCGCTTTGAAGATCAGCTCGGTGAGCAGGCCCGCGGCGCTCATGACGAGCCAGAAGACGCCGAGGAGCCGGAGCGCCAGCCGGCCGCCGTACAGCTTGCGGTAGATGAACAGCAGCGGCAGCGAGATCAGGTCGGCGAAGACGAAGGCCACCACCCCGCCGAAGCTGATGCCGTCTTTCCAGAGCGCGGCCGCCAGCGGCACGTTGCCGACGGAGCAGACGAAGCTGATGATCGCGACGAACGGCCCGACGATGGCGTTCTCGATCATGGTCAGGGTGCCGTGGCCGTGCAGGAACACGACGTTCCAGAAACCGGCGGGGACGGCAGCGGTGGCGAAGCCCGCCACCACGAAGCCGATGACGATCTCGCGCCGCAGCATGGTCAGGTCAGAGATCGTGTAACCGGCCGCGTCGGCCCAGCGCGACGGCTCGCGCAGCCGCCGGGCCAGGGAGCCGGCCGCGCCGGAGCCGCCCGCCCCGGCGGCCTCGGGGCCAGCTGCCTCGTGGCGGTGCCCGCCGTTCCCGGTGCGGTCGGCCGCGCTCCGGTCCAGCCGCTCGCGCGCCGCGGTGACCAGGTGCCGCGGCACGAGCCTGGGCACCAGCACGCCGAGCAGCATGATCATGATGGCGCCGCCGGCGAATTCGGCCAGGGTGAACTGCCAGCCGATGAGCAGCCACAGCACGATGCCCAGTTCCGCGACCAGGTTGGTCGAGGCGAACATGAACACCATGGCCGCGGTGAAGTCCGCCCCGCGCTGGAACAGCGACTTGGCCAGGGCGCTGGCCGCGTACGAGCACGACGAGCTGGCCATGCCCAGGAGCGAGCTCCTGGTCAGGGCGGCGGCGCCGCGGCTGCCCATGACGCGCTGCAGCTGGCCCCGGGACACGAAGGCCTGCACCGCCCCGGAAAGCCCGAAGCCGAGCACCAGCGCCCAGAGCGTCTCCCACCACATGAAGAAGGCTTCCCGCAGGCTATCGCCGACCGTGACCAGTGCGCCCATGCCCGTAATAATACCCCCAGGGGGTATCCGTGCACGGGGCCTGGGGTCTCCGGTACGTGGCACCGGGTGGTGTCTGGAAGGCTGGAGGCATGGAGCGTACCAACGCGCGGCCGCACGTGGTGATCGTCGGCGGCGGGATCTCCGGGCTCGCGGCGGCGTTCTTCCTCCGCGACGAGGCGGTGCGGGTGACCGTGCTCGAGGGGTCGCCGCGGCTCGGCGGCAAGCTGTCCGTATCTGAGATCGCCGGCGTCGCCGTCGACGAGGGAGCAGAAGCGCTGCTGGTCACCCGTCCGGAAGGGACCGCGCTGATCGCCGAGGCCGGGCTCGGCGACCAGCGCACCGCCCCGGGACCCACGTCGCCGGCGATCTGGACGCTGGGCGCGCTCCGGCCGCTGCCGCGCAGGCAGTTCATGGGCGTGCCGTCCGATATGGCCGAACTAGCCAGGTCCGGCGTGCTGTCCGATGAGGGCGTGGCCCGGGCCGGCCAGGACCTTGAGCTGCCGCCCACCGCCCGGGACGGCGACGTGCCGGTCGCCGCGTACATCGGGGCGCGGCTGGGCGACGAGGTGGTGGACCGGCTGGTCGACCCGCTGCTTGGCGGGGTCTACGCGGGACGTTCGGCCGAGCTGTCGTTCGACGCCACGTTGCCCGCGCTGGCCGCCGCGTCCCGCCAGCACCCGTCTCTCGCCGAGGCGGCGCGATCCCTGCTGCCAGCGTCCGCGTCCGGCACCCGCGCGGGCGGGTCCGTGTTCACCACGCTCACCGGCGGCCTGGGGATGCTCCCCGCCTACCTGGCGAAGGCGTCCGGGGCGGAGGTGCGCACCGCCGCGATGGTCCGCGAGCTGGCGCCCGCCGCGAGCGGCTGGCGGCTCATCCTGGGGTCGGCGGCGGCGCCCGAGCAGGTCGACGCCGACGCGGTAATACTCGCGATCCCGGCGCGGCCCGCGGGCCGCGTGCTCGCGGCCGTCCCGGGCGCGGCCGCCGCGGTCACGGCGTTCGGCGAGATCGGCTACGCGAGCATGGCGATCGTCACGCTCGCCTACCCGCGGTCCGCCTTTCCCGAGCCCGGTCTCGCCGCCCGCGGCTGGAGCGGGTACCTGGTGCCGGCCGTGGACGGGCGAGCGGTCAAGGCGGTCACGTTCTCCACGGTCAAGTGGCCGCACCTGGCCGAAGCGACCGCATCCGGGGCCGAACCCCTGGAGATCGTGCGCTGCTCGGTCGGCCGTGTCGGGGAGGAGGCGCTGCTCCAGCGTGCCGACGACGAGCTCGCCGCGCTGGCCGCGGCGGAGCTGACGGCGGCGACCGGGGTGCGGGGCGCGCCCGCGGCCACCCGGGTGACCCGGTGGGGCGGCGCGCTGCCCCAGTACACGGTGGGACACCTGGGCCGGGTGGCCGCCATCCGCGCGGCGGTGGCGGCCCAGCCCGGGCTGGCAGTCTGCGGCGCGGCGTACGACGGGGTAGGCATACCTGCCTGTGCCGCGACCGCCCGCGCGGCGGTCCGCCAGGTGCTGGCGTTCCTGGCCGGCGCGCCGGCAGTTGACGACACCCGTTCGGCCCGGTAACCGCCGTGGCCGACAATGGTGACATGGCTGACGAACTTCAGACGGCGCGTAAGCCGAAGGCCCGTGATCTCAACGAGCTGGTCCGTTACACGATGTGGTCGGTGTTCCGGGTGACCGACCGGGTTGCGCTCGAAGCCGGCGGCCTCGGCAATGCCGCCGCCGAGGTGGCCGAGCTGCTCGACCAGGCGGCGGCCAAGGGCGTCGTCACGCGCGGCTGCTACGACATCCAGGGCCTCCGCGCGGACGCGGACTTCATGCTCTGGTGGGTGGCATCGAGCCCGGATGACCTGCAGGACCTGTACGTGCGGTTCCGCCGGACCCGTCTCGGCCGCTGCAGCGAGCCGGTCTGGTCGGCGATGGCGGTGCACCGCCCGGCGGAATTCAACAAGAGCCACATTCCCGCCTTCGTGGCCGACGAGGAGCCGCGCGGGTACGTGAGCGTGTATCCGTTCGTCCGCTCGTACCAGTGGTACCTGCTGGATCCGGCCGAGCGCCGCCGGATGCTCGCCGAGCACGGGATGATGGCGCGCGAGTACCCGGACGTCAGGGCGAACACGGTCCCTTGCTTCTCGCTCAACGACTACGAGTGGATACTCGCGTTCGAGGCCGATGACCTGTACCGGATCCTGGACCTGATGCGTCACCTGCGGGGCTCCGAGGCGCGCCTGCACACCCGGGTGGAGATCCCGTTCTTCACCGGCCGCCGCAAGCCCGTCGGCGAGCTGGTGGCCAGCCTGGCGTGATGCCTGATGCCTGATGATCTGCGGGTCAACGGCTGGCTGGTGATACCGGGCCGCGAGCTGCACGAGCGCTTCTCCAGGTCATCCGGTCCCGGCGGCCAGTCCGTCAACACCGCCGACAGCCGGGTCGAGCTTTCCTTCGACGTCGGGCGCTCACCCGTGCTGCCCGAATGGGCGCGGGCCAGGATCGCCGAGCGCCTGGCCGGGCGGCTGGCGGACGGCGTGCTCACCGTGGCGGCCTCCGAGCAGCGCAGCCAGCTCGCCAACCGCCAGGGGGCCAGGGCCCGGCTGGCCGCCCTGCTCCGGGCCGGGGTCGCCCCGCCGCAGCGCCCGCGCGTCCCGACCCGGCCCGGCCGGGGGGCGAACGAGCGCCGCCTGCAGGCCAAGCGCAACCGCGCCGCCATCAAGCGCGGCCGCCGGCCGGACCGCAGGGATCCAGAGTGACCGGCGGCTTACGGTGACACCTTCACGGTCACCGGATCGGAGGCGATTCCGTTGGCCACGACCACCAGCGAGTACTGGCCGGCCGGCACATCGTCGGGAACGGTGACGTTGGTGGTCACCGTCCTGGTGCCGGTCGCCACTCCCATGGTTGAGTGGTGCGAGGTGGGAATGTAGCGCACTTTTCGCGTCGCGGTATTCACGATCCGGACCAGCGGGTAGTTCGTCGCCATCTGCGCGTCGTCGCCGTAGCTGCAGGCCTGGGAGAGCCCGTTGAACTGGGTGCCCGACAGCGTGTAGGTGTGCCCGGGCACGAGGTTGGCCGGGGCATTGCTGATCGCCGGCTTCCAGGCCGCATCCGGCGTCCCGTCATGCATGTACCTGCTGATCGTTGAGGAGTTGTTCGAGTACAGCACAGTGCCCGTCGGGAGCAGCAAGAACCGGGTCAGGAACACCGAGACGTCCGCGCCGGGCGGGCTGCTCACCACCGACGCCTTGTTCGTCGACGGGTCGTACTCGAAGAACGTGGTCGGGCTCGGGAAATTGCAGGGCGGCGCCGGGCTCCCGGCGAGCAGCACCTTGCCGTTCGGCAGCAGCACGCCGGGAGCGTCCATCGGGAAGCTGGTCTTGCCCGCGGGATCCTTCAGGGCGGGGCCCGCCGTCCACGCCGACGCGGCCGGCCGGGCCGGGTCGTAGATCGCGGTGCTGCCGGTGGCGCCGACCGCGAGCAGCTTGCCGCTTGGCAGCAGGATCGCCGGCCCTATCTCGCCGGTGCCGCCGTTGCAGGGCTGGGTCAGCGCGCTGGGCGTGGTGCCTGCGCTGACCCACTGGTCGGTGGCGATGACGTATTTCTCGGCGTGATCGGGATTGGAGCATTGCACCGTGACGACCGTGTCGTCGGGCATCAGGGTGAACGTCTCTTCCGAGCAGGAGTCACCCTTAGGCGAGGTAAACGTCCACTGGTTCCGGTCCGGGTGGTAGAGCGCCACCGCGTTGCCGTCGAACTGGCCGAGCATGACCCGCCCGTCGGGCAGCACGCAGCTCACCGCGTCGCCAATGCCGCCCCAGCCAGGCGGCGTGGAAATCGCGGTCCAGTGGCCGGTGCGCGGGTCGTAAATCTGCGCCGCCAGCGAGTCGTTGCTGCTGGATTGCGTCAAGTTGTACTCGCCGCCAGCCACGAACACGCGCCCGTCGGCGAGCACGGCCGACGCGAAAAACGTCGGCGCGTTGGTCGGGCCCCCGAACGACGCTGGAATGTTCGCGTTGTTCGGCATCGGCTCGGCTGGATGCCAGCTGCCGTTGCCGTAATCGCCTGCGTCCAACGGCGTCAGCGTGTGCCACTTATTCGACTTGACCTCGTGGCAGAACACCCGCCCGTCGGTGAGCAGCAGCATCGTGTCGATGCTGACCCCTGGCTGCTTGCCCAGATTGCTCCACGTCCCCGCCATGACGCCACCCCTCGCCCGCGGATCAGCCTGTTCCAGCGGCACGGACTGCCCGCTGGCCGACCATTGCCAATCATGATCGCACCGGCCCGCGCACGGTACAAGGTCCCGTATCGAGGGACCGCGGCCATCACAGCGAGGGCACGTTGACGACGATCGCTTCCTGCGTCGACCTGGCGATCACCACGACGGCCTCGGTATCGGGGGAGGGATTCTCCTCCCGGTGCGGAACATGGGGCGGCACCCACACGTAGTCTCCCGGCGACGTCTCCAGCCGAACCTCCGATCCGCTGTCCGGGTCGCGGAAGACGAAGACGGGGTTACCCGACACCACGTAGATGCCCGTTTCCGACGGGCCGTGATGATGGTCGCCTGACGAGGCGCCGGGCAGCACCACGGTCCGCCCCATCCACAGCGCCGAGGCGCCGACCAGATCGCCGGAAATGGCGGCCGACCGGAGCATCCCGCCGGTCTGCGCGGTGGCCGGGGAGAGCGAATCCGGCCGGATCAGGCGCAGGCTCACGACGGTTCGGCCCCGTACGCGCGGCAGCGGTAGACGCCCTCGATCTTGGTATCGGTGTACTTGCCGGTGAACGGGGTTTCCCGCCACTCCGCGTCGGTCCGCGTGACCTTATCCATGGGACGCAGGGTACGCCCGTCGCTTATCTAATCGGAATAACCGGCACCTGATGGGATACTCATGCTCATGGTGCTAAGGGTGCCGGCCGGGCGGATGGTCGGGCGCGACGACGAGCTCGGCCGCCTGCTCACGCTGCTCGATGACGCCGAGGCGGGCCGCTCGGTGGTCGCGCTGGTCAGCGGCGATGCCGGGGTGGGCAAGTCCCGCCTGGTCGCGGAGGTTACGCGGCTCGCCGCCGGGCGCGGGTTCACCGTGCTGTCCGGCCAGTGCGCGGAGCTCGGCGACAGCGTGCCCTACCTGCCGCTGGCCGACGCGCTGCGGGGCGCCGCCCAGGCCACCGGGGTCCGTGACGCGCTGAGCTCGCGTCCGGCCCTGAGCATGCTGCTGCCCGAGGGCGGCCAGGGTCCCACGATCGCCTCGGACCGCTCCGGCCTGGCCCGGCAGCAGATGTTCGGCGGCGTGCTCGGCCTGCTCGCCGAGCTCGCGGCCGCCGCTCCGGTGCTGCTCGTGCTCGAGGACCTGCACTGGGCCGACGCCTCCACCAGGGATCTGGTCACGTTCCTGTCCCGGATGCTGCACCGGGAGCGGGTCGCGCTGATCGGCACCTACCGGACCGACGACCTGCACCGGCGGCACCCGCTCCGGCCGGTGGTGGCCGAGCTGCTCCGGCTGCCCAGCGTCATCGCGGTCGACCTCGCCCCGCTGGATCCCTCGACCCTGGCCGAGCACCTGACGGCGGCCGCGCAGGGCCGGATCGGCGCCACCGAGCTGAACGACATCGTGGCCCGGGCCGAGGGCAACGCCTACTACGCCGAGGAACTGCTCGCCGCCTCGCTCAGCGGGGACCGCCTGGAACAGAGCCTGCCCGCCGGGCTGGCGGCGCTGCTGCTCAGCCGGGTGGAACAGCTTTCCGACGCCGCCCAGCAGGTGCTCCGCGCGGCGGCGGTGGCCGGCCGTAAGGCCGACGACGAGCTGGTCCGGGCCGTGTCGGGCCTGGCGGCGGCCGAGTACGAGGCCGCCGTGCGGGAGGCCGTCACCCGCCAGCTGCTCGTGCCCGACGGCTCGGAGGGCTACGTCTTCCGCCACGCCCTGCTGCGGGAGGCCGTCTACGGCGACCTGCTGCCGGGCGAGCGAACCAGGCTGCACGGCACGATGAGCGCGCTGCTGGCCGACGAGCAGTGGCTGACGATACCGGGAACCGCGGCCGAGCTGGCCCAGCACTGCCTGGCCAGCCACGACATCCCCGGGGCGTTCGCCGCGTCCATCAGGGCCGGCGAGGAGGCGGAGCGGCTCGGCGCGCCGGCCGAGGCGCACCGGCACTACGACCAGGCGCTCGCCCTGTGGGAGCGGGTAGCCGAGCCGGAGAAGACGGCCGGCATGGCGCGCGGCAAGCTCGGCCTGATGTCCGCGACCAACGCGGCGGACAGCGGCGACGTCGACCGGGCCGTGCACCTGCTCCGGCGGCTGCGGCAGGCCCTCGCCGCGCAGGCCGACCAGGGTCACGAGGACGTCAACCTGGCCAGCCGGATCGGCGAGCGCCTCGCCTTCTACCTGTGGACGATCGACGACGTCAAGGCCATGGCCGAGGCCGTCGATATCGCCCGGGCCACAGTGGACGAGACGCCCGCGCAGCCGCCGACCTGGCAGTACGCCCGGGCGGTGGCCACCTACGCCAACACCCTGCTGGTCGACGACGATTTCGACCTGGCCCGCGAGCAGGCCGAGTACGCGCTCGCCGCGGCCCGCGCGGCCGATGCCCCCTTTGTGCAGGCCGACGCGCTGGTTACCTTGGGGTACCTCAGCAACCGCGAAGGCCGCAACGACGAGGCCATCAAGGTGCTGACCCAGGCGCACAAGCAGGCCCGCGAGGCCAAGGTGCTCGGCGTGGAGCTGCGCGCGGCGTACCACCTGGCCCGGGCGCACCTGGAGCGCGGCGACCTGACGGCCGGCGGGACCGTGGCGTTCGAGGGCACCAAGCGGGCTAACCAGACCGGGCTCGGCCTCGCGCCCTACGGCACCGACGTGCAGCACCTGCACTTCCAGTGCCACTTCGCCGACGGCAAGTGGGACCATGCCCAGGAGATCGCGGACGGCTTCCCGGTCCGCGTCACCAGCATCCCCGAGGCCTCCCTGTCCTCGATGGCCCTGTTCATCGACGTCGCGCGCGGCAACCCGGTGGTGGCGGAGCGGCGCGCCTGGATCGAGCCGTTCCTGCCGGCCCACGGGTTCGACGGGTTCATCGCGCGCGCGCTGTTCGCCGAGCACGCTCTATGGCAGGGCGACGCCGAGCAGGCCCTGGCCGAGGCACAGGCCGCGATCGACCTCGTCTACGAGCCACCTTGGGGATTCCATCCCTCGGCCATCAGGCCGGCTGCGGTCGCGCTGAGCGCCCGGGCCGACCGGGCGACACAGGCGCGCGCCGCCGGCGACGAGGAGACCGCGGCCGCCGAGCTCGCCGCGGCCGGCGAGCTGCTGCAGATCGCCCGCCAGGGAGCGGCCTTCCCCAAGCGGCCCAAGTTCATCCTCGGCCCCGAAGGCCGCGGCTGGCTGGCCCGGGCCGAGGCGGAGTACCGCCGGGCCAGCGGCGACAACGACCCGGAGGCGTGGCAGGCGGTCCTCGACGCGTTCGGCCCCGTCTACGCCTATGAGACGGCCCGCACCCGGTGGCGGCTGGCCGAAGCGCTGGCCGAGACAGGGTGCCGGGACGAGGCGGCGGAGCAGTGGCACCAGGCGGCGCAGGCGGCCGACCAGCTGGCCGCCCGTCCGCTGCGCCGGGTGCTCGACGACCTCGCCCGCAGGGCCCGGATCGGGACCGCCGAACCGCGCGGCGACGGCGAGGTCCTGGCCGCGCTGACCAGCCGGGAACGCGAGGTGCTCCGGCTCATCGCCGCGGGCCGCAGCAACAGGGAGATCGCTTCCGTGCTGTTCATCGCGCCGAAGACGGCCAGCGTGCACGTCTCCAACATCCTCGGCAAGCTCGGCGCGGCCAGCCGCACCGAGGCCGCCGCCATCGCCTACCGCGAGGGCCTGGTCAGCCAGCCCTCAGGACGCTGATCTCCGGTACATCTCGGCAGGGGTCAAACAGGTCAGCGTGGCGCGAGCTCGGCGAGGATCTCGTCGGCCCGCTCCGCGGCGGCCTCCGGCGCGAGCGCGGGGTTACCCACCTCCGGGTCCCAGTTCAGGTCGTAGAACAGCTCGGTGACGCCGCGGGCGGCGAGCCAGCCGGCGTCCTCGCGGATCTGCGCGTAGCTGCCGGACAGCAGCCTGCGGCCGCCGTCCGGGCCCTTGGCCTCGGCGCCGGCCAGCACCACGCCCCGGCAGATGATGCGCACCGCGGCCGGGTCGCGGCCCGCCGCCGCGGCGGCCTCCCCGATCACGCGGACCGCCTCGCTGATCTTGGTCAGGTCGGCGCGGCTGGAGGTGATCCAGCCATCCGCGATCCGCCCGGCCCGCTCCATGGCCGGCCGGGACATGCCGCCGAGCAGCACCGGGGGCCCGGGTCGCTGCGCCGGCCGGGGGTCCTGCCGCCCCGCCGGGACCGTGTAGAACTCGCCGTCGAACGAGCTGACCCCGTCGGCCCACAGCGTCCGCAGCACCGCCAGGTACTCCTCGGCCCGCGCACCGCGCCTGGGCATGGACGCGCCCGTCAGGGCGAATTCCTCTGGCATCCAGCCGATGCCGAGCCCGAGGTCAAGCCGCCCGCCGGACAGCACGTCGACGGTCGTCGCCTGCTTGGCCAGGTAGGCGGGGGAGACGAACGGCATGTTGAGGATGGCCACGCCGAGCCTGATCCGCGAGGTCCGGGCGGCCGCGAACCCCAGCGCCACCATCGGGTCGAGCACGCTGCGGTACACCGGCTCCATGCCGGATTCCTCGGGCACCAGCAGCCGCTGGAACGTCCACAGCGACGCGTACCCGGCCTCCTCGGCCTGCTCGGAGAATGCCGCCAGATACTCCGGCGTGGCCCACGCGCCCGCGACCGGGGCACCGAATCCGATCTTCATGATCTCACCCTATTCAAAAGGCCTTCGAGCCGAACGGCCCCGCTGCATGCCCCGGCCCAGGCTTGCTGCTCAGCCGCGGAACGGGCGCCCTCATAGACTCCAGCTATGCCCGAGGAGTCTCCGCTGCCCGTCACCGAACGAACCCGGCACCGCCGCCTGCGCGAGCAGGGCAGCACCGACCGCCGGGACCTGGCGGGCATCCTGGCCGCCGGGGTGATCTGCCACCTCGGCGTCGTGGTGGACGGCGACCCGATGGTCGTGCCCACCGTCTACGGGCTGGCCGGCGACACGCTGTACCTGCACGGCTCGGTGGCCAGCCGCAGCCTGGTCTCGGCGCCGGGGGCCACGGTCTGCGTCACGGTGACCCACGTGGACGGCCTGGTGCTGGCCAGGTCGGTGTTCGAGCACGCCGTCAACTACCGCAGCGCGATGATCTACGGCACCCCCCGGCTGGTGACCGGCCGGGAGGAGAAGCTGGCCGGGCTGCGCGCTCTCGCCGAGCACATCGTCCCTGGCCAGTGGGACTACGCCCGCCGCCCGAACAAGAAGGAACTGGCCAAGACCTCGCTGCTCGCCCTGTCCCTGGCCGAGGCCTCGGTGAAGATCCGCCGCGGCCCGCCCGACGACGGCGACTCCCCGGACGCGGCCCTCCCGGTCTGGGCCGGGGTGCTGCCGCTGGCCGCCGCCTGGCAGGCCCCGGAGCCCGACCCGGTGCTCCCGCCGGAGATACCCCTGCCCCCGCACATCGCCGCCCTGGCCCGCCGCCCGGTGCCGTGATCGCATGCCGGCCGAAATGCCGCTGTCGGCCCATGGCCGGTTCATCGTGGACGCGCGCGGACGGCGGGTCCGGCTGGCCGGGGTGAACTGGTACGGCGCCCACGAGGATCTCGGCCTGGTGCCCGGCCTGGACCGCGTCCACCGCACCAGGCTCGCCCGGACGATCGCGCAGCACGGCTTCAACAGCGTGCGGCTGCCGTTCAGCCTCTGGATGACCGGGCAGGCCGCTCCGGTCCCCGACGAGTACCTGACAGCCAACCCCGACCTGGCCGGCGCGACCCCGATGCAGGTCTACGACGCCTGCGTCGAGGCGCTCACCGGCGCGGGCCTCATCGTCATCCCCAACTGCCACACGCTCGACGCCGGCTGGTGCTGCTCGGAGGCCGACGCCAATGGCCTGTGGTTCAACGACCGCTGGCCAGCCGGGACGTTCATCGCGGCCTGGCAGGACATCGCGGCCAGGTACGCGTCCAACCCGCTGGTCGCGGCGATGGACATCCTGAACGAGCCGAGGCGGGCGACGGTGCGCGGACGCGTTCTCACCCCGGCCTGGGGCACCGGGGACAGGACCGATGTCGCCGCCCTGTACACGACGGTCGGGAACCTCATCCACCAGATCAACCCGGACCCGCTGATCCTCTGCGCGGGACTCAGCTACGCCGCCGACCTGACCGGCGTGGCTAGGCACCCGGTCCGGCTGGAGCACCCGGGCAAGGTCGTCTACGGCATGCACGACTACTCGTGGTTCCACCCGAGGGGGCAGTCCCGGGCGGCGTACTTCGAGCAGATGAACAGGGCCGGAGGATACCTTCTTCGCGATCAGCTGGCCCCGCTCTGGATCGGCGAGTTCGGCAGTGACACCAGATCGCTGGCCGGCTTCGGGCTGGCGCCGGAGCCGGGGGGAGTCGCCGCGGACTCGGCTGTGTGGTGGAACAACTTCGAAGCCTGGCTCACCGAGCACGACGTGGACTGGTGCTGGTGGGCCCTCAACCCGACGCAGCCCAAGGGCACCATCCCGGTGACCAATCAGCATCGGTCCAACTGGGGTGATCCTGAGGGCTACGGCCTGCTGGCTCCCGACTGGCGGGGCGTGCGGAATCCGAGGGTGCTGGACCTGCTGAAGGCCATGATCCCGTCGCGCACCGGGCCCGGCGTCGGCTGACGTCGCGCCAGGCGGCTAGCCGAGCTTGGGCAGTACCGCGGTGGCCAGCAGCTCCATCTGCTCACGCTGGTCGGACAGCGTGGTGAACAAGATAAGCTCCGCCCCGGCCGCCGCCACCTGGTTGACCTCGCGGACGCAGTCGGCCGCCGGGCCCGTGATCGCGGCGGCCTCGATGCTCGGCACCCGGTGCCCGTAGATCTTTTCCAGGCCCGCGTTCATCTGGGTCCGCGCGCGCTCGGCGTCCTCGTCGACGGCGATGTACACCCGCTTGGCGATGGGGAAGTCCCCGGCCGGCCGCCCGGCCTCCGCCAGCGCCGCCCTGACCATCTGGACCTGCTCGGCGAACCTGCCGGTGGGGGAGGAGCCGGCGCCGAAGAAGCCGTCTCCCATCCGCACGGCCCGCCGGAGCGCGGGTTCGCTGGCCCCGCCGAACCACAGCCGCGGGTACGGCTTCTGGAACGGCTTGGGCTCCATCGCGGCGTTCTCCAGCTGCCAGAACTCGCCCTGGAAGGTAACCCGGGGCTCGGTCCACAGCGCCTTCATCAGGTTGACTCCCTCGGTGAACCGCGTCACGTAGCGGTGCGGGTCCACGCCGAAGGCGGCGAACGGGCGGCCCCGGCCGCCGGTGCCGACGCCGATCTCGATCCGGCCGCGGCTGAGCTGGTCGAGGGTGCTCACGCTCTTGGCCAGGTGCACGGGGCTGTGCAGGGTCGACACGAACACCACGCACCCCAGCCGCATCCGCTCGGTGCACGCCGCCGCGTAGGTCATCGTCTCGACCGGGCTGAGCTGCGGGCCCGCGCCGAGCACGGACTCCTGGGTCCAGGCGCTTTCGAAGCCGAGCTCTTCGGCCCGGGTCAGGTAGGCCCGGAAGGCCGCCGGGTCGAAGTCGCCGTCGGCGTAGAACTGCGGGATCGCGATCGCGAACTTCATGGCAGCAGCGTATCCCGGAGGCTGGTGACAGAATCTTCCTGGTGAACGATCCGACCGCCAGCCTGGCCGAACGGCTCCGCACCATCTGCCTGGCCCTGCCCGCGCACCTGCAACTCCCGCGCCAGCCACCGTGCGCTGGCCAGGAACGGTCACCTGTTCGGCTCAGACTCGGCGAGCTAGTTCGGCGGCCCGGCGCAACGATTCCGCGGCGCGGGCCGGATAGTCGAGCTGCCCGATCAGCCGCCCAGCGGCCTCGACGGACCGCTGCGCGACCGCGAGCGCCTGCTCGGCCCGGCCCAGGTCGGCCAGCCGCTCGGCCAGCTCGATGAGCATTCTCGCCAGGCCGCGCGGTCCGGACTCCGGGTGTGTCTCGGCGCGTTGCTCATATACCTCGACGAGGCTTTGCGCGAGCAGTACCGGGAATTCGCCGAGCACCGTGCTGCCTGCCGGTATGGAGTCCAGCAGCTCCGCGGGCAGGGCGGCGGTCCTGGCCAGTGAGGTGAGCGCCTCGGCGAGGGGCCCCGGATACCCGCCGCTCAGCGCCACGTCTACCGCCACCGGCGAAAGGCCAGGCAGCACGGACAGGAGCTCGGTCAGGCATCCCCTCAGCCCGGGGCGCGTGGCGGCGGCGCGCGCCAGGACGGAAAGCGCCCGCCGGTCCTGCTCCTGCGTCGTCTCGAGCAGCATTCCCATCAGGAACCGGGGGGTGACGACGGCGGCGATCAGGTCCTCCGCCAGCGGATCAGGAGGCGACTCGTCCCAGTAGGGTGCCGGGCTGGAGGCGGCCGGCGGGCGTAGCTCACGCAACCACCGGGCCGCCCGGATCCGGATGCCGGCTTCCCGTAGTCCGGGAATGTGCCCGAGCGCGGCAAGGGCCGCGTCCTCGTCGGCTGCGCCGCAGAGGATGGCGGTGGTCACGGCACCTTGCACCGCTTCAGCAGGCAGCTCCAGGCCGTACGCTGCCGAAGCGCGCTGCAGGTGGGCCAGCTCCCGACGGAGGAACCGGTCCTCGGCCCGCCCGGCATCCGGCGGCGCGAGCTCCGCACTGGCCAGCAGGTGCCGGGCGATGCGCGGCAGGGCCTCGCCGAGCGGATCCCGGATGATCTCGGTAGCTATCCCGTCGTAGGGGGTGCGATCACGGTTGACGATGACCAGCGTCGCCCCGGCACCGACCGCGCTCGCGCATAGGGAGCCCGCCGGTTCGACGGTGAGCGTCGTCCCGACGGCGAGCAGCAGGTCGCAGGTCGTGACAGCCTGCACGGCGCGGGCGAAAACCTGCGGGGCCATGGTCTGGCCGAACATCATGCTCGCGGTCTTCAGGAGCCCGCCGCAGTGCAGGCACGGCGGCACGGCCTCGCCCGCGCCGATCCGGGCTATCACCGGTGCCGTCGGCGACCGCTGGCCGCATTCGACGCAGATCACCTCGTGCATCGACCCGTGCAGCTCGATCACCCGACCGGCCGGCGTGCCCGCACGCTGGTGCAGGCCGTCGGTGTTCTGGGTCACGACCTTCGTGTCGATGTCCGAGTTCGCCAGGGCGGCCACCGCGAGATGGCCGGCGTTGGGCTCGGCCTGCCAGACCGGGTGCTCGTATCGCGACTTCCAGTAGCTGCCGCGAAGCTCGGGATCGGCGAGAAACGCCCGGTACGTGTGCTTCTGCTGGGCTCCTGGGTTCAAGGTCCAGGCGCCGGCGGGTCCGCGGAAATCCGGGATGCCCGAGTCGGCGGAGATTCCCGCGCCGCTGAGCACCACCAGGCGGCGCACCCCGTAGCCCCAGCGCACTAGCCCGCGACGGCGGCCGTGATCGCGGCGGCGCAGCCCCAGGACAGCGAGATGCCGGCGCCGCCGTGACCGTAGTTGTGCCACAGCACGCCGTCGCCCAGCGGCTCGGATTCCAGCCGCACCTCGGGCCGGCACGGCCGCAGGCCGACGCGGTGCCCGAGGATCTCCACCCCGCGCAGGCGAGGTTCGACGGCGCAGCACCCGGCCAAGATCCGTTCGGCTACCTCGGTTTTCGGGTCTTGATCCCAGTTCCCCTCGTCGTTCGTGCCGCCGAGCAGGATGGTGTCCCCGTGCGGGAACATGTACACGATCCAGGGCGGTTCCGGGTCCCGGTTGATGAGGAACTCCTCGATGCCGGGGTTGGCGGCGATCAGCACCTGCCCGCGCACCGGTACCACCGCGGGGTCGGGCACCAGGTCGTGGGCGGCGGCGCCGGAGCAGTTGACGAGGACCGGGGCCGTGCCGGCCAGCTCGCCCAGCGAGCCGACCGCCGCCACCTCGAGCGTGCCGCCGGCCCGCTCGAACCTGCCGCGCAGGTAGTCAAGGTAGACGGGCATGGTGGCCAGCGGGGCGGTGTAGTGCCAGCCGTCGGTGAAGCCGTCGGGCAGTTCGGATTCCTCGCAGGTCCGCAGGTCGGTCAGCAGCCCGGTCCAGTAGTACGGCTCCAGTGGGGTGCGGGAGACCTCCCGGCCGGCCGCGATCCTGACCCCGGTGCCTGGTTCGGCCGCGAGCTTGGACAGCACCTCGAGCCCGGTCCTGGCCCACTCGAGCACGCGGCCGGGCGGACCCACCTTGACCGCGCCCCAGACCGCCCCGGCCGCCACCGACGTGGTCTGCCCGGGCAGCGCCGCCGTCCTGATCGTCACGCTGAGCCCGGCCTCGGCCAGGCTGATCGCCGTCGTGAGGCCGACGGCCCCGGCCCCGATTACGAGAACGTCCATGAGCCGACCGTATCCCGTGGCAACCGGCATTGCCTCAGATGCGCGTCCAGGCTTCGGTGAGCACCGTGCGCAGGACCCCCTCGATCTCGTCGAAGTGCTCCTGGCCGCAGATGAGCGGCGGGGCCAGCTGGATGACCGGGTCGCCGCGGTCGTCGGCCCGGCAGATCAGCCCGGCGTCGAACAGCGCCTGGGAAAGGAAGCCGCGCAGCAGCCGCTCGGACTCGTCGTCGCTGAACGTCTCGCGCGTGACCTTGTCCTTGACCATCTCGATGCCGTAGAAGTACCCGGCGCCGCGGATGTCGCCGACGATCGGCAGGTCGTAGAGCTTCTCCAGGGTGGCGCGGAACGCGGCCTCGTTGGCCCGGACGTTGCCCAGCAGGTCTTCCTTCTCGAAGATGTCCAGGTTGGCCAGCGCCACCGCGGCGGACACCGGGTGGCCGGCGAACGTGATGCCGTGCAGGAACGTGGCCGTTCCCGCGCTGAACGGCTCCATCAGCGCGTCGCTGACCAGCATGCCGCCGAGCGGCGAGTAGCCCGACGTCACGCCCTTGGCGAAGGTGATGATGTCCGGCTGGTACTCGTAGCGCTGGGAGCCGAAGTAGTAGCCGAGCCTGCCGAACGCGCAGATCACCTCGTCGGAGACCAGCAGCACGCCGTACTGGTCGCAGATTTCCCGCACCCGCTGGAAGTAGCCGGGCGGCGGCGGGAAGCAGCCGCCGGAGTTCTGCACCGGCTCGAGGAAGACCGCCGCGACCGACTGCGGGCCCTCGCGCAGGATCGCCCGCTCGATCTCGTTCGCGGCCCACTGGCCGAACTCGGCCTCGTCCCCGGACAGGAAGCCCGGCGCCCGGTAGAAGTTGGTGTTCGGCACCCGGACGCCACCGGGCACCAGCGGCTCGAACGGGTGCTTGATGTCGGCCAGGCCGGTGATGGCCAGCGCGCCCATCGACGTGCCGTGGTAGGCGATGTCCCGGCTGATCACCTTGTACCGGCCGGGCTCGCCGGTCAGCTTGAAGTACTGCTTGGCGAGCTTCCACGCCGACTCGACGGCCTCCGAGCCGCTGGTGGTGAAGAAGACCCGGTTCAGCGACCCGGGCGCCAGCTCGGCCAGCCGGGCGGCCAGCTCGATGGCCTTCGGGTGGGCGTAGGACCACAGCGGGAAGTAGGCGAGCTCCGTCGCCTGCCGCGCCCCGGCCTCGGCGATCTCGGCGCGGCCGTGGCCGACCTGGGAGACGAACAGGCCGGACAGGCCGTCCAGGTAACGCTTGCCCTGCTGGTCGAAGACATAGGCCCCGGACCCGCGCACGATCACCGGGACTTCGCTGTCTTCGTAGGCCGACATGCGGGTGAAGTGCAGCCAAAGATTGCGCTTGGCGGCTTCCTGCGAGTCTGCGGTGGCGTCGAAAGATGTCATCTGGTTCCCCATGAGTACGTTTGCTTGCGGAGCTTGAGGTACACGAATGTCTCTGTGCTGGTCACGCAGGACACGCCGCGGACCCGGCCGAGGATCTCGAGCAGGTGGTCGTCGTTCTCGCAGACGACCTCCGCCAGCACGTCGAATGAGCCGGCGGTGATGACGACATAGTCGATTTCTTCCATGTCGGCGAGCTGCCCGGCCACCTTTTCCAGGTCGCCGTCGGTCTTGATGGCGATCATGGCCTGCCGCCGGAAGCCCAGCGTCAGCGGATCGGTCACGGCGACGATCTGCATCACGCCGGCGTCCTGGAGGCGCTGCACGCGCTGCCGGACGGCCGCCTCCGACAGCCCGATGGCCTTGCCGATCGCGGCGTAGGAACGCCGGCCGTCCTGCTGCAACTGCTCGATGATTTGCTTGGAGACGTCGTTGGGTACGACACCGCCAGGATTCTGGGACGGGAGCGTCCTAGAGCTACGCGCCATACCGCCGTCTCCTCTCCCGGACCCGGGTTGTGCCAGCTACCAGTCAACTGATTTCGTAGGTATAAGTAAAGATAGCAACTGAATCACTTGTGGAGATAGTCCATCTCTGCGAAGCTCGTCGCAGAGGCTGATCCGCCGGATGGAGGCGCGGGATGTCAGACCGCACGCTGCAGAACTTCGTGAACGGAAAGTTCGTCGACGCCAGCGACGGACGTACCAGTGATGTAATCGATCCCAGTACCGGTGAGGTCTACGCGCAGGCCCCGGTATCCAGCCGTCAGGATGTGGACGCGGCCATGCAGGCCGCGGCGAACGCGTTCGGGAGCTGGCGGGACAGCACTCCGTCCGAGCGCAGCCTGGCCCTGCTCAGGTTCGCCGACGCGATGGAGCAGCGCGCCGACGACATCGTCGCGGCCGAGACCCGCAACACCGGCAAGCCGGTCGCGCTGACCACCTCGGAGGAAATCCCGCCCGCGGTGGACCAGATCAGGTTCTTCGCCGGCGCCGCCCGGGTGCTCGAGGGCCGGAGCGCGGGCGAGTACATGAAGGATCACACCTCGATGATCCGGCGCGAGCCCATCGGCGTCTGCGCCCAGGTGACCCCGTGGAACTACCCGATGATGATGGCGGTCTGGAAGTTCGCGCCGGCCATCGCGGCGGGCAACACGGTCGTGCTCAAGCCTTCCGACACCACGCCGGTGTCCACCCTGCTGATGGCCGAGATCGCGGCCGAGTTCCTGCCGCCCGGCGTGTTCAACGTCATCTGCGGTGACCGCGACACCGGCCGTGAGCTCATCTCGCACCCCACGCCGAGCATGGTGTCGATCACCGGTTCGGTGCGGGCCGGCATGGAGGTGGCCCGCACGGCCGCCGACGACCTCAAGCGCGTGCACCTCGAACTCGGCGGTAAGGCGCCGGTCGTCGTGTTCGACGACGCCGACGTGGCGTCCACCGCGGAGGGCATCGCCGGCGCCGGCTACTTCAACGCCGGGCAGGACTGCACCGCGGCGACCCGGGTACTGGCCGGGCCGGGCATCGCCGCCGACCTGACCGCGGCGCTGGCCGAGCAGGCCGGGAACACCACCACCGGTGGCCTCGACGTGCCCGACGCCTACTTCGGCCCGCTGAACAACCCGAACCAGCTGGCCCGGGTCGAGGGCATGATCGGGCGCACGCCGTCGCACGCCGAGATCGTGGCCGGCGGCCACCGGGTGGGGGAGCGCGGCTACCTGTACGCCCCCACCGTCGTATCCGGGCTGCAGCAGGACGACGAGATGATCCAGGACGAGATCTTCGGCCCGGTCATCACCGTGCAGCGGTTCACCGACGAGGACGAGGCGGTCCGCTGGGCCAACGGCGTCAAGTACGGGCTGGCCTCCAGCGTGTGGACCAGGGACCACGGCCGCGCGATGCGGATGGCCAAGCGCCTGGACTTCGGCGCGGTGTGGATCAACACCCACATCCCGATCGTGGCCGAGATGCCGCACGGCGGCTTCAAGCACTCCGGCTACGGCAAGGACCTGTCCATGTACGGCTTCGAGGACTACACCCGCATCAAGCACGTCATGAGCTACATCGGCGGCTGAGCTTAAAGATCAAGATCATTTTCCCGAACGGTCCTAGGTCCCTGCCCGCCGGACGGTGTTTGCCCGTCCGGCGGCAAAGGCCCTGAGGGTAACTCCTCGCGTTCGGATTCCAGCTTGGCGATGAACACGCGGATCTCGTCTTCGAGCGGGATTTTCACGCTGGCCGGGTCGACGGTCGGCAGTTCGGGTGCTGGCTCGCCCATCGCGTGCAGCCATCAGCACACCCTCCCCAACTGAAATACCGTTCCGGCCCTGTAAGCCTCAGCCCTTGTCCGGGCGCCGCCAGACGTCGCGCTCGTGCATCAGCTCGATCTGCTTGTCGATGACCTCGCGGCGGTACTCCGCGTGCGTGTACGGGGCGCGGTCCAGGTAGAGGTTCTTCGGGTAGACGGGCTCCTCGTAGATGAGCTGGTACTGCTCGGTGGTCAGGTCCTTGATCCAGTTGTCCCACTGCGCGCAGGCCCGGAACTTGCGCAGCGCTCCGACGTCGATGGTCCCGGCCACCCAGGACGAGCCGGCGCTGTAATCGTGCCGCCCGATGATCTGGCCCCGGTAGTCGATCACCGCCGAGCCGCCGCCGAACGTGTCGATCGGCACGTCGGAGTCCGTGTGCAGGTAGTAGGTGCCGACGTTGCAGGCGATCAGGTAGAAGTTGTTGTCCAGCGCGCGGGCGCGGTTCTGCACCTCGAACAGCCCGTTGCCGACGTGCGGGTGCGGGTAGGGACCCCGGTACACCACCTCTGCGCCGTTCATGGCCAGGCCGCGGGCGTTCTCCGGGTACGAGCCCTCGTTGGCCATCAGGAACCCGAGCCGACCGATCTCGGTGTCGGCCACCGGGTAGAACGCGTCCAGGTTGCGGCCGTACAGCTCGATCCACTTGTCCCACACGTTGTGCGGTGTCACCGAATGCTCGACGGGCAGCAGCGGCACCACCTTGTGATGCCGCAGGATCACGTCGCCGTCCGGGCTGAGCACGAAGCCGACGTTGAAGAAGCGGCCGGGGAACTCGGGGTGCCGCGCCTTGGCCTGCCCCATGAGGAACGCGTTCCACTGCCGCGCCAGCGCGCCGAGCGCGTCCGTTTCCGGGCCGGGGATGTCGATCGCGCACTCCCGGGCGAACGTCTCGTGATCCAGGTCGAGCACCTCGTCGTTGAAGCCCTGCAGGGCCCCCTCCGGGATGGCGATCAGCCGCACCGGCAGGTCCAGGCTGGACAGCCACGACGCCGCCTTGATCAGGTGCGTGATGTGCTCGATGTTGACGCGGATCTCGTCGCGGTGGCGGATGCCCCGCATGGTGGGCACCAGGCCGATGGCTTGGTAGGGCTCGATCATCGCCGTCCCTTCGGGGCGTTGTTTCCCTGTTTTACCCCAGGCTCTCGGCTTGCTGCTTGACGGCCTGGTTGATCGCCTCGAAACCGTCCTGGATGCGGCCGATGGTCTTGGCCGGGAAGCGGGTGAACATGCCCCGGTAGTCCCCGGTTTGCACCAGCAGGGTGCCGCCCTCGGCCGGGCTCAGGGTGAAGCTGCGCTCGCTCTTCATCAGCCCGAGGACGCTCGACACCCACCGCAGTTCGGCGGCCGGCTCGGCGGTCAGCACCTTGACCTTGGCCGTCATGGTGCGGTCGCTCGTCGGATGCGTGCTGGTCAGGGTGATCGTGCTCCCGGCGGCGAGCTGCCCGGACGCCTCGCGGAACACCGGATGCCACTGCGGGTAGCTGGCCAGGTCGGCCAGCACCGCCCACACGTGCTCCGGCGGGGCGGCGATCTCGATCTCGGAGTAAATCGTCTGGCTCATAACTGGCGGCTCCCTGCGTGGATCATACGACGGGCGCAGTGATCGCGTTAGCCGGGTGACGCGTGTTCCTGATGATGCCGAGTTGTGACGTAATGCTTACGTGGGGCAGCATTTTTCGATCCATATCTGCATTCGCGCCGTTCCTCTGGGTAGGAAGAGGCCGACCTAGACCCCATCGGCCCGGTGCCCGGCGGAACCCTGCGCCGCCGGGCACCCCCCTTTTCCGGGGCCGGTTCCCGGCATCCGCCGCGGTCATGCGGGCTCGGATTTATACCGAACGAACCTGGGCAGCAGCCCCGCTATCACTGCTACCGCCCCCATGCAGAACAGCCCGCCGGAGACGAGCGAGAACCTCGTGCTGACCAGGCTCGCCACCGCGCCCGACCTGAGCTGCCCGGCCGACGGCCCGAACCCGTAGCTCAGCAGCTCCACCCCGGCCAGCCGCCCGCGCAGCTCGTCCGGGATGGTCTGGTTCCACAGTGTCTCCCGGAAGATCCCGCTCACCATGTCGACCGCGCCCGCCGCGACCAGGCAGGCCAGGGCGGCGTACAGGTCGGGGGAGAGGCCGAGCCCGGCCATCGCCAGCCCCCACCCGGCCGCCGAAAGCGCGATGACCAGGCCGTGCCGCCTGATCCGGCCCATCCAGCCGCTGACCAGGGTCACGCCGAACGCTCCCGCCGACGGCGCCGCGAACATCAGCCCGGTCGCCCAGGGAACGTGCAGTTCGGCCGCCAGGAAGGGGAACAGCGCGTTGGGATAGGCGAAGATCATCGCCGCGAGGTCGGCCAGGTAGGAACCCAGCAGCTCCTGCCGGCGGATCGCGTAGCGCAGGCCCTCGGTGATCCTGGGCCGCGGCGCCTGGCCGGCCGCGGCGGCTCCGGGCATCGGCGGCAGCAGCGTCAGCAGCCCGAACGAGACGGCGAAACCCGCCGCGTCGATCCCGTAGACCAGCGCCGGGCCGGGCGTCACCGCGAGCACGCCGCCCAGTGCCGAGCCGAGCAGGAAGCTCGCGTTCTGCGACATGGAAAGCAGCGCCGACGCCGCGGTGAGCTGCTCCCGGCGGACCATGCGCGGCACCGAGGCGTCGAGCGAGGGCCGCTGCAGCGCCGCAGCCGCCATCATCACCGCGGTGACCGCGTACAGCGGCCACAGCACGGGATCCGGCAGCAGCGCGTTGACCAGCAGCAGCACGGCGCAGCCGCCGAGCGCGGCCTCGCACCAGCGGATCAGCGCCCGGCGGTCGAACCGGTCCGCGAGCACGCCCCCGTACAGCCCGAACACCACCAGCGGCACCAGCTCGACCACCCCGAGCAGTCCCACGGCCAGCGGCGACCCGGTGAGCTGCTTGGCCTGCACCAGCAGGGCCACCTCGCTGGCCTGAGTGCCGAGCGCGGTCACCGTGCGGCTGGCGAAGAGCAGCCCGAACCCCGGCGAGGACCGCAACGGAGCCAGGTCCGGCCGCAGGCCCGGCTTACGCGCTGGCGCACCCGCCGGATCCCCCGCTGACACGGGGTCACGGTAACACCGGCATCCGGCCGCGCCCGCCTGGTTTTCCGCCGGACCAGGTGTCTGACGCCCGCGCTAGCCGAGGTTGAGCAGCACGATGCCCGCCGCGACCAGCACGGTGGCGGCGATGCGGGTGCGGCCGAACGGCTCGCGGAAGACCAGCGTGGCGATGATGGCGCCGAAGATGACGCTCGTCTCGCGGAGCGCGGCGATCGGGGCCAGCGCGCCGCGGGTCTGCGCCCACAGCACCAGGCCGTAGGCGAGCACGCTCAGCGCCCCGGCGGCCAGGCCGGCCAGCAGGATCCGCTTCGGCTGCTTCAGCAGCACGTCGCGCCGGCGGGCCAGCGCGAACATCGGCACGCACAGGCTCTCCAGCACCATCAGCCAGCCGATGTAGCCGACCGGGCTGGCAGAAAGCCGCACGCCCAGGCCGTCTACCGTGGTGTAGGCGGCGATGGTCAGGCCGGTGCCGACGGCGGCCAGGAAGGCCGCGCGGCCGGGACGGCGGCCCGCGAGGACCAGCACGGCCAGCCCCGCGGACACCACCAGGACCCCGGCCACCTGGGGCAGCGCCAGGTGCTCGTGCACGAAGATCGCCGCCAGGATCGTCACCACCAGCGGCGAGGTGCCCCGGGCCAGCGGGTAGACCTGGCCGAACTCGCCCAGCCGGTAGCACCGCATCAGCAGCAGGTTGTAGAAGACGTGAATCGCGACCGAGCCGAGCAGGTACGGCCAGCAGTCCGCCCGGGGCATCGCGGCCACGATGGCGAGCGGGATCCCGATCATGATGCCGCCCACGCCGATCAGCGCGAAGGCGAGCGTCTGGTCCTTGATGCCGTGCGCGATCGCGTTCCAGACCGCGTGCGTGACGGCGGCGGCCAGGACCGCGAGGGTGACGGTGAGCGAGAGGGTCGACGGGTCCAACGGGGCTCCTCAGGCAGGCTGAACAGGAGCCCTCAGGGCTTCTATCCCGTCAGGTGTTCCCCGGATCCCCGGGCGGCCAGAGGCCAGCCGGTTCAGCCGGGTCGCGGCGCCGCTCGGTCCAGTCCCGGCCGCCCTGATTGTCGTTTTCGCCCTGCACTCTGTCACGGAGCACTCTGTCACGGAGCACTCTGTCACGGAGCACTCTGTCACGGAGCACTCTGTCACGGAGCACTTCGTCACGGAACGGACAGCCAGCGGAACCCTAGGCGCAACCACGTGCTAACCACAGCTTAACCTGTCCGCGCGTGACCTTGCCTGCCGGTGATCTCGCCGGTCTCGTATTCCAGCCGCGTCCGCAGCAGCAGCGTGACCCAAGTCCGGTAGGGCCGCCAGTTCTCGCTGATCTGGAGGATCTGCTCGGGCGTGGCCGGCCCGGGCAGGCCGTAGGCGAGCGCGACCGCGCGGGCCATCCGCGGCTCCCGCGCGGCCACCGCGTCCGGGGCGCCGGCCCCGCGCAGCAAGGTGAGCCCGGCGGAGAAGTCCCCGATCCCCGGCAGCTTCTTCAGGTCCGCCATGGCCTCCTCGTGCGGCATGGCGCGCAGCCGGGCGGCGTCGAGCTGGCCGTCGAGGGCCGCCTGGGCCAGTGACCGGAGCCACTCCGGCTTGCGCCCGGCCAGGCCGGGGAAGGTGCCGAGCTCGGCCAGCCGCTGCGGGGACGGGAAGGCATGCACCACCCGGCCGCCGAAGCTGACCGGCTCACCGAGCCGTTCGGCCATCTGCGCCTTGATCGCCGCCGCCTGGGTGATGCGGATCCGGTGCCCGATAATGGTCCACGCCGCCGCCTCGTACGGGGACCAGAATCCCACCGGGCGCAGGCCCGGGTACCGGCGCTGGGCCTCGCCGATCACGGGGTCGCGCTCGCCCACCGCGGGAAACCCCGACCCGTCGACGTCGAGCGAGAGGATCCGCTCGACCTGCGGCCGCACCTCCGCGACCAGGTCGTCCCCCGGCTCGGCCGGGCTCACGATCTCAGCCGTGACGGGCCCGGCGCGCATCTCCGCAGCCGCCGCGTCCCCGCCATCCTGCCGTACCCGGACGCCGACGGTGCGCCAGCTGCCCTCCACCGGGAACGCGAGCTCAAGCACGCCGTCCGAGGATTCGCCATACGCGGCGGGCGTGAACCCCTCGAGGAACCTGATGCTCGCCGCGAGCGAGAACGGCCCTCGCGGGACCAGCGTGAACGTTTCCATGCTGCCCATCACACCACCCCCCACTGACATTTCCGCTGCTCCGCGCCATGATCGCGAAGACTTCATAGCCTGTGGGGCGCTATCGCAGTACTTGCGGTGCCGGTTTGTCAAGGCTGGCGGCCCGGTTCGCTCGTGCGGGGATGTCGCCTGCCTCACGTGGCTCGCACGCCCCGCCCGCCCCTCGCGCCCGGCCCCCCGCGCTGTCCTGGCCCCTGGCCTGACGACAACGATGGAGCATTGATGTCGCTACCACGACAACGATGGAGCATCGTGGTCGTTTGCCGGGGGCAGGCTGGGACGAATTCAGGGGCGGGCGGGGTTTACGGGGCATGCGGGAAAGCGGTGGCCAGGATTGGGCGCGGGCATTGCCTAGGTACAAGCGGTGACCGTTACGCGACAGCCCCGTGGGGACTACAAACCCTCCGTGATCATGAAGATGCGCCCCGGGGAGTCGCGTCGGGTCCGGCGGGGCACGCCGGGCGCCGCGCAGACACAGCGCCGCGCAGACACAGCGCCGCGCAGACACAGCGCCGCGCAGACACAGCGCCGCGCAGACACAGCGCCGCGCAGACACAGCGCCGCGCAGACACAGCGCCGCGCAGACACAGCGCCGCGCAGACACAGCAAAAAACGCGTTGACGGAGCCGCGCAGACAGCCGCGTTGACATGGCAGCGCGCCGCGGCTTAGGCTCGAGGCCGGTCATATACGAGATGCGATACATGGTGTCTACTCCACACGCTTCCGCACCCGGGGTCTCCCGGGCTCCCAGCCCCGCGTTCCTGACCGGGGCAGCGGGCGCGCTTCCGTCCCGGACGGTCGCCGTGCTCGAGGCGATCAAGCACGCGATCCTGGCCGGCGAGCTCAAGCCCGGGCAGGCGCTGGTCGAGACCGACCTGGCCGAAGTGCTCGGCGTGTCCAAGACCCCCGTACGCGAGGCGCTGAAGACCCTGGCCGGCGCGGGCCTGGTGACCATGAGCCCGTACAAGGGCGCGGCGGTCCGGGTCGTCGACGACGAGCAGGCCAGGCACGTGTACGACGCCCGCCTGCTGCTCGAGCCCGAGGCGCTGGCCCGGGCGGTAGCCGCAGGCCACGACTGGCAGCCTGCGCATCACGCCCTTGATCGCGCCCACGACGCCCGCGACCAGGCCGAACGCAGCCTGGCTAACCGCGACTTCCACCGTGAGCTCTACGCCGGCTGCGGCAACCCGCTCCTCATAAGAATGCTCGATGACCTGCGCGACCAGACGGCCCTGGTCAGCGCGGCCGCCTGGCGCCAGGAACCCGACTGGCTGCAGACTCCCAGCTGGGAACACGAGGCGGCCGAGCACCTGGCCGTGCTCCAGGCCGCGGAAGACGGTGACGCCGAACGCGCG
The DNA here is from genome assembly GCA_963722275.1 of uncultured Actinomycetes bacterium. Classification (GTDB taxonomy): domain Bacteria; phylum Actinomycetota; class Actinomycetes; order Streptosporangiales; family Streptosporangiaceae; genus Palsa-504. The sequence goes on along the minus strand of CAVRMX010000003.1, from coordinate 348,071 downwards.
GCCACCCTGCTCCGCCGCCACATCACCTCTTTCGTCACCCGAAATTTCCCGGAAGCACAGGAGAACCAGAACAGATGAGCTTCACCCCGGCCGTCGCCGGAACCCTGCGGCAGGCCCTCGCCACGGTGGTCGTCGTCCCGGTCACGCCGCTGCATGCCAGCGGGAACCCCGACTGGGACGCCTACGCCGCGCTGACCCGGCGCCTGACCGACGGCGGGATAACGGCCATTACCCCGAACGGCAACACCGGCGAGTTCTACGCGCTCACCCCGGCCGAGGCCAGGCAGGTCGTCGAGACGGCGGCCGCCGCCAGCGGCGGGCGGGCGGAGCTGCTGGCCGGGGTGGGCCACGACATCGCCACCGCGGTCGAGGCGGCCGGGCACGCCAGGGACCACGGCGCCCGCATGGTCATGATCCACCAGCCGGTGCACCCCTACGTCTCCCGGGAAGGCTGGATCGAGTACCACGCCGCCATCGCCGGCGCGGTCCCTGACCTCGGGGTCGTGCTCTACATCAGGAACGAGCGCATCACCGGCGCGGACATCGCCGCCCTCGCCGACCGGGCGCCGAACGTCGTCGGCGTCAAGTACGGCCTCCGCGACGCCAGCACGTTCGCCGCCGTGGCCAGGGACGCCGGGATCGACCGGTTCACCTGGCTGGCCGGCGCGGCCGAGCTGACCGCGCCCGCGTACTGGGCGTGCGGCGCGCACGGCTTCACCTCGGGCCTGGCCAACGTCAGCCCCGGCCTGCCGCTGGCCATGCTCGACGCGCTGCGGGGCAACGACTTCGGCGCCGCGATGAAGGTCTGGGAGTCGGTGCGCCGGTTCGAGGAGCTGCGCGCGGACAACGCGAGCGCGGACAACGTGAGCGTGGTCAAGGAGGCGCTGGCCCAGCTGGGCCTGTGCCGGGCCGACGTCCGCCCGCCGAGCCGTCCCCTCCCGGGCGCCGTCAAGGACGAGATCCGCGTCATCCTGACCAGCTGGGGGATGCTGTGAAGAAGCCGGAGGAGCTGCGCAGCTACCGCTGGTTCGGCTCCGAGCGCACCTCGGGCCTGCGGGCGTTCGGTCACCGCTCCAGGATGCGCCAGCTCGGCGTGGAACCCGAGGAGCACCTGGGCAAGCCGCTCATCGCCATCCTGAACACCTGGTCCGAGCTGAACCCCTGCCACATGCACCTGCGCCAGCGGGCCGAGCAGGTCAAGCGGGGCGTGCTCGAGGCCGGCGGCTTCCCGGTCGAGATGCCGGTGGCCACCCTCAGCGAGACGTTCCAGAAGCCCACCCCGATGATGTACCGCAACCTGCTGGCCATGGAGGCCGAGGAACTGCTCCGCTCCTACCCGGCCGACGGCGCGGTGCTCATGGGCGGCTGCGACAAGACCACGCCGGCCCTGCTGATGGGCGCGGCCAGCGCCAACATCCCGGCCATCTACGTGACCGCGGGCCCGATGCTGCGCGGCAACTTCCGCGGCCAGCCGGTGGGCAGCGGCACCGACGTGTGGAAGTTCTGGGACGACGCGCGGGCCGGGCTGATCGGCGACTGCGAGCTGGCCGAGCTCGAGTGCGGCATCGCCCGGTCGCCGGGCCACTGCATGACGATGGGAACCGCCTCGACGATGACCTCCGCCGCCGAGGCTCTCGGCATGACCCTGCCCGGGATGGCCTCCATCCCCGCGGTCGACTCGGCGCACTACCGGATGGCGGCGGCCAGCGGCCGGCGCATCGTCGGCATGGTCTGGGAAGACCTCACCCCGGACAAGATCCTGACCCGCGAGGCGTTCGAGGACGCGGTGGCCACGGTGCTCGCGCTGGGCGGCTCGACCAACGCGTTCATCCACCTGATCGCGATGGCCGGCCGGCCGGCGTGAGCCTGACGCTGGACGACTTCGACGCGATCTCGCGCCGCGTGCCGTGGCTGGCGAACGTCAGGCCGAGCGGGGCGTACCTGATGGAGGACTTCTACTTCGCGGGCGGCCTGCCCGCCCTGCTGGGCCAGCTGGCTAAGGTCCCGGGGGCGCTGCACCTGGAGCGGGTGACGGTAACCGGCAGGCCGTTCGGAGAAAAAATAACCGAGGTACCCGTTCACAATCCCGACGTCATCCGCACGCCCGATACCGCGCTCGCCGCCGAGGGCGGGGTGGCGGTGCTGCGCGGCAACCTGGCCCCGGATGGCGCGGTCATCAAGCACATCGCCGCCGAACCGCGCCTGGTCAAGCACACCGGCCCCGCTGTGGTCTTCGACGACTACTCCGACCTGCAGGAACGGATCAACGACCCGGCGCTGAACATCACGCCCGATTCGGTCCTGGTGCTGCGCAACGCCGGGCCGAAGGGCGGCCCGGGCATGCCCGAGTACGGCATGCTGCCCATTCCCGACTACCTGCTGGCCCGCGGCGTCCGCGACATGGTGCGGATCTCCGACGCCCGGATGAGCGGCACCAGCTACGGCGCCTGCGTGCTGCACGTGGCCCCCGAGTCGTTCGTCGGCGGCCCGCTGGCTTTCGTCAAGACCGGCGATCTCGTCACCCTGGACGTGGCGGCCCGGCTTCTGTCCCTGGATATTCCCGAACGGGAATGGGCGGCTCGCCGGGACCAGTGGCGGCCTCCCGAGCCGAAGTTCGAGCGGGGTTACGGCGCCCTGTACACCGAGCACATCACCCAGGCCAACGAGGGCTGCGACTTCGGCTTCCTGGCCAGGCACGGCCGCAACCCCGATCCCGATCCGAAGTAATCCCCGCGGCCAACTCCGCGGTTAACATCACGAAGCTGGTGGTAGAGGATGTCACCGTCGGCGGGGTAGCCGTCACCGCCTAGCCTCTCACCTTTAGGAGCGCTGATGATTCAGGGGTTTGACCCGCGAACCGGAGAACCCGTCGGGGAGCCGGTCGCCGAGACCTCGGACGACGGGGTCGACGCGATCGTCGCGGCGGCGGTGGCCGCGGGCCCGGCGTGGGCCGCGTTCGGTCGCCGGGCCGAGGCGCTGGAGGCGGTGGCTGACGCGCTCGACGCCCGCGCGGGCGAGCTCGCGGCGATCGCCGACACCGAGACCGCGCTCGGCGGCGAGCGGCTCACCGGCGAGGTGGCCCGCACCACCGGGCAGCTGCGGCTGTTCGCGGCGGTGCTCCGGGACGGCGGATACCTGGACGCGGTGGTCACCCCGGCGGCGGGAGTCGCCCCTGACCTGCGCCGGATCAGCCGGCCGGCCGGCCCGGTGGCCGTGTTCGCGGCGTCGAACTTCCCGTTCGCGTTCTCCGTGGCCGGCGGCGACACCGCCTCGGCGCTGGCCGCGGGCTGCCCGGTGGTGGTGAAGGCGCACGAGGGGCACCCGGTCACCTCGGACGTGACGGCCGAGATCGTCGCCGGGGCGCTGGCGTCCGCCGGGGCCCCGGCCGGGACGTTCGGCCTGGTTCATGGCGTGCAGGCCGGGCTGAGGCTGCTCCGGCACCCGGCCGTGGCCGCGGCCGGGTTCACCGGGTCGACGGGCGGCGGGCTGGCACTGGCCAGGATCGCCGCCGAGCGCCCGGTTCCCATCCCGTTCTACGGCGAGCTCGGCTCGGTCAACCCGTGCGTCGTGCTGCCCGGCGCCGCGTTCTCCCGCCCGGCGGCGGTCGCCACCGGGTACACGGGCTCGCTGACGCTCGGCACCGGCCAGTTCTGCACCAACCCCGGCCTGCTGTTCGTCCCCGAGGACGTGGGCCTGCTGTCCGCGATCGGCGAGGCGGCCGGCGCCTCGTCCGGCGGCCCGATGCTGACCGGCCGGATCTTCGCCGGCTACCAGGACGCGGTGGCCGAGGCGGCGGAGCACCCCGGCGTCACCGAACTGGCCGCCGGGCGGCCAGGCCCGGGACCGTGGGGCGCCACGCCCCGGGTGTTCCAGCTGACCCTGAAGGAGTTCGCCGACGACATCGCGGTCCTTTCCCGCGAGCGGTTCGGCCCCGCCGGGCTGGTGATCACCTACCCGTCGGTCGAGGACCTGCTGCCCGTCCTCGGCGTGCTGGCCGGCAATCTCGTCGGCACGTTGCACCTCGACACCGGGTCCGCGGAAGACCTGGAACTGGCCCGCCAGGTGATCGCGGTCCTCGAGCGCGTCACGGGCCGGGTCGTCTGCAACGGCTGGCCGACCGGCGTCGCGGTGGTCGCCGCGCAGCACCACGGCGGCCCGTGGCCGGCCACCACCGTGCCCGCCTACACCTCGGTGGGCACGGCGGCGATCCGCCGCTGGCTGGTGCCCGTGGCGTACCAGGACTTCCCGCCCGAGCTGCTGCCCGCCGGGCTACGGCCGGCTACCTCGCCGGCTCCTCGCCTCGGCCACGTCCAGGCCGTGCAGGCGGAGCAGGTTCTCGCCGAGGATCTTGCGCTTGGCCTGGTCGGTGAGCTGCGGGTAGCCGTAGCCGGCGCACAGGTCCTCGGGAATCTCGAAGTCCATGAACGCCCGCAGCGCCCACTGCGGGTGGAAAAGCGGTGCCTCCGAGCCGTAGATGATCTTGTCCTCGCCGCACCAGAAGAGCAGCTTGCCCAGGATCTCCGCGAACATCCGCGGCGCCCGGACCAGGAAGTTGATCGTCGCCGCGATCGACGCGTACAGGTTCGGGTACCTGATCAGCTGCCAGCAGGTCTCGTCGAGGAACGGCAGCCCGACGTGGAAGATGACGAAGTTGATGTCGGGGAAGTTGGCCGCCGCCCCGTCCATGTCCCAGGTCTGGGTGTGCTCGATCGGCTGCGGGCCCAGCGGCACGCCCTTGTGCACGCCGATCAGGTTCACGCCGAGTTCCTGGGCCTTCTCGAAGATGGGGAAGGCGATGTTCGGGTCGTCCATCCGCCACGGGTACGGCGACCCGTAGTCGTAGCGGACGTTGTAGAACTTGAACGCGCGCGCGTTGAACTCGCCGACCTGGCGCTCCATCAGGTCCAGCGCCTTGCGTCCCTCCAGCGGGTTGACCGACCCCCAGAAGATGGTCCGGTCCGGGTCGCGGCCGGCCAGGTCGGCGCAGGACTCCCAGGGGGACAGGCCGTCGTGGAACAGGTCGGTCAGCGGCAGCGGCATCGCCACCAGCATGTCGGTGTCGGATTCCTCGTACACCATCTTGCGGATGTCCGCCGGCGTCCACTGCCGCAGGAACTCCTCGGGAGGCAGCTTGGGCTGGTCGTCCGGGGTCAGGGCGTTGTGGAACGCGTACAGGTGGTTGTCGAACATCAGCCCCGGGTTGCCGAACGCGTTCTTGGGGTCGAAGTTGAAGACGTGCGCCACGCAGTCGAAGACGAAGGCATCGTCGATCATCGCTACTCCTTAGCGTCCCTGGCAGGTTGGTGGGCGCGGATGTACTCGTCCCGGTCGGCCACGGCCGCGGGCGGGGGGAGGAAGCGCAGGATGTCCCGCGCCCTGGGGGACAGGCGCTCCGTCGTCCAGGCCTCGTCCCAGACGATCGACACGTCGGCGTCGCTGATACCCGGTGCCCTGAGGATCTGGTCCTTCACCTCGGTGAGCACGCTGGCCGCGAACGGGCACCAGCCCGAGGTCAGCAGCAGCTCGACCTTGGCCACCCCGTCCTCGACCCGGACCGAGCGCACCAGGCCCATGTCCAGGACCGATATGCCCTTTTCCCGGCAGCAGGGGTCGTAGATCCCGGCGAGCGCGTCGCGTGCCCACGTTGGCAGCTCGGACATACCATCCATGATTTGCTCGTATCCCCTGCTGGTCAAGGTGGTTCCCGTTGCTACCGTGGTGCCGTGAGTCCCCAGATCGCGGTCAACACCGCAGTGAGCCGAGATGAACTGACCGACTTCATATCCGCGCGGCACCACGCGATCGTGATCACGGCGCGGGCCGACGGGCGGCCGCAGGCGTCCCCCGTCACCTGCGGGGTCGACGCCGAGGGCAGGATCGTGGTGGCGACCTACCCCGAACGCGCCAAGACCCGCAACGCCCGGCGTAACGAGCAGGTCAGCGTGGTGGTGCTGTCCGACGACTTCGGCGGCCCCTGGGTGCAGGTCGACGGCACCGCCGAGGTGCTCGACGTGCCCGAGGCGGTGGAGCCGCTGGTGGAGTACTTCCGGTCGATCTCCGGCGAGCATCCGGACTGGGACGAGTACCGGCAGGCCATGGTGCGCCAGGGCAAGTCGCTGCTGCGCGTCACCCCGGTGCGCTGGGGCCCGGTGGCCACCGGGGGTTTCCCGCCCCGGCTAGCGTGACGGGGTTATTCGCGCCCCGGCATCAGGTATTTCCAGGGCGTTGCCGCCGCCTCGCCGAGGGTGGTCGTCACCTCGATCACCGCTGGCCGGCCATCCGCGAGGGCCTTGGTCAGCGCGACTTCCAGTGCCTCCGGGGTCCGGACACGGTAACCGGCCGCGCCGAACGCCTCCGCAGCGGCGGCGAAGTCGGGGTTGCGCAGCCGCGCGCCCACGTCCCGGCCCTCGTACCGGCGCTGCTGGTCGAGCAGCACGTTGCCGAAGGCGTTGTTGTTGAACACCACCGCGACCACGCCGAGGTCGTACTGGACGGCGGTGGCCAGTTCGGCGATGCCGAACATGAACCCGCCGTCGCCGGCGATGGACACCACGGCCCGGCCGGGGAAGGCGGCCTTCACGCCCAGCGAGGTCGGGTAGCCGAACCCGAGCGTGCCCTGGTAGCCGCAGGTGACGAACTGGCGCGGCGCGTGTACGGGGAATCCGAAGTAGGAGGCGAAGCCGGCCTGGCAGATCTCTTCCACGAAGAAGCCGTCGGCGGGCAGCGCGGCCCGGATCGCCGCCAGGTAGTCCAGGTCGGTGCCGACGTCGCGGAACTCGCTGGCCGCCTGCTCCTTCACGGCCCGGAACTCCGCGCTGCGATCGGGCGTCGTGCCGGGCTTGTCGCCCAGTTCCGCGGCCAGCGCGGCGGCCGCCTCCCGCGCGTCCGCCACGATCGACACTTCCGGCTCGAGGCGGACCGCCTGCACCGGGTCGATGTCGATCAGTACCGTCTTCAGCCCAGCGGGCCGCCCGGGCCAGCGGAGCCAGGCCAGCTCGAGCCGTGAGCCGATGCCGAGCAGCACGTCCGTTTCCGCCCAGCGCCGGAAGCCCGCGGCGCCGGTGAAGCCGTACGGGTCGTCGTCGTCGACGATGCCGCGCCCGCCGCGGAAGGAGACCACCGGCGCCTGCAGCCGGCGGGCCAGTTCACCCACTTCGCGGCCGGCGTCGCGCGCCCCGCCGCCCACCATGATCATCGGGTGGCCGGCCGCGGCCAGCAGGCGGGCGGCCTCGGCGATGGCCCCGCGGTCAAGCTCCGGCGTCCGCACCGGCACCGGCGGCACGGCGCTTCCGGCGCTCGACGGCGCGGTCGCGGCCAGTACGTCCCGCGGGACAGCGATCGCGGTCGGGCGCGGCCGTCCCGACCTGGCGTGGTAGAACGCCCGCGCGGTCAGCTCGCTGGCCTGACCCGGATGCTCGACGTTGGCCGCCCACTTGGTCAGCGAGCGCATCGTCGCGAGCTGGTCGGGCAGCTCGTGCAGGTGACCGAGGCCGCGGCCGATGAACGCTGACGGGATCTCCCCGGTGATGCACACCACCGGCACGCTGGCGCCGTAGGCCGAGATCAGGGCCGCGCTGGAGTTCAGGAACCCGGGGCCTGGCACCACCGTGCAGACGCCGGTCCGGCCCGTCGCCTGCGCGTAGCCGAACGCCATGTAGGCGACCGCCTGCTCGTGCCGCGCGCCGATTATCCGCAGCCCGGCCCGCGCCATCGCGTCGAACAGCGGGTAGGTCTGCACGCCAGGTATCCCGAAGACCGTATCGACGCCGTGGCTGATCAGCGACTGCACGATGGCGTCGGCGGTGCTGGCTGTCCTGGCTGTCCTGGCTGTCCTGGCCAAGGGGCGCCTCCGTCACGGGTCGGCGGGCTAGCAGAACCATATACGATCTGCCGAGATTTCCAGCTGGCGCAATTGCGGTGGCAGACTGGCGACATGACCGGATCGGATCCGAAAACGGACCTGCACCGCTATCTGCAGGACGCCCGCGAGGCCTTGCTGTGGAAGCTCGACGGGCTCTCGGAGTACAACATCCGCCGTCCGATGGTGCCCACCGGCACCAACCTGCTAGGGCTGATCAAGCATGTGGCCAGCGTGGAACTCGGGTATTTCGGCGACTGCTTCGGGCGCCCGTTCACTGAGCCGCTGCCGTGGCTGGAGGGCGACGCCGAGCCCAACGCGGACATGTGGGCCACCGCCGGCGAGTCGCGCGAGCAGATCACCGGCCTGTACCGGCGGGCCTGGGCGCACTCCGACGCCATCATCGGCGCGCTCGCGCTTGACGCGATCGGTCACGTGCCGTGGTGGCCGGAGAGCCGGAGCGAGGTGACGTTGCACAAGATCCTGGTCCACATGATCGCCGAGACCGACCGGCACGCCGGGCAGGCCGATATCGTCCGCGAGCTCATCGACGGCGCCGTCGGCCTGCGCGACGGCAACGGCAGCATGGCGCCGGGTGACCAGGCCTGGTGGGAGAGCTACCGGAGCCGGCTCGAGCGCTCGGCGCGCGAGGTCGGTCAGGGCGCGGCGCGCGAGGTCAGCTAGTAGTGCTTTGCTGGGTCCAGGCAGCTGCCGGGGCCCGGTGAGGCCAGGCGGGCTCCTGGGCTGCCGGCCCGGCGTCCGGGTCCCGTTAAATGCGGCGCGCGGCGGTGTTGGTGTCTCGCGTGGCGCCCTAGCGGCGACACGGCTCAGGGCTGGAACTGCGTGTCCCCGAACCGAGGCAGCGAAGTGGTGCTGGCAAAAGCCTTGCCCGCGGCATTGAGCCAGGTCAGACGCTCGAGCCGGAGTGAGGTGCCGATGGCGAAGGCGGCATACTTCCGGCCGTCCACCACCTGCGGCGTCACCAGCTGAGTCGACCCGTCGGAGACGGTCGCCCTTAGATGAGCCGTGGCCGGGCTCACCTGGACGGCGTATCCGGTGGGGCCGTTGAACTTAGCCGGGGGATAAGACAGCGACAGCGCCATGATGGTCTCCGGGCCGTCCGGCGTGCTGATGGGACCGCACGCGCCCATCTGGGGACTGCCGGACGAACCCGCCGCGTTGAAGTCATAGCAGTCGCCCCCCGCTTCGAGCGTGAGCGCTATCGACCAGGTCCGGCCGGAGGCGAGAACGCCCTGCGCCGTCTCGGTGCTCGTCGGGCCCACGTTGTTCCATGTGCCGTCGGTTTGGAAGGTGGTGGCCGTGGCCGGCGGCTCGCTGGTGATCGGCGGCAGCGTGTAGACGGCGGGCCAGCCCGTCGAGGCGTTCCCCGTGGCGGCCCGCAGCCTCGGCCAGCCCGGGCGGGCGCTGACCGCGGTGATCCGCGGCGAGTGCGCCAGCCGGTAGGCGAATCCGACGACGCGGTAGCGCAGTCCGCAGACGGTCGCCGCGATCGGCGGCAGGCTTTCCTGGCCGTCGATGACGAGCCGTTCGATGCCGGCGGGCACCTGCACGAACGCGAAGCCGATGCCCGGTGCGGCAGCCCCCAGGGCGACGTCGGCGCCGCTCCCCGGATCGGGGTACACCGGGTCGGCGTCGGTCCCGTTGACGGTGATCGAGGGGATGCAGCGGTAACCGGGGTCGGCGATGTTCTGCACGGCGAGCCGCCAGGCGCGCCCGCCGGCGGTGCCGCTGGCGAACACTCCGTCCGGGCCGGCGGTGCCGCTGGCCGGAACCGTAACCGGAAGCGCCGGCTCCCGCGGTGCCGGCGCCGCCGGCGGGGTCAGCAGTGTCGCCGCGGCGATGATCCCGGCCAGGCCCAGGCAGCCGGCTGCGGCCCCCGTGCGCCGCAGCCGGAGGCCCCGGCCCCGCCGGATGATGGCGTCAACCGGCGCTACCGGCGGTTCGACCACCTGGAGCAGCCCGCGGACGCGCTGCCGCAGTTCGGCGTCGCTTGGTCCGCTCACCGCTCCTCACCTTCTCCCAGGACAGGGCTTTCCCGCAGCTTGGCCAGGGCCCGGGAGAGCTGGCTGCGCACCGTGCCCTGCGAGCAGCCGAGAGCGGCGGCGATCTGCGCGTCGGTCAGGTCCTCCCAATAGCGCAGCACCACGACCGCGCGCTGCCTGGGCGGCAGCTGCCGCAGCGCGGCCAGCAGCGTGGCCCGCTCGCCCACCAGGTCGGCGGGACATTCCACCGTGGTGTCCGGCGGGTCGCCGGGCTGTTCGGTCACCCGGTGCCTGCGGAAACGGCGGTTGCTCGTGTTGACCAGGATCCGGCGCAGGTACGCGTCCGGGTCATCCGCCCGGCTGACCCGCCGCCAGGCCACGTAGGCGCGGGCCAGAGTGGCCTGGGCGATGTCCTCGGCGGCCCACCGGTCTCCGGTCAGGCCGAACGCCAGCCGGACCAGCCCGGGCCACCGTGACACCGCGAAAGCGCTGAAGTCCTCACCGCCGCCGCTGATGACGTCAGGGGCGACGGTGAGCTCATCGAGAGGATCGGACACCATCGGCTCCACACCACCTACGAGCACCGTAAGCCAGCGGAACGTTGCACGCGCAAGCCACCGCCCTGCCCTGGCATGACACGATGATCTACGAGCACTCCGGACGGTGAGGCGGCCATGAACGACGAGCGCGAGAATCTCAGCTGGCAAGGATTCGGTACGGCGTCCCGCGAGCTGGCGAAGGTCATCGCCGCCGATGGCTTCGATCCTGACCTGATCCTGTCGATCGCCCGGGGCGGCCTCTTCCTGGCCGGCTCGCTCGGCTACGCCCTCGCGGTCAAGAACCTGCACGTGATGAACGTCGAGTTCTACGACGGAGTCGGCACCACGCTCGATATGCCGGTCATGCTGCCGCCGGTGCCGAGCGCGGTGGACTTCTCGGCTAAGAAGGTGCTCATCGCCGACGACGTGGCCGACTCGGGCCGGACAATCGAACTCGTCCACACCTTCATCAAGGATCATGTCGAGGACGTGCGCTCGGCCGTGATCTACGAGAAGCCCCGGTCCGTGATCAAATGCGATTACGTCTGGAAGCGGACCGATCGCTGGATCAACTTCCCGTGGAGCTGCGAAGAGCCCGTCGTCGAACGAGCCGACCAGGTCCTCGACGCCTGACGAGCCGCCGCCCGCTAACCTGCCCCAGGTCATATCGGGTACCGGGTGGGTTCGGTGTCATAGGTCCGCCCGCAGGGGATGGTCCACCGGAAGGTGCCGTCCGGAAGCTGGTCCACTTTCCACCGGGGGTGCTGCTTGAGCCGGTGATCGTGCCGGCACTTCGGGCCGCCGTTACAAAGACAGGTCCGGCCGCCCGCCTCGTAGGGGATGTTGTGCTCGAAGTCCGACTGGACGGCGGGCCGGCGGCAGACCGGCCCGGTGCAGGTGGCATGCCGTATCTGGCTCAGATGCCGGAGCTTGACCCCGGGATCGTGCCCCTTGGCCTCGAACCGGTGATCGCACTCTTCCGTGGTGACTGGGTCCAGGGTGACGATCAGGTCCGGCCCGTCTCCGGGAGTGCGCAGGCGCCAGACGCCGTAGCCGCCGGGCGGCCCGTGCTGGCCGGCGGGGGTGAAGGTGAACCCGGGGCCGTCCCGGTTCCCGGTTCCGTTTCTGCGGGGTGGTGCGGGCCCGGCGCGTTTCCGCTGGCTCCCGGGTTCTGGCCGGGCGCAGCCGTGGCCGACGGCGTGGCCATCCTGGTCAGTCACGGTCACGCACCACGTCGTCTTCGGATTCCGGGCGGCCGCGGCGGCCAGGTCGCGGGCCAGGGCGGGGTCGACCGGGCCGAGGCCGGGGATCTCCCCGGGCCGCTCGGCCTGCTCGAGCAGGGTGGCGGCGGGGATGGTCAGGGTGACCTTCCCGGCGAACCCGCCCGGCCGCGCACCCCCCGCCGCCCCCGCGGGTCCCGCGGGCTGCCCCGGGCCGCCATCCCCGCCGGGGCCGTCCTGCCCACCGGCGTCCTGGCGGGGGCGGGAGTCCTTGTCCAGCAGCAGGTCCAGGTAGGCGCGGGCGCGGAGCACGTCCATATCGCCCTCAAGGCCTGCGGCCTTCAGCTCCCGCGCCCACGCGGTGATCCGCTGGTCCGCCGCGAGCACCTCCGCGGCAGGCAGCTCGCGGCCCATCAGCGCGGCGTTGCCGGAATCCTCGGCCCACCGCTGCACCCGGGCGTCCTTCGCCGCGGCCTCACGCCGCTTCCGCGCCTTCTCGGGAGCGACTTCCATGACTGCACGGGCGATCGCGGCGCGCAGCCCGCCCGGGGTCAGCCGCCCGGCCCGGCCGAGCACCAGTTCCTCGGCGGCGCGGGCTTCGGCCGGGTCCAGCAGCGCGGCGGCGCAGGCGATGATCTCGGCCTTGTACCGGGTGATGATCCCGTCCCGCAGCGCCGCCAGCGTCCCGGGCAGCAGGGTATGCAGCCGCAGCGCGAGATCCAGCGTGCTATCGGCGCTGCCGCGGGACTCGGCCAGCACCCGGCCCAGCTCATCGCCGGTGAACTCCTCGCACGCGGCCGGCATCCGCGCCGGGCCCTGCGGGTCGCAGCCCGGCTCGGGACGCCGCCGGATCAGCTCCGCGGCCGCGGCCAGCTTCCGCGCCGCCGCGTGCGCCTCTACCCGGTCCCACGCCGACAGCACCCCGGCCAGCTCATCATCGGACGCACCCGCATACGAGTCATCATCCCCGGCGGCCGCATCGGCCAGCAGCGCCAGCTCGGGGCACCCCCGCATGACATCCAGCGCCATCCCGGTCCCGAACGCCCCGGCCCGGCTATCAGAGTCGCCAGCGAAGACCGACGCCGAACCCGGCTGCCCCGGACCCCGGCGGCCGGCCGACGCCGCGATCGCCGCCAGCGCCCCGGTGGTCCCCAGCCGGGCCGCATCAGCCGCCGCCCTTGCCTCTCCCGCGACGGCCTCGCCGATCTCCGCCAGCTCCGCCGCCGTCAGCACATCCTCACCCGGCGGCGGCACGCCATCCTCCGGATCCAGCCACCCCTCCTCATCGGACGGCTCATCGTCCGCCGGATGATCCAGCCACGCCTCCCACACCGCCGCCGGCATCGGATCCGGCGCCGGGGCACGCCAGGCAGGATCCTCACCCCACCCGGAAGGCTGCTGAGCCGACGGCGCTGTCATGGATCCTCCATCATCACGAGAAGGATAGGTTCTATATTCGAAATAATAGTCGCATCGAGCGGCTTACGCAACTGAAAATGATGCCTTTGGCATCCTGTCGGGTTCACGTTAATAAAGAAATTCAAATACATCAGCGATACGATGCGAGAAGCTTGGATGACGGGGGAGACCGCCACGCCCCAGAGTCAGCCCCGCTGGGCCGGGCCCAGTCGGGCCGCCTCCAGGGCCAGCAGCGCCACGTGCAGCGACGTGCGCGATTCAGCCGAACCCAGGTCGGTACCCAGGATGCGCTCGATCCGCCGCAGCCGTTCGTAGAACGTCGGCCTGGCCAGGTGCGCGTGCTTGGCCGCCTCCGCCTTGTTGCCTCCGGCGCCGAGAAAAGCGGCGAGCACGTCGAGCAGCGACGCGTCCGGTTCGGCGAGCAGGGGGCCCAGTTCGCGCTCCACGAACGTCTGCACCCGCGGGTCGTCGCGGAGCAGGTGCAGCAGGCCCCGCAGGCGCAGGTCAGCCAGCCGGTAGAACGGCGGCCGGCCGGAGCCGCCGCCGGGGCCCCAGCCGTCCGGGCGTTCGGCGGCCACGTCGGCGACCTGGCTGGCCTCGAGAAACGAGCGGCGCACATCCCTGATCGACCCCACCGCGGCGCCGACCCCGATCACCAGGCTGTCGCGCGAGCTGCCGGCCCGTTCGGTCATCCGTGCCGCCAGGCCGCCAAGAACGCGGTCCGGGTCGGCACGCGGGCTGAGCGAGAGCATGGCCCCGGCGCGGGCGTCGTCCAACGTCCCCACCAGGGAAGGAACCCGCTCGGCGCGGCAGGCGGCGGCCGCGGCGTCGGCGACATCGAGGACCCGCGCATGCGCGGACACGCCCAGTGGCTCAGAAAACCCGGCCGTGCCGCGCAGCCTGAGCACCAAGGCGATGAGCTGGCGCCCGTCCACCGGGACCCCGAGCGCCCGGGACCGCACCGCCGCCTCGGCCGGGTCGGCGTGCGCCTGGCTGATGATGCCGGTGATCAGCGTCCGGTGGGCCTGCCGGTCCAGGCTCTCCTGATGCCTGGTGAGCAGGCGGCCGAGGGCGAGCGTGGTGGCGGCCCGCTCGATGAGGACGGTGTCCGTGCCGCCTGGCGGGCCGTCGCAGACCAGGATCACCCGGCCCCAGTCCTCGCCCCGCGCGCCGACCGGCGTGTACAGCCAGCCGGAGGCCTCGTCGTAGGCGGTCCGACCGGAGGCACCGGAGGCACCGGAGGCACCGGAGGCACCGGAAGCACCGGAAGCACCGGAAGGCACCGGAAGCACCGGAAGCACCGGCAGCACCGGGAGCGCTAGCAGCCTGGAGCGCCCGGCTGCGCCGGGCGAACCCGGCCAGCAGCCGCGCTGGATCGGCGCTGCCCGGTTCGCAGGCCAGCACCCGGTGCGACAGGTCGGCCAGGATCACCGGCCGCCCGGCCAGGGCCGCGGCCTGCCGGACGATCTCGTCGGGCGAGGCGCCGGCCACGGAGAGCTCGGTGAAAACCTCGTGCAGCCGCTCCGACGCGCGCAGTTCCTCGAGCTGCGCGTCGATGATCCTGGCGTGCACCGCCTCGGTAATCTCCACGAACGGGACTTCACGCGCGAACGCGATCAGCGTTAGCCCGCTGTCCGCCGCGGCGCGGACCAGAGCGGCAGGAAGCGCTCCGACATACCGCCGGCCCAACTCGACCGCCAGTGCACTGACCCCAGCCGCGGCCAGGTCAAAAGCGTAGCGAGCCAGCAGCGAGGGCTCGGCGGGCAGCGCGACCCCGGTGGTCAGCACCAGCTCCCCGCCCTGAAGCAGGTGCGCGGCGTCGGCCAGCTCGAGCACGTGGACCCAGCGAACCCGCGCTCCCAGGCCGTCGGAACCCGCGACCACCTGCGGACCGCCCCGGCGGAACACGTCGAGGCCGAGCAGGTCGCCAACGGTGGGCAGCATGACAAGGCAAGAGACTACATGTAAAGCGGGCCAGCAAAAAGATTACATAGTGTCGGTTACGCCAGCCCGCGAGAACACGAGAGACTGGGAACCATGTCTGAGCTTCTCGCCCGCCATCGCGCGGTCATCCCGAACTGGGTCGGTATCTACTACGACGAGCCGATCGAGATCGTCAGCGGCAAGGGCTGCCGGGTCACCGACGCCCAGGGCCGCGGCTACCTCGACTTCTTCGCCGGCATCCTCACCAACATGCTCGGCTACGACGTACCCGAGGTACGCGACGCGGTCGAGCGGCAGATCGCCAGCGGCGTCGTGCACACCTCGACGCTGTACCTGATCCGCGGGCAGGTCGAGCTGGCGGAGAAGATCGCCAAGCTGTCGGGCATAAAAGATGCCAAGGTGTTCTTCACCAACTCCGGCACCGAAGCCAACGAGACCGCGCTGCTCGCCGCGCTCACCGCCCGCAAGGCCACCGAGGTTCTCGCCATGCGCGGGAGCTATCACGGCCGGTCGTTCGGCGCCGTCAGCGTGACCGGCAACGCCGCCTGGAAGATGTCGGGCCTCAGCCCGTTCGGCACCCATTACCTGCACGGAGCCGACCGGCAGCTCGCCGCCTACAAAAATCTCGACGACGCCGACTACATCAAGGCCTGCGTGGACGACCTGAGGGCCCTGCTGTCCGGCGCGATCCATCCCGCCGACGTGGCCTGCCTGCTGGCCGAGCCGGTACAGGGCGTGGGCGGGTTCACCATGGCGCCCGACGGGCTGTTCGCGGCGTACAAGGAGGTCCTCGACGAGCACGGCATCCTGCTGATCTCGGACGAGGTGCAGACCGGCTGGGGCCGGACCGGCGAGCACTTCTGGGGCATCGGCGCGCACGGCGTTACCCCGGACGCGATGACGTTCGCCAAGGGCCTCGGCAACGGCTTCGCCATCGGCGGCGTGGTGGCCCGCGGCGACCTGCTCGACGGGATCCGCGGCAACGGCATCTCCACCTTCGGCGGTAACCCGATCGCGACCGCGGCAGGCAACGCCACCCTCGACTACGTGCTCTCCCACGATCTGCAGCGCAGTGCCGCGGTCACCGGGAACCTGATCATCAGCGGGCTCAAGGAGGCCTCGGAGAGCATCGATATCGTCGGCGCCGTACGCGGCAAGGGCCTGATGTTCGCCGTCGACCTCGTCGACCCGGCCACGAAGCAGCCAAGCCCGCCGCTGGCCGGCCGGATGCTCGAGGCGACCAGGGAGCGCGGGCTGCTGATCGGCAAGGGCGGCCTGGTCGGCCACACGCTGCGGATGGCACCGCCGCTGACGCTGACCGAGGCCGAGGCGAAGGAGGGGCTCGGCATCTTGACCGACGCCCTCACCGCGGTGAACGAGGAGACGAAAGCCAAGTGAAGCACATCACCCACTGGATCGGCGGCAAGCCCGCAGGCGGCGAGGCCGACCGCCACGGCGACGTCTACGACCCGGCGACCGGCCAGGTCAGCGGCCAGGTTGACTTCGCCGCGCCGGCGGATGTCGACGCCGCCGTGGCCGCGGCCAAGGACGCGTTCCACGACTGGCGGCGCATATCCCTGGCCAAACGCGCCTCGGTGCTGTTCGAGTTCCGCAACCTGATCAAGGCGAACATCAAGAACCTGGCTCAGCTGATCACCGAGGAGCACGGCAAGGTCGCCTCGGACGCGGCCGGCGAGGTGGCCCGCGGCCTTGAGGTGGTCGAGTTCGCCTGCGGCATCCCGCACCTGCTCAAGGGCGGCTTCTCGGAGAACGTCTCCACCGGCGTGGACTCCTACAGCATCCGGCAGCCGGTCGGCGTGGTCGCGGGCATCACCCCGTTCAACTTCCCGGCCATGGTGCCGATGTGGATGTTCCCGCTCGCCATCGCGTGCGGCAACACGTTCATTCTCAAGCCGTCCGAGAAGGACCCGTCTGCCTCCCTGCTGCTGGCGTCGCTGTGGGCCGAGGCCGGGCTGCCGGACGGCGTGTTCAACGTGGTGCAGGGCGACAAGGTCGCGGTGGACGCCATCCTGGCCCACCCCGACATCAAGGCGGTCAGCTTCGTCGGCTCCACGCCCATCGCCAGGTACGTGTACGAGAACGGGACCAAGGCGGGCAAGCGCGTGCAGGCACTCGGCGGCGCCAAGAACCACATGGTGGTGCTGCCCGACGCCGACCTCGACCTGGCCGCCGACGCGGCGGTGTCGGCCGGGTTCGGCTCGGCGGGCGAGCGCTGCATGGCGGTCTCCGCGCTGGTCGCCGTCGACCCGGTTGGCGATGAGCTGGTCAGCCGGATCAGGGACCGGGTAGCAAACCTCAGGGTCGGGCCGGGCTCCGACGAGCGCTCCGAGATGGGGCCGCTGGTCACCGGGCCGCACCGGGACAAGGTCGCGTCCTACCTGGACAGCGGCGTCCGCGAGGGCGCCACGCTGGCCGTCGACGGCCGGGTCCACCCCGTCCTCGGTGGCCAGCAGGAGGGCTTCTGGCTCGGGCCCAGCGTCCTGGACCACGTCACGCCGGAAATGGGCTGCTACACCGACGAGATCTTCGGGCCGGTGCTGAGCGTCCTGCGCGCCCCGACGTACGAAGCCGCGGTCCAGATGGTCAACGACAGCCCGTACGGCAACGGCGTGGCCGTCTTCACCAACGACGGGGGAGCGGCGCGCCGGTTCGTGTCCGAGGCCGAGATCGGCATGGTCGGCGTGAACGTGCCGATCCCGGTGCCGATGGCGTACTACTCGTTCGGCGGCTGGAAGGCCTCGCTGTTCGGTGACACGCACGTGCACGGCACCGAGGGCGTGCACTTCTACACCCGCGGGAAGGCGGTCACGTCCCGCTGGCTCGACCCGAGCCACGGCGGCGTCAACCTCGGCTTCCCGGTCAACACCTAGCGCACGCGGCCGGGCCGGCCAGGGTTCGTGATGCCCTGGCCGGCCCGGACGCGGTGCCCTCAGCGGACGGTCACCCCGCTGATCACCGGGGCGGCCGGGGCCGGCTCGGCGGGCCGGCCCGCCGCAATCCGCGGCGTCCCCGGGACGGGAAGGCCCGGTCACCGAGCAGGGCGAGCCCGGCGGGCAGCAGCACGCCGCGGACGATGGTCGCGTCGATGAGCACCGCGACCGCCATGGCCACGCCGAACATCTTGAACTCGATCAGCGACAGCGTGGCGAAGATCGAGAACACCGCCACCATGATGACCGCGGCGCTGGTCACCACGCCGCCGCTGCGGGCGATGCCGTCGGTCACCGCGGCCTTAGCGGACGCGCCGCCCTGCCGCAGCTCCCTGATCCGGCTCAGGATGAACACGTGGTAGTCCATGCTCAGCCCGAACAGCAGCACGAACATGAACAGCGGCAGCCACGGCGTGATCCCGCCGTAAGCGGTGAAGCCCAGCGGCCCGGCCAGGTGGCCGTCCTGGAAGATCAGGACCATCAGGCCGTAGGCGGCGCCCACCGAGAGCAGGTTGAGGCAGATGGACAGTGCCGGGATATATACCGAACGGAATGTGGCCATCAGCAGCAGGAACGCAAGACCCAGCACGAATGTGAAGACCCAAGGCACGGTTCTGGCCAGCTGCGCATCGAAATCGTGGTTGCCCGCGGTCAGCCCGGCCACCGAATAGCTGATCCCCGGCACCTTGCCGAGCGTGGCCGGCAGCGCCTGGGTGCGGAGCACGCCCAGCGCGGTGTTGGACGTGGCGTCCGTCCCGCTGCCCGCGAGCGGCACCGACACCACGAGCACCTGGTCCTGGCCGAACATCGCGGTGGTGATGGGCTCGCGGATGGCGCCGTGCGTGGCCGCCACTTCCCTGTGCAGCGCCGCGACCGCTCGGCTGACCTGCTTTCCGCCGAGATTCTGGCCGGTCAGGACCACTTCGGCCGGCTCAGGCCCGCCGGGGAAGGCCTGCGTGATGTCCATCAGGCTGCGTACCACGGGGACGTTAGCCGGCAGCGAGTGGATGCCCGCGTCCTCCAGGTTCAGCGAGAGCACCGGCGCGGCCAGCGCCAGCAGCACCACCGCGGCGAGGCCGCCCCAGGCCAGCGGGCGCCGCACCACCGCGCGGGCCAGCATGCCCCAGAACCTCGACTCGCGGGCGACCGTGCGCCGCCGTCCGAGGAACGGGATCCGGCCGCGTTCGGTCCACTTGCCGAGCATGGACAAGATCGCGGGCAGGAAGGTCAGCGAGCCGAGCACCGCCACGCCGACCACCACGATCGTGCCGACGGCCACGCCGGAGAACACGTCGATGCCGGTGAGGAACAGTCCGGCCATGGCGATCATCACGGTCAGCCCGGACACCACGATGGCTTTCCCTGAGGTGCCGGCCGCGATCCGCAGCGCTTCGGTGGTGTCGTGGCCCGCCGCGCGCTCCTCGCGCGTCCGGCGCAGGTAGAACAGCGAGTAGTCGATGCCGACCGCCATCCCGACCAGCAGCACGATGGAGGAGGTGGTCTGGCCGACCGGCAGCCAGTGGCTGGGAATGGCCAGCAGCGAGATCGCCGAGATGACCGCCGTGCCGGCCAGCAGCAGCGGGATGCCGGCCGCGATCAGCGCGCCGAACACGATGAGCAGCAGGACCAGCGAGACCGGGATCGAGGTGACCTCGGCCTTCCTGAAGTCCTTGCTGGTGATGCTGCCGGTGGCCCGGTCCAGGCTGGCGCCGCCCGCCTCCTCGATCTTCAGTCCCGGGTGATGCGCGGCGACGGCGGCGACCGCGTTCATGGCCGGCACCACCGCCTGGTCGTCGTTGCCCGGTTTGCCCGCGACGTTGAAGGTGACCAGCGCCGACCGGCCGCTTACCAGGCCCGGGTGGTCGAGCGGGGACTGGACGTCCGCCGCGGCCTTTGGCACCGCCCGCAGCGCCGCGACGACCTCGCGGACCGCCTGCCGGATCTCCGGGTCGTGGCCGTACGTCTGGCCCGCGCCGCGGCCCTGGACCAGCACGCTCTCGCTGCTGGGCTGCTGGACGACGGGCCGGTCAAGTACCCGTTCGGCCTGCCCGGCCTGCCCGGGGTCGTAGCTGTTCAGATTGTCGGTGCCGAGCCGCTGCCCGATCACCACCGCCGCGATGACCAGCAGCAGCCAGCCGAACACAGCGGTCTTCCGGTGCCGAGCGGACCAGCCGGCCACTCGTTCCACGATGGGTGCCCGTGCGGGCTGCGTCGTATCCATGCACCACAGACTGGGTGACAGGCCCGTCCCGCAACCATGGTGCGACCGGCCCGAAATGAGGGGGGGTTACCCTCACCCCGTACTGGGGGGTCCGGCTGATGGCAACCCCAGGGCCCATGCCATAGCGTCGGAGTCATGTTCCTCATCCGCGATCTGGTGTCGCCGCGCACCTGGCTCGCCATGACCAGCCACCTGGCCGGCCTGTTCACCGGGCTCGCGGCCTTCGTGGTCATCACCGTCGGCCTCAGCCTCGGCTTCAGCCTGCTGGTGCTCGCGCTGGTCGGCGTGCCCTTGCTGGGCCTGACCCTGCGGATGACCGAGTGGTTCGCCGTGGCCGAGCGGGCCAGGATGGCCATGGTCCTGGGGGTGCGGATCCCGGCCTGGCCCGCGCCGGGCTCTCCGGGCCGGGACGGGTACCGCTGGATCCTCGTGCCGCACTGGCGGATGTTCACCCAGCGGGCGACCTGGGGAGAGATCGGCTACAGCCTGCTGCGGTTCCCGGTCAGCGCGGTCGCCGCGACGCTCAGCGTCGCCGCCTGGGCCGCGGGCCTGGTCCTGCTGACGCTGCCGCTGTACAACTCGTTGCTGCCCAGTGGCGGCGCCAAGATCGGCGATTTCGTGCTGGGCGGCACGCCCAGGATGACGGCCTCGGCGGTGATCGGCCTGCTAGTGCTGCTGGCTGCGGCGCAGCTGACCCGCGGGTTCGCGGTCGCGGACGCGGCGATGTCCCGGCGGCTGCTCGGGCCGCGCAACGACCTGGCCGCCCGGGTGACCGAGCTGGAGATCAGCCGGGAGCGGGTGGTGGACGCGGCCGAGGCGGAGCGGCGGCGGATGGAGCGTGACCTGCACGACGGCGCGCAGCAGCGGCTGGTCGCGCTGGCCATGGAGCTCGGCCGGGCCAAGGCGAAGTTCGCCGACGACCTCGACGGGGCCAGGGTCCTGGTTGACCAGGCCCACGCGCAGGCCAAGGAGGCCCTCACCGAGCTGCGCAACCTGGTCCGCGGCGTGCACCCGCCGGTGCTGACCGAGCGCGGTCTGGACGCGGCCCTGTCCGGCCTGGCCGCGCTGTGCCCGATCCCGGTGGACGTGCACGTGGACGTGCCGGTGCGGCCGAAGTCGTCCGTGGAGGCAGTCGCCTACTTCGTGGTGGCCGAGGCGCTCACCAACGTGGCCAAGCACTCCCGGGCCAGCCACGCCAAGGTCGTGGTCGAGGGCCACGGGTTTCCGGGCACGCTGACCGTCATGATCAGCGACGACGGGATCGGCGGGGCGAACGCTGACGGTCCGGGCCTTTCCGGGCTGGCCGACCGGGTGTCAGGGGTGGACGGGCGGCTGTCGGTGGAATCCCCATCCGGCGGCCCGACGATCATCGCTGTGGAACTGCCATGCGGGTAGTGATCGCGGAGGACTCCGTGCTGCTGCGGGAGGGGCTGACCCGGCTGCTCACCGAGGCCGGGCACGAGGTGGCCGCGGCCGAGGGCGACGGGGAGAAGTTCCTGCGCGCGGTGGCCGCGCACACCCCGGACGCGGTCGTCGTCGACGTCCGGATGCCGCCCACCTTCACCGACGAGGGACTCCGCGCGGCCCTGCTGGTCCGTGACCAGTGGCCGGACGTCGGCGTGCTCGTGCTGTCCCAGTGGGTGGAGGAGCGGTACGCCACCGAGCTGATCTCCGGCCGCCCGCACGGAGTCGGTTACCTGCTGAAGGACCGGGTCGCAGACGTGTCCGAGTTCCTGGACGCGCTGCACCGGGTGGCTACGGGCGGCAGCGCGCTCGATCCCGAAGTCGTCGCGCAGCTGCTCGCCCGCAGCCGCCACCCGCTCGGCGAGCTGACCCCGCGTGAGCGCGAGGTGCTCGCGCTGATGGCCGAGGGCCGGTCCAACTCCGCCATCGCCGCCGCCCTCGTGGTCGGGGCCGGCGCGGTGGAAAAGCACATCAACAACATCTTCACCAAACTCGGGCTGGCGCCCGGTGACCGCGACCACCGTCGCGTGCTCGCCGTCCTGCGCTACCTGGGCACCGGATGAAACGGGGACACCGCCATGACAACCATGCCTGCGACCAGGCCGCCGAATACCCCCGTCCCCCTGCGCATGACGCCGGGCCGCTGGGTCGCCCTCGCGATCGGCGTGCCGGTCGCCCTGGCCCTCATCGGCTGGACCGGCTTTAGCTTCGTGGCTAGCCTCGGCCGGGCGAGTTTCCCGGTCAACGTCAGCATCCCTCTGCAGAACGGCCAGCTGGTGGCCAGCATGGACGGCAGTGACATCACCGTGCACCAGGACCAGGTCAACAGCGGTAAGGCCCGGCTGACCGGCATCGTCCAGTACAGCCTCATCCGGCCGCGTTTCACCGTGACCGGCACGGACATCAAGCTCGACTGCCGTATCCTGACCGGCAACTGCGGGCTGAACGCCACGCTCGGCGTCCCGCCGGACACCGCCCTCCAGCTGACCACCGGCGGTGGCAACGTGCAGGCCAGCGGCATCCAGCGCGACGTCACCATGGACACCGCCGGCGGCGACGTCACGCTCTCGGGCGCCGGCGGCAGCACCGACCTGTCGACCGGCGGTGGCAACGTGCAGGCCAGCGGCATCCGGCGCGACGTCACCATGGACACCGCCGGCGGCGACGTCACGCTCTCGGGCGCCGGCGGCAGCACCGACCTGTCGACCGGCGGTGGCAACGTGAACGCCGGCGACCTCGGCGGCATCATGAATCTCACCACCGCCGGCGGCGACGTCACCGTCAACGACCTGTTCTCCCCGCACGTCAAGCTGGAAACCGGCGGCGGGAACGTCACGCTGGTGTTCACCCAGGCGCCGACCTCCCTGGACATCACCAGCAGCGGAGGAGACATCACCGTGGTGCTCCCGCACAGCACGACCACCCAGTACGCCATCTCGTACCAGACCGAGGGCGGCGTCTACAGCGCCTCGGTGCCGGTCAACCTGGCGGCCAAGGCCCACACGATCACGCTGGACAGCGGCGGCGGCAACGTCAGCATCGCGGAAGCCAGCTGACCCGGGACCGGGGCTAGCTCAGGCGGAGCGAGTCGATGAGCGTGGTGAGGTTCTGGGTCCCGAGGTTGGCCGGCACCGACACGTAGAACACAGCGGGAGCCTGAAGCACGCCACGGTCGACGACCACCACGGCGCCGAGTTCGCTGCTCCAGGTCAGGCCCTGGCTGGCGCCATCCGTATAGTCCATGGCAAACTCCACCTTCCAGGCCTGGTGCCCGCTGACCTGCATCGCGGAGCTTTCCTCGGTCGTGCGGGAATGCGCCACCCCGGCGTAGTAGGCCGGGTCAAGCGCGCCGACCAGGCCCGTCGCGGTCGGCTCGAGATCGGCCGGGCCCGCGTACGTGAACTGCTGCTGGAGCTGCCCCGAGCAGGCCAGGCCGTGCCAGTCGATGACGGATCCGCCGAGGCTGACGTGCCCGGCCACGGCGTTCTCGCCCGCGGTCCAGTCGAACATCGGCGTGTTCAGGTCGGACGGGCAGCCCTGCTGCCAGGGCGAGGCGAGCCGCCGGTAGGACAGGCCGGACGCGGCGTCGGTCACCTGCGGGTAGGACACCGTCGTGCGGCGGTGGCGCGATGAGACCCGGTGCGCGGCCCCCGACGCCGTCCCGCCGCTGACCGTCCGCGCCGAGGCGGACAGCGCGGCCGGCCGGGCGACCGTCGGGACCTTGGCCATGTCCTTGACCAGCAAGGCGATGACCAGCAGCGCCGCCGTCGTGACTCCGGCCAGCAGCCAGAGCATCCGCCGCTGCCGGCGCCGGCGCCTGCGGCGCCGGGCCACGACCCTGCTCTCTCGTACCAGCCTGTCCCAGCCAGGCGAGGGCATCCCCATGCCGTCAGGTTAAACGCCGCATACCCGGCGAAAGAAGGCCTCAGCCGGACATGATTACCGTTTCGCCCGCCGCCGCCGCGCCGCCACCCCGCGCCTAGACGGCAGCGGGGGCGGGCAGCGGGGCCGCTTCCTCGGCGCGGACGGCGGCGCGGCTGAACGCCAGGGTCACGACGAAGCCGATGGCCAGCGCCACCAGCACGCCGAGGTTGGCGAACGCCCAGGCGCCGGTCTTGCCGCCCAGGCCGAACGGGCCGAGCAGGTAGCCCTGCCACGTCAGCCAGCTGGCCGAGAGGTTGGTGACCAGGCCCCAGCCGATCCCGGTGGACACGATGACCACCAGCACGGGCAGCCACCTGACGTCGCCGTAACGGCCGGCCGGGGTGAACAGATCCGGCTCGGCGTAGTCCCGCCGCCGCAGCGCGATGTCGGCCAGCATGACCCCGCACCAGGCCGCGATCGGCACGCCGAGCGTGATCAGGAAGCCCTCGAACTGGCCCACGAAGTTATGCGCCACGAACACCACGTAGATGGTGCCGAGGGTCATCACCGTGCCGTCGATCAGGGCGGCCCGGTACCTGGGCACCCGCAGGCCGAGGGTGAGCAGCGCCAGCCCCGACGAGTAGATGTCGAGCACCGACCCGCCGATCAGCCCGAGCACCGCCACGATCGCAAACGGCACCAGGAACCAGGTCGGCAGCAAGGTGGCCAGCGCCCCGATGGGGTCGGCCTGGATCGCCGAGAACAGGCTCTTCGACGAGCCCGCCAGCAGCAGCCCGAACACCAGCAGGAAGATCGGCGCTATGGAGGAGGCGAACGTGGTCCACCAGACCACGCCTCCGCCGGAGGACCGCCTCGGCAGGTAGCGCGAGTAGTCCGCGGCGCAGTTCACCCAGCCGAGCCCGAAGCCGGTCATCACGAACACCAGCGCGCCGATGACGGCCTCGGCCGAGCCGCCGTGGATCCCGGACACCGTGTGCCAGTGGATCTTGTTAGCCACCAGCGCGATGAACACCACGGTGGCCACGCCGGTCACGATGGTGATCCAGGTCTGCATCCGCATGATCAGGTCGAAGCCCATCACGCCGCCGAGGATGGTCAGCGCCACCACGATGATCAGCGCGACGACCTTGGTGCCATTGCCGCCGCCCCAGCCCAGCCGCGTGAACACCGTGGCCGTGGCCAGCGTGGCCAGGACGACGAGTACCGTCTCCCAGCCGACGGTCAGCACCCAGGAGATCGCGGCCGGGAGCTTGTTGCCGTTGACGCCGAACGCGGCCCGGCTGAGCACCATCGTCGGGGCCGAGCCCCGCTTGCCTGCCACCGCGATGAACCCGCAGGCCAGGAACGACAGCACGATCCCGACGACGCCGACGATGAGCGCTTGGGCGAACGAGATGCCGAAGCCCAGCACGAACGCTCCGTAGCCGAGGGCGAGCACCGAGACGTTCGCGGCGAACCAGGGCCAGAACAGGTCATGCGGGTGGCCCTTGCGCTCGTTCTCGGCGATGACGTTGATGCCGTTCGTCTCGACATGCAGCGGCCGAAGCTCCGCGGTGCCGGTAGCGTCAGTCATGGCAATGCTCCCTCTCTGGGCTCCCTCACTGATCCATGATTGCTTTGCGCTGCGCCCCGTCGACAGGTATGTGGGCGCCGTTGATGAAGCTGGCCAGCGGCGAGGCGAGGAACGTCACCAGCGCCGCGACTTCCTCCGGCTCGCAGATCCGGCCGAAGGGGATGGACTTCACGGCCAGCTCGTGGGCGCGCTCCTGGCTCACGCCCTTGTCGCGGGCGAGGGCCTTCTCCAGCGTGTCCCACCGGTCGGTGTTCACCGGGCCGGGGTTGACGGTGTTGATGCGCACTCCGTACCGCCCGTACTGTTCGGCGACCGAGGAGGCGAAGTTGATGTCCGCGGCGTTGGCCACGCCTGCCGTCATCTCCCAGTAGCTGGGCTTGAGGCCGTCGTTGCCGACGACCAGCACGATCGCGCCCTCGCCGCGCTGGCGCATGTGCGGGATGACCGCGCGCACCGAGCGGACATAACCCATGAACTTCAGGTTGAGGCTCGACATCCACTGCTCTTCGGTCAGGTCCTCGAGCAGGCCGCCGGGCGAGCTGCCCGCGCAGGTGACCAGGATGTCGATCTTGCCGAACCGCTCGAGGGTGGTGTCGACGCAGCGCCGGACCTCCTCGGTCACGCTCATGTCCCCGGCCAGCGGCAGCACCGCCCGGCCGGTGTCGGCGGCGATCTTCTCCGCGGCGGCATCCAGCGGGGCGGCGGTCCGCGCGGTGATGACCACGTCGCAGCCCTCGCGGGCGAGGAACTCGGCCACGCACCGGCCGATGCCCTTGCTGGCGCCCGTGACGAACGCGACCTTGCCGTCTAGCCGCAGATCCACCGCAACCCCTTCCGTCTCGCTACAGCATCGCGCCCCGCGGGCATGTTCCCGTGCTGGCCAAGCGGTTTTACGCCAGGCCGGCCGCGGTCCCTCGTCCTCGGTGAGCTGGATGGTATACCAAATATCAACCCGGTGGAAGATCCAGTTTCCAGCGCAGCCAGCGACCGGTAGGGAAGGCTCGCCATGCTGGCCTGATAGCCGTTGTCCGGACAGGCCTGGTGAAATGTGATTATCGTGGCGACGGGAGCGGCCACCGTCTCCGTGGGCCCGTCTGGTCACGTTGCCGTTGCGCGCCCTACCGCACTTCGAGCGGAGGTTCGTGAGCTGCACTGCCGATATCACCACTGGCGAAGTCGCCACTGGCCCAACTGCCCGGCCGGACTCAGAAGCCCGGCCGGACCCGGCCGTCGGCTGATCACTCCCGGCCCGGCGGTGGCTCCGTGAGCGGCGCGGCGGGCTCGGGCCCGCCCGGCCGGATCGCCGGCTACCGGCTGGACCGGTGCGTCGGGCAGGGCAGTACGGCTGCCGTCTACCTCGCCGTCGATAAGAGGCTGCGCCAGGTGGCGGTCAAGGTGCTGGCGCCGGATCCGGGCCGCGACGCCGCCGTCCGGGCCGGGATGATCAGCGAGTCACGGGCCGCCGCCGCGGTCGACCATCCGCACATCCTGCCCGTCTACGAGGCGGGCGAGGCGGACGGCACCGTGTACGTCGCCATGCGCTACGCCCGCGGCGGGGACGCGCGGGCGCTGGTCGGCCGGCTCGGGCCGCTTCCTCCCGGCTATGCCTGGCGCATCATCGCGCAGATCGCGTCGGCGCTCGATGCCGCGCACGCGCGCGGCTTGATCCACCGCGACGTCAGGCCCGCGAACATCCTCCTCGATGCCGGTGACACGGCCGCCGGACACCCGCTCGAGCAGGCGGGCGACCAGGAGCCCGACCACGCGTACCTCTGCGACTTCGGCCTGAGCACGGCCTTCTCGCCTGGTCAGGTCATCGCGGCGGATCAGGTCGGCGACCCGCTCCACTACCTTGCGCCCGAGCAGATCGAGGGCCGCGCGCTCGATGGCCGGGCGGACCTCTACTCGCTGGCGTGCACCGGCTTCGAGCTGCTGTGCGGAACGCCGCCGTTCGGCCCGGACCAGGGCCTGACCCTGATGTACGCGCAGCTCTACGCGTCACCTCCGGCCGCGACCGCGCGCCGCGCCGACCTGCCCGCGGCCCTTGACCCGGTGCTGGTCACCGCGCTGGCGAAGGACCCGGCCGGCCGCTACCCGAGCTGCAGCCGCTTCGCCGAGGAACTGGGCGCGGCACTAGGCCTGAGGCCTGGCGAGCAGGCCGGGCCGCCGCCCTCGCGTAAGCCAGCCGGGCCGCCTCGGTCGCGCGAGCCAGCAGGCTCGCCTCGGTCGCGCGAGCCAGCCGGGCCGCCTCGGTCGCTCCAGCTGGTCCCGCCGCCGTCGCGCCTGCCCGTCCCGCCGAGTCCTGGCGCGGCGGGCGAGCCGGACGTCCCTGATCCCGGACCGTCCGCGCCGCGCCGTCGCGCCCTGCGGCCCGTCCTGGCGGCCGCCGCCGTGATCGCCGTGATCGCCGCGGTCGCATCAGGCGTTGCCCTGTCGAAACGCCCGGCCGCTGGCCGCCCGGCCGCATCGCCGGCGGCCGCGCCCGGCCGGGCGTCGTCGGCGTCAGCCGGGTCATCGCCGCCCGGGGCATCGTCGGCGTCGGGGGCGTCCACGCCGCCGGCGTCGGTCCTGGCCGCCCAGCAGGCGGCGGCGCTGGGCACGCTGCTGACGTCGAGCGCCGCCGCCCGGGCGGCGCTACATCAGGCGGTCAACCAGGTCGGTGCGTGCGCGAACCTGCCCGGCGCGGTCAGCCAGCTGCAGACCGTGGTGAACCAGCGGGCCAGCGAGTACAGCCGGGCGTCGGCCCTGCCGACCTCGGCCCTCCCGGGCGGCACGAAAGTGAAGTCCGAGCTGACCGCCGCGCTGAGCAGCTCGCTGACGGCCGACCGGGACTACCTGACCTGGGCCCAGCAGCAGCAGGCCGGCGGGTGCACGTCGTCCAGCCAGTCCAGCGCCTACAACGCCGCGTTCAGCGCCAGCCAGGTGGCTGACGCCGCCAAGATGACCTTCGTGCAGGTGTGGAATCCGGTCGCGGCCAGGTACGGCATCGCGCAGAACTCGCCCCGCGACATCTAGTCCCGCGCGTAGCCTGCGCGTCAGCTCAATGCGCTGCGGACGATCTTCCCGAGCTGGTTACGGGGGAGCTCGGCCAGCCGGAACACCCGCTTGGGGCACTTGTACCCGGCCAGCAGCGTCCGGGCGTGCGCGATGAGCGCGGCCTCGTCGAACTCGTGCCCGTCGCGCAGCACCACCCAGCCGGTCACCCGCTCGCCCCACCGCTCGTCGGGGACCCCCGCCACCGCCGCCTCGGCCACCGAAGGATGGCCCTCGAGCGCGATCTCCACCTCGCGCGGGTACACGTTCATGCCGCCGGAGATGATCATTTCCTTGGTCCGGCCGCGGATCGCCAGGTGCCCGGTGACCGGGTCCACGGCCCCGATGTCGCCGGTGCGGAACCAGCCGTCCGGGGTGAAGGCGGCCTCGGTGGCGACCGGGTCGTTCCAGTAGCCCGAGAAGACGTGCGGCCCGCGGAGCTGGATCTCGCCGTCCGTGCCGGGATCCGCCAGGCCGTCCGTGCCGGGATCCGCCAGGCCGTCCGTGCCGGGATCCGCCAGGCCGTCCGCGGCCCGTATCCGGGCTAGCACGCCGGGCAGCGGCACGCCGATCGTGTCCCCGCGGGGATCGGCGATCGGGTTGGAGACGTCCAGCCCGCTCTCCGTCGTGCCGTACCTGACCAGCGGCAGCCGCCCGAGCACGGCCGGCAGCCGGGCGGCCAGCGCCGGGCTCAGCGGGGCCGAGCCGCAGATGGCCAGGCGCAGACCGCGCAGCCCGCCGGCCAGCGCAGCCGGGCATTCGGCCAGCGCCTGGTAGATGGTGGGCACCGCGAACAGCACGGTGGCCCGGGTATCGCCGGCCGCTTGCACCAGGTCGGCTGCCGAGAACTTCGACCGGATGTGCACGGTGCCGCCGGCGATCAGCGCGGCGTGCACCCCGCCGAGGCCGTGCTGGTGATACAGCGGCAGCGCGTGGACCAGCACGTCATCGGCGTTCCATTGCCAGGCCGCCATCGCCGCGCGGATCGAGACCGTCAGCTGGCGGTGGGTCAGCGGCACCCCCTTGGGCCTGCCGGTGGTGCCTGAGGTGTAGGCGAGCAGGGCCGTGTCGTCCGGCCGGGCGGCGATCCCCGCGACGCGCGGCGTCTCCGCGGGCAGTTCCCGGACATCCACTGTCACCAGCGGTCCCAGGCCGGCCAGGCGGCGCGCGGGCTCGCGGTCGGCGAAGGCCAGCACCGCGCCCGAGTCGGCGACCAGGTGCCCGAGTTCGGCGGCGGTATAGCCCGGGTTGGCCAGGACCACCACGGCGCCGGCCCGCAGCGCGCCGAGATAGCAGCGCACGAAGCCGGCGCTTCAGCCGGCCGCGAGCAGGACCCGGTCCCCGGGATGCACCCGTCCGGCCAGCCACGACGCTACCCGGCCGGACGCGTCGTCGAGCTCGGCGTGGGTGACCGCCTCGCCGTCCACGGTGATCGCGACCCGGTCCGGCACCGTGCTGGCGGCCGCGGCCGCCAGCACGGGAAGGCTCTCGTCGCCCAGCCCCGTGACGTAGTCCCTGACGTCGGTCACCCCCGGCAGGTGCGTCCGCCAGCCAGCGTGGCTCCAGTCGTCGTAGCCGTTCATGAAGCCGGAGGGACCGACATCGCGCGGGCCCAGGCCGAACGGTTAGCCGATCGTTCGGCCCGCATGCGGTCGAGCAGCCCTCCGGCCGCCATCACCGCCTTGACCCCGGCCCCGCTGCCGCGCCCGGCCAGCCCGGCGGCGATCCCGGCCGCGGCCCGTTCCGGGTCGTCGCAGACCTGGCTGACCAGCCCGATGGCCAGTGCCTCCGCCGCCTCAAGCCAGCGGCCGGTCAGCACCAGGTCCATGGCCGTGGCCCGGCCGACCAGGTCGGGCAGCAGCCACGCGCCCACCGCGAGGTCCAGGCCGGGCGGGCCGGTCCAGCGCAGCCGCGCCGCGGGCCCGGCGATCCGCAGGTCGGCCGCGGCGGCCAGCTGCGCGCCGCCACCGACCGCAGGCCCGGTCAGGACCGCGATCACCGGTCCGGGCCTGGTGACGATGATCTCGCAGCAGTCATAGATCAGGTCGGAGACGGCCGCCCGTTCGGCATCGGTAATGGTCAGGTCGGCCCCGGCGCAGAACACCCGCGGGTCGGCGCTGCCCAGCAGGACCGGTACCTCGGGTTCGGCGGCCAGCGAGTCCGTCACGGCGTGCATGAGGCTCACGTCGAGCGCATTGCGCCGCTCCGGCCGGTCAAGGCGTAGCCAGCGGTAGCCGGCCGGGCTGGTCTCGACGGCCAGATGAGGATGCGGCATGCTCAGACTCTCTCCAGGCGGGGGCTCCCGAACCGCGGAGGGCTCCCAGGGCTTCCGAAACGCCTGAAATATGGTATACCAAATAAACGGAAGCCCGCACGACCAGGCCGGGGCCACGAAGGAGCCAGGTGAAGCCAGCGCCGTTCGCCTACCACCGCGCGCACAGCGTCGCCGAGGCGGTCGCGCTGCTCGCCGAACTTGGCGACGAGGCGAAAATCCTGGCCGGCGGCCTGAGCCTGGTGCCGATGATGAACTTCCGGCTGGCCCGGCCTGCCGCGCTGGTGGACGTGTCCCGGATCGGGGACCTCAGCTACCTGCGGGCCGGCGCCACGGACGGGCTGCGCATCGGCGCGCTCACCACCCATCGCGCGGTCGAGACCAGCCGCGATCCGGCCGTCCTCGGTGACTTCGGAGTGCTGCCCCGGTCCGCCCGGTGGATCGGGCACTACCCGATCCGCAGCCGGGGCACGTTCGGCGGCAGCATCGCGCACGCCGACCCGGCTGCGGAGTGGTGCCTGCTGGCTGTTCTCCTGGAAGCCAGGGTCGTGCTCACCGGGCCGGACGGGCAGCGGACCGTCCCGGCCGCCGATTTCTTCGAGGGGTACTACAGCACCGCGGCCGGACCCGACGAGATGATCACCGAGCTCTGGTTCCCGAAGCCGGCCCCGAAAGCGGTGCTCACCGAGTTCGCCCAGCGGCAGGGCGACTTCGCGGTCGTCGCGGCCGCGGTGTCCGCGGACATCGCGGACGGCGTCTGCCGCCGGGGCCGCGTGGTCCTGGGCGGCGTCGGCCCGCTTCCGCTCGAGGTGGACGCGGGCCCGCTGAGCGGGCAGCCTGCAGGCGCGGAAACCTGGCGGGCCATGGGGGAGCACGCGGCCGGCCAGATCGACCCGCCCGAAGACACGCACGGCGACGCCGGGTTCCGGCGCAGGCTGACCGTCACCCTCGTCTCCCGTGCGCTCGCCGAGGCGAGCCCGGCCCGGCGGGGACGGCAGGTGAGCGCCGAGGGCCCCACGGCCGAGGGCCCCACGGCCGCGGGTTTCGACGGCCGCTGGGTCGGCGCCGCGGTGCCCCGCAAGGAAGACCGCCGGATGCTGCTCGGCCGCGGCCGGTTCACCGATGATCTCACCCGCCCGGGGATGCTGCACGCCGCGTTCGTCCGCAGCCCGCACGCGCACGCCCTGGTCGGCAACATCGATGTCACCGCGGCCAGCCAGGCTCCCGGCGTGGAGCGCCTGTTCACCGCGGCCAGCCTCGGGCATCCCTACCTGCTCGCGCTGCTGGAGCGGGACGAGTTCGTCCCCACGAGAATGCCCATCCTCGCGGGGGAACGGGTCCGGTTCGTCGGCGAGCCGGTGGCGATGGTGGTCGCCGACGACGCCTACCGGGCCGAGGACGCGGCCGAACTGGTCGAGGTGGGCTGGGACCCGCAGCCCGCCGCGATGAGCATGGAGGCCGCCAGCGCGGCCGGGGCGCCCCGGCTGCACGATCACGGTAACTGCCTGGTCGACCTGCTGATGTTCGACGACGACCGGCTGCCGCAGATCTTCGCCGCGGCGCACGCCACCGTCACCGCCACCTTCCGCAGCGCCCGGGTCGCCGCCCTGCCGCTGGAGGGACGCGCCTGCCTGGCCGAATGGGACGACCGCGACGACCAGCTCGTGATGCACGTCTCCACCCAGGTCCCGCACCAGGTCCGCTCGGGTGTCGCCCAGGCGCTGAACATCCCGGAACGCGCCGTCCGGGTGATCGCTCCGGACGTCGGCGGCGGGTTCGGGCTCAAGTGCGTGGTGGGCCGGGAGGAGGTCGCCGTGGCGGCGGCCGCGCTGCGGCTGCGGCGGCCGGTGCGCTGGACCGAGGACCGGCAGGAGAACCTGACCGCCGCCTTCCACGGACACGACCAGCGCTACCAGGTCAGGGCCGCCTTCGACGAGCACGGCCGGATCCTCGGGCTGGACGCGGACATCGACTGCGACACCGGGGCCTACTCGGTGTTCCCGTTCACCTGCGCGGTCGAGCCGCTGATGGCCGCCACCGAGCTGCCCGGCGTGTACAAGGTGCCCGCGTACCGGGCCCGGGGGCGGGCTATCGCCACCAACAAGGCCCCGGCCGCGCCGTACCGGGGCGTGTCGCGGCCGCAGATGGTGCTGGTCATGGAGCGCCTGATGGAGAAGGCCGCGGCCGCGCTGAGCCTCGACCCGCTGCAGGTCCGGCGGGTCAACCTGATCGGCAAGGACGAGTTCCCCTACACCGGCGTCAACAAGATCACTTACGACGAGGGCAGCTACCGTGAGGCCCTCGACCTGGCCGAGGAGAAGGTTAAACAGAAAGGCTGGGCCGCCGAACGAGCGGGGTTCCGCGCCCGGGGACAGCTCGCGGGCATCGGCTACGCCTGCTTCTCCGAGCGCACCGCCTACGGCACCTCGATCATGTCCCAGCGCCGGATGCGGATGACCCCCGGCTACGACACCGCGCTGGTCCGGATGGACCCGACCGGCGAGGTCATCGTCACCACCGGGACCTGCGGGCACGGCCAGGGGCACGAGACGACGTTCGCGCAGATCGTCGCCGACCGCCTCGGCGTCCACCCGGACCAGGTCAGGCTGCGGCAGGGCGACACCGACCTGGCCTCCTACGGCTGGGGCACCTGGGGCAGCCGCTCGGTGGTGACCGGCGGCGGCGCGGCCCGCCGCGCCGCCGACATCGTGGCCGGCCAGCTCAGGAGGGTGGCCGCCGGCCTGCTCGAGGCGAGCCCGGCCGACATCGAGCTGGCCGAGGGCGCCGCCCGGATCCGCGGCGACGATGCCGCGGCGATCCCCATCCCCGAACTGGCCAGGCTGGTCCACTTCCAGGCCCACCGGGTGGCCGAGGACCTCCGCTACGGCCTGGAGGCCCGGGCCAGCTTCGACCCGCCCGGCACCTTCTCCAACGCCTGCCACGCGGCCATGGTGGTGATCGACCCGGGCACCGGCGCGATCCGCCTGCACCGGTACCTGGTGGTCGAGGACTGCGGCGTGGTCATCAACCCGGTGGTGGTCGACGGGCAGGTACGCGGCGGCGTCGCCCAGGGCGCGGCCGCCGCGCTGCTCGAGCAGGTCCGCTACGACCAGGAAGGCCAGCCGGCCAGCGCCACCTTGATGGACTACCTGGCGCCCACCGCTGCGGAAATGTGCGCCGTGGACATCGTCCACCTGCAGACGCCCTCCCGGGTCAGCGAGACCGGCGCGAAGGGGATGGGGGAGGGCGGCACGATCGGCGCCCCGGCCGCCGTCCTGGGCGCCATCAACGACGCGCTGTCCGACACGGACGTGCGCTTCGACCACATCCCGGTACTGCCGCAGGACGTGAGCGCGGCCCTCAGCCAAGCCGGAGCGACCGCATGAAGGACATCCACCAGATCCGCCTCACCGTCAACGGCCGCGAGCACGACCTGGCCGTCGAAGCCCGCCGGACGCTGGCCGACATGCTCCGCCAGGACCTCGGCTACACCGGCACCCACCTCGGCTGCGAGCACGGCATCTGCGGGGCGTGCACGGTGATCCTGAATGACCTGCCGGTCCGTGCCTGCCTGGTCTTCGGGGTGCAGGCCGACGGCGCCGAGGTGCGCACCGTGGAGGGCCTGGCCGACGGCGAGCAGCTGTCCGACCTGCAGCAGGCGTTCAGCGATCACCACGGGCTGCAGTGCGGGTTCTGCACCCCCGGCTTCCTCATGCTGGCCGAGGCATACCTGGCCGAGGCGGACCTAGCCGAGGCGGACGACACCAAGGCGGACGACACCAAGGCGGACGACACCGCGCCGCTCACCGAGGAGCAGGCCCGGGAGCTCGTCGCCTCCAACCTGTGCCGCTGCACCGGCTACCAGGGCATCGTCGAGGCGGTCCGCGCGACCGCGCAGGCCCGGCAGGAACGATGAACGATGACGGCTATCGGCGCCCGGCTGCCGCGCCAGGAAGATCCCCGGCTGCTGCGCGGCCGCGGCCGGTTCGGCGACGACATCAGCGCCCCCGGCCAGCTGTGGGCCCGGATCGTCCGGTCCCCGTCGGCGTACGGCCGGGTCCGTGAGCTAGCCGTCGCGCAGGCGAGCCAGGCGCCCGGCATCACCAAAGTCGTCACCGCGGCGGACCTCCCGGCCGGCCTGGTCATCCCGGTGCGGCTCGCCGTCGCCGGCACCGACCTGCGCGACTTCCTGCAGCCGGTGCTCGCCCGCGACACCGTCCGCTACGTGGGCGAGCCGCTCGCCGTCGTGGTCGGCGAGGACCCGTACGCCTGCGAGGACGCCGCCGAGCTGGTCGAGATCGACATCACGGAGGAACCCGCGGTCCTCGACGCCGGCAGCAGCGGCGACACCGCCGCCGAACTCACCCGCGGCTACGGCGACACCGACGCGGCCTTCGCCGCCGCCGCGCACGTCGTGCGGATCGAGCTCGCCATCGGCCGGCACAGCGGCGTGCCGCTCGAGCCGCGCTGCCTGCTGGCCGTGCCCGGTCCGGGCCGGGGCGAGCTGGCCATCTTCGGCATGACCAAGGTCCCGGTGTGGAACCGCGACCTGCTGGCGGGCATGCTCGGCGTGGACGAGACGCTGATCCGCGTGCACGCGATCGACGCGGGCGGCGGTTTCGGGGTCCGCGGCGAGTTCTACCCCGAGGACTTCCTCATCCCCTGGCTGGCCACGACCACGGGCCGCCCGGTCAAGTGGGCCGAGGACCGGGCCGAGCACCTGATGGCGGTGAACCATTCCCGGGAGCAGCATCACCGCATCGCGGCCGCGTTCGACGCCGGCGGCCGGATCCTGGGCCTGACCGACGACATCACCCACGACAACGGCGCCTACTGCCGCACCCACGGCGTCGCGGTCCCCGAACTCACCGCCGCCATGCTCCCCGGCCCCTACCGGGTACCCGCCTACCGGGGGCGGGTGCGGGTGGTGCTCACCAACAAGACACCGTGCGGCACCTACCGGGCGCCGGGCCGGTTCGAGGGCACGGCGGCGCGCGAGCACCTCCTCGACGTGGCCGCCACCCAGCTCGGCATCGACCCGATCGCGCTGCGCGAGCGGAACCTGCTCACCCCGCGGGAGATGCCGCACGAGCGCCCGATGAGGACCCTGGGCACCGACCTGATCCTGGACACCGGCGACTACCCGGCCCTGCTCGCGGCCGCGGTCAAGGAGGCCGGCCGGCTCGGCTACCGTGCCCCCGCGGAGCCCGAAGCCGCGGAGCCGGGAACCAGCCGGCGCCGCGGCTTCGGGCTGGCCATGTTCGTGGAGAAGAGCGGCCTCGGGCCGCAGGAGACCGCCGACGTGACCGTGAGCAAGTCCGGCGCCGTGCACGTCTACTCCGGCGGCACCTCGCTGGGCCAGGGCATCGAGACGGTGCTCGCGCAGATCGCGGCGGACGCCCTCGGCGTCGACCCGCGGGCCGTGCGGGTCACGGCCGGGGACACGGCGGCCCAGCCGTTCGGCTCCGGGTCCTGGGCGTCCCGGTCGACGGTGGTGGGCGGCAGCGCGGTGCACCAGGCCGCGGCCGCGGTCCGGGACCGGGCCATCGAACTGGCCGCCCGCATCCTCGAGGCCGCCGAGGAGGACCTCGACCTGGCCGACGGCGTGGTCAGCGTCCGCGGCGACCCGGAAACCGCCCGCCTCACCCTGGCCGACCTCGCCCGGGCGGCCGCGCCCGCCAGCGGGTACCTGAAGCCGGGCGAGCCGGCCGGGCTGTCCGCCCGCCGCCGCTTCGAGGTCTCCCACATGACCTACCCGTACGGGGTGCACGCCGCCGTGGTGGAGGTGGACGCCGGGACCGGCCGGGTCCGGGTGCTGCGCTACCTGGTCGCCTACGAGGTGGGCCGCGCGATCAACCCGATGCTGGTGGAGGGGCAGCTCAGAGGCGGCGTGGCCCAGGGCATCGGCGGGGCGCTGTTCGAGGAGTTCCGCTACGACGAGGCGGGCCAGCCGCAGGCGATCACGTTCATCGAGTACCGGCTGCCGACCGCGGCCGAGATCCCGCCGGTCGACGTGCTGCTGTCCCAGGACGCTCCCGCGCCGGGCAACCCGCTCGGCGTGATGGGCGCGGGCGAGGGGGGCATCAACGCGGTCGGCGGCGCGGTGGCGAACGCGGTCAGGGACGCGCTGGGGCTGGCAGGCGGCGTCGGCCGGCTGCCGCTTACCCCGGCGCGGGTCTGCGCGCTGTGCGAGCACATGGAAGGCGTGTCATGACCCCCGCGGTCCGCGGCTACGTCAGCAAGACCGACCTGGTAGCCGCCCTCATCCGCGAGCTGATCATCACCGGCGAGCTGGACCAGGGGGAGCAGCTGCGCCAGCGTGACCTGGCCCAGCGCTTCGGAGTCAGCCAGACCCCGGTCCGCGAGGCGATGCGGCGGCTGGAATCGGAAGGGCTGCTGATCTGTGACACCCACCGGGGCTTCACCGTGGTCGCGCCGGACGTGGGCCGGGTCGAGGAGAACTTCCAGATCCGCGCCGCACTGGAATCCCTGGGCGCGTCGCTGGCCGCGCGCAAGATCGACCCGGCCGGCCTGGCCCGGCTGCGCGGGCTGAACGACCAGATGCGCGCGCTGGCCGACGACGACCCGGGCTACGCCGAACTGAACCGTGAGTTCCACTTCACCGTCTACGAGTACGCGCACAGCCCGCTGCTGCTGTCGCTGATGCGGCTGCTCTGGGCGTCGCTGCACGACGGCCCCCGGGTGTCGCGCACGCACGCCGAGTCCGCCCGGCAGCATGACGAGATCCTGGCCGCGCTGGCCGCAGGAAACGCCGGCGCCGCCTCCGCTCGGACATATCACCACATCATGGGCGCGGATCCGGTAAAAGAAGTATCCGGGTAAGAACCTGCAGCCAGATACAGGGGAGCCATCATGCCAGCGATCGTGACCGACGACGGCGTGACGCTGCACGCCGAGGAGACCGGCCAGGGCGAGCCCCTCCTGTTCGCCCACGAGTTCGCCGGCGATCACCGCAGCTGGGAACCGCAGGTCCGGTTCTTCTCCGCGGCCTACCGCTGCGTCACCTACGCGGCCCGCGGCTACCCGCCGTCGGACGTGCCCACCGACCCGGAAGCGTACTCGCAGGAGCGGGCGGTCGCGGACGCGGTCGCCGTGCTCGACGGCCTGGGCATCGGCCAGGCGCACGTGGTCGGCCTGTCGATGGGCGGCTTCACCGCGCTGCACCTGGCGCTCGGGCATCCCGAGCGGGTCATCTCGGCGGTGGTCGCAGGCGCAGGCTACGGGGCCCAGCCCGAGCGCGCCGAAGCCTTCCGCGCCGAATCCGTGCTCACCGGGGCCGCGTTCGCGGCCGAGGGCGCCGCGAAGGTAGCCGAGCGGTACGCCGTCGGGCCGGCCCGGGTCCAGTTCCAGAACAAGAACCCGCGCGGCTGGGCCGAGTTCGCCGCGGCGCTGGCCGGGCACTCCTCGCTGGGCAGCGCGCTGACCATGCGCGGCGTCCAGGCCGCCCGGCCCTCGCTGTACGCGCTCACCGGCGAACTGGCCCGGATCGCCATCCCGGTGCTGGTGCTGGTCGGCGACGAGGACGAGGGCTGCCTGGAGCCTGCGCTGATGCTCAAGCGGACCATTCCCGCCGCGGGCCTGGCCGTCCTGCCGCGCACCGGCCACACCGCCAACCTGGAAGAGCCCGACGTCTTCAACCGCGCCGTGGACACCTTCCTGGCCAGCGTCGCCCGCGGCTGCTGGCATCCTCGCGACCCGCGGTCCCGCTCCGTCTCCACCACCGGCATGAGCTGACCCGCCGCAGGCGGCTAGGGCATATTGATCCCGAACGGACCGGGTTCCACGCCTATCCGGGGACGCTGATCGCCCGGACGGCGGTAGCGCGCCGCAGCGGCTTTTTACGGCTGGACCAGGCTCAGTGCGGAAGCGGCGCGCCGGAACGCCGCTACCGCCGCCGGGTTGTCCTCGATGTGCCAGTCCTGGTGGTAAACCCCCTGGTGCTGGGCGATGTCGAACCAGACGAGCCCGAGCGTCCCGTAGTGACGCATCCCCGCGAACAGGTCAGGGATCTTCCGGGCCTGCCCGGCCTCAGGGCCGACCGCGACCTCGGACAGCAGTATCGGCAGGCCGGTAAACGTCCGCACCTGGGCGATGGTCTTGCCGAAGATCCCGAAGAAGTTCTCCGATGGACCGTAGTAGTAACCGTCGATGCCGACCCAGGTGACGTACTCCGCGCCGGGCCACCAGGAGGCGATCGGGCCCGTGCCGGGCTCGTCCGCCTGCAGCGTCCACAGCCAGGTCACGTTGTCGGCGTGCTGAGCGCGGAACAGCGTCACGATGTGCCGCCATGCCGCCACGAACGTTGAGGGCGGCAGGTGCCGGTAACCCCACGAGTACCAGTACGCGTTCATCTCGTGCCCGAAGCCGATGACCACCGGGTGACCGAACTCGCGGACGCTATCAGCAAACGAGCGCAGGTAGCTGTCGTAGCCGCCAGCGGCGATCTTGGAGACCGAGGCGAAGGTGGGATCCCACTGCATGATCGTGGCCGCGCCGTGGCTGCGGGCGGCCTCCGCGAACGAAGTCTGGAACGCCTCCCCCCAGCCGCTGTAGTACCCCACGAGGTTCGGCTGTTTGCCTGCCGCGTTGGTGAAATCTGCGACCGGCTGGTAGGTATTCAGCGCTCCGGTCTCATAGACACCCAGGTAAGAGGCCTGGTTCGTCGGCAGGGACGTAGGCTTACCTTCGAGGTGAGAGGACGAGACGAAGCGACTGACCGCGAAGATCACGGCGGCAGCAGCGATCACGACGGCCACGAGTATCACCAGGCGGGATCTCATGTTGCCTTACCTAGCTCATTACTGAGATCCACCCTAACGAAACCGCCACGGTCTTGTTGGTGCTCCAGCAGTCCATTGCACCACGGATCAGTCTGGCTTAGTGAGGGGGAGCCTGCCGTTCACGACGCGGGACGACCGTAAGTCTTGGCACCCTCGCGGAGCGCGGCGATTGCCGCTGGACCTTTGATGCGGTAGTCACGCGAGGCGAAGTTATCGAACCATACGAACCCAAGCAGCCCGTACGTGTGGATGCCAGCGAACAGGTCGGGGATCTTCGCTGGCTGGCTGGCGGCGGGCGTCGCGCTTGTCTCGGCGATGAGGATAGGATCACCGGTCAGCTCGCGTACAGCAGCGATAGTGGGTCCGAAAATTGGAACGAATTTCCAGGATGGTTTGAGATAGTAGCCGTCGATTCCCACCCAGCTCACATACGAGCTGCCGGGCCACCAGGGAGCCGGGCTGGGAATCTGGCAGGCCTGTGTCTTGATGATATTGACTGTCCACAGCCAGGTCACATTCCGGGTTCCAACCGTGCGGAAGAGTGTGACGATATGCCGCCATGCGGCAACGAAAACCGCCGGGGATGTGTGTCGGCAGCCCCAGGAAAACCAGGTACCGTTCATTTCATGGCCGAAGCTCAAAATGACTGGTGCACGGTAGGCACGGACGGCCTGAGCGAATGAGGTCAGGTAAGTGTCATATCGGCCAAATGCAATGGCCGCGAGGCTTATATCGGTTGGGTCGATCTGCACCAATGGCACCGCACCGTGCTTCACGGCGGTTTTGGCGAAGTTAGCCTGAAATGGCTCCCACCAACCGCTGTAGTACACGACCAGTCTCGGCCTGATCCCGGTGACCGCCGTGAACGCGGTTACCCCGGCGTACGACATGGGTGCCCCGTCCGCATACACCCCGAGGTAAGACCCAGGAGTAGCGGAAAGGCCTGCGCGTCCAGTTAGATGAGGTGAATGCACCGGCTTTTTGACGTTGCTGCCGTCAACTGCTACGAGCACAAGGACGATTGCCGCCAGTGCGCTCATGGCAGCGATCACCACAGCTAGCCTCGCTCTACGGCGGTGGACCGTAGTGCGAGCTCCGCCCGGTAGTGTCTGCTTGTGCCGCCCAGCGTGACCGGCGTTGACGATCACCGTGCCCTCTTATCTCTTGCGCTTGGTCTCATAGCAAAACGCGTTGAGATCGACGGAGTGAGTGCCACGCCAAGAGCCCGGTAGTTCCATCCGGCAGCATGCCATAGAGCTGCATCGAGGACGCTACGCGCGTCTACGATGTTCCGTCGTGCCACCACGCTGGCCAGGTCGTCAGGCCTCAGTTCGGCAAATTCGGCCCATTCGGTGAGCAGCAGGACGACATGCGCATCCCGAGCTGCCTCGGCCAGTGTCGTGGCGTAACCGAGTTCCGGACGTGCTCGGCGCGCATTAGCAAGTGCGGCCGGGTCATAGACAGTTACCTGTGCTCCCATTCCGTGAAGGACCTGCGCCACGTCCAGAGCCGGGGAGTCTCGGACGTCGTCGGAGCCAGGTTTGAATGCGGCGCCGAGCACGCATACGGGGACATTGGTGAGATCCCCGCCGGCCAGCTCGTAAGCGAGATCGGCAGCCTTGGTTCGGCGCCGTAGATTGATGGCGTCCACCTCGCGCAGGAAGCCGAGTGCCTGGTCGGCTTCTAGATCTGCGGCCCGGGCGATGAACGCGCGGATGTCTTTCGGCAGGCAGCCTCCTCCGAAGCCGAGGCCTGGCCGCAAGAACGCCGAACCGATACGCGAATCAGCACCGAGGATCTGCGCTAGAACATAGACATTTCCTCCGGCCGCCTCGCAGACCTCCGCCATCGCATTTATGAAGGAGACTTTTGTGGCCAGGAAGCTGTTCGCCGCTACCTTGGCCAGCTCGGCAGTCTCCAGATCCGTCACGAAGAACGGGGTGCCGTCGGCGATCAGCCGGGCGTACACCTGCCGAAGCACGCCTTCGGCCCAGGACGACGTGACGCCAGCGACGATCCTGTCTGGCGCGAGCGAGTCCGCCACTGCTGAGCTCTCACGCAGGAACTCGGGGTTCCAGGCAAGCTCCGCCATGGGGCATGTCCTCTCGAGTTCTGCTGTCAGGCGGCGCGCAGTGCCTACGGGGACAGTGGATTTCCCGACGATCAGGCAATGCCGGTCCAACAGTGGCGCAAGTGCTGCTACGCAGCCTTCCACCTGGGACAGGTCGGCGTGGTCGCTTCCAGGCTGTGGCGGGGTCCCGGCGCAGATGAAGTGCACCTCTCCGAACGCCGCGGCGCGTGGGTAGGACGTGGTAAACGCCAGCCGCCCTGAGTCAAGGCCAGAGCGCAGGAGTTCACCGAGCCCGGGCTCGTAGATGGGTAGGTGCCCGGCGTTTAGCTGCTCTACCTTCTGGGCGTCGTTATCCACGCCGAGGACGTGGAACCCCAGGCTGGACATACAGGCAGCATGAGTGATGCCGAGATACCCGGTGCCCAGTACGGTCAGGCGTGACGCACCGTTCATGACTCGGGCCTGGCGAAGGTACTGGCGCCATCGCGAAATGCGGTTACAGTTGCGGGACTATTGATGCCGAAGTCTTGGCCAATGTCGTTGGTGGAGTCGAACCACACAAACCCAAGCAAGGACCACGATCCGTCGATTTCGTGGCCGAAACTCCGGATGACCGGGTGGCGGTAGACATCGACGGCTTCAGCGTAGACACTCAGGTAGCCGTCGTTCTGCCAGGCCGCGATCGCGGCGAGGCTGATACTGTCCGGGTCCGTCTGCACGAGCGGCACCGCGCCGTTCTAGGGCCGCCTATAAGTAGTCGCCTTGAATGACTCAAACCCTTCGCTGTAGTACATTTCCACATCGGCCGCCGTCGCTGCTCCAGGCCTCGAGGGCAGGGAGTTCTGGCCGCGCGGCGCGTTCCGCACGGTGCAGTGGCCTGATGCTCAGTGCCGAGGGTCCCGGGGTCAGCCAAGAATCCGCGCGCATTCACTGATGGCTGCAGCTCCTTCCCTTCCTTCGAATGTCGATAGCGACCTAGCTGGATGCGCAGGGTTGTCAGTCAGGTCGACCTTAAGAAGAACACACCACGCATGTGATACCGGCGGACCGTAGCGCATGCGGCGGTGAACCAGTTCACCTGCACTTGTTCACTCCGACGGCCAGGTGCATTGCAGAGATCCTCAGGGTTCGGATAGGCACCCGCTCGTGCCTGAATTCCTGTCTCATCGATAGCCGTTCTCCGCAACACCGACGGGGTACCTTGCCGAAGAGCGCCTCCCATGCCGCCGTAACCTCCGCTGTCGTGGCGGCGGCCTGAAGGTTCATGTGCCAGTACATATCCATGCCGACGTCTTTAGCCGGCAGACTCCGGCGTGGCTGCCTGAAACCACGTGCCGGGCGCAGTTCCGAAGTAGTCTCCATCCCAGGTCGCATATGAGATCACGCCATGGTAGACGTGGAACGCGGGCGAAGAATGACGGCCAGAGCGGGCTGCTGTTCAGGTCTTGCAGCTCAGTCGCTGTCACGAATTCCCTGACGCCGAGCTGCTGAGCGATCTCAGGTAGGGCAGCTCGGCACGGTAATAGCTACCGAACCATCTGGCTGGAGGATACGGTTCGATCAGCCCCCCAGTGATTCGGCCCAGTGGGCACCAGGACCAGCGGCCGATATTCCACCAGCAGGTGAAGCTGGACGGCGATCTTGGTCAGGATTGCCACATTGCTCGGCAGATAGCGTGGCGTCGGTCGCCTTGACGGGATCCGAGTAAAGGTTTGGGGCATAGAAGTTCCAGACGATCCCGACTGCATCAGCTTTCAGCACGTTCTTAATATAGGCGAGCGTTCGCCGCCCGTCGGCCTTCACCTGGGCCGCAGAGTAGTTATTGAGCGCATACAGATCTACGCCAAGGACGGGCCTGCGCCCGCCCCAGGACCGGCCAGTTACTCGTACCTAGTGCAGCGGCCATTTTCGCGGCACCGGGTCAGTAGTTGGGATGGCGACGGCCCCCGCAGCCGGAGAGCACCAATGCCGCGACCAGCAGCACCCCTAGCCGCTTCACTGTGCCGTACCTTAGTTTCCATACGGTGGCGGTCCCCACAGTGTCGCTGAACGACTTTACCGGAACCGCTCCCGCTCATGATTTTGTAGAAATTCTTGGTCACCCTCGGTGAAACTCGAATACAGATAGGTGCGCCAGGTGATGGCGTAGGTCGCACACGTTCAGGCACGGCGCCGCGACTTCAACGGTGCACCAGGGCTGCTGGATTAGGTCACCGATGCTCTCCTCGGTGAC
The DNA here is from genome assembly GCA_963722275.1 of uncultured Actinomycetes bacterium. Taxonomy (GTDB): domain Bacteria; phylum Actinomycetota; class Actinomycetes; order Streptosporangiales; family Streptosporangiaceae; genus Palsa-504. Next base: position 304,084 of record CAVRMX010000003.1, on the reverse strand, counting down.
CACGACTCCGTTCGCGCGGGATCTGCGTCGCCGCGTATTGCTGAACCTTCGCAAGCGTGTTGACGCCGAAAACGGGCACTGTCAGCAGGAACGAGCCCAACCCCGGCCGCCGACGGCTGCGGATCATTCTGTGCTCCTCCAGGCCCGGCGCCAGTTCCGGCGGGCCACCTCGCGTCCAGAAGAAGCAGTACGCAGGGATGAGGATCAGCGCAAAGTACTGCGGGAACTTTAGGGAGCTGACGCCGAAGACGACGATCCCGGTCGCTAGCCAGCTAAACAGCAGCGCATTGCCTTGAACCGGCTCCCAGTTGCGGGCCCGGTAGCACTGCAGGATCCGGCGCGCGACGGTAAGGAACGCCGCGAGCGCGACCAGCACGCTGGGAATGAAGAACCTGTACTGCGCTGCCAGGAGATGCAGCACACCGCCCGGCGAGGTCAGCGTGCCGCCGCTCTGCTGCAGTCCGAGCACTCGCCGGACCTGGGTAACCGACTGACCTATGTACCAGTCGTGGCCGGGCGGGTCGAACAGCCGGATCATCACCGCCATATAGGCCGCGATGACTGTCAAGGCCACGCCGAGCAGGACCAGGTGTCCCTTGTGAGCGCGACGTACGAGCCAGCAGAGCAGAACGGCTAGGAGGACATAGGCGCCCGTCTGCTTGAAGCTCGCGGCAAACCCGATGGCAGCCCGGCGATCGCGAAGCGCTGCCACGATGGGGGCTCCAGTGCGCGCTGGTACAGCAGGAAGCCGCGCGATGAGCAGCATCAGCGCGTTCTCGATGTAGGAGACCCGCTCAATATACATCAGCCAGCCGTCGAAGATCACTGGGATTATGGCGAATAGGGCCACAACGGGGCCGTGGATCTTCCATAGCAGCCGAAACAGAGTTGCCTGCATCGCTGCTGTGAAGATCACGCCTAGGAGCCGGGCGTGATAGATGTTGGCGCCGATAACGTCGAACCATCGGGAGAGCAGCAGGAAGTAGAACGGCGGCTGGTACAAGAATGGCTCAGATGGGTACACGCCATACACCGAGTGTTCAGTAAGCCGACCGTGCTGAACGTTCTGGGAGACCCGGTAGTAGACAGCCTCATCCCACTGCCACGCCGGGGAGATACCCAGATGCCACAACCGCAGCCCCGCACCCGCGAGAAGCGCCGTAACGAAGACCAGCGCCGAAAAGAGCGCAACCGCCGCTGGCGGCGTCGTCGCCTGGCATCCCTACGCACTGGGACGATCGACGGCTTTGCCGGGTGACGTTGCCCGGCCGTGGGCTCCCGGACGGTAGTCACCTCTGTACCTTCTGCCAAATGGCGTAAATTCCATATTGATAGCCGCTGTAAGACACTCCGCTGTCATATGGTCCGACAGAGACGAGACGGTACGCTGGATCTTTCTCGAGAACTACTGTGAAAACCGGACAGCCCTGGTTCGTTGGAATTGGCTGCTACCAGGTTTAGTAGGTCTCGGTACGTTCGGCTGTTCTGCTGTGAAAGAAAAACGCTCCCAGGCAACCCCTGCGAGGAGAAGGTTGTCTGAAATATAAGCGCGATCGCGCCGTAGTTTTCCCGGTGCAGTTGCTTCGTGTAGTAGGAGTTCCAGAGTCTGGGCGGTACATGGTTCGGGATGAGCGATACCGGGTTATCCCAACGCGTCCAGTCGTCCCTTGCCGAGTGTAATATTCAGCAATGTGGACATATTGCCCGGCAGCACCACCAGAAAGTGAGAAAGGACCTGGGTTTTGAGCCGCTACTGGCCTGAATTCAGCTACGAATTTAGCGGAATTGGCCCAGGTATGGTATGTGTCCCAAGCCGATTCCCAACCAGTTGTCACCGGATATATGACAGCGACTGCGCAGCAAAGTGCGATCAGCAGCTTATGCCGACCGATGACCGGACGCATCAACTTGCTGAGCCCATATCCCGCCGCCATGGCTGCGAACCAGATGCCATACGCCAGGTGCTTGTCCAGCGACGTAGCAGTCCTATCGTGAATCTGCGCCGCCGGGACGACAAAGATTGCGCATCCGAACAGGATTACAGGGAGTGCTCGATGCCATCCGTCCTGAGCTATTGCTACTACACTACCCGCCATGCAAAGCACTATCACGATCCCGCTGTATTTCCAGATGTCACTGACGACTAGGGTAATGCTCTGATAGTCAACTATATTCCGATTGAGAACGGTGTACATTATTCCGGTCACGGAATGTGTGGCGATTATCAGGACGCTAAGAAACACTGCCACTCCAGCCGTGAAGCAAGCAGCATAGAACCAGGCCTGCCACCTGGGCATAAGACGCAACCACAGTAGCAGCGCGAAGGTTATTGCAACCGGATCGATGCCCATCCCGGAGTACGCAGTCGCGTTGGCCAGCGCCAGAGTCACAACGGAGGCCACCACGATCACCGCGCGGTGCTTGCGGTAACCAGCCTGCACTATAAGCCATACCGAGAGCGCGGTCAGGAAGATAGACAGCGGGTCATAGGTGGCGAACGCTAGGCGTATAGTCGGCTCGCTGACCGCCCAGAGCGCTGACGCAATGATGGCCGCCCTACGGCTGAACAATCGTGACGCCGTGAAGTAGAGCAAGACGGTAGTGCCAAGCATGAGGATCAAGGACAGAATCCGCGCTCCCGCCAGGCCGCCGATGCTGTCGGCAAGCGCACCTATCGGTGGATAGATGAAAGGCGAGCCTGAGAGGTTCCCATCCAGCATTGTTTGCGGCACGGACGTTCCATGCAGCCAGTGAGCGATCTCCAGGTGCCCTACCCAGAGGTAGTACGCCTCATCTGCAAATGCAGTGTTGCTCCAGACGAGGGATAGGGAGAGGCAAGCCTGCATAGCGCAGATGGCCGTCAGTGGGAGCAGGGAACGCCACCGCGGACGCTGCAGACCCTGCGCCAAAGGTTGAAACGCTGGACGGTCCGGCGGGTATTGCAACCGGGCAGTAGTGGGCGTTATGGCGTTCACCGCGCCCTCTTCTCCCAGATCGCGTATATGCCGTAGGTCCGAGTGCCTGAGATATGGCTTGTGTTATACGGCCCTACGACAGCGAGATGATATTCGGGGTCTTTTTCAAGGGCTAGTGTCAGCGCGGGAAGACCAGGTTCTCGCGAGTTTTCTCCGACGAGACCAAGCAGCTCTTGATAGGTGCGATTGCCCTTAGGTGAGATCAAGATGCTTCCCGGGAGCTTGGCTGACGAGAATGTTGTGGCATAAAATAGCGCTATCACTCCGTAGTTTCCAGCGGCCAGTTCGTTTGCGTAGGAGGATTCCCAGGCATTCGACGGCACTTGGGCAGGGTCAACCGCTAGGCCTTCGCTCCATCGTGTCCAGTCACGCCCCTGTGGAGTGTAATACTCGGCGATACTTTGCTGTGCCGAGGCATAAATAGATCCCTGACTCTGTGCGGCAATAGATCTGAAATCAGTGATGAACGAGCGCGCGTTGCTCCAGCCGTGATAGCGCTCCCAGGCAGATTCCCAGCCGATTACCGCGGGATAGATCAGAGCTATTATGCAAAGGAGCGCTGCGACCCTAGGGGCGGTTCGAGGAACCCACTGGATCAGCTGGCTGCACGTGTAACCAGCCGTCACGGCTGCGAACCAGATTCCGTAGGCAATGTGCTCGTCGAGCAAAGAAGTGGTTTGATCGTGAAGCTGAGCCATAGCGACTATGAGAGCCGCTCCCCCGAGCAATGCAAGCAAAGCAGCGCGCTGCTCGCTTTCAGCGCTGAATGCTGTGGCAACACCTATCAACATCAGCCCGGCGATCAGCCCCGAATATCCCCAAGTATCGTGAAGCACAAGCAGGATGCTCTGATGGCCGAACATGCTGCTGTGGATGACGGTAGATGTAAAACTGGCCCAGGAGTGAGAGAAGGTCATTATCAGGCCAAAGAACAGAACCAATCCTCCCGCCAGCCATGCCGTGCAGAACGAGGCTTGCTGCTTACCCATGCGGGGCAGCCATGTCAGGAACGCGAATGCTATCATCACGGGGTCGACGACGATCCCTGAGAACGCGGTGATGTTGGCCAGGGCAAGTGTGACGGCCGCGGCGGCTACGAACTCACCGCGGCGGTGCCGATAGCCTGCCTCCACGATGAGCCACGCCGAGAGCGCCGTCAGAAATACCGACAACGGGACGGAGGTAGCGAATGCCAGTCGCATCGCAGGCTCGCTGAAAGCCCATAGGGCAGCGGCGAAGAGGGCTCCTGTACGGCCTATCAGCCTTGACGCTGTGAGATAAAGCAGGACTGTGGCAATGAGCATAAAGATCAGCGAAAGGATCCTCGCACCTGCGAGGCCGCCGACGCTGTTGGCAAGGGCGCCGATAGGTGGGTACAAGACCGGGGATCCGGCAAAGGTCCGGTATGCGTACACCGACGGCCATGATGCCCCGTGCAGCCAGTGCGCGATCTCAAGACGACCTACCCAGAGATAGTTCGCCTCATCAATGTAAGCCGTGTTGCTCCAGACGAGGGTCAGGGAAAGGGCGGCCTGCACTGTGCAAATGGCCATCAAAGGATGCAGTAGGCGCCGCGCTGGACGGCTCGCGGGTTGCCCCGCCTGCGATAGGGGAGCAGGAGATTCGGTAATGGGAGAGAGCGCCGCTCTGGGACCTGATCGGATCAAGTTCGTCACGAGTCCGGCGGTGAAGACCGAACCTAGCGCAAGTCCCACAGCCGGATATGCCGCGCTCTCCAGGCTGCGCGAGCGAACGACCTGATGTACGGTCAGCACCGCTGCGCAGCCCAACGCGAGCCCGGCTACGGCGGTGCCGTAGCCATAGACGGCAGCTGCAGCCGCGCCGCCGGCTCCCACGGCAGCCACCAGCGGCAAGACCATCGCCTGGTGCAGCCGCCGCTTGGCGAGCGGGCTGTCCTCGTGGGCCCGGATGAAATACGCGCATCCCCTTGACGAGCGCCGATACTCCCTGACCAGTTCGCGCATTCCGCGGCGGTGGTGGTGCCAGCCATAGAGGTCTTGGCAAACACGGATCGCATGTCCGGTCCTGACGACGCGCCAGAACCACTCGTAATCCTCATAACTGCCGTGGGACCAAAATGGGTCTATGGGACAGTAGTCATACAGCTCGCGGGTGAACAGGACGTTGGCTGAGATCGGCGGCTTACGTCCGCGCGCGCCGAAATCCGCTTGGGTGACGGTGTATGACTGCGCGATGCGAGGCGTCTTGGCGCCGATCCACGTGCTGTCGGTGTAACGACCCCAGAAGCTGTCATGGACCGACTTCATGCCGCCCGCTACACAACTGGCACCGCTATCCTCGAGTGCAGCGACCGCCCGGCTCATCCAGTCGTGCGGGAGCACGATGTCGCTGTCCACTAGCGCGATAACGTCGCCTGAGCTCATCCTGACGGCCGCATCCCGCTTGAAGTTCGCATCACGCATTCCCGGTGGCGTCTCTATTTCCCAGGTCGACAACCTTTGATCAGTAATGCCCTCCAGAGCACTCCACGTCGAATCCCCTGGCGAGCCCATCAAGATGATCTCGCAGAGACGGGGATAGTCCTGATACAGCAGGGATTGCACCGCGGCACTGATGGTGCTCTCATTGCCCCTGCACGGGATGACTACGCTGACTTCTGGCATGCGACGTTCCATGACCAGCGTTGGCGCGGCCGGGGCAGCAGGCTCAGCGGTTCGCGTCCTGCCGGGTACGAACACAAGGCGGTCGCCTGCGACGTAGTTGACAACAGTGAACACCGCTGTCAGCACCACATTGGCGACGAGGTAGTTCATCCTAGCCGGAGCAAACCCGCGTAGAGTGCCAGATTGAGGGCGATCGTCACCGTCTTCTGGGCATTGAAGCGTGCAAAGGCCTGCCAGAACGGGATGCTACGGTCGCGCCAGGTTAGCCAGCGGTTCAGCAGAAAGCTTGTCTCCACGGAGACGACAGCCTGGATCGCGTATGAAACCACGGGAAGTATGTGCCAGTTGCCGGTTAGCACGGCCTGGAGGCCGAGCCCCATCAGGAAGACAAACCCTCCGATCCCGCTAAAGACCAGGAACCGCGCGCCACGGCGGTTCAAGTAGGGAGGCGGGGGAGCCGCGTGCCGACCTCGCCTGGTTGCCCGGCCCGCTCCCGGCTCGCCGCTTGCCCGTGTCGTCGACGCGGGCTCCGTTGGCGGGATGGCGGCCACGTCCAGTTCCGCGGCGACGGTTTCGAGGAAGGCAAGCGCTCGTCCGCTATGCGCAGCAGCCTCCTCCAACCGATTTCCCGCCTGGTCCACTGCCATCGACAGCAGCACTCGCAATCCCTGGGCTTGCGAGCCGTCGTCTTCGGTGGGTATCGGCTCCGTCGGGAACCTAGCGCCTGCGTGCTCCCTCTCGCGGGCGGTCAACGTGATGGTCCTTCTGCTTGGCCATGGTGTCTGCGGATGGTCGGCGCGAGATTACGATCGGCGCGGTTGGCCATCTTCTCCGCGGGCGCGCCGGAAAGGCTGCGGGTAATAACAATTGCTACTGCTACACTTGCGGCGGCAATCGCTGCGGTCTGCCCCGCCAGGTGGCGGCGGACCGGGGCATGGAGTCTTGGTAGCAGGGCTGGACGGTGCCGCACCGAGCGCTGAGTGTCAGACAAAACTCTGGAGCCTCCTGACCGCCGGGTTCCGCCCTGCTACCTTTCGCCACTGGCCGTTCATGACCCAGGCCGGTGTAGGTGCTGCTGGCACCCTTCCGGAAAGCATCGATGGCCGCAGAACCGGTGATGCCGAAGGGCTGGTTCGTGGAGTTCTGTAGTGTCGAACCACACGAACCCGAGCAGGCCGTAAGAGCGAATGCCGGCGAACAGGTCGTTGATCTTCGCTGGCTGGCCTGCGGCAGGGACCGCGCCCGTCTCGGCGATGAGGATCGGGTCGCCGGTCAGCGCGCGCACGGCGCCGATGGTCGGCCCGAACAACGGAGCGAACTGCCAGTTTGGCTTTAGGTAATAGCCGTCGATCCCGACCCAGTTCACGTAGGAGCTGCCGGGCCACCATGGAGCCGGGCTGGGGATATTACCGCTGCGTTGTGTTGTTGATGATGTTGACTGTCCACAGCCACGTAACATTCCGTGCTCCCAGCGCGCGGAACAGGTTGACGATGTGACGCCAGGCGGCGACGAATACTGCCGGCGTTGTGTGCCGGTAACCCCAGGATGACCAATCGCCGTTCATCTCGTGCCCGAAGCTCAGGATGACGGGATGCCTGTAAGCGCGGACGGCCTCCGCGTAGGAGCTCAGGTAGCCGTCGTACCTTCCGGAAGCGATCTCGGCAATCTTTATGCCGTCCGGATCCATCTGCACGAGCGGCACCGCGCCGTTTCTGGCCGCAGTCGTAGCGAAACCGACCGGGAAGGGCACATACCATCCGCTGTAATACATGACTACATCTGGTCTGGCTCCGTAGCGTTCGCGAACGCCGTCACCTCGGCGTACGAGGCAGGCACACCGTCCGCATACACCCCGAGGTAGGAACCAGTCGCGGGCGGCAGATGTACCGGCAGCGGGCCGGTGGGTTCCGAGGATCTGTTAAAGACTACGATGCCGAGCACGATTGCGGCCACAGCAATAATTGCCGCGCCGGTGGTAAGGATCCGCCGACGTTTCCTCAGCTTGTTTCCGCTGTCTCGCCTCGTCGTGCCGCTCTTCCTGTGCTCCCGCGGCGCTAGCGGCATGAGGGAAACGTCCTCCTCTTGGTGATGGGGCGGGCGATTCATGCAGCGACCTCCACAGGCCTCTTGTCGGGGCGTTTCCAGACGCCTTTGCTGGGAGTCAGCAGTGGCGCCAGCATGTAGAGCTGTACGCCAGCAAGAACTTCTGTCGCCCAGTACGTATGCCATCCGTATTCGTGCACCCGCAGCGCCAGGCCCGACCAGAGGAGCACTTGAGATACCGTAATCCAGGTGCAAAGGATCCGGTTTACGGTTACCGGAACTTGCCCACTGCCGGGCGAGGCTCCGGTGGGGACCCATTCAGCGACACGTCCCCGGATCGCGTACCACACCGAATACATGTGGCAGCACGAGTTGATTATGCATACCCGGAAGATCGTCGGCCGCCAGCCACGGCTCAGCACCGGGAACGCGAACAGGCTCGCCGCGAGCGCCGGCAGGATCGGCAGGTAGTTGTGCGGGTAGATGCGCCCGGGATAGAACCAGATCATCGTGAGCGTCGGGAACGGCCCGGTAAGCAGCAGCGCCGCCGACGACATGTAGTAGAGAAATGCGGCCCAGAAGGCGGCCCGCTGCTTCCAGGTGAACGATGCTTCCAGGAAGTGCTTCTCGATCATCAGCAGCATCGAGGAACGGCACCAGCGGACCTGCTGATTGGCCAGCGAGGGGAAGTCGGTCGGCGCCACGCCCTTGGCCAGGCACAGGGGCAGGTAGCGGGTCTCGAAGCCGGCCCAGGCCAGCTTCACTCCAGAGTGGACGTCCTCACCGATCGGTACCCATGCGAAGCCGCCCGCGGCCACGACGGCCGCGCGGCGGTACACCAGGTTCGTGCCCGCGCAGATCGCGGCCTTGTAGCGGTCCCTGGCCGGCTGGATGAACCGGAAGAAGATTTCCTGCAGGGTTCCCGCGTAGCGCTGGATGTAGGAGAACGACGGGTTGCTGACGTCGTAGTACTGGGCGGTCTGGACGATGCCGACCTTGGCGTCGGAGAAGTAAGGCATGGTCTCGTAGAGGAACTCCGGGCGAACCGCGAAGTCGGCGTCGATGACCGCGATGAAGTCCCCGGCGCTGACGCCGAGGGCATGGGTGAGGTTGCCGGCCTTCTTCATCTCACCCGGCCTGGGACGCACGATGTACTGGAAGCCGTACCGGTCCGCGAGGTCACGCACGCTTTCCCGGGCCGAGTCGTCGAGCACGTAGACGGTCTTGGATCCGCTCCAGCTCATTGCGCTCACGTGCCGGAGCGTGTTGTCCAGCACGGCCAGCGGCTCGCCGCAGCTGGGCAGGAACACGTCCACCGTCTCGCCCTGTTCCCGGTAGCCGGCCACGGTGGCCTGGTGCTCGGCCAGGGTCAGCCGGGGCGGCCCGACGCGCAGCCAGAAGTTGACGACTACCGGCGGCACCATGACCATGAGCAGCAGCCACATGAGCGGGGCGACGAGCCAGGCTCGTTCGGCCACATGGATGTACCCGTACAGGACGCCGCAGGAGGCGACGAGCAGCCATGCGAATACCCAGCGGCGTGGCTTGCCGAAGTACTTGTACTTCTCCTGGTCATCGGGCGGCCGGGGCAGGTAGATCTCCGGCAGGCGGTCAGCGACCGAAGGCTCAATGACGGCCACGATCACCCCCGGATGGCCGCGAGGCGGCACCCGCGACGCCCAGATGGTGAACTGGCCCGCCTGGGCCAGCACGTAGTAGCCGCCCGCGCGATGCATGTCCGCGGTGATCTGGATGTCAGTCGCCGTCGTGTCCCCGAAGTCGAGGATCACCAGCGAGAAGTAGTGGCTGGCTGATCGCGGCCGCAGTAGGACGGCGCGCCCGGTCCGGCCTGCTGGTAGCGGAAGAAGTAAGTGCTTGACCACCGCGGCCAGGGAACCTCGGCGCCGAGGTAGTAGGCCTCGACGTCGTAGTCCTCGGCCAGGTAGTTGCCCGGGTGGGAATCGGATCGCCGTGCGCAGGCACTTGGATGACCGCGGCGATTCGGCCAGATCTTATACAGCGAGGCCGCCTGCCCCATCGAGCCGAACAACGTGGCCGCGGCGATGGGCAGCGCCATGACGGGAGCCCACCCGTGGCCGGGGTCGACTCTGCTCAACCTGGCCATCGCGTAGCCCGCCGCGATCGCGGCGAACCAGGCGCCGAACACCACGTGCTTCTGCAGGCTGACCGTGGTATGGAGCCTGGCTTGCTCGGCCGGGACCAGCAGGGCGGCGGCGGCCAGGACGGCAGGCAAGAGTTTCCCGCGACCCTGGCCGCGGCTGGCCAATACCACGCCCAGGGCGGCGAGCACGAGGATCAGGCTGGTCCAGATGTACGCGCTGCGCAGGACGGTCGTCACCGGCGCATCCGAGGCAGGCCGGGCCAGGGTGCTGGCGGTGACGCCCAGCCAGTAGGTCCGGCCGCCGGCGGCGACGGCCACAGCCATCAGCACCAGCCAGGAGCAGGCCATGGTCAGGAGCGCCGCGAACCACCTGCCGCGCCCGGGTCGGCGCCCGGCCGCCAGGGCCACGACGATCAGCACTACCGGGGTAAACAAGGCTGTCGCGTACTTCACCGCGTCGGCCGCGGCCAGGACGGCGCCTGCGGTAACGAGCAGCCCCGTCCGGGTCCGGAATTGACAGTCAGCGGACCGGACACCCAGCCATGCGGCTAGGGCCAGCAGGAACAGCGCCATGGCGTCGAAGGTCGCGAGGGCGCCGAGGAACTGGGTGCCAGCGAGGGTAGCGAACAGGCTCGCGGCCAGCAGTGCCGCCCGTCGTCCGTATAGCCGGACCGTGGTGGCCCAGAGCAGGCTCGTGACCCCGAGCATGAAGCACAGCGACAGGCCGCGTGCGGCCGCCAGGCCGCCGAGGCTGTCCGCGACCGCGCCAAGCGGAGGGTAGATAACGGGAGCGCCGGAGAAGTACGCGGGAAAGTCCGGGATCGGTGCCTGGTGAAGCCACTGGGCCCATTCCAGGTGTCCGGCCCGCAGGTAGAGGGCCTCGTCCTGGAACGCGGTGTTGGACCAGACAAGCCGCAGTGACAGGGTGGCCTGGACAACGAGGACCGCGAGCAGAGACCACCGGGCCGCCGCCAGGTTCGCCAATCCGGGCGGCCCAGTCCCGTGCGGGATCGGTAGCTGGCTGCGACCATCGTGCGGGACACCGGGTTCCGGTGCGCCTTCTGGGCGCGCAACGTCGACTAGAGGCACCTCAGCCGGGCCCCCCAACTTGCATGCCGCACTGGCCGCATCACGTACCGTGGCCACACCCACCCCAGAACATTCATTCTGCCTACGAAAAGGTACAGTCCGTTTCTTCGGCCAGGGTGCTTTTTACCGATAATTCGCGAAAAGAGGCTAAGGTCGATCGCCGGGGCGCGGGAGGTTGGAAGAGCGCCATGAGCACGCTGTGGCACATTTACCGATACGCGAAGTCTGTCCGACTTGATGAGTCCGTCCACGCTGCCCAAGGCTTTGCCTAACTATGCGGAAGGGACGGCGTTAGGTCATCACGCACGCCTAGCCGGAAGGAGATCTGCGCGAACTGGTTGTCTTCGAGCCTCCAGTCCTGGCGGAAAATGCTGCCGTGCTGGCTCTTGTCGAACCACACGAGCCCGAGCGTCTTGTACTTGGCCATGCCGTGGAACAGGTCCTGGATCTTCGCGAACTGGCCAGCCTGCGGCCCGACCGCGGTCTCGGACAGCAGCACCGGCTTGTTGGTGAAGGTCCGCAGCTGGGTGATGGTCTTACCGAAGACGCTGGCGAAGGTGTCGGTGGAGCGGTAGTAGTAGCCGTCGATGCCGACCCAGGTGACGTACTGCGCGCCAGGCCACCAGGAGGCGATCGGCCCGGTGCCTGGTTGATCCGCCTCGAGCGTCCACAGCCAGGTGACGTTGTCCGCACCCTGCTTGCGGAACAGCGTCACGATATGCCGCCACGCCGACACAAACGTCGCGGCTGGGACATGCTTGTAGCCCCATGAGTACCAGGAGGCGTTCATCTCATGCCCGAAGCCGATGACCACGGGGTGCCGGAAGTTGCGGACGCTGCTGGCATAGGTGAGCAGATAGTCATCGTAGGTGCCGTCCGCGATGGCATCGATCGAGGCGGCGGTGGGATCGATCTGGACGAACGGGGTGACGCCATGCATTGTGGAGGGTGCGCGCGAACGATATGTCGAATGGCTCCGCCCAGCCGCTGTAGTACCCCAGAAGATTGGGCTGCCGGCCTGCCATCTTGCCAAAGCTCGCGACCGCGCTGTAGTTAGGCGGGGCACCGGGTTCGAAGGTACCCAGGTAGCCGGCCAGCTGCGGCGCCAGGGTGGCATGCGCTGGCGGTGGGTCACCGGAAGCGGCGGAATGGGCCAGGCGGCTTGCCGCCACGCCGACGGCGGCCGCGGCGAGCGCGACGGCCAGGAACATGACCAGGCGGGACTTCATGCGACCTCGCCTCCGGGGAAGATGACGCGGCCTACGATGCCGAAATTGAGCAAACCGAAAATCAGCAGGATCGCGAACTGCGGGGAGCCCAGGGTCGCCGTCCGCCAGATGGCCAGGGCCAGCCACAGCACGGCCGCGCCGCCGCTCCACCACGTGATGCCGATCCGGAAGCGGCGCAGTGAGCTTCCCGGCGTCCGGGTCGGATGCCAGCTCATCGACTTGCCCCAGGCGCCATCCCAGATGGCGAACACATGAGCCCAGCCGCGGGCGATGCCGAGCGGCCAGATCCCCGGCCCGAACCAGGACCGGTGCCACAGCGGATACAGCACGAATCCGGTCAGCATCGCCGGGAGCAGGACCACGAAGTTCCGCAGCCGTATCTGGCCAGGTAGGAAGGCCAGCATGACGATGGGAATGAGCGGGCCGAAGAACGTGACCAGGGCCGTGTAGGCGTAGTAGAAGAACCCGGAGATATAGGCCAGCCGCGCCGTGAACGGCATCGGTATCGACCACAGCCGCCAGGAGAACACGATGCCGACGTTCCCGGAGCACCAGCGGTACTGCTGGCGCACGAACGCGTCGAGGTTGTCGGGGCAGATCCCCGTCGAGAGCAGGATCGGCAGGTAGGCCATGGACCAGCCGGCCCGGCGCACGTCGAGCCCGGTGTGCACGTCCTCGGCGTACGGGAATGAGGGTCGGGCCGCCCTGCGGCTCGAGCGCGGTCCGCCGGTAGACCGCGGAGGTCCCGCAGCAGACGGCCGCGTCCAGCCGCTGGCGAGCCACCTGGACGGCCCGGTAGAACACTTCCTGGATGGGGCCCGCGGCCCGCTCGATCCAGGTTTGCGCCGGGCTGGTCCTGAAGTACTGCGGGGTCTGCACGATGGCGATCTTGGGATCGTCCATGTACGGCAGTGTCTCGGCGAGGAAGTCCCGGCGCGGCGCGAAGTCCGCGTCCATGATGACCAGGTATTCGGCGCTGGTGCGGGTGAAGGCGTAGCGCAGGTTGCCGGCTTTCTTGCCGTCCGGCCAGTCGGTCCGGTGGATATACGAGAAGCCGAACGATCCGGCCATCGAGCGGGCCTCCTCGGACGGCCCGTCGTCGAGAACGTAGGCTCTGGCCTGGCCCTGGTAGTCCTCGATGAGGCCCGAGACGGCGATCCAGGTGTTGCGGAGCAGTTCGATCGGCTCGCCGCAGATGGGCAGGTATACGTCCACATCCGGATAGGAAGGCGGGCGCCATTCCGCTACGCGGGCCTGGTGGGCGGCAAGGTCGAACCCTCTGCCCGCGAAGTTCACCGGCAGGCTGATGGCCTGGTACACCACGTAGGTGGCGGTGAACAGCAGGAAGGGCGAGAGCATCAGGTCCTGCGTCTCGAACCTGACCTGGCTGAAGATGAGGCAGCACGAGCCGATGAGGATCACGGTCGTCAGGTAGGGCAGGTTCCGCTGGATGTAGGAGTATTTCTCGTCGTCGTCCGGCGGGTCCGGAGGCACTAGCTGGCCCTGCTTGTGCCGTCGGTCCGAGGCGTTAACCGGTCGAGCGATGGTGCCGGTATCAGCTGCCCGCAGGGCGCTCACGACTGCGGCTCGTATTGCCAGATCACGTAGGTGCCCTGGCCGACCGGAGGGATCTCCATGCCATAGGGGACGACCTGGATGGGGTGGTAGTGATGATTGCGGTGAATGTCTGCCGCGATGGCTCTTGTCCAGCGATGTGGTGTCGATGAAGTTCAGCGCGATGTAGGAGAAGTAGCCCTGCTGGATGTACATGGCGAAGGTACCCGCGTTGCCGGCCCCGACGATCCCGGCCGCGGTGCTCGGCCCTCCGGTGGGAGCCCCTGACGGCAAGACGATATTCCGCGTGCTCGACCATCGTTGCCACTGGCTCCCGGCCGGCAGGTAGTACTCCGCGATAGACGGGTCCTCTACCAGGACATGCCCGGTACTGTGATCCACCAGCGGGCCGAAGATCGTGATGAAGTCGGACGAGTTAGGCCAGTTGGCGGACAACGTCCATGACTGGGCGGCCCCGAGCGTGACGGGGAAGCAAAGCGCGATTACGCAAGCCCCGCAGGTGACCGCGCGCATGTTCCCCGCGGGTGACGTCTCGATGAGCCAGTCGACCGCGTACCCCGCGGCGATGACCGCGAACCAGGCGCCCATGGCCCCGTGCTTGTTCAGCGAGGCCGTGGTGTTCAGGCTGGCCTGCTCGGCCGGCACAAGCAGCGCGGCGAGGGCGAGCATGGTCAGCAGCCACGTCTGCGCGCGTCCGGGCTGGGTGATCCAGCTGATGATCGCGCCGCAGAAGGCCGCGACCACGATAACGCCGGTCCACGACCAGAAATGAACGATGACGGTGAGCGCGGAGTCGGTGCCCGGTGCTCGCTCGATCGTGGTCACGTTGATCCCGTGCAGGTAGCGGCTTCCGCCGATCAGTAGGGCCAACGTGAGCAGCAGGGCCACCACAGCCAGCAATGTCACCGCGCGCCCGACGGCGAGCTTGCCGCCCGGCTTCGGGAAGGCAATGAGCAGGGCGAGCAAGATCACGACCGGGTCGAACAAGGCCGACGAGTACGATGTCGCGTTGGCCAGCGCCAGAATAGCGCCGGCGGCCAGCATCCAGACGGTCGCGTCCTGCCGGTCCCCGGCCCGGACGACGAGCCAGGCTGCGATAGAGATCAGGAACAGCGACATGGCGTCGTAGGTGGCGAACGCTCCCAGGTGCAGCACCGGGCCGAGCACGGCGAACAACGCGGCCGAGAAGAACGCGGCCCGGTTGCCGAACAGGCGGCGAGCGGTGGCCCAGAGTGCGGTGGTAGCCCCGAGCATGAAGATGAGGGAAAGGATCCGGGCCCCGTTCAGGCCGCCCAGGCTGTCAGCCAGCGCGCCGAGCGGCGGGTATATGACCGGGACCCCGGAGAAGTACGAAGGGAACGGCGGTATCGAGGTGCCGTGCAGCAGGTTCGCCCACTCCAGATGACCGGCCCACAGGTACAGGGCCTCATCCTGGAACGCCGTGTCGGCGCGGATGAGCCGGACCGAGAGGATCGTCTGGACGGCGAGCACGACCACCAGCGGCCAGCTGCCAGGGATACGCATCCGTGCGATCCGTTGCGACCGGTGCGAGGCGACCGTCCCCTCGGCGGGGGCCGTGGCCGACGCGGAAGGCTCCGCCGGCTGCCCGAACGCTGAGCGATGGTCCATATGTGGCACCTGCCTGGTATTCATGGCATACAGGGGCGCCTAATCAGCCCCCCTGGTAGCTGACCTACTGTGCTGAAGGTGTCACGTAACGCAGCGCTTCCGTACGAAATGATGGACACCGCAAACCAGACCGTAACCTCCGGATCCGGTACAGGAGGTGTATTCCGAGAATTTTGCGGGAGAAAGTACCGCGCTGCCGCCCGGTGGAGCGGTGCCCAGGAGGCCCATCAAGATCGAGAATCACATGATTTACTATTACGATTCGTAGTCCCACTTGAAATAACGGCCGATCCTGTGCTCCGCTATACCGTGCGGTTCGCATCGTCCTATCTGCGCGCCGTTCAGGGGGGTTTGACCCTATGGCAGATGAAGAGCGGGGCAGGGAATTGCCCCAGCGTGTGCGGGGTGCGGCCAGAACCGGGCCGCCTCCGTCAGCCCCGTCATCCCTGCCGTCGCTGTCGGAGGAATTGCGGCAGCGCCTCCAGGCAGCCGTCCAGGCCGAGCGTTCCGAGGTGACGGCTGAGGACCCAACGACCGAGTTGCAACCGCACGCGACCGGCGTCCCGGGGTCCGCGGGCGGTGACGTCGCGACCCAGCCTGCCAAGCACACCAACGGACACGCCAAGAGAAGCTCGAAGCTCAAATCTGCCGATACCCGGTCCGCTGCGAAACCCAAGTCCGCTGCTCAGGCTCCGCCCGCTGCGAAGCCCGCGCCCGCGGCCGAGCCGAAACCCGCCGCGAAGCCCGAGCCCGTCGTGAGGCCCGCGCCCGCTAGGGAAGTCGTGAGGCCCGCGCCCGCTACGGAAGAGGACGAGGTCACTGAGTGGATCAGGCCTCAGCCAGCCGGTCCCAATGCAGGCCCCGGGCTGCCGAAGCCGGCCATGTACGGGCACGGCGCCGTCGCGGACCGCCAGGCTGCGGCCGCGCCCGCCCGGACAGGTCGGCAGGCGCCGAAACGGCCGGGCGTGCCCGAGAAGCCTCGCCGTCGTCGGCGCGGGACCCGCATAGCCGCCCGGGCGGTGATCGTCGTCGTCGTCCTCGCGGCGCTGGGGGTCGCGGCGGTCATTCACTTCGACCGCACGCCGAGGACCGCCCCGACCAGCGCCGCGGTACGACACCAGCAGGCGGTGGCCCGCAACCAGACGGCTGCCTGGGTCGCTCGGCAGGTCAGCCGGGACGCCCTGGTCTCCTGCGATCGGGTGATGTGCGCGGCGCTCACGGCGCACGGGTTCCCCTCGCACGACCTGCTTGTGCTCGGCTCGGCCTCGCCCGTTCCGATCAGCTCCGCCGTAGTCATCGAGACGCCTGCCGTCCAGGACCTGTTCGGCAGCAGCCTCGCCACAGCCTGGGCGCCGGACGTCCTGGCGTCCTTCGGCTCCGGGCAGGCCGCCATCACCGTCCGGGTGATCGCCCCGCACGGGGCCGCCACCTACCAGACCATGCTCAACGCCGACCTGGCCCAGCGGAAGGCCGCCGGGGCGGGAATGCTGAACGACCCGCAGATCACCGTCCCGGAGCTGGCCGCCGCGCAGCTCACCAGCGGCAAGGTCGGCTCGCGGCTGCTGGTGGCGCTCGCCGACCTGGCCGGGCAACAGCCGATCATCATTGTGCAGTTCGGCAGCGACGGCCCCGGCGCGAGCGCCGACGTCCCGCTCCGGTTCGTCGACCTGGCCGAGAACGTCCCGGCGGCCCACCTGGCCCGCGCCGCCTACGTCAGGTTCGTCCGTACCTACCTGAGCACAAGGGATACCAAGTACCGTCCGGCCACGATGACGACCGTGGTGGCGAACGGCCAGGCCGTGCTGCGCGTCGAGTTCACCGCGCCGAGCCCGCCCGGGATGTTCGGCTAGCCGGTCTCACCGCCGCGGGCACGGTGAACGCGCGGTCCATCACACGTCCGGACCGAGGAAAACACGTCAGGAGTCGTACCCGAGGCCCGCCGCGTCCAGCGCCCGGAGCCACAGGTTCCTGCGGCCGTCGCGGCGGTCCGCCCGGGCCAGGGACCAGCGGGTGGCCTGCACGCCCAGGTAGGCCAGCGGCTCCGGCGGGAAAGGCAGCGGCCGGGACCGGACCATCTCCAGCTGGGTCAGCTCGGTCCGCTCGCCGCTCAGCAGGTCGAGCATCACCCGGGCGCCGAACCTGGTCGCCGCCACGCCGAGCCCGGTGTAACCGAGCGCGTAGGCGACCCGGCCCCGGTGGGCGGTGCCGAAGAACGCACAGAACCGGGTGCAGGTGTCGATCGCGCCGCCCCAGCGATGGCTGAACCCGATGCCCTCCAGCTGCGGGAACGTGGCGAAGAAGTGATCGGCCAGCTGGAAGAAAGTGGCGGGCCGCTGGTCGTAGCCAGCGCGGACGGCGTGGCCGAAATGGTAGATGGCGTCGTAGCCGCCCCACAGGATCCGGTTGTCGGGGGTCAGCCGGTAGTAGTGGAACTGGTTGCCCGCGTCGCCGACGCCCTGCCGGTTCCGCCAGCCGATGGCGGCGAGCTGCGCCGGGCTGAGCGGCTCGGTCACCAGGACGTAGTCGTAGACCGGCACGATGTACGGCCGCAGCCGCCTGACCAGCGAGGGGAATGCGTTGGTGCCGAGCACCACCCGCCTGGCCCGGAGCACGCCGCGCCTGGTGCGCACGGTCACGCCGTCCGCGTCGCTGGCCAGGGCGGTGGCCGCGGTGCGCTCGGCGATCCGGACGCCGATCCGCTCGCACGCGTCGGCCAGGCCCCAGGCCAGCCGGGCCGGGTGCACGCCGGCCGAGCCCGCCTTATCCCACAGGCCCGCCAGGTAGGTGGGGGAGTTCACCTCGGCCCGCACCGCATCGCGGTCCAGGAACGTGGTCCCGTCAGCCCCGGCGGCCTCGCGCAGCGAAGCGACCTGGTAGTCCTCGGTCGCGACGGTGATCGAGCCGGCCCGCTCGAAGTCGCAGTCGATGCCGTACTTGCCGATCGCGGCCTCGATCGCGTCCAGGTTCTCGGCGCCGAGCCGCTGCAGCGTGCCGAACTCGGCCGGGAACCGCGCCCGCCCGTTGTCCGCGCCGTGGGTCAGGCTCGCCTCGCAGAAACCGCCGTTGCGCCCGCTCGCCGCCCAGCCGATGCGCCGGCCTTCGATGAGGACCACCGACCGGCCCGGGTTGGCCTCCTTAGCCAGCAGCGCGGCCCACAGCCCGCTGAACCCGCCGCCGATCACCGCCAGGTCGCACGCCGTATCGCCGCGCAGCGGCTCGCGCACATCCGGCGCGTCCGGCCGGTCAAGCCAGAACGGCGACGGCCGCGCCGCCATGACCAGCCGGGTCAGCTCCTCGCCCGGGACCGCTCTGCTGGTTCCGGGGGGGACGACCCCCCCGAGCCCCCCCGATGCCCTCCGGGCCATGAGTCAGACCGCGGCGAAGGCGTCCTCGAGGATGGACAGGCCCTCGTCGAGCAGGTCCTCGCCGATCACCAGCGGCGGCAGGAACCTGATCACGTTGCCGAACGTCCCGCAGGTCAGCGTGACCAGCCCGGCCTGGTGGCAGGCCTTGGCGACGGCGGAGGTGGTGGCCGGGTCGGGGTCGAGCGTGCCCGGCTTGGTCAGCTCGATCGCCAGCATCGCCCCGCGGCCCCGCACGTCGGCGATGACCGGGTACTTCTCCGCCAGCCCGTACAGCCGCGGGAACATGATGTCGCCGATCCGCCGCGCCCGGCCGGTGAGGTCCTCGGCCGCCATGGTCTCGATCGCGCCGAGCGCCGCGGCGCAGGCCACCGGGTTGCCGCCGTAGGTCCCGCCCAGGCCGCCCGAGTGCACCGAATCCATGAGGTCGGTACGCCCGGTCACCGCGGCCAGCGGCAGCCCGCCCGCGATGCCCTTGGCGGTGGTGACCATGTCCGGCACCACGCCCTCGTGCTCGCAGGCGAACCAGTCGCCGGTGCGGCAGAACCCGGTCTGGATCTCGTCCGCGATGAACACGATCCCGTGCTCGCGGCAGAACTCGGCCAGCCCGGGCAGGAACCCGTCGGGCGGCACCACGAACCCGCCCTCGCCCTGGATCGGCTCGATGATCACGGCGGCCACGTTGTCCTCGCCCACCTGGGTGTGGATCAGGCTCTTGACCGTGTCCAGCGCGTTCGCCGCGCACGCCTCGCGGCCGCCGGGCCAGCGCAGCGGGTAGGCCATCGGCATCCGGTAGATCTCGCCCGCGAACGGGCCGAACTTATCCTTGTAGGGCATGTTCTTCGCGGTGAGCGCCATGGTGAGGTTGGTGCGCCCGTGGTAGGCGTGGTCGAACGCCACGACCGCCTGCCGCCCGGTGGCATGCCGGGCGATCTTCACCGCGTTCTCCACCGCCTCCGCGCCGGAGTTGAACAGCGCGGAGCGCTTGTCGTACGTGCCCGGCGTCCGCCTGCCGAGTTCCTCGCAGACCTCGACGTAACCCTCGTACGGGGTCACCATGAAGCAGGTGTGGGTGAACCTCGCCGCCTGCTCCGCCACCCGCGCGGCCACCCGCGGGGCCGCGTTGCCCACGGAGACCACGGCGATCCCGGACCCGAAGTCGATCAGGGAGTTGCCGTCGGCGTCGACGATCACGCCGCCGCCGGCGTCCGTGACGAACACCGGCAGCACGTGGCTGACCCCGCGGGCCACCGCGCGCTCGCGCCTGGCCAGTAGCTCACGCGAGACGGGTCCTGGGATTTCGGTGACAAGGTGCTTACGCTGCGGGAGGCGGGCATCGCCCGGAACATGCTCGGTCATGCTCTGACGATAAATCATCCGACCTAACGGCTAAAGCGGAGGGAGCCATACGCACGAGGCTGGGCCGTTATGGTGGTGACCCGGATACGGGAGAGGACTGATCTCGGACATGCCTGACCATGAGGAGCCGAACACGCGGGGGCTGTTCGGCGGCGTTTTCGCCCGGGGCGGCGTCGAGGCGGACGACACCGCATGGCTGCAGGCGATGCTGGACGCCGAGGCCGGGCTGGCCCGGGCGCTCGAGCGGGCCGGGCTGACGCCGGCCGGCTCGGGCGAGGCGGTCACCGCGGCGGCCCGGGCGGCAAATTTTGACCCGAACGAACTGGGCGGACTCGCCGCCCTGACCGGGAACCCGGTGCCCGGGCTGGCCCGCGCGCTGGCCCGGCAAGTGCCCCAGACCGCGGTCAGCGCCGTGCACCGCGGGGCCACCAGCCAGGACATCGTGGACACCGCCGCGATGCTGCTCGCCAGCCGGGCCATCGACGTCATGCGGGCCGACCTGGCCCAGGCGGCCGAGGCCGCGGCCGGGCTGGCCGCGACGCACCGGGCCTCGATCATGATCGGCCGCACGCTCCTCCAGCAGGCCGTTCCCGTCACCTTCGGCCTGGTCGCGGCGGGCTGGCTGACCAGCGTGGACGAGGCCCGCGAGGGGCTCGCCGCCGTCGGCCCGCGGCTTGCGGTGCAGTTCGGCGGAGCAGCGGGCACGCTCGCCTCGCTGGGCGGTAACGGCCCGCGGGTCGCTGCGCTGCTGGCCGAGGAGCTCGGCCTGGCGCTGCCCGTACTGCCCTGGCACACGGACCGGCTGCGGATCATCGACCTGGGCGCCGCGCTGGCCCGGGTGGCGGCGGCGCTCGGCAAGATCGCCAGGGACGTCACCCTGCTGGCCCAGTCGGAGGTCGGCGAGGTCAGTGAGGGCTCTGCTAGCCCGGCCGGGCCGGCGCAGGGCGCCCGAGGCGCGGCCCCGATCAGCGCGGCCCCGATCAGCGCGGCCACGATCAGCAGGCGCCCGCGGCATCCCCGCGGCGCGGCGGTTCCTCCGCGATGCCGCACAAGCGCAACCCGGTCGCGTCGATCGCCATCCTCGGCTGCACCAGGCAGGTCCCCGGGCTGCTCGCGACCCTGGCCGTCGCCACGGAGCAGGAGCTGCAGCGCGCGGCCGGCGGCTGGCACGCCGAGTGGGAGCCGCTGACCGCCCTGCTCCGGCTGACCGGTTCGGCCTCGAGCTGGGGCGCCGAGCTGCTGTCCGGGCTCGTCGTGGATACCTCGCGGATGACCGCCAACCTGGCCGCGACCAAGGGCCTGCCGCTGGCCGAGCACGTCGCCTCGCTGCTGGCGGGCGTGCTCGGCGGCGCCCAGGCGCACGACCTGGTGGCCGAGGCGGGCGCGCGGGCGGTGGGAGCCGGGCTCCCGCTGCGCGACGTGCTGCTGTCCGTGCCCAAGCTCGAGGAACGGCTCTCGGCGGCCGGCATCACCGCCGAGCAGATCGATTCCGCGCTCGAGCCGTCCGGCTACCTCGGCGCCGCCGATGCCTTCATCACGGCGGCGCTTGACGCACATCAAGCACTGGGAGCTCGCAATGGATGACGCCGAACGCGCGCGGCGCGGCATGACGGTACGCCGCGAGGTGCTCGGGGACGAGCATGTGGACCGGGCGGTGGCGGCGACCACCCCGTTCACCGAGCCGTTCCAGGACTTCATCACGCGCTACGCCTGGGGTGACATCTGGTCCCGGCCCGGGCTATCGCGGGCCGAGCGCAGCCTCGTCACGCTGTCCGTCCTGGCGGCCATGCAGCACGAGCACGAGCTGGCCATGCACGTCAAGGCCGCGCTGCGCAACGGCCTCACGCCGGAGCAGATCCGGGAGGTCCTGCTCCAGGTGGCGGTGTACGCGGGCGTGCCGGCCGCGAACCGGGCCTTCCCGGTCGCGCAGCGCGCCCTGGCCGAGGCCCGGGCGGACGACGCCGCGGAGCAGGCCTAGCCGCGAACCGCTCCGTCCGCTTACGCTCTTGTCGGGGACCCCAGTCCCGCAAGCTGGGAAATTGTCCGCTCGCCACACACCCGCGTCCGACATGCGAACGCCTGTACTTATGGCGACCGGTGACGCGTTATCGTTGGCGGAGGCAAACTACCGGGAGGGAAATGGCGGAGATCGTCTCACTCGCCGAAGCCGTAGAGCGGGCGATCCACGACGGCGACGCCGTGGCGATGGAGGGGTTCACCCACCTGATCCCGTTCGCCGCCGGGCACGAGGTGATCAGGCAGCGGCGCCGTGACCTGACCCTGATCAGGATGACGCCTGACCTGATCTACGACCAGCTCATCGGCGCGGGCTGCGCGCGCAAGCTGATCTTCTCCTGGGGCGGCAACCCCGGCGTCGGCTCGCTGCACCGGTTCCGCGACGCGGTTGAGCACGGCTGGCCGGTCCCGCTGGAGATAGAGGAGCACAGCCACGCCGGGATGGCGAACCGCTACGTGGCCGGCGCCTCCGGGCTGCCGTTCGCCGTGCTCCGCGGCTACAACGGGACCGGACTGGAGACGCTCAACGGCGGTCACGGGTCGGCGCCGACGATCAAGCCGATCACCTGCCCTTTCACCGGCGAGACGCTGACCGCGGTCGCCGCCCTCCGGCCCGACGTGGCGGTCATCCACGCCCAGCGGGCCGACCGGAGCGGAAACGTCCAGCTGTGGGGGATCACCGGCGTGCAGCGGGAGGTCGTGCTCGCATCCGCCCGTTCGGTAGTCACGGTGGAGGAGATCGTGGACGAACTCGACCCCCGCCCCGGCGCGGTGGTGCTGCCCGCCTGGACGGTGACCTTCGTGGCCCGGGCACCCGACGGGGCCCGCCCCTCCTACGCGCTCGGCTACTCGGTCCGTGACAACGACTACTACGTGGCCTGGGACGCCATCGCCCGCGAGCGCGGCACGTTTGCCCGCTGGCTAGACGAGCAGATTTACGGAGTAGCGGCAGGGCAGTCATGACATCGCAGGTGAGCGTGGACGACGCGGCGGCGGCCTACACGGCCGACGAGATGATGACGGTGTCCGCCGCCCGGGCGCTGCGGGACGGCATGACCTGCTTCGTCGGGATCGGGCTGCCCAGCTCGGCCGCGAACCTGGCCCGCGCCACGCACGCCCCGTCGCTGGTGCTGATCTACGAGTCGGGCACGATCGGCGCCAAGCCGGACCGGCTGCCGCTCTCGATCGGCGACGGCATGCTGGCCGAGACGGCGGACGCGGTGGTCAGCGTCCCGGAGATCTT
The DNA here is from genome assembly GCA_963722275.1 of uncultured Actinomycetes bacterium. Lineage (GTDB taxonomy): Bacteria > Actinomycetota > Actinomycetes > Streptosporangiales > Streptosporangiaceae > Palsa-504. The sequence goes on along the minus strand of CAVRMX010000003.1, from coordinate 280,796 downwards.
CAACTACTGGCTGCAGCCGGGCCGCATCGACGTCGGCTTCCTCGGCGCCGCCCAGATCGACAAGTTCGGCAACATCAACACCACCGTGATCGGCGGGGATTACGGTAACCCCAAGGTGCGGCTGCCCGGTGCGGGCGGCGCGCCGGAGATCGCCGCCTCGTGCCGTGAGGTGATCGTCGTGGTCAGGCAGAGCCACCGCTCGTTCGTCGAACGGGTCGACTTCGTCACCTCGGTCGGATACGGGTCGGGCCGCGGAGACCGCGAGCGGCTCGGGCTCACCGGCGCCGGGCCCAAGAAGATCATCACCGACCTGGGCGTCCTGGAGCCCGATCCGGAGACGCTCGAGTTCACCCTGACCGGCCTGTACCCGGGCGTATCCGCCTCGGCCGCGAAGGAGCGCACCGGCTGGGACCTGGCCATCGCGGCGGATCCGGAGATCATCGCCGCCCCCACCCCGGCCGAGCTGGACGCGCTGCGACGTTTCCAGGGCACGCGAGCAAGGAGCCACCAATGATGACCACCGCTGACGTATCCGCGTCCCTGGCCGGAGCGGAGGCGGGCAGGCTGGTCCTGCCGTCGTACGAGCGTCCGGCGGCGGGCCTGCACCCGCCGCTTGACTTCGAGGGGTACCGCTCGACCGCGCTGCGCCACCCGAAGCAGCCGCTCGTGCTGCTGCCGCACCGGCTCACCGAGGTCACCGGGCCGCTGCTCGGCGACGAACTGATCACGGCCACGGACGCGGACCTGACCACGCAGCACGACGGCGAGCCGCAGGGGCAGCGGATCATCGTGACCGGCCAGGTGCTCGACTCGGACGGGCGGCCGGTGCCGGACACGCTGATCGAGATCTGGCAGACCAATGCGGCCGGACGCTACCGGCACTCGCGCGAGCACCACCCCGCGCCCCTCGACCCGAACTTCGACGGGATCGGGCGCGCCATCACCGACTCGGCCGGCCGGTACCGGTTCATCACCATCGCGCCCGGCGCCTACCCGTGGGGCAATCACTACAACGCCTGGCGCCCGGCGCACATCCATTTCTCGGTGTTCGGCCGCGCGTTCACGCAGCGGCTGGTCACCCAGATGTACTTCCCCGGCGACCCGCTGCTGCCGCTCGACCCCATCTTCAACTCGGTGCCCGACGAGAAGGCCAGGCAGCGGATGGTCGCCGCCTTCGACATCGAGCTGACCCAGCCCGAGTGGGCCCTCGGCTACCACTGGGACATCGTGCTGCGCGGCCGCGACGCGACCGTCTTCGAGTGAAGGGCGGAACGACACGTGCCAGGGATGACGCCTTCCCAGACGGTGGGCCCGTACTTCTCGATGCGGCTGCCGTGGCCCGACGGCCCGTTCGTGGTGCCCGAGGGCACCCCGGGCGCGGTCACGATCATCGGACGGCTCTACGACGGCGCCGGGAACATCATCCCGGACGGGCTGATCGAGACCTGGCAGGCTGGCCCGGACGGGCGGTTCGCCCATCCCGACGACCCGCGCGGGCCCGCCCCGGGCGGCTACCAGGGCTTCCGCGGCTTCGGCCGGTGCCCGACCGCGCCGGACGGCTCGTACCGCATCGTCACGCTCAAGCCCGGGCCGCTGCCCAGCTCCGACGGCAGCATCGAGGCACCGCACCTGGACGTGTCGGTGTTCGCCCGCGGCCTGCTCGACCGGGTGGTCACCCGGATGTACTTCCCCGACGAGGCGGCCGCCAACGCCGCGGACCCGGTGCTGTGCTCCATCCACGGGCCGAAGCGGCGGGCGACGCTCATCGCGGTGCCCGAGCCGGAAGGCGAGCTCAGGTTCGACATCCGCCTGCAGGGTGAGCGCGAGACGGTCTTCTTCGATGTCTGAAGTGCGCCTGGCGGCCTCGATCGAGGGACCGGACGGCGCACCCGTGGTCATCCTGGCCAACCCGATCGGCACCACCCGGGCGATCTGGGACGCCCAGGCCCGGGTGCTGCGCGAGGATTACCGGCTGCTCAGGTTCGAGCTGCGCGGCCACGGGCCCCCCGGCGCGCAATCGGATGCCCCGCCCGGGCCCTACTCGATCGCCGAACTCGGCACCGACGTGCTCGGCCTCATGCGGGAGCACGGCGTCACCACGGCCGCCTACTGCGGCATCTCGATCGGCGCGATGATCGGCCTGTGGCTCGCCGCCAACGCGCCGGAGCGGATCTCCTCGCTCGCGGTGTGCTGCGCGGCGATCACGCCGATGCCGTCGCGCCAGTCGTGGCTGGACCGGGCCGCGCTGGTCCGTTCCGGCGGGATGGCGGCGATCAGCGACATGGTCCCGCCGCGCTGGTTCACCCCGGACTTCATCGCGCGCCTGCCTGCGGCGGTCGCCGTCGTCATGGACATGCTGCACGGCACGGATCCGGTGGGCTACGCGGGCTGCGGCGAGGCCATCGCCGGGATGGACCTGCGTCCCGCGCTGGCCGCGATCAAGGCGCCCACGCTGGTCATCGCGGGGGCCGAGGACCAGGCCGCGCCGCCGTGGCAGGGCGCGATGACCGCGGCCGGCATCGCGGATTCCCGGCTCCGGGTCATCCGGGGTACCTCGCACCTGGCTCCGTACCAGACGCCGGGTCCGGTCACCGCCGCCATCCGCGCTCACCTCGCGGCGTCGTAGGCTAGGTTCCTAACCGTTGGAGGAGGAGCCTTGCTGCCCTGGTTCGCGGATCTGGCCGGCCGCATCGATGAGCAGGTCATCAGCAGCGAGCTGCTGCGCGGCAATCCGCTCGGCGACCCGCACGAGCGGCCGCTGCTCGTGTACCTGCCGCCGGGATACGACGACGAGCCGGACCGCAGGTACCCGTCCGTGTACGTCATCCAGGGCTACACCGGGCACGTGGCCATGTGGCGGAACCGGTCCGCCTTCCGGCAGCCGTTCCCCGAGGCCGCCGACGCGGTGTTCGCCCGCGGCGAGGCGCCGCCGGCCATCGTGGTGTACGTCGACGCGTGGACCAGCTACGGCGGCAGCCAGTTCGTCGACTCACCCGGCACCGGGCCTTACCACTCGTACCTGTGCGACGAGGTGGTGCCCTGGGTGGACGCGCGGTACCGCACGCTGCCCGGCGCGGCGCACCGGGCCATCATGGGCAAGTCGAGCGGCGGGTTCGGCTCGATGATCACGCCGATGCTCCGGCCGGACCTGTTCGGCGCGCTGGCCACGCATGCGGGTGACTCGCTGTACGAGTACTGCTACATCCCCGACTTCGCCACCGCCGTCCGGCACCTGCGCCGCTACGGCGGCGACATCTGGCGCTGGTGGGAGGACTTCGGGTCCCGGGTGTCCTTCACCAAGGAGGAGGACATGTCGCTGATCGCGTTGCTCGGCGTGGCGGCGTGCTTCTCCGCGAACCAGGACGGTACCGTGGACCTGCCGTTCGACCCGGCGACCGGAGTGCTCCGGCCGGCCGTGTGGCAGCGGTGGCTGGACTGGGACCCGGTGCGGATGGTGCCAGCCCACGCGGACGCTCTGCGAGGGCTGCGGGCCATCTGGATCGACGCGGGCACGAGGGACGAGTACCGCCTCGACCTCGGCGCCGAGGCGTTCCGCGCTGCGCTCAGGGACGTCGGGGTGGCTGATGACCTGGTGCATTTCGAGCTCTTCGAGGCCGGGCACATGGGCATCGACTATCGTTACCCGATGTCTCTCGCCTGGCTCTGCGGCCGGATCACTAAGTAGCGGCTAAGAAGCCGCCGGCCGGCCCGGCAGTCTGGTACGTTTCCGGCGTATTGGGAACGGGGTTGCATCCGAAGGAACCCGATGGACCCCGGGGCGCCCCAAGGAATCACTGAACCTCGAATGGAGAGTCGTTATGCGCAAGAGCGGGTGGGCAGCAGCTGCCGGGCTTGGTTCGCTAGTCCTGCTGCTAACCGCGTGCGGGGGATCGTCGGGATCGTCGAGCACCTCGGCCCCGAACACGACGACGACCGCTAATCCGGCCGGCCAGGCCAGCAGCGGAGCGATACCCGCTAAGGGGTCGACCGTGCTGATTGTGCAGAAGTCCGCACTCGGCTACGTGCTCGCCCTGGCCAACGGCGGGCAGGTCGTCTACACGTACGCCAAGGACACCAAGGGCGGCACGCCGGCCTGCACCGGCTCCTGCGCCTCGATCTGGCCGCCGGTGACGGGCATCCCGGTGGCGAGCCCCGCTTCTACCGGCCTGGGCACGTTCGGCACGGTCGCGGAAGCGAACGGCGCCAAGCAGATCACCTACGACGGCATGCCGCTGTACACGTTCAAGGGCGCGAAGGCGCTGGCCACCCAGGGCGAGGGCGTCGGCGGCATGTGGCACGTGATCAAGCTGTCCAAGAGCAACGTCACCGGCGCCTGATCATCGCGCGCCGGAAGCTTCGGCGTTCCCGGACCGGTCGGCCTGACGGCCCGGGAGCGTTTTTGGTATCCGGCCCGTCTCGAAGGCCCTCGACGGGCCTTCCTCAGGGACGAGCCATCATTGCGAATTGGAGATACGTTATGCGTAAGAGCGGGTGGGCCGCGGCAACCGGGCTCGGATCGCTGGTGCTGCTACTGGCCGCGTGCGGAGGGTCGGGTTCGACCTCGGCCGCGGGCTCCGCCTCGGGCGCGGCCGGGGCGAGCAGCGGGTCGTCAGGTCCGGCCGCGCCGGCGTCATCGGTATCGGCCGCGGCGACGGCCACCAAGAGCGCCGGGGGATCGACCGCGTCCGCGAAGCCCCACCAGTCGGTCGGGCCCCAGCCGAGCAGCGGCGATCAGTCGATCCCGGCGGTCGGCACGACCGTCATGATCGTGCAGAAATCCAGGAGCGGCTACGTGCTCGCCGAGGCCAATCACCAGGTGGTCTACACGTACTCGAAGGACAAGAAGGGCGGCGTGCCGACCTGCACGGGTTCCTGCGCCGCGACCTGGCTACCGGCCACGGGAACGCCCCAGGCCGGACCCGCCGACCATTTCCCTGGCTCGTTCACCGTGATCAAGGGGCAGATCGCCTACGACGGCTACCCGCTCTACACCCTCAAGGGCGCGACGCCCCTGTCGACGGCGGGTAACGGCATGGGTGGCCTCTGGCACGTGGTCAAGCTCTCCGCGAGCGACATCAGCGCCTGACCGACCTTTACCCCGGTAGACCAGCAGCCCGCGCCGCAGCGCGGGCTGCTGGTCATTGGGCGGTCTCGACCACCTGTCACCGCCAAACCCACCGTCACCTCCGCCACCAGAGAAGGCTAACGAGGTTCTTAAGCCCCGCCCGTCACCCGAACCGGCGCGGCGGAAGGCGCGTACCCCTCACGCTCGACGCCAAGCTCGCCTGCATCATCCGGGCCGGCGGCGTGAGGCAGGCCACCTACAACGGCTACCCGCTGTACACGTTCGGCAGTGACAGTGCCCCCGGCATGGCCAACGGCAACGGCAGCGGCGGCGTCTGGCACGTGATAAAGGAAAAAAGGCCCCCTGGAAGCTGAGCGCGGTCGATTCCGGCCCTAATACCACATTAGGTGCTGCTCGTGTTCGACTTTCTGCCGACCATTACTTACGCGAACATCGACCCGGTCGTCGGCCATCCGAAACCGCTCCCTGCGCGTCTTATCTCTGTGTTCTCGCGACTCCGGAGAATGGGTCGCAGCCGGGCGTGCCGCTGTGGGCACCCGCGTGCTGCCCATCGGCACTTTCACAATGGCACATACTGCTCGCTATGCGATTGCGCAGGGTGGGCCGGTGGCTGGTTCCGCTGGCCCAGGCGTCTTGGTCGTATCCAGCGTGACCTCGATGCACGGCTGGAATATCCAGACTTCCAGGACCGCCCGCTTAAGGCCTGACTTAGTCCCTTCCGCTGACACCGACCCACCCGGCGAAATCGGTCAAGGGGCGCAAGCGGAAAGCGCGTGCGGTTGGCCTTGCCGCTGGCGCAACCTTTACACGTCTCAGCGGCCGCCCGGGAAATCGGCCAAGGGGGAAGGGGTCACCCGCCCGGCGTCCCGATCCCGGATTAACTGGGAGGATCCGGCCTACCGGGAGGATTTAGTACCCAGGACGCTGTCGCGTTACGGTCACCGCTTGTACCTAGGCAATGCCCGGGCCCAGTTCTGGCCACCGCTTTCCCGCATGCCCCGTAAACCCCGCCCGCCCCTGAATTCGTCCCAGCCTGCCCCCGGCAAACGACCACGATGCTCCATCGTTGTCGTGGTAGCGACATCAATGCTCCATCGTTGTCGTCAGGCCAGGGGCCAGGACGGCGCGGGGGGCCGGGCGCGAGGGGCGGGCGGGGCGTGTGAGCCACGTGAGGCAGGCGACATCCCCGCACGAGCGAACCGGGCCGCCAGCCTTGACAAACCGGCACCGCAAGTACTGCGACAGCCTCCTGGGGGCAGCGGATCCTCCCGATAACCCCAATCCTCCCCGTTAACCTCGATTCCCGGTGCGGTAATCCACTTGAGATCGGGGCTCCTAGCGGGCAGCGCCTACAGTCGTGACCTGGGCAGATGCCAGCAGTTCTCCGGCGGGCCGCAGGCGGACCTCAAGCAGCCCGGCATGCCGGACCGTTGGAATCCTTCAAGGAATTGCGGACGGCTGGCCCGCCACTCATCCCCGAGCCCATGGGGCCTGTGATGCCAGGCGGACTGGACTTACCCCAGTTACTTCACCAGGCTTTAGCTCTCGTAGGCAGCGCGTAGGCAGCGCGCAGGCGGGACGCTGCGGCCGCGGGGGCGTGCACGTGGTCCAGGCCGAGCAGGGCCGCGCCTGCTACCGGCGGGACGTCGATCACCCGGACCCTGGCGGCCGGGGCGGCCTCGGCGAGCTGGCTGAGGATGCCGTCCATCAGCAGCGGGTTCCGCGCGGTGATGACGCCGCCGCCTAGGACCACGGGGGTGGCCAGGGTGGTCAGGCCGAGGCGGCGCATCGCGGTGATGGCCATCACGGAGATCTCATCGGTGAGGCGGCTGACCAGGGTCCGGGCCACCGGATCGCCTTCGTCGGCCGCGCGCAGCAGCATGGGCGCGAGGCCGATCAGGTCGTCGTCCGGGATTTTTCCCTTGTGGACGCCGATCGTTACCTCCTCGACCCGCTCGACGCCGAAATGGCTGGCCAGGTAGCCGGCCAGCAGGGTGTGCGGGCCCCGGCCGTCCTCCGCGCGGATCGCGTGCCAGAGCACCTCCAGGCCGAGTCCGTACCCGCCGCCCCAGTCGCCCGAGATCGTGCCTAGGGCGAGGTACCTGGTGACGCGGCCGTCCGGCGCCACGCCGACCGCGTTGATGCCCGCTCCGCAGACCACGGCGACACCCCAGTGCGGCTGGGACCCGTCCACCAGGCCCGCGCGCAAGATGGCGAAGGTGTCGTTGACCACGGTGGCCGTCTCGCTCCACCCCTGGGCCTGGACCGCCGTGGCGTGCTCGACCTCCTCTTCCGGCAGGTCGGCGTTGGCCAGGCAGGCCACCGTGTGCCGGGCCAGCGGGCCGTCCTGCCGCCGGGCCAGCGGGCCGTCCTGGCGCCGGGCCAGCGGGCCGTCCTGGCGCCGGTCCAGCTGTGCCTCCAGCTGGGCGGCGGCCTGCTTGACCACCGCGTCCAGGATCAGCACCGTCTGGTCGACGCCGACCTCGTGCGCGTTGATGCCGGGGCCGCGGGCCGAGGCGAGCAGCGTCCCGTCCCCGGCCACCAGGGCCACGTCGGTCTTGCTGTTGCCCCCGTCGATGGCCAGTACCGCGGCCCTGGGCGCGTCAGCCAAGGCCGGCCGCGCCCAGGGCGAACGCCAGCAGGGAGTTGGCGGTGTAGTCGTCGGCGGGTTCGACCGACGGCCAGGAGACCACGTTGTCCTCGTAGGCGGCGGTCTTGGTGTTGAACGGCGCGAAGTGCCCCGCGCTGCAGGCGCGCATCCCGTCCACGGTGCCCAGGCCCACGAAGTTGTCCGGGCTGCTCGGCCCGTCGGTGGTCGCGCCCAGCTGGATGTCGCCGGCGCCGGTGAGCGAGCCCGCCAGGTTGGCGATCTCGCTCTGCATGCAGTGCGGGAACACCGTGCCGGCGCCGACCACGAACGAGGTGCCCCAGCCGTTCGCGCCGAGCGCGAAGTTCAGCTGCTGCTGCGCGAACGAGGTGAACCGGTCGGAGCCGCCGTACTTCTGGTACAGCGCATCGGTGATGAACAGGCCGAACGCGTGCGGCGAGGCGTCCGACTGGCCCAGCTGGGCGCCCAGCGCGAACGGGTCGCCCTTGGCCTGGGCCTGGCCCGCCCGCAGCTGCGCGGCCATGTCGGCCAGCAGCGTCCCCGGCGAGACCGGGAAGTCGCCGGCCTGCCGCATCGCCTGGATCAGCTCGGCCTCGGCGACCGCGCCGGTGTCGTAGAGGTTGAACGTGTCGTCGTGCCCCTGGGCGATGTACGCCCGGGCCCATCGGGCCGCGGCGGCCAGGTCCGCGCGCACCCGCGCGGCCGGAGCCCCGGCGGCCTGGTCGGCCAGGGCGATCTCGGCGGCGCCCCACAGCATGTCGCTCTTCCACTGGGTGGCTGGGTAGAAGTCGTGCGGGAACGCGGTGACCAGCTGGCCCACGTTAGTCGTCTTGGCCATCGCGTACACGCCCCGGGCCAGGTTCAGCAGGTGCGCAGCCTGGGCGGGATCGGATCCGGCGGCCAGCTGGGCGCCGAGGGCGAAGTCGGCGGCGAAACGGCCCGCCAGGTTGGGGCTGACCTTCTGGCCGGGCGGGGCCGCCGGGAACACCGGCCGGTACTTGACGTAGTAGGCGCTCGGGCCGGGATTGCCGCCGGGCTTGACGTTCATCCGGTCCTCCTGCTGCGGCAGGAACCAGAAGTTGTAGTCGCCCTGGATCGTGTTGCTGGCGTTGCCAGTGCCGATCCCGACCTGGGCGTACAGCACCTTGCGGGCGGGATTCCACAGCTTGCTGATCCACTGCAGGCCGAACGCCGCCTCCGGCTGGAGCATGTCGTACGAGTTCGGGTAGTCACGCGCCGCGAGCTGCATGAGCGCGTCGGCGTAGCTGGCGGTGTACCCGAACTTCTCGTAGCCGCCGCCCGCGTCGAACCAGCCGCCGGACACGTCGACCGGACCGCCGGTCTTCTTCAGCGTGCCGAGCAGGTTGTCGTTGCTGTCGTAGCGCGGGTCGGCGTAGACGTTGGCCTTCTCGTCGGTCAGGTTGGCCGGCTGCCGGTCCAGGACCGAGGAAACGACGTCCGGCCCGTCGCGCTCCGAGGTGAAGTACTGCACCGAGTTGTTCACGAGCTGCCCGTACAGCTGCGTCCCGTCTCCGATGGTGAACTCCGGGGAGACCGCGACCGCGGGGGACAGGAGCTTGACCCGGTACTGCCCCGGCAGCCGCAGCCCGGAGAAGCTGAGCTGGTACACCGCCGGGTAGCCGGAGTTCCACGATCCCAGGTCGCGCGCGGACACGCCCCGGTAGGCGACGCCGTACGGGGTGACGACCTCGAAGCGGACGCTCGCCACCTTCCCGGGCAGCATCGCGTACGCCACCTTGGGCGCGTTGACGGCATACCCGACCTGGTTGACGCGCACCTGCGCCGGAACCCGGACCGAAGCTGGCGAACGATCCTGGGACGCGCCGGCGGCCGCGGGCTGAAGCAGCGCGGCCGTGATCGCAGTCACTGCCACGACCGCAGTCGACCACACACGACGGTTAGCTCTCATGGAGATGTCCTTAGGTCCACGGAAGGAAGCGTGCGTTTTCTGCGATCAGCCGGTCGGTCAGGCATTCCGCCTGGTCGGCCTGGCCCACCAGCGGGTGCGCCAGCAGCGCGTCGTACACCCGGTCCCGGCCGCCGCGCAGGGCGGCGTCGAGCGCGAGTTCCTCGTACGCGTAGGCGTGCGCGATCAGGCCGCGCAGCAGCGGCTCGACCGGGTTGGCCGGCACCGGCTCGGCGCCGCCGGACCCGATCACGGCCGGCACCTCGATCACCGCGTCATCGGGCAGGAACGGCAGCGTCCCCCGGTTGAGCGTGTTCACCACCTGCACGTCGCGCCGGTCGCCGGTCAGCGAGACGAGCAGGTCCACCGCCGCCTCGGAGTACCACGCGCCGCCGCGCTGGGCCAGCTGGGGCGGCTTGGTGTCCAGCTCCGGGTCGGCGTACAGCTCGAGCAGCTCAGCCTCCAGCCGGGAGACCTCCTCGGCGCGGGTCGTGGCGCCGCGCAGCGACTCGACCACCGCGTCGTGGGCGTAGTAGTAGCGCAGGTAGTACGACGGCACCATGCCCAGGCGCCGGATGAAGCCGGCCGGCAGCCCGGTGTGCGGCGCGATCTCGTCCGCGTGCTTGGCGAGCAGCTCGGGCAGCACGTCCGCGCCGTCCAGCCAGACCGAACGCTCCCAGGTCAGGTGGTTCAGGCCGACGTGCCCCAGCGACACCCGCGAGGGCGCGACCCCGAGCAGGGCGGCGAACTCGCGCTGGAACCCGATGGCCACGTTGCACAAGCCGACCGCGCGGTGACCCGCGGAAAGAAGAGCGCGGGTGACGATGCCCACCGGGTTGGTGAAGTCGATGATGAAGGCAGAGGGCGAAGCCCGGCGGCGGGCCCGTTCGGCTAGATCCAGAACTACGGGAACGGTGCGCAGAGCCTTGGCCAGCCCCCCGGCCCCCGTGGTCTCCTGCCCCACGCAACCGCAGTCCAGCGGCCAGGTCTCGTCGCGCTGGCGGGCGGCCTGGCCGCCGATCCGGAGCTGGAACAAGATCGCGTCCGCGCCCTCGGCGCCCTCGTCCAGGTCGCTGGTCCAGCTCACCTCGGCGGAATGGTCGTGGGCGGCCATGATCCGGGCCGACACCGGCCCCACCGCCGCGAGCCGGGCCGGGTCGGGGTCCACCAGGACCAGCTCCTCGACCTGAGGCAGCAGCCGGCCGATCCCGTCCGCGAGCTCGGGCGTGTAAGTAGACCCGCCGCCAATAACTACGAGCTTCAAGAGAACGCCCTCACTTCCTCGGAGCTGGTCTGGGCGACGTGGCAGGCCGCGTCGTGGCCGGGCCTCAGTTCCGCGAGCAGCGGCGTGACCTGCGCGCAGGTGTCGATGGCCAGCGGGCAGCGCCAGCGGAACCGGCAGCCCGGGGTGGGGTCGATGACCCTGGGCGGCTCGCCGCGGTCGGTCTCCGCCGCCACAGAAAGCGGCGCGCGCGGGTCGGGTACCGCGGACAGCAGGAGCTGGGTGTAGGGGTGCCTGGGGTGGGTGAGCACGTCCTCGATCGGCCCGGTCTCGGCGATATGCCCGGCGTACATCACGATCAGCCGGTCCGCCACGTACCGCGCGCTGGCGATGTCGTGGGTGATGTAGAGGATGGACGCGCCTTCCTCGTCGCGCAGCTTGGCCATCAGGTTGAGCAGCCCGATCCGGATCGACACGTCCAGCATCGAGACCGGCTCGTCGGCCAGGATCAGCTTCGGCCGCATGGCCAGCGCCTGGGCGAAGCCGACCCGCTGCCGCTGGCCGCCGCTCAGCTCGTAGGGGAACCGCTGCAGCATGTCCGGGTTCAGCCCGACCACCTCGAAAACCCGGGCCGCCTCCTCGAGCCGCTGCGCCGCGGACAGCGAGGGGCGGTGCAGCTTCAGGCAGCGCAGCATGCCGTGCTGGACCCGGAACACCGGGTTGATCGAGCTGAACGGGTCCTGGAACACCATCGGCACCTGGCCGCTGTAGCGCAGCCGGTCCTGCCGCGAGGTCATCGACGACAGCGGCTTGCCCTCGAAGAACACCTCGCCCGAGGTCGGCTTGTAGATCCGGGCCAGCAGGCGGGCGATGGTGGACTTGCCGCTGCCGCTCTCCCCGGCCAGCGCCACGATCTCCCGCTCGCCGATCGCGAAGCTGACGCCGTCCACGGCGTGCAGCGTCCGCCGGGACAGCGCGCTGCCGATCTTGAAGTGCCTGGTCAGGTGCTCGGTCCTGAGCAGCTCCGCAGCGGTCATCAGCTAAGGCTCCCGTCCTGGCGGCGCAGGCAGCGTACGAGCGTTCCGTTGAGCGGGTAGAGGTCGGGCGTGGTCGTCTGGCAGCGGTCCACCGCCACGGGGCACCGCGGATGGAACCGGCAGCCGCCAGGAAGCTGGGCGAGGTCGGGCGGGTTGCCCGGGATCCCCTTGAGCGGGACGCGCGGGCCGCGGATGGACGGGAAGGCCTCAAGCAGGCCCTGCGTGTAGGGGTGCAGCGGCCGGTCGAAGATCTCGCTGGTGGCGCCGATCTCGTCCACCTGGCCGGCGTACATCACCATCAGCCGGTCGGAGAAGTGGCTGATCAGCGACATGTCGTGAGTGACGAAGATGACCGCGAAGCCGAACGCCAGCTGCAGTTCCTTGATCTGCACCATCAGCGAGCGCTGCGCCACCACGTCCAGCGCCGAGGTGGGCTCGTCCATGATCACCAGGTCGGGGGTGAACAGCATGGCCATCGCGATCATCGACCGCTGCCGCATCCCGCCGGACAGCTGGAACGGGTAGCTGCCCAGGTGCACCGGGTCGATGCCGACCATCTTGAGCACCTCGGCGGACCGGGCGGCGATTTCCTGGCCGGTGAACTTGCCGTGCGCCCGCAGCGCGTCCTTGAACTGCGACCCGATGGTCTTGACCGGGTTCAGCGCGTTCATCGCGCTCTGCATGACCACGGACATGTCCCGCCAGCGCATCGCGGACAGCTGCCCGTCGGTCAGGCCCACCAGGTTCCTGCCGTCGAACGTGACGGTACCGGCCGCCACGGATGCCGGGGGAGCGAGCAGCTGGGCGACGGCGAACAGCAGCGTCGACTTCCCGCAGCCCGACTCGCCGACGATGCCGAGGAACTCGCCCCGGCCGACCGTGAACGACACGTCGTCGACGGCCCGGACGTTCCCGCGGTCCAGGATGTAGTCGACGGACAGGCCGCTGACCTCTAGCATCGGCGGGCCCGTGTTATTTTCCGACACGCTGCTCGGTACCCTTCTTCTGGCGTGCCTTCCGCACCGGCCGCAGGGCCGGGTTGCCGATCTCGTCGAAGGCGTAGTTCAGCAGGGCGAAGGCGGCCCCGAGCACGGCGATGCAGGCTCCGGGTGCGATCGCCCACAGCGGCTCGCCGGTCTGCAGCGCCGCGTTGTTCTGCGCCCAGTACAGCGTGGTGCCCCAGCTCACCGTGTTCGGGTCGCCGAGGCCGATGAACTGCAGGCTGGACGCGAACAGCACCGCGTACAGCGCGTTGGTCAGGAAGCTCGCGACGAGCAGCGAGGTCATGGTGGGAATGAGCTCCACCACGATGATGTAGAGCGACCGCTCGCCGCGCACCCGCGCCGCCTCCAGGAAGTCCCGTCTGCGCAGCGTGAGCGCCTGCGACCGGAGCTGCCGCGCGGTATAGGACCAGCTGGTCAGCGTGATCGCGGCGATCAGCACCCACGTGGTCCCGCCGTGCGCGTAGGCGGCGATGACGATGAGCAGCGGGAACAGCGGGATGACCAGCAGCACGTCGGTCAGCAGGCTGAGCGAGCTGTCCGTCAGCCCGCCGAGGTAGGCGGCGGCCACCCCGATCAGGACCGCGATGGTGGTCGTGGCCAGCCCGACCACGAACGCGATGATCAGCACGTTCCTGGTGCCGTACACCAGCTGAGCGAACAGGTCCTGGCCGTAGTGGTTGGTGCCGAGCAGGTGGGCGGTCGAGATCCCCAGCTGGGCGGCGTAGGCGTCCTGCGTCGGGCTGTCGTGGGCGATGACGCCGGGGAACAGCGCGATCAGGATGAAGATCAGCAGCAGCACACTGCCCACGGTGGCCTTGCGGTTGCGCCGGACGGCGCGGCCGACGCGGCCAAGCGCGCGGCCGGACCCGAGCTCGGGGGCCTTGGCGGCGGGGCCCCTTGAAGTCTCGGTGGGGACTCCGGAGACGGGCATGGCCATGGCTAGGGCTCCGCCCTGGTCCGCGGGTCGAGCAGGGCGGTGAGGATGTCGGCGACCAGGATCGCGAACAGCACCGCCACGGTGATCAGCAGGAACAGGCCCTGCATGAGCGGGTAGTCCTCGCCGGACACGGCCTGCAGCAGCATGTAGCCCACTCCGGGGTAATTGAACACGTACTCGATCAGGATCGCGCCGCTGACCACGAAGCCCAGGGACATCGCGAAGCCGGTCAGGTTGGGCAGGATCGCGTTGCGGGCGGCGTAGTCGAGCATGATGCGCCGGCCCGGCAGCCCCTTGGCCCGGGCCATCCGCACGTAGTCCTCGGCCAGCGTGGTGATCATCGTGTTCCGCATGGTCAGGATCCAGGTGCCGATCGTGGCGATCAGCAGCGAGATGGCCGGCAGGAACGCGTGGTTGACCACGTCCTGGAAGAACGTGAAGTTCAGGCCGGGGGTGTCGGTGGTTACGTAGTAGCCGCCCTGGCTGGGGAACCAGTGCAGGGTGAGGCCGAAGATCAGCACCAGCACCATAGCTATCCAGAAGTACGGGATCGCCGAGGTGATCACGAACGTCGGCGGCACGATGCTGTCCAGCTTCCCGCCCCGGTGCCAGGCCGAGACGATGCCCAGGCCGGTGCCGAGCGCGAACGCCAGGATGGTGGTGATGCCGACCAGGCCGGCCGTCCACCAGATGGCGCTGCCGATGACCGACGTGACCGGCGTCGGGTACTGGTCGAGCGAGATGCCGAAGTTACCGGTCAGGATCTGGTGCAAGTAGGAGAAGTACTGCGAGAGCAGGCTCTCGCGCGTGTTGATCCCGAACAGCACCTCCAGGGCGTTCAGCGCCTTCGGGCTGAGCTCGCCGTGGAACTTCGACATCATGGCCAGCGCCGGGTTGCCGGGCATCAGCCGTGGCAGCAGGAAGTTAATGGTCAGCGCTATCCACAGCGTGAGGACGAAAAAGCCGAGGCGGCGTAGCGCGTATCTCAAGCTGGTGTGGCTCCTATTTCCAGGCCCTTTCCTGATCCGCGGGCCAGGGCCCTGGCCGGAGAGCCCCGGCCCGCGGCGTCTGGATTACTTGGGTGCCAGGTGCAGCAGCACCTGCTCGTTGTCCGGGTAGGCGTACGCCGACGGCTGGGCGAACGGGTCGCCCGGGGTGGGCCAGCCGCTGAAGGAGCCGGTGTCGTACTGGTACCAGTCCACCGCCTCCACCACCGGGATGATCGGCGCGTCGTTCAGCATGACCGCCTGGATCTGGTTCAGGATGTTCTGCTGCTCGGACGCGCTCGTGGTGGTCGCGTACTGGTCGAGCAGGGCGTCGGTGGTCTTGTTGCTGTAGCGCTCGTAGTTGCTCGCCGCCACCTTGCCGACCGGCGCCGTGTTCGCCGAGTTGAGCCAGTTGTTCAGCTCGTAGTAGGCGCTCGGGCCGAACGTCTGCTGGTCGTAGTAGGCGAGCTGGTACTTGCCGTTGTACAGGGCGGCCTGGAAGGCGGTGTTGGACAGGTTCTGCGGCGTGAGCTGGATGCCGACCGCCTTGAGGTCCTGCTGGATCACCTGCATGGAGGCCACCCAGTCGGAGTAGTCGCCGATGTTGATGACGGTGAACTTCAGCTTCTGCCCGGCCGCGTTGGTCATGATGCCGTCGGAGCCCGGGTGGAAGCCGGCCGAGGCCAGCAGCGACTTCGCCTTGGCCGGGTCATAGCCGCTGCCCCAATTGGCCAGGGCCGACTTGTTCAGCGTGGTGTTGAACGTGGGCGTGACGATGCCGGCCTGGTTCGCGGGCGGCTCGTAGCCGGACTCGCCGATCCCGGAGACCTGGCTCCGGTTGATCGCGTACGACATGGCCTGGCGGACCTTGACGTTGCTGAGCAGGGGGTTGGTCAGGTTCGGGATCAGCGAGACGTTGACCGTGGGCGGGAACCAGTAGTGGTAGTTCGGGCTCTTGGCCGTGTAGAAGGTCTGGATGCTCGGGATGTACTGGGCGCCCCACTGCGCGCTGCCGTTGGCCAGGTCGTCGTTGGCCGTGTTGTTGCTGGTGTAGGCCGGGTACTGGATCGTCTTGACCTTCGGCATCCCGGGCTGCCAGTACTGCGGGTTGGCCTTGTAGGTGATGTTCTGCGGGGTGCACTTGCTCATCAGGTACGGGCCGGTGCCGACCGGAGCATTGTTCGGGTCGGCGGTCGGGTTGGCCATCTTCGAGAAGATGTGCTCGGGCACGATCGGCGTCTGGTCCGCGATGTAGTAGAAGTACGGCACGGCTACGGTGCTGAAGTTCATCGTGACCGTGTTGCCCGACGCGGTGACGCTGGAGAGCACCGACCACGCCCCGGTCAGGTCCAGGGCCGGGTACTTCTTCGTCAGGTTGAAGGTGTAGGCCACGTCGTTCGCCGTCATCGGCGTGCCGTCGCTCCACTTGACCCCCGAGCGGATCGTGAAGGTGAGCGACTTGTTGCCGGCGCCCCACTTATACGAGGACGCGAGCATCGGCGTGGTCTTGCCCTGCTGCAGCGGGTTCATGTAGATGAGCGGCTCGTACACGAAGCCGACCGACAGCAGCGTGTCGGAGGCGTTGAGCGGGTTGAACCCGCAGGTCCAGAGCGCGCCGTTCTCGTTGGAGATGGTCAGCGTGCTGTTGGTCGCGGCCTTGCCGGTGCTGCTGTTGCCGGGGCTCGAGCTGGTGCTTGAACCGGCGGTGCAGCCGGCCGCGATCATCCCGGCCGCGACGATGACCCCGTATCTGGTGAGGCGTCTCATGCCGTTCGTCCTTACTGCCGTGCGGACCATTTATTGCTGACCAGGCGCGGAGCCGGGCGGCTGCCTTACGCGCACTTCCGGCGTCTGGCCGGCGCCTGCGCGCGGGACAGCCTCCGCGCTTGCCTGACGTCTGTATTTGGCGGGGGGTTACCCCTTCCGCGAATTTTGTTAGGACAGTATCCTAACTATTTGTCCGGGACAAGAGTCCCGGCGAACTGACGCGAGGTCTTAACTTCGGGGTGCCAGCGGCCGTAACTTCCGGGTGTCCGGAAGCGCGTCCGGACGCCCGAGCATCCTGATGGAGGAGGTGGCCGTGACCGTCATGCCGGCAGGCGCCGTGCCGGCTGATGCCGTGTCGGCTGATGCCGTGCCGGCTGATGCCGTGCCGGCCGGTGCTGGTGCGGCCGGTGCTGGTGCGGCGGCGCCCGCGGGCCCTGGAATGCCGGCCTCGGCGCTGCCGCCGCCCGAGAACTCCGGTGCGGTGCTGTTCGCGGCGCGCCCCTCGCTGATCCGGGCCATGAACGAGCAGCTGCTGCTCGAGCACATCCGCCAGCGCGGCGCATGCTCGCGAGCCGAACTGGCCCGGGTCTCCGGCCTGTCCAAGCCGACCGTCTCGCTGGCCCTGGAAAACGTAGAGCGCGCGGGCCTGGTCCGGATCGCCGGCCAGCGGACCGGGATGCCCGGCCGTTCGGCCCGGCTGTATGAGATCAGGCCGGATGCGGGCCTGGTGCTCGGGCTGGACATCGGGCACGAGTACGTCCGCGGCGCGATCGCCGACCTGTCCGGGGAGATCCGGGCCAGGCAGTCGCTGCGGGCGCACGCCACCAGCGTCCGCAGCCGGGTGGCCGAGCTCGTCGGGCTCGCCGACATGCTGTGCGCCGACGTGGGCGTCCCGCGTCCGGCGATCACCCAGACCGTGATCGGCAGCCCGGGCGTCTACGACCCGCGGCGCAACGCGATGAAGCTCACCGGCGGCCTGCGCGGCTGGGACCGCCCGGCGGCGCTGGCCGGCCTGCGGGAGGCGTTCGGGCCGTCGCTGGTGATGGAGAACGACGTGGATGCCGCCGCGCTGGCCGAACGCGCCCTCGGTCACGGCCGCGAGGTGGACCACTTCGCCTTCGTGCACATCGGCACCGGCATCGGCATGGGCCTGGTCCTCGGCGGTCAGCTGCTGCGCGGCGCGCACGGGGTGGCCGGAGAGATCGCGTTCCTGCCGCTGTCCGGCGGGGCCGGCGCGGACGAGCAGGAAGCCCGCAAGCGCGGCACGCTCGAGGCGGCCGCGTCCGCGTCCGGGGTGGTGCGGGCGGCCCGGCGCGGCGGCATGCGCGGCCCGGTGTCGGCCCGGCGCGTTTTCGCGGCCGCGGCCGCCGGTGACGCGTCGGCGATGGCCGTGGTGGTGGAGGAGGCGCAGCTGATCGCCAAGACGATCTGCGCCGTCATCAGCGTGGTGGACCCCGACCTGATCGTGCTCGGCGGCGGGATCGGCCGGGCGCCCGGCTTCGCCGAGGCGGTCACCCGGGAGCTCGAGCGGATCGCGCCGGTCATGCCGGCCATCAGGGTCAGCGCCCTGGGCACCGACGCGGTGGTCGACGGCTGCCTGGCGGCCGGCACCGAGCTCGCCTGGGGTCAGGTGATGACCGTGCTGCCCACAGCGTCACCGCCGTAAACGTTACCGCTGTCGCCGTCCGTGACCCCGTGAGGGACCGGCCCGCGGGAATTGCCGAACGAGACCTGGTACGCGTCCTGGCTGACGGCTGGGGCATCCGTGCCACGGCGCTGCGGTACGCCCCGGTCGGCGGCGGGAGCTACCACTGGGTGGTCACCGGCGACCAGGGAGAACAACGGTTCGTCACGGTCGACGACCTGGACGACAAGGGCTGGCTGGGCCGGACCAGGCCCGCCGTCTTCGCGGGCCTGCGCGCGGCGATGGACGCCGCCGTGACCCTCCGCCGCGAGGCCGGCCTCAAGTTCGTGGTGGCGCCGGTCCCGGCGCTGGACGGCCAGACGCTGCAGCCGCTCGGCGGCAGCCACGCCATCGCGGTGTTCCCCTTCCTCCGCGGGGCCGCAGGCCGGTGGGGCGAGGCCTTGTCCGCGCCGGATCGCGACGAGCTGGTGGCGATGCTGGCCGCGCTGCACCGGACGGACCCGGGCGCGGTCCGGCTGCCGCGATCCGAGATCGGGTTGTCCTGGCGTGGCGACCTGGAGGCGGCCCTGCGCGAACTGGGCCGGCCCTGGCGCGGCGGCCCGTTCGCCGAGCTGGCCCGGGCGCTCCTGGCCGGGGCCGCAGGGCCGGTGCGCCGCCAGCTGGACGCCCTGGACCGGTGGGCCGGCGGCGCCGCGGCCGCGGGGGACACCGTGATCACCCACGGCGAGCCTCATCCCGGCAACGTCATCCGGCTCGGCGCCGCGCCTGCCGGCCAGCCCGGCGGCCCCACCCCGGCCCGCGACCCGATCATGCTGGTCGACTGGGACACGGTCGGCCTGGCCTCACCCGAGCGCGACCTGTGGATGCTGGCCAGCGAGACCGGTGACGAGCTGCGCCGCTACACCGAACTCGCCGGCCGCCCGGTCGACAGGACCGCTCTGGAGCTCTACCGGCTGCGCTGGGCCCTGGACGACATCTCCTGCTTCGTCCGGGATCTCCGCGCTCCGCACCGCCGCACTGCGGACACCGAACACGCCTGCCAGAGCCTGGAGCTCAGCATTGCCCAGATCGCCTGACCCCGCTCGATCCGTTCACCAGCTAGCGCAGGTACGAGGCCCCGTTGAGGTCGAGGATGGCCCCGCTGGCCCACTCGGCCTCAGCCGAGGCCAGGTAGACCACGGCGGCTGCGATCTCCTCCGGCGTCGCGACCCGGTTGAACGGGCTCTGCGCCCGGATCTCGTCGCCGTGCGGCGAGTTCAGGTCGTCGAGGGTCATGTCGGTTTCCACGTACCCGGGGGCGACGGCCGCGATCGCGATGCTGAACGGTGCCAGGGCGCGTGCCATCGACTGCCCGAAAGAGTTCAGGCCGGCCTTGCTCGCGCCGTAGGCCGGGTGCCGTGGCTCGCCGCGGTATGCGCCGCGCGAGGTCACGTTGACGATCCGGCCCCCGGTCTCCTTCATGTACTGCACGGCGCACCAGGTCACGTTGGCCGCGCCGGTGAGGTTGACCGCCAGGGTCTCCCGCCAGGCGTCCTGCCACTGCTCGTAAGAGGCATCGGTGATCGGGTGCCCGACGTAGATCCCGGCGTTGTTGACCAGCACGTCCAGGCCGCCGAGGTCCGCGTGAGCCTGGTCGACCATCCGCCGGACGGCCTCGGCGTCGGCCAGGTCGGCCTGGACCACCGTATGGCCGTCGCCCGGCAGATCGGCCAGCACCTGGCGGGCCAGCTCAGGCGATCCGCGGTGGTGCACCGCCACCCGGTCATCGTGCTGCGCGAACGCCTGCGCCACCGCCCGGCCGATACCCCGGGACGCCCCCGTAACCAGTACCGCTCGCTTCGCCAAGACTCTCCCTAGGTGTAACTGTGCTCCGCGTCGGGATAACGGCCGCCCGAGCTCGGCCGGGACCGACTCGAGCACCACGCCGCCTGCAGGTCACCGATGGTGATCCGCCGGTCAGCGGGCCATGCTTCTGCCTCGGTCATTTCTCCTCGCACAGGGAAAGCAGTTTCGTCGACGTGGCCCAGTTCCTGGCCGTGGCGGCCAGTCCCTGCTTCTTCTGCTTGGCGGGGGCGCTGACGATCCGGAACAATGCCTGCGCCAGCTCGCTGGTCCCGTACCCGTCCGGCGTGTGCAGGAACAGGGCCTGCCCGGCCGCCTGGACGGTGTCCCGGCTGCCCTTGGCCGCGACGGCGCTCTCGGCGGCCGCGACGCGGGCGAGCAGGTCCTCCGGCGGCTCGGCGTTCAGGAACACCACGTGCACCAGCTTCGGGTTCGGCTCGTCGGGATACGGGTTGCCTGCCAGCACCTGCGCCAGCTCGTCCCGGCTCAGGACCACCACCGAGGACCAGATCCCGAACCTGTCCTCGATAGCCGCCTCGAGCGCCGCGGCCAGCTTGGCGGTGTCCGTGTCCGCGGTCGTGAACATTACGTTGCCGCTCTGGATGTAGGTGGTCACCTCGGTGTGCCCGAGCGAGGTCACGACCTCGCGCAGGTCCGCCATCGGGACCTTGTTCCGGCCGCCGACGTTGATGCCGCGCAGCAGCGCCACGTGTGATGCCATGGCGTCATTCTGCCCAAGATTTGTGCCAAACGAGCCGGGTGCGAGCCATGGAAACGACTCTCCCGCCCTCGCCGGGCAGGGCGTCGGGGAAGGTAAGACCGCCCTGGTCAGTACTTTTCATCCCCCGATCCCTTTGGTACTCGTCAGTTAGCTGACACAATGCCGTTTCGTGCTTGGCGCCCGGCGAGGCCCGTTCCGCGAGCTGCCTCCTGAGGTGGCGATCCTCACGGCGGTAGCGTTCACGGTCGCACTCGGGTTCGGGATCGTCGCTCCGGTCATCCCCGCCTTCGCCCGCCAGTTTGGCGTCAGCGTGGCCGCGGCGGCCAGCGTGATCAGCGTATTCGCGCTGATGAGGGTGATCGGAGCGTTGCCCGCGGGCCGTCTGGTCGACCGCTTCGGCGAGCCGGGGGTGATGGCGGCGGGCATCGCGGTGGTCGCGGTGAGCAGCATCCTGGCCGGGTTTTCCCAGTCGTTCGCGGAGCTGATGGTGCTGCGCGGCGGCGGCGGGGTGGGGTCGGCGATGTTCAGTATCAGCGCTCAGGCCCTGCTCCTGGACACGGTGTCCGGCAGTCAGCGCGGCCGGGCCAGCGGCCTGTTCAGCGGCGGCTTCCTGCTCGGCGGGATCAGCGGTCCCGCGCTGGGCGGGCTGGTCGCGGCCTGGTCGCTGCGGGCGCCGTTCTTCATCTACGGCGGCCTGCTTGTCGTGCCCGCGATCCTGGCGGCGGTCGTGCTTCGCCGCACGCCGAACCGCCGGCAGGCAGCCAGCCGCCCGCCGGTCCGTTCGCTGGCCACGCTGGGCCGAGCGGTACGCAGCCGGACCTGGCGGGCCGCGGCGTCGGCCAACCTGGCCGACGGCTTCGCCGCGCTGGGCGTGCGCGGCGCCCTGGTGCCGCTGTTCGTCCGGGAGGTTCTGCACCGGTCGGAAGTCTGGACCGGGATCGGGTTCCTCCTGTTCGCCGCGCTGAACGGCATCGCGCTGCTGCCCGCGGGGCGGTTGGCCGACACTCTCGGCCGGCGCCCCGTGATCATCGCCGGCTGCGTAATCTCGGCCGTCGGCATGCTCATGCTGGCACTGCTGTCCGGCCCGGAGGCTTACCTGGCCGCGCTGGCCGTGGCCGGCTTCGGCTCGGGGCTGCTGGACGTGGCCCCGGCGGCCATGATCGGGGACATGATCGACCGTGACGGCGGGACCATGATCGCGTCGTACCAGATGGCCGGTGACATCGGCTCCGTCGTCGGCCCCGTGGCCGGGGGCTTCCTGGTCGACTCGGCCTCCTATGGCGCGGCCTTCGGCCTGGCCGCCGCCGTGCTGAGCGGCGCGGCCATCCTCGGGTTCGTCTCGCCGGAGACCAGGGCGGGCGGCCAGGCCCGGCCTCCGGCGGGCCAGCCCGTCGCCGGCCCGGACTCCAGGGTGCACTGACGCGGGCGGGCGCCATCGGGCTGAGCGCCGGGGCTCGCTATGGTTATCCGGTGGCGTCATGGGCTGAGCACGCTATCTGGTGGCATGTGTACCCGCTCGGCTTCACGGGGGCGGAGAAGGCAGCGCTGCCGCCGGAAGAGCCTGTCCGGCACCGGCTTCGGCAGCTGGCCGGATGGCTCGACTACGCGGCCGGACTGGGCTGCTCGGGCCTGCTGCTCGGGCCGGTCTTCGCGGCCGAGACCCACGGTTACGACACCGTTGACCACTTCGAGATAGATCCCCGGCTCGGCGACCAGGAGGACTTCGGCTACCTGGTCGCCGAGGCCGCCCGGCGTGGCCTGCGCATCGTTCTCGACGGGGTGTTCAACCACGTCGGCCGCTCGTTCCCGGCGTTCCAGGCCGCGCTGGCAGGCGGCCCCGGCTCGCCCGCCGCCCGATGGTTCCGGCGCGACGCGGCGGGCGAGTTCGCGACCTTCGAGGGCCATCATCAGCTCGTCGCCCTGGATCACGAAGAACCCGAGGTCCTCGACTACGTCGGCCAGGTCATGACCTACTGGCTAGACCGGGGCGCGGCGGGATGGCGGCTCGACGCGGCGTACGCGGTGCCGCCCAGCTTCTGGGCCAAGGTGCTGCCGCCGGTCCGGGAGTCACATCCCGGCGCGTGGTTCCTCGGCGAGATGATCCACGGCGACTACGCGGCCTACGCGGCGGAGGGCGGACTGGACTCGATCACCCAGTACGAGCTGTGGAAGGCGATCTGGTCCTCGCTGAACGACAGGAACCTCTTCGAGCTGTCCTGGACGCTCGACCGGCACAACCAGGTGCTCGACGGCGTCATGCCGCAGACGTTCACAGGAAACCATGACGTCACCCGGCTGGCCAGCCAGCTCACCGACGAACGGCATCTCGGCCACGCGCTGGCCGTGCTGCTCACCGTCGGCGGCGTCCCGAGCATCTACTACGGCGACGAGCAGGGGTTCCGTGGCGTCAAGGAACAGCGGGCCGGCGGCGACGACGAGATCCGTCCGGCCTTCCCGGCCAGCCCGGCTGAGCTCCCGCCGGATGGCTGGCCGGCCTACCGGCTGCACCAGCGCCTCATCGGCTTCCGCCGCCGCCACCCGTGGCTTGTCCGGGCGCGGACGACCGTCGAGCACCTGGCCAACGAGACGATCGCCTTCCGGGCCGCCGCGGACGACGCCGGGATACTTGTGCTGCTTAACGCGGGCGACGCCTCGTTCCGGTTCCCGGTCGAGGTGGCAGGGCTGGCGGTGGCGGAGACCCCCGATCCGGGCGCCCGGCCCGGCGACCCCGCCCTGGTCCCTGGGCACAGCTGGGTCATCCTCAGCGCATGAGCGTCCCCGCGCCGGCCTGGGTGGTGGCTGGCCCGCCCGGAGCGGGCAAGAGCACCGTCGCGCAACTGCTGCTCGCTGCGCTGGAGCCGACTCCGGCGCTGCTCGACAAGGACACGATGTACGGGCCGTTCGTGGCCGCCGTCCTCGCCTCCGCCGGCCGCCCGCCGGGCGAGCGTGAGGGGCCGTGGTACGACGAGCACATCAAGACCTACGAGTACGCCGGGATGACGGCCACCGCCCGCGAGATCCGCGCCCACGGCTGTCCGGTCCTGCTGTCCGGCCCCTTCACCGGACAGATCCACGACGCGCAGCGGTGGCGGTCCTGGGCGGCCGAACTCGGCGGCGGGACCGTGCGCCTGGTCTGGGTCAGGTCCGACGAGGCGACGCTGCGCCGCCGGCTCACCGCCCGCGGGCTGACGCGTGACGCGGCCAAGCTGACGGAGTTCGAGCGGTTCAGCGCCAGCATGCGGCTCGGCGCCGAGCCGGCCGCTCCGCACCTCACCGTGGATAACCGCCTGACTGCCGCCGCGTCGCTCGGCGACCAGATCGCCGCCCTGATCGGAGCGGCCTAGCCCATCGGATAGCGATGGAAGGCAACCGCGTACTCGCAGCCGGCGCCCAGTCCCGCGTAACCCGCCATGTTCTTCAGGAACTCGTCGGGATCGAATTCGCCGCCCAGGCCCTCGATATAGGCACGGTGCTCGCGCAGCGACGCGACGCCCGCGTCGATCGTGTCGGTGACGTCCACGAAGTGCGTCGGCGAGCCGGCCGTGGCCACGTAGGCATCCCTGATGCCGGTGCACGGCGGGCCGGCCTCGGGGAAGACCCACTCGTTGGCGGCGTCCCGGCAGGCGTCCAGCGTGGCGAGCCCGACAGCGCGATGGTCGGCGTGATTGACCGGGCCCTCCTCACCCCAGGTGAGGTCGAAGCTCATCGTGATGATCACCTGCGGCTGCAGCCTGCGGAACGCGGCCGCCAGGTCGCGCCGCAGCGCGATCCCGTACTCCACCAGCCCGTCCTGGTGATCGAGGAACTCGACCTCGGTCACGCCCACGACCGCGGCGCTGCGGCGCTCTTCCTCCACCCGCAGCGGGCCGACCTGGTCCGGAGCCATCCCGGCGATACCGGCCTCGCCCCTGGTCGCGAGCAGGTAGGAGACGTGTTTGCCCTGTCCCGTCCAGCGCGCCACCGCGGAGGCGACGCCGTACTCCAGATCGTCAGGGTGGGCCACCACGGCGACGGCCCTGTCCCAGTCCTCCGGCATCGGCTGCATCTGCGCGTTACCCTCTCGTCCCGTAAGTGTCGCCGCAACTCTCTCACACCGCGGCTAGGCGTGAGGCCTATGCCTCGCCAGTACACCACCTGCCGTGCGATCCGCGCGGGGCGGAGCACCTGCATCGCTGGCGCAGCTGCGATGATGGCTACCATGACGCCCGACCCCGCCCCCGAGCAGCCGGTCCGCGTCAGGCCGCCCGACCCGCGCGACGAGCCGGGACTGCCGACGCAGAGCCAGGACGATACCGACATCGGCTGGGGTGAACCGCCCGCGCCGGACGATGACGAGCGCCTCTCCCGCGAGCGCCCGCCGCACTGGGGTTCGGACTAGGCCGTGCGGGATCAGGCCGGGCAGGTCCATTCCTCCGGGCTGCGGACCGGCCCGGAGCCGGCTGCGCCCGGCGGCGGGAAGTGCTCCTTGAGCGTGAACGCGTACGGCGCAGGCCCGAACTCCCGCAGGTGGAGCACGCGTTCCTCGGCTTCACCGGTCGTCGGGGTGTGGCCGCGCGGTATCCACCACAGCGCGGCGTAGGCCTCGGTCATCCGCTCGAACCACTGGCGGCGGCGCCTGAGGACCTGGCGGTGGGTGTCGGAGTAGACGTACGCGGCGAGCGCCTCGACCGACTCCCAGACCGACATGTTGACCAGGACGCCGGCGCTCCCGGCCCGATCCCATTCGAACGCGTGCACCGCCGTCGCGTTGCCGTCCTCGGTCTGCAGCCGCCAGACGAAGCCGGGAGCGGCGTCCGCCGCGGCGTTCACCGGGTCGAGATCCGCTACGAAGTCCGCGAGCAGCGGGCTGTCCAGCGGCTCACGCAGCCGTCCGACGTTCACCTGCGCCAGTAGGTAGTCCACGTTGTCATGCTGCCAGCCGCCGTGACCGGACGGCAATCCCCGCCGCGCCAATGCGGAGCCGGCGGTTCCTGCTGCCGGCCCTGCCGCCTGGCTGACGGCCGCGTGACCCGTATAACACCAGGTAATGGCGGCAATGGTGCGCCGAATTTAATCCGTGGGCGGCCAAATAAGTAGGATAAATACCCAGAACGAGTTGTGCCCGGGACTGCCCAGAGGCCACCATTGATTTTGGGGAGGGAATTCTTTGGCTCGCGCGCCGCTACGGGCTGGCGATCCTGTGCGGATCGGCCATTACCGGCTGACGGCTAGGCTGGGCGCAGGCGGCATGGGCGTGGTCTACCTCGGCGTGGGCTGGGACGGCAGCCAGGTGGCGGTGAAGGTGCTCCGCCCGGAACTGGCTGATGACCCGGATTTCCGGCGCCGGTTCCGCCGTGAGGTGTCGGCGCTGCTGCGGGTCGAGGGCGTCTGCACGGTGCGGGTGATCGAGGCCGATACCGAGTCGCCGCGGCCATTCATGGTCACCGAATACGCCGAGGGCCCGTCCCTTTCCGAGTACATCGACAGCCACGGCCTGCTCGGCCCCGACATGCTCTACGGCCTGGCCACCGGACTGGCCGAGGCGCTGACCGTGATCCACGGGGCCGGCATCGTGCACCGGGACCTCAAGCCCTCCAACGTCATCCTCACGGACGTCGGCCCGAAGGTTATCGATTTCGGCATCGCGCAGGCCCTGGACGCCATGTCCATGACCAAGACGGGCATGATGGTCGGCTCGCCCGGCTTCATGGCACCGGAGCAGATCAGGGGGCGCCCTGGCCCGGCGGCCGACGTCTTCGTCTGGGGCGTGACGGTGGCGTACGCGGCCACCGGGCAGCCGCCGTTCGGCACGGGGGAGAGCCACGCCGTCTTGTACCGGGTCATCCACGCCGAACCTGGCATCACCGCGGTCCCCGGTCCGCTGCGGTCGCTGGTAGCCGCCGCTCTGGCCAAGGACCCGGACCGGCGGCCTACCGCCCGGCAGCTGCTTGAGGGCCTGACCAGTATCTCGCCGCGGTCGCCCCGCGCGCACGACTCACCGACCCAGACGATCCTGTCGAGGACCTGGCAGCAGACCGGACCGCGTCCCGGCCGGCCCGGGCCGCCGGCGATGCCCGGCCGAGCGAAAGGCTCACTGCTGCTCGATCCCGCGCCGCCGGGTGCCGTGCCGGCGGCCGCGCCGTCCGGGGCCAGCAAGGGCCGGATCAGCCGGCGCACCACGACGATAGGGGTAGCCGCCCTGGCCGCCGCGGCCGTCGCCGTCGGGTTGGTCCTCGCCGTGCTGCCGGGGCACGCGCAGAAAGCGGGCCCGAGCGCGAACGACGGAAACCCGGGGACAGCGGCCCCGGTCGCGGCGAACGCCCTGCCGACTTACCCGGGACAACGGACCCGCGGCGTCGTCCAGATGATCCAGCGCATTGTCGCCTCGGGCAACACGATGGTCACGACGGGTTCGCAGAGAACAGACGGCGTCGTCCGTCAGCAGTTCTTCGCCTCGTCGGATACCGGGCAGCACTGGAAGCTGGCCCCGGTTCAGCTGCATGGCGGCGGTCAGGCCCCGCTTGGCTATGTGGCCGGCCGGATCGCCGGCGGCCCGCGCGGATGGATGGCGGAGGGCGCCAACGCCATCTGGACCAGCCCGGACGGGCTGTCCTGGACGCTGGCGGCCACGCACGGGATCACCCCGCGGCAGCCCGGTGACGCGATCGACGTGGTCACCAGCACGCCCGGCGGGTTCCTGGCCGCCGGCAATGAGGTCACCAGCGCCGGGAAACAGGCGGTGATCTGGACCTCGGCTGGCGGCGTGATCTGGCAGCGGTGGACGGCCACGCAGCTGGGGCTGAGGGAGTCCGGCGTGGTCCCGCGGAACATTGACTTCGCCACCTCGCACGGGACCGATACGGTGATCGCCGACCGCGGATCAGGCGTGTGGCTGTCCGCCGACGGCGGAGCACAGTGGACGCAGGTGACGGTCCCCGTCGATCACCGCGCCCAGGTCTCCATCAGCGGCGTGTCGTTCGACGGCGCCGGGTTCATCGTGGTCCGGCCAGGCACGACCGCGGCCGGCGCCCGGGACGGGATCGCTTACTTTTCGCCGGACGGCCGGACGTGGCAGTACGCCGGCACGATCGACGCGGCGGGCGGCTGGCGCCTGGACGGGGTCAAGGGCAGCGACTACGGCTTCGTGGCAACCGGCCGTACCGGCAACCGGTATGTGGCCTACACCAGCACCGGCACCGGCGCCAGGTGGCTGCCGACCGGGCCGCTCGGCCGCCCTTCGGACGGGGCAGGCTTCAGCGCGACGGTCGGACCGGGCGGCAGCGTCATCGCGGCCGGGAGCACCAGTTCCAGCACGGTCAGCCAGCAGGCCCTGATCATCAAGGCGGCCACTGCGGGAGACCCGAAGCCGGTCTCGCTGACCGCTACCCAGAACGGCATCATTCCCGAGGAGACGGTCAAGAGCACCGCCGTGGCAGGGAACGAGCAGATCGCCGCGGGTAGCGCCGACGGCTACCCGGCGATCTGGCGGCGGGTGTCTGACGGGCCCTGGGCCCTGGTCTCCGACCTGGCCCAGGTGTCCGCCGATCCGGACCTGGCCGGGCTGTCCGCCGTGACCCACGGGCCGCACGGATGGCTCGCCGCCGGGCCGGGTCTGGTGCTCACCTCGACCGACGGCACGAACTGGCGGCCCGCCGGAGCCATTACGCACGATCTGGCCGGCGTCTCCGCCGTGCAGGCCGCCAGCGGTCGGGGCGGCTACGTGATCACCAGCACCGTCGCCGGGGCGGGCGGCGCGCCCTCGCGGGTCGCCTGGTGGTCGCCTGACCTGACCAGCTGGACCAAGGCGAACGACGTGAACGAGACGAGCGGCTCGAACCAGGTGCTGGCCGTCGCCGCAGGCCCGGCGGGCTTCGTGTCAGCTGGCTCGCACGACAACCAGCCCGTGGTGTGGACCACACGTGACGGCCGTACCTGGACGGCCGTCAACCCGCAGCTGCCGGCCGGCGCCTCGGCCGGGGCGATCCAGCAGGTGGCGGTGCACGGGAGCCACATCGTCGCGCTGGGCCAGCAGACCACCGCGGCCGGCGTCCAGCCTCTCGCTGAGCGCTCCGGCGACGGCGGCCTGACCTGGCAGCAAGTGCCGTTCAGCGCACCGGGGTCCGGTATCAGCTTCACCGCGCTGACCGCCGATGCCGGCGGCTTCACCGCCGCGGCGCAGTTCGGGCCGCCCGGAGGAACGACGGACGCCGCCGTCTGGACCTCGGCGGACGGGGCGAGCTGGACGAGATCGGCGGTCAGCGGCCTGACCGGCGTCGGCAGTCACGCCGTCACCGCGCTGACTGCGTCTCGGCGCCGCGGTGACCGGCGTCGACTCGGTGCAAGCTCAGGCCAGCCAGCAATTCATCGTCCTGCGTCTTCCGGCAGGCTGACGGCCGGCCCTGCTCCCGGTCGATACGGTAGGAAAATAGCAAGCGGACTGTTGTGCGCTGGCCTGCCTGGACGCCGCCATGACCTCTCGGGAGGAGACTT
This sequence comes from uncultured Actinomycetes bacterium, assembly GCA_963722275.1. GTDB lineage: Bacteria > Actinomycetota > Actinomycetes > Streptosporangiales > Streptosporangiaceae > Palsa-504. The sequence continues at coordinate 251,545 of CAVRMX010000003.1, read as the reverse complement.
TCGTTGGCTCGCACGCCTCTTCGGCCTGATGACCCGATACGGATCGGGCACTACCGGCTGACCGCGAGGCTGGGCGCGGGCGGCATGGGCGTGGTGTACCTGGGCGTGGCCTGGGACGGCAGCCCGGTCGCGGTCAAGGTGCTGCGCCGGGAACTGGCGGGGGACCAGGAATTCCGCCGCCGGTTCGGCCGTGAGGTAGCCGCGCTGGTACGGGTCAAGGGCGTGTGCACGGTGCGGGTGATCGAGGCCGACTCCCAGTCGTCCACGCCGTTCGTGGTCACCGAGTACGCCCAGGGTCCTTCCCTGTCCGAGCACATCGACAAGCACGGATCGGTCGGTCCCGAGATGCTGTTCGGCCTGGCCACGGGGCTCGCCGAGGCGCTGACCGTGATCCACGGGGCCGGCATCATGCACCGGGACCTCAAGCCCTCCAACATCATCCTGACGGAGACCGGTCCCAAGGTCATCGATTTCGGCATCGCCCGGCGGCAGGACACCACCGCCATGACCCAGACAGGCATGATGATCGGCTCGATGGGTTTCATGGCGCCGGAGCAGATCAGCGGCCACCCCGGCCCGGAGGCAGACATCTTCGCCTGGGGGGTGACGGTGGCATACGCGGGTACCGGCCGGTCGCCGTTCGGCGCCGGAAATACCCACTCCGTCTTGTACCGGATCATGTACGGCGACCCCGACATCGCCATGGTCCCGGATTCGCTGCTGCCGCTGGTGGAAGGCGCCCTGGCCAAAGACCCGCAGAGCCGTCCCACCGCGCATCAGCTGCTGGACCGGCTGACAAGCTCCGCCCGGCGGACCGAGGACCTCAACGAAGCGCCAACCCAGGTGATCTTGGCACGGACCTGGCAGAGCGGCTCCCATTCAAGCCCGTCGCCGGCCGCCGAACCGTCCAGCACCGAACCGCCCACCGCCGAACCGCCCACCGCCGAGTCGCCGGCCCAGTGGTGCCGGTCCTCGGGGCGCAGTCCGCTGTGGCTCCGGCCCCCGCGAAGATACCGGTCGGCCGCCGCGTGGCGACGATAGCCACGTCGGCCCTGGTCGCCATGCGCCTGCGCCGACCCGACCGCCGCACGCCCGGCCAGCCGGGTCCCGGGGGCTGAAGCCAGGACCGTGCTGCCAGGGCACGCTGCTGATCGGCCAGCCTGGGATTACGTCGCTGTCAATCGAGCCGTCGCGCTGCCGCCGATGCGAGCAGCGGCACCGCGAACCGGCAGATTTCCTCGGCCGTATCGAAGGTCTGCGCGGTGGGACCCGCGGTCTCCGGGCCGGGCTGGCTGCCGGGCCAGGCGTGACCGCCGGGCCAGGCATGGCCGCCGCCATGCACCGTCCACGCCGCTACCCGGGTTCCGCCGACGCCGCCGGTGACCGTATGCCGGGTCAGGCCCAGGTGATCGGGCCGCCCCGCCGACGGCGGGGTGGTACCGAGATGTTCGGATCCGGGACCGCGCCCGCACCGGTTCACCGTGCGCCAGTGCTCCATGGTGTCCGGTAGCGAAAGGATCCGCCCGCGCAGTTCGCCGTTCGGGCCGCGGTGGCGCGAGTAGCCGCCCTCGAGCGGCACCAGCTTGTCCGAGCTGCCGTTGATCATCAGCACGGCAACGGCGTGGCCTGGCCGGATTCCGCGCAGCGCATCGGGCAGGGCGCCCGCTACCGCCGCCAGGGCGGCTACCCGATCGCCGGCTTCCAGCGCCAGCCGGTGACCCATGAACGCGCCGTTGGACACCCCGGCCACGATCGTCCGATCCGGCGCGGTGCCGTGTCGCTGCGCCGACCATTCGACAAGTGCCCGCAGGAAGGCGATATCGTCCGCGCCGTCGGCTTCGGCCGCGGTGACGCCCCGGCCGTCGGCCCAGCTGCCCCGGTGGCCGTCCGGGTAGGCGACCGCGACACCCCACGCGTCGGCGTGGGCGTCGAATCCGGTCACCTGCCGCATGACCTGCCCGTTGACCTGCGGGTGATTACCGTGAAGCGCCAGCACCAGCGGCGGCTCATCGTCCGCCGCCGCCCTCCCCTGGGGCAGCCGCAGCGTGAACGTGCGTCGCAGCCCGCCGATTTGCAGGTCTCCGCGTACCACATCGTCGCTGGCCGGCATCCGTGACTCTTCCCAATTATGCAACCAAACTGCGCAGTTTTCCTGCGGAAACTGTACTGAAGCGGCTGGCGTCGGTTGCCCGACCGGACCACAACGCGCATGCCGAAGTCGTACCCGCCGTGTCCTTCGTCGAGAGCCCGGTGATCCCGCGCCGGATGCCGTCACGGCACCTCCATGAGTTCAGCTACCAGCGGGCGAGGCGGGCGCGGTCTGGCCACCCGCGCGAGGACGAGCAGGCTGGCCGCGACGCCGGTCGCCCCGAGAACGATCAGCCGCGGGTCGGACTCGTAGATGCCGAAGACGCCCCAGCAGAGTAGTTCGCCGAAGATGAGCAGCCAGGTGCCCTTGGCGACGCCCGTGGTGTGATCGGCCCGGTACGCCGTCCAGACCGAGGGCGAGACCTGCAGTAGGAAGGCGACGGTCAGCGCCGTGCCCAGACCCGCGCGGCCGAACAGGCTGGCCGCGATGATGAGCAGCGCGCTCCACGCCAGCGCGAGCGCCGCGGGACGGCGCGGGAATCCAGCTCCGCGGCGGCCGAGCATCACCGCCAGGGCGGCGGCGAGCACCGTCGCCGAGACGGCAGGCACCAGCGCAGTCCAGAAACCCGACAGCGCGAAGTAGCCGGCCCAGGCGGCATTGTTGATGCTCGTCAGCGCCGCCCACGACCAGGACACGCCGGCCGTCTCCCCGGTGCGCCGCAGGCGTGCCAGCTGGGGCAGGAACTGCGGCACGGCCAGGATCGCGGCCACGAGAGCAGCCCGGGGTGCCGCTCGGCGAAGGTGTCGAAGTCGGCGCAGTCAGGATCGGCATCGACGTGGTGGGCGACGATCTCCACCCAGGCCCGGGAGACCGTGTGGTGATACTTCTGCGGAGCCCGCTCGTACGCGGCGATGCGCTGGATCCAGTCGCAGATCCTGGCGGTGGCGTCGGGCATGCCGTAGCGTCGCACGGCCAGGAAGGCCAGGTTGATGTGCTGCCGGTGCCGGAACTGCCCGCTGGGACCGGTGATCCCGGGCAGGATCGCGGCCAGTTCGCCGTCGGGTGAGCCGTGCGCGCCGGCCGGCGGTTCACCGGCAGGCACCGGAGCCTCGTGGTACGGCATCAGCAAGCCTCCTGCAGGGCGGCGATGACGGCGTGGTAGCCGGCCAGCTGGGTGGCGTCCAGCCGGGAGAGCGCGTCACGCTCGAGGTCCGCGATCGCGGCGAGCACCCGGGCGGCCACCGCCTGGCCCGTCTCGGTCAGCGGCAGGCGGAACGAGCGGCGGTCAGCCGGATCCAGCTCCCTGACGAGGTAGCCGCGGTTTTCCAGCCGGTCGAGCAGGCCGGTCAGAGTGCTGGCCCGGGTGCCGGTCCGGTCGCTGAGCTGGCGGACGTGGAGGGTCCCGCCCTCGCCGAGGTTCGCGAGCGCGTTGATCTCGGCAGCCGACAGGTTCAGGTCCGCCAGCGCGGTACTCAGCGCGTGCAGCGTGTGATGCGTGGCACGCTGCAACGCCAGCACCGTACTAGGTAGTCCACTTTCGGATATCACGAAAATGGATTATACGATAATGAAGTAGTTGGCGCTACCGGCACGAGAGCAGGACCGGCTCAAGGGCTCGCGTAACGCGACACCGGCCCGGGCGTAAGGAAAGGAGTTTGCCGCTCCTGGGACAATGGCCCCGTGGCAGATTCATGGATGATCGACGAACTGGCGTACGCGGGACCCGAGCACCTCGACGCGGCTTTCGTGGCCGGCTTCGAACGCAAGCAGGGCTATCCGGACCCGGCCGACGACCTCGACGCGTTCGCGGCCCAGGGCCTGGGCGCGAGTTCCGCGGTCGTGGATCTGGGGGCGGGCGCCGGGCAGTTCGCGCTCGCGGCCGCCGCCCGCTTCGGGCACGTCACGGCGGTCGACGTCTCGCCGGCCATGCTCGCCCTGCTGCGCGAGCGTGCGGCCGCCGCGGGCCTGGCCAACCTGGACTGCGTGCGCGCGGGCTTCCTCAGCTATGACCATGCCGGGCCGCCGGCCGACGGCGTGTACACCCGGCACGCCCTGCATCAGCTGCCCGACTTCTGGAAGGCGCTGGCCCTGGACCGGATCGCGCGGATGCTGCGGCCCGGCGGCGTGCTGCGGCTGCGCGACCTGATCTACGACTTCGGTCCCGCCGACACCGAGGAGGTGTTCCGGGACTGGTTCGGGCACGCCGCGACGGACCCCGCCGATGGCTACACCAGCGAGGACTACGCCGAACACATCCGCACCGAGTTCAGCACCTTCCGCTGGCTGCTCGAGCCGATGCTCGCCGCGGCCGGCTTCGAGATCGTCACCTCGGAGTTCGAGGGCCGCCTCTATGGCGCCTACACGTGCGTGAAGAACTGACCAGGCCGGCCGGTCCCGACCCCGGCCAGGACCAGGGCACCCGCAGCCTGCGGGCGCGCACGACGAGGACGGCGGGCTCAGTCGAGGCCGGTTAGCCTCGCATAGAGCTCCTGGTAGCGCGCCTGGGTCGCCGCCACCACGTCGTCCGGGATGGCCGGCCCGGTGGCCGGCGGTCCCAGTCCAGGCCGGCCGACCAGTCGCGGAGGAACTGCTTGTCCAGCGAGCGCTGCGGGCGGCCCGGCTGCCACTGTTCGGCTAGCCAGAACCGCGACGAGTCGGGCGTGAGCACCTCGTCGGCCAGCATCAGCGTCCCGTCCGGGAGCAGGCCGAACTCCAGCTTGGTGTCCGCGATGACGATGCCCCGCGCCGCGGCCAGCTCGGCGCCCCGCCGGTAGACCTCCAGGGTGGCCCGCTCGAGCTCGGCCGCCACCGTCTCGCCGACCAGCGCCGCCACCTCGGCCCTGGTCATCGGCTCGTCGTGGCCCGCCGCGGCCTTGGTGGTGGGGGTGAAGACGGGTTCGGGCAGCCGGGACCCCTCACCGAGGCCGGGCGGCAGCCGCACGCCCGAGATCGCGCCGGTGTCCCGGTAGGACGCCAGGCCCAGCCCGGCCAGGTAGCCGCGGGCGATGCACTCCACGGGAAGCATCGTCAGGCGGCGGCACCGGATGGCCCGCCCCGCCCACTCGGACGGCACATCGGCAGCGGAGATCACGTGGTTGGGGATCAGGTCGCTGAGCTGCCCGAACCACCACAGCGAGAGCTGGGTCAGCACCCGGCCCTTGCCCGGGACCGGTGTGGGCAGCACCACGTCGTAGACGCTCACCCGGTCCGAGGCGACCATGATGATGTCGTCGCCGTCGGCGTAGAGCTCCCGGACCTTCCCGGAATGCACCAGTTCCAACCGTGCTCCTCCCAGCCCAGCCAAGACGGGGACAGCGTACTAGGGCTGGTGCGCGTACCATCATGTGCCATGGCGGACCTTGAGGCTCAGTACCTCCAGGTGCAGACGACGACCGATTCGCGGGCCGAGGCGATGGAGCTCTCCCGCGCCGCGGTCGAATCCAGGCTGGCCGCGTGCGCGCAGGTGGCCGGCCCGGTGGCGTCGATGTACTGGTGGGATGGCGCGCTTGAGCGCACCGAGGAGTGGCTCGTGCTCCTCAAGTTGCCGGCCGACCGCTACGACGAACTCGCCGCCTTCATTACCGAACGGCACAGCTACGACGAGCCCGAGATCATCGCGCTGCCCATCGTGGCCGGCTCGACCGCGTACCTGACCTGGATGCGGGACGAAACCCGCCCCGCCCAGGATGCCTTAAGGCGATAGGAGCCTGAGGATGACCTGAGGATGACCGGCCTGGTCGGACCGCGCGGGCTTGCGGTGCTGGTAATCGTGGAGCGCGTCAGCTTCGGGTGAGCGCTAGGGCGAAGGCGGCACGTTCCATGACGTGATCACCGGCTCGGCGTGCTCGGTGCCGAGCGTGCTCAGCGTCCCGGTGTCCAGCCGGAACAGCTTGCCGCCCGTCGGCTCCAGGCGCAGGTAGCGGGCGGTGAGCACGCGCAGCACGTGCCCGTGCGCGACCAGCGCGACGTCGCCGTCGGCCAGCAGCGGCGTCACCCGGGCGAGCACCCGGTCGGCCCGCTCGCCGACCTGCTCCACGGTCTCGCCGGGGTGTTCGGCGTCGCCGGGGATCACGCCGTCGCGCCACAGGTACCAGCCGGGCCTCGTCTGGACGATCTGCCCCGTGGTCAGCCCCTCGTAGCCGCCGTAGTCCCATTCCCACAGGTCCGGGTCGGGCTTGGCGTGAGCCAGGCCGGCCAGGGCGGCGGTGGTGACCGCGCGCTGGGCGGGGCTGCTGAAGACGGCCACGATGTCGCGCCGGGAGAGCAGCGGGGCCAGCGCCGCGGCGGCGGCCTCACCGCGCGGGGTGAGCGGGATGTCGGTCCGCCCGGTGTGCTTGCCGGCCAGGCTCCACTCGGTCTCGCCGTGCCTGAGCACGATCAGGTCGCCCATGGCTCGATAACCTATCGGTACGGGAACCCCAGCTGCCGCGGGCCCGTTACAGCAGCTTGCGCAGCGCCAGCAGGTCCCGCATGCTGGCCTGGACCTTGACCCGGCCGGCCAGCCACATCCGGGCGATGTTGGCCGGCGTGGCGGACAGCGAGATGACGTCGTCACTGTTCGCGGTTAGCCTGATGTCGGCCGGCGGGTCGTCGGGCTTCGCCTCGGTCACCGGGTCGGCGCCATGGTCGGTGAACCTGGTCACGAACGTCAAGCCGAGATCAGTGACGTGGCAGCTCATCGACCGCTGGCCGAAATAGCTGGCTCGGTCCTGCGGGCTCATCTCGGTCAGTCGGCCGGAAAGGGTCTGCAGCGCCTCGCGGCACTCCTCGGCTGAAGCCATGTGCGCCTCGCTCTAGTCAACATCGGACGGTAGCGTTCCACGCGGAGGGTAGCGCACATGGACGAGGAATACCCAGACCAGGCGATCAAGGATCAAGGTCAAGATCTTGATTCCGAACGGGCCTGGCTAACTGCCACACCGGATGGCGACATGCCGCGTCCGGCCGCCGAACTGCCGCCAACGGGCGACGACCGGGTGGACGCGGCCGTGGCCGGGCTGGGCCGCCTGCCCGGGGCCCCGGCGGAGGAGCACGTCGCCGTGCTCGAGGAGGTGCACGGGCGGCTCAGGGACATCCTGGGCGAGCTCAACGAGGGCACGCCTTGACCGCAGCCCGGGTACGGCTGGACACCGAGCTGGTCAGGCGCGGCCTGGCCAGGTCGCGGGAGCAGGCCGGCGAACTGGTCGCCGCCGGGCGCGTGACGGTGGCCGGGCAGCGCGCGGCCAAGGCGGCGACCCAGGTAACCAGGGACGCCCCGATCAGGATCGCCGATACGGGGGAGCCCGGGTACGTCTCCCGCGGCGGCCACAAGCTGGCCGGGGCGCTCGCGGCCTTCGGCCCGGCGGGACTGGTGGTGGCGGGTCGCGCCTGCCTGGACGCCGGCGCGTCCACCGGCGGGTTCACCGACGTGCTGCTGCGGGCCGGCGCCGTGCACGTGGTCGCGGCGGACGTGGGCTACGGGCAGCTGGCCTGGTCGCTGCGGACCGACCCGCGGGTCACCGTGCTGGACCGCGTCAACGTACGGACCCTGGAGGGCGTAACCCCGGTGCCCGGGCTCGTCGTGGCCGATCTCTCCTTCATCTCGCTCACCCTGGTGCTGCCGGCCCTGGCGGCCTGCGCCGCGCCGGACGCGGACTTCGTCCTGCTGGTGAAGCCCCAGTTCGAGGTGGGTAAGGGCCGGGTAGGCGCGGGCGGAGTGGTGCGTGAGGACGCGGATCGTTCGGCCGCTGTCACGCGGGTCACCGGTGCGGCGGGCCAGCTTGGCCTCGGCGTCCTGGGGGTTACGGCCAGCCCGCTGCCCGGGCCCGCCGGGAACGTGGAATATTTCGTGTGGATGCGCCGGGGCGCGCCGCCGCTTGACGACGGTCAGCTGGAGCGGGCAATTGCGGAGGGTCCAGGGGGATCGGCCCCCCGTGGCAAGCAGGAGGAGGGACCCAGCTAGTGGGACAGCGGACGGTGCTGGTGACGGCGCACACCGGGCGGGAGAACGCGCTGCGCAGTGCCCGGTTCGTGGCCGAGCGGCTGGCCGCCGCCGGGATCGCCGTGCGCACCCTCGCGGGGGAGTTCAGCTCCCCGGGCGCGCACGAGGTCCCCGTCACCGCCGCGGCGGCCGAGGGCGCCGAGCTCGTCATCGTCCTGGGCGGGGACGGCAGCCTGCTGCGCGCCGCCGAATTCTCCCGCCCGGCCGGGGTGCCGCTGATCGGGGTGAACCTAGGTCACGTCGGGTTCCTCGCCGAGGCCGAGCCGGACGGGCTGGCCGACACGGTCGACCGGGTGGTGGCGGGGGAGTACGTGGTCGAGGAGCGGATGACGATCGACGTGACCGTGCGCGGCAACGGGACGGTCCTCGCGTCCACCTGGGCGCTCAACGAGGCCACCGTGGAGAAGGCCGCCAGGGAGCGGATGATCGAGGTGATCACCGAGGTGGACGGCCGTCCGCTGGCCCGCTGGGCCTGTGACGGGGTAGTGTGCTCGACCCCCACGGGCTCGACCGCCTACGCGTTCTCGGCCGGCGGGCCGGTGGTGTGGCCCGAGGTGGAGGCGCTGCTCATGGTGCCGATCAGTGCGCACACGCTGTTCGCCCCGCCGATGGTCGTGTCGCCGCGGTCGGTCCTCGCGGTCGAGCTCATCGTGGCGTCCGAGACATCGGGGGCGGTTTTGTGGTGCGATGGTCGGCGTAAGGTCGATCTGCCACCCGGGGCCCGGGTGGAGGTCCGCCGCGGGGAGCTGCCGGTCCTGCTTGCACGGCTGCAGGCGCCGGGTTCCCGCGGCGGGGGCTTCACGGACCGGCTGGTGGTCAAGTTCGGCCTGTCCGTGGCGGGCTGGCGCGGCCGTACCTGGGAGGACGCAGGCAAGCATGCTTGAGGAAGTCCGGATCACCGGCCTCGGCGTCATCGACGATGCGGTGCTCGAGCTTTCGGCCGGGTTCACCGCGCTGACCGGCGAGACCGGTGCCGGGAAGACCATGGTCGTGACGGCGCTCGGGCTGCTGTTCGGCGGCCGGGCCGACCCGGCGCGGGTCAGGCCGGGTGCGGCGCGGGCCGCGGTGGAAGGCCGGCTGCTGGTGTCGCCGGAGGTGGCGCGCGAGGTCGAGGACGCCGGGGGAGACCTCGACGACAACGGGTCCTCGCTCGTGCTCAGCCGCTCGGTGTCGGCCGAGGGCCGCTCGCGGGCATTCGCCGGCGGCCATTCGGTGCCGGTGTCGCTGCTCCAGGTGCTGGCGGACGACCTGGTGGCCGTGCACGGCCAGGCCGACCAGCAGCAGCTGCTCAAGCCCGGGCGGCAGCGGGACGCGCTGGACCGGTTCGGCGGGCCGGAGCTCGCCGCCGCCTTGTCCGACTACCGGCGGGTGTACCACCGGCACCGCGCGGTCCGCGAGGAGCTCGAGGCGCTGACGCAGGCGGAGCGGGAACGCGCGGCCGAGGCGGACACGCTGCGGCGCGGCCTGGCCGAGGTCGAGGCGGTGTCTCCCGTGGCCGGCGAGGACGCCGCCCTGCTGGCCGAGGAGGACAAGCTGGCCAACGCCGACGCGCTGCACGCGGCGGCCACCACGGCCCATGAGGCGCTGCTCGGCGACCCGGCCTCGGCGTCCGTCGACGCCTCCGACGCGGTGACGCTGCTCGGCCTCGCCGGCCGGGCGCTCGAGCCGGTCCGGCCGCACGACCCGCTGCTGGCCGGGCTGGCCGACCGGCTGTCGGAGGCCAGCTACCTGATCTCAGACGTGGCCGGCGAGCTCGCCTCCTACACCGAGTCGCTCGACTCGGACCCGGCCCGGCTCGCCGCGGTGCAGGAACGCCGGGCGGCGCTCGGCCGGCTGATCCGGGCCTACGGGGCGGCCGCCGGGGATGTCGCCGCCGTGCTCGACTGGGCCAAGCAGGCAGGGTCGCGGCTGGCCGAGCTCGAAGGGGACAACGACAAGATCGCGGCGCTGGCCGAGCAGGAGGCGTCGCTGCGGGCCGAGGTGACGTCGCGGGCCGGGCAGCTGACCGCGCTGCGTTCGGCGGCAGCGGAGCAGTTCGCCTCGGAAGTGACCGCCGAGCTGACCGCGCTGGCCATGCCGCACGCGTCGCTCACCGCCGTGGTCAGCGAACTGGACGCGCCCGGCCCGCACGGAGCCGACGATGTGGAGATCAGGCTGGCCGCGCACCCGGGCGCGCCGGCGCTGCCGCTGAACAAGGGCGCCTCCGGCGGAGAGCTCTCCCGCGTCATGCTGGCCATCGAGGTGGTCTTCGCCGGCGCGGACCCCGTGCCGACGTTCGTGTTCGACGAGGTGGACGCCGGGGTCGGCGGCAAGGCCGCGGTGGAGATCGGCCGGCGGCTCGCCCGCCTGGCCCGCTGCTCGCAGGTGATCGTGGTCACCCACCTGCCGCAGGTCGCCGCGTTCGCCGACAACCACCTGGTGGTGGAGAAGTCAGGCGACGGCCTGGTGACCGCGAGCGGCGTGCTCCGGCTGGACCGGTCCGGCCGGATCCGCGAGCTGTCCCGGATGCTGGGCGGCCTGGAGGAGTCCGAGTTCGGCCAGGCGCACGCCGAGGAACTGCTGGCGCTGGCCGCCCGCGAGCGCCAGGCGGCCGGCTAGCTGGCCCCGTTTAGCTGGCCCCGTTTAGCTGGCCCCGTTTAGCTGGCCCCGTTTAGCTGGCCCCGGAGCGGCGGGCGCGGAGGTTCCGGTTCTTGAGCCGGTTGCCGCACGAGGCCATGTCGCACCACGCGCCCCGCCGGCTGTGCGACCGGTCGTAGAACGCCCAGCGGCAGTCCGGGTTGCCGCACAGCCTCAGCCGGTCCCAGCTGCCGTCGGCCTGCGCGTCGCGGACGGTCAGCAGCAGCCCGGCCAGGCCGTCGGCCAGCCGCTGGGCGGGAACCCCGGGGCCCAGCCTGACCTGGCCGTCGGCGGTCACCTCGAGCCGGGGCGCGGCCTGGCTCGTGACCTGCTCCAGGGGCCGCAGCCCGGCGTCGGCGAGCGGCGGGCCGCCGGTGTTGCGCGCGATCATGGCGAGCAGGCTCTCCCTTACGTCGCGGGCTAGCTGGAGGTCCGCGGCGAAGTCCGGCTGCTCCGGATCGCGCAGCCCGGCGTCGGCCAGCCACGCCCGGGCTTCGTCGGCGTGGGCGAGCACGTCGGTGCGCAGGTCCAGGTCGAGGGTGTTGACGAACGCCTGGACCGGCAGCAGCGGCGGCGGCGCGAGCTTGTGCTCGAGATGGGACGCCCACGATGGCAACGTCATGCCGATCGGGCTAGCCGTCACGATCACCCCTGCTTCGGTATCCGGCGGGCTCTTCCGGTAGTAGCCCGCTTCGCTTGTGCGTGACCTGTTAAAGCCCTTTACACGTCACTGGTGACTAGTATAATGGATTTAGAGGTCATGACATAGGAGGTGGCACATGATGCGTGTCCTGCTTGACGACGATCTCGGCCGCCTGACCTTGCGGCGGCTTCGGCCCTGGCACCGGCTGCTGGCCCGGGGCCTGGGGCCGCGCCTGGACCGCCAGCTCGCCGTCGGCGCCCGGCCGGAGGCGAACGCGATCCTGGCCGCGCGGGCGATGTTCCTGACCTCGGCCGGGTACCGCCGCGGCCTGGCCGCGAGCCTGCGGCGGGTAGTGGTGGCGTCCATGTCCCCGGAGACGCGCCCCCGGCTGATGGCCGCATCGCGGTCAGCTGGCGCCGCGCGGCAGCCGCACGTCCCGCTCCGGCGGGAGCGAATCGCCAGGTCGGCCCCGGAGCTGGCCGAGCTGGCCGGCTCCCTCGCCTCGCGAGGCCCGGTGCCGGCCCGCGGTGTCGCGCTGGTGAGCCAGCTGCTGGCCGACGGCGGGGGACCGCTGTACCGCGCGGCCAGCCGGGAAGACCTGAACGCGGTCATCGAGCGAGCCTCACAGGCGCTGGCCAGGTAGCCGCCAGGTTTCAGGCGCGCGGCGCAGGATCCGCCGGGGACCGCCCAGGGATCGCACACGCAGCCGGTAGCGCGCTCCCATGACGGCTTCCTATCGTCGGGCCCATGCGACGGCGAAAGTTCATGCGCCGGCCCGTGCTGGCGATGGTGTGCCTGGGCACGCTGGCCGCGCTGCTGGCGGCCTGCACCTCCCCCTCATCCTGACCAGTGCTCTACGCGGTGGCCTTGCGCGCCACGGCGCCGTGCGCGGAGACGACACCTTCCGGGGCGAAGTCGCTGGGATCGGGCCGCCACTGGTGCACCTGCACCAAGCCCGGCTCGACCAGTTCGAGGCCGGTGAAGAACCTGGCCACCTGCTCCCGGGTGCGCAGCGTCTGCTGCGTGGGAACATTTTCGTTGTAGATCCGCTGCACGGTGGACTGAGCCGGGTGGATGTCGATCGCGGGATGGGAAATCGTCAGGTAACTGCCGGCTGGCACGGCGGCCATCAGTCGGGCCACGATGCCCCACGGGTCCTCGGCATCCTGGATCAGGTGCAGCACCCCCAGCAGCATGACCGCCACCGGCTGGCTGAAGTCCAGGAGTCCCGCCGCGCGGTCCAGGATCAGTCCGGGATCGTGCAGGTCGGCCTGTATGTAGTCGGTCGCGCCCTGCGGGGTGCTGCGCAGCAGGGCCCGCGCGTGCAGCAGGACGATCGGGTTAGAAAGTCTTGGAGCACGTACGCGACGGGATACAGACTCGCGACCTTATGCAGGTGAACGGGCTCACGCCTGCGGCGCGTATTGGCACACACGCGCCGCCTGGGCGACAATGCCGGGATGGCTCGTGATGACAGCAAGGACCCGTCGTGGCTGCTGCTGGCCTTTATGCCCCTTCTGGACGGGGCCAGGCCCTCGGGGATGCTCGGATGGGTGTCCCCTGTCGCCCCCGTCGTTACCCAGGCCGCCGCCGGGGCCGGGCACTGGGCCGCTGGACGCCGGCAGCGGGCCCTGGCAGAGTGGGCAGGCGCTGCTGGCTTCGGGCTGGTGGCGTGGGGCCTTGGCACGGAAGCGCCGACCGTGGCCGAGGTGCAAGAGAACTTCCGGCGGCAGCAAAGGGATCTGATGCGCAAGCTTGGCACAGAGGCCCAGGCTACCGCCGGGACGGAAACACCTGCGGCCCGCCGGCTATCGCGGTTCTTCCGGACCGTCCGGATCGACCTTGTTTCCCCTGTAGCGTGGATGGTCATCGGCGTGCCGTGGCGCCTGCGCCACCCGCGGCGGCTGACGGTGCTCGCGATCGCCGCGGAGGCCCCGAACGTCGTGTTCGGTGTCCTGCGGGCGGCCCGGGCCGTGCAGCGGCGCAGGCCGAGGATCGCCGTCGGCTCAGCCCTGGTCGCAGCTGGATCGGTAGCCCGGCTGCGAGCAGCATCGGCTGAACCCCTCCGGTAGTAGCAGGCCCGCAGCGGCCACCGCGATAAGAGAACACCGGGAAACCGCAGAAAGCACGGCCCACCAGGACAGCTGCCATGCCCAGACACCCAGAACTTCACCGCATCCAGCCTGGCACTACTATGCCCGGCTCTGCTGTGTCGGCCCCGGCGGGTTCATAACCCGCTGGCCTCCCGGTCGGCGGCGAAGTTGTCCTTTCCGCCGAGCCAGTAGTCGTAGACCCGGGCCGGGTGCGCGACGCTGGTGTCCAGGCCCGCGACCTGCCCTGCCTGGGCGGCTGACCCGCCTTCTGCCTCGGCCACGACACACCTCTTCTGGATAGGTCCGGCTGGGCCGGACACATCATATGCCGCGGCGATCCGGCCGCCGCCGGGCGCCGGGACCAAAGTCATGCGGCCGCGGATGTATCACTGGCCTAGTCCGGCGCTCCGATCTGCTGAGGGGCGCCTGCGGTCTGACGCAGGAGCGGGCTTCCCGGCCGGCCGCGAGAGCGGGCGCGGCCGGCCGGGAAGCCGGGGATTCAGGCCCCTGGGTTGAAGGAGGCCCACGATGCGGTCCGCGCCCTATGACCTCAGCATCGACGCCGTCCGGGCCGACGCGCTCTTCGCATCGGCGCTGCAGAGTTCCGACCAGCCGAACGCCATGCAGGTCAGGCAGGCGATCGACGCGGCGAGCAGCGCGCTCGGCGACCTGGGCTGCGCGGCCCGGGTCGCGCAGGAGTACGGCGAGCACCCCGAGACCGCGGCCAGCAGGATGCGCTGGGCGCGGACGACGGTGGCCGGCACGTTCGGCGGCTCGCCTGCGTGCCATCCCCTGCCGGGCGTCAGGGCCGGCCGAGGGCGATCTCCGCGGAGTCGGTCAGCCGCAACTTGCGCCTGACGCGCTCGTAGAACGTGGTGTGGCCGAGCCGGACGACGTGGGCCGCGGCGGGGCGCGGTAGCAGTTCGATCCGGTCGCCGGGTTCCACCTCGGCGGCGACGTTGCCGTCGGCCTCCACGGCGAGGCGGCCGCTGCCCGGCAGGATGTTCAGGGTCAGCTGGTCATCGACCGAGACGACGAGCCCGCGGTTGTAGGCCGAATGCGGCGCGGCCGGCGTGACCAGCAGGGCCTCCACCGCCGGGCTTACGATGGGGCCGCCGGCGGAGAAGCTGTACGCGGTCGATCCGGTTGGCGTCGCGACCACGATCGCGTCGGCGGCGTAGCTGACGAACGGGCGGCCGGCTGCCTCCACCGCGATGGCGGCGGTCTTCTGCCCGGGGAAGCGCACGAACGCGATGTCGTTGAACGCGGTGATCAGCTGGTCCCCGATGACGGCGTCCACGGCCAGCCGCGGTTCGGTGGTGAACTCGTGGTTGTCGATCGCCGACAGCGCGTCGGCCAGGTCGGGCACGTCGACTTCGGCCAGGAATCCCAGCTTGCCCAGGTTCACCCCGAGGACCGGAGAACGCTGCCGGTCGGCCAGCCGCATGGCCCGCAGCATGGTGCCGTCGCCGCCCAGGCTGACGATCAGGTCCGCCTGCTGCCGCAGTTCCTCGGCGGTGACCGCCTCGGCGGTGCAGGCCAGCCTGCGGATCTCGGTATCGATGCCGAGGACCAGGATCTCCCGGCGGGCCGCCCACTCCAGGATCGACCCGACCGCCCCGCTGCAGTCCCGTTCGGGGTGCAGCACTATGCCGACTACGTGCATGGCCTCAAGCTACTAAACAAAACCAGCCGGGCGTATGGATGCGATCCTAGGATCGAGGCGTGATCAACGGGATGCATGCGATCGTGTTCTCGCCCGAAGCCGAGAAGGTGCGCGACTTCTTCGCCGACGTGCTCGGGTTTACGTCGGTGGACGCGGGCGGCGGCTGGCTTATCTTTGCCCTGCCACCCGCCGAGCTGGCGGTTCATCCCGCTGACGGGGAAAGCCGCCACCAGCTCTACCTGATGTGCGACGACATCCACGCCACCCTCGCCGAATTGCGCGCGAAGGGAGTCGAGGTCGCCCAGGACGTCTCCGATCAGCGGTGGGGCCTGGTGGCCGCGATCCGCCTGCCCGACGGCACCGAGTTCCCCGTCTACGAGCCCCGGCACCCCTTGCCTCGTTGATCCCGGTTTAGCGTTAGGGGTATGGCAAAGCTCAGGGTGTTGTTCATCGGGGGCAGCGGGGTCATCAGCTCGGCCTGCTCGCGCGTCGCGGCGGACAGCGGTATCGAGCTGTTCGTGCTGAACCGGGGCCAGAACGCGGTGCGGCCGCTCCCGCCCGGGGTGACCATGCTGCGGGCGGATATACGGGAACCGGGGTCCGTTCGGGCCGAAATTAAAGATCTTGAATTTGATGCCGTGGCCGACTGGGTGGCCTTCACCCCCGAGCACGTCCGCACCGACATCGACCTGTTCCGCGGGCGGACCGGGCAGTACGTATTCATCAGCTCGGCGTCCGCCTACCAGACGCCGCCCGCACGGGTGCCGGTGACCGAGTCCACGCCGCTGCGCAACCCGTACTGGGAGTACTCCCGCGCCAAGATCGCCTGCGAGGACCTGCTCGTGGCGGCCTACCGTGAGGAGGGGTTCCCGGCTACGATCGTGCGGCCCTCCCACACGTACGACCAGACAGTGGTGCCGTTCGACGGCGGATGGACGGTGCTGGGCCGGATGCTCGCGGGCAAGCCCGTGATCGTGCACGGGGACGGGACGTCGCTGTGGACGCTGACCCACCACGACGACTTCGCCCGCGCGTTCGTCCCGCTGCTCGGGCACCCGCGGACCCTCGGCGAGGCCATCCACATCACCTCCGACGACGTGCTCACCTGGAACCAGATCGCCGAGTCGCTCGCGGCGGCCCTGGGGGTGACGGCGCGCCTGGTGCACGTGCCGTCGGACGCGATCGCGGCCGCGGACCCGGACTGGGGTGCCGGGCTGCTGGGTGACAAGGCGCACTCGATGGTGTTCGACAACGCCAAGCTGCGCAGCATCGTGCCCGGCTGGCGGGCAGTGATCCCGTTCGAGCAGGGCGCCAGGGAGATCGTGGAGTGGTACCTGGCGGATCCGGCCCGGCAGGTCGCTGACGCGGGCCTGGACGCGGTGATGAACAAGCTCGCGGCCGCCTGGGCCCTATGACCACGACCGTGCGGGACGTCGTGGCGGCGGCTCGCGGGCTGGCCGATGACCTGCTGTTCCCCGACGCGATGCGGGTCGACGGGCTGGACGTGCTCCCGGTCGCCCACCTCGACGCGCTGGCCGCGCTGGGCCTGTACGGGGCGCCCGTTCCGGTCCGGGACGGCGGTCTCGGCCTGGACCTGGCAGCCACCTGCGATGTAGTTGAGGAACTGGCCAGCGGCTGCCTGACCACCACGTTCGTCTGGCTGCAGCACCGCGGGCTGGTCACGACGCTGGCCGCCGGCGGCACCCCCGCGGCGCTCCGCGAGCGGTGGCTCGGCCCCGCTTGCCAGGGCGAGGCCCGCGGTGGCATCGCCCTGACCGGCCTGATCCCCGGGCCGCCGCTGCTGCGCGCCCGGCCCTCCGGCGGCGGCTGGCGGCTGGACGGCCGGGCGCCGTGGGTGACCGGCTGGGGACTGATCGACCTGCTTCTGGTGGTAGCCCGCGGGCCGGGGGACAGCATCGTGTCCCTGATCCTGGACGCGGCCGCCCGCCCCGGGCTCACCGTGACCCGCCAGCGGCTCTCCGCCGTCAACGCGAGCGTCACCGTCGAGCTCGGCTTCGATGGCGTCGTGGTTCCCGGCGAGCGCCTGGCCGGCCAGGAAGCCTTCGATCCGGCTCAGAGCCTGCGGCCCGACCGGATGCGCGTCAACGGGGCGCTCGCGCTCGGCCTGGCCAGCCGGTGCGCCCGGCTGCTCGGACCCGGGCCGCTCGATGACGAGGTAGACGCCTGCCGGGCGCGGCTCGACGCGGCCGTCGCCGTCGACGCGGCCGCGATGGCGCAGGCCCGCGCGGCAGCCTCGGAACTGGCCGTCCGGGCTACGGCGGCGCTGGCGGTGCGGGACGGAAGCCGGTCGGTCGCCGTAGACCAGCACGCTCAGCGGCTCGCCCGCGAGGCGCTGTTCCTGCTGGTGTTCGGGTCACGGCCGGGGATCAAGAGTGCGCTGCTGCGGCGGTTCGGGGCCAGCGCCGGCTAGCCTGCGGCGTGCTCGGTGATGATCTGCGCGAGCCGGTCGCTCATGAACGAGGTGTCCGCCCACAACGCCGCCGCCCGTTCGGACCGGTCTGGGCTCGTCATCGGGTCTCAGTGCGACGATCCGCCGGCGACCTCGTACGACCAGAGCTCACTGCCGACTCCCACCGGAGGGGACGCCCCGCCGCCCGCCCGCTCGGCGGCTGACCGGTGTCCGTGCCCGAACGCCGGGGAGCGCATCCATGCCTGGAACGCCGCCTCGTCCCGCCACCGGGTCACGACCAGCCAGGTGGTCCGTCCGTCGGTCGGCTTGAGCAGCTCGAAGCCCTCGAAGCCGTCCTGGTTGTCCACCGCTCCGGCCCGTGCGGCGAACCTGCGGGCGAGCTCGTCGCCGCTGTCCGCGGGCACGGTTATCGCGTTGATCCTCACGACCGTCATGCCACGATCATGCCAGCACCGTCTGGCGGCACCGGTGGTTAACGTCCGGCATCGGGGGTAAACGGGGCTAATGGCCCTGGCTGGAGCGGTCCTTGGCGGACGTTACGTGCTTGATGAGCAGATCGGCCACGGCGGGTACGGCGAAGTGTGGCACGCGACGGACACCGTCCTGTCCCGGCTCGTCGCGGTCAAGCTGCTACACCCGCGCTACGCCCAGCGGAGCGAGGCCCTGACGCGGTTCCAGGCCGAGGCCCGGCACGCCGGAGCCTTGTCCCATGAGAACATCGCGCAGGTCTATGACTACGGCGAACCGGCCGACGGGCAGCCGCCGTTCCTGGTGATGGAACTCGTCGACGGCCCTTCCCTGGAATCTGTGCTGGCCGATGGCCCGCTGGATGCCAGCCGGACCATGGACGTCGTGGCCCAGGCCGCGGCCGGCCTGCAGGCCGCACACGCGGCCGGGATGATCCACCGCGACGTCAAGCCGGGTAACCTGCTGCTCGCCCCCGGCGGCACCGTCAAGATCACGGATTTCGGTATCGCGCACACGGTCGGCTCGGCACCGGTCACGGCCACCGGGGAACTGATCGGCACGCCAGGCTACCTCGCGCCCGAGCGAGTAGCCGGGGAGCAGGCCACGTCGGCCAGCGACCTGTACTCGCTGGGAATGGTCGCCTATGAGTGCCTGGCCGGCGTGCCGCCGTTCACGGGCACGGCCCTGGTGGTAGCGCTGGCCCACCGGGATCGCCCGCTGCCGCCGCTGCCCCCGTCGGTGACCGCCGACGTGGGCGCGTTCGTGTCGCGGCTGACCGCCAAAGATCCCGCCAGCCGCCTGGACAGCGCCGCCGAGGCCGCGGTCTGGGCGGGCCTGCTGCGCGATGGTGTCGGCACCGGGCCCGCCGCGCTGCGTATATGGCCGGGCTTCTCGCCCGGCCGGCCCGCGGGGCGGCTCCGCCACCGCATGCTCCTCGCCTACGGGTGTGTCGCGCTCGCCGCGGTCATCGTCATCCTGCTGGCGAGCGTGATCGGGTTCGCGTCTACCCCGCATCCGGCCAGTGCCCGCGCATCCTCGCCATCGGCGCCATCGGCCACGTCACGCGGCGGCGGTGTCGCGGCCCGTCCCTCCGGCCGCCCCGCCACCAGCCCCGGTCAGCTGCCGCCCGCGGTCACGATAAGCCCCGTGGCCCAGCAGGAGCCGGCCAGCGATGCCCCCGCCGTCACGGCGGCCAAGCCTGGACACGGGCACGGCCACGGGGAGAGCCAGGGCGACGGGAACAGCAGCAGCGAGGGGAACGGCGGCGGCAAGGGGAACGGCAGCGGCGAGGGGAACGGCAACGGCAAGGGGAACGGCAACGGCGGGGGAAACGGCAACGGCGGCTAAGGCCCGCCTTCGGGGTTAGGGCGCCCTGCCGCGCATAAGCCGGCCTCGATGAGGCAGAACGAAGCGGGCACACGACATCGAGCACCGCGTGGAGGAATCATGGCGAGGGCAAGCACCGCGGTAAGCACCAGGCGATCCGAGCACAACGTGCTCGGCATCTATCTCAACGATCATCTCGCGGGTGCCACCGCGGGCACCGAACTGGCCCGCCGGGTCGCCGGCTCGCATCAGGATGGCGGGGAAGGCAGCGTACTGAAGCGATTCGCGGCGGAGGTGGCGCAGGATCGCGCCGCCCTGCTGGAAATCATGGCCGCGCTCGGCATCCCGGTCCGCGCCTACAAGGTCTGCGCCGCCTGGATCGGCGAGAAGGCCGGACGGCTGAAGTTCAACGGGCACCTGTTCACCCGCTCGCCTCTCAGCCGCCTCGAGGAGCTGGAAATACTACGGCTCGGGGTGGAAGGCAAGGCCGCGGGCTGGCGGACACTGCGAGCTCTGGCCGAGACCGACGGGCGGCTCGATCCCGCTGAGCTGGATGAGCTCGCCGCCCGGGCCCGGCGTCAGGCGGATCTTCTCGAGGAACTCCGGATTCGCGCCGCGAATCAGGTCATCAACCTGGAACGTACGGCCAGCAGTTCCTGAGCGGCGCATCCGGTGCCTCTATCCGGTCACACCGCCAGCTCGTGACCTAGCCGCTCGTTACCTAGCCGCGGCGGACGGCTGACCGCAGCGTGGCGTGCATGGGACTAGCGCCAAGCCGGAGAGTCGGCCGCCGCCGGAACGAGGTAGCCAGCCAGGAATCTGGCGTCCGGCTCCCGTGCCGACGGCGGCCGTCCGCTATGCGGGCGAGCTAGTACCCCGACTGCTGATCCCCGCCGTACTGGTCCTGCTGGCCCTGGCCCTGCTGGTCCTGGCCCTGCTGGTCCTGGCCCTGCTGTCCCTGACCGTACTGGTCCTGGCCCTGCTGTCCCTGGCCCTGCTGGTCCTGGCCCTGCTGTCCCTGACCGTACTGGTCCTGGCCCTGCTGTCCCTGGCCCTGCTGGTCCTGGCCCTGCTGGTCCTGGCCCTGCTGTCCCTGGCCGTACTGGTCCTGGCCCTGCTGTCCCTGGCCCTGCTGGTCCTGGCCCTGCTGTCCCTGGCCGTACTGGTCCTGGGGGCCGCCCTGGCCCTGCTGTCCCTGCTGGCCTATGCCGAACTTCTTCTCGACAGCCTGCTCGCCTTCCTTAATCTGCTCCGGATGCTGCTGCCCGTACTGTTCGGCCTCGTTCTTCAGGTTGTCGAACTCGCTCATTGTGGTCTCCGTCCCGGTAGCCGTCTCTGACAGCCGTCTCTCACGGTGCCGACGTTCGCCGACGGTCCGGCGCCCTACCCGGGTCTGGCAGCCTGACACCCCGTTGCCTCGCTTGTCTTTTATCCGCCCATCCGTTCGAGATACTCTCCAGTTCCCGGAGGGTTTTCCTGGTGACCGAGTGGCAGATGTCCGGCGTCCAGACGCTTCATCAGCCAATGGCGCCCGGACCGCAGACGCTTTCATGATCGTGGCCAGTTCGGGGCAGATAGCGCCCGAAACTGGCCACGATCATGAAGTTCTCTGTCCGAGACTCGCTGCGGGCCGGGGCGGAGCAGAGTTGTGAGCGGGCCGGAGCAGCGAGGGCGGTCGGTGCTGTCACGAGATACGGGTTAGGTGATTCTCTTAGGTAGGGTGCCGCGACCACGGGAACTGGGCACGTGGCCGCCGCCGTACCCGCTAGAGCTGGGAGCACCCGTGACTGACGCACAGCCATTTGCCCTGCTGGTCCTGCTTGCAGCTGCGGTCGTGCTGGTCGCGGTGATGTCGAACCGCCTCACCGAGCGCCTGAAAGTCCCCTCGCCCGCGCTCGTCTTGGCGGGCGCGGCCATCGCGGTGAACGTCATCCCCGCCCTGCACGCGCCGCCGAAGCAGGCCGTGGAACGAGTCGTCACGGTCGCGCTCGTGTGCATCTTGTTCGACGGCGGCATGCATATCGGCTGGATCCGGTTCCGGTCCGCGGCCGGCCCCATCGCCACCGTCGGCGTGGTCGGCACCTTCCTGACGGTGGCCGCCACCGCCGTTTTCATTCATATCGCGTTCAGCCTGGCCTGGTATCTCGCTCTGCTGCTCGCCACGGCCGTGGCCCCGACCGACCCGGCCGTGGTGTTCTCCGTCCTCGGTCAGCAGGAGATCTCCGGACGCAGCGGCACCATCCTGGAAGGGGAATCCGGCGCGAACGACCCGGTCGGGATCGCCTTGATGGCTAGCTTCATTACCGCTGGCGGCCTGAGCGTGAGCGCGTTCGCTCAGGTCAGCGGTGAATTCCTGCTCCAGATGACCGTGGGCGCGGCCATCGGCGTGGCGGGCGGCTGGGCTTTGCTGTGGTTCACCCGCCGGGTGCAGCTGCCCAGCGAAGGGCTGTACCCGCTGCGCACGCTGGCCTGCGCGCTGCTGGTGTTCGCCGTCGCCACCCTGGCCCGCGGGTCAGGCTTCCTGGCGGTCTTCGCCGCCGGGATCGCGCTCGGTGACGGGCGCGCCCCCTTCAAGCGCGAGATCGAGCGGTTCCACACCGCGCTGGCCAGCCTCGCCGAAATCGTCGCCTTCGTCGCTCTCGGCCTCACCGTGGACCTCGCCGTGATAGCCCGAACGGACGTGTGGGTCCCCGGACTCATCCTCGGAGCCGTGCTCGCCTTCGTCATCAGGCCCGCGCTGGTCGGATTGACGCTGATCCCGGCCCGGCTGAAAAGCAACGAACGCAACTTCGTCCTGTTCGCCGGGCTCAAGGGCGCAGTGCCGATTCTGCTCGGCATCTTCCTGCTGGAGGCCCACACAGCTGATGGCCAGCGCCTCTACGGCATCATCGCCGTGGTCGTCGTGTTCTCCGTCGTCGTGCAAGGCAGCCTGATACCCGCCGCCGCCCGGCTACTGCACGTGCAGATGCGCGTGGTCGAACCGCAGCCCTGGGCCCTCGGGGTACGGCTGCGAGACGAGCCGAGCGGCGTCCACCACCTCACCATCAAGGCGGGCTCGGCCGCTGACGGCCGCGCCGTCGGCGAGATAACCGGCATTCCCGGGGACGCATGGGTCAGCTTCGTCGTGCGCGAAGGCCAGCTCGCGCCCATCACGGAGGACATGCGGCTGCGGCCCGGGGACGAGGTCCTTGTCCTAGCCGACCCGGATCTGCACCAGAAACTGACTGCCGCATTCGAGGGCCACGCCCGTTAGCCGGCGCCGGGCAGGCAGACCTGGATGGCGCCGCCGACCTCGCGGGTCTCGAACGCAGGCTGCGGCGCGGTGGCCGGCCCGCGAGCCACCGAGCCATCGGCGATACGGAACATGCTGCCGTGCCATGGGCAGGTCAGGCAGCCGTCTGCCAGTTCGCCGTCAGATAGCGGACCGGACATGTGGCTGCACCGATCCGCGAGTACATGCACCGCGCGGCCAGATCTGATGGCCACGACCGGGACCTCGCCGAGCATCTGGCGTACCGGCTTGCCCTCCGGCAGGTCGGCCGCGGCCATCAGGTGCTGCCAGCCGGGTTTGACCAGGTGCGGTACCTCTTCCGCGTGATTGGCCCCGCCGGCCAGGCGGAACGAGATATGACCGCCGAGGAGCCCGCTCGCCGAGACCGCGGCCAGGCCGGCGAGCCGCAGCGCGCGACCCAGCCGCGGGCCGCGGGACATGAGCGAGGCTCCGTATAGGCCCAGCGCGGCGGCGTTGCCCGCGGCGTGCACCACGCCAACGCGCATCTGCTGCTCGTGCTGTTCTGACCAGTCGACCGCGCCCGCCGCGACGGCCGGGACCGCTGCGGCGAGCCCGGCGGTGACCAACGTGCGGGCGGCCCTGTCATCGCCGCCGGTGAAGTCCAGGATGCTCGCCGACAGCCACGCTCCGACCGAGGCCTGGATCAGCATCGGATGTAGCGGGTGCCCGAGCCAGACGCCGTGCAGGCCGTCGCGTATCTTGCCCGGCCGGATCAGCCGGGCCACACGCTGGCCTGCGGATACTGCGCCATCCAGGCGGGAGTCCTGCTCGAGGCGGGAAATCAGCTGCATGCTGCGCCGCGCTTCCCGCCGTCGGCCCGAGTAAACGACCGCGGCCGTGACTAAACCGGCGCGCCAAGAAGCGGTAAGCCGGGCTGGGGGCAGGCGCCCAGGCCGTTCGGAAAAAATCTTGACCCGAACGGACCGGGTGCACGCCCCGGCCACACCGGCCGCGACTCCGGGTTTGCCCCGCCCGGCGGCGGGCAGCGAAGGGAGCCACGAGGGGGTGGAGATGATCGATTCCGTTTTTCCGCTGGTTACGGCGGATCCGCAGGCCGATGAGGATCGTGCCGGTTCCTGGCCAGGCGCCGGGGTCGCCGCGGCCTTCGCCCGCGAGGTCGAGGCGGGACGGCTGAACCTGCCGCTGCCCGGCGGCGGCCGGACACGCCAGCGCTGGGCCGTTCTCTCGCAACTGGCGGAGGAAGACCTCGCCCTGGCCCGGCTGGCCGAAGGGCACGCCGACGCCCTGGCCATCCTGGCCGAACTCGGCGCCCTGACCGAGCCGTCGGCCGGAGGCCGCTGGGGGGTCTGGGCCGCGCAGCCGCCCGGCGCCGGGCTGACGGCGAGCAAGACCGCTCGCGGCTGGCGGCTTGACGGCACCAAGCAATACTGCTCAGGAGCGCGTTCCTGCACCGACGTGCTGGTGACCGCGGCCGCCCCCGACGGCAGCCGGCTGTTCGCGGCCAGCACCCGCGATCTTTCCCCGGTCCCCGGGACCTGGCCCGCGACCGGCATGGCCGCCAGCGACACGCTCAACGTCGACTTCGCCGGCATCGCGGCCGAGCCAGTCGGCAGCCCCGGCGCTTACACCGGCCGGCCCGGCTTCGCGCACGGCGGCGCCGGGGTGGCCGCGTGCTGGTACGGCGGAGCGCGCGGCGTGGGCCAGACGCTGCTCGCCGCCGCGGCCAGGCGCGATCTCGGCCCGCACGCCCTGGCTCATCTCGGCGCCGTCGACATCGCCCTGCACACCGCGCGAGCGGCGCTCGAACAGGCTGCCGCCGAGATCGACGCCGATCCTGACGACCGCCAGGACGGCGGCCGGCGGCGCGCCCTCCGGGTCCGCGCGCTGATCGAGGCCACGGCCACCGAGGTCATGCACCGGGTGGGCCGCGCACTCGGAGCCGGGCCGCTGAGCCACGACGAGGCGCATTCCCGCCGGGTCGCGGATCTCACCGTGTACCTGCGGCAGCATCACGCCGAGCGCGATCTGGCCGAACTCGGCGGGCTCGTGGCCGCAAGCGGCACATCGTGGTGAGCCAGCGAGTCCGCCTCAGGCCGAACCGCATCGACCGGCCCGGCACCCCGGAGGAAGCCTGGGACTCGTGGCTGGAGCTGAGGTACCTGCCGGTCATCGACCCTCAGGCCTGGGGCAGCGTCGTGATCGTCGCGGCCCATCCCGACGACGAGGTGCTCGGTGCCGGGGGAACGATGGCGCTGCTGGCCGCGGCGGGCGCCCGGCTGCGGCTGGTCGCGGTCACCGACGGCGAGGCGTCGCACCCGGACGCCGATCCTGACGTCACCGCGCGGACGCGGACCGCGGAGTCGGCCGGCGCGCTGCAGCTGCTTGGCGTCCGGGACATCGAGGTGATAAGGCTGCGGTTTCCCGACGCCGGCCTGGCGGCCCGCGAGGACGAGCTATCCGCCCGCCTGCGCGACCTGTGCGCCGGGTTCGGGGTATGCCTCGCGCCCTGGGAAGCGGACGCTCACGCCGACCACGAGGCCGCGGGCCGTGCCGCCCGGCGGGCGGCCTGGCAGGCGGGCCAGGAGGTGCTGAGCTACCCGATCTGGATGTGGCACTGGGCGAAACCCGCGGACCGGCGGGTGCCGTGGCCGCGAGCCTGCCAGGTCCCGCTGCCGCCCGAGGTCGCGGCGGGCAAACGCGCGGCCATCGGTGCGTTCGCCAGCCAGCTCGCCGACCGCGGCGCGCGCGGGCCGGTGCTCCCGCCCGGCATCGTGGCGCACTTCACCCGGACCCAGGAGGTGCTGCTGCGTTGACGGCTCCCGTCACCCTCGGAGCGGGCTACTTCGACGCCATGTACCAGGCCGCGAGCGATCCCTGGGGCTTCGATGACCGCTGGTACGAGCGGCGCAAATACGCGATCAGCCTGGCCCAGCTCCCGTCGGCCCGGTACCGCGGCGCCTTCGAGCCCGGCTGTTCCATCGGCGTCCTTTCCCGCCTGCTCGCCGGGCGCTGTGACGCGCTGCTGTCGTGCGACGTCGCCGCGGCGGCAGTCCGTGCCGCCGCCGAGCGCACCAGGGACCTGGCCCACGTCCGGGTCGAGCAGCGCGACATCGCCCGGCACTGGCCGGCCGGCCGCTTCGACCTCATCGTGTTCTCCGAGATCCTGTACTACTTCGGGGACCACGACCTGCAGCAGGTCGTGAACAACGCGGTGTCTGCCCTCGAGCCGGACGGCACCCTGCTGGCGGTGCACTGGCGGCATCCCGTGGCCGACTATCCGCGCACCGGCGACGACGTCCATCACGTGCTCGCGGCGCAACCCGGGCTGGCCCGCCTGGTCGGGCACACCGAGCCCGACTTCCTGGCCGAGGTGTACATCCGCACCGAGGGGACGCCGGTTTCGGTGGCCCAGGCAACGGGCCTGCTGTGATCGGAGCGGCCGGCATCGTGGTGCCGGCGCACGACGAGGAGGCGCTGCTGCCCGCCTGCCTGGCGGCGCTGCGCCGAGCCGTCCACGCCGTCCCGCTGCCGGTGCACGTCCTGGTGGTCGCCGATTCCTGCACCGACCGGACAGCCGCCACCGCGCAGGCCGGCGGGGCCCGGGTGATCAGCATCGGGGAACGCAACGTCGGCGCCGCGCGGGCGGCCGGCATGGCCGAACTGCTGCGGCTGACCGGGGGCCGCGACCCGGCCGAAGTCTGGCTGGCCACCACCGACGCCGACACGGTGGTGCCGCCCGGCTGGCTGGAGCGCCAGCTCAGGTACGCCGAACGAGGCTGGGACGTCGTCCTCGGCACCGTCACCGTCCCCGACTGGGATGGGCATCCGCCGCACGTGCCGTCCGCGTTCCGCGCCCGCTACGACTTCGGTGCCGGGCCGCACCCGCACGTGCACGGCGCGAACCTCGGCATCCGGGCCTCGGCCTACCTGGCGGCCGGCGGCTTCCGGCCGCTGCGCACGGCAGAAGACCACGCCCTGCTCGCCGCCGTGACCGAGGCGGGCTGCCCGGTCGTGCAGGCCAGCGATCTCACCGTCCAGACGTCGGGCCGCCGTCACGCGCGGGCGCCCCTGGGCTTCAGCCACCTGCTGCGGACGCTGGCCCCGCTACCGGGCCAGCCGTGAAGCCTGAAGCGCCAGGTAGCGGCGCTCGGGCAGGCTGGTCGCGCGGCGCGCCGCGTCGAGGTAGTCGGCTGCCGCCGCGCCGGTGTCGCCGGCCAGTTCGCGCAGGTGCGCCCGGGCGGCGATCAGCCGGTGATGCCGGGCCATCCGCTTGTCCGCCTCCAGTGCCGCGATGACCTCCAGGCCGGCCTGCGGCCCGCGCACCATGGCCACGGCGACCGCGCGGTTGAGCGCCGTGAACGGGTTCGGCGCGGCGATTTCCAGCAGGTCGTAGAGCGCGAGGATCTGCGGCCAGTCGGTTTCTGCCATGGTCGCGGCCTCGTCGTGGACGGCGGCGATGGCCGCTTGCAGCTGGTAGGGGCCGACCTCACCCTGGGGCAGCGCGGCGCTGATGAGCGTTATGCCCTCGGCGATCTTCGCCTGGTCCCACTTCCGCCGGTCCTGTTCGGCCAGCGGTACCAGGGACCCGTCCGGCAGCGTGCGGGCCTGCCGCCGGGCGTCCGTCAGCAGCATCAGCGCCATCAGGCCGGCTACCTCGCCGTCGTCCGGCAGGAGCCGGCGCAGCCAGCGGGTGAGCCGGATGGCTTCCTGCGACAGCGCGGGCACGGTCAGCGTGTCACCGTCGCTGGCCGTGTAACCCTCGCTGAAGACCAGATAGAGCACGTGCAGCACGGCGCGCAGCCGTGCGGTCCGCTCCGCGCCGGACGGCAGGCTGAAGTCGAACCCGGTGCCGGAGATGGTCTGCTTGGCCCGGCTGATGCGCTGCGCCATCGTCGCCTCGGGGACCCCGAACGCCGCGGCGATCTGCGCGGTGGACAGGCCGCCGACCGCGCGCAAGGTCAACGCGATCTGGCTGGGCGAGGACAGGTTCGGATGGCAGCAGCCGAACAGCAGGGCCAGCGAGTCGTCACGGTCGGCGGGTCCGGCGTCGGCCGGGCCACCGAGCAGTTCGGACTGCGGGGTGGCCACCACGATCAGCTCCTCGCGGGTCCGCCGTGACCGCTCGCTGCGCACCTGATCCATCAGCCGGCGCGAGGCGACCGTGATCAGCCAGCCGCGCGGATTGTCCGGCCGCCCGCCCGACGGCCACTGCAGCGCGGCCGCGAGCAGGGCCTCCTGGCTGGCGTCCTCGCAGAGGTGGAACTGCCCGTACCGGCGTACCAGCGCGGCGAGGACCTGCGGCGCCAGTTCGCGCAGCAGGTCCTCGACTTCGCCGCGGCTCGTACTCACAGCTCCGGCGTGGCCTCGTGCAAGATCGGCCAGAACTCGACAGGGTCGACATCCGCCCACGGCATGTCCGCCGCGATCTGCAGCGCGCGCTCCTCGCTCTCGCAGTCGAGCAGGTAGAAGCTGGCGATGTACTCCTTGGTCTCCAGGTAGGGGCCGTCGGTCACGGCCGGCTGGCCGTTCTCCCGCCGCACCAGCTTGGCCTGCACCTCATCGGCGAGCCCGTAGGCGCCGATAAGCTCACCTGTCGCCTGGTACTTGCGATTGAACGCGTCCTGCTTGGCGATGGCCTCCGGCCACTCCTGCGCCGGGATCGAGGCCCACTTCTCCTGGTTCCCGTAGATCAGCATCAGGTACTTCACCGGTGTCGTCCTCCCACGTTCTGTGCGCCCTGCGGCGCGCTCTCATCATCAAGTCAGAGCGGTCGGCCCGTCCTCGACATCGCACGGATCATAATCCGCGCGCATGATTGTCTCGTGACGGCAGGAATCGGATGAGCGGCGGCGAGCAGGCCGGGGTGACCTTTCCCGTCTCGGCGGACGGCCGCAGGAGCACCTCGGCGCTTGGCCGGGCAGTCGTCGCCGACGCGCTGGGCCGGGTCGACCCGGCCGGGGCGCTGGAGGCCAGCCGGGAAGCCAACTGGCGCGCGGGCTATCTGGCCCACTTCCGCAGGCTCATCGAGGCCGGGCTGACCTCGAAGCAGGCCGCGGTGTCGGTGGCCCGCGACGGGCTGGCGTCACTGCACCGGCGGATGCGCGCGGCCGGCCCCGGCGAGCCGGAGACCGGGCTCGACGCGCTGGTCTCGGCGCCGGGCCGGCACGTGCTCACCGCGGTACCGGTGGCGGGCGGCGGGGAGGCGGAAGGCCAGCTGTCGGTGCCCTACCGCGGCGAGCGGCTGAGCGGGAGCGCCCTGCTGCGCCGGCTGGACGCGTGGGTCGCCGCGGGCGTCATCGAGCCGTCCTGCGCGGACGCGGTCCGGGCCGTCGCCGCCTGTCCCGAGTGGCTGGCCGTGCCCGGCCGCACCGTCGTGGTGCTCGGCGCGGGCGCCGAAGTCGGGCCGCTGCCGGTGCTGCTGAACTGGGGCGCCCGGGTGATCGGGGTCGACCTACCGGGCCCGGCCGTCTGGGACCGGGTACTGGAAACGGCGCGGCGCAGCGGCGGGACTCTGCTCGTCCCGGTCGCGCACGACAAGGCAGGCGCCGAGCCTGGCGGGGACCTGTCCCGGCGGGCGGGCTTCGACCTGACCGGTGACGTCCCGGCCGTCGCCGACTGGCTGGCCGGCCTCGACGGCCCACTGGTGCTCGGCAACTACGTATACGCCGACGGCGCGGCCAACGTCCGGGTCGCCAGCGCCGTCGACGCGCTGACCGTGCGCCTGCAGGCCGAACGCCGCGACGTGGCGCTCGCGTTCCTCGCCACGCCCACCGACGTGTTCGCCGTGCCCGCCGACGCGGTCGCCCAGTCGGCCCGCGCCTACACGGACCGGTCCGCGGCGGCGAAGCTCGGCGGCTGGCCGCTGCGGGCCCTGTCCGGCGGGCGGCTGCTCCGCCCCGCCTACCCGCCCGGGGCCCGCCCGGGCATCTGCGAGGGCCTGGTGCCCCAGCAGGGACCCAACTACGCGCTGGCCAAGCGCCTGCAGCGGTGGCGGGCCACGGTCGCCCGTGACGGCGGCACGACCGTGTCGATGAACGTCGCCCCGCCGACACGCACCCGGTCCGTCACCAAGAACCGCGTGCTGGCGGCCGCGTACGCGGGTGCCCACCGGTTCGGCGTCGAGGTGTTCGAGCCGGCCACCACCAAGACGCTCATGGCGGCCCTGCTCGTCCATGACCTGAACACCGGCGGCGGCGGCCCGGCGGCCACCCATCCCTGGCAGGACGAGGCCCGGGCGGCCGCGCACGGCGGACTGTGGCGGATCGCCTACGCGCCCCGCAGCGCGCTCAGCCTCGCCGCGCTGCTCGGCTATGCCGCCGCCAGGAACCCGGGCCCTGGTTCAGGCCGGGACGGATAGCGACAGGCCGAACTGGGCTGCGGTATCGGTCCACCACGAGCGCATCGCGAACCCGGCGGCGGCCAGCTCGTCCGCCACGCCTTCCCGGCGGAACTTGGCCGACACCTCGGTGCGCATCTCCTCGCCGTCGGCGAAGTCGATGACGAGCCCGATGGCCGGCAGGCGCACCGTCTGAGCCATCCGCGAGCGCAGCCGCATCTCGATCCACTCGGCGTCGGCATCCCACACCGCGACGTGCTCGAACGCGTCCAGGTCGAAGTCGGCGCCGAGTTCGGCGTTCAGCACCGCCAGCACGTTCTTGTTGAACTCGGCGGTGACTCCCGACTCGTCGTCGTACGCGGCGACCAGCGTGGCCGGGTCCTTGACCAGGTCGGTGCCGAGCAGGAAGAAGTCATCCGGCCGCAGCCGGGCGCGGACCCGGGCCAGGAAGGCGGCCCGCTGCCCGGGCTCCAGGTTCCCGATCGTGCTGCCGAGGAATGCGACCAGCCGCGGCGCCGGGGCCTCTCCGTCCGCGGGGAACCCGAGCCGCTCCTCGAAGTCGGACACCACGGCGTGAACATCGAGCCCGGGATATTCGAGCGACAGCGCCTTTCCCGCGGCGGCCAGCGCAGGCTCGCTGACGTCGACCGGAACGTAACCGCGCAGCGTGCCCGCGGCCCGCAGCGCGTCGAGCAGCAGCCGGGTCTTGTCCGAGGAACCCGAGCCGAGCTCGATCAAGGTCCGCGCCCGGGTCTGCCTGGCGATGGCCGCCGCGGTCGCGCCTAGGATCTCGCGCTCGGCGCTGGTCGGGTAGTACTCAGGCAGTTCGGTGATCTTGTCGAACAGCGCGCTGCCCTGCGCGTCGTAGAACCACTTGGGGGGCAGCCACTTCGGTTCCGCGGTCAGCCCGGTCAAGGCGTCCGCGCGCAGTGCTTCCTCGAGGAAACCAGGCGGTAGCCGGCGGTCGAGGGATTCCATCAGATCGCGATCCTTCCGTCTTCGGGGTCTCGGTGCTGCATGTCCTGGTCGTCCGGCGTGGTGAGCTCAGCCACGGTGACCTGCTGGCGGGTGGCGGTGACCACGCAACCATCGGGAACCTCGGTCCAGCCGGGCTCGTCGTCACCGGGCTCCGAGGCGACCACGGCATACGAGCCCGCCGGCCCGGACCGGTACCACAAGGTGTCGCCGGCCGCGGTGGCGGTGATCACCCGGCCGTCGGTCAGCAGGAAGTTGAACCGGCCGGTCACGCCCGCCGCGCGCAGCGCCAGGACCGTATCCGCCAGGGCCTGCGCCGGGGTCACGCCGCGGTCGAGCCGGTGCCGTACCAGCGCCCACAGCAGGGCCGAATCGACCCGGGCCTCCAGGCCGAGCAGCGCCGCGGCCGGCAGGCTCGCGGCGAGCCCGGCGGCGGACGCCGGCCAGCCGGCCAGCGCGCCGTTGTGGCTGAACAGCCACGAGCCCGATACGTACGGCGCGACCGCGGCGGTGCCCAGGTCGGTGCCCTCCGTCGCGCAGCGCACCGCCGCGAGCATCGCGCTCGCCCTGGTCACCCGGGCGACGTCGGCGAAGGACTCGTCCCCCCAGATCGGAACCGGACGCCGGTACCTGGCCGGATCCGGGTCGCCGGCCGCGTACCAGCCGACCCCGAACCCATCCGCGTTGACCGTCCCGTACCGCTGCAGGCGGGGCGCCCAGGCCTGCCGGTAAAGGCCGTGGGGCGGATCGATGAGCACCGAGCGCAGCGTGGCGGGCGGCCCGAGGTAGGCCAGGTGCCGGCACATCAGGCGGTCTCCGGGTCAGCGCTGCGGGCGGTCCTGAATCCAGCGAAGATCTGCCGCCTGACCGGGTAGTCCCAGTTGCGGAAGGTGCCCCGGCTGGCCACCGGGCTGACCGCGAACGACCCGCCGCGCATGACCTTGTACTCCGGGCCGAAGAACACCTCCGAGTACTCCCGGTACGGCCAGGCCTCGAAACCCGGGTACGGCAGGAAGTCCGAGCTCGTCCACTCCCAGACGTCCCCGATCAGCTGCCTGGCCCCGCACGGCGCCGCCCCGTCGGGGTAGGAGCCGCCGGCGCCGGGCGCAACAGCGTCTGGCCGAGGTTCGCGTGGCGCGACTGAGGCTCCGCGTTGCCCCACGGGTACCTGCGGGTCAGGCCGGTGGCGGGATCGAACCGGGCGGCCTTCTCCCACTCGGCTTCGGTCGGCAGCCTGCGCCCGGCCCAGCGGGCGTACGCGTCGGCCTCGTACCAGCACACGTGCAGCACCGGCTCCTCCGGCGCGACCGGCTCCTGCCTGCCGAACACCCGGCGGGTCCACTGCCCCCCGTCACGCCGCCAGTACAGCGGCGCGGTCAGCCCGGCCTGCTGCCGGTGCTGCCAGCCGGCCCTGGTCCACCAGCGCGGCTCGTCATAGCCGCCGTCGGCGATGAACTCGGCGTAGGCGCCGCAGGTCACCGGGGTGGTGTCGAGGTAGAAGGGCGGCACCTCCACGGCGTGCGCGGGACGCTCGTTGTCCAGCGCCCAGGGCTCGGTGGAGGTCCCCATGGTGAACGGCCCGCCGGGCACGAACACCTCGGACGGCAGCCCGAACGCGTCGGCGGGCGGCGGCCCGGGGGAGGAGACGGCGAGTACCGGGGTGCCGCCCTTTGAAGCCCGGATCTGGTGGGTGATCAGCATCGTCTCGTCGTGCTGCACCTCGTGCTGGGCGATCATCCCGAACGCGAACCCGTCGCCGAGCAGCCGCTCCCCGGTGAACGGCGCGTGGTCGAGCAGGTCGAGGACCCGGCCGCGCACCTCGTGACCGTAGGCCCGCGCCTCGGCCGGCGGCAGCAGCGGCAGCGTCGGGCGTTCGGCCCGCGGATGCTCGAACGCGTCGTAGAGCGGATCGATCTCCGGGTGCATCGGCTCGCGGCCGCCGACCTCGCGCAGCAGCCAGAGCTCTTCCTGGTTGGCGATGTGCGCCAGGTCCCAGACCAGCGGGGACATCAGCGGCGAATGCTGTCTGACCAGGTCGGCCTCGTCCACGCTGTCGGTGAGCAGCGCCGTGCGCTGCCGCGCGGCGGTCAGCTCCCGCGCGATGACCCCGCGCAGGGTCTCGGGGTCGAGCTGTGGCTCCATCGTCAGAACTCCGTCCAGTTGGTCGTCGGCGGGACATCGGTCTTTCAGCACGTAGCGCTCGGTGAAGTCGGCGACCGCCCGGAGGATCGCGGCGGGCGCGCCCAGCCGGGGCAGCGCGTCGCCGGCCGCCTCGAAGCACCGCCTGCTGGCCTGGCCGATCAGCGGGTCGGCCGGGCCGCAGCGGGCCGCCCGCAGCCACGGATCCTCCGTGTCAGGCGATCGATTCCAGATCGGCTCGGCGGCGGCCAGCGCGGCGTCGGCGGCCCGGTCGTCATCGGCCAGGGCGATGACCACGGCCGCGGGCACGATCCAGCCGTCGCCGGGCTGCGCGTCGATCATCCGCAGCTCCATGTGCCCGTGCGGTCGCACCGGCGGGAACAGCGTGGACAGGTGATAGTCCAGGTCCTCGGCGGTCGGCGCCCGCAGCGGTCCGGTGCCGCCGCGCAGCCAGTCGCGGAAGGTCACCCCGGGCGGCGCGGTCCAGTCCCGCGACCCGGGCTCGCGGACGCACATGAGCTCGGCGTCCAGCGCGTAGGCGGCCCACGCGTCGCGCGGGTCGCCGTCGGCATGCAGGGCCGGAGCCCGGGTCCGCCCCGGGTCCATGTTGGCCCACACCTGCTGCCGGGCCGAACGCCAGCCGGTCGGCTTGCCGTCCC
Organism: uncultured Actinomycetes bacterium; assembly: GCA_963722275.1. Lineage (GTDB taxonomy): Bacteria > Actinomycetota > Actinomycetes > Streptosporangiales > Streptosporangiaceae > Palsa-504. The sequence continues at coordinate 217,871 of CAVRMX010000003.1, read as the reverse complement.
GCAGCGGGGAGTTGGCGAACGCGGCCACCAGCACGGGCCCGATCGCGTGCAGCAGCCGCCAGCGCGAGCGGTAGCCGGACTGGCCGGCGCCGTCGTCGCCGGCGTCCAGGCAGACCTGGACCGACGCGGTGCCGCACATCATCTGGCGGCCCCACGGGCCCTCGCGATCGAAGAAACTCTCCATCGCCGCGTACCGCGGCAGATCGAGCAGGCGGCGGGGGGGACGCAGCGGGTCGAGACCGTATCCGCAGAGCTCGAGGCCCGCCGCCGCGGCCGCGTCACGCAGCGCGGCCAGGTCACGCCCGGTCACCTCAACGAGCTCACCGAGCGTAGCGGCGGGCGCGGAGCTGAGCTCAATCTGCCCGCCAGGCTCTACCGTGAGCGAGGCACCAGAAGGAAGAGAAGGAAATTCATACCGAACGATCTGGGCAGTTTGCCCTGGGTAACCCTTACCGTCTGAGTGGCTTTCTGAAGCGAACCCGGCCAGGGTGGCGGTTACCTGTTCCGCCTGCACCGGGAGCGAGGGATCGCGGTGATCGCGCGCTAGCCACTCGAGTTCGACGCCGACGCGCTCCGGCGGGCCGGTCTTGAAGCAGATACCGTGAACATGCGCTTCCGCGTCGGCTTCGGTAAACCGCGCCCCCTTGATCACGATTTCAACACTACCTGACCCGTCTGGCCCGACTGCGAAGCCGGGCCGGCGGTTCGGCGCGGCGGGCCCGGAAGAACGCCTGACCTCTGCCCGGGACTCCCCCGGCTAATCGCCCTCCCAGGTAAGTTTCAGATTCGGGTGGTACCTTGCGGCACAGCGCACGCGATCGCTGGTGACGTTCAGTCGCTCAATCAATGACACGCCGTAATGGCCAACATGGCCTTTGGCGCGTTACTGCTCTGGCAGGATGGAACTTGATGAAGGTGCCGTCCGTGAAGATTCCGCTGCTATACCGGGGTAAGGCTGAGGAGCCCTCCGGCATCGTGGCTGTCGCGCGCGTGGACCGGAAGACGAAGAACATCACCAAGCGCCTCAACCCCGGCGAGATCGCCATTATCGACCATTCGGACCTGGACCGGGTGAGCGCCGAGGAGCTTATCAGGCGCAAGGTCGCGGCCGTGATCAACGTCTCGGTCAGCATCACCGGGCGTTACCCCAACCTCGGCCCGAAACTGCTGCTCGCGGCGGCCATCCCGGTCGTCGACGGGGTCGGGCAGGACGTGCTCGCCCGGGTCGCCGACGGCGCCGTGGTCCGGCTCGACGAGGAGACCCTCTATCTGGGCGACACCGTCGTGGCCAAGGGCACGCCGCTGACCGACGACCTGGTAGAGGCCGCGATGGCCGAGGCCAGGGCCATGGTCGGGGTGCAGATCGAGTCGTTCGCCGCGAACACCCTCGAGTTCCTGCGGCGTGAGCACGAACTGCTGACCAACGGCATCCCGGCGCCCGACATGGACACGGACATGAACGGCCGGCACGTGCTTGTCGTGGTGCGCGGCTATCACTACCGGGAGGACCTGGCCGCCCTCCGGCCTTACATCCGCGAGTACAAGCCGGTGATGGTGGCCGTGGACGGCGGCGCGGACGCGCTGATCGAAGCCGGCTACCAGCCGGACGCCATCTTCGGCGACATGGACTCGGTGTCCGACGAGGCGCTGTGCTGCGGCGCGGAACTCGTCGTGCACGCCTACCCGGACGGCCGCGCGCCCGGGCTGACCCGGGTCCGCGAGCTCGGCCTGGACGCCGTCACCATCCCCGCTCCGGGCACGAGCGAGGATGTCGCCCTGCTCGTCGCCGACGCCAAGGGGGCCAGCCTGATCGCGGTGGTGGGCACGCACCACACGCTCGAGGAGTTCCTCGACAAGGGCCGGCCGGGGATGTCGAGCACGTTCATCACCCACCTGCGGGTGGCCGGCAAGCTGGTCAACGCACGGGGCGTGCACCAGCTGTACCACAGCCGGATCTCCAGCTGGTCGCTGCTCGTGCTGGTCCTCGCCGCCGCGGTGACCGTGTTCGTCGCCGTGGTGTTCTCGCCCGCTAGCCCCATCCTGGCCAGGTACTTCGAGGCGACCTGGCATTCCTTTACCTACTGGCTGACCGGAAAACTCTAGTGATTGATTTTCGCTACCACCTTGTATCCATCGTGGCGGTGTTCCTCGCCCTGGCGCTCGGCATCGTCCTTGGCTCCACTGAACTGCAGCCCGCGGCGTACAACTTCCTTAACAGCACGACCGCCAAGCTGCAGAACCAGCTCGACCAGGCCGCCAGCCAGCGGGACGCGGCCCAGCAGCAGGCCACCCAAGGCGAGCAGTACGCCCAGGCGGTCGAGCCCACCGTGCTGCGCGACCTGCTGACCGGCCAGAAGCTGCTGATCGTCACCGAGCCCGGCGCCCAGGCGCTGGTCGTCAGCGGGATCATCACCGCCGCGAACGACGCGGGCGCCACCGTCACCGGGCAGATCAACCTGCAGACCAAGTTCTTCGACACCAGCGGAACAGCGCAGGACAGCCTGAACCAGACCACCCTGGACGTGGCCCAGACGGCGGGCATCCAGCTGGATTCCAGCGCGACCTACCAGCAGCAGGCGGCTCAGGTCATCGCGGGCGAGATCCTGACCAGCGCATCGGGGTCCTCGGGCGGCCAGTCCGGCGGCGGCAGCCAGGCTACCGAGGCCGGGACGATGCTCCAGGCCTACGCCGCGTCCCAGTTCCTCAGCGTCACCGGGCAGCCGGGCCACGCCGGCCACCCTGGTCGTGGTCGTGACCCCGCAGAGCGCGCCGCAGGACGGCAGCGCGGACCAGCTCGACCAGGTGCTCATCCCGCTGGTCCAGGAACTGGCGGCGAAGAGCGCGGCCGCCGTGGTCGTGGGCTCGGCGGCAGGCTCGGGCGCAGGCAGCCCGATCGCGGTGCTGCGCTCGAACAACGTGTCCAACCAGGTGTCCACGGTCGACGACGCCGACCTGGCGTCCGGGCAGACCGTCGCCATCCAGGCGCTCGCGGCGCAGCTGGCCGGCGGCAAGGCCGGCAGCTACGGGTTCAGCGTCAACGGCGCGAGCGCCGTCGCGCCGAGCCCGGCACCCACGCCCACCGCGTCCGCGAGCCCGACGCCCACCTCGTCGACGAAGAAGGCCAAGAAGTGAGCGGGACACGACAGGCCAGCCTGCGGCTGATCGCCGCCGCGGCGGCCGGCGCCACCGCTGCGGGCGCGGCCAGGCTGGCGTACTCCGCCATGAACCGGCGCCCGCCGGGCGGCCCGAAGGCCTGGGCGCGCACCAACCACCGGGGCGAGCCGGTCACCCTGCTCGAGGGACCCGCCGTCGCAGCCGGCGCGATCGCCGGCGTCGTGGCCCAGCGGCTGGTGTCTCAGCAGCTGGTGTCTCAGCAGCTGGTCTCTCAGGGGCTGGTCTCTCGGGGGCTGGTCTCTCAGCAGCTAGTCTCTCAGGGGCGGGCCGGATCGGCGAGCTGGCGGGCGAGCGCCGCGATCGCCTTCGGCGGGGCGGGCGCGGCGGCGTTGGGGGCCTACGACGACCTGGCCGGCTCCGGGGACCGGCGCGGGTTCCGCGGCCATCTCGGCGCGCTGCGGCACGGCGAGGTGACCACCGGCGCCGTGAAGCTGGGCGGCATCGGCGTCACCGGCATCATCAGCGCGGCACTGGCCGGCGGCGCACCCGCCGATGTGGTCATCAACGCGGGCCTGGTGGCTGGCGGCGCGAACCTGCTCAACCTGTTCGACCTGCGCCCCGGCCGGGCCATCAAGGTCGCGGCCACCTCCGGTGCCCTGCTCGGCGCGGCCGGCCAGGATGCCGCCGCGGTGCCGCTGGGGGCGGCGCTGGCGCTGCTGCCCGAAGACCTGGGCGAGCGGGCCATGCTCGGCGACGCCGGCGCGAACGCGCTCGGCGCGATGCTCGGTGCCGCGGCGGCCGGCCTGCCCCGGACGGGCCGCGTCGCGTTGCTCAGCGGGATCATCGCCCTGACCGCGGCGAGCGAGAAGGTCAGCTTCACCAAGGTGATCGAGCGTACCCCGGCGCTGCACTGGCTGGACATGCTCGGCCGGCGCCCCGCGCCGCAGGCGCCCGTGGTGCCGGTCCCGGTCCAGCGCGCCACGATGGACCTTACCGGGACGGGAACCGCCGCCCGTTCGGCAGAAAAAACCGACCCCGCGCCGCCGGAAGAATGACCGTGCCCGTGGCCGAGCGGGGGAGTGCTCGGCAGCGGGGCGGGGGTATAGCCCGGGCGGCGGTGCTGATCGGCGCGATCACCATGCTCGCGCGGATCGTCGGGTTCGGCCGCCAGGTGGTCTTCGCGCACACCGTCCAGGCCTCGTGCCTGGGCACCGCCTACACCACGGCGAACATGGTGCCGAATATCATCTACGACATCGTGGCGGGGGGCGCCCTCACCGCCGTCGTGGTGCCGGTGCTGGCGGGCCCGGCGCTGGCCGCCGCGGGCGGCGGGGACGAGGGGGACGAGGCTGCGGGCCGCGAGCAGGTACGGCAGACCTCCGCCACGCTGCTCAGCTGGGCCGTGCTGCTGCTCGTCCCGGTCAGCGTGCTGGTCGCGGTCATCGCCCGGCCGCTGGTTTCGCTCCTGCTCGGCGGGACGCCTGGCTGCCCGCGAGCCAGCATGGTCACGCTCAGCGCGCGGATGCTGATCGTGTTCGCGCCGCAGATCCTGCTCTACGGCCTGGCCGTGGTGCTCTACGGCATCCTGCAGGCGCACCGCAAGTTCACCGCGCCCGCGCTGGCGCCGGTGCTGTCCAGCCTGGTCGTCATCGGCGCCTACTTCTGGTTCGGCGCGGTCGGGAACGGCTACCAGGACCTGGCCAGGCCGGTGCCCGCTCAGGCCTGGATCGTGCTGGCCGCCGGAACCACCGCCGGGGTGGCGGCGCTGGTCGTGACGCCCCTCATCCCGGTCGCCCGGCTGCACCTGCGGCTGCGTCCCAGCCTGCGCTTCCCGGCCGGGATCGGCGTGCGGGTCCGGGCGCTGGCCGCGGCCGGCGTCGCGACGCTGATCGCGCAGGACGCCTCGGTGGCGGTGGTGATCGTGCTGGCCAACTCGCGCGGCGGCGGCGGCGCCCTGGTGCTCTACAGCTTCGCGTGGGCGGTCTTCTTCGTGCCCTACGCCGTGCTGGCCGTGCCGATCGCGACCAGCGCCTTCCCCGAGCTGTCCGCGCGGTCAGGCAGCTTCGACGCCACCAGCGCCGCCTCGACCCGGGCGGTGACGGTGGCGTCCTGGCTCGGGGTTGCCGGGATGGCCGGCACCTGCGTCCCGCTGGCGCGGGTGTTCCAGTCCCACGTCGGCCAGGCGGCCGACGCCCGGCAGCTGGCGATCGCGCTGGCCGTGTTCGCGCCCGGGCTCGTCGGGTACGGGCTGACGGCGAACCTGTCCCGGGTGCTCTACGCGGATGGGCGGAACCGGGCCGCGGCCCTGGCGGCCAGCGGCGGCTGGCTGCTGGTGATCGCGGTGGACCTGCTGATCATCCCGTTCGCGCCACGCTCCGCCGTGGTGCCCTGGCTCGGCGCGGCCACCACCATCGGGCTGACCGCCTCGGGCGTCGCGCTGCTCGTCCTGGTCCGCAGGTTCCGCGGCCCGGACGCGCTGCGCGGCTGCGCCCGCGCCGCGCTGGCGGGCCTGGCCGGCGCGCTGGCCGGGACCGCGGCCGGGCTCGCCGTGGCGGCCGGCCTCCGGGTGACCGGCTTCCTGCCCAACGTGGCCGTCACGCTGCTGGCCAGCGTGGCCGTGCTGGTGCCCTTCCTCGCGGTGGTGGCGGTGGCCGACGGCGGGGACCTGCGGGCGGTGCTGCGCTCGGTCGGCCCCGGGCGAGGCCGGGCATGAAGGTCGCGTTCGTGCTCGGCACCAGTACCGGCGGCACCGCCCGGCACGTCCGGATGCTCGCGGCCGGCTGCGCGGCGCGCGGCGTGCCGGCCGAGGTGTTCGGCCCCGCGCAGACCGACCGCGACTTCGCCTTCAGCGCTCAGGCCGGGTTCACCCCGGTTGAGATCGCGGATCGCCCGCGCGTCCGCCGTGACCTGGCGGCGATCAGGCGGCTGCGCGCGCTGACCGCCGCCTGGCGGCCGGACGTGGTCCACGCGCACGGCCTGCGGGCCGGCGCCCTCACCGCGATCGCGCTGGCGCTCGTCCGGCCTACCGTCCATCACCCGCGTCCCGCCCTGGTCGTCACCGTGCACAACGCGCCACCCGCGGGCGGCGTCACCGGCGCGATCTACCGCGTGCTCGAGCTGATCGTCGCACGCAGCGCCGACTCGGTGCTCTGCGTGTCACCGGACCTGGAAGAGCGCATGCGCGCCGCCGGAGCCCGCCGCGTCGGCCACGCCCAGGTACCCGCGGCGGCCGTTTCCGCGGAAACGCGGCCGGCCCGCCCGCTGCCCGGCGAGGCCGCCCCGGGCCGGCCCGTGGTGCTCGCGGCCGGGCGGCTGGCGGCGCAGAAAGGGTTCGGCACCCTGCTGGACGCGGCGGCCCTGTGGCGGGACATGCAGCCCGAGCCGCTCCTGGTCATCGCCGGCGAAGGGCCGCTTGAGGCCGGCCTGAAGAGCCAGGCGGCCAGCCTCCGGCTGGACGCGCGGTTCCCCGGGCACCGTGACGACGTACCGGCCCTGCTGGCCGCCGCCGCCGTGTTCGTGCTGCCCAGCGTGTGGGAAGGCCAGCCGCTCATCGTGCAGGAAGCGCTGCGCGCCGGAGTCCCCATCGTGGCTACCCGGGCCGGCGGCACGCCGGGGCTCACCGGGGAGGACGCCGCCCTGCTCGTGCCGGCCGGCGACGCGCGGCGGCTGGCCGACGCGGTGCGCTCGGTGCTCGCCGACCCGGCGCTGGCCGCCCGGCTGCGCCAGGCGGCCGCCGACCGCGGGCGCGCCCTGCCGGACGAGGACGAGGCCGTGACCGCCGCCCTGGCCGAATACGACGACGTAATCCGGGTCCGCCGCGCTAAGCCCCTGGCACCCGGCCGTACCAGGCACTGATCCCGCCCGACCGGGTGTCGGGCGGCCAGGCCCAGCAGCCACTCGAAGAACGGCATGACCAGGCCTGGATGCCGCCCGGCCGGCTGGACCAGGACGGCCCGCACGTTCCATGACCGCAGCTGCTCCCGCAGCGCTCGCCGTACAGCCGGGGTCAGCGCGGGCATCTGGCCGCCGGCTAGCTGGCTCAACGTCTGCCCGGTTAGCGTCTGCTGATCGGAGGCCGGGGTCACGAACCGCCCGCCCGGCGACTTGAACCGCAGGCCGGCCGCGACCTGCCAGAGCATCGGATTCGCGTCGCCGGGCGACGGGAACGGGTACAGCACCGCCACGCTGCCCTGCGGAACCGCCGTGACCAGGGTCGACGAGAAGTAGCGCGGCACCTGGGCGATCCGCGTCCAGTAAGGCCAGGCGGGCACCAGCGGGAGCAGCGCCAGGCAGGCCAGCGCGGCGCAGGCCCCGGCCACGGCCCGCTCGGGCCGGCGGCAGGCCCGGCGGAGGCGCTCCCGCAGGGCCTCGGTGGTGAGGGCGAAGATCATGGCCGCGCCGAGCATCACGTAGAGGGAGTAACGCGCGGCGATCGTGTTGTCGAGGACCGGGATGTGCGTCAGGGCGGCTTCCGGCAGCGGGACCGCCGTCCAGGCCCAGGACCCGACCGTGAGCCGCGAGCCGAGGGACATGACGAAGGCGGCGAGCGTGGTCAGCGCGGCCACCCTCATCACCGGACGGTGCCGGAGGGCGATCGCGCCCGTGATCAGGACCGCCAGCAGGGGCAGCCCGATATACAAGCCGTTCTCGCTGGTGGTGCCGGAGAACGTGTTCGCCAGCGGCAGCCACCCGGTCACCCTGAACCGCATGGACGAATCCGGGATCAGTAGCGCCAGCAGGTTCCCGCGGTACAGCGAGGTTGCCTGCACCGGGCCTGATACCCGGTCCGGGCCGGCCGTCAGCAGCCACAGCGGGTAGGCGAGCAGCACGGCGGTGGTGGCCGACGCGATCCCGATGGCGCGCGCGGCGAATATCCAGCGGCTCCGCGCGGCGTCCCGGTCGACGGCCGCCGCGATGACGAGGCCGAAGGTACCGACGATGACCGTCGAGACCAGGACCTCGGCCGAGATGAGAAACTGCGCGACGCACAGTGAGGCCAGGGCTGCTCCCGTTGGCCAGGCCCGGCGCGGCCGGTCGGTGGCTAGCCTGGCCAAGAGGAGGAAGATGAGCGGCGGCAGCGGCACGAACACCAGGTTCAGGTGCGAGCCGCCGTGGGCGACCAGGTACGGCGAGAAGCCGTAGAGCAGGCCCCCGGCGAACGCGGCCGGCCGCCACCGGACCCAGCGGCGCATCAGCGCATATCCGGACAGCGCCGAGAGGGGGAACGCCAGGGTGAACAGCAAGGTGCTGGTGACGAAGGCGCCGAACGCCAGCGTCACGGGAGCGCCAAGCGCGCCGAGCAGCGGCATGCTGAGGTTGGTCACCCCGTTCACGCCGTAGGGGTAATTGCCCCAGTCGGTGACCAGCGGATTATGCAGGTGAACCAGGGCGTAGCAGATCCATTCCAGGAACCAGGCGTCCGTCGCCAGGTCCCCGCCCTTGCCCGCGATGCGGGTTCCGCCCGCGGTCCAGAAACCCCAGTAGGGGATGACCGAAAGGCCGAGATAAGCGGCTATGACGATGGCGGTCGGCGGTATACGCCGGCGCTCCCGCGGCCCGGACGGTGTTTCCCGGGCGCCGGCGGCCAGCGTTTTCTGTCCGGGATGATTCGCGATCAGCTCACCTCCCCGCCTTGGAGGCTGCCCAGGATATCCGCCCGTTGCGTCAGGGCAGGAGCCAGTCGCGGGCGATGTGCCCGGCCAGCTCCTCGAGCAGGGGGTTATCCACGTCGGTGGCCGCGATCACCTCGGTGCCGGACAGGTCCCTGAGCCGGGAGGCTTTCTCGTCACCTGATACGGTTCATGCCGTTTCCTCCCAGCGGCGGCGGACGGCGGCCAGGCCGCCGTCGGTCAGCGTTCCGTACAGCCGCAGCCGGGCGACACCCCCGTCCGGGAAGATGTTGAGCCGGACGTGCGTGGCCGGCTGGCCGGTCACGCGGAACCGGTGCGGGGTGTCGGGCAGCAGCCTGACCGGCGGCAGCAGATCGTGCCATGCGCTCTCGTCGGACGGCGACGCGCCGGTTACGGCGTTCAGCGTCTGCAGCGATGCGAAGTCGGGCTGGTTGCCGCGGAACCATGACGTGTCGATCTCGGCGAGGTCGATGACGCCCTCCCCGGCCAGCCGGATGACCAGCCACTCGTGGCCAGGCCTGCGACGCCTGCGGGTTTCCCAGCCCTCGTGCATGACCCGCGACAGGCCGGGGGATATGACGTTGCGCGGCGGAGAGTAGTAGTTCTGGTCGTTGCTGGCCACTACGTCGGCGCCGTTCTCCAGCGCCGCCAGGTCGATGGTCAGGCCAGTGAGCAGGGCCGGGTCCGGCACGACCTCACCGTGGACGTGCAGGCGGGCGATGCCGCCGTCGGGGAAGACGTTCAGCCGGATGTGGGAAAACCTCCGGGCGGAGCTGCACCTTGAACTCGTGCCGGGCGCTCGCCGGTCAGCAGGACGCGCGGCATGATCTCCCGCCAGCCCCGCGGGAGCCGGTCGAGCTCCTCGGATGAGGGATACCCGGCCACCGAGCATCCGTCCGCCGAACAGGCCAGCGGGAATTGCCGAGGAAGAAGGCGGTGTCGACCACGATGGAACGCACCACCCCGGGCACCCCGAGCCGGACGATCACCCAGTCGCTGGCCGTGGAGTCTGGCTGTGTCCCGTCGGGCCCGCGGCGTCGCCTGGTCTCCCATCCGTCATATACCTGCCCCTTGGCGTCGTATTTTTCGGGTACGAAGACCGGCTCGGACGGATTGATCAGGTTCTCCTTGGCGCCGAAGAACTCATCGCTGGCCGCCACGACGGACCCGCGGAGCTGGAGCAAGTCGGGAAGAAGCTGCTCGTTCATATCTAGCTCATCCCCGTTTTAGCAACCGCCCAACTGGTGCTTCACCCTCACCTTCAAGCAGTGATGTGCCGCGCAGCCACGTCTGCCTCACCCGCCCGGTCAGCGTCCGCCCGGCGTACGGGGTGACCGGGTGCCGGTGGTACAGCCGGGCCGGGTCCACGACGTACGTCTCGTCGGGGTCGAAGGCGACCAGGTCGGCGTCGTAACCGACCGCCAGCTGGCCCTTGGCCTGCAGGCCCGCGAGCGCGGCCGGCGCCGACGCCATCCACCTCGCCACGTCGTCCAGCGCCCGGCCGCGGCGCCGCGCGACGGTCCACACCGCGGACAGGCCGAGCTGGAGCGAGGCGATACCGCCCCAGGCCGTGCCGAAATCCCCCGAGCCGAAGGACTTCAGCTCGGGCGGGCACGGTGAGTGATCCGACACCACGCAGTCGATCACGCCCGCCTCGAGGCCGCGCCACAGCGCCTCCCGGTTAACCGAATCCCTGATCGGCGGGCAGGACTTGAACTCGGTGGCTCCGTCGGGCACCTGCTCGGCCGCGAAGTACAGGTAGTGCGGGCAGGTCTCGGCGGTCAGCCGGATGCCCGCCGCCTTCGCGGCGGAGATCATGGCGACGCACTCGGCCGCGGACAGGTGCACGATGTGCGCCCGCGCCCCGGTCCCGGCCGCGGCCGCGATCACCTTCTCGATCGCGCGCCGCTCCGCGACCGGCGGCCGGGACGCCACGAACGAGCCGAAATCGCGGCCGGACGCCCCCTTTATCTCCGCGGCGTCCTCGGCGTGCGCGATCAGCAGCGCGTCGGTCTCGGCCAGCGTGCCGAGCACCGCCCGCAGTCCGGCCGCGTCCAGCGGCGGGAACTCCGGTACCCCGGAGTCGAGCAGGAAGCACTTGAATCCGACCACCCCGGCCTCGTGCAGCGGCCGCAGCGAGCCCTCGTTACCCGGCACCGCACCGCCCCAGAACGCCACGTCGACCCAGCATTTCCCGGCCGCCGCGGCGCGCTTCTCCTCTAGTGCCGCCACCGACGTGGTTGGCGGCAGGGAGTTGAGCGGCATGTCGCAGATCGTGGTGACCCCGCCGGCCGCGGCCGCTCGGGTAGCGGTGGCGAACCCCTCCCACTCGGTCCGGCCGGGCTCGTTGACGTGTACGTGCGTGTCGACCAGGCCGGGCAGCAGCACGAGGTCGCCGAGGTCGACGTCACGGTCGGCCTCCAGTCGCGCGCCGTAGTCCTCGACGGCCGCGATGGCCGGGCCGCTGACCGCGACCGCCGCCGCCCTCGTCCCGTCGGGCAGCACCGCCCGCCGGGATCGGACCACCAGGTCATACCTCATCGGGCTCCCTCCAGCCGAAGCTCGTCGAGCCTCGCCGATCCCCCCGATACGCACAGCGGCCAGTCTCTCATGGCGCGCCCCGGCTCCTCGTCGCTCCTCAGTCCACGTCCGGCAATCGTTGATTTACTGCCGCAAACTTCGGTTGCGTTTTCGAATTACCGATGATTTCGTCGCCTGCTCGTCGTCAGAACGGCGCAGAATTGTCTCTGTTCGCCTCCGGAAGGGGTCGCCGATGAGCGGTGTACGGGTACTCGTGGGGACGCGGAAGGGCGCGTTCGTGCTTAGTTCCGACGGAAAGCGCGAGAAGTGGGACGTCAGCGGGCCGCACTTCCCCGGCTGGGAGATCTACCACCTCAAGGGATCGCCCGCCGACCAGGACCGGCTGTACGCGTCGCAGTCCAACGGCTGGTTCGGCCAGTTGATCCAGCGATCGGACGACGGCGGGACGACCTGGGAGCCGGTCGGAAACGACTTCAGTTACCAGGGCGAGACCGGCACGCACCAGTGGTACGACGGCACGCCGCACCCGTGGGAGTTCGCCCGGGTCTGGCACCTGGAGCCGTCGCTGGACGACCCGGACACCGTCTACGCCGGGGTGGAGGACGCCGGGCTGTTCCGCTCGACCGACGGAGGCAAGCACTGGCAGGAACTGCCCGGGCTGCGCGGGCACGAGACGGGGCCGTCCTGGCAGCCGGGAGCCGGCGGGATGTGCCTGCATACGATCATCTTGGACCCGTCCTCACCGGGACGGATGTTCGCGGCCATCTCGGCCGCGGGCGCGTTCAGGTCCGATGACTCCGGCCAGACCTGGCGGCCGGTGAACCATGGCCTGCGCTCGGAGGGGATCCCCGATCCGGGGGCCGAGGTCGGGCACTGCGTACACCGCCTGGCCATGCACCCGTCGCGCCCGTCGGTGCTGTACATGCAGAAGCACTGGGACGTGATGCGCAGCGACGACGCCGGGGAGTCTTGGCACGAGGTCAGCGGCGACCTGCCGACCGACTTCGGCTTCCCCATCGACGTGCACGCGCACGAGCCGGAGACCGTCTACGTGGTGCCGATCACCAGCGATTCGCACCACTTCCCGCCAGAGGGGAAGCTGCGCGTCTACCGCAGCCGCACCGGCGGGGACGAGTGGGAGCCGCTCACCAGGGGCCTGCCGCAGGAACACTGCTACGTCAACGTGCTCCGCGACGCGATGGCCGTCGACTCGCTGGACTCCTGCGGGATCTACTTCGGCACCACCGGGGGCCAGGTGTACGCCTCGCCCGACGCGGGGGACAGCTGGGCGCCGATCGTCCGCGATCTTCCCGCCGTGCTGTCCATCGAGGCGCAGACGCTGCCATGACCGGGAGCGCCGACGTGGTCCGGGTGGTGCTGCCCGCGCACCTGCGGACCCTGGCCCGGGTCGACGGCGAGGTGGAACTCCAGGTCAGCGGCCCGGTCACCCAGGGCGCGGTGCTGGACGCGCTGGAGGGCAGGTACCCGATGCTGCGCGGCACCATCCGCGACCAGCGGAACGGGAAACGCCGGGCGTTCATCAGGTTCTTCGCCTGCGAGCGGGACCTGTCGCATGAGCAACCCGATGCCCCGCTCCCGGCGGCCGTCGCGGCCGGCGCCGAACCGTACCTGATCGTGGGCGCGATGGCCGGCGGCTAGATCAGCGCAGGTCCGCCAGCCGGCGCCGGGCCGCCCGGACCTCGCGGGCGGCCTCGGCCGCATCGGCGGTGCGCAGCTCGCCGCCCTCCACTACTGGCACGCCGCCGACCAGGAGGAGCTCGAGCGGAGCGGCCGGGCCGAGCACCAGGGCGGCGACCGGGTCGCCGCTCCAATCGCCGTCGCCGGGCCCGTGGCCGATCGCGTCGTGCGCGAGGGTGTCGAGCCGCCACAGCGCGATGTCGGCCAGCATGCCCGGGCGCAAAGCGCCGGTCTCGTCGTCCCGGCCGAGGCAGCGGGCCCCGCCACGGGTGCCGAGCCACAGCGCCTGCCGCGCGGTCAGCGCGGACGGCCCGTGCCCGTCTCTGACCCGGGCGGCGAGCAGGGCCTGGCGCAGCTCGCCGGCCAGCGAGGTGCCCTCACTCGAGGCCGCGCCGTCCACGCCAAGACCCACCGTGGCCCCCGCCTGCAGCAGGTCCCTGACCGGCGCGATGCCCGCGCCAAGCCGCGCGTTCGACGTGGGGCAGTGCGCCACGGAGGTGCCGGTGGCGGCGAACCGCCCGACCGCGGCCTCGTCCAGCTGCACGCAGTGGGCCAGCCAGACGTCCGGGCCGAGCCAGCCGAGGTCCTCGGCGTACTCGGCCGGGGTGCGGCCGAGCGCCTCCCGGCAGTACGCGTCCTCCTCGCGGGTCTCCGCCAGGTGGGTGTGCATCCGCACGCCAAGCCCGCGAGCCAGCTCAGCCGATTCGCGCATGAGCCGGGGGGTGACCGAGAACGGGGAACACGGCCCGGCCGCCACCCGCACCATGGCGCCGGGAGACGGATCGTGGAACCGGCGCACGGCATCCTCGGTCGCGGCCAGCGCCGCGTCGGTTTCCTCCACGATCTCGTCGGGCGGCAGGCCACCCGACGACCGGCCGAGGTCCATCGATCCCCGGCACGGATGAAAGCGCAGGCCGACGCGGGCGGCCGCGGCCACCTCGGCGGCGAGCGGGTCAGCGTCGCCGCCCCGAAGACCCCGCGGGAAGATGTAGTGGTGGTCGGTGCTGGTGGTGCACCCGGACAGGGCCAGCCAGGCCAGGCCCGCGGTGGCCGCGGCGTGCACCTGCTCGGCGTCGATCCTGGCCCACACCGGGTACAGCTCGGTGAGCCAGTCGAAGAGCACGGACTGCTGGGCCCGGCCCTGGGTGAGCCACTGGTACAGGTGGTGGTGCGTGTTGACCAGGCCAGGGGTGGCCAGGCAGCCGGCCCCGTCGATCCGGCGAGCCCCGCCGGGGACGTCCGGGGCCGGGCCTTCGCCCACCGCGGTGATCAGGTCGCCGGTCACCGTGACGTGGCCGCTGCGGTACTCGGTCCCGGCCTGGTCGTGCCGGGGGCCGTCCATGGTCGCGATCGCGCAGTTCTCGATCACGACCGGATCGCGGCTGATCAGCTCCCCCGGTAGGTGGAGTAGGCGTACGGGCTGAGCAGCAGCGGCACGTGGTAGTGCTCGTCCCGTGCGGTCATCTCGAAGGTGATCGTGACCTCGGGGTAGAACGACGCCGAGCCGCGGGCCGTGAAGTACGTGCCGGTACCGAACGTGATGCGGTAGACGCCGGGATCGAAGTCGCCGGCGCCTCCCGTGGCCGGCCAGCCGGAGCCGCCCGTCGGCGTCCGTCTGGCCTTGACCGGCCGGCGCCCACCCGCCGTGGTCGCCGCGCTCCAGCCGGACCTGAACGCCTGCGGCGGGGCGCCCGGTCGTCGCGTCGAGAACGTGCGTGGACAGTGTCATGGGCTCAGCATCTTCGTCATCCTCAGGCGGGTTATCTTCTTCAGCTCGGCTCGCACCACGGCCCGTTCGGCTTCCTCGTCGTTGTCTAGCCGGGCGCGCAGCTGGTCCAGCATCTCCTGCCCGGAAAGGCCGCTGGCGCAGATCAGGAAGACATGGCCGAAACGCTGCTCATAAGCCACGTTGCCGTCGACAAGCCCCTGCCTCACCTCGTCGCTGGCCGCCGCCGCGCCCGACTGCTCCGCCGCCGACATCCCGCCGCGGACGGAGCGGTCGCCGATGCGAGGATGTTCGCTCATGGCCTCGACGATATCGTCCCAGCTCAGAGCGCTAAATACGGTATCGATCGCGGTCAGCAGCGCGGCCTGGTCCGGGTAGGGGCGCCGGCCAGCGATCGCCTTCGCGAAAGTACCCGACGCACAGCAGGCCAGGACGGTCCGCTCGGCGTCCTGCGCCGGGGCAGCGTTGAACGAGCCGAGGGTCATGGGCGCCTGCGGGCTCAGCTCTGGCATGCGAATATCCAATCAGGCCCCGGCGAAGGCCGGGTAGCCGCCTGGCGGCCCAATCACCGGTAACCTGACTCACGTTGTTTTGTAGTTTTCGCTAAACAGCGGCCGTAAGGGTGCGCGGGAACGCTTCACCGGGGAGGTGATTCCGTGCGGGTCAGGGAACTGCTCGACGTGCCTGATCTGCGCCTCAGGCTGCTGACCGACGTCACGGGCATGGACCGGGCCATCCGGCACGTGTACACCACCGACCTGCCTGACCCCAGCCGTTACCTGACGCCAGGGGACCTGGTGCTGACCGGCCTGATCTGGTGCCGGGCGTCCGGCGACGCCGACCGGTTCGTGTCGGCCCTGGTCCGGGCGGGAGTCTCCGCGCTTGCCGCGGGAGAGGCCCTGGGCGCGGTGCCGGACGAGGTGCTCCGGGCGTGCGGGCGGCAGGGTCTTCCGCTGCTCGCGGTGCCGGCCGAGACCTCGTTCGCCGCCGTCACCGACGAGGTGGCACGCCGGCTGAGCGGCGACCGGGCCACGGAGATGACCCGGGTCCTGGGCCGGCGCAGGCTGCTGCTCTCGGCGGTGGCCGAGGGCGCCGGGCTGGACGCGATGTTCCGGCTGATGGGCCGCGAGCTCGGGGCCGAATGCTGGCTGCTGACCGGGCTCGGCCGGGTTATCGGCGGGACCGGCACGTCGCTGCCCGGGCCGCTGGCGCTCCGGCTGGCGTGCGAGTACCTCAAGGCCGACCGGATGCCCGTCGCCACCGAGGTGAGCGTTCCGGGAACGGGCGGGGGAAAGTACTCGCTGTTCGGGGTGGGCAGCGAGCCGAGGATCACCAGCTGGTTCCTCGCCTGCGCGGGCCGGGAGCAGGACTGGCCGCACGAGCTGCGGGAATCCGTGGCCGAGCTGGCCGCTGACGTGGCGCTCGAACGGGCCAGGCTGGACGCCGCCCGCACCGGCGACCGCAAGCTGGCCGAGGCTATCGTCACGATGCTCGCGTCCGGGGGCGGCGAGGGCGCCGCGCCGGCCGAGATCGCGTCGCTGATGCGCGCGGCCGCGCTGCCGCCGGACGGCCGCTACCTGGTCGCCGTCATGGGCGCGGCGGCATCGGCCATGGTGACCGGGCCGAACGCCGACCGCTGGCGCTGCGACCTGGCCGGGGAACTGGTCCTGCCGGACGGGGAAGGCACCCTGGTCGCGCCGCTGGGAGACGAGATCGTCGTGCTGGTCCCCCCGGCGACACTGCCCGGCGCACTGCCCGTCGGCACTGCCCCGGCCGCACTGCCCCGGCCGACGCCGCCCTGGACGAGGCCGTCCCGGCCGAGCACCATCTCGCGGCGAGGATCCGGGCCGCGCAGCCGGCCGTGGAGTCGGACCGCTCCCGGGTCAGGATCACCGTGGGGGTCAGCGCGCCCGCCGAGAGCGTGACCGCGCTGCCCGGCGCGCTGCACGAGGCCGGCAGCGCGCGGCGGCTGGCCGCGCTGTGGCCGGCTGGGCGGTACCGCGGCCGTCTCGGTCGTGACCAGCGACGAGGTGGCCTCGCACGAGCTCCTGCTGGCCACCGTGCCCGCCAGCGTGCTGCGCTCATTCCGTGAACGCCTGCTCGGCCCGCTGCTGGCCTACGACGACCAGCACCGCGCCGAGCTGCTGCCCACGCTGCGGGAGTTCCTGGCCTGCTCCGGATCGTGGAACGCGTGCGCGGCCAAGATGTACGTGCACGTCAACACCGTCCGCTACCGGATCAGGCGGATCGAGGAGCTGACCGGGCGTAATCTGTCCTGCCTGGACGACCAGGTGGACTTCTTCCTCGCCCTGCGGATTCGCTAGGTTTGCCCGGGTGGTGGTGATCCGGGCTGGTTCGGCGGCGGACGCGGCGCAGATCGCTGCGGTCCAGCGGGAAGGCTGGTTCGCCGCCTACCTGGGCATCATCCCCGGTGAGATCATCGACCGGGTCACCGCTCCCGACGACGGCGCGCGGGTGCGGCAGTCGTTCCGGACCCGGCCGTGGCAGCGCATGCTCGTAGCCATTGCGGACGGCGAGGATCCCGGGCACGGCCGGGGCGCGGGCCCGGTGTCGGGCCCGGTGTCGCCGGGCCCGGTGTCGCCGGGCTCGGTGTCGTCGGCTATGCGTCCTTCGGCCCGGAGACCGACATGCTGAGCACGCCGTGGCCGCATCCGCTGAGCCGTGGACGGCGAAGATGGCCGCGTCGCTGAGCTCTACGCGCTATACGTCCGGCCGGCCTGGTGGTCGACCGGCACCGGACGCACGCTCATGCAGCGGGTCCTGGCCAAGTCGGCCGGCGCCGGGTTCCCATCCATCACGCTGTGGGTGCTGCGGGACAACCGGCGCGCCCGCCGCTTCTACGAGCGGGCCGGGTTCGCCCCGGACGGTGCCACCCACGTGCTCACCCGTCTCGGCGACGTCCCCGAGTTGCGCTACCGCCGGACCCTGGAACCTAGCTATACCAGGAGCAAATTCTGAAGGCGACAAAAAAGCATCTCTTGGACTTATAGGCGATCCGGGCACGCTGGAGGGAAGCAATACGACAGGAGGGATGGGGTTCATGACGGACGCCATGGCGGTAGCCGCGACCTACTTCGATGCCTGGCAGGCCGGATCGTGATCCGGGCGGCGCTCCCTGCGGTCGCGTGCGGGGGATCACCCCGGTCCGTTCGGATCAGGGCTGGTCAGGGAACGGCCTGTGCGGTTGATCGTGCTTGCCGGGTGCTGCGCCACCTGGCCACGCCGGCCCTGATGCACAGTCCCGCGACGACGACCACGATCACGCCGATTATCGCCTTGGTGCCGATTTTCCCGATGTGCTTGGCGATCTCCTCGCCGAGGAAATACGAAAGCCCGACGTACATCCCGATCCAGCCCACGCCAGCGGTGAGCGCTCCGAGTACGAATACATAGAATCGCACCCGGAAAATTCCGGACACAAAAGCCGGCATCGTCACGGATGCCGCGAACGTATGACGGCCGAAGACACGATCGCCTTTGGCGAGCAGTTTACGGCGCGATTTCTCGAGTCGCCCCGGGTGGTCGAGGAGCCGGCGGCCCCCGCGGATGCCGATCACGTATCCCACTACCGAACCGGCCATCCAGGCGGTCATGGCCGTGGCCAGCACGACCCATATGTTGAGCTTGCCCTCTCCGGCCAGCGTGCCCGCTGCGATCAGCGACGCATCACCCGGGCCCGGCAGTCCTGCTCCCAGGATCACGACGAACACGAACAAGATGAGATATTCGGACAGGTTCACGATTCGGTCCGGCCCGGCTAAATCCCGGTCTGGGCGACCAGTCGTCCCGAGTCAACGGCCGCGCGGAACGCGGCGTAGTCCCGCTCGGTCTGGTCGGCGTACGCGACGGAGAAGTTGGCTATGGCCCGGTCGAAGGAATCCCCCTTGCCGAGGTATGAGGCGATGGCGATCCGGTCCCCCCACCGGGCGTGGGCCCGGGCGAGGGTCGCTCCGCAGATGCGGGAGTACAGGGTGGCTCCCGGCACGAGAAGGCTGTCGACGTCCGCACTGCCTTTCCAATCCTGGAATTGGCGCACGTAGTAGTCGCGGGCTACGCCATCGAGCCCCTTGATGCGCTGCCAGCCCAGGAAGATGTCGGTCGCCGCCTGCATCAGCCGCTGCCCCGCCACTACCCGCTCGCCGTGGTGCGAGAAGGTGCTCTTGGGCAGGAAGCGCTCGAGCACGGAAGCCTGCGCCTCCTTGACCTGCAGGAACAGTGGATCGTCATGGTCGCGGCCGAGCATCAGCATGATGTAGCAGCGGGTCCCCACGCTGCCCACACCCACCATCTTGTAGGCCGAGTGGACGTAGCGGTACTCCTCGAGGGGGTGGTGGTGCCGCCCGAGCGTGCGCCGGTACGAGCTGAGCAGCTTCTTGATGAGCGGGGCCGGGTTCTCCCACTCCGACCCCGGCGTGATCAGGTCCTCGATCGGGATGATGATCGGCGGGTCGGCGACGATGCGCAGTTCGCCGTCGACCTCGTCCGCCCGCTTGGCGAACACCCGGATGCTGTCGCGCGTCCGTGCCTTGGCCACCATCTCCTTGGTCACCCTGGCCTCGTCCCTGCTGACTCGCTTGACCCTGACCTCCTTGTGGACCATCTTGAGCAGCATCCCGGCCTCTAGATGCTCGTACCACGCGTCCAGGGTCCTCATCCCGGCGGCCTGGCGCATCCGGTCCCGGTACTCGGCGACCCCGGCCATGACCACGGCGCGGCGGTCGGCCGGGGCGAAGCCGCGGTCGCGTCCCATGACCTCGAAGCTGGCCGCCAGCCGCTTCACGTCCCACTCCCACGGACCCGGGAGGGTCTCGTCGAAGTCGTTGATGTCGAAGAGCATCCGCCGTTCGGGCGAGCCGAACAGGCCGAAGTTCGACAGGTGGGCGTCACCGCACATCTGGACGGTGACCCCGGAGACCGGGGTGGCCGCCAGGTCGGCGGCCATGATCAGCGCGGCGCCCCGGTAAAACGTGAACGGCGAGACCAGCATGCGCCCGTAGCGGATCGGGACCAGCTCAGGCACCCTGGTCGCCGCCTGCTCTTCGAGCAACGCAACCGGGTCCGGGCGATCTGGCGCGGGTTCCCACCGGCCGTGGCTCGACCGCGGCGCCTGGTGACGGGCGGCCCGGCCCCTGGCCATGCGCTCATCTGCGGTCAGGTGCTGCCGCCGCCATGTCGACGCGAACGGCGTGGCCCCCTCCCGGGTAGCCAGGTCCGGCGAGGCACTTGGCTGTGCACGGCTGTCCATGATGCCTCCCGGCCGCTCGTTGTCTATTCCCGACAGGACGGGCGGCGCAGCGGAAAGTCAGGTGGTGCCGTTCCCGTAACCCTGGCTATTCTTTAGCGTAAACCCGCTCGCTGCGGTTCATCTCCTGCGGGGAAGGTCTTTAAAAGACGACTTGAGCCGCCTAAAATTCTCCGTTCCTTCCGCCCATTTCCTGCGGTGCCTACAGGTCAGGAACGCGACCGCAGCGTCGCCACGCCCTCGCCGGTCAGGTCGTCGTCGGCCGCCTTGCGCCCGGTCATGGCCATGACCAGCGACAGGACGGGACCCGACACCTCGGGCCCGGCGCCCGCGGTCCAGTCGGCGTCGGTAGCGCGCAGCGTGAGCCCGTCAATGCGGCGCTTGGAGCCGATGAGCAGGTTCGAGCCCTTGTAGAAGTCCGCCACCGTGACCACCGCGTCGGTCGGGTACTCGTGCTCGATGCCGAGCGCGCGGCGGATGTCCTCGCTGTGCACGATCACCTCGCCGAGCCAGGTCGGGTTCGGGCCCGGCGGGTGCTTCACCGAGGCCTGCACCGACTCGAAGTTGGCCAGCGTGTCGGCGGGGGTAGCGCCCCGCTGCGCGGCGATGCCCTTCTCCTGGACCTTGTCGAAGCTGAACCCCGAGCCGATCATCTTGCCGAAGAACGCGGGCGGCGTCAGCTTCGCGGCCGAAGTCATGTGGGCCAGCACGTCACGCACCGTCCAGTCGCCGCACAGCGAGGGCCTGGCCCAGTCCTCCGCGCTCAGGCCCCGCAGGTCGTTCGCGAGGGCCTTGCGCTCGGCGTGCACCGTCGGCCAGATATCCATGGGTCCTCCCCCCGGGCAGTCGCTTCGCTGCCTCTGCCCGTATTGTTTGGTAAATGCCAAATTAGTTAAGGGCCGAACAAGCCGCAAGCGTATAGTTTCGCGGGTACGGGGGCAAGGTCCGGACATCCAGAGGGCGAAGTGCGGGACATCCAGAAGGTGCTGGCGGCGCTGACCTCGCCGGTCCGGCGCGAGATCCTGGGCCTGATCTGGGACCGGGAACTGTCGGCGGGGGAGATCGCCGCCGCCTTCCCTGTCACCAAGCCGACGATCTCCCAGCATCTGGCGGTGCTGCGCGAAGCGGGCCTGGCCGAGAGCACGGCGGTCGGCACCTCACGCCGCTACCGGGCCCGCCCGGACGCTCTCCGCGGCCTGCGCGCCGCGCTCGGCAGCGCGGCGAAGTGGATCAACGCCGACGATGCGCCCGAACGCGCGTCGTCGGACGTACGCACCAAACCGGTCGTGGTGGCCAGCACCGACGTAGGCACCAGCCAGGCGGTCACGTTCGCCGCCTTCACCGATCCGGTCGTCTACTCGCGCTGGCTCGGCGTGCCCGTGACCCTGGAGGACGGCCGCTTCGCCTGCACGATGGAGTGGGGGACGAGCGTGCGCGGCCGGTACGAGCTGGTCTGCCCGCCGGAGCTCATCGTGATGCGCTGGGACTTCGACGACGACAACATCCCGGTCCCCGGCGGCGAGATGACCGGCTACCTCCGCATCCAGCCGCGTCCTGACGGCGCGCACGTCGAAGTGCACCAGCTGGTCGACACGCCGGCTCAGGCCGGGTTCATGGAGCAGGCGTGGGCCATGGTGCTCGGCCGCCTCAAGGCGGGAGTAATCCGCGCCTCCGACCCGTCCCAGCCCATACCCCTCCGCCCCGCCCGCCCCAAGCTGCTTCCATGATCATGGCCAGAAATGGGCGCTATCCGCCCCGAACTGGCCACGATCATGAAACGTGCGAGCGCGAGGGCTGAATCAGGCCGAACGGACCATGGTGAAGGCGCTCGCATAGGCGGCGGCTATGTCGTCGAGGTCGACGACATCGCCGGCCGGGGCGGCGGACGTCACCAGCCGCGTTCGCGCCACTCGCCGAGGTGCGGGCGCTCCGTCCCCAGCGTGGTGTCCTTGCCGTGCCCCGGATACACCCACGTCGCGTCGGGCAGCGGGCCGAACAGGCGCTCGGACACGTCGGTGAGCAGTGAGCTGAAGTCCTCGGGCGAGTTCGTCTTGCCCACGCCGCCGGGGAACAGCGAATCCCCGGTGAACACGTGCGGCGAGCCGGCCAGCCGGCCGCCCGCGTCGTACACGACGGCGAGGCTGCCCGGCGTGTGGCCGCGCAGGTGGATGAGGGACACCGCGCAGTCGCCGAAGGTCAGCACCTCGCCCTGCCCGGCCCGGCGGCCGACCGATACGGGCAGCTCGTCCGCGTCGGCCGGATGCGCGACCACCTGCGCGCCGGTGTGCTTCTGCACGTCCGCGAGCGCCTGCCAGTGGTCGAAGTGCCGGTGCGTCGTCACGATCGTGCCGACCGGCGTGTCGCCGATCATCTCGATCAGCCGGTCTGCCTCGTTGGCCGCGTCGATCAGCAGCCCCTGGCCGGTACTCGCGCAGCGCAGCAGGTACGCGTTATTGTCCATGGGACCCACGGCCATCTTGGTCACGGTCAGGCCGTCGATCTCCCGAGTGTCGGCCGGACCGCCGACACGTACTTCTCCGGTATAGGTCACTTTTAAAACCCTATACCGAACGGACCTGGTATCCCCGGCCAGCTCCGCCGCATTGTTCTCGTGGGTCGACGTCGACCCGAGCTGGAGGCCCCGCGTGAAGATACTCGTCCTGGCCGGCCACCACGTACGTGAGCTGCTGACCTACACCGAGTGCGCCGACGTCATGCGCGAGGCCCTGGCCGAGCTGGCCCGAGGCCAGATCCAGCAGCCGCTGCGGACGGTCGTGCGGCCGCGGGAAGCGACCGGCTTCATGGGCCTGATGCCTGCCTACTCGCCGGAAGCGGGCTACGCGCTGAAGGCGCTGGTCATCACGCCGGGCAACCCGGCCATCGGCAAGGACGCGCACCAGGGCGGGGTGCTGCTGTTCGACGTGCGCACGGGGGAGCCGCTGGCGCTGGTCAACGCGTCCGCGGTCACCGAGATCAGGACCGCGGCCGTCTCCGCCGTCGCCACCGGCCTGCTGGCCAGCCCCGGCGCGGCCGAACTGGCCATCATCGGCACCGGCGTGCAGGGCCGGGCGCACGCGCACGCCATCGCCGCGACCCGGCCGCTGACCGGGATCCGGCTGGCCGGACGGAACCTGGCGCGGACCCGCGAGGTGGCCGCCGAGCTCGCCGGGCAGCTCGGCCAGCCGGTCACCGCGTACGACCAGGTGCCCGCCGCGGTCGCCGGCGCGGCCATCGTGGTGACCGCCACCAGCTCGTCGGACCCGGTGCTGCGCCGCGACTGGCTGGCCCCGGGCACGCACGTGAACGCGGTCGGCGCGTGCGTGCCGGGGGCCAGGGAGCTCGACACCGCGACGATGGCCGAGGCGGCCATCTTCGCGGACAGCCGCGAGTCGGTCAGCCACGAGGCCGGGGACTTCCTGCTGGCGCAGGGTGAAGGCGTGATCAACCCGGTCCGGGCCGAACTCGGCGAGCTGCTTACCGGGACCGCCCCCGGGCGCGCCGATGACGACGAGATCACCGTGTTCGAGTCGCTCGGCCTGGCCGCCGAAGACCTGGCCGCGGCCAGCTACCTGTACGAGAAGGCCGCCCGCCTAGGCGCCGGCACCCCCGCCGACTTCTAGCCCCGCCCCTTCCGCGCCCGCTCCCGGCTCCGCGCCCGCTCCCGGCTCCCGGCTCCGCGCCCGCTCCCGGCTCCGCGCCCGCGCCCGGCCCCGCGCCCGCGCCCGGCCCCAATCCCACGCGCCATAGAAGTACCAATTCACCCCACTGACCACAGTGGTGTTGCTCTCTTATTCCATGGATGTGGCAACGTATTGATTCTATTGATTACGTTGTCACATCCATGGGATGCGGCCGGCTAGCGGATGCGGTCCCAGAGGGCGCGCTCGCCGCCGTCGGGGTCGTCGACCGGGGTGACGGTGTCGGTGAGCAGGGCGGTGGTACAGCGGGCGGAGTCGGTTGTGGGACACGACCTCAGGGCATTGCGGTCGCCGGACACCCTAGCCTCCTGAACCTGACTGTCATTGACCACGTAAGCCGCCAGCAGGACGACTGAAGGCCGCGTACGGTCACAGCTCGCGGAAGACCAGAGCGGGTAGGTCGCATCGATCCTCACCCGGCGCGTCAACGCCACTCTTTCCAGTACGTGGCCACATCCATACGAATGCGGGCGGGGCTGAGACCTGCGGACGGATCTTGGCATCCTTCGCTATCGTGGAGGTAGCGGGGGCGGGCATAACGGCGGCTGGTCCAGCGCTCATAAATTGTGCGGCGCTTGTGCTTCCCCGGGACGCGGAGTCCTCAAAATGTCAGACCCCCCGGCTACCATCGCCAAGCGATCCGTACACCTACTTTCCGAGCCCCCTAAGAGAGCAGAGGCGCAGTGGCTGACCGGCTTGTCGTTCGCGGCGCCCGCGAGCACAACCTGAAGGATGTCTCGCTCGACCTGCCGCGGGACGCCATGATCGTGTTCACCGGGCTGTCCGGCTCGGGTAAGTCCAGCCTGGCCTTCGACACCATCTTCGCCGAGGGCCAGCGCCGGTACGTGGAATCGCTGTCCGCCTACGCGCGGCAGTTCCTCGGCCAGATGGACAAGCCCGACGTGGACTTCATCGACGGTCTGTCGCCCGCGGTCTCGATCGACCAGAAGTCCGCCAGCCGGAACCCGCGGTCGACCGTCGGCACGATCACCGAGGTGTACGACTACCTGCGGCTGCTGTACGCCAGGATCGGCAAGCCGCACTGCCCGATCTGCGGCCGGCCGATCGCCAGGCAGACCCCGCAGCAGATCGTGGACCGGGTGCTCGAGCTGGAGGAGGGCACCAGGTTCCAGGTCCTCGCCCCGGTGGTGCGCGGCCGCAAGGGCGAGTACGGCGAGCTGCTCAGGGAGCTGCAGATCAAGGGTTATTCCCGGGCCCGGGTCGATGGCACGATCGTCCGCCTGGACGAGGCGGCGGCTAGCCAGCTGCCAGCGCTGAAGAAGTACGAGAAGCACGACATCGAGGTGATCATCGACCGGCTCGCGGTGAAGGACTCCGCGCGGCGCAGGCTGACCGACTCGGTGGAGACCGCGCTCGGCCTGTCCGGCGGGGTGGTCGTGCTGGACTTCGTCGACCTGCCGGACAACGACCCGCACCGCGAGCGGATGTACTCCGAGCACCTGGCGTGCCTGTACGACGACCTGTCCTTCGACGAACTCGAGCCCCGCTCGTTCTCGTTCAACTCGCCGTGGGGGGCCTGCCCCGACTGCACCGGGCTCGGCACCAAGCTCGAGGTCGACCCGGAACTGATCGTCCCGGATGAGTCCAAGTCGCTCGAGGAAGGCGCGATCGCGCCGTGGAGCGGCGGGCACATCAGCGACTACTTCGTCCGGCTGATCCAGGCCCTCGGCGAGACGCTCGGGTTCCGGATGGACACGCCGTGGGCGAAGCTGCCGGCCAAGGCCAGGCAGGCGCTGTTGCGCGGCTACGACCTGCAGGTACACGTCCGGTACAAGAACCGGTACGGCCGGGAACGCTCGTATTACACGACGTTCGAAGGCGTTATCCCGTGGGTGGAGAGGCGGCACGCGGAGGCGGAGTCGGACTCGAGCCGGGAGAAGTTCGCGGGCTACATGCGCGAGGTGCCGTGCCCCTCCTGCCACGGCGCCCGGCTCAAGCCGGTATCGCTGGCGGTGACGGTGGACGGCAGGTCGATCGCCGAGCTGTGCGCGCTGCCGGTCGGCGAGCTGGCCAAGCTCCTGCTCACGCTGGAGCTGTCCGACCGGGACCAGCAGATCGCCCAGCGGATCGTGAAGGAAGTCAACGCGAGGATGGGCTTCCTGCTCGACGTCGGGCTGGACTACCTGACCCTGGACCGGGCCTCGGCCACGCTGGCCGGCGGCGAGGCGCAGCGGATCAGGCTCGCCACCCAGATCGGCTCCGGCCTGGTCGGGGTGCTCTACGTGCTGGACGAGCCGTCCATCGGGCTGCACCAGCGGGACAACCACCGGCTGCTTGAGACGCTGCTGCGGCTGCGCAACCTGGGCAACACGCTGATCGTCGTGGAGCACGACGAGGACACCATCCGGGCCGCGGACTGGGTGGTGGACATCGGGCCGCGGGCGGGGGAGCACGGCGGGAACATCGTGGTCTCCGGCACGGTCGACGAGCTGCTGGCCAGCCCCGAGTCGCTGACCGGGGCGTACCTGTCCGGACGGGAGTCCATCCCGGTTCCGGCCAGCCGGCGGCAGCGCAGCAAGAGCCGTGAGGTCGCGGTCAAGGGCGCGAGCGAGCACAACCTGCGCGGAGTGGACGTGGCGTTTCCGCTCGGCTGCCTGGTGGCCGTCACCGGGGTATCGGGTTCGGGTAAGTCGACGCTGGTCAATGACATCCTGTACAAGGCCCTGGCCCGCGAGCTGAACGGCGCGCGGACGGTGCCGGGCAAGCACGCCAGGATCACCGGCATCCAGCACCTGGACAAGGTGGTCCATGTTGATCAAGGTCCGATCGGGCGCACCCCCCGGTCCAACCCGGCCACCTACACCGGCGTGTTCGACCACGTCAGGAAGCTGTTCGCGGCGACCACCGAGGCCAAGGTCCGCGGCTACCAGCCGGGCCGGTTCTCCTTCAACGTGAAGGGCGGCCGGTGCGAGGCCTGCTCGGGCGACGGCACGATCAAGATCGAGATGCAGTTCCTGCCGGATGTCTACGTGCCGTGCGAGGTCTGCCACGGCGCCAGGTACAACACCGATACCCTGCAGGTGCACTACAAGGGCAAGACGATCGCCGAGGTCCTCGACATGCCGATCGAGGAGGCGGCCGGGTTCTTCGAGCCGGTGCCGGCCATTCACCGGCACCTGAAGACGCTGGTCGACGTGGGTCTCGGTTACGTCCGGCTGGGCCAGCCCGCGCCGACCCTGTCCGGCGGCGAGGCCCAGCGGGTCAAGCTCGCCTCGGAACTGCAGCGCCGCGCCACCGGCCGGACCATCTACGTCCTCGACGAGCCGACTACCGGCCTGCACTTCGAGGACATCCGCAAGCTGCTCGGCGTGCTCACCCGGCTGGTCGAGACCGGCAACACGGTCATCGTGATCGAGCACAACCTCGACGTCATCAAGACCGCCGACTGGGTGATCGACCTCGGCCCCGAGGGCGGCGCGGGCGGCGGCGCGGTCGTCGCCACCGGCCCGCCCGAGCACATCGCCACCGTCGAGGAGAGCTACACCGGCCAGTTCCTCAAGAAGCTCCTCAAGGTGTAAGCCCGGCCCCAGGCGAGCCTGGCCGCTGGTGGCGACGGCGGGGCCGGGGACAATGGATCTGTGCAGATCACCACCGAAGGCGGGGCCGCGCAGGCCGAACTCGACGGGGACGGCGCGGCGGCGCGGTTCCTGCTCGTGCTCACCCACGGTGCGGGCGGCACCGCCGGGGCGCCCGACCTGCTAGCCGCTCGCGATGCCGCGCTGCAGCTAGGCGGGCTGGTGGCGCGCGTCACCCAGCCGTACCGGGTCAGGGGTGCCCGGGCTCCCGGCTCGGCGGTCCGTCAGGACGCCGCCTGGGCCGAGATCGTGGCCGCGCTGCGGGAACTGGCGCCCGGCGCCCCGCTGGTCCAGGGCGGTCGCAGTAACGGCGCCCGCGTGGCCTGCCGCACCGCCGCCGCCGTGAGCGCCCGCGCCGTGATCGCGCTGGCGTTCCCGCTGTGCCCGCCGCGGCGCCCGCCCGAGGCATCCAGGGTCGCGGAGCTTCGCGCGGCCCGCGCGGGCGGGGCCAGGGTGCTTGTGGTGAACGGGGATCGTGACCCGTTCGGGATTCCGGATGCCAGGGACGCGGACCGGGTGGTCGTCGTCCCTGGGGAGGCGCATGCGCTGAAGGGGCATCGCGCGGCTATCGTCGCCGCGATCGCTGGGTGGCTGCCCACTGCGCTGTGGCCGGCGGCGCGGCCTGGGAGACCGGGGTTTTAAATAGAGAGTCGTCAGACTGGGCATCTCGGGTTACCCGCGAGATGCCGCGTGGGCGGATCAGGCTGCTGGGGCCTGCCCGTCATGTCCGTAGGCCACGCCTACCGGACGGTCGAAGGCGGCGAGGTCGGTGGGCCGGTGCGGCGCGATGCACGCGCCGTCGGGCAACAGTTCCCCGGTGTCTTCGAACATCACCACGCCATTGCAGAGCAGGCTCCAGCCTTGCTCCGGGTGGCTGACGATGGTGTGCGCCGCTTCGCGATCCGGAGCTGACGGAGCCGGACAAGGCGGCGAGTGTGGGCACATGTCAGTGCCTCCTGGCTGTTTCATCGTTCGTGTTCTCGGTTGATGTTGAGTGTGCCGCAGGTCCTGCGGTCGCTCCCATGGCTCATGCTGATCGTTTTCCCGATCGCCATCTGCAGCTTCCCGCTAGTTACTTACTGACACTTTCTAGCTACTAGTTGTCATTTCTTATTTTAGATGCCGTGTTGAGCAAAAAATTGGCCTAGACCAACTGTACCCTTCGCGGCGCTTGGTGCAAGCGACATACGCAATTGCAACAATCGATTGCTATGTATGCACTCTCCTCAGGTGATCTGCCGTAGCTGATCGCCCCCTACATCTTGGAGACGTCGACACCTGCCCGTCGGTTCACCGCGAAAACCTCATAGTTTGATTACGCCGATCGCGGCAGCAGCGACCGGCCGCGCTGGCTTCGCCGCCGCGTCTGCCATGTTTGCGGGCCTGCGGTGGCACTCGGCCCGGTCGCCGCCTAGCCGCCGGTAAACGCCGCGACGCTGGTCAGGCCCGGCTGGACGGCGCTAGACGGCCGGCTCGAACGGGACGGCCGGGATGCCGTTCAGGCGGTGGGTCTCTCGCAGCGTGAGCAGGTGCTCGGCTTCCGCCGTGAGGGCGTGCACGTGCGGCTTGGCCATCGCCTTGCGCCGGTAGATGCGGTCGTCGTAGCCGAGCGGCCCGATCGCCGCGCGCCGCGCGGCGTAGGCGGCGCGCACCGCCGCGGTCAGCGCGGCGTCAAGCTCGTCGGCCAGCCGGCGTACTTCGGTGACGGGCGCGCGCCGGGCCTGCGCCTGCCGGAACCCGCTCTCCGCCTCGCGGGCGGCGTCGAGGAGCTCCCCCTTGCGCCCGCCCAGGTCCACGTCGGCCTTGTACTGCTGCTCCGCCTCGCTGCTCGGCTTCGGCCGTCGCTTGGCCCCAGGTCTCATGACCATCTAGGGTACGCGTGCGGCCGGCCCGCCCGCACGCCGGGCCGGATCACGCATAGTCGCGGAAGGCGGGCCAGGCCTGCCGCCGGGAGGACTTGGGACCGGGTGACGAGGACGACCTGCGCTTCCTGCCTTCTAGGCCAGGCTGGCGGCCCAGCTGGCGTGCAGCGCGGCGTACTCGCCGTCGCCGGACATCAGCTCGCCGGGCGGCCCGTCCTCGGTGATCCGGCCGCGGTCCAGGACGAGGACCCGGTCGGCGATCGCGACCGTGGACAGCCGGTGCGCGATGATGACCGCGGTCCGGCCGGCCAGCACGGTGCGCAGCGCCCCCTGCACCAGCCGCTCGCTCGGGATATCGAGCAGCGATGTGGCCTCGTCGAGGACGAGCACGGCCGGGGCGGCCAGGAACGCCCGGGCGAACGAGATCAGCTGGCGCTGCCCGGCCGACAGCCGGCCGCCGCGCTTGCCGACCGAGGTGTCGTAGCCCTCTGGCAGCGCGGCGATAAAGTCGTGCGCGCCGATCATCTGTGCCGCGGTCTTCACGTCCGCGGCCGACGCGTCCGGGCGGCCGAGCCTGATGTTGTCCGCGACCGACCCGCCGAACAGGAAGTTCTCCTGGGTGATCACGATGATCTCGGCGCGGAGCACGGCGTCGGGCAGCTGCCGCAGGTCGACCCCGTCCAGCGTGACCCGGCCCGAGCGGGGATCGTAGAACCGGCCGAGCAGGCGCGCGATCGTCGTCTTGCCCGCGCCGGTCTCGCCGACCAGGGCGACCGTCTGGCCGGCCGGTATGTCCAGGTCGAGGCCGGGCAGCACGAGGTTGTCCCGGTAGCCGAAGGTCACCGACTCGAACCGCACCTGCCGTCCGGCCGGAGCGGGGGCGGGGGACAGGGACAGCCTGGCCGGGGCCAGCGCCGCGGCCAGGCTCGGCAGCGGCTCGGATGCGGCCGGCTCGGGCACGGCGGCGTCCTGGTCGAGCACGCCGGAGATCTTCTCCAGGCCCGAGGCCGCCGACTGGAAGATGTTGTAGAACTGCGACACGTCCTGCAGCGGGTCGAAGAAGCGCTGCAGGTAGAGCAGGAAGGTCGCCAGCACGCCGACCTTGAGGTCGCCCTCGATCGCGAGCAGCCCGCCGTAGCCGAGCACCACGCCGGTGATGATGTTGCCGACCAGCGAGATGGACGGGCCGTA
Source organism: uncultured Actinomycetes bacterium (assembly GCA_963722275.1). Taxonomy (GTDB): domain Bacteria; phylum Actinomycetota; class Actinomycetes; order Streptosporangiales; family Streptosporangiaceae; genus Palsa-504. Next base: position 187,552 of record CAVRMX010000003.1, on the reverse strand, counting down.
GATCGCGATAAGCCGGGAGGCGTGCGTGCTCGCGTCGGCGTAATCCCGGCCCAGGCCGGAGAAGATGTCGGAGTTCCGCTTCTCCCGGCGGAACGCCTGCACCGCCCGGATCCCGCCGAACGTCTCCACGAAATGCACGATGACCAGCGCGATGGTCTCCCTGGTGCGCCGGTAGGCGCCGGCTGACTCGCGCCGGAACCAGACCGTCAGCCAGGTGAGCGGGATGAAGCCGACCAGCACCACCAGGCCAAGCTGCCAGTCGAGCAGGAGCATCCCGGTGCCGACGAGCAGCAGCGTCAGGACGGCTCCGATCAGCGAGTCGAGCCCCTCCTCGAACAAGTCGGAGATCGACTCGATGTCGGAGGTCTGCCTGGAGATCACCCGCCCGGAGGTGTAGTCCTCGTGGAACGCCACCTCCAGGCCCAGGAAGTGGGCGAACAGGCGGCGGCGCAGCTCGAGCACCACCTTCTGGCCGATCTGCCCGGTCATGGTGACGAACATGCGGGTGGTGACGGCCTGCACCCCGACCGCGACGGCGAACGCGGCCGCGATGGCGAGCAGCGGCGCCGCGTCCTGGGCGTCCAGCAGCGGCGGCAGGCCGCTGTCGATGGCGATGCCGACCAGCCACGGGCCGGCCAGCACGGCCAGGCTCTCCACCACGATCAGCGAGATCGTGGCGATGACCGCGCGCCGGTACGGGCGCAGCAAGTCGCCGAGCAGCCGCCTGCTCCGCTCGCGCAGCAGCGCGGCCAGCCCGGCGCTGACCTCGTCGGCCTGCTCGGCGGCGACCCCCCGCCACGCGTCCGCGGTCACGCGCTTGCCTCCAGATCGTCCATGTCCATGAGCGCCGCGTACTCCGGGTTCGACGCCAGCAGCTGCCGGTGGCTGCCGCGGGCCGCGATCACCCCGCCGGACAGCAGCGCCACCGTGTCGGCCAGCGCCACGGTGGACGGCCGGTGCGCCACCACCAGGGCCGTCGAGCCGGCCAGGATCTCGTGCAGCGCCCTGGTCACCCGCTCCTCGGTGTGCACGTCGAGCGCGGACAGCGGGTCGTCCAGGATCAGCACGTCCGGCCCGGCCAGGATGGCCCGGGCCAGCGCGATCCGCTGCCGCTGGCCGCCGGACAGGGCCATGCCCTGCTCGCCGATCCTGGTGTCCAGGCCCCACGGCAGGTCGTAGGCGAACCGCGCCTGCGCCGCCGTCAGCGCGGCCTCCACCGCGTCCTCGTCCGCGTCCGGCGCGCCGAACGCCACGTTCTCCCGGACGCTGGCGGAGAACAGCGTCGCGTCCTCGAAGGCGCAGCCGACCGCCGTGCGCAGCCGCTCCAGCGGGAGGTCGCGGACGTCGGTGCCGTCCAGCCGCACCGACCCGGAGGTCGCGTCGGCCAGCCGCGGCACGAGCTGCAGCAGGGTCGACTTGCCCGAGCCGGTCGCCCCGGTCAGCACGAGCGTCTGTCCGGGGGTCAGGTCGAGGACGATGTCGCGGAGAACCGGCTCGGCCGCCCCCGGGTAGCTGAACGACACGTGGTCGAACACCAGGTGGCCCCGGCTGGCCGCCGGAGCGGGCTCAGACTCTCGCGGTCCGGGGATACCCCGGCGCGGCTTCCCGGCCGGCGGGAGGGCACGAACCCCGGCTCGTTCGGGATGATCCTGTTCCTGGTCCTTGTCGGTGATCTCCGGCTGGGTGTCGAAGATCTCCAGCACGCGCTGGGCCGCGGTCGCCGCCTCCTGCCCGGACGCGATGATGTAGCCCATGGCCTCGACCGGCCAGACCAGCAGCAGCGCGAGTGTGATGAAGGCCACCAGGCCACCGAGGGTGAGCGAGTGCGTGCTGACCGCGACCGCGCCGAGGACGATGATGAGGCCGATGACGGCGTTCGGGATCAGGTCAAGCAGCGCCCAGAACGAGCCGAGCAGGCCCGCTTTCTCGATCTGGGTCTGGCAGATCTCCGCGGCCTGGGCATCGTGCCTGGCCGCGGCCTGCCGGCCCCGGCCGAGCGCCTTAAGCACCCGGATGCCGGTGGCTGCCTCCTCGATCACCGTGGCCAGGTCGCCCTGCTGGTCCTGGACCCGGCGGGAGAGCACCCGGTAGCGCTTCTCGAACCGGAAGCAGACTGGCAGCACCGGTGCGAACACCACGCCGGTGACCAGGCCGAGCCACCAGTTGAGGTGGATCAGCAGCGCGACCACCGCGACGAACGTCATCACGTTGGTGACCAGGAAGATCAGGCCGAAGCCCGCGAACCTGCGGATCGAGGACAGGTCGGTGGTCGCCCGGGAGAGCAGCTGCCCCGACTGCCAGCTGTCGTGGAAGGACGCCTGCAGCCGCTGCAGGTGCGCGTACAGGTCGTCCCTGATCGACTTCTCGATGTCCGCGACCGCGCCGGCCTGGATCCAGCGGCGGATCATGTTCAGCAGCCCGACGGCTGCGCCGAGGGCGATCGCGGCCAGGGCCAGCGGGATCAGCAGGCTCTTGTCGCCATGCGCGATCGCGCCGTCGACCACGGCCTTGGTCAGGAGCGGGATGGCAATCTCGGCGGCGACCGCGCCGAGCGCGGCGGCGAACATCACGATCATCTGCGCGCGGAACGGCTTCAGGTAGCCGCGAAGCCGCCACAGCGCCCCAACTGGCCGTACCCTGGCGGAGGCGTGCGTGACCAGCAGAGGGGTTACAGAGGGCATTAACGGCGAGGTTAACCGGACGTCTGGGAAGTTGTCACCTGATTTTTCTTCGGGCGTACAGCTTGTCGACGGGCCCCAACTCTGGCACGCTGGCTGCCCCGGAGGCTTCGCGAACCGGTTGCCGGGCTGGCCGGCAGGGAGAGGAACCGTGAAGCGCAGCAGCACCAGCCGTCCCAGGCTTAGATGAGCCGGGTATCCCGCGCGGGGGTCCTGGCCGCCTACCGCGACGGGGTTACGGTGATCTGCGAGCTGGCCGCTCAGTTCACCGACGCGACCTGGCTCGCGGCGACGCCATGCGCCGAATGGCGGGCGGTGGACCTCGCCGGCCACTTGCGGTGCGTGGCCGACGACTATCACGAGTATCTCGACGATGCCCCGGCCAGCAGGCTCGCGCGGCTGATGTCCACCAACGCGCCGGCCGACTCGCTCGCCCGCAAGCTGGCCAGGCAGAACTCCGCCGAGCTCGCCGCGCTGCCTGATGCGCCCGGACGTGAGCACATCGTGGCGTTCGCCGAGTCGGCGCGGTCCTACGGGCGGCGGCTGCCGCTGTGCTGGGACCTGCCGCACCACGGGTACCGGGGAACCGACGTCACCGTCGGCGAGATGGCGGGCGCGGCCTGCGCCGAATGGCACCTGCACGCCTGGGACCTGGCCAGGTCACTGGGCAAGGACTACCGGCCGGCCGACCCCGAGCTCGTGCTGACCTCGTGGCGGGCGGGCATGCCGCAGCTGTGGCCGGTGCTCACCGGGCTGGGCGGCGACGATCCCTGGCATTTCCTGCTGACTGCGTCAGGCCGCGATCCGGGCTGGCTCCTGGTGTTAGAGTGGTGCGCCTTAAAACTAGGCGTGACCATTTAACAGCGGAGAGTCATCGAGGACGTCACCGCCGGCGCGGCTCCTCACGAGCCGGAGCCGGAGTAGAGTCTTTGATTCGTGACCTTCGATGTGAACCGCGTCCGGGCGGCGTACCCGGCGCTGAGCGACGGCTATGCCTACCTGGACGGCGCCGCGGGCACCCAGGTCCCGACGGCGGTCATCGAGGCGATCGCGGACGCCTACCGGTCCGGGATCGGCAACGTCGGAGGGACCTTCGCCGCCAGCGGCCGCTCCGGCTCCATCGTGGCCGAATGCCGCCAGGCCCTGGCCGACCTGACCGGCGGCAGCCCGGATGGCGTCATCCTCGGCCCGAACATGACCACGCTCACCTACCGGCTCGCGGAAGCGCTGTCCCGGCGCTGGGAGCCGGGCGACGAGGTCATCGTGTCCCGGCTCGACCACGACGCCAACATCAGGCCCTGGGTGCAGGCCGCCGCACGGCGCGGTGTCACGGTGCGCTGGGCCGAGGTCGACCTCGAGACCACCGAACTGCCTGCCGCCCAGTACGGCGAGCTGCTGTCCGAGCGCACCCGGCTGGTCGCGGTCACCGCGGCCAGCAACGTCGTCGGCACCAGGCCGGACCTGGCGGCCATCGCCGCGGCCGCGCACGCGGCCGGCGCGCTGGTCTACGTCGACGGGGTGCACGCCACCCCGCACGTCCCGGTGGATGTCAAGGCGCTCGGCGCCGACTTCTACGCCACCAGCGCCTACAAGTGGTCAGGACCGCATATCGGCACCGTGGTCGCCGAGCCGGCCCTGCTCGAGACCGTGCACCCGGACAGGCTCGCGCCCGCCCCGGCGGGCGTGCCCGGCCGGTTCGAGCGCGGCACCGCGGCCTTCGCCGACCTGGCCGGGGTCGCCGCCGCCGTGGAGCACCTCGCCTCGCTCGCCCCCGGCCCGGATCCCGCCGCCAGCAGGCGGCAGCGGGTGCTGGCCTCGATGGCCGCCGTCGAGGAGTACGAGACGCGGCTGTTCGCCGGGCTGATCGACGGCCTGGGCGCGATGGCGCACGTGACGCTGTACGGCCGGGCCGCCAGGCGGGCGCCGACCGCGTTCTTCACCGTGGCCGGCCTGCCGCCCCGGCAGGTCGCCGAACACCTGGCCGCGCGCCAGGTCAACGTCTGGAACGGCGACAACTACGCCTGGGAACTAGCCGGGGCGCTCGGGCTGCGGGACTCCGGCGGCGCCATCCGGGCGGGCCTGGTGCACTACAACGACCAGGCCGAGGTCGATCGCCTGCTCGCCGCGGTCGCTGAACTTGCCTGACGGCGTACGCTGAAAGCTAGCGCCCCTAGCGGTCCTGGAGGGTGGCGATGACGGTGCTCGGCAGCCTGCTGGCCATGCTGGCCGGGCTGCTGCGCGACCTCATCCCTTCGCCCCACCTCGCGGTCAGCCCTTCCGGCCTGACCGCGCTGGCCGCGGCCGTCCTGGCCGGAGCCATGTTCGCGGCGGTGCTGGCCGTGCTCACCTCGGTGGCCAGCCTTTCCCGTACGACCGCCGCGCTGCCGATGACCCGCCGCGCCTCGGCGCTGCGGGAGAAGTCCTGGCGCGCGGCGTTCTTGCGCCAGCGCGATCCCGACGCGGCAGGCCGGCCCAGGCCCAGAGCACCATCAGCGGCCCTGGCGGCCGCCCTTTCTCGCTGACCCGCGGATCTCGCGGCCGCCTCCAGCCCTCATCCCGTCATAGCTGGAAGGCCGTTGCCTCATGTTCAGTTTCTTTGGCGTCCCGGTGGACGCCGCCTATCACCTTGTCGCCGGGCTGACCGGTGTCCTCACGCCCGTCCTCGGCGGCCTGGCCGCCGTAGCCGCGATCATCGCGTTCACCATGGCGGTCCGGCTCCTGCTCATGCCGCTCAGCCTGCGCGCCCTGCGCGGGCAGGCCGTCCAGGCTCGTCTGGCCCCGCAGCTGCTGGCCCTGCGGCAGCGGTACGGCAAGCAGCCAGAGCGGCTGCAGCGCGAGATGTCCGCGCTGTACAAGCGGGAGGGCACCAGCGTGTTCGCCGGCTTCGCCCCGCTGCTGCTCCAGTGGCCGTTCCTGTCCGTCATGTACCTGCTGTTCCGGTCGCCGACGGTGGGCGGGACGGCGAACACGCTGCTCACCCGTGACCTGCTCGGCGTGCCGCTCGGCACGCACTGGCTGAGCGGCGCCGGCCCGGCCAGCGCCCAGGGCGCGGTCTTCGTCGGCGTGTTCGCGCTGCTGGCCGCCCTGTGCTGGCTGTCCGCCCGGCTGGGACGGCTGGTGAGCGCCCAGGCCACCGGCACGCAGGCGGCCGGAGCCCGGCCAGCCGCGGGAACCGGCAGCTCCGGGCTGCTGCTCAGGGTGCTGCCGTACCTGACCGTGGCCATCGCCGCGTTCGCGCCGCTCGCGGCCGGGATCTACCTGCTCACGTCGCTGGCCTGGTCCCTGGCCGAGCGGATGCTCTACTGGCGATCATCGGTCGCCGCAACGGTCGCAGACGGCCAGCACGCCCCGCACGGCCAGCACGCCCGGACCTAGGTAGGCCGTCAGCCGGCTTCCGGGCTGACCAGGCCGGCGTCGTAGGCGGCGATGACGAGCTGAGCCCGGTCCCGCGCGCCCAGCTTCATGAGCAGGCGGCCGACGTGGGTCTTCGCGGTCGACATGCTGACGTGCAGCCGCTCGGCGATCTCGGTGTTGGAGAAGCCGAGCCCGACGAGCGTCAGGACTTCGCGTTCGCGTTCGGTTACCTCGGCGAGCGCCGCCGCCAGCGCTGGGAACCGGGTCAGGGCCGGAGCGGCGGGTGAACTCGGCGATGAGCCGCCGGGTGACGCCAGGGTCGAGCAGCGCGTCCCCGGCCGCGATCACCCGGATGGCGGCCAGCAGGTCGGCGGGCGGGGTGTCCTTGAGCAGGTAGCCGCTGGCCCCGGCGCGCAGCGCGGCGAAGACGTACTCGTCGAGGTCGAAGGTGGTCAGGATCAGCACCCGGACGCCCGAGGTTTCCGGCGAGGCGGTGATCTGCCTGGTGGCCTCGATCCCGTCCAGGCCGGGCATCCGGATGTCCATCAGGACGACGTCGGGTTTCTCGCGCCGCGCGACCTCGATGGCCTCGGTACCTGTCGCCGCCTCGCCGACCGCGGCCAGATCGGGCGCGGTGCTCACGAGCAGGCCGAAGCTGCCACGCACCAGGGCCTGGTCGTCGGCGACCAGCACGCGGATCGTCACGTCGCGGCGTCTCTCAGCGGGAAGCAGGCCGTGACCCGGAAGCCGCCGCCTGGCCGCGGGCCGGCCCGGAACTCCCCGCGGTACATGGCCACTCGCTCCCGCATCCCGGCGATGCCGTGGCCCGCCGGCGAGCATCCATCATCCGCCCGGGCAGCACCGGTGCCGGAACCGGAACCGGTGCCGGCGTCGGCTATCTCCACGGCTAGCGAGTCCGCCCGGTAGTCGACGGTCACCGTGCACCGGTCGGTGGCGGCGTGCTTGATCACGTTGGTGACGGCCTCCTGGATCACCCGGTAGGCGGCCAGGTCCAGCCCGGCCGGAAGCCCGCGCCGCTCGCCGCGGACATCCACCTCGACCCGGACGCCTGCCTCGCCGGTCCGCGCGGCCAGCGTGCCGAGGTCGGCCAGTCCCGGGACCGGGACCAGGCCGGCCTCCCGCGGATCCGGTGCCGTTCCGTCGCTCCCGGCCCGGAGCAGGTTCAGCAACGCCCGCATTTCGCGCAGCGCGCCGCGGCTGGTTTCCTCGATGGACGACAGCGCACGGATCGCTTCGCCGGGCTCCGCCGTCCCCACGTAGCTGGCCACCCCCGCCTGCACCGCGATCACGCTCATGGTGTGCGCCACCACGTCATGCACCTCGCGCGCGATCTGCAGCCGTTCCTCGGCGCCGGCCCGGCGGGCCTCGGCCAGCCGCTCTCGGGCCTGCTGTTCGGCCTGCTCATGCCGCCCGGCCTGGTACGCGTGCTGCTGCCGCACGGAATAGCCGATCAGCCACGCGACCACCACCAGGAGCGCATCCTCAACCAGCAGGCCGGCCGCGTCGCCGACCCCGCCGGTCCCGTAGACGCCGTGCCGGGTGAAGGCGAAGACGGCGGCCCCGGCGGTCATCACCAGCAACGCGCCCGCGAGCATCCGGAGCGCGTCGCGCCGGGCGAACCGCAGCGGGATCAGGTACATCACGAAGGCCGCGGCCAGCGCCGGGGCGGGTGACGTGCTCAGCGCGGTCGCCGCGGCGCCGCTGGTTACGGTCACCGCCAGCACCGCCCGCGGCCAGCGCCGCCGCCACGCGGCGGGTATCACCGCGAGCACCGCGATCACCGCGGCGGCCCACCGCGGGATGGCCTGCAGGTCAGCCGGCTCCCCGAAGGCAATACCGTACGCCGCCGCAAGCAGCGCCGTGACGGCGGCGTCCACCGCGACCTGGTGCGCCGACAGCAGCTGCCTCAGCAGCGGCGGGCGGAGCGAGTTCATGGACTGACGGTATCTCCGCAGGCCCCCAGGCCGCGTCAGACCAGGGACCGATACCGCGTGTGGTACCCGGGGCCACCGGGTCGCACCGGAGTCTGTCCCGTGGCCTGACGTAATCCGCCGCCGCCGACGGCATCGTTGGCACAGCCGCCGACATCGAAGGAGAACTCATGACCGCCGTCATCGAGGCTCGTCAGCTGGGCAAACGGTACCGGAGCCGGTGGGCGCTTGCCGACTGCACGCTATCCGTCCCGGCCGGGTCCATCGCCGGGCTGGTCGGCCCGAACGGAGCCGGGAAAACCACCCTGCTGCACCTGGTCACGGGCCTGCTCGCGCCCACGACGGGCACGATCGAGGTAGCCGGCGGCCCGCCCGCCGCCACCCGGGCGCAGCTGGCCCGGGTCGGGTTCGTCGCCCAGGACGCCCCGGTCTACGCCGGGCTGTCCGTCGCCGACCACCTGCGGCTGGGTGCTCACCTGAACCCGCGCTGGGACGCATCGCTCGCCAGGCAACGGATCGAGAAACTCGGCCTGGACCCGGCCCAGAAGGCCGGGAGGCTGTCCGGCGGGCAGCGGGCCCAGCTGGCCCTGACCCTGGCCATCGCCAAGCGGCCGCAGTTGCTGATCCTGGACGAGCCGGTCGCCAGCCTCGACCCGCTCGCCCGCCGGGACTTCCTGCGGGACCTGCTGGACGCCGCCGGCGAGCACCAGATGAGCGTCGTCCTGTCCTCTCACCTGGTCGGCGACCTGGAGCGCGTCTGCGACTACCTGATCGTGCTCGCCGCCGGCCGCGTGCAGGCGGCCGGGACGGTCACCGAACTGACCACCGGGACGCAGGGCGGCCTGGAAAACCTGGTCCTGGCCTACATGAGCCAGGCCGCCGACCGTGACAAGCAACAGGAGGGATCACGATGATCTGGCTGACCTGGCGCCAGTTCCGCGCCCAGGCCATCGCGGCGGCAGCCGCCCTGGCCGCGCTCGCGATCATGTTCGGGGTGACCGGGCCGCACCTGGCCCACCTCTACGACATCAGCGGGCTCGCCTCCTGCCGTGTCGGCTGCTCCGCGCTGACCAGCAACTTCCTGGACAGCATGAAGGCCGACGCGGTCTACCCGGTCCTGTACGTGGCGGGTATCGGGATCCTGTACGTCACGCCCGCCATCATCGGCATGTTCTGGGGGGCGCCCCTGGTCACCCGCGAACTGGAGGCCGGCACCTTCCGGCTCGCCTGGAACCAGAGCGTTACCCGTACCCGCTGGATGGCCGCCAAGCTGGCCCTGACCGGCCTGGCCGCCATGCTGACCACCGGGCTGATCAGCCTCGTCATCACCTGGTGGGCCAGCCCGATCGACCGGGCCGGCGGATTCCCCACGAGCTTCGGCCAGCTGAGCCGGTTCTCGCCGGTCGCGTTCGGCGCGCGTGACCTGGTCCCGGTCGGCTACGCCGCGTTCGGCTTCGCCCTCGGGGTCACCGTCGGCGTGCTCGTCCGCCGCACCCTGCCCGCCATGGCCATCACCCTGGCCGTCTTTGTCGCCGTCGAGCTCATCATGCCCAACGTGATCCGGCCGCATCTGCTGCCGCCCGACACAGCCACCACGGCGGTAACGGTCAGCGTCAGCACCGCGATGGTGGGGCACGACGGCCAGCTGACCGTGCCGGTGACCGATCTGCCCGGGGCGTGGATCTTCTCCAACCAGACCATTACCCCGGCCGGCCGCGTGTTCGTCCTGCCCGACGTCGCGGCCTGCGCGTCAGGCACCCCGCAGCAATGCGATGCCTGGCTTGCCACCCAGCACCTACGGCGCCAGATCAGCTACCAGCCCGCAAGCCGCTTCTGGGCCTTCCAGTGGTACGAGACCGCTATCTACCTGGCCCTCGCCCTCGCCCTGGCCGGGTTGTGCGTCTGGCAGATCCGCCACCGCCGCCTCTCCTGACCGGCCGGCCCCACCCGGCTGGCGAGCCCCGCGGCTGGCCGGGTCACGCGGCTGGCCGGCCCTACCCGGCTGGCCGGGTCACGCCGCGATCAGCGTGCGCAGCAGCCTGACCGGCGGCGACCCGTGCGCCAGCATGCGATCGTGCAGCTGCTGGTCGGCCAGGCCGGGGTCGGCCGCCCTGAGGTCGGCCGCCAGGTCGGAGATCTCGCTATAGCCGACGTAGTACGTGGACAGCTGGGCCGAAGTCAGCTGGGCCCGCCGCCACTTGCCCGCCGCCTCGCCCTCCTCCTGGTGACCGCGGCCGGTCATCAGCGCCATGGCTTCCGCCTCGGTCATGCCGTGCCCGTGGATCCGGGCGTCCAGGATCGCGTTGATCATCGTGCGCAGCTGCATCTTGAGCTGCTGCATCCGGACCGCCCGCGGATCGCCGTCACCCGGGTACTGCTGCTCCGCCATGATCCGTTCGGTATAAACCGCCCACCCCTCGGTGAACGACCCCGACCGCAGCGCCGCGCGGACCGCGGTGTCCGAGCCCGTGAACCGGCGCGAATGCTGGAGCTGCAGGTAGTGGCCGGGCATGGCCTCGTGCACCATCAGGTTGTGCACCATGTGCCGGTTGTACTCGCGGTAGAACGAGGCGACCCGCTGCGCCGTCCAGTCGGCCGGCACCGGCGACACCGCGATGAACGTGGACAGCGGCGATGGCTCGAGCGGGCCGGGGGAGTCGCAGTAGGCCACGGCGACCCCGCGGTCGATTTCCGGCATCACGATCAGCTCGACCGGGTCGTCGTAGACCGAGAGCAGATGGCGTTCGGTCACGAACGCGGTCTGCTCGGCCAGGGCGCCACGGCAGAACTCCAGGATGGTCGTGTCATCCGGCACGTCTTCGGCCAGCCGGTCGAGCACCTGCCGGACGACCTCGGGGCCGGGCCTGGCCCGGCCGGCCATCTCGGCGGCCAGCTCCGCGATCTGCTCGCTCACCAGGTCCAGGTCGGCCTGGGCCCGGGCCAGGATGGCGTCCGCGTCCGCCGCCGCGCTCAGGGTGAGCGACAGCTTGCGGGCGAACCGCTCCGGCCCGATCCTCGGATCGGCGAAGCCGTCAGCCGAGGCGAGCTGCGCGGACAGCCAGGCCCGGTGCTCGGTCAGCGCCTCGAGGGCGGCGGGCCGCACCCGGGCGAGCTCCGCGCGGCAGCCGGGCGCGGCCTCGAGCGCGGCGTCGAGTTCCTTGCTGACCAGCGCGATCGTGCCGTCGAACTGCCCGATCGCGGTCTCCAGGTGCACCCGCGGCATCCGCCCGAGCTGCCGCCGGGCCTCGGCCAGCACCGCGGGGATCTCCGCCAGCCTCCCGGCCACCGAACCCAGCCGGTCGGGCAGCGGCGCGAAGTCCCTGGCCAGCAGCTGGTAGATGGCCTTGCCCGGGTTGGCCTGCAGCGGGTTCCAGGTGTGCTCGCTCAGCTCGTCGATCTCGAACACCCGCCGCGCCACGCCGTCCGCCATCATCGCGGCGTCCACCCGGTGCTCGGCCGACAGGCCGCCGTGATCGACCGCGGCGAGCCGCGCGGCCCAGCCGTCGAGAGCGCGCCGCTCGGCCTCCAGGGCCTGCGCCGAAGGATCCGGCAGGTGCCCGTCGAACCGGTGATCGCCGAGACCGGTGGCGATGTCCGGGTGCCGTTCGGCCCGGTCGTCCAGGTACTCCTGGGCCAGCCCGGCGAACTCAGCGTCAGCGTCGCTCATCTCTCCTCCGTTTCTGCGCGTCTGCCTAACCGTAGCCAATGAGATGATGGCCCGGTGCGCGTGCTGCTGCCGCTTCCCGACCGGGACTTCGACGTCACCGAGGTCGCGGTGCCGTGGGCGATCCTGCGCGACGCCGGCCACGAGGTCGTCTTCGCCCGGTCGGCGCGATCTGCCACGGCGTGCTGGTGCTGGCGCGCACCCGCGACCCGGTCACCGGCCGCAGCGTCCTGGCCGACCGCCGGACCACCTGCCTGCCGAAGTACATGGAGCGTTCGGCCTACCTGGCCACCGCGTGGCGGCTGGGCCGTTACTACCGCACCTATCCCGCCTACGTCGAGGACGAGGTGCGAGCCGCCCTGGCGGACCCGGGCGCCCAGTTCGAGCGCGGGCCGGTCACGCTGTCCGCCCGCGGCACCGCGGCCGATGACGGCCCGGCCTTCGTCGTGCAGGACCGCAACTACGTGTCCGCCCGCTGGCCGGGCGACGCGTACCTGTTCGGCCGCAGGTTCCGCGACCTGCTGGAGTCGGACAAGTCATTATCCCGAACGGCCCGGGTAATCCGCTCGCCCGCACGTACTCCGAGATCCCCAGGCCCGGACGCCGGTCGCACCCGCCCCGCCCGCTAGCCGCCCCGCCGACACCGGGAGTGCGCAGCCAACATCGTGGATTGTTAGACCCCTCATAGAGGGTGTAACAATCCACGATCATGCGAGGGCGGTCAGGAGCCGCCGACGGTGACGGCGGCGGAGGGGTAGCCGGAGGCCCCGTTGGGCGGCGGCTGGGCCTGGACCGCGGTCTGGGTGTAGCCGGTCTTGTCGGTGGCGCGGGCCTCGAGCAGGTGCCTGCCCGGTGTGGCCGGCCACTCCCACACCCACTGCCGCCAGGTGTCGATGTCGGGCACCGCGGCCAGCCGCGCCTCGTGCCACGGGCCCCCGTCCACCCGGACCTCCACGGCGGCGACGCCCTTGTGCTGCGCCCACGCCACCCCGGCCACCGGCGTCGTTCCCGGCCGGAGCGTAGCGCCCGCCGCGGGCACGTCGATCCTGGACTCGGTCTTGATCGGCGCCTGCTGCGACCAGCCGCGCTGCGCCCAGTAGGCGGACGCCGCCTCGAACGTGGTGACCTCGATGTCGGTCACCCACTTGGTCGCGGACACGTAGCCGTACAGGCCGGGGATCACCATCCGGGCCGGGAAGCCGTGCTCGACGGGCAGCGGCTGGCCGTTCATCGCCACGGCCAGCAGCGCGTCCCGGCCGTCCAGGACGACCTGGAGGGGGGTCCCCGAGGTGAACCCGTCGACCGAGGTGCACAGCAGCTGGCTGGCGCCCGCCAGCGGCCGGGTCTGCCTGATCAGGTTGGCCAGGCTGGCGCCGAGCCATTTGGCGTTGCCCACATAGGGTCCGCTCACCGGGTCGGAGACGCAGGTGAGCGTCACGTAGTCCTCGATGAGCGGGCGCTTGAGCAGCTCGGCGAAGGTGATGGTGACCTCGCGCTGCACCATCCCGTGGATCCGCAGCTGCCAGGTCGCCGGGTCGACCTGGGGCAGGAGCAGGGCGGTGTCGACTCGGTAGAAGGTGTCGTTCGGGGTGATGAACGAGCTGAGGCCGGGGATCTTCAGGTCGCTGCCCGCCGGGAGCGGCGGCGCGGGAACCGCGGGCCGGGGGAACCGCAGCTCGGCCCGCGCCAGGCTGACGTTACGCCGCGTGCTCAGCTCGCGCCCGGCGACCGTCCCTGCCACGGCCGCGGCCGCGGCCATCCCGCTGCTGATCAGGAACCGCCGCCGCGCGGGCCAGCGCGGCGGTCCCGGATCGTCCGGATTGGGGAGGTAGGTAAAGGAGTAATCCGAAGTCTCGGCAGTTTCCCCGGGAGTTTCCCGGAGCCGCTTCCGCGGGCCCGGCTGGTTCGCGGCCGGCCTCAGGTGGTGCCGCTGCCCCGGGAGGATCTGGCGCGTCAGGGGGAGCCGGCCGGTCCGGGAGAGCGGGCAGGTCCGGGGGATCTGGCATGTCCGGGGGAGCCTGGCAGGTCCGGGGGAGCCGGCAGGTCCGGCGGCGTCAGGGCCTCCGGCGCGGACGGGACGCTGAGGCCATCGGGCGCCCGGGAGCCGCGCCTACTTGGCTTGCCGGGTAGTCCGCGCGCCCGGGACCGGGCCGGAGGGGCGCCCAGCCGGCCTGCCGCGCGGGCCAGCCGGGTCAGCGCGAACGCCCCGGCCGCGGCTCCGGCCAGGGTGGGGACGACGTATTCGGGCGTGGAGCCGGGCCTGGTCACAGCGGCCGCGAGACCGATCAAGGCGAACAGCGCGAGCCCCCACATGCCGAACGCGAGCCGGCGTACCGCCAGCATCCCGACCACCGCCGCGTACATGGCGAGCACGACGAAGATGCCGCCGAGCAGCACGGTCTTGTCGTTGGCGCCGAACGCGGAGATGGCGAAGTCCTTGACCGGCGGCGGGGTGAGGTCGATGGCGGCCTGGCCGACCGCGATCACCGGCGAGCTCTGCGGGACGATGAGCCCGGCGGCGAGCTGCGCCGCGCCGATGGCGACGGCCGCCGCGAGCACGCCGACCACGGCCCCGGCCAGGGCGTGCGGGGCCCGGGGCTGATCGTGGGTAAGGGCGGATGCTGATGTCATGGCGGAATATCGCGGCTAGGCGCTCTTCCACGCTACCCGCCCGGCGGTGTTTAGTTAGCTCCGCGAAGGTTGCGCTCTTATTACCGCTATTCCTCGAAGATCCAGCGTGTGGGGGATCCGGCGAAGTCGCCGGCCCGCATGCTGAACACGCGGTGCGGCCGGACCCCGATGGTGGCGTTCTTGGCCGGATCCAGGAAGTCCACCCGGTAGTCCGTCCGGTACTTGGCGTTCATCAGGTCGACCACCCGGCGCAGCACCGGCAGCTCCGTCGATATGTGCGCGGCGCCCTCGATGATCACGGGGTCCGAGGCGTCCTCGGTGGTGACGCAGCAGCGGGGGTCGGCGGTCAGGTTACGGACCTTCCGGGAGTCGGCGCTGCTGGTGAACCACAGCGTGCTGTCGTCCCACATGCCCCAGACCGGCATGACGTGCGGCCGCCCGTCCGGCCAGACCGTCGCGACCCAGTAATTACGGGCGGCCGTCAGCCGCTCCGCCGCCCACGACCAGTGCAGGAGTCCGCTGCCTTCGGTCGCTCCGGCGATGCCGTACCCAGGCATATAGGGCCGGCTAACGTGAGGGATCTCCATGGCGAAGGTCTACCATGCAGTCTGCTTATCTGGGGGTTAACCCCGGAACCCCCATTAGGTCGCCGGGGCGACTAACGTTGGGGTCCGTGAAGGCATCACCGCAGACCCAGCTCCGCCTGCTCGAACTGGCCGACCTGGACGCCGAGCTTGGCCGCCTCGATCATCGCAGGCGCGGCCTACCCGAAATCGCCGAGCTTGCCCGCCTGGAGGCCAGGGCCAGCGAGCTCAAGGATGCCCTGGTGGGGACCGACACCGATCTGGGCGACCTGAGCCGGGAGCAGAGCCGGGCGGAACGCGACGTGGAGCAGGTCCGGACCAGGATCGAGAAAGACCGGGCCCGGCTGGACGCCGGGCAGGTCTCCGCCGCGCGCGAGCTCGCGAGCCTGCAGTCCGAGATCGAGTCGCTGCACCGCAGGCAGGGCGACCTCGAGGAGGTGGTGCTCGAGCTGATGGAGCGGCGGGAGACGCTCGACAGCCAGCACGACGAGCTGACCACCGAGCAGGAAAGCATCGGCGGTGAGATGGCCGCGGTGGCGGCCCGCCGGGACGCGGCCGTCAAGGAGATCGACGAGCAGGCGGCCAAGGCATCCGACCAGCGCGCCAGCGTCGCCGCCGACATGCCCGCCGACCTGCTCGCGCTCTACGACCAGATCCGCAAGACCAGGGGTGTCGGCGCGGCCATGCTGCGGGCCGGCCGGTGCGAGGGATGTCACCTGAGCCTCAACGCGGCGGACCTGAACGTGATCCGGGCGTCGGCGCCCGACGAGGTGGTCCGCTGCGAGGAGTGCCGCCGGATCCTGGTCCGGACCGCCGAGTCTGGCCTTTAGGTGCGCACCAGGACCAACTGGATGCCCGCCCAGGGCGAGCCCACGGTTACCCTGCTGCTCAGGCACGGGCAGACGCCGATGTCGGTGCAGAAGAGATACGCGGGCCGCTCCGACGTCCCGCTCACCGACACCGGGGTCGAGCAAGCCGCCGCCGCCGCCAAGCGGCTGGCGTCGGCGGGTATCAACGCGATCGTGGCGTCGCCGCTGAAGCGCGCGGTGCAGACGGCCCAGGAAGTCGCCGCGGTTACCGGGCTCCCGGTAACGACCGATGACGGATTCATGGAAACTGACTTCGGCGCCTGGGACGGCCTGACCTTCGCCGAGGTGCGAGAGCGATGGCCGTCCGAGATGACCGCCTGGCTGGCCGACCCTGCGGTCGCGCCTCCCGGCGGCGAGAGCTTCACCGAGGTGAGCGAGCGGGTCACCGCCGCGCTGCACCGCGTGCTGGCCGACCGCGAACGCCAGACCGTCCTCATCGTCAGCCACGTGACGCCGATCAAGACATTGGTCGCCGCGGCCCTGCTCGCGCCGCCGCCCGCGCTGTTCCGGATGCACCTGGACGTCGCCGCCCTATGCGAGATCGACTGGTACGCCGACGGCCCCGCCGTCCTCCGCTCCTTCAACGACACGGCTCATCTGAGCCACTAAAACTCCCAGGCCGAACGCCGGATTTTACCCTTTGCCAGGCTCGGAACGGGGGCCCGCGGTGCCGGTCGTGACCAACCCGCTCCCGGCCGCTGCGGAGCTCGCCCGCGGTCACGAATGCGGATTCGTGTGCCGTTCGGCAATCCACGCGCGGCAGCGGTCCTACCCGGACCCGGCACCGTGTACTTGTACTACTTTCACCTGACGCCGTGGACTGTCCCGGCTCATCACTCCTGGGTGGCCGGCGGTACCGCCGGCTCCGACGCCGTCCAGTACGAGCACGCCGCCCCGAGCCGCGTCGTCCGGCCGATCGCCATCCTGATCGACGGATACGAGCGGGTGCTCTGCACCTACGGGTCGCTGTTCGGCCTGATCCTGCTGACCGGGCTCGGCGTGGTCCTGGGGGATCCGGATCCAGCGACGCCCGCTGCGCCTGACCCGCCTGGCGGGCGCCCGCCGCGCCGGGAGCACGCCGCGCCGGGAGCATGCCGCGCCGGGACCGGCTCTGGAGCAGCCGGACGACGAGCTCACCAGCCCAGGTGCCCGGCCAGGTCGGCTGAGCCGATCTTTGCCGATTCGTGTCGTGAAGGCCTTGCCATTTTCGTCGCAACGGAGCAAACATGTGCAAGAGCGACGCTAACTGGGTGAAGTTGATCATTAGTGGCCGGAAAATTAGGGGAGGGCCGGTATGCGGACGCATCGACGAGTCGGGCGGCTACCCGTTCTGTCAGTGCTTTTCGTGATCGTGACGCTGATAGTGGGGCTCGCTTCGGCGACGACCCAGGCGGCGCGGGCCGCGAATGCCGGCGTCAGCCCGAACAAGGTCGGTGAGCTGGACTGCAACGGGCTCAGCCCGGTCCAGCATCCGGTCAAGCGCGTCATCCAGTGCGCCGACCCGCGGGGCTCCGACGAGGGGCGGTTCGAGGACAACGGTCGTTACATCGGGCATGACGAGCCGTCCGTTCGCTTCCTCTCCGACCAGCCTGGTTCGGGCAGCAACTACTCGATGACCGAACGCCTGCCGGTCGAGCCGCGGGCGCTTCCGACCGTCCGCCATCCCGGGCGCGACGTGACGCACACGTTCGAGCTGACCGTCGCCCCCTGGACCTCGACCACGGTCTGCGACCCGCAGTCCACGCCGATGCTGCCGTGTAAACCCGAATCCGACGCCAACGCGCCGAACGGCACCTATCCGGGCGCGGGCGCGGCCTTCGTGGAGCTGCAGTTCTATCCGCCCGGCTTCGCGCCCTTCGTCGACAGCATCAGCTGCGACAACACGCACTGGTGCTCGGCGCTGACCATCGACAGCGTGGAGTGCGCCGCCGACGGAACCTGCAACCCCAATTGCACCGAACCCGTCAACTTCGGTTTCATCCAGACCAACGGCGTGCCCACCGGGCCGCCCAGCCCGCAGCTGAGCGATCTCACCACCGTCACGCCAAACAAGCGCACCCTGCTGATGAACCCGGGCGACGTGATCAAGCTGAGCATGTTCAACGCGAAGATCCCGGGTGGTGGCCATGCGCTCGAAGCGAAGGAAACCGACTTCACCACCGGGCAGAGCGGTTTCATGATCGCTTCGGCGGCCAACGGCTTCATGAACACCAGCCCGGCCGACTGCTCCGGCACGCCGTTCAACTTCCAGCCGGAATATTCGTCCGCGCGGGCGCAGAACATCATTCCGTGGGGCATCGGGCCCTACATGATCAACGACCAGTTCGAGCTCGGCCACTTCGAGCCGTGCACGTCGGTCACCGGCAGCGCGGTGCTCACCGAAGGCACCTTCACGGACACCTATTCCCTGAACTGCCATGGCCCGTACGAGAAGGGCGCGGAGGATCCCAACCTCGAACCGGACGACTCGCCGTGCTACAAGTTCGGCGATACGCACGGGGGGACCGCGGCACCGAACCTGGTGACCGGCTGCGACGTCTTCTTCAACGCCGTCGGCGACCTGGACTGGGACGGCACGCCGTACTACCCGGACTGGCCGAATTCGGTGGTACCGGACCGGTTCCCGTCCACGTTCCTGCAGTTGCAACCCACCACCAACGGCGGCCATCGATATCCGCAGATCCAGTTCATGACGGACACCAGCGCGAGCGAGCTCAACACGAACTGCGACCTCAACTCGGGCTCCGGCTGCGTGCTCCCGCCGCAAGGTCCAGGGCATTTCTTCCCGTACTTCACCCAGGCGAGAGTGTTCGGTCTGTGCGTATGGGAGTTCGGCAACATGCGCAACGGCAACACCTTTGGCGGTGACGCACAGTACGGCGCGGTCGGGCCGGGTACCCTCGGGGCATTTACCGGGCCGATCCGCCGCAACCCGAGCTGCTGACCGGACGCCCGTAAGCGCGGCTCGCGAAAGGCGAGCTGCTTGGAGGCGCTGTCCCGCCAGCGGCGCGCCGGAAATGGGCCAGGGCGGAACGGCGGGCCGTTCGGGGTTGAAATCTTGGAGAATCGGAGGATGGCGGGTGACCTTGGGCTGAGCCTGCGGCAGGCGAGGCGCCTGGCCGTCCGCGGCCAGCTCCTGGCCGGCCCGAAGCCCGCCCAGGGTATCGACGGGATGCGGCAGGTGCTGCGCGCGCTGCGGGTCCTGCAGATCGATCCGGTCAACGTCGTGGCGCGCAGCCACCTGCTGGTGCTGTGGAGCAGGCTCGGCGGGTTCGACCGGGCCGACCTGGACACGCTGCTGTGGCGGGAACGCTGGCTGTTCGAGTACTGGGCGCACGCCGCCTCGATCGTGCTGACCGAGGATTACCCGATCCACCGCGCCATGATGCGCGCGTACGGGACCATCGAAAACCAGCGGATGCGGGAATGGCTGGCAGCGAACGATGACTTCCGCCGCTATGTGCTGGACCGGCTGCGGGACGCCGGGCCGCTGCCCGGCGACGCCATCGAGGATCGCTCCGCCGTGAGCTGGACCTCGACCGGCTGGACCAACGGCCGGAACGTGGAGCGGATGCTGGACACCCTGTGGAAGCAGGGCGTGGTCATGATCGCGGGCCGGGACGGGCTGCGCAGGCTGTGGGGCCTGGCCGACTTTCCCGCGGTCGAGGAGCTGCCGCAGGAGGACGTGGTGGCGCGGGCCGCGGAGCACGCGCTGCGCGCCCTGGGCGTCGCCCGGGCGCGGGACGTCGAGCGGCACTTCACCATCGGCCGGTATCCGGGGCTTGACCTGGAGCGCGCGGGATGGGCCAGGCCGGTCCGGGTGGAGGGCGGCAGCGAGCAGTGGTGGGTGCACCGGGACGTGCTCGGCCTGCTCGACGAGGAATGGCGGCCGCGGACCACGCTGCTCTCCCCGTTCGACAACCTGATCTGCGACCGGGACCGAACCGAACGGCTCTGGGATTTCGCCTACCGCAACGAGATGTACGTCCCGAAGCACAAACGGCGGTTCGGCTGTTACGTGATGCCGGTGCTGGCGGGGGAGCGCCTGATCGGCCGGGTGGTCCCGCGGATGGACCGGCGCCGGGCCGAACTGGTCGTCGAGGGAGTATTCGCCGAGCCGGAGTCCGCCGGGGCGGTCGCGGTGCCCGGCCATCAGGTGACGACGGCGATCCAATCGCTCGCGTCGTTCGCGGGCGCCGCTTCCGTCAGCTACTCCGGGTCGGTGGCGTTCGGCGTATCCTGAGCATGGGTGAGTCGGCCGGGCGGTCGCGCCGGGCGCAAGCCCGGTGAGGAAGGTCCGGGCTCCACAGGGCAGGGTGGTCGGTAACGCCGACCCGGGGTGACCCGCGGGACAGTGCCACAGAAAACAGACCGCCCCCGCGTCAGCGCGGGGGTAAGGGTGAAACGGTGGTGTAAGAGACCACCAGCGCCGCAGGTGACTGCGGCGGCTCGGTAAACCCCACCCGGAGCAAGGCCAAGAGGGGAGCCAGTGGCTCCCTGCGCGAGCGACTGAGGGCGGCCCGCCCGATGCTCGCGGGTAGGCCGCACGAGGCTGCCGGCAACGGCAGTCCCAGATGGATGATCGCCGCCCCGCGCAAGCGGGCGCACAGAACCCGGCCTACAGGCCGGCTCACCCCCTTACCGGCAACGCGGCAATGCGGCTACGCACTCACTTAAGCGCGGCTGGAGGAGAGCCCAGAGAAGCTGGCCTGACAGGCCGCGCGTGACAGCTCCGGAAAATTTCTGCTCGGAGGTATGCAGATCGGCGGGCTGTCGGAGTTAAAGGGTTGTGAGCAACGAGCAGACGGAGTTCGCGGAATTCTTCCGGGACAGCTGGGAGCCCTGCCTGCGGGCGGTGGTGGCTGTCGTCGGCCGTCCGCAGATGGCCGAAGACCAGGTCGCGGAGGCGTTCGCGAAAGCCTGGGTGTCGTGGCGGAAGGTCAGCCACCATCCAGCCCCGCGGGCGTGGGTGGTGCGCACCGCGCTTAACACCGGGGCGTCGTGGCGGCGCCGCCGCCGTCGCGAATTGCCCCTGGCTGACCACGACCTGACGGCTCCCGGCGACCTTGGCGGTGGCCTCGATGCCACCCTGCTCACGGCGATATGGCGCCTGCCTCCCCGGCAGCGTGAGGTGATCGCGTTGCGAATCTTCCTTGATCTCGACACCGCCACCATCGCCGGGCAGCTGGGGATCGAGGCTGGAACGGTCCGGATGCACTTGTCCCGGGGCGTAACGGCGCTGCGCCACGAGCTCACCCCAGCCAAGAACATGGAGGCCGGTCAATGAACGTCCACGATGAAATGAGCGACAACGAGGTGCTCCGCGCCGCGTCCGACTCCCTATCCGCAATACCCATGGCCAGCCCTCCGGATGTGGAGGCGATCATGGCCAGGGGCCGGGCGCGCCGGCGGCACCGGCTGTCCGCGGTCGCGGGCCTGTCCGTGGCCGCCGCCGCCGCTGGTACCGCGATGGTCCTCGGCCTGACCGGCGTGCTGGGCCCGGGCCGGACATCCGGCACGATCCGGACCGCGTCATTCACGCTGGTCAGCAACCCTAACGGCACGGCCACGCTGACCATCAGCCCGAAGGAGCTGCTGGAGCCCGCGGCCCTGCAAGGCGACCTGGTGCACTACGGCATCCCGGCGAAGGTCACCACCGGCAGCTTCTGCTCCTCAGATCCCGCGCCGACCGGCTTTTCGCAGGTCGTGTCGTCTCATCCGGCCGGGCCGGATACCGCGACGCCGAAACCCGTTGTGCGGCCCACGATCACGATCGACCCGGCGGCCATGCCAGCGGGCACCGAGCTCAGCGTCGGCGACTTCCAGCTCAGCTCGGGCGAGCAGCAGGCCGACTTCGTGCTCATCGACACCAGCTCCTACACCTGCAGCAGCACCCCGCCTGGCCCGAACGGCCTACCTGACGGCTACGGCCCATCTGACGGCATCGGGCTGCTCTACGGCGGC
The DNA here is from genome assembly GCA_963722275.1 of uncultured Actinomycetes bacterium. Classification (GTDB taxonomy): domain Bacteria; phylum Actinomycetota; class Actinomycetes; order Streptosporangiales; family Streptosporangiaceae; genus Palsa-504. The sequence goes on along the minus strand of CAVRMX010000003.1, from coordinate 165,856 downwards.
CCCGGCCCGGCCGGGTCGTAATCAGCCACGAGTCGCCACGGCACTTGCATGATCGCGATCGGGATCATGCAAGTGCCGTTGCAGTACCAGCGTCATGGCGCGCGACACAGATCGCACTATGTGACCAACGCAAGCCTTTGAGCTGCGTCAACGACCCTTATCGACCACCTTGCCCCTAGATGGTAAGGTCCACGATTCTGTTCCTGGCGTGGCAGTGCTCTACTCGCTGGGTCGTCCGGTGCCCGCGTCTTCTGGCCGCTGCTGTCGGCTGCGCGTCACCGCGCTGACAATGACCCTGAGCCCGAGTCCGATGATCAGGAGATCGGTGATCATCTGCGCCGTGACCACGAGCCGGGCCGCTTCGGTCTTAGCCGTGATATCGCCGAACCCGACTGTTGAGAACACGGTGACGGTGAAGTACAGCGCGTCGGTGTGCGTCAGCGGCTCACTGAAGTTACTGGCGGACATCGTGGCCATGACGACATAGACGCTGGCGAACAGCAGCAAGAACAGCGGAACGCTGGTGGCGAGGGCTTCGATGGCCCGCAGGGCCGGGTACCGCGACCGGACGATGGAGCGGACCTGGAAGGCGACCAGCCCGATGAACAGCACCAGCCCGATCACCAGCATCGTGACGGCGGCCCAGTTCGAGGAGCGGTTCAGGGGCAGCAGGTAGTAGATGGCCACCAGCGCGATGGTCGATCCCGTTGCCCGTAGGAAAGACCTCGCGATCCTGCCATATGAGGGCCTGGCGTCAGGCCCTGGACCAGTATTAGCGGACATGGGGAAAGGCTAGCGGGAGGTAGCGGCACCAGCCCAGCTCTGGCAGCTCCGGGCCGCCGCCCTTGCATGTGCATCGATGCAACAGCCGGTCCGGACGCCCACCCGTCCGCCACCATCCCGTCCGCCCCATGCTTCGCATCAGCATCGTAATTCCCACCCGTCTCACATCCTCAGAAATAACCGGGAGGAAATGGCCTGCCGGGAGGATCTGGTACCCCAGGCGGTACCAAATGCTCCCGGTAAGCCGGATCCTCCCCGCTAATCCGTCGTACGGACCCTGGCCCGTCCGGGACGCCGGGCGGATTACCGAGGCCGAACGGCCCATGGCGCGTGTCGCCGGGACGCCACCGGGCCTGTGCCGCCGGCTCGGACGGCCGTAGGCCGTCGCGGATGAATTCGCGGAGAATCTGGGCGAGCCTGGCCGGCTGGTCCAGCGGGATGAGGGTGTGGCTGTCGTCGACCTCGGCCAGATGTCCCTGCGGGACGAGCTTGGCCAGGCGCCGGCCGTGCTCGGCGGGCATCACCCGGATGCATTACCGTGCACCGTAACGGCCTTCGGTGCGCCTTCTGCGAGAGAGGGCGGCCGATCGCGCCGCGTCGGGGAGGACGCCATGAGCCAGCCGCCGCCACGGGACCAGGGCCAGCCGTCAGACCAGGGCCAGCCGTCAGACCAAGGCCAGCCGTCAGACCAGGGCCAGCCGCCGTCGTGGCCCGCTGGAAACCAGTCACCCTGGCCGTCCGGGGACCAGCCGCCCGCATGGCCGTCCGGGAAGCCGGATCAGGGGCAGGCGCCAGCGTGGCCGTCCGGGAAGCCGGATCAGGGCCAGGCGCCAGCGTGGCCGTCCGGAGGATCGGGCCAGGGCCAGCCGCCGTCCTGGCCCTCACCAGGCCAGCCGCCGCCACCGTCCTGGCCGGGCGACGGCCCGGGCCAGGGCCAGCCGCCCTCCTGGACGCCCGGAGGTCAGCCGCCCTATCCCGGTCCGGGCTATCGCTACGGCCACGGTCCGCGCCCGCCGCGGTTCAGGAGGAGGCATCCGTTCCGCGGCGCGATCATCGGGCTCGTTCTCTTCATCATCTTCGGCTTCGTGGTCAGGAACATCACCACCAGCCACAACACTGTCTCGATCACGCCGTTCCCCTCGGCCAGCGGCGCCGGGCCGACCGGGAGCCAGGCGCCGCCGGGCAAGACCGGTTCCCACTTCGACCTTGCGGACGGCAGCGGGCACGTCTACCGGCTGACCCTGGTGAAGGTGATCGACCCGGCTACGGGCGCGGACCAGTTCAGCACGCCGGACAACGGCAAGCGGTTCGTCGGCCTCGTCTTCACGATCAAGGCCCTGACCGGCAGTCCGCAAAACGAGGACGCCAACAACGACGCCGTGGTCGTCGGCGGCAACGGGCAGAACTACCGGGCGGACTTCGATCGCATCGCGAGGTATACCAACTTCGACACCGGGATGATCCACCTGGCGCAAGGCGACACGGTCACGGGTTCGGTCACGTTCCAGGTGCCGAACGGCGTGACGGTCTCGAAGGTCCAGTGGACCGCGCTGAGCGGGTTCGGCTCGACGGTGGAGTGGGACCTGCACGGATAGCGTGCCCGGGACCGGCCGGGTGCCGGACCGGGCAGCATGGCCATGAACCGCCGGTCCCCGGGCGGAACCGGGGACCGGCGGGCGTTCTCCCGGCAGCCGGGCAGGCTGGCGGGAGCGAATCTCGAAGACGGCAGGGCATCAGCGGCGCGCCGCGCAGCGGCCGTGTCGGTCACGGTCGGGGGGGTTACCGGGGAACGCGGCCGCCGCGCGGCAGCTGATGCTGGCTTCGTCCACTTCGTCGTGGGCCCCGCCGTCCTGGCCGGCGCGCTGGCACGCGGAGCGCCGCTCGGCCAGAGGCTCAGTGGGTGATCGTGCCGAACGTCACGGCGGATGACCAGATCGTCTGCCAGCGGATCCCGCCTGCGGGATCGGTGGCCGAGACCATGTGGTTGCCGCCTTCGTAGACGCCCACGTGGTAGACGTAGCTGTTCGGGTTGGAGTTCACGTGGAAGAACACGAGGTCACCCCCCCACGCCCTGCTCCTGCTCTCGCGGCGGAAATGCAGGAACTGGCCTTCCGCGGTCCGGGGAATCGATTTGCCGAAGTGGCCGTACACGTAATGGGTCATCCCGCTGCAGTCGAAACCCCTGGGGGAACTGCCGCCGTATACGTAGGGAACTCTCCCGACGAACGACTTGACGTACGAGGATGCCTTCTGATTGAACGACAGCGAGTGAGCGCTAGCCGTTCCCGGAAAGAACGCCAGAGATACTGCCATCGTTCCGGCGATGGTGCCTACCTTACGTCGGATTGACACGGACCCGCTCCTAACGAGGTTCCTGGAATTCGACGGAATGCACCGTGCTCAGGTGACCGGTGCTACGGGCCGCTTCATGGTCGCGGTCAAGGCACGCGACTGACCCGTGTGACGCAGGGAAAGCGCTTCTTCACGCTATGAATAAAATCCCTGGTGCTGAATCAGCATGCGGCATGATGGCCGAAAAGTCCGGTAAATCCGTGAAATGTTCCAGCTTATGGAACATTTCGCTATACATGAGCTACACAACTATCAACTTTCACAGGAGATAACACGAAGGTTACTTAAGTATCTCGACTTAGTTACTGTGTGTATTGATTATGCTGCGACAATGCCTATGAGGCCTCGCTTTTTAGGCATTAACTAGCCTTCTGAGCTGGGGAAACGATGGCCAAGCGAGTGACTGGGAGGCGGCCTTATGCCCGGGCCGGACGCCCTCGCGGGCACCCTGTGCCCGCGAGGAGCAAGCCGTCGCTCCGGAGGCGGGCGGCGAGAAGATGATCAGCGGTACGTAATGACTAAATTACTTTTAGTTCACTGCGAGCTCATCGTGTCCGTTCGGTCGCCGAGCGCGCCGGGATGATGAAGGCGGCTGAGCCGAGTACGGCGCTACCGCTGCGCTTGCGACCACATGGTCATCGTCGATGGCGGCCTGGCTATTTTAAGAAAGCAACGGAATAGCGTGCAGATTGACGTTTCAGGTGGCGGTGAAAACGACATCAGCAGCACCGCAGGGCGATGAAGGGGGCTCGTCATGCCATTCGGCTGTTCTGGTTTTCTGGTCGGCTGCGACCATCTCGCCGGCGGCCCGGCCGAGAGCCGCGCCTAGTATGCCAGCGGGCGAAAACGGCGGTCCCGGCCGTTCTTGACGGTGAACGCGAGATAACTGACCGCGGTGAAGGTCATCGAGTAAGCCGTCGAGTAAGCCGTCGAGTAACTCGTCGAGTAACTCGTCGCAATTTGCGACTCTATGCCGCCGGACCCACCAGAGTCGGCCCCGGGCCGGCTGCGAAAGGCACGATAACGGCCGGGCTTGGGGAAGGCCCGCCAGGCACGGCCAGATGGCCGGGCGAATCGCTGGCGTGACGGCGTCAGGGCCGGACCGTGAGGCCGTCCGCCTGGCCCGTGAGCTCGCCGGCCGCCTCGGCGCGCGGGCGCCGCGGCCGGACTGCGTCCGGCCCGAACCTGGCGTCGAGGCGGCCCGCCACCCGCCGGCCCAGCCGCTGCATCGGAGCCTCGATGAGACGGTAGGTCAGCCAGCAGCACGCCAGCAGGACCGCGAAGAACACCGCGACCAGGAGCAGCTCCATCGGCACGAAGTGCTCCTTTCGCGTCCACGGCACGCGAGAGTAGACCTCGATAAGCGCCGGGTGCAGCAGGTACACCGAGTAGCTGACCAGCCCGAGCCAGGCCAGCGCGCGCGGCACGTTCTTATGCCGGCACAGCATGGCCACGGCGAACGTCAGCCCGGCGAACTCCAGGGAGTTGAACGTCTTGCGGATGGCCACGAAGCTCTCCAGCAACGGCGACGTGTGCCACTGCACGGCCACCAGCGCGAAGCCGAACACCAGGATCACCACGTAAACCGCGCGGCGCCAGGGGTACTCGCCGGCCTCGGCGCGGTACAGCATAGTGCCGGTGAACATCAGCGCGAAGATGGCGAAGGTCTCCCAGGGCGCCGCGTACCCGCTGTTAAAGATGATCACCAGCAAGCCGGTCGCCGCCGCCAGCGCCGCGCCGGCGGTGCGCACCCGGCCCCGGCCCGCCAGGGCCATAACCAGCCCGACAAGCACGAGGCTGTCGGTGATCGCCACCACCACGCCCGGGGTGAGCAGGTGGTGGGACAGCGACCCGGGGTGCAGGACGCCGCCCAGCGCCACCGCCCCCGCCGCGAACACCAGCGCGTACCGGTTGCTGCGCCGGTGCACGCCAGCCAGGAACAACGCGGTGAGCAGCAGGTAGAACACCATCTCGTAGGCCAGTGACCAGACCACGTTGGGCAGTGTCGGTGCCCACAGCACGCTCTGCAGCATGAACACGTCCGCGAAGGACGAGGTCACCGCGTCGGATTTCATGCCGGACAGCGAGCCGAAGCCGCCGGCCCAGAGCACGATCATGGCGCCCACGGCGAACAGGTAGAGCGGGTATAGCCGGAACACGCGGCTCACCCAGAAACCGCGGACGCTGCCCTTACGCTCCAGCGACGCGGGCACGATGTAGCCGCTGACGAGGAAGAAAAGGAAGACGCCATACTGGCCAGGGTCGAACCAGTGATAGACCGAATGCCGGACGGGCTGGAGCACGGAGTAGGTCAGATGGTCGAACACCACGCACAGCGCGGCGATCCCGCGCAGCGCGTCCAGCCAGGCGAGCCGTTTGCCGGCCGCGGGCCCGGTCTGGCGGGTCTCCGGCTGTGCCGCGGGTTGCGATCGTGGCGCTGGTTGGGCCACGGCGTCAGGCACGGGAGCGGAGAGTACCCGGCCAGCCTGAGTAACCGGGGTCCGTGCCTGTGCGTTCGCTGAGAAAACGGAAAGGGGACGGCCGATGCTCACCTTCGGCGTGGTGGTGCTGGGAGTTACCGATCGCCCGCGGGCCGAGGAGTTCTGGTGCGCCGCGCTCGGCTACCAGGTGCGGGACGACGGCTTCGGCGGCTGGGGCAGGGTCCTGGAACCGCCCGGCGGAACCGGGACCATGATCGCGCTGCAGACCAGCCAGACGCCGCCGGAGGACTACCCGAGGCTCCACCTCGACCTGCACGTCGCCAGCGCGGCCGAGCAAGAGGCGGAGGCGGACCGCCTGGTGTCGCTGGGCGCCCGCCGGGTCGACTGGGACCGCTTTCCCCACGACCCGGACTTCATCGTGCTGGCCGATACCGAAGGCAACCGGTTCTGCATCGTCGACCTCGGGCACGAAGGCCACGAATCCGGCTAGTCGGCCTCCGCCGGAGAATCCGGCATCGGCTGGCCCTGCCGGTACATCTGCGGTGGCTTGTTGCCCGCGGCCTGGCCGCCGTCGATCGGCATGACGATCCCGGTGATGAACGAGGACTGGTCCGAGCACAGCCAGAGCACGGCCTGCGCCACCTCGGCGGCGGTGCCGACGCGGCGCATCGGCACCGACATCGCCGCCCCGCGCTGCGCCTGCGGGCCCGCCGCCTCGAGGTGGTAAGTCAGGATCGGGCCCGGCGCCACGACGTTGACCCGGATGCCCTGGTCGGCGTAGTCGAGCGCGGCCACCTTGGTAAGGCCGATGATCCCGGCCTTGCCCGCGACGTACGCGGCGAGGTTGGCCGTGCCGTTCAGCCCGGCGACGGAGGCCATGTTCACGATCGCGCCTCCGCCGCTCGCCAGCATGGCCGGGATCTGGAACTTCATCCCGAGGAAGGTGCCGCGGATGTTGGTGGCGATGCCGAGGTCGAACTCGTCCGGGTCGATGTCCGCGAGCGGGGCCGGCATGGGGCCCGCGGTGGCGTTGTTGAACGCCGCGTCGAGCCGGCCGAACACGGATACCGCCTGGTCCACCACGTGGCGCATCGAGCCAGGATCGGTGACGTCGGCGCCGACGGCGAGCGCACGGCCGCCCCGCGCCTCGATGCCGCCGGCCACGGCCTTCAGCGCGGCGGTGTCGCGGGCGGCGAGGACCACCGCGGCCCCGGCGGCGGCGAACGCCTCGGCGGTAGCCGCGCCGATGCCCTTGCTCGCGCCGGCCACCAGCGCGACCCGCCCGCTCATCGGCTGCCCCTCGGCATGCTCGTTCATGATGCGCCTCCCCGTAATGATTCGAGATCGAAGCATATGATATCAAACGATTAGGCGTCTATCGAAGGTGTTACCCTACGCTCATGCCCCGTCCCGCGTACGAGCCGCTCGGCCTGCACCTGACCAGGGTCTCGAGGACCGTCAGCCGCGCCTTCGACGACACCCTGGCCGAGGCGGGCGGATCACTTCCGGTCTGGCTGGTGCTGATCTCGCTGAAGAGCGGGCAGCTCGCCAGCCAGCGCGAGCTCGCCGAGGCGGTCGGGGTCCAGGGTGCCACGCTCAGCCATCACCTGAACAGCATGGAGTCCGCCGGGCTGGTCACCCGGCGGCGTGACCCGGCCAACCGCCGGCTGCACCTGGTCGAGCTGACCCCGGCCGGCGACGCGCTCTTCCTCCGGCTGCGGGACGCCGCCATGGCCTTCGACCAGCGATTGCGCGCAGGGCTTTCGGTCGCCGAGACCAGCCAGCTCGAGGCCCTGCTGACCAGGCTCCGGGACAACGTGGGCAGCGACTAGCGGTGAGCGCATGGCGCGCGGGACTCAGGCGGCTGACCTGAGCCCGGCCAGGTCCACGCCGGGCCAGTCCCGCAGTCCCGCCTCGCCCGCCTCGGTCACCGTGACGATGCGGCTGGCTTCCCTGGTGGTGATCCAGCGGCGTTGGAGCATGCTCCTGGTCAGGGCGGCACCGAGGCTGCCGGCCAGGTGATAGCGGCGCTCGCTCCAGTCCAGGCAGGGCCGGAGCAGCGGCCGGGTCCGCTGCTCGAGCCGGTCCACGTCGATGCCGAACCGGCCGAACTCCGCGGCGCCGCCCGCGGCCAGCACGAAACCGCCGTCGCGCTCGACGACGACGCCAAGCCCGGTCAGCGCCTCGGTAACCGAGACCCCGACCGTGCCCGCCAGGTGGTCGTAGCACATCCGCGCCCAGCGCAGGCTCCTGGCCCGGCTCGCGTCGCCGAGCGAGCGGGCCTTGGTCGCGGGCGCGAGCAGGATGAGGATCTCGATCGCGTCGGCCACCGGCTCCGAGGCGATCGAGTACAGCTGCTGCCGCCCGCTGGGCTGGGCGCGAACCAAACCGCCCGCGACCAGTTTCTTCAGGTGCGCGCTGGCGAGCGAACGGGAGATGCCCGCCGCCTCGGCCAGCGCCGAACCCGACTGCGGCGTCCCGCCGAGCAGGGTGAGGAGCATCTGCGCGCGATGCCGGTCGGCCATCAGGGCGGCCACCGAGGCCAGGTCAGCGTCCGGATCCATGCATCCACCCTAACTCAGGGACAGTCAAACGGGGATTTGACGGTTTCCGGGTTAGGGTCGATGTCATGGCACCCGCGACGATCACCACGAGGAGCCCGCGCGCCTGGATCAGGATCGCGTTCGCGATGTTCGCGGTCGGCTGGGGCGCCAACCAGTTCTCGCCGATGCTCATCGTCTACCGGCACGAGCTGCGGCTGACCACGGGCGAGGTGGCCGGTCTCTTCCTGGTCTACGCGCTCACCCTGATTCCCGGCCTGCTCATCGGCGGCCCGGCCTCGGACCGTTTCGGGCGGCGCCCGGTGGTCTGGCCGTTCGTAGCGCTGTCCCCGCTGGCGACGCTGCTGCTGGTCCTCGGGCCGCGCTCGCTCGTCATGATCGCCATCGGCCGGGCCCTGGCCGGGCTGTGTTCTGGCGTGGTGTTCGGGGCGGCCACCGCGTGGGTGCAGGAGGTGTCGCCGGACGACGGGATGAGCGCCCGGCGGTCGGCGCTCGCGCTGACGGCCGGGTTCGGGCTCGGCCCGGTGGTGGCCGCTGTGCTCGCCCAGTGGGCGGGCGACCCGCTGGTGGTGCCGTACCTGCCGCACCTGGCGGTCGGGGCCGCGGCCGCGATCGTGCTCGCGCGGACCCCGGAAGGCATCCGGGCCCGGCCTCAAGGTGCCCAGGTTCGCCTGCCTGCCCGCCGGCACTGGCCGCCGGCCGCGGTTCGTACCCGGCGGTTCTGGCTGACGGTCGCGCCGGCCAGCCCGCTGGTGTTCGGCTCGGTGTCGCTGGCCATCGTGGTGCTGCCGGAGGAGGTCACCAGCGCGCGGTCCCTGTCGGCCAGCTTCGCCGGGCTGATGACGGCGCTGTCGTTCGCGGCCGGGATCGCGGTGCAGCCGATCGCCCGGCGGCTGCGCGACATGCTCACGGGCCTGGTCGCCGGCCTTGGCTGCGCGGCGGCAGGCGCCGCGGTCGCGATCGCCGCGGTGGCCGCCGCCGACCGCGTCCTGGCCGGCGTCGCCGCGGTGCTTCTCGGCCTGGCCTACGGCCTGTGCCTGGTCTCGGGCCTGCGGCAGGCCGAGCACATGGCGAGCCCGGACGAGCGCGGCGCCGTGATCGCCTGTTACTACGCCCTGGCCTACCTGGGTTTCGTGGTGCCCTACCTGGCCGACGGCCTCGGCGCGATGGCCGGGAAGACCGGCGCGTTCGTCGCCCTGACCGCGATCATCGCCGGGCTCGCGCTCTGGACCGCGGGATACGCGGGCACCCTGCGCCGCGTCGCACGGGAGCAGGGAGGTGACGCCGATGTCAGGTTGTCGCCCGGAGACTGCGAATCGGTGTCACGATGAGGTAACACCCCGGTTCGTTCGGGATGATTAAAAATCTTTTTTGAGCCGAACGGATCCGGGTGCCCGCCTCGGCGCCCCGTTACGCGCGTTGCCGGTGATGCCCGTGGGGTGTTATTAGCCTCGTCTAAGGCTTTTGCACGCCCCATATTGCGTTCCATCCCGGTCCGTGCCGTTCCATAATCAAGCTCGCATTCCGGTTTTCAGGCGAGCGTTGACGGCCGTCCGTTTTCCCAGTACATCTTGCTTGATAACCCATTCTCGGCGAACGGGTCTGCCAGGGGAACCGCCACCGGTATCGGACCGCGGGCGGGGCGGTGGGGAGGGAGTGCGTGATGTCTGGGCTGCCGTTGGTGGGGGATGAGTTCGCGGGCTACCGGGTGCGCTCGGTGCTCGGCCGCGGCGGGATGAGCGTGGTCTACCAGGCGGAGAACCTCCGCCTCAGCAGCGTCATCGCGCTGAAGGTGCTGGCGCCCGAGCTGGCCTCCGACGACGTGTTCCGGGCCCGGTTCCTGGAAGAGTCGCGGATCGCGGCCTCGCTGAACCACCCGAACGTGATCCCCATCTATGACATGGGCTCCCACGACGAGTTGCTGTACATCGCGATGCGGTACGTCTCGGGGACCGACATGCGGCAGATGATCAAGAAGCGCGGCCGGATCCTCCCTGCCACCGCCTTGTTCCTCGTCGGCCAGGCCGCGCGGGCGCTCGACGCCGCGCACCGCAGGGGGCTGGTGCACCGGGACGTGAAGCCGGGGAACCTGCTGATCGAGCGGGGCAGCGACGATGGCGATCCGGATCACGTGTACCTGGCGGACTTCGGCATCACCAAGCACGCGATGTCCCGCAGCGGGCTGACCTCGACGGGCCAGTTCCTGGGCACGATCGACTACGTCGCCCCGGAGCAGATCCGGGGCACCTCGGTGCTGGGCCTGGCCGACCAGTACTCGCTGGGCTGCGTGCTGTACGAGTGCCTGACCGGGCGGGTCCCGTTCGAGAAGGACCTGGACGCCGCGATCATCTGGGCGCACGTCGAAGAAACGCCCACGATGCCCACGGTCCTGCGGCCCGAGCTGCCGCCCGAGATCGACGAGGTGTTCGGCCGGGTGCTGGCCAAGCGGCCCGACGAGCGCTACGGGAGCTGCCGCGAGTTCGTCGAGGCCGCCCGGATGGCCATGGGCATCTTCGGGACGGCCACCGACACGTCCCTGGCCTACGGCACCATGGCCGCCGGGCCGCAGACCGGTGCGCCGCCCGGCAGCCAGGCGGGAGCCCCGCCGGACAGGTTTTCCTGGAGCAACGTGGCCAGCCAGGGATACGCAGCCGACCCGGTCGCGCCCGGGAGCGTCGCCGCCGCCTCGCCGTCCGGGACGGATCAGCCCTGGGGCGCCCAGCCGAGCGCGAGCCAGTCCGGTCCGGGCCAGTCCGGGGGGACCCTCACCTCCCACCGCCGTAATCCCGGCATGGCGGGCCCGGGCGAGCCCGGTCAGCCCGCCGGCGCCCCGCCGCCGGCAGGGCCGCGCGGACCGAGCTGGTACCGCCGCCCGCGCTGGATCGCCGTGCTGGCGGCCGCGGTCCTGGTCCTTGCGGGCCTGGGCGCCTGGGCCGGCCTGAGCGGTTCCGGGTCGCACGCGGCCGCCGCGACGAAGATGACAACCAAGCCGAAGCCCAGGCCGACGACCGGCGCGCTGATGAGCGCGCTCATCCTGGCGAACAGGAGCAATGACGCCAAGGGCCAGCTGCCGCCATCGACCTGCAAGCAGGACAACCTGACCTATGTGACCTGCACCGCGCCGGCGGCCGGCATCAGCGGGGTCGTATTCCAGACCTACCCGAACGCCAAGGCCCTCTACGCCGCGTACACGGCCAAGGTGGCCTCGGTGAACTCGGGTAAGTTCAAGCAGAACTTCAACGACTGCGGATCCCAGGCCACCTACGGCGAGGTCGGCTGGAACCACCTGTTCCAGCACACGAGGAAGTACACCGTCGATCAGATGACCATGGGCATGGTCCAGGACGACCAGGCCGCGGGCCGGGTGTTCTGCAACTACACCCAGGGGCTGGAGTACATGGTGTGGACCCAGAACGACGGCCACCTGATGGCTTACGTGGCCGGGCCGGTGCACGGGGATGTGTGGAACTGGTGGGTGCAGGTCCACCACAACATCGGCATCGGCGGCTCGCCGATGAACATGAACATGCCGTCCCCGTCCACCAGCGGCGGCACGTCTTCGTCCATGAGCCCGTCTCCGACCATGAGCCCGTCCTCGTCCATGAGCAGCATGGGCGGATGACCCAACCGCCACGTTAGCCTGCGGCAAGCTGGCCATGCCCGGCTACCAGGCCTGACGTCCCCGGCCAGTTGTCCGGCCCGAATGCCGCCATTTGACTTCATGAATCTATTTGTTTCAAGATAGATTCATGAATCTAACTCGTCTGGTCATCCTCGGCCTGCTCGCCGAACGCGGACCAAGGCACGGTCATCAGCTCCGCCGGGACGCCGAGCTGGCCGAGGCCGACCGGTGGGCGGGAATCGCGGTGCGCTCCCTGCACCGGGAGCTGCGCGGCCTGGAGGCTGAAGGCCTGATCGAAGCGATCAGGACCGAACGAGTGGGCCGCAGGCCCGAGCGGACGGTGTACAGCCTGACCGGTGAGGGGCGTCGGGAGCTTTCCGTGCTCCGCCAGCAGGCGGCCAGCCAGCTGGACGCGGGCCCGGATCCGCTCAGCGTGGTTCTCGTCTTCGCCGGGACCGATGCTCCCGCGGAACTGGCGGCGCTGCTGGCCCGGCGGCAGCAGGCCCTGCGCGGCCGGGCCGCCGAGCTGGCGGTGGAACGAGCCGAGGGCGAGGCTCAGGGCTATCTGCTTCCCTCGGTCTCGCCGTTGCAGGCCGCGTCGTTCCGCCGGGCTGAGATCCGCGTCGCCGCCGAGCTCGCCTGGCACGACGAGTGCGGGGAACTGCTTGGCGCCGCCAGCAGGGCCGCGGCGGACGGCGTCCCGGAGGCCGCGGAGAAGGCCTGAGCCGTCCGCATGGCCGAGCCAGCGAAGCGGCTGCCAGCCCGTCCGGAGAGGCTGGGCGCCCTCGCCTGCCGGCCGTTCGCCCGCCTGCTCTCTGGCCAGATCGTCTCTCAGGTCGGCACCCAGATGAGCAATACCGCCGGAGCGTGGGTCCTGTACCGGCTGACGCATTCGGTACAGGCCCTAGGCATCCAGGGGCTGTGCTTCTCGCTGCCCATCGCGGTGCTGCCTCTGTTCACCGGGGTTCTCGCCGATCGGTGCGGCCGGCTCGCCCTCATCAAGGCCACCCTGGTGGCCGAGGCCGCGCAGGCCTTCGCGCTGGCCGCGCTGGCCGGAGCCGGGTGCCTGCGTCCCTGGATGCTCTACCTCGCGGCGGTCGCCGACGCGTGCCGCCTGGCGGTCGCCATCCCGGCTCAGAGCGCCCTGATCCCGAACGTCGTGCCACCGGCCGCGCTGCTCAGCGCACTGGCCCTGTCCAGCAGTACCTGGAGCTCGTCTGCCCTCCTCGGCCCCGCCCTCGCCGGGGCGCTGCTGACCGCCAGCGGCCCGGGCCTGATCTTCGCGGTCAACGGGGTGTGCACGCTGGCCGCCCTGGGCGCGGCCGCTACCCTGGGCCGCGTCACCCGGCCGCCCGCGACCACGGCCGCGACCGCGACTGCGACTGCGGGCCGGCCGGACGGGCTGGGCGCGGGCGTCGCCTACCTCAGAAGACACCGGCCGGTCCTGTGGCTGCAGGGCATCTTGCTAGTCGCCATGGCCGCCGTCCTGGGCGTGGAGACCATGCTGCCGGTGTTCGCGTCCCTGACCTGGCACGCGGGATCGGCCGGTTATGGCCTGCTCCGGATCGCGCCAGGCATCGGCGCCGTGCTGGCCGGGGTCGGCCTGTCGATGTTCCCGACGGCCGGGCGGCGCATCCCGGTGCTCGGCGCCGGGTTCGCGGCCGCCGGGGCGGCGATCGGCGGATTCGCGGCGGGGCCGCCCTTCGCTCTCGCCTTCATCCTGCTCACGGGCGGATCGTGGTGCCTGGCCGTGACCCAGGTCGTCGCGGGCACCATGGTCCAGCAAGCCATCCCGGATACGTTGCGCGGCCGGATCAGCGCGCTGGGTTCCGCCGGGCAGAACGGGATGGCGGGCATCGCCGCCGCCCTGACGGCCGCCGCCGCCGCGGCCGTTGGGGCTGGCCGGGCGGTCGGAGCCCTGGCGGCGCTCACCACCTGCACGGGCCTGCTGCTCTGCGCGGGCCTCAGCCGGGCTGGCAGGACGGGCACCAGAAGGTGATCCGGTCCTGCTGGCCGGCCGAACGGACCGGCGTACCGCACCGGCGGCACGGCCGGCCCCGGCGGCCGTAGACCCAGTTCTCCTCGCCGCGCCGTGTGCTGCCGGTGGTGATGTGGCCGTAGCGTTCCTTGTTCGCCTCGAGCAGCCGTTTGGCCAGGTCGGCCACCGCGCCGAGGTCGGTCACGCGGCCGGCCGGCTGCCACGGGCTGAGGCCGCGCAGGAACAGCACCTCCGCCTTGTACACGTTGCCGATGCCGGCCAGGTTCTGCTGGTCGAGAAGGGCCTCGCCGATGGGCCGGTCCGGTTCGGCGCTTAGCCGCCGCACCGCCTCGGCGCGATCCCAGTCCGGGCCGAGCAGATCAGGGCCCAGATGCCCGGTGACCCGCGACTCCTCGCTGGTGCGGATCAGCTCGACCACGCCGAGCTGGTACCCGATCGCCTGCCAGTCCTCGTTGGCCAGCAGCAGCCTGATCCGGTGGCTGTCCCCGACTCGCTCAGCCGCGGGCCTGACCCGCCATGTGCCGTCCATCCGCAGGTGGGTGTGGACGGTGAGACCGTTCTTAGTCCTGGTAAGCAGGTGCTTGCCGCGGGGAACGGTCTCGGTTACCACATCACCGGTCAGGTCGACCGTGGCCAGCCGGGGGACTCGGAAGTCGCTGCGGGTCAGCGTCCGCCCCGCCAGCGCCTCGTGCAGGCGGCGGGCGGTCGACCAGAACGATGTCTCCCTCGGGCATGACCCCAGTGTGCTAGCTCAATGCTGGTGAGTTAACCGCCGGTAGTCGTCTCTCGGGTCGTACGGGGCGCGATGACCGTTGCCCTGGTATCCACTGCCCTGGTATCCACTGCCCTGGTATCCACTGCCCTGGTATCCACTGGCCGGGTAGCTGCCTGATCCCGGGTAGCTTCCGGTCGCCTGGTGGCCTTCCCTCGGGTGGGCCTGCCGGGGCGGCCTGGTCCCTTCGCCCGTGCCCTCAGGCCGGGCGTGGCTCCGGGTGCCGTTCTGCCGCCGCGGTTCGTCCGCCTGGGCAGCCGGTGTCCCGTTGCCGTAACCGTAACTCTCGCCGTACGGCGGGGTATTCATCGTCTGGGTTACCGAGGCCGGGTCGCCGTTTGAGGGCGTCGGGTACGAGTACGGGGACGTGCTGCCATGCGAAACGGCCGATCCCCGGCCGGAGCCTCCGGCCGGGTCGTACTGATCCCTGGCAGTATCCCGTGGCCTGAGGGTCGACCGGCCGTCGACGGGTCCGCTCGACCGCAGCGAGAAGGCCGCGCTGGTCAGCGGGTCCTCTTCGGTGCTGCTCGGCCGTCGCCGACGCGTTTCGCTGGGCTGAGCAGCGGCCCCGCGCGGCTGGCCGACAGGTTTCGGCTGGCTCACCGGTTTCGGCTGGCTCACCGGTTTCGGCTGGCTCACCGGACGTCTCGGCGTGGCTCACCGGGTTCGGCTGGCTGGCGGCGCGTGGCTGGCCGACGGGGTGCGGCTGGCTCGCGCCCCCGGCGACGCGGACGGCCTGGGGCACGCCGGGGAGCTGCGACGTCGTGCTCGGGACAGGCCGCGTCATGCTCGGGACAGGCTGCGTCGCCGCGTATGCGGGCTGGACCGCGGTGCGCTCGGTCGCCGGGTTCGGCCCGGTCCGCGGGCGGGGATAGGCGCCGGTGCCCGCGCCCCGCCTGCCCTCGCCCCGGCCCTGACCCTCACGGGCAATGCTGTCGCGCTTGCGGTCATCGCCCAGGGCCTGGACGGCCTGCGGGTCCGTGGCCGGCCCGGTGTCGAGCGGCCGTTTCCTGGTTCCCGGGTCCTGCTGTGCGGTGCGCGCGGTCGTGGTGAGCGGCTTATCCGACGCCAGGTCATCCCAGAACTGCTCGTCGCTAACGCCGCCGAACGACTCCGCCGGCCACAGCTCCTCATCGACCTCGGCTCCCTTGCGGAAACCCACGCGGCGGCGCTGCCTGGCCGTCTTGGCCGTGCCCGCGCCGGCGGGGGCCTCGGAATCGTCCGGCCATGAGTCCTCGGCCTCGGCATCATCGCCCGGCCACGCGTCCGGCCGCGGCTGCCCGTCCTCCCGCGGCTGTGGCCTGCCGGCGACCCGCCTGGCCACGGTCGGCTCACCACGCGTGCTGGCCAGAGGGCTGCCGCCATTCATGCCAGGCCCGCCCGGAGCGCCTCTCCGGCCGCCGACGAGCACCTGGTCGCCGAAATCCGGGACAGCATCCTGTCCGGTGCTGCCACCAGCGGCCCGGCGGCCATGGCTGGCCCGGTCGGGTCTCGCGGTCCCGCTGCTCCTGCTTCCCGTGCGCCTGCCTGCTCCGGCGCGGCCCGCCCCGGCGGACCGGAGGCGCTTATCACCGCGGTTTCCTGAGCGGATGCTGAAGTAGAAAGCTGCCGCTATGCCGACAAGTCCGGCAAGGGCCAGTCCAGCGACCAGAACCATGGTCTCCATCCAGAATGCCCGGGCCTGATGGTAGGCGCTAGCTAGGCACACGCGGCCAATGACGCGAGCCTTCCCTCGTTGTCGCGAGCGCCGTGAACCCGCTTGCTCATCGATTGTTGCTTACCAGTGGGGAGCGTGTCACACGATTGAAAAAACTCCGGATATTACTGATTACGAGGCGTATCTAGATGATCACGGGTTTCCGGTTACCACTATTCGTCCCCGCCCGATTGTGGCCGCTGCGATCGCCGTCACCACGGCCTGCAGCGGCGCGCCGCTGGGCAGCTTTAGCGTCGTGCGCAACGCATAAACGGTAAATCGGTACGAGTGCCGATGGCCAACTGGACACGGGGCGTCGTAGCTGGCGTTACCTGCGCTGTTGAGCGCCTCGCGCGCGCCCGTCGGCAGCGAGCCTTCCTGGATGTCGGTAGACGCGGGATTGATGTCGAAAACAAGCCAGTAAATGAACGGCGTGATCGGTGCCGAGGAGTCATCGACAATAAGCGCGAGGCTCTTGGTGCCCGACGGCGCGCCCGACCAGTTAAGCGGCGGATTGATTTTCGCACCGTGGCACGTATAGTGCTGCGGCAGCATACCGGAGATGAACGCATCGCTGCTGACTGACATGGGGATCGGCGCCACCGGCGCGCCCTGGCCGGCGGTTCCGCAGCCGACCAGGGGCAGGACGGCCAGCGCCGCCGCGGTGACGGCACGCGCGGGCAGCGGGCGCCATCTTCGGCCGCGGGTCCGGTCCTGGCCTGAAGTCACCTGCTCGCCTCTTTCCTGCCGACGGTTGATATTAGAACCTGCCCACCTGGAAGCGTAGGGTGATGCGACGTGTTGAATGATCCGGGGGAGTAGGGGCCGGCATACGGGTGACCAGCGAGGGCAGATGCCGAACGCACTGCGTATCGGGCTACTAGGCCCGCTTCAGGTGCGGGACGAGGCGGGGCGCCCCGTTCACGTCGGCGGGCGCCAGCTGAGGGTCTTGCTCACTTTGCTCGCCCTGAACGCCGGGCGTGTCGTCCCGGCCGGCTCGCTGGCCGGGCAGCTCTGGCCCGACGACCCGCCGGGTAACCCCGGCAACGCGCTGCAGACGCTGGTGTCCCGGCTGCGGGCCGAACTGCGGCAGGCGGGAGCCGGCGACGTCATAGAGTCGCACCCGGCCGGATACCGCCTCGCCGTGCCGCCGGACGCGGTCGACGTGATGGCGTTCGAGGCGCTGGCCGCCCTGGGCAGGCGTGCACTGGCCGAAGGCGACGCAGTCGAGGCCGCGCGGGTCCTGCGGGACGCGCTGCTCGCCTGGCGCGGCCAGCCGCTGGCCGACGCCGCCGGATCGGACTTCGCGGACGTGGCCGCGGCCAAGCTGACCGAACTGCGCTCCAGCGTGCTGGCGGACCGGATCGAGGCTGACCTCGCCCTCGGTGAGGGAGCCAGCCTGGTCGGCGAGCTCCGCGTGCTGCTCTCCGCCGACCCGCTGGCTGAGCGTCCCCGCGGCCTGCTCATGCGCGCGCTATACGCCGCCGGGCGGCAGGCGGAGGCGCTCGCGGCATACCACGAGGGCCGCGAGCTGCTCGCCGACCAGCTCGGGGTGGACCCGTCCGCCCAGCTGGAGCAGGTCTACCTCGGCATCCTGCGAGGTTCCCCTGGTCCTCCGCCAGATCCCGAACGAGCGGAGGTGCCGGCCCAGGCCCCCGTTTCTGCAGGCCGGGTACCCAGCCCGCTGACCAGTTTCGTCGGCCGTGACGAGGACGTGTCGCGGGTACTCAAGAACTTGCGTGCCGCTCGCCTGGTCACGCTCACCGGACCGGGAGGAGTAGGCAAGACACGCCTGATCACCGAGGCCTCGGGACGGCTCGACGTGGCGGCTTGGTTTGTCCCGCTGGCACCGGTGACCGATCCGGCCGACGTCGCGTCCGCGGTGCTCGACGCGCTGGGCATCCGCGAGCCGGTCATCGCCCGCCGGTCGGCCGGACCCGGCGCGGGCCCGCTTGACCGGCTGGCCGCCGCGCTCGGGGACCGTAACGAGGTCATGGTCCTGGACAACTGCGAGCACGTCATCGAGGCGGCGGCTGCGCTTGCGGCCCGGATTCTCGCCGCCTGCCCGCGGATGAGGATCCTGGCCACGAGCAGGCAGCCGCTCCGCATCGATGGCGAAACCCTCTGCCCCGTCCCCCCGCTGCCCGTCCCGCCCGCGTCCTCTGCCCCATCCGCCCCTCTCGCCCCGGTGGCGGTCGCGTCCTACGGCTCGGTCCGGCTGCTACGGGACCGGGCCGTGGCCGTCCGCCCGGACTTCGAGCTCGACGAGGCCAACGCGGCCGCCGTCGCGCGGATATGCCGTGCCCTCGACGGGATGCCGCTGGCCATTGAGCTGGCTGCGGTGTGGCTGCGCACGCTGACGCCCGCGCAGCTCGCGGAGCGGCTCGATGACAGGTTCGCCTTGCTCACCGGGGGCAGCCGGACGGCGCTGCCCCGGCAGCGGACGCTCCGGGCCGTGGTCGACTGGAGCTGGGATCTGCTTTCGGCGCCAGAGCAGGCCCTGGCCCGCAGGCTGGCGATCTTCCCCGGCGGCGCGACCCTGTCGGCGGCCGAACAGGTATGCGCCGACCCGCTGCTGCCCGCGGCGGCGGTGCTGCCCGCGCTGTCCGGCCTGGTCGACAAGTCCATCGTCGCCGCAGTGGAGAATCCGGCCGATCCGGACGGTTCCGGGCTGCGGTACCGGATGCTGGAGACCGTGCGCGCGTACGGTCTGGAGCGGCTGGCTGAGGCGGGCGAGGAGTCCGCGGTGCGGGCTGCGCTCGCCGCGTACTACCTCAACCTGGCTGAGGTCGCCGACCCGCTGCTGCGCAGGGCCGGGCAGGGCCGCTGGCTCCGTGAACTGACCACCGAGCAGGACAACCTGCATGCGGCGCTGCGCTGGACCATTGCCTGCCGGGACGGGGACGCCTCGCTGCGGTTCGTCCGGGCGCTCGGCTGGTACTGGATGCTGAGCGGGCAGCCGGGGGAGCCTGAGGCCCTCGCCCGCGAGGCGCTGGCGCTCACGCCGACGGAGCGCTCAGCGCGCATCGCCGAGGCCCGGGTGGTGGCCGCGATGACGGCGGCCGGGCCCAGCTGGGAGGTTGACGTGAGGGCTGAGCTGACCGCCGCGGTGGCCGATCTGGAGAACTGGTCGCCCGGTCTCGCGGCCATCCACCCGGTAGCCGCGATGGGCGAGCCGATGCTGGCCATATCCGACCGCGATCCCGAGCGGGCGTTCAGCGTATTCGAGCGCCACGCCGCATCGCAGGATCCGTGGGTACGCGCCGCGGTGCCCATGACGCGCGGCACGTTCAGCAGCATGCTCGGCCGCCTCGACTCGGCCGAAGCCGACTGCCGGACCGCTCTGGAGGCCTTCCGGGAGCTCGGCGAGGCCTTCGGGATGGCCGTCGCGCTCGTCCAGCTGGCCGAATTCGCCAGGCTCAGGGCCGACTACGCGCCCGCGATCGCGGCCCTGGAGGAGGCGGGCAAGCTCGGCCGCGAGCTGGGGGCCTGGGGAGACCTGTCGCACATCAGCGGGAAACTCGCCTCCATCCGGCTGCGGATGGATGACTTCACGGCGGCCCGGGCCGATCTAGAACGCGCTGAGCAGGATGAATCCCAGCGCGGCATCGGCCGGAGCGACACGGGGACGTGGTTTGGCGTGGTCCGAGCGGAACTGCACTGGCGCGAGGGCGATGTCGGCGCGACCATCAGCCAGTGCGTCGACCTGCTGGCCTGGCTCAAAAGCAAGCAGTCAGACTGGTGGCATGGGATGCTCGCGATCGTCCAGTCCAGGCTGGCGCTGGCCGTGCTGGCGGACGGCGATGAGGCCCGCTGCCGCGCGCTGCTCGCTGACGGGCTCCAGACCGCGGCCGACTGGGTAGAGCGCCCGGCGCTGGCCGACGTGATCGACGCCATCGCCGTGCTCACTCACCTCCGCGGCGGCATCGGCGACGATAGCGGCCAGCTCGATCCGGTCGAGTGCACCGCGCGCGCCAAGGTCGCAGCGATCCTTCTTGGGGCCGCCCACTCGATCCGGGGCTGTTTCGACGAAGGCGGCCTGGATGCGCCGGCGACGCGGGATGCGCTGCGTGTCATGCTCGGCCCCGACGAGTTCGAGGCCGCCTATAACATCGGCCGCGGTCTCTCCCGCGATGAGGCGCTCGCCCTCGCGGCCGGCACGGTGGCGAACCCGGTCACGACCGGCTAGCCGTCAGCCTTGGCCGGGAGTAGCAGAACGGACGTCCTGGCGCTGTCGTGGTAGATCTCTATGTCCGTCGGGACTAGGCGCGTGGCAGTAGCTAGCGGTTCCCCGGAGCCGGTATTGCGGGCGAAGCGCGGATGCGCGCCCCCGCTGACCTGCAGCCGGAGGCGGTGCCCGGACGCGAAGTGATGAGCGGCCGAGCTCATCGGAACGGTGACGGCTTCCTCGGCGAGCGTGTCGGCGGCGAGGCGGAGGATGCCGTCGGTTACGTTCCTTGAGCGCCCTTGGGGGTCGACGTCGCACAGCCGGACGAAGACGTGCGCGCGGCCGGTGCTGGCCCGCACGTGGAGCATGGCGCGGACCGGGCCGAGCACGTCCAGCGCAGCCCGCAGCGGCTCGCTGGTGAAGATCAGCACGTCAGGCCTCGCCTCCACCGTACGGTTGTCCCGCGGCCCGGCCTGCGGGGACAGCAGCGGCCCGCCCACCGACGGCGTCGGGTCGGCGGGGTCGTACCGGAACGACGACGAGCCTGTGACGTCACCAGCGTCATGGCTGAGCGCGCCGCCGCTATTCAGGTACCACGCCTGGCTGGCGTCGTTCGGCGGCCAGGCCTGCAGCTCACGCCACCGCGCCGACCCGCCGACATAGACCTGCACCGGCGCCTCGGGTTCGTCCCCGGCGCCGCCGTCCCCGGCGCCACCGTCGTCGGCCAGCCGCTCGGTCAGCCAGGCCAGGGCCTGGCGCGAGATCATCCTCAGCCCGTCCTTGGCGAACGCGGAGGAGTGGCTCCACGGGCCGATCAGCAGGCTGGCCTCGCACCCATTGGCCCTGAGCTGGGCGTACTGAGCCAGGGTCTGATCGAGCGCGGCGTCGTACCATCCGCCCTGCAGTGCCGTCGGCACCCGCCACCGGGATAGGTCCAGGCGAAGGTCCTCCCAGAGGGCATCGCCCGGGTCTTCGTGGTCAAGCCATCGCTCGAGATATGGCACCGGCTCGCCCAGCGCCTGGCGGCAGGCCTGCTTGATCGGCAGGATCCGAGTGGCCCGCTTGTAGTGCAGCTGCAGGTGCACCAAGGCCCGCGTGGCGCGCAGCAGGCCCTGGCTGGAGAAGGTGGCCGCGGTAGCGGAAAGCATATTGACGAGAGCGAAGACCCCGCCCGGATAGACGAATGCGGCGGGATCGTGCAGGCCGACCTGGACGACAGCCGCCTTCAGCTCGGGCGGCGGGTCGCCGGCCAGCGCCAGCTGGACGTAACCCAGGTAGCTGCCCCCGATCATGCCGAGCCGGCCGTCGAACCAGTCCTGGCCGCGCAGCCAAGCGACCGTCGCCTGGCCGTCGGCGGCCTCGTTCCGGAATGGCTCGAACCGCCCGGTCGAGCCGCCGGTACCCCGGCAGCTCTGCAGCAGGACGTGGAAGCCCTGCTCGGCGAAGGCCACCCCGTACAGGTGCGCCCACGGAAATCCCCGCCCGTAAGGGGTCCGGACCAGGATCGTGCCGCGCCCCTCGTCGGCGAGCGGAACGTAATGGTCGGTGAGCAGCGTGACGCCGTCCGCCCCTGGCACCTGGAGGCGCGGCGCCCACCCGACCCCACATCGCGCCGGGGGCAGCTCCCTGGCCAGCCGCCGCAGCACCCGTACCCGCCGGGGCAGCCCCCGCAGGCCCCGGACGGCCTGCCCGCGCCTGACAGTGGACATGTTTCCTCCCGTTCGTTTACTACGTACGTTGTACGTCGCTATGGAAATGATACTACGTACGTTGCACGCTGATATGGTGGGCCCCGGTAACGGACGAGGGAGTGATCGCGCTGACGCCCATTTCCATCTGGGATATCCCGGAGCGAGGTTCGCGCGGCCCGAAGGGCAGGCACGACCGTGCGGCGGTCGGGGCCGCGGCGATCAGGCTGGCGGACGCCGGGGGACTGGACGCGGTGACGATGCGCGGTGTGGCGGCCGAACTCGGCATCGCCCCGATGTCGCTGTACAACTATGTGCCGACCAGGGATCATCTGATCCAGCTGATGATCGACGTGGCCAGTGGCGAGTACCGGTACCCGGACCCCGGCCCGGCCCGCGCGCCGCGATCGCGGATCTCGCCCGGCAGGGCCGCGACCTGACCCGGCGCCATCCCTGGCTGGCAGACGCGACGCGGCGGCCCGCGGTCATCGGCCCGAACGCGCTCCGTTACATCGAGTGCTTTCTCGGCCTGCTGGCCGACTCCGGGCTGGGCACGGCCGGCAAGATGGAGTTCCTGGCCATGATCAACGGCTTCGCGATCATGTACGGCGCTATGGATGCGACGCTGGCCAGCCAGCAGGCCAGCACTGGCGTCAGCCCCGACCAGCACCTCGCGGCGCAGGTCGCGACGATGGTCAGCGCAGTGGCCACCGGGCAGTACCCCAATCTGGCCGCGGCGCTGACCGCGAGCGAGCCGTCCCGTGTCCGGGACGCGGACGAAGTGTTCGACTCCTGCATATACCGTCTCATCGACGGCGCCCTTTCCGAGTAGGTGCAGGTCGGGCTAGGTCCGGCGACGGTAGGCGCGGACGGCCAGCGGGGCGAACACGACGAAGATACCGAGCGCCCACAGCAGCGACTGCACGGCGGGCTTGGCCACCGCGCCGCCGGTGAACAGGCCGCGCTCCGCGTCGGTCAGCAGGGTAATCGGGTTGACCTTGACGAAAGCCTGCAGCCAGCCGGGCATCGTGGCCGTCGGAGCGAGCAGGTTACTGCCGAACACGAGCGGGAAGAACGCGATGAACCCGAAGGCCTGAACTCCCTGCGGGGTCTTCACCAGCAGGCCGATGAGGGCCGACACCCAGCACATGGCCAGGGCGAAGGCCATCAGCAGCAGGCAGCCGGCCACCGCGGCGAGCGGATTGGTCGTCACCCGGAACCCCAGGATCATCCCGAAGCCGATGGTGATCACGACCGAGATGAGATAGCGCACCATGTCGCCGAGGACGGCGCCCGCGAGCGGTGCCGAGCGGGCGATCGGCAGGCTGCGGAACCGGTCGAAGACACCGCTGGTGATGTCCTGGTTGAGCATCAGCCCGGTGCCCAGGGTGGCGAACACAACCGTCATCACGAGCAGCCCGGGCAGCTCGTACTGCAGGTAAGCGTGCGTGCTGCCGTGCGCGATGGCGCCGCCGAAGACGTAGGTGAACAGCAGCAGGAACATGATCGGCTGCAGGCTCAGGCCGATCACGTCCTCCATGTTCGTCCTGATCTTCAGCACGCTGCGCCAGGTGAGCGTGAAGGTGTTCCGCATCCCGCCGAGCGGGCTCAGCCTGCGGGCCGGCGCCGGGATCGGAACCTGGATCGTGGTCATCGGCTCATGCCTTCCAGCTCGCGGCGGCTGTTCTCTTCATCTTCCGCGCGGTGCCCGGTGAGGGCGAAGAACACCTCGTCCAGGCTCGCCTTGCGCAGCGTGAACTCCGCGAGTTCGATGCCCCTGTCATCGAGCTCGCGGAAGATATGACGCGGCAGGGTCGCGTCGCCGACGGGCACCGTCGCCATGCCGGCCTCGGCGTCAGCCGCCACCTCGGCCCGGGTCAGGTTCGCCATCAGCGCGGTGACCTCGGGCATCCGGGCCGGGTCGGCGGGTGAGATCTGGAGTACCTGGCCTCCGGTCTTGGCCTTCAGCTCGTCTGGCGTCCCGGTCGCCACGACCTTGCCATGGTCAATGACCACGATGTCGTGCGCCAATTGGTCAGCCTCGTCCAGGTATTGCGTGGTCAGCAGGACCGTGACTCCGTCCGCGACCAGCCCGCGGATCATGCCCCAGACGTCGGTCCGGCTGCGCGGATCGAGCCCGGTGGTGGGTTCGTCCAGGTACAGGACCCGCGGCTGGCCCACTAGGCTGGCCGCCAGGTCGAGCCTGCGCCGCATGCCGCCCGAATAGGTCTTGGCCGGCCGCGCGGCGGCGTCGGTCAGCTCGAAGCGGGCCAGCAGCTCGCCCGCCCGGGTGCGGGCGTCCGCCCGCGGCAGGCCGAGCAGGCGGCCGATCATGATGAGGTTGTTGATCCCGGAAAGGCCTTCGTCTACCGAGGCGTACTGGCCGGTGAGCCCTATGAGCTGCCGTACCTGATGGGCGTCACGCAGCAGGTCGTACCCGCATACGCTGGCCTGCCCGCTGTCCGGCCTGAGCAGCGTGGCCAGGATACGCACCGCTGTCGTCTTGCCGGCCCCGTTAGGCCCGAGTACGCCGAGTACCCGGCCCTGCCGGGCCACCAGGTCCACGCCGTCCAGCGCTGTCGTCTTGCCGAACCGCTTGACCAGCCCGGTGGCCTCAATCGCATGAGCTGTCGCGTCATATCGCATGTAGCCATAATGGCTCAGGCTGCTGTCAGAACGCGCACAGCCGCCTGTCAGCGCCCCGCAGACAGCATGCGCGTCCTGTCAGCGCCCGGTAGGGGCGCGTGGTGACGGTAAGTCTCGCTGGCGTGAACTGCCGAACATGATCTCGTCCCAGGACGGCACCGAGGCTCGCTTGCCGCGCGCCGCCTTCCTGCCCTGGCGTGCCGCCTGCTCGGCCACGGCTTCCGCCTGGACCGACTGGGCCGACTGGGCGGCGGCCTCGGCGGGAGGTACCGCCGGAGCGACCGGCACCGCAGGACCTGCGGCCGGAGCCACCGTGGCGGAGTCCTCGGTCCCCGATGGCGCCGACGTTTCCTGGTGAGCCTGGGCGACCCGGGCATCCTCGGTCGGACGCGCGTGCCGCGCGGCCTGAGGCGCTGGCGCCGCCTGAGGCACCCGCCCGTGCTGAGCCATCCGCCCGGGCTGGGGGACACCGCCGGGCTGGGCCACGCCGCCAGGCTTGGGCGCACGTACCGGCAGCGGGGCGCGTCCAGGCTGTGCCGCCCTCGCGACCTGGGCGGCGACCCTGGCCGGACTGGCCGGGGGAGCGCCTGGCGCCGAAGGCGCGGCGGCGGCCGGAGTCTCCGTCTCGCGAGGCTCCGGAGCCTCCGTCTCGGTAACCGTGGGCTCAGGGACAGCCGGCCGCCCGGAGCCCGGCCACTCATGCCGGGCCCGGCTGCCGGTACCGAGCCCGCTGTTCCCCGGGGCGCTGTTCCCCGGAGCGCTGTTCCCCGTCATCCCGTTGCCGTGCCCGGCGCTCGCTATCGCGCCGCTGCCCATCCCGCCGGGATTCATCCCGGCAGGCCCGAACCCCGGCGCGGCGCTCAGCCGCGGGGCCAGGTGCGTCACGGTCGCCTCGCCAGGGGCCGGCGCGGCCGGCTGGGGCGGCTCAGTACCCGGCAGCGACATCCGCGCGGCGTTGTCGTCGGCCGGCATCACGTGCCTGCGCCGCGGATCGAACATCCACTCGGCGGCGTGCAGGCGGCCGCCGGAGATGAAGGTCAGCTCCACCTGCCAGCTTCCGTCGCCGCGCTTCTTCGCGTCCCACTGCGCGTCTTCCGGATCAGCGCCGAAGACCTTGAGCCGTTCGGTCACGATCTCGCCCAGCCGCGGACCGGGGGTAGCGTCCCCCTGACGTCTGACCGACGCCAGCTGGGCCTGATCCGCCATGTAGGCACGCTCCGCCAGGACCGGGCCCTCGAACCAGCGCACGCGCTCGACCGCGATGCCGGCCGCGTCCGCGATTTCCTCTACCGTTTCCCCGGCCCGGATTCGTGCCTGGATCTCCTTGGGTCGCAACGGGCTCTCCACTTCGATCTCGTACTGCGCGAGCCGGGAGGTCTGGCCAAGGGCAACCGCCCTGAGCCGCTCGTCGATCGGCAATGTGAAGCGTGCGCTGCGCCCTGGCACCCCGAGGACGGCGTATTGGCCATCCTCGCTCACCGCGACGAAGCGCAGTTCCTGCATCGTCGTCCCTTCCGCTCCGGCCCGTCCGCGTGCCGGTCCTGCCGCCGTCGGGTTCCGTGCTTTCTGGCACTTTCCCGGCGTACTCTAGCCGAGCGGCTGACCCGGAGGCCGTGGACCACTCCACCTCCCTGAGTCTGTCGGGTACTGAACGGCAAGGCCAGCACCACGCCCGGCATGTCCGGAGTTAATCCCGGTAAACGTTCACCCGAAGGCTCGTTTACAGAAGTACTTCTGGATATCTTCGCCCCAGGATGTTCGCTTGCCGAAGTATTTGCGCGAGCCGCCGAGGCGAGCCGCCGAGGCGAGCCTTCCTGGTCGGCGGCCTGGTCAGCATGGCCAGGGGATAGGCACGACGTTCGGCATCTCCCTGATGGCGCTGGCCTGGCAGCTAGATAGCCAGAGTTCTCAGGCCGGCAATCATGGGTACTGTGGGGCAGAACAGGCACGGCCTGCGTTCCTCGTGCTCGCCGTCGCCGTCGCGGTGGCCGCCGTGATCACACTTGCCAGCCGATCGGCTCAGGGAGGCGGACCCGTCAGGTGAACACCACCGAGGGAAACAACGTAGTGCCGGAGCAGACCAGCAGCGTCCAGGCCAGTCGTGTTCAGGCCGGCGGCGTCCCGGCCAACGGTGAGCCGATCGGCCCTGAGCTGGC
This sequence comes from uncultured Actinomycetes bacterium, assembly GCA_963722275.1. Classification (GTDB taxonomy): domain Bacteria; phylum Actinomycetota; class Actinomycetes; order Streptosporangiales; family Streptosporangiaceae; genus Palsa-504. The sequence continues at coordinate 138,972 of CAVRMX010000003.1, read as the reverse complement.
GGGCATCGTGTCCCGGCTGCGCCGGGCCATGCGCCGGGCGGCACGCGCCGCCGACCCCGCTCTCGAGCTTTCCGTGGCCCAGCTCGAGCTGCTCTCCTGCATCACCGAACACCCCGGGATCAGGCCAAGCCAGCTCGCCCGGATGCTCCGGCTGGCGCCGAGTTCGGTGGCCACCCTGCTCGGCGGGCTCCAGTCGGCGGGTTATGTGATGCGGACTCCCGGCGCCGAGAGCGCCAGCGACCGCCGCACCGTGAGCCTGGACCTGTCGGAGACGGGCAAGGCGGCGGTGACCAGGTGGCACCGGGTGAACGAGGACATCATCCAGGCGGCGCTGGCCGCGCTGTCGCATCGCGACCGGACTACCCTGCGCGACGCCGCGCCCGCCCTGCGCGACCTGACCGCTTCCATCGACGCCCAGGCGGACTAGGGTAAGTCCGGTCCGCCTGGCATCACGAGCCCCATTAGCTCGGGGTGAGCGGAGGGCCAGCCGCTCGCCAGGACCCGGGCCTGCCCGGCGCCGCAATTAACGGGGAGGATATGGCTTATCGGGAGGATCTGGGCCCTTGGGCTCAACGGGTCGTTGCAACACCGCTGGGGTACCGGATCCTCCCCGCAGGCCGGATCCTCCCGCTTAATCCGGGGCCGGGACGCCGGGCGGACAGCGCAGGGGCACGCCTGGCCCGCCCGGCCTCACAGGCCTCATGAGCCCCGAGGCGGCCGGCGGGCAGTCCTCCGGGGCGAGCGGGTCCCCGGCCAGGCAGGTGGCCACTTGACCGATGCTCTGCGACCGCTCGCCTTTCCATGATCATGGCCAGAAATGGGCGCTATCTGCCCGAAACTGGCCACGATCATGGTCTGCGGACGCGGGGCCGCGCAGGCGCCCGTGCCCCGCGGGCGCCTCGCGGGGGCCGCGCCTCGCGCGGGCCGCGCCTCGCGGGGGCCGCGCGGCTGGTTAGCGGCCGCGCGGCTGGTTAGCGGCTGCGCGGGGCCGCGCGCTCGGCGGCCCGTTCGGTGCCCTCCTCGGGGAGACCGTCGGGCTGGAAATCCTTCCGGCTGAGCGCGGACGGCCACCAGTTCCACCGGCCGAGCAGGACAACGGTGCACGGTACCAGGATGGTGCGGACGATGAAGGTGTCCATCAGCACGCCGAGCGCCAGGCCCACGCCGACGTCGCGGATCTGGTTGCCGCCCGAACCGCGGCCGCCGACCAGCGCGAAGACGGAGAACGTGCCGGCTAGCACCAGCCCGGCCGAGGTCACCGTGGTTCCGGTAGCGGCGAGTGCCCGGCTGACTGCTTCCCGTAGCGGAAGATGGTAAGCTTCCTCCCTGATCCTGCTCATCACGAGGATGTTGTAGTCCTCGCCGAGCGCGAGCAGGAAGATGAACATCAGGAACGGCAGGATGAAGGTCAGGCCGCTCTCCCCGCCGATCTTGATGAACAAGATGACGGACAGCCCGAGGGCGGCGAAGTAGGACAGCGCCACCGACGCGATCAGGTACAGCGGCGCGACCAGCGACCGTATCACCAGGCAGAGCAGCAGGCCGATCACCACGATGGCGACCGGGACGACACGGACCAGGTTGCTGTCGGAGATCGCGCTGATGTCGTAGAAGGCGGGCGCCTCGCCGCCGACTCCGTAGGCGGTGGCGTTCAGGGTCTTGGCCACCGCGGCCGCCTCCGTGCGGATCGACGGCACCGCGTTCATCGCCGCGGAGGTCGACGGGTCGCCGGCCTTCAGCCCGGTCTCGAACTGGATGGTCTCGCCATCCGGGCTGACGTACTGGGCGGTGGCCCGGTAGGCCTGGTAGGCGGCCACTGGCACGTTGCTCTGGCCGGCCGGGGGAACCGCCGGCAGCGCCCTGGGGTTCCCCAGGGTCGTGTGCAGCGACTGGTACTGCGCCGGGGTCAGCGTCACCCCGGCCGGGTTCAGCGGGCCGGTGACGCCGGTGAACAGCCCGCTCGCGGTGAGCTGGCTGGTCGCGGTGGCGACCGGGGCCGGGTCGTTCCAGACCGGCTGGGTCAGCTTGTACACCAGGTTGGTCGGGTTGGCCGCGCTGGCCGGGAAGTGCTTGGCGAGCAGGGCGGTGCCCGCGGCCGAGTCGGTTCCGGCCGGGGCGCTGATCGACCCGCCGAACCCGCCCGGCTGGTACGCCGTCACCGCGGCCGCGAGGGCGCCGAACACGACGACGCCGATGGTCAGCGGCACCGCCGGCCGGCGCACGATCCGCGTCGCGATCCGGCCCCACAGGCCGGCCTTGCCTGTGCCCGCACGGGTCTTGCTCGGCCAGAACGCCGCCCGGCCGAACACCGCGAGCAGCGCGGGCAGCAGGGTGAGGCCGGCCAGCAGCATGGTGCCGATCCCGATGGCCAGCGGGATGCCCAGCTGGGAGTAGATCTGGAAGGTGGCGACGAGCAGGGAGAGCAGCGCGGCGATGACCGTGAGGGCGGAGAAGGTGATGGTCTCGCCGACCCGGGTCACCGCGGCGCGCACCGCCTCCTTGGGGTCTTCCCCCGCGCGCAGGTTCTCACGGACGCGGAACACGAGGAACAGGCCGTAGTCGGTGCCCGCGCCCAGGACCAGCACGATCAGCATCAGCTGAGCCAGCTGGGAGACCTTCAGGCCGGCCTGCGCCGCCTCGCCGACCAGCGGGCCGGCGATGGCTACGGCCAGGAACGCCGGGATCAGCGTGATAAACGGCGCCAGCAGCGAGCGGAAGATCAGCAACAGCAGGATCAGGATGAACACCACGGACAGGAGTTCCACCTGATTCCCGGTGGTGCCCGACTTGGCCTGCTGGTCGACGTTGATGGCGAAGTCGCCCGCGAGGTGCGCCTGCAGCCCCGGTGGCGGCGCGGCCTTCTTGACCTGCGCGCGCAGGTCGTCCACCAGCGTGGTCAGCTTGTTCTCATCGCCGCCGCTGACGTTGGACAGCACCTGCAGCTGCTCGGCCTGGCCGTCGGCTGACCGGCCGAGGTCGCGCACGGCGACCACGGTCGGCACCGTGCCGAGGTCCTGCTGCAGGGTGGACAGCCAGGCTGTGTCGGCCGTGCTGAGGGTCCCCTGGCTGACCGCCGCGACGACGGGGATCGGGATGAGGTTCGTGGACCCGAACGGGGCCGCGAGCTGTGCCGCCTGCTCGCTAGGAGCACTGGCGGGCAGGAAGGCGCTGTTGTTGCCCTGAGTGACGCTGTTAAGCGAGGGCAGGAATTTTGGCACGGCGATTGCCGCGATCAGCCAGACCGCGATGACGACCCAGCGGAATTTGACGGCGAACGCGCCGATTCCCCCGAAGATGGCGTGAATGCGCACGCGGCTAGCCTACAAAGAGCTCGGCCCGAGGGCGAAGCGGTATCGCTTCCCGAGGAATCGCCGCCCGGCCAGGCGGTATGGTTCGGGACCATGCCGTTGATCAGCGTGGTCATCCCGGTGCACGGAGTCGAGGACTACCTGGAGCGCTGCCTGGACTCCGTGCTCGGCGACCCCGCCGCCCCGGTCGAGGTGATCGCCGTCGACGACGCGTCTCCCGACGGCTGCGGCGCCATCCTGGCCGCCCGGCACGACCCCCGGCTGCGGGTCGTCACCACCCCGTCGGCAGTCGGTCCCGGGCCCGCCCGCGACCTCGGCGCGAAGGAGGCGACGGGGGAGTACGTCTGGTTCGTCGACGGGGACGACGAAGTGGCGGAGGGCGCCCTGGCGGCGGTGGCCGGGGCGCTGACGCGGCTGCGTCCCGACGTGCTGATCATCGACTTCGAGAACCTGTACCCGGACGGGACGACCAGCCCGAGCGGCGGCGCGAGGTACCTGCAGGGCCCGGAGACCGGCACCATCGCCGAGCATCCCGCGCTGATCCACCTGAGCATGACGGCGTGGAGCAAGGTGTTCCGCCGTGACTTCCTGGCCGGCCTGGACGTCTCGTTCGGCTCCGCCGGACCCGCCCCGCACGAGGACGTGCCGGTCACCACGCTGGCCCTGCTGACCGCGAAGCGAATCGGCGTGCTCGGCCGGGTGTGCTACCGCTACCGCCGGGCGCGCCGCGGCTCGTACCTCGCCGCCGCCAGCGCTGCCAACTTCAATATCTTCGGCTCGTATCAGCTGATCTTCAGTTATTTTTCCGAACGAGCCGAACTGCGAGCCCCGGTAATGCCTCCGGCAGTTTACGCGGCGGTATTCGAACGAGCCATCTGGCACTACACCACGCTGCTGCCGCTCGTTCCGCGCCGCCGCCGCCGGGAGTTCTTCCACCTGATGTCCGCCGATTTCCGGCGCTGGCGTCCCGACGGGTTCCGTTTCCCGCCGGGCCCGCGCGGCGTGAAGTTCCGGCTGGCGGCGCGCGACGCCTACTGGGCCTACGCGCTCCTCGACCCGGTGAACCGGCTTCGGGTGGGGCTGCGTTCAGATAAATGACAGGCTGGGAACGCTGCTTGCGCGCAGCCATGACGTCCGGCGTGCCCCGCCGTAAGCTTCGGTCTGTGGACAACCACTGAGGTGTTCTGTGTTGGGGTGAGGATATGCGCCATCTAGCAGGTGTAGTGCTGGCCATCGTCATGGCCGCCGCGGTGTTCTTCGCGGCCTCCTGGGGATACCTGAAGCTGCTTATCGGGCCCGCCGGGCTCGGCCGGCTGCCCGGCGGGGGCGGTTCGCTCCTGCACAACCACGCCGTCCTGGAGGGCTTCGGCGCCCTGCTGGGCGTGGCCCTGCTCGCCGGGGTGCTGATGGCGGTGCCGCGGATCTCGCCGCTCGCGGCCGGGCTGCCCGGCCTCGCGCTGCTCGCCTGGACCGGCCTGTACCTGTACAGCGTGCGGCACGCGGTCCAGTACATCCCGCTGAAGACGCGGGCCTACGGCACGGGTTTCGAGGCCATGCTCTTCGACGGGGTGCTGGCCCTGGCGGGCATGGCGATGGTCATCCCGCTGTTCGTCCCGTCCCGGTGGCGGCGCAGGCCCGCGCTGACCGAGCCCGCGCCGTACGCGGGCAGCACGGCGAGCTTCCCCGACCTGCAGTCCACCCAGACCATGCACGCCGACAGCGGCCTGCTCTCCGACTGGACCCAGACCAGGCCGCAGCGGCAGGCGGACCCGGACGGCCCGGGCGCCTCCAGCCCTCCGCAGGCGCCCTGGGGTCCCGCCGAGTACAGCTGAGCCGATGGGCCCCCGGTACGTCCTTTGTACCGGGGCCCATCGGCGGGACGGGCGGGTCAGGCGGCGTGGAACTGCTCGGATTCGGTCGAGCCGGACAGGGCCACGGTCTCCGCGTTGGGGGAGATCGCCGAGGTCACCCGGTCGAAGTAGCCGGTGCCGACTTCGCGCTGGTGACGGGTGGCGGTGTAGCCGGACTTCTCGGCTGCGAACTCGGCCTGCTGGAGCCGCACGTAGGCGGGCATGCCCTCCGCCGCGAAGCCCTTGGCCAGGTCGAACATCGAGTGGTTGAGGGCGTGGAAGCCCGCCAGCGTGATGAACTGGAACCGGTAGCCCATCGCGGCGAGTTCCTTGCCGAACTTCGCGATGGTCTCGTCGTCCAGGTGCGCGCGCCAGTTGAACGAGGGCGAGCAGTTGAAGGCGAGCATCTGGTCCGGGTAGACGCTCTTGATGCCCTCGGCGAACTCGCGGGCCACGTCGAGGTCGGGCTTGGACGTCTCCATCCAGAGCAGGTCGGAGTACGGTGCGTAGGCCAGGCCCCGGGCGATGCACGGCCCGATCCCGTTGCGCACGCGGTAGAAGCCCTCGGCGGTCCGCTCGCCGGTGACGAACGGCAGGTCGCGCTCGTCGACGTCGGCGGTGAGCAGCGTGGCCGCCTGCGCGTCGGTGCGCGCGATGATCAGCGTCGGCACGTCGCACACGTCGGCCGCCAGCCGGGCCGCGTTCAGCGTCTTGATGTGCTGGCTGGTCGGGATCAGCACCTTCCCGCCCAGGTGCCCGCACTTCTTCTCGGACGCCAGCTGGTCCTCCCAGTGGACGCCCGCCGCGCCCGCCGCGATCATCGCCTTCATCAGCTCGAAGGCATTCAGCACGCCGCCGAACCCGGCTTCGGCGTCGGCCACGATCGGGGCCAGCCAGTACGGCGAGCCTTCGGTGTCGCCGTTCTCCGACTCCGACCAGGCGATCTGGTCGGCGCGCAGCAGCGCGTTGTTGATCCGGCGGACCACCTGGGGCACCGAGTTGACCGGGTAGAGGCTCTGGTCGGGGTACGTCTGCCCGGCCAGGTTGGCGTCCGCCGCCACCTGCCAGCCGGACAGGTAGATGGCCTGCAGGCCCGCCTTGACCTGCTGGACGGCCTGGTTGCCGGTCAGCGCCCCGAGCGCGGACACGGCATCTTCCTCGGCCAGCAGCTTGCGCAGCCGCTCGGCGCCGCGGCGGGCCAGCGTGAACTCCTCCGTCACCGAGCCGCGAAGCCGCACCACGTCTTCGGCCGAGTAGGTCCGCTTGGTGTCGTTCCAGCGGGGGTTGGTGTCCCATTCGCCTTGTAGCCTGGCCGCTTGCTGGCCGATCGTCTCCACGGTGGTGCCTTCCTCATGCATGGTCTGCCGGGTTCCCGGTTGGTTCGGGGTCGCTATCCACAGGTTGTCCGGCTCGGTGACGCCAAAGATAGGGACTCAAGTCCTAAAGAATTGCTGTTTTTTACAGATCGGCAAGTTATACTGACATTCATCATGAAAGATTCAATAAATTTGGTCCAGACCGATGGTATAGACCTTGTGACCTTCGGTCAGCGGCTGCGGCACCTGCGCCGGATGCGCGGCCTGACCCTGACCGAGCTCGGCGAGCGGGTCGACCGCGCGCCCTCGGTCCTCTCGCTTATCGAGAACGGCCGCCGGGAGCCGAAGCTGTCCATGATCGAGCAGCTGGCGACGGCGCTGTCGGTGCCTATGACCGAACTGCTGAGCCGGCAGCCGCCGAGCCGCCGGGCGCAGCTGGAGATCGCCCTGGCCGACGCGCAGCAGGACCCGTCTTACCGGCGGCTCGGCCTGCCTCAGCTGAAGATCGGCGCGCGCGTCCCCACCGACGTGCTCGAGCACCTGGTCGCGGTGGCGGTGGAACTGCGCGCCCAGCAGTCCAAGCCCGCCGCCACCCCGGAGGAGGCCCGGGCGGCGAACGCGGCCCTGCGCGAGGCCATGCGCGAGCGGGGCAACTACTTCGAGATCATCGAGCGCGAGGCGGCCGACGCGCTGCGCGCCGGCGAGTACGCGGGCGGCCCGCTCTCCCAGGGCATGCTGGTCTCGGTGGTCAGCCGTCACGGCTTCGCCATCCGGTACGTCCAGGACCTGCCGCGGTCGGTGCGCTCGCTGACCGACCTGAGGAACCGGCGGATCTACGTCAAGCAGGAGCCGGTCGGCGCGCACTCACCGCGGGCGATCGTGCTGCAGGCTCTCGGCCATTTCCTGCTCGGCCACCAGGTGCCGCGCGACTTCGCGGACTTCCTGCGGCAGCGGGTGGAGGCGAACTACTTCGCCGCCGCCGTCCTCATGCCGGAAACCGCGGCCGCGCCGGTCCTCGACCGGGCGAAGAAGAACCGGGATCTCGCGGTCGAGGACCTGGTCGACCTGTTCTCTGTCTCCTACGAGATGGCGGCGCACCGGTTCACCAACCTCGCCACTCATCACCTGGACCTGCCGTGTCACTTCGTCAAGAACGACGCGAGCGGCATCATCTACAAGGCCTACGAGAACGACGGCGTGGTCTTCCCGGCGGACCCGTCCGGCGCGATCGAGGGGCAGCGGCTCTGCCGGCAGTGGTCGGGCCGGCAGGTGTTCGGCGCCGCCGACCGCTTCTCCCCGTACTGCCAGTACTCCGACACGCCGTCCGGCACCTACTTCTGCGTCGCCCAGGTCGACCCGCGCGCCGACCGCGGGTTCGCCATCACCCTCGGCGTGCCGTTCGAGCACTCCCGCTGGTTCCGCGGCCGCGAGGCGACCACCAGGACGCGTTCGGCCTGCCCGGACGGCGAGTGCTGCAACCGCCCGCCGGCCGCCCTGGCCGAGCGGTGGGAGGGCCAGGCCTGGCCCTCGGCGCGGGCGCACTCGCACATCCTGTCCGCGCTGCCGGCCGGCAGCTTCCCCGGCGTCGACGACGCCGACATCTACGAGTTCCTCGATCTGCACGCCCGCGAGTAAGTCGCGCCCTCCCCGCGAGCCAAAGGCCGCCTGGCCCTGCCTGGACTGAGGAGCGAGGAACGAGCGACGAGGGAAGGCAGGGCCTCAGGAGGCGGCCGGAGGCGAGCGGGACGGCAGAGCGAGCGGGACAGCAGAGCGAGCGGGATAGCAGAGCGAGCGGGATAGCAGAGCGAGCGGGAAGCAGATAGCAGAGCGCGGGATAATTGAGCCGAACCCTTCAGGTCTCCGCGGACCTCGTCGGCGATCTGGTGGATCTTCTGCTCGGTCTCCACCAGGCTGGCCTCGGCCCGCGCCGTCCGCTCGGCGGCCCGGCGCTCGCGCAACGTCGGCTTCCTGCTGGTACGCGCGGTGTGCTTCGACCGCCTGAACAAGCCCATGATCCTGTCCTTCCGATCGCCGGCGGGCCGCCCGCTGGCAGCCAGAGGGCTGCTACCCGCATGGCGCGCATCTATGTCACTCCTGGGGTAGGAGGAAACGGCCGAGGGCGTCCCGGCGGCCTGCCGCGGGGCTCCCGATAGGGTAAATAGCGAGGAAAACCTTTTCACAGGAGGAAGCGTGCATAATCGTCCGCTCGGCAAGACGGGCCTGCCGGTCTCCGAGATCGGCTACGGGGCGTGGGGCATCGGCGGATCGGGGTGGATCGGCGCACAGGAAGACGAATCCGTCCGCGCACTACGCCGGGCGATCGAACTCGGCGTGAACTTCATCGACACCGCCAGGGGCTACGGGGAGAGCGAGCGCATCGTCGGCCAGGTCGTCCGAGAGCACCGTGGCGATCGGCTCTACGTGGCGACCAAGGTCCCGCCCAAGAACCGGATCTGGCCCGCGCCGGGCGGTGTCGACCCCGCCGAGACGTTTCCCGGCGACCACATCAGGGCCAGCCTGGAGACGAGCCTGCGCGCGTCCGGCCTGGAGGCGTTCGACGTGCTGCAGTTCCACGTCTGGAGCGACGAGTGGATGGGCCGCGGCGACTGGCTGGAGACCATCGAGGACCTGAAGCGGGAGGGGAAGATCAGGTTCTTCGGCGTGTCGATCAACGACTACCAGCCGGACAACGCGCTGGATCTGGTCCGCAGCGGTTACGTCGACGCGGTCCAGGTCATCTACAACGCGTTCCACCAGGCGCCGGAGGAGCACCTGCTTCCGGCCTGCGCCGAGCACGGCGTCGGCGTCATCGTCCGGGTCGCGCTGGACGAGGGCGGCCTCACCGGCCGCATCACTCCCGAGACCGAGTTTCCCGGCGGCGACTTCCGCAACAGCTTCTTCGGCGGCGACCGGAAGGCGCAGGTCAAGCAGCACGTCGACGCCCTCGTCGCCGACCTCGGCGTCGAACAGGACCAGATCGCCGAGGTCGCGCTGCGCTACGTGCTCGGCCAGGAGGCCGTCTCCACCGTGATCGCGGGCATGCGGACCGTCAGGAACGTGGAGCGGAACGCCGCGGTGGGCGACGGCCGCGGGCTGAGCGCCGCGCAGCGGGCCATCGTGGCCAGGCACCGCTGGGAGCGGAACTTCTACGAGTCCTGACGGCCCTGCCCGCCGCCGCTGGTACCGGCGCGGGCGCGGGTAGCCCGGCCCGTTCGGGTCAAAAATCCCCGGCCGCCGGACGGTCCGCTTCCCGCGGTCCGCGGTCCGCGCCACGGTGTTACTCTCGGGTAACCATGTACCGGAGGCGGCATTGAGCGATGAGAATCCCGCGGCGTTCTCGCTTGAGCTCGGGGACGACCTGATCGAGATGCGGGGCTGGCTGCACGAGTTCGCGGCATCGGTGATCCGGCCGGCCGCCGCGGAGTGGGACGAGCGGGAGGAAACCCCGTGGCCGGTGCTCGAGGAGGCGGCCAAGATCGGGCTGTACTCGCTGGACTTCTACGCGCAGCAGTACATGGAGAAGTCCGGGCTCGGCATCCCGGTCGCGTTCGAGGAACTGTTCTGGGGCGACGCGGGGATCGGGCTGTCGCTGGCCGGCAGCTCGCTGGCCGCGGTCGCGGTGGTGGCCAACGGGACGCCTGAGCAGATCGGGGAGTGGTGCCCGCAGATGTTCGGCGGCCCGGGGGACGTGAAGCTCGGTGCCTTCTGCTCCTCAGAACCCGAGGCGGGCAGCGATGTCAGCGCGATCACGACCCGCGCGGCCTACGACGCCGCGGCCGGCGAGTGGGTGCTGAACGGGGTGAAGACCTGGGCTACCAACGGCGGCATCGCGAACGTGCACGTCGTGGTGGCGTCGGTGGACCCGGCCCTCGGGGCGCGCGGGCAGGCGAGCTTCATCGTGCCGCCTGGCACGCCGGGCCTTTCCATGGGGCAGAAGTTCCGCAAGCACGGGATCAGGGCCTCGCACACCGCCGAGGTCGTGCTGTCGGACGTCCGGGTGCCCGGCCGGTGCGTGGTCGGCGGCCGTGAGCGGCTGGAGGAGCGGCTGGCGCGGGTCCGCGAGGGCGGCCGCGGCGGCGAGCAGGCGGCCATGAAGACGTTCGAGGCGTCGCGGCCGGGCGTGGCGGCGATGGCCGTCGGCGTGGCCCGGGCGGCGGCCGAGTACGCGACGGAGTACGCGCGGACCCGGGTCCAGTTCGGGCGGCCGGTGGGGCAGAACCAGGCGGTGGCGTTCATGCTGGCGGACATGCACGCGTCGGTCGACGCGGCCCGCCTGCTGACCTGGCGGGCGGCCTGGATGGCCCGGCAGGGCAAGCCGTTCACCGGCGCCGAGGGGTCGATGTCGAAGCTGGTCGCGGGGGAGACGGCAGTGCGGGTGACCGAACAGGCCATCCAGGTCCTGGGGGGAAACGGGTACACGCGGGATTACCCGGTGGAGCGGTGGCACCGGGACGCGAAGATCTTCACCATCTTCGAGGGGACCTCGGAGATCCAGCGCATGCTCATCGGCCGCGCCGTCACCGGGCTGGACGTGCGGTAGCCGTGAACTGCTGAAACTGCCGCTATCTAAGACGGTACGAATGGCAGTCCGATCCCATGCACCACGTTGCCGGCCGCGTCTACGGGCCGCGCAAGCAACGGGTCGTCGTCGGCATCGATGGCTGCCGGGCCCCGGCGGGAAAGAACGGCACCCGTGGACAGCAACGTGCGTGAGCGGTCCGTGCCGGCCCGGCGCGCCGCTGGGCCGGGGTTCGACCTGCTCGAGTCGAAGCTCCGCCCTCCGCCGGGGCGGTCCGGGACGATGCGCCGCCCATCGCTCCTTGAACGGCTGGCGCGGGACGGCTCCCGTCCGGTCGTCTCGGTGGTTGCGCCGCCCGGTTACGGGAAGACGACGTTGCTGGCGCAGTGGGCCGAGCGCAACGGCCAGGGGTTCGCGTGGGTGTCGGTCGACGAGAAGGACAATGACCCGCGGGTCCTGCTCAGCTACGTGGCCAGGGCGCTGGATGCGGTGCAGCCGGTCGGCGGGCGCGTGTTCGAGGCGCTGGCCTCGCCGTCTAGTTCGGTGCCCGGCTCGGTGGTGCCGCGGCTGGGCTCGGCGTTCTGGTCGATGGCCGTGCCGGTGGTGCTGGTGCTGGATGACGTGCACCTGCTGCACGACCGGGAATGCCGGGACGCGCTGTCGGTGCTGGCCGATCACGTGCCGCCCGGCTCGCGGCTGGTGCTGGCGGGCCGCAGCGCGCCGCCGCTTCGGGTCGCGCGGCTGCGGGCCGAGGGGCGGGTCCTGGAGATCGGCCCGGGTGACCTGTCGCTGAGCCGGGAGGAGGCGGCCTCGCTGCTGGGCTCGGCCGGGGTGAGGCTCGGTGAGGATGACGTGGCGGCGCTGCATCAGCGGACCGAGGGGTGGCCGGTCGGGCTGTACCTGGCGGCGCTGTACCTGCGCGAGGGAGGCCCGGTCGGGACGGCGGCGGTCTCGTTCGGCGGCGCGGACCGGCTGGTCAGTGAGTACATGGAGTCGGAGTTCCTGGAGCGGATCTCTGCCCGGCACCGGATGTTCCTGACCCGGACCGCGGTGCTGGAGCGGATGAGCGGGCCGCTGTGCGACGCGGTGCTCGAGCTGGCCGGGTCCGCCGCGACCCTGGCCGATCTGGCCCGGTCGAACCTGCTGCTGGTGCCGCTGGACCGGCACGGCCGGTGGTACCGCTACCATCACCTGTTCCGCGACATGCTGCTGGCCGAGCTGGAACGGCTGGAGCCAGAGCTGGTCCCGGTGCTGCGGCGCCGCGCGGCCGGCTGGTGCCTGCGCAGCGACCGGCCCGAGGAAGCGCTGGAATACTCCATCGCCGCCGGGGATGTCGGCACGGTGGCCCGGCTGGTGCAGAGCCAGTGGCTGCCGGCCGACCGGCGGGGCCGGTTCGCCACCCTTCAGCGGTGGTTCCGGTGGCTCGATGAGCGGGGCGGCATCGCGGGGCACCCGATGGTCGCCGTGTGGGCCGCGATGCTCGCCGTGGAGACGGGGCGGCCCGCCGAGGCCGAGCGGTGGGCCGACATGGTCGATCGCTGGCAGTACCAGGACGCGGCGCGGCCCGGTGACCCTGCCGCCGAGGCCTGGGCCGCCGTGGTCCGGGCCCTGTTGTGCCGCCGCGGGGCCGGGCAGATGCGCGCGGACGCCGACGAGGCGGCGCAAAGGCTCGCCGCGGCGGGCATCGTCTCGCCGGTCGCCGCGCTGTGCCAGGGGATCGCGCGGATACTGTCCGGTGACCCCGGCGGCGCTGGCGCGTACCTGGAGGATGCGGCCAGCGTCGCGGGGGAAGTCGGCGCGTACGAGGTCCTGGCGCTGGCGCTGGGCCAGCGGTCGCTGCTGGCCATGGCGCGCGGTGACTGGAGCCAGGCCGGGGCGCTGGCCGGCCAGGCCGGCGCGGCGCTGGGCCAGATCGGGATGGAGACCCTGCTCGACTGCGCGGTGCAGGCCCGGGCCGCCTGGCACCGGGGAGATGCCCCGGCGGTGCGCCGGGAGCTGGCCAGCGCCCAGCGGCTGCGGCCCGCGGCGACCTACGCGATGCCCCACATCGCCGTGCAGGCCCGGATCGAGCTCGCCCGGGTGCACCTCGCGCTGGCCGACGCAGCCGGGGCCAGGACGCTGATCCGGGAAATCGATGAGCTGCTCAGGCGCCGCCCCGGCCTCGGCACCCTGGCCGGCCAGGCCCGGCAGCTCCGGGCCCAGCTGCAGGCCGAGCGCACCCCGGCCGTCCCCGGGGCGTCGTCGCTGACCGGCGCCGAGCTGCGCGTCCTGCCGATGCTCGCCACCCACCTGTCCTTTCCCGAGATCGGCGCCGGCCTGTTCCTGTCACCGCACACCGTCAAGTCACAGGCCATGTCGATCTACCGGAAACTAGGCGCCTCCTCACGCAGCCAGGCCGTCACCCGGTCCAGGGAACTAGGCCTCCTGGACGAGTGACGACCATGGCATGCACCTTATCGCCTCAGAATGGCTTGACATTTAATGAGAACCGGGAAATAACGAAAGATAACCATCGGCAATCACCAGTTCTTGCCAGGATCACCCGGTCACAGTCAAATCTTGGCCCAACTCGGGTGCCATGACGTACTTCAAGCGTCCGAGCCTGTGGCGGTTGACTGCCAGCCGGTAATAAGCCTGGACGGCCCGGGCTGGTACCTGATAAATCTGGCCCCGTCCGGTACCGGCCGGTCTGGCTGCTGTACGACGACGAGACGGAAGAGATCATGTTCCATCTCGCTGACTTGCCGTAGCTCCGCTGTCGGTCTGCGGTCGGGTGGCCCAGGGAGCTAACCAGCTGAGGGCATCTCTCTTGCCCAGAGACCTACCACGAAGACCAGCGCGACGGTGGTCGCGCCGCCTAGCACTAGGATCGAGCCGATGCCAATTATACTGCCCCCAGTGCCAGCAAGCAGATAGCCAAATGAGTTAGGCCCGTAGGAGACGGCGATATTGACCGCGTAAACCCGGCCCATCATCTCGGGAGCGACATGCTGCTGAAGAGCTGTGTTCTCTAGTACGGAGAAACCGAGTCCAACTCCTATCAGTCCGGATCCGAGCAACAGCGGCAATGGCCGGGCAGCAAAGCCAGCGATCCCTGTGCCCAAACCAATAATGGCAGCAAGCAGCCACATTAGTCGCAGCGACCAGCCCTGTCGCCACACACTGCCCATTACTCCCGCGGAGATCACGGCCGCACCGCCCTGAACTGCGAATACGAGACCGAGCAGTGCCGCCCCATGGTGAGATAGCATTACTTGCCTGGGGACTAGCACCACAAACGGCGCCAAGGCGGCGAAATTGACGAGAGTTGACACTGCCATAATCGCAAGCAGCCATCGGCGCTGGCGAACGTAACGCAAACTGTCACCAATTTTGCCTGATGTAAGCGCCTGGCGCGAGGCGGATTTCGCGGGCTTGGTGGCTAGCATGGCGAGCACAGCAATCGCGAATGATGCCCCGTCGGCTATGAGAGCGGACGGGACTCCCCCATCGGCGACGAGAATACCGCCAAGAACTGGGCCGATCATGCCGGCCAGGCTCCCGCCCGCACTAAAGAGGCCGTTCGCCTGTGGCAGACGCTTAGCAGGGACCAGATCAGGCACGATCGCGTAAGAGGATGGATTGTGAAACGCCTGAGCCAGACCCAAAATAGCGGCCGTTGAGGCCATCACGGGCAACGATGCACGGCCGTATGCCACAGCAGTACCAAGAAGAAGCACGGCTGCGGCGGAAATGCCATCTGCGCACATGATGACGAGTTTGCGTGGGAAACGGTCCGCCGCCAGGCCGCCAACGGACACTCCAAGAACGAGGGGAAGGCTATTGAGAGCGAGTATCAGCCCCATATCAGCAGAAGACTTGGTGGTCCGGTACACCAGCCACGCCAAAGCCACCCTGTAGGCACCGTCACCAACAAGGGAACATTGCTGGCCAGCCCAGAACAGAAGGAAGCTGCGTTCGCGCGTAATCGCAAACCAGCTATTTTCGTGCAACGGAACTCGGCTCATGTGAGCACCGGCAGACCGTCGGATGGAAACGCTGTGGCCGCAAGAGTCAACTTAGCCTGATGCGTCGCATCGCAATCCTGAACTTGTACTGTCACCTCCGAAGCCGCTCGGGCGGCCGCCTGGACTACCTCAGCCGGACTGGAGCCCCGCACGATGCAGTACGGGCCGCGGGCGTGGTTGCTGGATGGCACGCGTGCGCCGTTCAGTCCTTCCAGCTCGGACAGGTCAAGCGTGATCAAGTGATCGCCCGATGTCGCGGGCACGGCGGGTGGAGGCCCGGCTACTGTGCCAGCCCGGTCCGGAGTCAGAAAGAAAATACCTGAATAACAAGCTGGGCTGTTCCCCGCACCCAACGTGGCTAGATGCTCCTCTGTCAGCTGTCCGATCACCTGCCGAACGGTCATGTCAATCAGGTCGACTCCGGTCGCTTCGTGGACCAAGTCGGTGATATGGGCGCCGCCGCACCTTGTATGGGTCTCGATGACTTCGACGCCAGTCTCCGATGCCATCACTTCGGTATGCGTCGGCCCGAAGGAGATCCCGAGCGCGTCCAGGCACCGCGGAATGAACTCGTGGATCTGTGCGGTCAAGCGCGGGGATGTCACCGCCGGGACGATATGGCCCAACTCTGCCTTGGTTGCGCGGGCAGCTATTTTCTGGGTTATCGCGACAATAGTATGTATTCCGCGGTTACTGAACGCCTCGATGCTAAATTCCTCGCCTATCGCGAATGTTTCGGCTATCACGGGCCGCCCGCCGTAACGGCCGACGCCAGTGGCGTCACAAAAGGCTTCTTCGGCGTCTCGCGTGGAGCTTACAATGCGTATTCCTACGCTCCCTGTTCCCGAAAGAGGCTTAACAATCAGCGGGGTGGAGCTCTTAGAAATCAACGCCGCAAGCTCCGAGGAATCACGTATTGGGATGGTATGCAATGCCGAAAGGCCGGCTTCCCGCAAACGCCGACGCATTGCAACCTTTTCATAGACACGCCGAATAGTCGGGACGGAGTGCCATGGTAGGCCCAGTTCTGCCGCGATAGCAGCGCATTCTAGCTGCCCCATCTCGCCAAATGCGCACACCGCTTCAATGGCATGAGCGCTCGCCTCGCTGCGGGACACGGACACCCACTCGGAGATTTCGTGCCCCGCCATGACAACAATGCGATCACATAGCGCGCGCTGCTCCCGGAGCCTCGGCCCGCTCGCCGTCGTCAGGCAGATGATGTACGCGTCCGGCGCGATGACCCTCAGCCGGGCGAGTAGCGGCATTCCTTCCCCTGCCACGAGCACGGCGATCATGGGCATACCGTCCTTGTGCGCGTGGCGATGATCAGCGCCTGCCCTGAAGACGTCACGGCTGTCGCCCCGCGCTTGTCTTCGTCAGCTCGTCTGCCTCCATAGTGAAGATCTGATCGCAGACGTGCGCCGCGTGGTCAAGAGCGCCGTGCAGCGTACGGTCCAGCGGATAGATCAGAGCATGGCGACTACTAAGGACTGCCCCCCGCAGCAATTTGGCCTCATAGGATTGAGTACCCAGTTCTATTGTGTGTAGTCCCAGCCGGTGAGCCAAAATTAGAGGTTCGTAAAAGGTCAGATTGAAGTACGCGTATGGGATATCGCCGCGAACGGCCCCAAGCCGAGGGATGAGCCGACCATTCGCGCGGTCGATGGCCACGGCTGTGAAACCGACCAGCTCGTCGTCTTGTTGCGCGATAATGAAGCCCGCCGGATGAACCAAACGGAATCGGTTCAGCCGGTCACGCAGCCGCTCCGGCGGCTCATGGTGGCCAAATTTGGCGAACCGTTGTCCTAGCAGGGCGATGGCCGCGTCTAGAAACCGCTGGGGGATCTCGGGTGCCAGGGACACCTCAGTTACCTGCGCCTGAAACTTACTGCGCTCTTTCTGTAGCGTATTACGTCGCTTGTATCTGAACCCAGCGAGATAGCCCTCCCACCCTTTTTCGGTCACGTGCAGGGTAACCGCAGGAGGTTGGCTCACGCGCACGAAACCGTTGTCTTCTAGCGCCTTTCCCAACTGCCGCCAGTAGCCGCCCGAAGGAAGACTCGGGATCGCCACCGCAGCAACCTGCGCTGGTATCATAGTCCGCAAGGCCGCAATGATGGCCGCGAGCTCGTGGCTGCTCAGGCCCGGCCGAAATAGCACGCTAGGCACACAGCAGCTAGGCGCAGCGGCGGACGCCGTCAGCGCGTACCGCCACGGACTCAGCATGCCGCTGCCGATTTCGATCTCGCGTGTTAGGCGATCGGCATAACCGCGGTCGCGAATGCGGGCCGCAGCCGCGCGCACGTCTGCCCCAGCCAGCAAGTCATGAAGGTGGTATCCCGTGCGCTGCTCGCCACCGTTCAGCAGGTGGAGGCGGGCGCCAAATGCCGGTCCGCGCGAATCGCTGACCGTCACTTCAAGATGCCGCCGCGTTATGCGGCCCAACTCCGCCTGCTGCCAGCATATCCCCAGCTCAAGTGGCCATTTCGCGCTCAGCTCTCGCCACGGGGCGGAGACGTTCCGAGACACTCGAACGGTGAGTGCAGGACCACCAGCATGTATCAGCATAGATCACTGCCCGCCGGGCTAACGAGATCAGTAAGGGCCGTCAGGGATGGCATTCCAAGCCGACCATACCGATCAGTCCTATCGACTAGGACCGACGCAATGCCTACCGCCCGCGGGCCCAGTACATCGGACCGCGGTGAATCGCCGACAAAGAGCACTTGGTCGGCTGAGGCGCGAATATTACGGAGCATCGCGGTGTAGAACTCTCGGTCAGGCTTGTACACTCCGAGATCTACTGATTTGACAATAGCTTGAAAATAGCTTCCCAATTCAAGGTGTGAGATTATGTCATCAAGCAAGTAATCAAAATTGGAGGCAACGGCCATTCGATGCCCATGCGCCGAGAGGGAAGTTAGCGTCGCGGCCACATCCGGCAACATCTCATAGTTGACGGCATCTGATATATAGTCGGCCGCCGCAGCAGCACAATCATCATTTCCCGCCACGTCGCTAATACCAGCCAGCATGAAAGCATGGCGGAAGAAGACCCGCCACCGCTGCAACCGTTCAGCGTGGCTGTGTGAGTCTTCCGGCCAAACAGGCAAAGTGTCCAGCTGCTCCAGCGCGCTGGCAGCGTCAACCATCGACAGCTTATAACCGGCCTTCGTCGCTATAGCGCTCATCTGCCCACCCAAATCTCGTTGCCGAAACAGCGTTCCAGCTGCGTCGAAAACGACGACCGCCCTGCCAAGCCGGCAGGCGTAACAGGAGGCTTGGTGGCTAAGTCTCACGGCTAGGAGCCCATGGCGACGGCGTCCAAATCGATTCCCATCTCGGCCAATTCTCGTGTCACCGTAGAAGCGAAAGTCCTGGCCTGCCTGGCTGGCACCCGCGCGCACAAGCCGAGCAATCGGGCACTGTTGGCGGACCGCAAGCCTGCTGCCTCTAGGCCGCATACCGCCGTCCATAGTGGGCGCGTAGTAGCGCCCCGGGTGGATTTGGTCCCGTTCATCTCGATGCCAAGGTGAACCCGGGCCAGGCCAAGTTGCTGCGCTACCGAGATCGCCTCATAGAAAGCTAGTTGGAAGTACGCACGCGAGTTGGCGGCGAAGGTGTAATCAAACCCAATCATCCGCAGGTAGAGGCAATCTTGGTGCGCAACTGCGAGCACTGCGCCAACCATCGTCCCTGAATGCGTTGCTGTGATCAGCGATGCATCTTGGCCATATACGTCGCTGATTGCCTTGAAGAAACTGGTCAGGGATGGAATGTCATCGGCACCACCGTACTTTCGGCTGTTAGCATCAACGAGGACAGCAAACTGCTCCTCGAAACCGGCCAGCGGCCGCAATTCAGTACCCAATCCGCTATCCGCGAAGGTGGCCATATCCGCGAGGATGTTCTGGCGCTGCCGGGAGCGAACCCGGCCCAAGAATCCCTCGAGCCCCTCATCCAGCTGTTCCAGGTAGGAATCGAGATCCTCGATCAGTATGGCGCAGGCAGAGTTCCTCGCCAGGGCCGCGGCACTTGCTGAAGTCAGATAGGGAATCACCACAAGACTTGCCTCCATCTGCTGCTGTGCCAGGCGGAGCAATTCGGCGCCTACCCGCCCGGGATCATGCTCTGCCGCTACTAGCAAGTCACACTGATAGCCGCTGAGACCACCAGCCAGGACTACCCGGCCGCCCGCAGTCTGACGGACATTTCGCAGCAGGTGCTCGGTTGAATACCGAAAATTGGTCGTCTGCGCTGGCTGGTAAACCGGCATGGCTCCATGTACCAATGTGCCTGATGTCACAGCGACCAAGGAATCAGGGCGTCGGCCTGCGAGGGCCCGCGCTCGATGCCACGATAGGGAGGCGTAGAGTGAATGCGGATGAAACTGGCAACTCGCCGTCGGTTTATTCCCGCATTCTCCCTCATTACCCAAATTATTAGCCGCCATATCATGCTCGATTTGCCGTGAGCGATATCGTCATTTTTTGCCATCCACTCAGATTCCCTGCGGCTGACGCCACCTGAAACTTCTGTCAACAGCAGAAATCACCCTTTTGGGTGAGTTCACGATATCCTCCACAGCGGCGCCCAGGATGCCGAGGCCATTCTTAAGTTCCTCCTCTGTCACAGTCAGCGGCGGGAGCAGCTTCACCACCTCGTCGCGGGGGCCAGCCGTTTCTATTAGCAGGCCGCGATGGAACGCTGCGCGGCAAATCCGAGCCGCGAAACTTGGATCTGAGAACTCAATGCCCCATATAAGCCCGCGTCCTCGGCACGACGCGCCGTGATCGGCGTGGTGCGCGCACAGTTCGGCTAGGCCACGTGAGAGCAGTTCACCCTTGCGTTCAGTATCGTTCTGCAGGGCGCCGTCGCTCCAGTACGCCTCGATGGCGGCCGTGGCGGTGATGAATGCATGGCAGCTTCCACGGAATGTACCGTTGTGCTCACCAGGACGCCAGGCATCAAGATCCCTGCGGAACAACGTGACCGCCATGGGAAAGCCGTAGCCGCTGAGCGATTTGGACAGGCACACGATATCGGGGTATAGCCCCGCCTCCTCGAAGCTGAAGAACTGGCCGGCGCGCCCACATCCCGCCTGGATGTCGTCCACGATCAGGAGAATCGCGCGCTCGCGGCACAGCTGGGCGAGCTGCCGGAGCCAGGCAGTGCTCGCGACGTTGATCCCGCCTTCGGCCTGCACTGTCTCTACGATGACGGCGGCAGGCAGATCCACTCCACTGCTGGAGTCGTCAAGGAGGTCCTCGAGCAGTCTCAGACCCGACAGCCCAGATGTTCCGAATCCTTCGAACGGAAGACGCAGGACGTGGCCGAGCGCAACGCCGGCGGCTGAACGTTTCGCTGCGTTCCCGGTAACGGCGAGGGCGCCGAGGGTCATCCCGTGAAAGGATCGCGTGAACGCCACTATCGTCTGCCGGCCTGTCACCTTCCTGGCAAGCTTCAGCGCAGCTTCGACCGCGTTCGTACCCGACGGGCTAGTGAACTGGACCTTGTAATCGAGTTCGCGTGGTGTAAGCACGAAACTACCGAACGCACGCAAGAATGATGCCTTTGCCTCGGTCATCATGTCGAGGCTGTGGACCAAGCCATCGCTGGCGAGGTAGTCGAGCAGCGGCGCCTTCAGCAGGGGATTGTTATGCCCGTAGTTCAGCGCGCCCGCTCCCGCGAAGAAATCCAGGTAAGCGCGCCCGTCCGTGGCGTGCAACATGCTTCCGATGCCACGGTTGAACATCACCGGCCAGTGCCGGCTATAGCTGCGTACTTCGGATTCCAGACCCGCGGGATCCCCAACAGCGGAAAACTCCGTCGGGTCGGTTATCTGAGACTGGGTGATCACGACAGTGAAACCTCTCGGAAGGGGTCACGTCTCCGATCCGCACGCGGGCTAAGCGGCGACAGGGAGCAGGGCGAGGCCCTCGATATCGGTGACGGAAGTCGGCCGGTACTCGACCGTTGGCGCGAGCGCGGCCGCCCGCCTCGGTGGGAGGATGTGGGCTGCAGGCTGCCGGGGGCAACCGTAGACCACACCGAAGCCGATCCAGAACTGCGTCGCGCTTCGGTGGTTGCTCCCGAGGTGGAGCCAGCCTCGCAACCCTCGCCGCAGCGCCACAGGAATGGTGCAGGGCTCAGAGAAGATGTGACCGCGCCGCTGATTGTCCAGTTCGATGAAGGCCTCGTGTTCGCAAACGGCGATTGTCAGTTCGCGTCTGTCCAGCGTCACCCGGTTGGCGTCCACGAACCGGTTACTCGCCGCGCTGCGCAGCAACTGCTGCTGTCGATCAGACGGGAGGCTGGGAAACCAGTCGCGCTCTAGGCGGCCACCTAGGACACCGATGCTTCGGGTCAGCTCGGCAACGTCGTAGAAATCGCTGATGAAGCTCTGCCGGAGTGTGAGGTTGTGGCGCTGGTAGGCCCGGACTAGTGCCAGGATGCGCTCGAATCCCACCCGATACGCATCGAGAACAGTCCTCGCTGCGCCGGTTAGTCGCGGCACGATCCCCTCGTCTGAGGAGAACTCGATAATGACGCCAGGAGCATGGAATGCGCAGATCGGAGCAACGACGTTGGCTAGGCCCGCTGCCGCGAATGCCTCTGCCCACCCTGCCCGTGGAAACTCAGGGGAGGATGGGCTCTTGTAACCGCCGAATGGCACTAGCAGCCGGAGCGGCCGGTTCGTCCGGCATGCGCATGCCGTCGCCCGCGTGACCATGTCCGCGACTTCAGGGGCCAACGGTGACTTGCGAAACCTTTTCGCTAGGAGCCGACGGGCCATCAAGGTCTCCAATCGCTGACCAGCCCGCATCTGCTCGCGCCATCGCTGGATCACGTCCTCAACAGACGCGCCGAGCAAACCATCAATGACAGTGCGGCCTGCATAGCCAGTGGTTAGGACATGGGCAGTCGAACTCTGAGACATGGCATCGCAGCCTTTCAGTCTCTCGGCGTGAAAGTCCAGACTGGGCAGTCTTAGCCCATGAAGTAACCATAGCGCGATGCAGACCGCGTCACCACAATGACGTTACATTAGTCATTTTTCTCCTTACATTATTCATTTTCACCTTGATCTCGTCCTTGGCAATCAGTAGGACCAAGTAGTGTCGTCACGGAACGTGAAAGCAAAGTCGAGTTTAGTCTCGGCAAGGCGGTCACAACTACCACTCTGATCACAGTTGCGCTATCCATTCCCCTGGCCCCTATGATTAAATTTACCTGATGATGCGTTGTCCCGGCATAGAGTCATCTCAGATACGGAGGATGCATGGAGGCACCAGGTCGACTGGAATTGATCGAATCAACTTTCCAATCTGAGGCCCAGGAATGGAACCAGCTAGCCCGGCTCTACCAGACCCGCTATGACGAGATGCTTGCGGATCTCACCGGACGGATTAGGCTGCCATCAAATTCGCAGATACTGGACCTAGGCTGCGGGAGCGGCGCACTCGCCGAAATCCTCCTTGACCGGTTTCCCGAGTCGAGTGTTACGCTCCTCGATTTCTCATCCAATATGCTGGAGGTTGCGGAACGTCGGCTCCATCGTTTCTCTGGGAGAATTAAGTTTTCCTGTAGCACCTTCGAGGAAATGCCTGCGGGTCCGTATGACGCAGTGGTGTCAACCCTTGCGCTCCACCACCTCGAGTCTGCGGACGAGAAGCGCGCACAATATTCCCGGATACTACAATCACTGACACCCGGTGGTTGTTTCTGGCAAGGCGAATATGTCATATCGTCCAGTCCGGAGGACACCGCCTCGAACGAAGCCGCATGGGGTGAATGGCTTCGGTCGCAGGGATTCTCGGAAGACGAGGTTCGCCAGCTTCATGAAAGAGTCGCGGCTAATGATCGCCCAGCGCCACTGATTGACCATCTGGCATGGCTTCGGGAGGCCGGGTTCACCAGAGTTGACTGTACATGGAGATACCTCAAATTCGCTGTCTTCGGTGGGTGGAAGCCGCCCGTCAGTCCGTAGCCGTTTTGTGGCCAGAGCGCGATGACACCTGACCGTCGTCGCCCGATGTCACGCGAGCTAACCGACGTGATCCAGAGTTGGGACCTGGCAGACCCGACGCCGATAGGCGAAGGGTATGACTTCGACGTTTATCGAGCCAGGGCGGCCGATGGAGCACCGGTGGTGCTTCGAGTGGCCCGGCAACGGTTCTCGCCGAACGCCCACGACCCTTGGGCCGATTCGCGGGAGTTCTTGGAGCAGGAATTTGCGGTGGTCACCTACCTGACCGATGTTGACTACCCGGTTGCCCGGCCACGCCGGCTGGCGCTCAATGTAGCGGGTACCGATCTGCTGGTCTCCGACTATGTTCCTGATGACGGTGCCGAGTTGGATAGCTACAGGCTCGGACTGCAACTCGTCAGATTGCATGCTCTGAAGCCGCCAAATCTGCGTCTGGCATCGCAGGAAGGGCTGCCTTTCGAGGCGTTGGTCCCAACCCGCTTGACTCGATGGTGGAGAGAGTTGCAACTGCTGGTGCCTGAGATCCCCGACATGCTTCCCGATGCCGTTCTTCGGGGTGCGCTGGCGTCGCGCCGACACTTGCGCTGCCTTCTGCACCTAGACGTTCGGCGGGCGAACCTGCGCTGCGTCGGAGGACGAGTCCAAGCCTTCATCGACTGGTCCAACGCGATACTTGGTGATCCGGCCTTCGAGCTGGCCCGGATCGATGAGATGGCCCGGCTGCCCGAGAACGGTCTGGACCCCGACCAGGTGCGAAAAGGATACGGAAAGCCGGAGTGGTTGGACGCCTCCGACCTCGTGCACCTCATTTATCGGCTGGATGCGGCTGCAATGCTCGCACTCCTGTTCACGGCGGAGGAACCCGGCTCTAAACGGGGGCCGGACGCGGTTGAGCATGCCCTGCGTCTTCTCGCAGCCGCCGCAGCCGCCGCAGCCGCCGCAGCCGCCGCCACGGGCGGCGCGGAATGAGGCCGACGACCTCGGATATCCTTGTGGTCGAAGATTTCGGTACCGATTATTTCTTTAGTTCCCAGTTGAGTCTTTGATGGACCTCGCGCAGGCGTTCTACCGCGCATGACGCGAGGCCGACGAGGGACTCATCGGAGTTGAACAGCAGGGCGAGCATTACAGCGGCGTCGAGCCGGTAGATCCAGAACGCGGGCGAGTCAACAGGGACCGGCTCCATGTACCCGGCCAAAACCGCTTCGTAGTCGATCCCGTTCTCAGGCAGCAAGGCATACTCGGCCAGCCGCCCCAGCTCCAGCGCTGGGTCGCCGACCAAGGCGTTCGACCAGTCCAGCAACCCGCGCACGCTCCCATTAACACAGCGCAGATTAGATGCCCGCACGTCTAGATGCACAAGCCTGTCGGCTGGCCGCGACGCGAGAACGGCGGTCAGCCGTTCGACGGTTGGCGGGACGGGCAATGTCTCTACGAAGGCGGCCAGACCGGCGAACCGATCGGCTATACGCGCTGGCAGCAGGTGGATGATCTGCAAGCCCTGGGAAGCGACCGGTGACATCGGTGGCAGTGGCGAATGGTGCAGTTCTAGCAGCAATGCGCCGAGCGCGACCTGATCAGCTCCGTTGCCGTCGTCCACGACGAAATCGGACACGAGCACGTCGGGCTCCCCAAAGACCAACTCCCGAGGTGTGGAGACGGGGAAGCCGAGGTGGTCCAGATGTCGGGTGACGACATACTCCCAGCTCAGAAGGGATCTCGTGTCGACGTGCCGGTCGTTAAGATTAAACAAGAACCGGTTGCCTAGAGGACTGCGCAGAACGACTCTCGACCCGTCCGGCGCGGTCGCCTCGAACACCTGGAACTCCACACCGACGCCTGCGGGCCGCAGCTGCGTGTATCCGCGGTCCGCCGCAAGCGTCCGCATCGAAGCGGGAGCCTCAGCCATCGTCGCCCTCCTCACCCCCGATGCCCCAGACGATCCGCTGCGAAGCGCGAACCGTCTGGGCCTGGCAGGCCGATCGTCATGATCTGCCGAAGCGCCATCGTCACGATATCTGGGTTCCAGATCAGAGGTCAGCGGCCGATTGAAGCGCGGTAACCCGCGAAGTGCGCTCCCACGGCAGGTCAAGGTCAGGCCGGCCGAAGTGTCCGTAAGCCGCGACCGGGCGATATGCGACGGTCCGCAAGCCGAGGTCGCGAATGATTGCGCCAGGCCGCAAATCGAAGGTTTCTTGGATAGCTTTAGCAATCTTTTCTTCTGGCACTTTATTGGTGCCAAACGTCTCGAAGGATACCGACAATGGCCGGGACATGGCCACGGCGTAGGAGATCTGTACTTCGAAGCTGGTAGCCAGGCCCGCTGCGACCACATTCTTTGCGATGTACCTGGCAGCGTAGGCGCCCGACCGGTCGACCTTGGTCGCGTCCTTCCCGCTGAAGGCGCCGCCGCCGTGTCGGGCCGCGCCACCGTAGGTGTCCACCTGAAGCTTGCGGCCGGTCAGGCCAGTGTCCACCAGTGGGCCACCAGCGACGAACCGACCCGTCGGGTTCGTATAGATCTTCGTCCGCTCATCCAAGAGATCGCCGGGGATCGCCTCGTTGATGACAGTGCTCCGCAGGTCCTCGTCAATCTGCTTCCATTCCACATCCTCGTCGTGGTGGGCTAGCATGAGGATTGTGTCGACTCTCACAGGCCGACCGTATCGGTACTCCACAGTTACCTGGCTCTTACCGTCTGGTCGGAGATAAGGCAAGATTCCTTCCTTACGCATCCGCGCCATCCGGCGGGTAAGGCTATGTGCCAGGGAAATGGGCAGCGGCATCAATTCCGGAGTCTCATCGGTGGCGAAACCTGACATGATACCTTGGTCACCTGCCCCGATTGGCTCGGGGCCATGATCGGGCGCATCATCCGTCTCGGAGTCCACGGCATGGTCGATCTTTCCGAGATAATCGGGCGACTGCGGCACTAGCGACACCACTACTGAAGATGTGTTGTCGTCGAAGCCGTAACGCGGGTCGGTATAGCCGATTTCCCTGATCACCTGGCGCGTCAGGGCATCGTAGTCGATATGCGCGGTGCTCTTGGTCTCCCCGAAGATCATGACCATCCCGCCCTTGGTCACGGTCTCGCATGCGACCTTTGCTTGCCGGTCCTCCGCCATATGCGCATCCACGATGGCATCCGAGATTTGATCAGCGACCTTATCGGGATGGCCTTCTGTAACTGATTCGGAGGTAAAGAAGAATTGAGACGCTTGCGAGAATGTCATACCCGCCACTGAATGTTCACCTTCCTTGCTGGAATATTCACTCAGGGCTATGACCTCGGCATTGCCCCAAGCCGCACTGGAAGCGCCTGTCGCCAAGACGCCGCCAACCACCGTTCGTAATCGATACCCGCCGCCCGGTCAACTACCAGGCAAAGCGGCTCGAGGAGCCGATCAGGACCGCCAGCCCATCCACCGTGCAGCATTGTCAAGTTGTGACCGATCAGCAGGTCGTACCGCTCACTGGGGACCAGGACCTCGTATCGCTCGCGGAATGCCGGCCAGGTCATCCCCACGCTCTGCAGCAGAAGGTGACAGAAGACACGCCCCGTATCACCGATGCAGGTCCCGCACGGGCAGGCTTGCGTCATCGGCCAGAGAACCGGATACCTCTTGCCGACTTCCACAGGAACAGGATCCTCCGCATTGGCGAATCCCATAGCGTGGAAGGCTTCTTCTGTGAGCCCGAGCATCGCCCCGAGAGAGGGATACGAACAGCCATGGCTGTGTTGCAGGGCAAAGGTCCGACGAATATTGTCGCCGAGCCACCGCGCTGCCGCGCGTATGCTGACGTCCCCGTTTGAATTGAGACGGCGGCGTAGACGAACATCGGCGATTACAGAAAGCCAGTCGTAGTAGGTAGTGACGCTCAATGCGTGGCCTGGATCGGCGACAAAGATTCCCTGGTAAAGCTTGTGGGCAGCTGTCGTTGTGTAACCACTCGTGCTGAAGACACGCATCGAAACATCCCAATCTGGAACATCCTCGGTGCTCGGCGTCAGGTAGGAGCAGTGCTGGCCATCAAAGTGAGGAAGCCGCGTCCGGATCTGCGCTCCGGACGGGATATCCGTCGTCTGTTGTTTGTCGATCTCCAGGCGAAGGGATTCTGGGGCCCCAAGGGAGATCATGACGTCGCGCAGGCGGCTCGCGATCAACCGCGCCAGACTGCGTGAGTCTTCTTCCCCCAGCCTCAGACGGCCGATCCGGAAAACAGTAATACCGCCGTGTTGCAAGCTCTCCACGGCGCGTTCTACAAGGTCATCGACAGTGTCCTCAGGATTAGCGAGGAGAGATTCACAGTCGAGATTGGCCGAGTCCGACACGAACCTCATGAGCAGCACCTCCAGTAGATGAATCGCGCTGACCGTTCACACGCTATGGAGGCATGGCATCCGCGCGCTATCCGCCGCCGATGGCCGCTGACTGGGCCACCATCCACCCGGACGCCTAAGTGCCGCTCGCGGCTCAGTCGGAACCGCTCACGTCGGCGCGACCCGGCCCGCACGGCCCGTTATCCGGCGTTCCAGAAGGAGCACTGATGCTCGGCCGAGAACGTGCCGGCCGTGATGGTGCGGGTCTGGCCGCCGGGCCGCAGCGACATCAGCTGGCCGCTCGTATAGCGCGGCCACAGCGGCTGGCCGGCCGCTTCGGGCGCGCCGCGGGCGGTGAAGGCGCCCCAGTACCTGACCATCTGCCGGGACAGCTCGAGCTGGGCGGGGGTGAGCAGGTCGTACAGGGAGAAGCCGTTGTTGAAGCTGGGCCACAGGTAGGCCAGCTCCATGGCGTGCCCGGCGCCCCACTGGTACCCGGGATGGTCGTTGTTGAGCCCGGGGGCGTGCAGGTCGTCGAACTGGTAGAAGAACGTCGGGGTGGTGGCGGCGAACTGGGCGGCCAGGTTCTGCTCCGGGCAGCCGCCGATCCCGGTCAGGAAGCCGCTGTCGGTCCAGATGTCCCCGATCATGTAGGCGGCAGTGTACGGGCTGGGGTAGGAGCTCCACGGGTACCGGGCCAGGATGGCCGGCGCCCTGGACCCGAACTCGGAGGTGATGAGCGCATCCGCCTGCTGCTGGGTGAACCCGGTGAACCCCTGGGCGAACGTGCGGCCCTCGTTGTGGTTAGTGCCCATCAGCAGCGGCACCCGGTTGTAATGGCCGGACGCGACCGCCTGCGCGGCGGGCACCGGCAGCTCGGGGCCACCGGAGGTGAACAGGGGCTGGTAGCTGGTGCTGGCGTCGAGCAGCGTCTGCTCCGGCAAGCCGCGCAGGCACGCCGCGGCCGTGGCCGGGTCCGGGCAGCCGGCCTGCTTGGCGAACGCCAGGCTCGCGGCCTGCGTGGTGGCGCGGGTCTGGGTGGCGCAGCTGCCGCTCTGCATGATCGCGGCGCGGAACAGGCCGCGGGCCGGCGGCGAGGTCATCAGCGCGCACATCGACCAGCCGCCGGCCGACTCGCCGTCGATGGTGACCTCGCCCCGGTTCCCGCCGAACGCGGCGATGTTGCGCTGCACCCACCGCAACGCGGCCTCCTGGTCCAGCAGGCCGAAGTTGCCGCTGCCGGTCAGCGCCGACGTGCCGAGGCCAGGCAGGTCCAGGAAGCCGAACGGGCCGAGCCGGTAGTTGATGGAGACGACGATGATGTGATCGGTGTTCACGATCAGCGACCCGTCATGCTGGTCGCCGGCGCCGGTGGTCAGCCCGCCGCCGTGGATCATGACCAGCACCGGCAGCCGGCGGTCGCGCTCCGGCGGAGTGTACACGTTCAGGTACAGGCAGTTCTCGTTGTCCACCCTAGGGCCGTTGCCGCTGGCCAGCTGCGCGCACCGGCCGCCGTAACTGGTCGCCTGCCTGATCCCGGTCCAGCGCGGCGCCCGCTGCGGCGCCGCCCAGCGCAGCGCACCCACCGGCGGCGCCGCATAGGGGACCCCCAGCCACTGGTCGGTGCCCTCGTCGGACTTGCCCCGGATCAGGCCGCGGTCGGTCCGCACCACCAGGCCGCCGCCGTGATCGGCGGGGGCCGCGGGGGCCGCGGGGGCCGCGGGGGCCGCGTGCGCCGCGGTCGGCAGCAGGAGGGCCAGCAGGGTGGCCGCAGCCGCCCCGGCAATCGTCAGCTTCCTCATGCGTTACCTCCTAGGGTGATGTGCGCGTTCAGCGGCAGCCCCGGTGGCGGCGACGCTGCCGAGTGGCCGCCAGCACGGAGCAACAGACTCCTCCAGCGCTGGTTGCTTTAGCACGGATCGCGCCGATGGTCGCACTCTGAACCGAAACACAGATTTCGTCAATATCTAACAGAACATCTCGCTTTGGTTTTACAGGTTATTCATTTCCGAACGAACTGATCTTGTTCTGCCCCCTTGACCTGGTCTCTTGTTACGATGCTGACGTGCATCCGCGGGTCATGAGCAGCCATCCAGGGCATCGAGGGCCCAGGTCGAGCCGTGAGCTGGTCCTGACGGCGCTCCGGGAGCGGGGCGCGATGAGCCGCGCCGAGCTGGCCCGGTACGCGGGTGTCGCGCCCTCCACGATCAGCGGGGTGGTCCAGGAACTAGTCGCCGACGGGGTCATCGTCGGATCCGCCGGGCCGCAGGCCGGCGTGCGCGGCCCGCGGCCGCAGACGGGACGGCCCGGCCTGCGCCTGACACTGAACCCGGGATTCGGCGCGGTCGCCGGGGTCGAGTTCGGCTTCCGGCGTCTGCGGGTCCTGCTCTGCGACCTGGCTCACAACATCGTCGGTTCCGGTGAATGCGACCTGCCGGACGGCCACACCAGCGTCGCGGGCCTGGTCATCGCCAGGCGCCTGATCGATGAGACGCTGGCCGCGGCCGGGCTGACCCACGACGCCCTGATCGGCGCGGGCGTCTCGCTGCCCGGGCCCGTCCGGCATCACCCGGACGTGGTCAAGCCCTCCGGGGTGCTTCCCGGCTGGCACGGGGTGACCGGCCATGACATCGAGCAGTGCCTGGGCGTGCCGGTGAGCGTCGACAATGACGCGAACCTGGCGGCGCTTGGCGAGCACGTCTGGGGCGCCGGCCAGGGATGCGACGACTGCGTCACCCTCAAGTTCCACTACGGCATCGGGAGCGGGCTGTTCGTCAACGGCACCCTGGTGCGCGGCGCCGCGGGCGGCGCGGGCGAGATCGGCCACACCACCGTCGACGAGCGCGGCCCGCTCTGCCGCTGCGGCAAGCGCGGCTGCCTGGACACCTACGCCGCCATCCCCGCGATCATGGACGCCCTGGAACCCCAGCACGGCAAGCTGACGCTGACCGGCCTCATGAGGCTGCTCTCGGATCGCGATCCCGGTACGGTGCGCGTGGTCAGCGACGCCGCCGAACTCGTCGGCAGGCAGCTCGCCGTCGTGTGCAACCTGCTCGCGCCGGCCCGCGTCGTCGTCGTCGGAGCGATGGCCGAGGCGGGCGAGCTGGTCCTCGGCCCCATCCGGACCGCCCTGGAGCGCGACATCGTGCCCAACGAACCGCCCGGCGTGGTCCTGGGCGCACTGGGCACCCGGCACACGGCCCTCGGGGCCATCGCCCTCGCCCTGGACGAGAGCGACTGGCTGCCGGTGACCGCGCGGCCCGCGTAGGTCAGCCCGGGGGCCACGGCGCCTGGACCAGGCGCTCGAGGTCTTCGCCGAACGGCCGGTCACCCTTGATCGGGCCGAGGATCCCGGTCAGCCAGTCGAGCAGCGCCCGGCACCCGGCCGGCGGCGGCAGCCCGGCCAGCGCCGCCGCCTGGTAGCCGGCCAGCAGCTCGCACGCCGTGACCGCGCGAGCGTGGCGTAGCGCGGCGGCGAGCTTCCCGGCGGCCTCCCAGGCGAACGACTGGACGTCCTCCTGGCCGCCGGACGTCTCGATCAGGCCGACCGGAGTCGCGCCGGCCAGCCGCCGCATCACGTGGACTTCCCCGGCGGCGCGCTTGTGCACCGACGTCAGGCCGGCCTGCGGGCCGGGATCGCGGGCCAGCTGCGCGGGCAGCCCGGTGACGGCGGGATCCATCAGCCGGTGCAGGCGCGCAGCGGCCACCTCCGCCGCGTGGCAGAACGCCGCCGTGAGGTGGTCGAAGTGCGCGGCCAGGTCGATCCCGTGGAACCCGGCCGTGCCGGTGAAGCGTCCGTCGAGGTAGGCGGGGGAGTCGGTGACCCCGGCCAGGGCACGGCGGGCGGCCGCCTCGAGCAGCGCGGCCGCCCGGTGGACCTGGGTGAGCACCGGCCCGGCCACCCGGAACGACACCGGCGCCTGCAGGGACCGGGGCGACGGCTCGTCGCCCGCGGCCGTGCGCAGCCGCGCCAGCACCGCGGCCAGCATGTCGTCGCCGCGCCCGCAGGCGGCGCGGTACGGATCGCGCGGCGCCCGGATCGCCACGATGGACAGCGCCGCGGCCGCCTCCATCAGCGACGCGATCGCGGCGGCCTCGCCGAGGCGGAGGACGGCCAGGCCGGTGGCCCCGGGCACCCCCTGGATGAGGGCGATGCCCTCCTTCGGGCCGAGGCTGAACTCCGTCAGCCCGTGGCGGCGCAGCGCCTCGCCCGCGGGCCGCAGGGCCCCGCCCGGCCCGAGCACCCGGCCGATGCCGGCCACCGGCCCGAACGCGTGCGCCAGCTGCGTGATCTCGCCGGCGGACCCGGCCCCCGCCTCGGGCACCGCCGGCACGATGCCGTAGTTGAGGAAGTCCGCGAGCCGCTGGCAGAGCTCGCCTGACACGGCGGCGTCGCCGGAAAGGAACGTCAGCAGCCGGACCGTGATGATCGCCCTGACATCGGGCGGGCTCAGCCACGGCGGCCCGCCCGTCACCCGTGCCAGCAGCAGGTTGCGCTGGTGAGAACGCTGCTGCTGCTCGGTCAGGCGGACCGAGGAGAGCGCCCCCATGCCGGTATTGACCCCGTACACCGGCTGTCCGTCGCGAAGCGCCTGCCTGGCCTGTTCGCAGCGCTGCCGCACCGTGGCGAGCAGATCAGGCCCGATGCTGACGGGCTGGCCGGCGGCGACGGCCCGGATGAGGCCGAGATCCGCGTCACCGGCCCGGGTGATCGCCAGCGCGGGCATCGCTAGCGGTACCGGAGCATCGTTCCGGTGCCCTGCTGCTCGGCCCGGCGCAGGATGGCCAGTCCCACGGCGATGTCGAGGATGGCGAGGCCGCGGTGCCAGAGCAGGATCCGCTCGTCGGCGCGTTCCCGGCCGGGCCGCCGCCCGGTGACGACCTGGCCCAGCTCGGCGTGGAGCGACGCGGCCGAGAGCCGGCCGGTGTCCACGTGGCGGCGCAGCGCGCCGAACCGGCCCGACTGCGCCTCCCGCCAGTCGTCGACCACCACCTTGTCCATCACGTCGAGCAGGTCGAGTTCCACGGCGCTGACCGTGCCGTAAGGGACGACGAAGGCACCGGGCTTGACCACGGCGGTGCGCAGCAGCGGCTCGGGCTCGGTGAGCCGCGACGCCTCGACCAGGATGTCCGCGCCGTCGAAGACTTCTCCGGCGGTGGCGGCCACCCGGACGCGGGTGCCGGTCACCGCGGCCAGCTCCTGCGCGAACGCCTCCCTGGACTCGGGCAGGCGGCTGGTAACCCTGATCTCGTCCAGGTCGAACAGCTCGTCAAGCAGCACGACATTCCAGAACGCGGTGCCGCGCGCCCCGACATGGCCGAGCACCCGGGAGTCCGGCCGGGCCAGGTAACGGGCGCCCACGGCGGTCATCGCGCCGGTCCGGCAGGCGGTGATCATGGTGGCATCCATGATCGACAGCGGCACGCCGGTGCCCGGGTCGTAGAGCGTCAGCAGCCCGAGCTCGCTGGGCAATCCGGAGGCGTAGTTGGCGACGAAGTTGCCGACTACCTTGACGCCGCTCACGCCGCCCTGGCCGCCGCCGGCCGACAGGTGGCCGCGGAGCACGTTGAAATGACCGGCGCCGTCGTTATCCGGGACCAGGTGCACCCTCGGCTCCACCACCACGCGCCCGTCGCCGTGCGCGCGCACGGCCCCCTCGACGGCGTCGATGATCTCGGCGTTGGAGAGCCCGAGCGAGTCGATGTCCGGCCCGGATAGGAACCGGATCCACAGTTCTCCCGCCGCCTTCCGCGTCATCCCGGCATTATCCCGAACGGACCTGGTGCCCGCCCCGCCCACCCATGGAGGCAAGTGTCCGCGACCTAGGCTGTCAAGGTGATGCCACGATGCCCGTTCTAAGCGGTACCCGCCGTCCTAAGTCACCGAGCCGGCCCGGAAATAAGACATTTGCACGATGCCTCGCCCCAGGTCTTAGCCGTAATTTCGATCATAGGTGCCTGCCGCCGGCCGACCGGCGGGAGCGGGCACGGAACCACGGGGGCCGCGAGGAGTCACATCATGATGCCGTACCAGACCTACCAGATTTTCCAGGCCGAACGGCCCAAGACCGCCGCCGAGATCCGGCGCGCCGACGAGCAGCTCGGCCACCTGGCCGTCAACGTGTCACGACTATGGCAGCACGCCACCCGGCCCATCGCCCTGCTCTGGGGCCAGGACCGGCAGCCGGCATGCTCCGACCTGCTCGACGCGACACGGTAAGACCCGTCGCGGGGGCAGACCTGCCGCGGTACGACCGGCCGCTGAGCCACGCCCGGCTCAGCGGCCGGTCCACATGGGCGGCCGCTTGTCGCGGAACGCGGCGGGCCCTTCCTGCGCGTCGGCGCTGTGGTAGACCGGCGCCCAGATCCGTTCGGCCTCGTCGAACAGGTCCGGCCGGGACAGGTACGCCGTGCGCTTGGCGGCCAGCACGGACAGCGGGGCGTTCGCCGCGATCCGCTC
The DNA here is from genome assembly GCA_963722275.1 of uncultured Actinomycetes bacterium. Classification (GTDB taxonomy): domain Bacteria; phylum Actinomycetota; class Actinomycetes; order Streptosporangiales; family Streptosporangiaceae; genus Palsa-504. Next base: position 105,195 of record CAVRMX010000003.1, on the reverse strand, counting down.
GGCCACCCGCTGCGTTCGCGCGCGCAGGTCCGCGAGCGGCACGACCTCGTTGACCAGCCCGATCTCGTACGCCCGCCGGGCGGTGAGCGGGTCGCCGGTGAGCAGTATCTGCAGCGCGATCCGGGGCGGGATGAGCCAGGACAGCGGCGCCGCCCACGGGGCGCCGCGCCCCACCTTCACCTCGCTGATGGCGAACGTCGCCGTGTCCGCGGCGATGCACAGGTCACAGGACTGGGTGAGGAGGAACCCGCCGGCCCAGGCGACGCCGTTGACCGCGGCGATCGTCGGCTTGGCGACGTCGATGTTGCGGCCGAACTGGGGCACGAAGTCCGGCGGCGGCACGGTCAGGGCGGTGTCGGCCATCTCCTTCAGGTCGCCGCCGGCGCAGAACGCCTTCTCCCCGGCGCCGGTGAGCACTAGGACCTTGGCGCTGTCGTCCTTGTTGAAGCGCCTGACCCCGGCGTACAGGCCCGCGCGCGCGGCCGCGTTGAGCGCGTTGCGGGCCTCGGGCCGCTCGATGGTGAGCCAGGCGACGCCGTTGGCCACCCGATAGCTGACCGCGTCCGTCATCGTTTTTGCGGCGTGGAGATCCCGATCTTCAGACCGGGGAGGAAACGCCGGCTCTCCTCTCGGAGTGTCTCGCTTACCTGTTCGGATCGTATCGGATAAGCTTGGTATTTATGAGGACGGCGTATCAGTGCCGGGCGTACCCGGCACCAGGGCAGGCCAGCGTGCTTAACCGCACATTCGGCTGCGTGCGTGTGGTGTGGAACCGGACGTTGGCGTGGCGGCACCAGCGGTACCACGCAGAGAAGGCCGGGACGAACTTCACCCAGGCCAGCGCCTACCTGACCGCCATGAAAGCCACGGAAGAACTGGCATGGCTGAACGAGGTGTCCTCGGTGCCGCTCCAGCAGGCGATCCGCCACCAGCAAGCCGCGTACACCGCGTTCTTCGCCGGCCGGGCCCGGTACCCGCGGTTCAAGTCCCGGCAGGGGCGGCAGTCCGCGGAGTACACCCGGTCCGGGTTCCGGTGGCGCGACGGCACGCTGTTCCTGGCGAAGATGGACACGCCGCTGGTGTTCACGTGGTCCTGGCCCGATGTGGACCCGGCGTCGATCGACCCGACGACGGTGACGGTGTCCCGTGACCCGTGCGGACGCTGGTACGTCTCGTTCGCCGTCGACGTACCCGGCCCGGAGCAGCTCCCCGCTTCCGGCCGGGTCGTGGGCGTTGACCTGGGGGTCAAGGACTTCGCGGTCACCAGCGACGGCCAGCGGACCGCCAACCCCAGGCACCTGGAACGCCGGGCCCGGAACCTGGCCCGGTACCAGCGGCGCATGGCCCGCTGCCAGCGCGGGTCCGCGAACCGCGCCAAAGCCAAAGCCAAAGTCGCCCGCGCCCACCGGAAAGTCCGCGCCGCCCGCACCGACTTCCTCCACAAGGCCAGCACCCGCTTGGTCCGCGGCCATGACGTGATCGCCGTCGAGGACCTCGCCGTGAAGAACATGGTCCGCAACCGCACGCTGGCCAAGGCGGTCTTTGACTGCGGGTGGGGCACCTTCCGGGCCATGATCGAGTACAAGGCCGCCAGATACGGGCGGCATGTGATCGTGGCCGATCGGTGGTACCCGTCGTCGAAGACGTGCTCGGCGTGCGGGTATCTCCTCGCTACGCTGAGTCTGGATACGCGGCACTGGACGTGCCCGTCCTGCGGCACCTGGCACGACCGGGACATCAACGCCGCGAAGAACATCCTGGCGGCAGGTCTTGCCGTAGCCGGGGGCAACCCCGGCCATGCCTGCGGAGCTGATGTCAGACACTCCGGGTCCTCCCGGGTGCAGTCGGCTGTGAAACAGGAACCCCAGCCCGTGAGGGCTGGAATCCCCGTCCTTCAAGGCGGGGAGTAGTCAAGGCAACCTTCCATCAGCAAGTCAAACTGCTCTTGCAGCACTTCACAGCGGCGGCCCGGCCTCCTATAGTAACGCATTAGTGAACCGTCAATCACTAGCGTTCCCGCGGAGGCGCCGTGGACCTCGATGTGACGAGCCTGCATCACCGGCGAGCCGTGCACCGGTGGGAGCGGATGAGCGTCGGTGATCTCATCGAACGGGTGACCTGGAGCCGGCCGGACAAGCTGGCCATCGTCGGCCGGCCGGGCGCCTACGCGGACGACCGGATGCGAGCGCTCACCTACCGGCAGGCCGACCAGGCGGCGAACCAGGTGGCGCACGCTCTGCTGGCCAGCGGCCTGGAGCGCGGCGACGTGGTGCTGCTGTTCTGCGAGAACTCGGTGGAGGCCTACCTGGCCAAGATCGGCATCGCCAAGGCGGGCCTGGTCGCCGCGCCGCTGAACCCGATGATGGCACCGGACCTGGTGGCCGCCATGATCGACCTGGTCCAGCCGAAGCTGGCCATCGTGGACGCCGAACTGTGGCCGAAGGCCCGCGAGCCGTTCGCCGCGAAGGGCCTGCGGACCGCGGTCACGATCGCCATCGGCGGCCCGCCGGCCCCGGGCAGCGTGTCGTTCACCGAGTTCATCGCGGGTCAGGAGACGGGCGAGCCGGATGTGGAGATCCACGCCGACGACATCTGGGAGATCCTGTTCACCTCGGGCACCACGGCGCTGCCGAAGGGCGTGATGATCTCGCATGCGTGCAGCTACGCGGCCGGGTTCGGGTTCGCGCTCTCGCTGACCCGCGGCCTGCGGCTCGAGTCCGACCTGAGGGTCGGCACCTACCTGCCGATGATCTACCACGTAGGTGATCAGCCATTCACTTTCTCGGTGTTCCTGTGCGGTGGCACGCTGATCCTCGGGCGCCGCCCGAACCCCGAGCACATCGCCGAGATGATCGGCGCGGAGCAGGTGACCGCGCTGTGGGCCGGGTCGCCCGCGATGGTGCGGGCGCTGGAGGCGGTGCTGTCCGCGCGGCCGGACCTGGACGCCCGCAGCCTGACCGTGATCGTGTACGGCTGGGCCGCCCTGCCCCCGGCCACGCTGGCCTCCATGAAGCGGCACTGCGGTGATGACCTGTGCGTATTCGAGATCTTCGGCCAGACCGAGTCGATCTCCTGCCACCGGTTCTGGCCCGGTGAGTGGCCGGAGCTGTACGCGGCGACGGCGCCGCAGCACAACTACGTCGGGGTGCCGAGCCCGATCCTGGCCTCGACGGTGCTTGACGCCGACGGCGGTGACCTGGCGGGCCAGCCCGGCGAGGCGGGGGAGGCGGTGTACCGGTCCCCGGCCGTGATGGCCGGCTACTACCGCGACGAGGAGGCCACCCGGCACGCGTTCCGGTACGGCTGGTTCCACTCCGGGGACAGCTGCGCCTACGACGGCCACGGGCTGCGCATCATGCTCGACCGGTACAAGGACATCGTGAAGACGGGCGGGGAGAACGTGTCCAGCCTGCGGGTCGAGGCCGTGCTGGCCCAGCACCCGGACGTGGCCAAGGCGGCGGTCATCGGGCTGCCGCACCCGCGCTGGAGCGAGGCGGTGACCGCGGTGGTGGTGCTCAGGGACGGGGCCGAAGCCACCGGGGAAGACCTGATCAAGCACTGCCGGGCCAGCCTGGCCGGGTACGAGACCCCCAAGTCGGTGGTGTTCGCCGCCGATCTGCCCGAGACCGTGGGCGGCAAGGTGCTCAAGTACAAGCTGCGCGCCGAGCACGCCCGGCACTACGGCGGCGTCGCCGACCCCTTCTGACCGTCGCGAGGGCCGGCCGCATGATCGCCGCGGGACCTGGCATGCTGGTCACGTGAAGGATGATCCGCCGCCGCCCCGAGGCCGGCTATCGCGCCTGTGGTGGGCCGCCGAAAGGCGCCACGTCCCGCTGCGGACGATCGTGGTCGCGGTCGCGGTGGTGGCGGCCACCTACCTGGCCGGGAAGGTGATCTACCGGATCCGGGACATCCTGCTGCTGATAATCGTGGCCGGGTTCGTCGCGCTGCTCCTCAACCCGATCGTGAACCTCTTGCAGCAGCGGGTGTTCCCGCGCCGGGGCATCGCCGTCACCATCGTCACCATCCTGGCCGGGCTGGTCTTCATCGGCCTCGCCATAGCGTTCGGGTATCCGCTGGTGAACGGCATCACCCACCTGTCCGACCAGCTGCCCACCTACGTGGCGAACGCGCAGCACGGCCGGGGCTGGATCGGCCATCTCGTCACCAGGTACCACATCCAGAACTGGGTGCGGCGGAACACGCCCAAGCTGGTGAGCTACGCCCAGTCGCTCAGCAAGCCGGCCCTGACCATCGGCGCGGGCGCCCTCTCCCTGCTCATCGAGCTGGCCACTATCTTCATCCTGGTCCTGCTCTTGCTGCTCGAGGGCCCGAAGATGCGGCGCTGGATCCTGAGCCAGATGACGCCGGCCCGCGCCGCCACGACCACCCGGATTTCCGCCGAGGTGAACCGGGCCGTCGCCGGGTACATGCTGGGCAACTTCCTGACCTCGCTCATCGCTGGAATCGTGGTGTTCGTGACGCTGATGGTCCTCGGCGTCCCGTACCCGCTCCTGTGGGGGCTGTGGGTCGCGCTGGTGGATTTCCTGCCGATGATCGGCGGGGCGCTGGCGGGCATCCCCACCGCGCTGTTCGCTTTCACCCATTCCCTTACCGCGGGCATCGTCACCACGGTCGTCTTCCTCACCTACCAACAGGTCGAGAACCACATCCTGAACCCGGTGATCATGAGCAAGACGGTGCGGATCAGCCCGCTGCTTGTGCTGGTCGCGGTGCTGGTCGGCGCCTCGCTGGGCAGCCTGGTCGGGGGGCTGTTCGGCGGTTTCGTCGCGGCGCTGCTTGCCATCCCCCTGGCCGGCGCGCTGCAGGTGCTGGTCAGGGAGGCCTGGCAGGCCACCGCGCCGCCGCCCGAGCCGGAACCCCCGGCGATCCAGCCGGGCGATCTCTTCCCTGTTTCACCCGATACGCGGGAGCATGGCTCTTAAGCCGCCGCACGAAACCGCAGCAAGCGTCTTAGGAGGACCGGACATGACCCAGCCGTCAGTCCTGGGAATCGTGCTCGCCGGGGGTGCCGGAACCCGTCTTAGCCCGCTCACCGCGGACAGGGCGAAACCGGCGGTCCCGTTCGGCGGTCTTTACCGGCTGATCGACTTCGCGCTCTCCAACCTGGCCAACGGCGGCATCCGCAAGATGTGCGTGCTGACCCAGTACAAGAGCCACAGCCTGGACAGGCACATCTCGACCACGTGGCGGATGAGCGCCCTGCTCGGCAACTACGTGACGCCGGTCCCGGCCCAGCAGCGGCTCGGCCCGCACTGGTACACCGGCTCGGCGGACGCGATCTACCAGTCGATGAACCTGATCAACGACGAGGAACCGGACATCGTGATGGTCGTCGGCGCCGACCACGTGTACCGGATGGACCCGCAGCAGATGGTCGACCATCACGTGGCCCACGGGGCCGGGGTGACCGTGGCGGCCATCCCGGTGCCGCGGGAGGAGGCCCCCGCGTTCGGCATCGTCAGGGTCGGCAGGGACGGCCGCACGGTGGAAGCGTTCCTGGAGAAGCCCGCCGACCCGCCCCCCATGCCCGGCAACCCGGAGATGTGCTACGCGTCGATGGGCAACTACGTGTTCGACACCAACGTGCTCGTGGACGCGCTGCGCAAGGACGCCGACGACGACTCGAGCCGGCACGACATCGGCGGCAACATCATCCCGATGCTGGTGCGGGACGGCTGCGCGCAGGCGTACGACTTCGCGCTCAACCAGGTGCCTGGCGCGTCCCCGCAGGATGTCGGCTACTGGCGCGACGTCGGCTCGCTCGACGCCTACTTCGACGCGCACATGGACCTGTGGGCGGTGACGCCGGCGTTCAACCTGTACAACGACCGGTGGCCCATCCTCACCCACATCCCGTCGCTGCCGCCCGCCAAGTTCGTGCACGAGTCGGGCGACCGGGTGGGGCGCGCGGTCGACAGCCTGGTCAGCAACGGCGTCATCATCTCCGGGGGACTGGTGCGCCAGTCCGTGCTGTCGCCCGGGGTGCGGGTGAACAGCTGGGCCACCGTCGAACGGTCGGTGCTGCTGCACAACACCAAGATCGGCCGGCACGCGCTGGTCCGGAACGCGATCATCGACAAGAACGTCATCGTGCCGGAGTGGGCGCAGGTGGGCGTGGACAAGGAGCACGACAGGGCACGCGGCTTCGTGGTCTCGGCCGCCGGCATCACCGTGGTGGGCAAGGGCCAGGAGGTCGTGCCGTGACTCAGCCCCCGGCCACCGGCAAGCTCAGTGTCTCCGGGAGCGCGCGCGTCGGGCAAGCCGCCGCGCGGCCGCTCAGGGTCTCCGGGAGCGCGCGCGTCGGGCCCGCCGCCGCGCGGCCGCTCAGGGTCGCGCTGCTGACCCGCGAGTACCCGCCCGAGGTGTACGGCGGCGCGGGCGTGCACGTCACCTACCTGGCGCGCGAGCTGGCGCCGCTGGTCGATCTCACCGTGCACTGCCAGGGCGCGGACCGCGCGGACGCGGTCGCGCACCGGCCCTGGGACCTGCTGGCCGACGCCAACCAGGCGCTGCGGGTGGTGTCCACCGACCTGTCCATGGCCGCCGCGGTCGGGTCCGCGCAGCTGGTCCATTCGCACACCTGGTACGCGAACCTGGCCGGCCACCTGGCGGCCATGCTCTACGGCATCCCGCACGTGGTCACGATGCACTCCCTGGAGGTCCTGCGGCCGTGGAAGGCCGAACAGCTGGGCGGCGGGTACACGGTCTCCTCGTGGTGCGAGCGGGTGGCAGCGACCTCAGCCGCCGCCGTGGTGGCGGTGTCGGAGGGCATGCGGGCCGACATCATGACCGCTTACCCCGAGATTTCTCCCGAACGGATCCGGGTGATACGCAACGGAATAGACACCACGGAATACCGGCCCGATCCCGGCACCGAGGTGCTTGCCCGCCACGGAATCGATCCGAGCCGTCCTTACGTGATTTTCGTCGGCCGGATCACCAGGCAGAAGGGCCTGCCCGTGCTGCTCCACGCCGCGTCCAGGCTGATCCCCGAGGCGCAGCTGGTGCTGTGCGCGGGCCAGGCCGACACGCCGGAGCTGGAGGCCGAGGTGACCGAGCTGGTGAACGGCTTGCGCACTGGTCGAAATGGCAGAGCTCGCTCGGGCGTGGTCTGGATCCCGGAGATGTTGCCCAAGCCCGAGGTCATCCAGCTGCTCACGCACGCCACGATGTTCGCCTGCCCGTCGGTGTACGAGCCGCTCGGCATCGTGAACCTGGAGGCCATGGCGTGCGGGACCGCGGTGGTGGGGTCCCGCACCGGCGGGATTCCCGAGGTGGTCGCCGAGGGCGAGACCGGGCTGCTGGTGCCGCCCGGCGAGCCGGAGGCGCTCGCGGTCGCGCTGAACGCCCTGCTGCGTGACCCCGACCGGGCCGAGGCGATGGGGCAGGCGGGCCGCAAGCGCGCGGTGGCGGAATTCGGCTGGCCCGCCATCGCGGCCCAGACCGCCGACCTGTATGCGGAAATGGCCCACTCGGGGTTATAACGCCTTTCTTCGCTCGGATTTATCTAACCGGGCGTATATCGCCGTGTTTCGTGCTTAGCCGGTGAAGCTGGTGTAAACCAGTGCCGACGTCAGTGCGTCTTGCTGTCGGGGCTAAGGGGACAAAGCGAATGCTGAGAGGCAATTGATGATGCAGCGATCATGTCGTGCTATTGTTCGTGCCGCTTTGACCGGTTTGCTCGCGGCCGGGGCGATCACCGCGGGCATGACTGCGGCCAGTGCTAACACAGCAGGGTTTTGCAGCTCGTCGAGCACGTCAACCGCCAAGGCCACCTGCACGGTGACGGAGTTGATCAGCAGCCCGGCTTCGATCAGCATCAAGGTGACCGTGGCGAACGCCGCCAGCCAGGACGCCACCACCGCGTGGACCGCCACCTGCAAGCTCGGCAGCGTTACCGGGACGACGTCGGGTGGTTCCACCGCGATGACCCCGGTCACGGAACCCCTCACCCTTCCCTTCAGCACCGCGGACTCCTGCACCGTCAAGGCGACCGGCACCCTCAGTACTAACGCCGGAAGCATGCTGGTCGCGCTGGCCTACACGCCGGCCGTCGGCGCTTCTCCCTCGCCAACCTCCTCGCCGCCCCCGGCCGGCCCGGTGCGCATTTACAAGGGCTTCGGCGGCAAGTGCGTCGATGACGCGCGCAACAGCTCCGCCATCCGCGCCAAGGTGATCATCTGGTCGTGCAATTCCCGCGACCGCGCCCAGGGCTGGACCTACTCCGGCGGCGAGCTGGTCCATAACGGCATGTGCGCCAACGACCAGCGCTCCGGCGGCAACGGCAGCAAGGTGATCCTGTACAGCTGCAACGGCGCCGCCAACGAGATCTGGACGCACCTCGCCAGCGGCGAGTTCGTGCTGAAGGCCAACGGCGGCAGGTACTGCCTGGACGACCCGGCCTCCTCCACCCGCAACGGCACCCAGCTCATCGTCTGGACCTGCAAGGACAGCGCCAACCAGCGCTGGTCCGCGGCCGTCGGCTAGTTCCCGCCAGGCGGGCTGGTCCTCACCAGGTGGGAACCAGCCCGCCGTCGATCCTGAAGTCGGTGCCGGTCACGTTCGCGGTGCGGTCGCTGGCCAGCAGGAGCACCAGGTCGGCGACCTCCTCCGGGAGGCTGAACCGGCCGGTGACAGAGCCGTGCGCGGCCTGGCTGGCGACGTCCTCCGGCTTGGCGCCGGTGGCCCGGCTGACGGCCTGGGCAACCCCGTGATCGCCGAGCCACAGATCAGTGGCCACCGGGCCGGGACTGACCGTGTTGACGCGAACTCCCTGGGGCCCGACTTCCTTGGACAGGGCCTTGCAGAAGCCGGCCAGGGCGGCCTTGGCCGCGCTGTAGTCGAGCACGGCCGGATCGGGCAGGGACGCGTTGACCGAGCAGATGGTCACGATCGACCCCTTCCCGGCCGCGAGCATGGCGGGCAGCGCGCTGCGGGTGGTGCGGACGGCGGCCATCAGGTTGAGGGTCAGGGAGGCCTGCCAGTCCTCGTCGCTGATTTGCAGGAACCCGCCGGTCCTGGCGGGCGCGCCGCCCACGTTGTTGACCAGGATCTCCGGGCCCGTCTCGGCCAGCGCGACCAGCCGCGCCGGGCCGGCAGGGTCGGTCAGGTCTACCTCGAGGACCTGCACCGTGCCATCCGCGGCCAGCTGATCAAGTTCCGCGGAGGACCGGCGCGCTCCCGCGACGACGCGCGCACCATGCGCCGCCAGGCCGCGGGTAATCGCCAGCCCGATACCCCGGCTGGCGCCGGTGACAACGGCGGTCCGTCCGGCCAGGCCAAGATCCATCGCGCACCTTCCTTAGGTAGGGGACGTGGGCCCCACGTTAACGAGGTACGGCTGCGCTCGCTTAAGTCATCCGACTGATGCCTCGCCCGCTGATGACTCATCAGGGGCTGGCGGTTACCGTGGCGTCGTGGCGAGCGAACCATTGAGTGCGGACCGGAGGGCCGGCCGCCTGCTTTCGGTTAACGTGGGCCTGCCGCAGGACGTGTCCTGGCACGGGCAGACGGTGCGCACCGCCATCTGGAAACGGCCTGCGGACGGGCCGAAACAGGTGCGGCGGCTGAACATCGACGGGGACGGGCAGGGCGATCTGGCCGGGCACGGCGGCGAGCACCGCGCGGTGTTCGTGTACCAGGTCGAGTCGTACCGGTACTGGCAGGACGAGCTGGGTCGCGACGACTTCGAGTACGGCCAGTTCGGCGAGAACTTCACGGTCAGCGGCCTGGCCGACGACCGGGTGTGCATCGGTGACCGCTACCGGATCGGCGAGGCGCTGTTCGAGGTGACTCAGCCGCGGGTGACGTGTTACCGGGTGGGGATCCGGATGAACGAGCCGCGGATGCCATCGCTGCTGGTCTCCCACCACCGGCCCGGCTTCTACTTCCGGGTGCTCCGCGAGGGCGCAGTCCGCTCCGGCGACGAGATCGTCCAGGTGGCCGCGGGGCCGGAGGCGATGACCGTCGCCGAGGTCGATGCCCTGCTCTACCTGCCCGGGCACCCCCGCGAGCGGATGCTGAGCGCGCTGCGCATCCCGGCGCTGCCCGACGGCTGGAAGGCCTCGTTCCGGGCCATGGCCGACCAGGCAGAAACGCCCGGCGAAGCCGCGGGCAACGCCGGGCTTACCGCGGTGAGCCCGCCGCCGGCCTGGCCGGGATTCCGCCCGCTGGCGGTGACCGCGGTGAACCGGGAGAGCGACTCGGTGGTCTCGGTGCAGCTGGCCGATCCCGGCGGGACCGCCCTGCCAGCGCCTGGGCCCGGGCAGTTCCTGACCTTGCGGCTGAATACGGTTCCGGGGGAGCGGCCGCTACTGCGCAGCTATTCTCTGTCCGGCCCGCCGGACGCCGGCTCCTACCGCATCAGCGTCAAGCGCGAAGCGCACGGCGCGGGCAGCCAGTTCGTGCACGACCGGGTCCGGCCCGGCGACCTGCTGGAGGCGGCCGCACCCCGCGGCACGTTCGTCCTTCAGCCCGGGGAAAGGCCGGTCCTGCTGATCAGCGCGGGCGTCGGGGCGACCCCGGTGCTGGCCATGCTGCACGCCCTCGCCGCCGGCGGGTCGGGCCGCGACGTCTGGTGGCTGCACGGAGCCCGCAGCCGGGCCGAGGAGCCGTTCGCCGATGAGTCGCGGTCCCTGCTGGCCACGCTGGCCCACGGCCACCGGTACGTCTGCTACAGCCGGCCAGGTCCCGGCGAGATTCCGGGCCGCGACTATCAGACGGCGGGACGCTTGTCGGCGCGCGTGCTGGCCGGGCTCGGGCTGCCGCGCGACGCCGACGCCTACATCTGCGGCCCGGCCGCGTTCATGGCCGAAATGTCCGCCGCCCTGGCGGACCTGGGTGTGGAGCGCTCCCGGGTGCGAACCGAGATCTTCGGCGCCGCACCCGCCCAGACCCCAGGCATCGCGCCTACCGCCGCCCGGCCGCCGCACCTGCCTGCCGGGCCGCCCGGAGACGGCGCGGAGGTGGCGTTCGCGCGCAGCGGCCTGACCGTCCGCTGGGGCGCCGGCTACGGCAGCCTGCTCGAGTTGGCCGAAGCCTGCGACGTTCCCGTCCGCTGGTCTTGCCGCACCGGCGTCTGCCACACGTGCGAGACCGACCTGATGTCCGGAACGGTCCGCTACGCCCCCGATCCGGTAGAGGAGCCCGCCGAAGGCAGTGCCCTGATCTGCTGCTCCCAGCCGTCCGCCGACCTGGTCCTCGACCTGTGACCGAGACCGGGTACCGGGTTGGTTCGGTTAGGTATTGCCGCCCGGAGGGGGTGGTCCAGCGGAAGGTGCCGTCGGGGAGCTGGTCAACGTGCCAGCGGGGGTGCTGCTTGAGCCTATGGTCGTGCCGATATTTCGGAGTATGGCAGCACTCACATATGAGCCGCTGAGCTGCGAGAACGAAGATTTTACGGCAGACGCCGCCCAGGTGGCCAGTTACCGCAGTCCGCTGACCGTGCGCTGTAGCGGGGCAGGCAGCTGAGAAGCTGGGTATCGCCAGGGCCGCGAGACAAGCCCTCACGCGGGTCGTGCCCTGGCTGCATGTACTCAATCGAGATGGGCCAGGCGGGCGACCGTGCCCGGCGGGTCCGCGTCCGGCGCCGACCCCGTCGCGCCCGCGATCCTGGTCCGCCCCGACTGGGCCCGCCTGGACGGCGGTGAACTGCGGGGGTGCCGTGGGCGAGGTCAGGTTCGCCGGACCGCCTACCGATTACCACGTCAGCACGCCCGCTGGGCCGCTGCCGATCCGGGAGGCCGGTCCGCCCGGGCCGACGCCGGCCCCTCCGCTGGTCGCTGCTCCGGCCTGCCGATGCCCCGCGAACGCCCGCCGGGACGCAAGGCCGCAGAGACCGGGGACCTTAGACCCTTTACTCTCCTAAGCGGACCGGGTCAGTATCGGACGTGCCCTGCTCGGCGGATTAGCGGGGCCGAATCCCGGCCTGAGGATTTGATTATGCAGTCTCGCTCCCAGTTGAACCGGCGGCGCTCGTTCCTCGCGCGAGCGTGGGACCAGCACATTCCGGCCATCTGCGACAAGCGGCCTGCGGCCTCGCAGCGGGTCGGCGTGCGCACCGAGATCGTGGCGAGCTGGGAGCGTTCAGCCACGTACATCATGCCCGAGGTCGCCGAGGCGCCCCTAGCGGACCTGGACGAAACCAGGAACGCCTTCGCCGAAAGCCCGCTCAGCGCCGCCGTGCGGCAGCTCGAATCCCAGCTGCGGGCGGCGGCGGACGACGGTGAGCTCGTGGTGGCGGTCACCGATCCCGCCGCCCGCATCCTGTGGACGTACGGCGGCGCGGTCATGCGCCGCAACGCCGAGAAGGTGAACTTCATCCCGGGCGGCCGGTGGGACGAGGCCAGCGTCGGGACGAACGCCCTGGATCTGGCGCTCCGGCTGGACCGCGCGGCCACCGTGTACTCGGCGGAGCACTTCTCCAGCTGCGTGCACGGCTGGGTGTGCTGGGCGGCCCCGGTGCACGACCCGCAGACCGGGCGCCAGCTCGGCGTGCTCGACCTGTCCACCACCTGGGACCGCTCGCACCCGATCGGCCAGGCCGCGGCGGAGGCCCTGGCCCGGCTGCTTGGCCTCGAGATGCGCGCGGCGGCCGCGGCGGGCGCCGCGCCGGACGACGCGGGTCCCGGCGGGCTGCTCGAGCTCAAGCTGCTCGGCCAGCCCGGCGCCCAGCTGGACGGCGTCGCGCTGCGGCTGACCAAACGGCAGCTGGAGATCCTGGCGCTGCTGACCCTGAGTCCCGACGGGCTAGACCTGGGTGAGCTGCACTCACGGCTCTACGGAGACCGGCCGGTCAGCCAGGGCACGCTGAAGGCCGAGATGTCGCAGCTGCGCGCGCTACTCGGCGGGCGGCTGGAATCCCGTCCGTACCGGATCGGGCTCGACGTGCGGTCCGACGTCACCGACGTGCTGAACCGGCTGCGGGCCGGTGACGTGGCGGGCGCCACCGAACGGTACGGCGGAGAGCTGCTGCCCGGCTCCGATTCCCCGGCCCTGGTCGAATTCGGCAACTTCATCACGGTCGCCCTGCGGAACGCGCTGCTGGCCGATCCGCATCCGGCCGCAGTGCAACGATACCTGGAGCTGACCCCGTATGACCTGGGCTTGTTCGACAACCCGCGCAGGCGGCGACCTACCAATGGCCTACCTAGGCCGGGCTACGCTCAGCCTTCTCGCTTAGGAGGGATGCCATGCCACAGCACTCCATGGCGCCGATGCTGTTCGGCCTGCGGGTGGTCATGCTAGGCCGCCAGGGCTCGGGCAAGGGCACCCAGGGCGTCCAGCTGGCCCGGCTGCTCGTCGTACCGCACATCTCGGTCGGTGACGTGCTCCGCGAGGCGGCCAAGTCGGGATCGCCGGCGTGCCGCCACGGCGATGGAACGCGGCGAGCTGGTCGATGACAACCTCGTGGTGTCCCTGGTGGCCGAGCGCCTGGCCGCGTGGACGTTCGCGGCGGCGGCTTCGTCCTGGATGCTGCACCAGCAGCGCACCGGGGGAGACGCGAGGCAGCGGACGGCGACCTACCAATCGCCAACCTTGCCCGTTTTACGCTGAACGCCTCTCACTGAGGAGGGGTCGATATGACCCAGGCCGCCGTACCAGCACCCATCCGGTCATTCCGGCCGCTGCCGTCGGTCCCGGCCCAGGCGCCCCGGCGCGGTCAGCCCGCGGAGCCGCAGACGCTTGGCGAAGAGGAGCGGCACCGGCTGGCCAGGGAACTGCACGACGGGGCCATCCAGGAGGTCCTGGCCGCCGGACTGGCTATCAACTTGTGCCTGGCCGACACGCCCGCCGGATCACCCAACCACGCCAGGCTGGAATACGCCAAGCGGCTCACCGCGACCGCCGTCCGCCGCCTGCGGTCCTCGCTGCAGAATCTCCGCGAGGACACGACCGCCCCCGATGTAGAGCTGCCCGACATGCTCAGGCGTCTCAAGGCCCAGCATCCCGCGTGCCCGCTCGACCTGAGCGTCGAGATCACCGGGACGCCGCTGCCGCTGTCGGCGGCGGTCACCCGGTCACTGTTTCAGGTGGCCAGCGAGTGCGTCTTCAACGCGGCCATCCACGGCCGGGCCCACCGCGCGGTCATCCGGCTGAGCTACGGCCGCACCATGGTCGCGCTCTGCGTCGTGGACGACGGTCACGGGAACCCTAAGACGCTCAGGAAGATCATCCGCGGTGAGGTGCCCGGCACCGGCGGCGGCTACCACCTGGGCCTGACCGACATCGCCGCGCGAGCCGAAGAGATGGGCTGGAGCCTGCAGGCGGACCGGTCCGACCTCGGCGGGATCGCGATCCGGGTGTCCCTGGGGGCGCCCGCCCCAGGTTTCGAACCAGGAGAGTCCGATGGATGAGATCAAGGTCGCCATCATCGAAGATCACGCCATCGTCCGGCAGGGCCTGCGGGCCATGATCGACAGGGAGCCGAATCTGCGGGTGGTCGGCGAGGCGGCATCCGCCCGGCTGGCCCCGGCGATGCTCGACCAGACCAATCCCCGGGTGGTGCTCCTGGACCTGCGGCTGACCGGCGGCAGCGAGTGCGACGGCCTGTCCTTGTGCGCCACGATAACCCAGCGCTATCCCGAGATCCGCGTGCTCGTGCTGACGAGCTCCGCGGATGAGTGGCTGATCCTGGAGTCCATCAAGCAGGGCGCGAAGGGTTTCGTGGTGAAGGACGTGGACCTGACCGAGCTGGTCCGGGCGATCAGGGCCGTGCACCGGGGGGAGAGCGCCTTCGACTCCCGCAGCGCTGGGGTCGTCGTCCGCTGGATGCACGGCACCCAGCGTCCCGGGACGGCCGCGACCGACATCACGCCGAGAGAACGGGAGATCCTGGTCCTGCTCGCTCGCGGGCTGAGCAACGTCGCGATCGGGCAGCGCCTGTATATCTCCGCGGCGACGGTGAAGTTCCACGTCGGCAACGTGATGCAGAAACTCGGTGCACGCCGCCGCGCCGAGGCGGTATACGCGGCCAGCAAACTAGGCCTGATCTGACCGGCTCCCTGGCGGGCCGGGCTCAGCCCAGGCCGAGCCCGGTCGTCTCCCTCCTCATCTCCTGCGGTCCCGGCGTGCCGCCGGGACCCGGAACCGGTCACAGCAGGGTGGTGACCGCCTTGACCTCGGTGTAGTTGTTCAGGACCTCGTGGCCCATCTCGCGTCCCCAGCCAGACTGCTTGTAGCCGCCGAACGGCAGCGCCGCGTCGAACACGTTGTAGCAGTTGACATACACGCTGCCCGCCCTGAGCTTCTTCGCCAGCGCGTGCGCCTTGGAGATGTCGCGGGTCCAGATCCCGGCCCCGAGGCCGAATGGGGTGTCATTGGCCTTGGCCGCGATCTCGTCCAGGTCGCTGAACGGCTCGGCGACGACGACTGGCCCGAAGATCTCCTCCTTCACCACCTTCATGTTGCCGTGCGTGTTGATCAGCACCGTCGGCTCGATGAAGAAGCCTCGGTCACCGAACCGGCCGCCTCCGGCCAGTGCGGTGGCTCCCTCGGCCTGGCCGGATTCCAGGAAGCTGTTGACCCGCTTGAACTGCTCCTCCGACACCATCGGGCCCATCTGGGTGCTCGCTTCCAAGCCGGAGCCCAGCTTGATCGACTTCGCGATCTCCGCGACGCCGCCGACCACGTCGTCGAAGCGGTTCTGGTGCACGAACAGTCGCGACCCGGCCACGCAGCACTGGCCGTGGTTGAAGAAGATGGCGTTGGCCGATCCCTCGACCGCGGCGTCCTCTGCGTCCTCGAAGACGATGTTCGGGCTCTTGCCGCCGAGTTCCAGGCTCACCTTCTTCAGGTTGCCCGCGGCCGCGTGCACGATGAGCTTGCCGACGTCGGTTGACCCGGTGAACGCGACCTTGTCCACGTCAGGATGGGCGGCGAGCGCGGCGCCTGCCGTCTCGCCGAAGCCCGTCACGACATTCACCACGCCGTCAGGCAGCCCGGCCTCGGCGATCAGCTCGGCCAGCCGCAGTGCGGTCAGCGAGGTCTGCTCGGCCGGCTTGAGCACCACGGTGCACCCGGTCGCGAGCGCGGGGGCGAGCTTCCACGCGGCCATCAGCAGCGGGAAGTTCCACGGAATGATCTGCCCGACCACGCCGACGGGCTCCCGCAGCGTGTAGCAGTGGAAGTTCGCGCCCGGCATGTAGGGCACCGAGATGTTGATCGTGTTGCCCTCGATCTTGGTGGCCCAGCCGGCCATGTAATGGAACATGTCCGCCGACAGGGACACGTCCGCGACCTTCGCGACGGCATACGGCTTGCCGTTGTCGAGCGACTCGAGCTGGGCGAGCTCGTCGAGGTGCTCGTAGATCAGGTCGCCGATCTTCCAGATGAGGCGTCCGCGCTCGGACGGCGTTATCCTGCTCCATGGGCCGTCGTCGAAGGCCGAGCGCGCGGCCCGGACAGCCCGGTCGATGTCCTCGGCGTCTCCCTCGGCGATGCGCGCGAGGGTCTCGCCCGTCGCTGGGTTCGGGGTCTCGAACGTCTTGCCTGACGCGGCATCTGTCCATTGCCCGTTGACGAACAACTGGCGCGGCGTTGCGACGAAGGCCTCGGTGTTCTTGTCCAGAGTTACCGTCATTGGAATTTATCTCCTTGCCATAGAAGGTAGAGGCAGTCAATGCCCCGCGCGGCTCGTGGGTGCTTCCTCGCCACGATCCGGCCGGGAGACGGCGCCCCAGGCCAGTGCTCACAATGAGACGGCAAATGACCGGTGAGGGGAATGCCAGCGAGCCCAAACCGCCTGTCTGGCATCGGCATACCGGCCGATTGGCTAGGTGGGTACTGGCCAGATGTCAACGAGGCTCGCGACCTGCGGAGAGTGCCGCGAGCGGGCTGCCTCGCGGAGGCTGGAAGCCAGATCCCCGGTAAGGAGCGCACATGCCCGGTCCATATCCTAAAGTCGGTGACCGCCTGGAGAAATTGCTGCAGGTCGAGAAGTTCCCGCCGCCGGCCGAGCTTCGCCGCCCGCGCTCGGGTAAGTGACCCGGCGGTATACGAGCAGGCGGCAGCGGACCCGGCGGCGTGGTGGGCCGAGCAGGCGCGCGAGCGGCTGCACTGGGAAACGCCATTTTCCTCGGTGCTCGACGACAGCAACCCGCCGTTTTATACCTGGTTCGCCGACGGGACCATCAACGTGTCCTACAACTGCCTGGACCGGCATGTGCTGGCCGGCCGGGGCGACCGGGTCGCGTTCCACTGGCGGGGCGAGGAGGGCGAGGAACGCGACCTGACCTACGCCGAGCTCCTCGACGACGTGCAGCGGCTCGCCAACGCGCTCAAGGCGCAGGGGGTGCGGCAAGGGCGACGTCGTCGGCATCTACCTGCCGATGATCCCCGAGGTCGTCGTGGCCATGCTCGCCTGCGCCCGCATCGGCGCGCCGCATACCGTCGTCTTCGGCGGCTTCGCCCCCACCGCCGTGCGCGAGCGGATGGAGGTCTCCCGGGCCAAGGCGCTGATCATCCCGGACGGGTCCCGGCGGAAGGGCAAGTTCATCCCGGTCAAGCACCAGGTGGACGAGGTGATCTCGGATCTACCCGACCTGGAGACGGTGGTGGTGGTCAGGTCCACCGGCGCCGACTGCGTCATGCGACCCGGACGGGACGTGTGGTTCGACGACCTGATCGCCAGCGCCGACCCGGTCTGCCCGGCCGAGCCGATGGAGGCGGAGCACCCGCTGTTCCTGCTCTACTCGTCCGGCTCTACCGCCAAACCCAAGGGAATCCTGCACACCACGGGCGGATACCTCACCGCGGTCACCACCACCACCGCGATGGTCTTCGACCTGGATGCCGAGCACGACGTCTTCTGGTGCACGGCCGACGTGGGCTGGATCACCGGTCATTCGTACATCGTCTACGGCCCGCTGGCCAACGGCTGCACCTCGGTGATGTTCGAGGGCGCTCCGGACTACCCGGACAAGGACATCTGGTGGGAGATCGTCGAGCGGTACGGCGTGACGATCTTCTACACCGCGCCGACCGCCATCCGGGCGTGCATGAAGTGGGGGGAGGACTACCCGGCCAAGCACGACCTGTCGTCGCTGCGGCTGCTCGGCACGGTCGGCGAGCCGATCAACCCCAAGGCCTGGCTGTGGTACTACACCGTCATCGGCGGCGAGCGCTGCCCGATCGTGGACACCTGGTGGCAGACGGAGACCGGCGCCATCATGATCACCACCTTGCCCGGCCTGATCGCCGCGAAGCCGGGATCGGCCGGCCTCGCCGCTGCCCGGCGTGTCGGCCGCCCTGGTGGACGAGTCGGGTGCCGAGATCGGCCAGCGGCAGCGGCCTGCTCGCGCTGACCCGGCCGTGGCCGGGCATGCTCCGCACCCTGTACGACGACCCCGACCGGTACGTGCAGACCTACTTCGGCCGGTTCGGCCCGCGCACCTATTTCGCCGGCGACGGCGCGCGGCGCGACGAGGACGGCTATTTCTGGATCACCGGGCGGGTCGACGACGTCATCAACGTCTCCGGCCACCGGCTGTCCACCGCCGAGATCGAATCGGCCCTGGTCTCGCACCCCGCGGTCGCCGAGGCCGCGGTCATCGCCACCGCCGACGACCTGACCGGCCAGTCGGTGGTGGCCTACGTCACCCTGAGCTCCGGCGTCGTGGCCGAGCCGGACCTGGAGACGACGCTGCGCGAGCACGTCGGCCGCCAGATCGGCAAGCTGGCCCGGCCGGGCCGGATCATCTGGGCCGACGACCTGCCCAAGACCAGGTCCGGGAAGATCATGCGCAGGCTCCTGCGCGACGTCGCGGAAGGCCGGGAGCCCGGCGACGTCACCACCCTGCGGGATGCGTCGGTCCTGACCCAGCTCCAGCAGAACGCCGCGCCGGACCAGCCCAAGGAGACCACCTGACTGCTACTGGCCACGCCGGGGACCCGAAGGGTCACCCTGGACATCAGCGTCCGGCCAGCCCGGCCACGATGTCCTCGGTGGCGCGGTCCAGGCCGTCGAGGTCACGGACCACCTCCACGCGATCGCATAGTTCCGCGTATAGCGGCAGGTCGCAGCGGCCCAGCCGCCAGACGTTCCGTCGTTCCGGCGTCAGCCAGATGAGCTGCTTGCAGCGGCGGGCGATCTCCTCGAAGACTTCCATGTTGGGGTCGTGGCCGTTGCCGCGCCCGTCGCCGAGGATCACCACCGTGGTCCGCCGGGTCACCAGGTCGGCGAACTCCTCGCGGAATCGCCCGAACGCGGCGCCGTAGTCGGAGTCGGCGTCGACGTCGAGCACGTCGCCGCCGAAGATCTTCTCCAGCGCGCGCTCGACCGGATGCTCGGCGAACAGGTCGGTGACCTCCACCGTGTCGGCCACGAACGCGAACGTGCGCACCTGCCCGAACAGCCGCTGCAGGCCGTGCACCAAGTACAGGGTGAAGCGCGCCGTGTGGCGGACCGACAGGCTCACGTCGGCGAGGACGACCAGGCGGGGCTTGTCTTGCCTTGCGCGCCACCGTCACCGGCCGGAACGGGATCCCGTCGAAGCGCATGTTGGTGCGCATGGTGCGACCCGGGTCGACGCGGCCCCGGCCGGCGACCACGCGCCGGTGGGTGAGGGCGCCCGGCATGGTCTTGGCCAGGCGGCGCAGGGTCTCCTCGAGCTGGCGACGTTCGGCCTCGCCGACCACGGGCGTGCGGACGCCGGGTCCCTCCGGGGACTCGATGGCCAGGCGGTCCATGGCCGCGAGGGCCTCCAGGTGGCGCTTGAGCAGCTCGCTGAGGTTGGCGATCTCGCCGCCTGACCCTCGCGCCAGGGCCGCGAGCGCGTCCGCCGGCATGTCGGCGTCCGGATCGCCGAGCCAGTCGAGCAGGGCCTGCTCCTCGGCCACCGTCAGGCCGGCGTCGAGCCGGGTCCCCGGGCTGCTCTGCAGCTTGCCCGGCAGGCCCCCGCCGTGCAGCCGGGACGTATCCAGCTGGACGCGAGGGCCGGAGGCGGCGCCGAACGGCCGCGCTCCTTGGACAGCACGATCTCGTCCGTCATCGACGCCAGGTCGATCTTGTTGGCCTCCTGGTGCAGGTTGTAGGCCGTGGCCAGATCCTGCTGGCGGAAGAAGTCGCGGATGTCGGCCGGCTTGCCGTGCGAATGCCCCTGCTGCGGGGTCTGCGAGGCCTCCGGCGAAATCGTGAACGACTCCGCGGTGCCGGTGTCGGCCAGGTCGTCGTGCGCGTGGTTGTGGCCGTGCGGCTCGGCGGCCGCGACCGGTTCGAGCCGGAAGTAACGGTCGAAGAGCTCGTCGAACAGCTCCTCGTCGCGCCGGTCCTTGACCAGCGCCACCCGCAGCACGCACCGCAGGGTCTCGCGATCGGCCAGGGCGCCGTGGGTGGCCGCGGCGTGCATGGCGTCGAGCGCCTCGGTCACCGACACGCGGACCCCGCGCAGGCGCAGGAGCCGCACGAACCGGTGCAGGCTGCGTTCCATCGCGCCCTACCCCGCTCGCGGCTACAGCGCCCGGCGGCGCGCCAGGCCCTTGGCGAAGGAGCGGGTGCCCTGGCCGGAGGGGACGGCGCGGGCCCCGGAGCCGACTGAGGCGGCCGGCGTGGGCGCCCCGTAGTAGTGCTCGTCGTGTCGCCCGGGCTGGTCTTTCGCCGCTCGTTCGGCCATAGCATCGGCGTCGTGACCGTCAGCGGCGTGCGGCCCGTGACCGTGGTCATGGTCGTGCCCGTGGTCATGGTCGTGCGGGTGGCCGGGTCCGGGCCGTCGGCCAGGGCGGCGTTCGGGTCCGACCAGGGACGGCAGCGCGTCCAGCGCGCGCCGGACGTCGCGCGAGTACTTCACCACCACCGAGATCGGTGTCGGCGAGGACGGCCGGGGCGATTTCCTCGACGCCGAGCACCGCCAGCGTCCGGGCCCAGTCCACGGTCTCCGAGATGCTGGGCGCCTTGCGGAGGTCGAGCCCGCGCAGCCCGCGGACGATCTGGACGAGGTGCTCGGCGGCCGCGTCGGGCAGGCCGGTCTTCTTGCTCCGCAGGATCTCGAGCTCGCGCTCGGCGCTCGGATAGTCGAGAAACAGGTGCAGGCAGCGGCGCTTGAGCGCGGCGGACAGGTCGCGGGTGTTGTTCGAGGTGAGGATGACGCACGGCGGGTGGCGGGCCACGAACGTGCCGATCTCCGGCACCGATACCTGATTCTCGGCGAGCATCTCGAGCAGGACCGCCTCCAGGGCCTCGTCCGCGCGGTCGACCTCGTCGATCAGCAGCACCACGGGATCGGCCGATCGGACCGCTTCGAGCAGCGGGCGCGCGGCGAGGAAGCGCTCGGAGAAGAAGGCGCTCTCCTGCTGCGCGATCCGCTCGATCGCGGTATGCAGGTCGGGGGCGTCGCCGAGCAGCTGGCCGATCTTCTCCCGCAGGAGCTGGGTGTACAGGAGCTGCTTGCCGTAGTCCCACTCGTACAGGGCCTTGGTGTCGTCCTGGCCCTCGTAGCACTGCAGCCGCAGCAGCCGCCGCCCGGTCGCCGCGGCGATGGCCTTGGCCAGCTCGGTCTTGCCGACTCCGGCGGGCCCCTCGACCAGCAGGGGCTTGTCGAGGCGGGTCTGCACGAATACCGCCGTGGCCAGCTGCCGGTCGGCGATGTACCCGTGGTCAGCCAGCGCGCCGGTGACGTCGTCGACGGTCTCGAAGTACGGCATTCGTCCTCCAGGTGGGGCCCAATGGTAGGCCCGGTGCGCCAGCACCGGGCCTACCACCTGAGGCAGGATCTCAGCTGAGGAGGTCATCCAGGTCGCCGTTCATGCAGTGATCGACGACCGGGCGGACCGTCTCGAACGTGCACTCCTTGGCGTTGCCTGGCGTGCAGGCGTCGCCGAGGACGTGGTTGGTGATCCGGTCGACGTCCTCGGCGTCCCCGCGGACCACCGGCGAGTTCTCGTAGAACTTGGTCGGGCCCTTGCCGAGCCGGTTCTTCGAGTAGGTGTCCTGCGTCACGTCGGTGAACTTCTCCGCTATGCCGACGTCGCGCAGCAGCCGGATGGACGCGGCGAGCGCGGCCTCGGCCGCCTGGACGTCGGTCATGCCGTGCGTGTCCACGCCCATCACCGCGGCGATCTCGGCGAAGCGCTTGTAGGCGACCGGCATGTTGAACGCCCAGACCCGGGGCAGCGCGATCGCGTTGTTCAGGCCGTGGTGGAGGTCGTAGAAGGCGCTCACGGCGTGCGAGATCGAGTGGATGATGCCCAGCCCGCCGGAGTTGAACGCCTGCGCCGCGATGTACTGCGCGTACATCATGCCCTCGCGGCCGGGCAGATCCTGCGGGTTCCACGTCGCCTGGCGCAGGTTCTCGGCGGTGAGCTTGATCGCGTACAGCGCGTTGCCCAGCGACGGCGGGAAGTTCAGCCGGGAGACGTACGGCTCGCTGGCGTGCGCGAGCACGTCGAAGCCGCACTGCGCCGTGTAGTCGACCGGGCAGTCGTAGTACAGGGTCGGGTCGTCGACCGCGAGCGTGGCCACGGCCGCGTCGTCGAAGGCGACGTACTTGTGCGGCTGGTCCGGATCGGTCGTCGTGTCGGTGATGACGTAGGCCCAGGAGGTCTCAGACCCGGTGCCCGCCGTCGTGGAGACCGCGATGTGCGGCGGGTTCTTGGGGTTCTCGCTCTTGTTGAACCCCTCGAACTCGTTCACGCTGCGGCCGTCGTGGGCCACCGAGATCCGGGCGCCCTTGCAGGCGTCGTGGCTGGATCCGCCGCCGATCGAGATGAAGCTGTCGCACTTGTTCTCGCTGGTAGAGCGCGACCGCCTCCATGACGTTGTAGTCCTTGGGATTGGACTCGACCTTGTCGTAGACCACGACTTCGAGCCCGTGATAGCGGAGCGAGCCGACGATTTTCGGCACGGTGTCGCTGCCGCGCAGGCCCGACGTCATGACGAGTATCCGGTTGAATCCTAGCTTTTTGGCCTCAGGGCCGAGGAGTTCCCATGCGCCAGGTCCCAGCATGGCCCGGGGGAATGGATGGAACTCCTTGATGGGAAATGGTTTGAGAAGTTCTTCGACCTTCATGTCTTGCCTTTCTGGCGGGCCGAGCTTGGCGCTATGACGTCACCTGGGGACAGTTTGGACATTAAGGCGCCCGTTACTGCGGGGGAATAGCCTCATCGGTAAACCGGGCGCCTGGCCGGCCCGAACCGCCAACTAGGACAGTGGCTGCCTAGCCAATCGGGCAGTATGCCGGTCCAGTACCAGCCACCCGCCGTCGGCGGCGTACACGGTCGCCGACCAGGTCTCCTGGCCGGCGCCGAGACCGGCCAGCCTGGCCAGGTCGAAGGCCTGGACATGCCCGAAGGTGGGATCCGGCGCCGCCTCAAGCGGCACGGCGATCACCACCCGGTGCCGGGCCACCCGGCACAACTGCGCCACGGCCAGGGCGGACGCCTCGGCCTCCAGATGCTCCAGGATGTGGACCGCCAGGACCGTGTCCACCGCCTGGTCGGCGACCGGCAGGGCCAGCAGGTCAGCCGCTGCGAAGCGGGCCCGGCTGTCCTGCGCGCGGGCGATGCGGCCGGCCAGGGCGACGGCCGACGGGACCAGGTCGGTGCCGATCACCCGCAGTCGCGGGTCCCGGTCGGCGGCCAGCAGCGGGAGGAAGCCGAAGCAGCACCCGACGTCCAGCACGGTGGTGCCGCGGATCAGCGACATGACATGGGCGTAGATGCGGCCGAACGTGGCGGCGCTGCCGGTCCCGTCGGGATCAGGGCGGCGCAGGCGCCGCAGGGTGTTGCCGTAAAAGAGGTTCCAGGCCTGCACCGGGTCGGGATGGGCCGCCAGGACCGTATCGACGAAGACCCGCTCGAACGCCGGCCCGTCAGGCACCAGGCCGAGCGGCGCGAGTTCGGCGGCGATGTGATCGGTCAGCTCGTTGCTGATCCCGCCGCTCCCCGACCGCGGCCGGACGCGCCCATCGTGAATAAGGAAATGCGGCGTTGTGATTGAAGGCATGCTGACAGGATCGCGGCCGGGCGTTACTTTCCGGACCTGCCCGATTGGCTAGGGGGCCTGCCCGGTCAGGGAGTTACCGGCGCGCGCTTGGGCCTCTAGGTTTGACGTGAAAGTGCCGGTGCCCGCAAGAGGGAAAGGTCTTGATTAAATGATCGGCGACAACGCTGACTCCGATGATGAAAACATCGCCGAAGTTGATGAGCTGCTGGTCGAAGAGGTATCCATCGACGGCATGTGCGGCGTCTACTGACGGGCGCGGCGGCCCCTTGTGAGAACTCAATGGCATTCGATCTGAACCGCGGCTACCGGCTGAATCCGGCGGCTACCTTGCGCCCGGAGCCGTTCGGCGCCCTGGTCTATCACTTCGGCAACCGGCGGCTGAGCTTCCTGAAGAGCCAGCAGCTGGTCACCGTGGTCCGGCTCCTGGCGAGCCACGACAGTGCGGCCGACGCCCTGGCCGCGGCGGGCGTACCCGTCCAGCAGCGGGCGCGCTTACACCGCGGCGCTGGCGACGCTGGCCGATTCGGAGGTTATCGATGCGCGCTGACCAGGCCGGCCTGCCCCGCCGAGCCGCCACCCTGACCGAGCAGTTCAAGGGCGGGCTGACCGCGCCGATCTGCCTGACCTGGGAACTTACCTATGCCTGCAACCTGCAGTGCGTGCACTGCCTGAGCGCGTCCGGGCGGCGTGACCCGCGCGAGCTCAGCACGGCCGAATGCATGCGGGTGGTGGACGAGCTGGAACGCATGCAGGTGTTCTACGCGAACATCGGCGGCGGCGAGCCGACGCTCCGCCCGGACTTCTGGGACCTGCTCGACTACAGCGTCGCGCACCACGTCGGCATCAAATTCTCCACCAACGGCGTCCGGCTGGATTCCCGAGCCGCGCAGCGGCTCGCCCGGACCGACTACGTGGACGTGCAGATCTCCATCGACGGAGCGACCGCGGACGTCAACGACGCGGTCCGGGGCACCGGAAGCTTCGCCATGGCGCGGCGGGCGATGGATAACCTCGCCGAGGCAGGCTTCGGTGAGTTCAAGATCTCCATCGTTGTGACCAGGCACAATGTGTCACAGCTGGATAAGTTCAAGCAGATCGCCGACAGCTACGGCGCGCGGTTGCGGGTCACCAGGCTCAGGCCGTCCGGCCGGGCCGTCGGCAGCTGGGACGACCTGCACCCGACCGCGGCTCAGCAGCGCCTGCTGTACGACTGGCTGTCCGCGCGGCCGGACGTGCTCACCGGCGACTCCTTCTTCCACCTGTCCGCGCTCGGCGCCCCGCTGCCGGGCCTCAACCTGTGCGGCGCGGGCCGCGTGGTCTGCCTGATCGACCCGGTCGGCGACGTCTACGCCTGCCCGTTCGTGCTGCACGAGGAATTCCGGGCGGGTAACGTGCGCGAGCCCGGCGGCTTCACCCGGCTGTGGCGCGAGTCCGAGCTGCTGCTCCGGCTGCGCGAGCCGGCCGCCGCGGGCGCCTGCGCGTCCTGCGGGATGTTCGACGCCTGCCAGGGCGGGTGCATGGCCGCGAAGTTCTTCACCGGGCTGCCGCTGGACGGGCCGGACCCGGAGTGCGTGCTGGGACACGGCGAGCGCGAGCTGGCGAAGGTATGCCTGCCGGACCGGCCGCAGGCCGGACCCGGCCACTCCCGGCGCCAGCCGGGACGGTCCGCCCCGGCCTTCGTCCCGGTTGACCTGATCGCCGTGCAGGGCCGCGACGTGAACCTGCTCGAGCCGCTATCCCTGGGGCAGGCCCGCGCGCCGAGCCGGGTGATGTTCGGCCCGCACGAGACCAACCTGGGCCAGGGCCGGGCCATCTCGGCGCGGCATGTCGCCTACTACGAGCGCCGGGCGGCGGGCGGCTGCGGCGTCATCGTGACCGAGATCGCCAGCGTGCACCCGTCGGACTGGCCCTATGAGCGCGCGCCGCTGGCCGCGGACTGCGGGCCGGGCTGGTCGCAGACCGTCGCGGCCTGCGCGCCGCACGGGGCACTGGTGCTGGCCGGGCTCGGTCACGCCGGGATGCAGGGCTCCTCGGCGTTCTCCCAGTCCGCGCTGTGGGCACCGTCACGGGTTCCGGATGCCGGATCTCGTGAGCTGCCCATGGAGATGGCGGAGACGGAGATCAATGCGGTGGTCGACGGATTCGCGGCCGCCGCGGCCGTGGCACGCCGATCTGGGCTGCACGGCCTGGAGATCAACGCCGGCCAGTACTCGCTGCTGCGCCAGTTCCAGTCCGGGCTGACCAACCAGCGCACTGACGCCTACGGCCAGGACCGGCTGCTGCTGACCGAGCGCGTGCTGCGCTCGGTGCGCACCGCGCTCGGCCGCGACCGGGTGCTCGGCCTGCGGCTGTGCTGCGACGAGCTCGCCCCCTGGGCCGGCGTGACGCCCGAGCTGGCCGCGGAGTCGGCCGCCCGGCTGGCCGGGCAGGTCGACTATCTCGTGGTGGTGCGCGGGTCGATCTACTCGGTGCCGGCGACCCGGCCCGACCTGCACTCCGAGCCGGGCTTCGGCATTGAGCTCTGCCGTCAGGTCCGGGCGGCAGTGAAGGAGGCGGGTGGGGGGACGATCCCGGTGGTCCTGCAGGGCAGCGTGGTGGACCCGGCTCAGGCTCAGTGGGCGCTGGCCGACGGGGCCGCCGACCTGGTCGAGATGACCAGGGCTCAGATCACCGATCCGGACCTGGTCGCACGGCTGCGGGCCGGCCAGCCGGACCGGATCCGCCCCTGCCTGCTGTGCAATCAGGCGTGCATGGTCCGCGACAACAGGAACCCGGTCATCACCTGCGTATCGAGCCCGGCAGCGGTCACGAACTCGACGGCGTCGATGTCTCGGCCGGGGATCAGCACTGGGACCAGGACTCGAGCACGGTGCTCGTGGTCGGCGGCGGCCCGGCGGGTCTGGAGGCGGCCAGGGTACTGGCCGAGCGCGGGCACCGGGTGCGGCTGGCCGAGCGCGGACCGACCCTGGGCGGCATGCTGACGACAGCGGCCGCGGTGCACGGCCGGCATCGGCTGGGCGTTGCGGTGGACTGGTGGCGCCAGGAGCTGGCGCGGCTGGACGTGACGGTCTCGCTGGGGCACGAAGTCAGCGCGGCCGAGCTGGACGACGCCGTCGCCCAGGGCATCCGCGTGCTGCTGGCCACCGGGTCCGTGCCCGGCCCGCGTGACTACCGCATCGCGCCGGGCGCGCACGTGGTGGAGGCGGCCGACCTGGTCGCCCTGGCGAGCTCCGGCGCGCTTGACCAGCTCCCGGAAGGCCGGGCCGTGGTATTCGACCCGATCGGCGGGCCCGTGGGGGTCGGTGTGGCCGAGCTGCTGGCCGCGAACGGCCGGCCGACGTCGATCGTCACCCAGGACCAGATCGCCGGCAGCCAGCTGGCCCTCACCGGCGACCTCGCCGAGGCCAACTCGCGGCTGCAGCGGGCGGGCGTGCGACGCGAGCTGCGCGCTCTGCTGCGCGAGGCGGCCCGCGATCATGTGCTACTTGAGGACCGGTGGACCGGCGAGCAGCGCACGGCGGACTGCGGGTTCGTCGTGCACTGCGGGCACCGGCTGCCGGATGAGGCCCTGTACCTGCATCGGCCGGGCACGTTGCGGGCCGGCGACTGCGTGGCTCCCCGGACCGTACTCGAGGCGGTGCTTGAGGGCCGCCGGACGGCGATGGCGATCTCCGCGGCCGATCAGCTTCCCGAGCTGCCGGTCCTGACCGTGACGGGCGGTGGCCGATGAGCGGGGCCGGCCGGTACCGGTACCTGTTCTCGCCGTTGCGGATCGGACCGGTGGTGGTCCGCAACCGGATCGTGTTTTCCGCGCACCTGACCAACTACGCCGAGGACGGCCTGCCCACGCAGCAGCACGCCGATTACTACGCGGCCCGCGCGGCGGGCGGCGTCGGCCTGATCATCACCGAGGAGCATTCGACTCATCCCACCGACTGGCCCTATGAGAAGCTGATCCACGGCTTCCACCGCGCGGTCATCCCCGGCTACCAGAAGATGACCGCGGCGGCGCACGCGTACGGCGTGCCGATCTTCGCGCAGCTCAACCACAACGGCGGCCAGGCCTCGTCGATGTTCTCCCGGCTGCCCGTGTGGGCGCCCAGCCCGGTGCCGGACCCGATGTTCCGCGAGGTTCCCAAGGCCGTGGAGCGGCACGAGATCGCCGAGATCGTGGCCGGCTACGGCACGGTCGCCGGTCACTGCGCCGAAGGCGGCTTCGACGGCGTGGAGCTGCAATGCTCGCATTCCTCCATCGTGCGGGGGTTCTTGTCGCCCGCGACGAACAAGCGCACCGATGCGCTACGGCGGCTCGCTGGCGGCCCGGGCCCGCATCCTGCTGGAAATCGTCGACGCGGTGCGCGAGGCGATCGGGCCCGACCGCGCGCTTGGCGTGCGGATCTGCGGCGACGAGCTGATCGAGGGCGGGAGCACGCTGGCCGAGGCGGTCGAGGTGGCCAGGATGATGGAGGCCACCGGCCAGGTCGACTACATCAACACCTCGATCGGCGTGGCCACCGCGACGCTGTTCATGATCGAGGCCTCGATGAGCATCCCGCCCGGCTACGCCCTGTTCATCGCCAACGCGATGCGCCAGGCGGTCAGCCT
Source organism: uncultured Actinomycetes bacterium (assembly GCA_963722275.1). GTDB lineage: Bacteria > Actinomycetota > Actinomycetes > Streptosporangiales > Streptosporangiaceae > Palsa-504. The sequence goes on along the minus strand of CAVRMX010000003.1, from coordinate 76,630 downwards.
GCCGGTTATCGGGGTGGGCCGGATCAAGGACCCGGTCCAGGCCGAGCGCGCGCTGGCTGACGGGCACTGCGACCTGGTGGGCGTCGTGCGCGGCCAGATCGCCGATCCCGACTTCGCGGCCAAGGCCCGGTCGGGGCATGCCACCGAGATACGCACCTGCCTGTCCTGCAACCAGGAATGCGTCGGCCGGATGGGCCTGAACCGGTGGCTGGGCTGCATCGAAAATCCTCGCACCGGCCGGGAGGCTGTCCCGCTCCCGCCGCCGAGCCGCCGGGGCCGCCGGGTGATCGTGGTCGGCGGCGGCCCGGCCGGCCTGCAGGCGGCCGCCACCGCGGCCCACCGCGGTCATCGTGTCACGCTGCTCGAACGGCAGCTGCGCACCGGCGGGCAGGTGGCCGCGGCCGCGTCGGTGCCATCTCGGGCCGAGTTCCTCGACGTGGTCCGCAACCTCGCGGCCGAGTGCCAGCGCAACGGGGTGGAGATCAGGACCGGCGTGGCCGCCACCGCGCCATGGCTGCGCGGTGAGTCACCCGACGCCGTGGTGCTGGCGACCGGAGCGCGGCCGCAGCCGCCGTACTGGGCCGCCGGGCTGCCGCGCGTCGTGGACGTGCGCGACGTGCTCGAAGGCCGCGCCGAGCCGGCCGGGCAGGTGGTCGTGGTCGACGACCTCGGCTTCCATCAGGCCACCAGCGTCGCCGAACTGCTGGCCGACCGCGGTTGCGAGGTGGAGATCATCACCGCCGGCATGGTCGTGGGCCAGGATCTCGGCATCACCCTCGACATGGAGACCTTCAACGTGCGGGCGCATGCCAAGGGAATCCGCCAGGCCACCGACCTGGTGGTGATGGGTGCGGCCGAAGATGACGGGCAGGACGGGCGCACCGGCGGGGTGAAGCTCTCGCTGCTGCATCATCCGACCGGCGAGCCCGCGCAGCGGCACTGCGACTGGGTGGTGTGCGCGGTCCATCAGGCGCCCGAGGACGAGCTGTGGCAGGAGCTGCAGGACGCGCCGTTCGAGGTGCATCGCGTCGGCGACTGCGTCACGCCGCGCCGGGCGCACGCGGCCGTGATCGAGGGACACCGGGTGGCGGTGGCGCTATGACCATTCCAGCTGAGACCATTCCAGCCGACGTGAAGGTCCTCGCCGTCATAGTGGTCCGCGACGGCCAGTTGCCGGCGGGCGCAGACGAGGCCGTGGCCGAGGCGGGTGGCGCGGCGCTGGTCGCGGGATCGGGGACCGGTAAGGCGGCTGACGGGCTGGACGCCGCCAGCCGGGTGTGGCTGCTCGAGGTGTCCTCGGTCGCCCCCGCCGCGCTGGCCAGTACGCTGGCGCAGGCGCTGGCGGGCGTGGACATGATCCTGCTGCCGGCGTCGCCGGACGGCCGTGATCTCGCGCCGAGGCTGGCCGTGATCCTGGGCCGGCCGCTGCTGGCAGGCGCCGTCCGGTGCGCGCCGGGCGAGGTGGAGGTGACCAGGCTCGACGATCGGCTGTCGGTGCGGGTAGGGGTGGACGGGCCGGTGCTGGTCACGCTGCGGCCGGGCCTGCGCGGCCAGCTTGAGCCGGCGAAGTCGACACAGGTGAGCGTGCTCTCGCTGGCTGCTCCGCAGACCTGCCGTGATGCCGAGAGCGTCGAGGTGCTGCAGCCCGAGCCCGGAGTGGTGGACCTGGCCGAGGCTCGCCGGATCGTGGGCGGCGGCGCCGGCCTGGTGCCGGCTGGCGCTGACGGGGCGGCCGTGATGCGGCTGCTGGCCGACGTCGGAGCCGCGCTCGGGGCCAGCGCGGGCGCCACCCGGGTGGTGACCGACGCGGGCTGGATGAGCTACGACCGGCAGATCGGCACCACCGGTGTGTCCGTCAACCCGGAGCTGTACATCGCGTTCGGCATCTCCGGGGCCGCGCAGCACGTCGGCGGGCTTGGCGCGCCGGAACATCTGGTCAGCGTGAATACCGACCCGTCCTGTCCGATGACGGCCATGGCCGACCTCGGGATCGTGGCCGACGCCCCTGCGGTGCTGGCGGAGCTGGCCAAGCGGCTCGGCGTGACCGGGCCTGCGGGAGCGGCCCGGCCTGAGGAAGCCGCCGAGCGGGGTGAGGGAGTAAGCCATGCCGGATAAGTCGGTAACCGTCGACGCGGTGGTCGTCGGCGCCGGGCCCGCCGGGTCCGCTGCGGCCCTGGAGCTGGCCAAGGCGGGCCGCGATGTGGTCATCGTGGAGCGCGGGGCCTTCCCAGGCGCGAAAAACGTCTACGGCGGCGTCGTCTACGGACGGATCCTCGACGAGATCGTGCCGCAGTGGTGGACCGAGGTGCCGGTACAGCGGTGGGTGACCCGGCGCTCCACCATGCTGATGACGCCGACCCAGGCGCTGACCGTGGACTACCGGACCAGTGCCTGGGACCGCCCGCCTTACAACGGGATGACCACCTACCGCGCCGACTTCGACTCCTGGCTGGCCGGCAAGGCCGTCGCGGCGGGCGCACGGCTTGTCACCTCCACGGTGGCCACTGGCCTGCTGCGGGACGCCGACGGGCGGATCAGCGGGGTGCGCACCGACCGGTCCGACGGCGACATCCGCGCCCGGATCGTGATCGCCTGCGACGGCGTGAACTCGTTCCTGGCCAAGGAGGCCGGGCTGCTGCCGCGCACCAGCCCGGCGCACACCACCCTGGGCGTCAAGGAGACCCTCGCGCTGCCGCGCGACGTGATTAACGAGCGGTTCGGCCTGGTCGGCGACCAGGGCCTGGACATCGAGATGGTCGGCTGCACCAGCGGCATCCCCGGCGGCGGCTTCCTTTACACCAACCTCGACACGGTCAGCGTCGGCGTCGTGGTCGGCCTCAATCGGCCTGGCCGAGGCCAAGATCCGGCCCGAAGAGCTTGTCGCGGGCGTCAAGGCGCACCCGGCGATCGCGCCGTACCTACGGGGTGCCGAGCTGAAGGAGTACTCCGCGCACCTGGTGCCCGAGGGCGGATACCGGGCCATGCCGCGGCTGGCCACCGACGGCATGCTGGTGGCCGGGGACGCCGCGTCCATGTGCCTGGCCGCCGGGCTCTGGCTGGAGGGGGTCAACTTCGCGATAGGCGCCGGGCTGGCCGCCGGCCGGACCGCGGCCGAGGCGATCGCGGCGGGCGACACCTCAGCGCGTGGGCTGGCCGGCTACCGGCGGCAGCTGGAGTCGTGTTTCGTGCTCGCCGACCACAAGCGGCTGCGCAATGCCGCCGATATCGTGCTCGCCGACCGGATGCAGCGGGATTACCCCCGGCTGGCCTGCGATTTCGTCGAGCAGGTGTTCACCGTCACCAACCCGCGTCCCAAGCTCGGCATGGCCAGGGAGTTCTTCCGGGCGGTCCGCCGCAACGACGTCCGGCTGCGGCATCTGGCCCAGGATGGCTGGCAGGCGCTCCGGGCCTTCCGGTGAGGAGCGAAGTAGATGAGTTACTCCGACGTATCCTTCGACGAGCGGATGGCGACGGTCGAGTTCCGCGTCGCCGAACGGGCCCACATCACCGTCGACTCCGAAGTATGCCGCTCCTGCACGACCAAGGCTTGCGTGCACGCCTGCCCGGCCGCCCTGTTCGTGCCCACCACCGATGGCGGCATCCTGTTCAACTACGAGCAGTGCTTCGAATGCGGGACCTGCTATCAGGTGTGCAACTCCGAGGGCGCCATCACCTGGACGTACCCCGCCGGCGGCGACGGTGTCGTGTTCCGGAGGGGATGAGGGAGCATGCGGGTGATCGTGGCCGCTCTTAGCTGGTCCTGGCGCGAGACCGAGGTCGACCCCCTCACCGGGGCGGTGACGAGCCAACCGCCGCGACCGCGGGCCGAACGGGTCGGAGCTTGCGGCCCTGGAGCACGCGCTGCGCCTGGGCGAGAAATGGGATGCCCGGGTGGTCGCGGCCAGCGTCGCCCCGGCCGAGGCCGATGAGATGCTGCGGGACGCGCTGGCGGTCGGCGCGGCGCAGGCGCTGCGCGTGGAGCCGGCTGGCTGGACGGCGGGCCCGCGCCCGGCCGGCCTGGTCGGCGGCGAGCAGGAATCGGCCGCCGCGTTCGCCGCGGCCCTCCGCCAGCATTTCGGGGTGCCGGACCTGGTGCTGTGCGGCGATCTGGCCGCCGACCGGGCCACCGGCTCGTTTCCCGCTTTCCTGGCGGCGTCGCTGAGCGCGGAGCAGGCCCTCGGATGCGTGCGGTTGGAGCCGGTGGACGACCGTACGCTGCGGGTGCACCGCCGCCTCGACGGCGGCCGCCGCGAGGTGCTGATGGTGCGGCCGCCCGCCGTGGTGTCGGTCGAGGCGGCCGGCGTGCGCCTGCGGCGGGCCGGGCTGCCCGCCACCCTGGCCAGGGGAAACACCGCGATCACGGTGGCCAGCACGCCGGCGGCCGCGGCGCGGCGGATCAGGGTCCTCGGCGCCCACCCGTACCGGCCCCGGCCGCGCGAGCTTCCCGGGCCGACCGGCACCGCGCTGCGCCGGACGCTGGAGCTGACCGGGGCGCTCGTCCAGCGCACTCCACCGACCGTGGTCGGCCCGCTGCCCCCGGACCAGGCCGCTAGCGAGCTGCTGGCTTACCTGCGCCGATGTGGCTACCTGGGCGCCGGTGACCGGGATTGATCGCCAGGCCGACCGTCGCAGGCGACTTCTCATGGTTCCAGGCCGCCGAGGTCATCGAGCCTTTGTGCGCGGGAAGACCCACGGGTTCCTAGGCCGGCGCGTTCCAGGGCCGCGACGGGGACGCGCCAGCTGCGCGTCCATGGAGTCGTACACCTTTCCGACTGGCACATCATCGCTGGGACGGGACGGGTACCTCGCCTCGTGGGCGGCCCAGTACAGCTCGGCCTCTCGTTGCTCCAGCGCGCGATAGTCCTCCAGCATGACCACAACCGCTTCGACCCGACCTGCGCGGATGATCACCTGCTGAGCCGGCGACGATAAAGCGGCTGCTCCCGCAGCTACTGCAGGCCGAGCCACAACATGAACCGGGCCAGCCCTGGCGCGTTGCGGCGTTGTGGCCTCGTGCGGCAGCACGAGCGAGGCGGCCAGGATCCGGTCAAAGGAGTCGGCGGGCCGCCCGAAGGACCTGCGAGTGCTGCCATTGCTCTACCGCCGCCAATCCGCCCGCCGCGCGGCGGAATAGACGATGGCGGACCTCGACTCTGCCGATGACGCGCCGTCCAGAGCCGGCGAACCGCACTCCCGCCGTGGCACCTCACTACAGCACTGGACGTCGGCGCGCGCCTGGCCCTAGCGGCACTCCTGGTCACAACGAGCTTGGCGCTGGTGCGGCCAAGTCTGTGGTTATCGCTTGCCCTGCGGTAACTGCCGGCGCTGTCAAGATGGTCGCTTGTCTGGCCATATTAACGACCGGTCCGTATAGTGGTTTATATGGAGACCATACCTATCACCGAGGCGAAGGCCCGGATCGCGGAACTGGCCGACCGGGTGGCACGAGAGCATGATCACTTCACCATCACCAGGAACGGGCGGGCCGACGTGATGCTGATCTCCGTGGCGGAGTACGAGTCCATGCAGGAGACGCTGGACATCCTCAGCGACGAGGAGACCCTGGCAGACCTGCGGCAATCACGTGATGACTTCGCGGCGGGCGAGGTCTACAGCGCCGAGCAGGTCCGCGCTGAGCTGGAGCAGCGGCGGCTGGGCCCGCGATGAGCGGGGACCCGGCTGAGCGCGAGCCGTACTCGGTGAGCCTGTCCGGCCAGGCCCGCCGCAACATTCGTGAGCACCTCCCCCTGGAGGTAGCTGCTGCCGCGCTGGAGACAATCGAGGGGTCTATCGCCGTGAACCCCTACCGGGCAGGCAAGCCGCTGGACGAGCCGTTCGACGGCTTTTACTCGGCCCGGCGCGGGACCTACCGGATCGTCTACCGTATCGACGAGGCCAAGCATCAGGTGGAGATCTACTCCATCCGCCATCGCCGCGACGCGTACCGGACCTGACACGGCCAGGTGGCGAGCTGCCGGGCTCGCGGACCGTAGTGAAGACCCGGTCTCGCGCGGGGATGTCATGCTGCCGTGATGACCGGCGAGGACATCGAGATCTTGGATGAGATAGCTCTGCGCATCGCCGCGGCTCCAATCATGCGGCGCGGGACCGCAGACCGCCCCTGCGGCTGAGCGCCGCACGACATGTGTGGTTATCGCTGACACTGCGGACTATCTTCACACGCACATCCAGGGCAATTCGCGGTCTCGATAGCGGGCTTAGCTGTCTGGATTCCCAGGTGATGAACGTCAGATTGCCCAGGTCCAGGCTGTAGTGTTCCTAGAAAGGAGCTGTTAAGTTGCCCAGCTTCGTCCACTGGTTGCCCTGCATGGCGTTCTGAAGTGCATGAAGGCTACTGGCGGACTGCGTCCTCGCCGACTCGTCGAAGTCGTCCCTCAGCGCAGGCGCGAAGAGCCTGTCGTGACCCCAAGCGACCAGACCGATCCGGCAATGCGCTGCCACGGGCTCAGCGTGCGCGCAGCCAGCAAGCGGCTCAGTGTACGGAGGGCTGACCACCGTCGATGTGAGGGATTTCGCCGGTAATCTCGGCAATCACTCCGACTTCTCGGCGGGCGTACTCGACGGCCAGTGAGCGGGCGACCAGTCACCCTCTGGGTCCGTGGTCTGCCCTACTTCGATCAGGTGACCGTCGGGATCGCGGATGTAGCAGCGCTTCTCGTACTGGTGCTGTTTCGGCGGCGTCAGAAATTGAGCACCCCGGGCGCTCCATTCGGCGTACACGGTGTCGATGTCTTTGACCCGGATGTTGAGGAAGCTGCTGACCCGGTCGGGATCGCGTGGCGTCTCCAGGATGACCGTGGGCTTGTCGTCGGTCGGGCCCCCGCCGCCATTGATGACGATCCAGCTATTGGCTAGCGCGACATTTACCGGGTCTCCGGGGAAGGCCACCCTGCCGCCGAGTACTTCGGTGTAGAAGCGCCGAGAGCGCTCGACATCGTCCGAGACGATGAAGTGGGTCAGCACAATTCCCTCGGGGGGCGGTGGGAGCTCGGCCATCCGGGACCTCCACGGGTCAGGTCGCACGCCCCGCTTCACGAGGGAGTCTGCAGCCGACGTTAGCACGGGTAAGACACCGTGGTTATGGGGCACACAGACCGTCATTACCAGCATCGCTTGGATCATGGGCTCCCGCGGGACCTGCCCTGTGCCGCGTTTAACGGGGAGGATCGGGCTTACCGGAGGATCCGGGCCCCCCTGGGGTAGCTTTTCCTCCCCGCAGGCCGGATCCTCCCCGCTAATCAGGGCCGGGACGCCGGGCCGGCCGCCCAGGAGCCCGCCTGGCCTCACCGGCCCCGCCCGCCATCAGCCCCCGCACCCGCAACTCCCCGGCGGCCCGCCGATCCTCCCGCGCCAGCCCACCGGGAACCCCGGCGGCAAAACCGCCCAGCAAACGAGCTCACGTGATTCTGTTCGCGAGATGTGGGGACCGTGAATGTTCGTGAGTTCTGACCGTACCGAGGAATCTGTACTGCAGGAAGCAGGGATTCGAACAAGAGGATGAAGGTCGATCGATACTAGCCGGACGCTGATTCTGGAGTGACGCCTGGGCTTGGCGCAGTCCCATGGGCCACAACGCCGCCGGCCTTTTCGTGACAGCATGTCGGGGATGAAGGTGCTGCGCATTCCCGAGGACCGATTCGCCGAACTGCCCGATTTCGGCTATCCGCCGCGGTACGCCGAGGTCGACGGGCTCCGGCTCGGCTACGTGGAGGCGGGTCCCGCCGACGGCGAGCCCGTCCTGCTGCTGCACGGCGAGCCGAGCTGGTCATTCCTGTACCGCAAGGTCATGCCGGTGCTCGCGGACGCCGGCCTGCGTGCCATCGCGGCAGACCTGGTGGGGTTCGGCCGTTCTGACAAGCCGGCCGAGGTCGGTGATCACAGCTTCGCGCGGCACGTGGAGTGGATCCGCGGGTTCGCGTTCGACCAGCTCGACCTGCGCGGGCTGACCCTCGTCGGGCAGGACTGGGGCGGCCTGATCGGGCTGCGGCTGGTGGCCGAGCACCCGGACCGGTTCGCCAGGGTGGTGGCGGCCAACACGGGGCTGCCCACCGGTGACGCGCCCACCCAGCGTGACAGCCGCACGGAGCTAACGCATTCTGCGTCACCCAACTGAGGAGACAAACGATGACCAGGGACGAGGCCGCGGGCATCGTCACCAAGCTCAGCCCGCACCCGGTAGCCGACACCGTGTCGAAGCTCACCGGCATGATCGGCGCGAAGGGCATCAGGATCTTCGCCGTGATCGATCAGAGCGCCGAGGCGCGCCAGGCCGGGCTCTCGCTGCGCGAGACCACGCTAGTGATCTTCGGCAATCCGGCGGCAGGCACGCCGGTGATGGCGGCAGCACCGCTGGCCGCGCTGGACCTGCCGCTCAAGGTGCTGGTGTGGGACGACAACGGGCAGACCAAGGTGTCGTACTACTCGCCGGAGGCGCTCGTCGCCCGGCATCACCTCGCCGCCGGCCTGGCCGGGAACCTGGCCGCTGTCAACGCCCTCACCGACGCGCTCACCGCCTCTTAGCCGGGCCCCTAGCGCACGGGTCGATCCCGATCTTGCTGGCGGCCGGGCCAGCTACAGTCATTTGACTGATGACCGGCCCCCGTGGCCCCTTACAAACTGAGAATCAGCCATAATGAGGGGCCAGCGCTGGGGAGAACACGATGAGCGTCGGCAATAGCAGCACAGGCGGCGGGTCGCGGAGCCTGATTCTGGCGGCGATGATCTTCGCGGTCGCGATGACTTTCATCGACCAGACCATCGTCTCGATCGCCGCGCCCACGATCCAGCACGACCTAGGCCTGTCGAGCAGCGGCATGCAGTGGGCGATCAACGCCTACCTGCTGGCACTGGCCGCCTTCTTCGCCTTCGGCGGCCGCCTGGCCGACACCATCGGGCACCGCAAGATGGTCGTGCTCGGGGTGATCATCTTCGCCGGCGCGTCAGCGTTGTGCGGCGCGACTCCCCGCGGCGGTGCCGCGGAGGCGTGGTTGGTGGCGTTCCGCGCCGTGCAGGGCCTGGGCGGGGCGATCATGTTCCCGGCCGCGATCGCCATCGTGGTGGGGACGTTCGACCTGCACTCGCGCGGCCGGGCGCTGGCACTGTTCTTCGGCATCGCCGGGGGCCTGACCGCGATCGGCCCGATCGCGGGCGGCTACCTGATCCAGTGGACCTGGCGCGCGATCTTCTGGATCAACATCCCCGTCGCCCTCATCGCCCTGGCGCTGATCGCCATCTCCAAGCCGGCCACCGGGCACCGCCCCGCGCCGATGGACTACCGCGGCCTGGTCCTCATCGTCGCCGGCGTCGGCCTGAGCGTGTTCGGCCTGCAGCAGTCGGCCCTGTGGGGCTGGGGCAACCCGGCCATCGAGGTGAGCATCGCCGCGGGCATCCTGCTCCTCGGAGTCTTCTACGCCGTCGAGCGCCGGACCGAATCACCGTTGATCAACGTGAACATCTTCGCCAACCGGGCGTTCACGGTGGAGAACGTCATCCTCGGTGTCGCCATGATGGCGTTCATCCCGGTGTTCTTCTTCGCCAGCACCTACGGGCAGATCGCGCTGGCCGAGAAGGCGACCACCGCCAGCCTGCTCATCTTGTACTTCTTCCTCGGGTTCGTGGTCTTCGCGCAGATCGGCGGCCGGATGCTGGACCGGATCGGGGCCAAGCGCCCGGTGGTGGTCGGCTGCGCCCTGGCCGCCGTCGGGTTCGCGCTGTGGGCCGGGAAGGCGACGGACCTGCACGCCGGCGCCCAGGTGATCTACATCATCATGGCCGGGGCCGGCATGGGGCTCATGCTCGGCCAGGCCAACACCGACGCGATCAACCGGGCCTCCCGGTACTCCTACGGCGAGGCCACCGGCATCACCCAGACGGTCCGCAACTACGGCGCCAGCCTCGGGTTCGCCATCTTGGGCACGCTCCTGATCACGGAGTTCCGGTCGGCGATCACCTCCTCGCTGGTCGCCGAGGGCCTGCCACCGGGCCCGGCGGCGGCGGAAGCGGGCAAGATCGCCCAGCTGCAGGGCGGGAACGGCAACGTCGCCAGCATCCCGCCGTTCATCCGCGCCGACTTCGCCGGCGCCACCCGCGACGTGCTCTACGCGATGGCCGTGATCATGGCGGTGGCGGCGCTCGTGGCGCTGCGCGGGCTCAGGCGGGGGATCCAGGAGGAGTCCGGCGAGACCGAGGAGGACGGCGTGGCGGCGGCCCGCCTGGCCGGCTAGGAGCCAGGCGTCGCCCTGTCCCCGGACTGCCAGCCGTCCAGAACCTGCCCTGCGCCGCATTTAACGGGGAGGATCGGGCTTATCGGGAGGATCCGGGCCCCCCTGGTACCTTTTCCTCCCCGCAGGCCGGATCCTCCCCGTTATTCCGGGACCGGGGACGCCCGGGGGCGCCGCAGAGTCCCTCAGCCGCAGAAGGCACCGGACGCAGCCAGGGCCCGGGCGAAACGGTCGTCGGCCAGGGCAGCTGGCTATTTGACCGGAGCCTAGCTGCCGTCCTCCGTGAGCAGGCCGTCGTCCAGCGCCTCGAGCAGCTCGCTGTCCCCGGGGGAGGCGTCGGACTCCAGCGGCTCGGGCGCGGCCGGCAGCACCTGCTCGATGTAGGCCTTGGTGGCGGCGGTGGTGCCGACGTCGCGGCCCGCCGCCTCGGACATGTACCAGCGGTGCTCGAGCACCTCGTGGAAGATCTCCGCCGGCGGCAGCCGGCCGCGCAGGTCCTCGGGGATCGCGGCGATCACCGGGTCGTAGACCTCCTCGAGCCACCGGTTGGCCGCCACCACCTCGGACACCGGCCGGCCCTGCTTCTGCTCCAGCCAGGCCCGGAACCCGGCCATGTCGTTGAGCAGCCGCCGCGCCTGGTTCTCCCCGGCGTCGATCCCGGTGCGCAGGAACAGCTTCCTCGAGTCGTGCCCGGACTCGGCCACCCGGGTCTTCAGCCGCAGCTTGTTGCCCTCACCGGTGCTGATCAGCTCGACCTCGTCCGCGTCGAAGCCGAGCTCGTTGAGCCGGTGCAGCCGTTCGGCGATCCGGTAGCGCTGCTCCTCGGGCCGCAGGATCTCCTCGCGGGTCAGCTCATGCCACAGCGACTCATACCGGCGCCCGAGCTCCTCGGCGATCTCGAGCGGTTCGACGTCGGCCGGGAGCAGCTCGCCGGCCTGCAGGTCGAGCAGCTCGCCGTAGACCCGCTCGATGGCCAGCTCCAGGTCAAACTGGCGCTGCCCGTCGGTCAGCTCCGGATGCTGCTCGCTGGTCTCCGCGTCGACCAGGTACGCCTCCAGCGTGCCCGCGTCGTGCCGGAACAGCGTGTTGGACAGCGAGCAGTCGCCCCAGAAGAACCCGGACAGGTGCAGCCGGACCAGCAGCTCGGCCAGCGCGTCGAGCAGCCCGTCGGTGGCGTGCAGGCCGCGCGGGTTGGAGAAGACCGCCCGGTAGGTGGTCGCGTAGCTGAGGAACCTGGTGACCAGGATCGCGTCCGCGTCGGAGGCCCGCGGGGCCGCCTCGTCCAGGTCGACCGCGATCCCGACCACCTCGACCGCGGGGATGCTCAGCTCGGCCAGCGCCCGGAGCAGCCGGTACTCGCGCCGGGCCAGCCGCTCGCTGAGCTCCTTGAGGGCGTACAGGGTGCCGTCGTCGTAGACGAAGCGGACCACGTGCCGCGAGATGCCCCGCTGCCTGATCTCGACCAGCCGCTCGTCCTGCCATTCCGCCAGCGGCTCAGACCACGGCAGCGTGAGCAGTCCGGCCGCGTGGTCGGCGGGGGGAGTGAAGACGAACCGCATAGCAACACAGTGTCCCGTATCCAGGTGCGGGAACCCTGACCCGTTCGGTCAAATCTTTTCCCCGAACGGCCGTGGCGCGTGCCTCAGCGACCCTGCGCGTCAAGCTGGGCGGGAGCCATGTTGGCGCCGCTGATCACGACGGCCACGCGTTCCCCTGGCGCGGGCTTGTAGGCGCCGGTGAGCAGGGCCGCGGTCCCGACCGAGGCGGCGGGCTCGGCGGCGATCCTGGCCGCCTGCCACAGCGCCCGCTGGGCCGCCAGGATCGAGGCGTCGTCGACCAGCACGACGTCCTCGACGTAGGCCTGCGTGATCGGGAACACCAGCTCGCCCACCCGGCGCGGGGCCAGGGCGTCGGCGGCGACGCCCTCGGCCGGGGCGTCGGCGGGCCTGCCCTCGGCCCGGGCGCGGGTCAGGGTCGGGGCGCCGTCCGGCTCGACCCCGATCACCCGGACGGCGCTGGCGAACCAGGCGGCGATGCCGCCGATCAGCCCGCCGCCGCCGACCGGCACCAGCACGGTATCGAGCGGCCCGGCCTGCCCGGCCAGCTCCAGGGCCAGCGTGCCCTGCCCGAGCAGGGTCTCCCGCTGGTCGAAGGCGTGCACGCTCATCGCGCCCGAGCTCGCCACCCAGGCCTGCGCGGCGGCCAGCGCGTCGGCGTACCGCTCGCCGGTCACCACGAGGTCCGCGCCGAGCTGCCGGATGCGCTCGACCTTGGCCGGGGCGGACACGGTGGGCACGAAGATCCTGGCCGGCACGCCACGGCGGTGCGCGGCGTAGGCCACGGCCACGCCGTGGTTGCCGCCGGAGGCCGCCGCCACGCCCGCGGGCGGCACGTCGCGCAGCAGCAGGTTCGCGAACGCGCCGCGGGCCTTGAACGACCCGGCGCACTGCAGCTGCTCCAGCTTGAAGGTGACGGCCGGCAGGCCGACGGCCGCCGGGTCGAGCTCGCTGAGGTCGATCTCGACTACCGGCGTGCGCCGGATGAAGGGCCGGATCGTGTGGTAGGTGCCGCGGATGTCGTCACGGGAGATCACACCGCCAACATACCCACCCGGTCCCGGCGGAGTCAGCCGCCGCGGACTGTGCCCTTGAGGATGACCTTGCCTTGCTGGCCGGCGTCGTCCGGGCTCTCGGCGGCGATTTCCATGATCCGGTAGCGGCGGGGATCGGCGGCGCTCCACATCGCGAAGCTCTCGCCGCCGGAGCGGTCCACGGTGAACGTGCCCGCCGAGATCAGCTGCCGGTGCCCCGGCCGGTCGGCCGGCCCTGCGTACCAGCATTCGTAGAACTGCCCCGCGGGGAGCTTCTTGAGGTTGTGCTCGGTGAGCTGGATCGACCAGCCGCCCTGGGCCTGGCGGACCGTCGCGGTGCCCGATCCGGTGGCGCCACCCTGGGCGCTCAGCGGGATCGTGGCGGCCACGGCCGGGGCGGCGCCGGGGAAGACTTCGAGCCCGAGGAAGGTGACGCCCGCCGCGGTCGCGGCCGCAGCCGCCATGAGCAGGCCGTTGCTCCGGAGCCGCCGCCGCCGCTGGATCTTCGTCGGCCGGGCAGGTGGCCGCGACCCGCCCTCGCCGAGCCGCGGGCCTTTCCCTAGCGGCGGGCTTTTCCCTAGCGGCGGGCTTTTCCCTAGCGGCGGGCTTTTCCCTAGCGGCGGGCTTTTCCCTAGCGCCGGGCCTTCCCCTAGCGGCGTGGCCTCGCCTAGCTGCGGGACTTCTTCCAGCCGCGGCGGCTGGCCCGCCTGAGTGGCGTCGACCAGCTGCCAGCCCTCGACCGCGTGCCAGGTCGACCCGGCCTGCGGGAGACCGGCGGCCTTGGCAGGCTCCTCGGAGTATCGGGGTTCTTCGGATTCTTCCGGCTCTTCCGGACCCGCCGACGTCGTGACCGCCTGCTGAGTCGTGACCGCCTGCTGAGTCGTGGCCGCCTGCTGAGTCGTGGCCGCCTGCTGAGTCGTGGCCGCCTGCTGAGTCGTGGCCGCCTGCTGAGTCGTGGCCGCCTGCTGAGTCGTGGCCGCCTGCTGAACGGCTGCCAGCACGCGGGCCTCGAGCCCGGAGGGCGGCTCGTCGGCCGGCACCGGCCGGTCGAGCGCCTTGGCGACCGCCTCGAATTCCGACGCCGAAGCCTGGCACTGGGCGCAGGACCACAGGTGCTCGCCGAATGCCTCCGCTTCGGTCCTGCCCAGGGCGCCGAGAACCCAGCCGGCGACCTCCGGGTGACCCAGCGGCGGATGCACGTCATACCGCATGGAAGCCTCGTTCCGCCAGCGCGCTGCGCAGCGCCTGCATGCCGTAGAACATCCGGGTCTTCACCGTGCCCACGGGCAGCCCGAGCCGCTCCGCGATCTGGGCCTGGGTCAGCCCTTCGCCCTGGGCCAGCCGCAGCACTTCCCCGTGAGCCGGGCTGAGCGAATCGAGGGCCTCGTGCACCACCAGGCTGTCGAGGATCCGGTCGATGTCATCGTCTTCCGGCGGGATGTGGGCCTCGTCGACCGGGAGCAGCGGGCGAGACGACGGCCGCTTGCGGATGTCGGCCGCGCTGCTGCGGGCGATGACGAACAGATAGCCGCCGACGCTGCCCCGGCTGGCGTCGAAACGCCCGGCGCTGCGCCACAGTCTCATAAAACACTCCTGTACCATCTCTTCGGCCAGCCCGCTGTCACCGAGCAGTTGCATCCCGAAGCGGTACAACCGCTTCCCGTAGCGCCGGTAAAGCTCGGCCACCGGCGCCCCGGCGTCTCCCGCGGCCATCTGGGCGACAAGTCTGGACTCCTCGGCGGCGATCTGGCTTTCCGCGTCGGCTAGCGATACCACCTATCCCCCCACTGCCTTCCTACGATCGTGTTGTGCCGATCGGTTCATCCCCTTCCCGGATTTTTCAGATCGACACGAACCCGGGCAGATTCGCCCGCGCTCGTGCGCGACATGCGCGGGCCGCCGCCGTGCCCGCCGGCCGCGGCCCTGGCCGCCGGGAAGGAAATCCGCCCGGCCACTGAACCGTTCCGGCGGGCCCGGTCGTACTTGAGTCAACGTGCCGAATTCAGTCAGCGCGGCGTGGATGTACCAGGGGCGGGACGCAGGGAGCGATCAATCATGCGGGCAAGAACGAAATGGGTGGCATCGGTATTGACGGCGGGCGCCGTGCTCGGCACCGGGCTCGCGGCTAATGGCTCGGCGGAGCCCGGGACGGTCCATTCGATGTCACCAGCGACGTTGGCCGATGGCGATTTCGCGAATCTCGATGCCTGCCCCGCGCTGGCGGAGGGATATCACGACGATTGCGTCGAGCAGCTGCAAGCCGAACTCAACCATGATGACCGCGCGGGCCTGGCGGTTGACGGCACATTCGGCGCCGCGACCTTGCGCGCCGTCATCGGCTTTCAGCAGCACCACGGCGTGGCCCCGGCGGACGGCATCGTGGGACGCGCGACCAAGGCGGCGCTGGACCGCACCGGCCCGGTGGCCACCCCGCAGCCCGCCAGGACGTCGCACTACCCGGCCTCGTTCGAGCCGGTCCGGGCGGCCAGCTGGGCCGTGGCCAATGCCGGCACGGGGGCCAGCATCTCAGCCGACCCGTGCACCGAGTTCGTGTCGCGGGCGCTGTCCGCGGCGGGAATGCCGGATGATGCCCAGTGGTACCGGGACTCCGACGTGGTGGAGCGCTACGTCAACTCAGGTGACATTTCCGGCCCCTGGTGGGGCGCCACGAGGTTCGTGCAGCTGATGGAATCGAGGCACTGGATACAGGTAATTCCGCTGAACCTGGCGGATCCGCTGTCGGCCGGCCAGGCGATATCCGCCAATGGGGCTATACCTGGCCCGGGAGACCTCATCTACTACGAATGGAACGGGGTTCCGTCGGTAAATCATGCGCACCTGGCGATGATCACCGGGTTTGACGGCCGTATCGCACTGGTCACCCAGCAAAGCGGATCCGGTCGCTACGGCGCCGGGACCCAGTGGAACCTTTCTTACCTCAGCGGCGGTATTCCGCTCACGCAGAAATACGGGACCGCGGCCCGCGCCTATCTGCTGCACTGGCAGTGACGCGGCCGCGGAAGGCAGACTAGCTGTCATGACTGAGCACACGCACCAGCACGACGAAGACGGCGCCTGCGCGGTGGCCCACAGTCCCGTCGCCCCCGCCACCACCACGGCCGGGGCGGCCTCGGGCGGCGCTTCGGGGGAGCGGACGCTGGTCGCCGTATTCGCCTCGCCGGTCGCCGGCTACCTGCTGAGGTACGGCGCGGACATGGGATTCCGCGGGCTGCTGCTCGAGCCCGACGAGGCCCGCGCGGCCGGGGCCGCCGCCCTCGGTTTCCCGCTGCTCACCGCCGTCCCCGACGATCTCGACGACTCCGCGGACGTGGTCGTCACCGACCATCACCGGCCCGAGCTCGGCGTCATGCTCCGCGACGCGCTGGCCACCAAGGCCCGGTGGGTCGGGATCATGGGCAACCCGCACCACGTCGGACCGCACGTGGCCATGCTCACGGACCTCGGCGTCCCGGCGGGCGAGATCGCCCGCGTGCACCGGCCGATCGGGCTCAATATCGGCTCCCGGATCCCGCCGGAAATCGCCGTCTCCACCCTGGCCGGCCTGCTCGCCGACCGCAACGGCCGCCCCGGCGGATTCGACTTCTGACCCCGAGGAATCCTCCAGCCGGGGCATACCCGTCCGCTGTGCCCGGTTACACCGGACAGCGAGCTACATTAATTGCGGCGCGGGGCAGGTCCCCGGCGCGGGCGCGGGGCAGGTCCCGGGCGCTAGCGGACGGCCGGGCCGCCGCTCGCTCCGCGGGCTCACGGGGCCCGTGGTGCCAGGCGGACCGGAACTTACCCAAGTTACCTGACAAAGCACTGCTAGGACCCCGCTGGCGGGGCCGGCGGGCGATCGGCTACGCTATGCCCGTGACGCAAACAGCCCGCCTGCAGTGGTGGCGCCGCTCTTAGGCGGCGTGCTGATTCGCGTTAGGACACAAGCGACCGCCCAGGAAACGGCGGCCGCTTTTTCGTTGCCCGGCCGCCTCCGGGGCCTGAAACCCGAGGGGCCACCATGGACGCCCAGCGTACGGAAATGATGACCCGTGACGGCGTGCGGGTCATCCGCACCGCCACGCCGTTCGACCCCGCCGAGCTCGGCCGCATCGCGGCCCTGGCCGACGAGCGCCGCGGCGGCGTGATGAGTTCCGGCATGGAGTACCCCGGCCGGTACAGCCGCTGGCACATGGCTTACGCCGATCCGTGCGCGGAGATCGTCGCCACCGGCAGGCGGGTCACCGCGCGGGCCCTGAACGACCGCGGCCGCGTGCTGCTGCCGGTGCTCCGCGCGGCACTGCGCCGGGTAGGCGCCGAAGATGGGATGCCGGGCACCGGCGAGCCGCTGGACCAGGACACCGTTCTCATCGCCGAGGACGACCGGGAGTTCACCGAGGAGGAGCGCAGCCGCAGGCCGACCGTGTTCACCGCGCTGCGGGAGATCACGGCGGCGTTCAGCTGCGCGGACCCGCACCTGGGCCTGTACGGGGCGTTCGGCTATGACCTGGCGTTCCAGTTCGAGCCGGTCCGGCTGCGGCTGGGCCGGCCCGCCACCCAGCGCGACCTGGTGCTGCACCTGCCGGACGAGATCTGGGTCCTGGACCGCAAGCGCGAGGAGGCGGTCAGGTACTCCTACGACTTCGAGGTGGGCGGAGCATCCACGGCCGGGCTCGACCGCGGGACGGCACGCACCGTCGCAGGGCTCGAACCCCAGTCCGTTCGGGCCCAGGAACTGCCCCGGCAACCGCGGCCGGGAAGCTATGCGCAGGTCGTCGAGGAGGCCCGGGAGCGGTTCGCCCGCGGGGACCTGTTCGAGGTGGTGCCGGGGCACGTCTTCTACGGCCGGTGCGCGTCGCCGTCCGCGTTCTACGAACTGCTCAGGCAGCGCAACCCGGCCCCGTACGAGTTCCTGTTCAACCTGGGCGAGGGGGAGTACCTGGTCGGCGCGTCGCCCGAGATGTACGTGCGGGTCACCGGGGACCGGGTGGAGACCTGCCCGATCGCCGGCACGATCGCGCGCGGCGAGGACACCCTCGAGGACGCCGCCAACATCGCCACCCTGCTCGGCTCGGCCAAGGAGGAGTCCGAGCTGACCATGTGCACCGACGTGGATCGCAACGACAAGGCGCGGGTATGCGTCCCCGGTTCGGTCCGGGTGATCGGCCGGCGCCAGATCGAGATGTACAGCCGCCTCATCCACACCGTCGATCACATCGAAGGCCGGCTCCGGCCCGGGTTCGACGCGTTCGACGCGTTCCTCACCCACATGTGGGCGGTCACCGTGACCGGCGCCCCGAAGACCTGGGCCATGCAGTTCATCGAGGATCACGAGGAGACCCCGCGCCGCTGGTACGGCGGGGCCGTCGGCAAGGTCGGCTTCGACGGGTCGATGAACACCGGGCTCACCTTGCGCACCGCGCACATCACCGGCGGGATCGCCGCGGTCCGGGCCGGCGCCACGCTGCTCTACGACTCGGTGCCCGCGGCCGAGGAGAAAGAGACCCAGATCAAGGCGCGCGCCCTGCTCGAGACCCTGGAGGAGGCCGGCCGGATCGCACGCGGTCCCGCCGCCGCGGCCGCGGAGCCCGAACGTGTCCGCGCTGCGGCTCGTGACTACTGCCCGCGGGTCCTCCTGGTGGACCACCAGGACTCGTTCGTGCACACGCTCGGCGACTACTTCAGGCAGCAAGGCGCCGAGGTCACCACGCTGCGGTTCGGGTTCTCGCCCGAGCTGCTCGACTCCTACGCGCCCGACCTGGTGGTGATGTCGCCCGGGCCGGGCCGGCCGCCGATTTCGGCTGCGCGGCGCTGCTCGACGAGGTGTACGCACGGCGCCTGCCGGTGTTCGGCGTCTGCCTGGGCTTGCAGGCCATGGTGGAGCACGCAGGCGGCGCGCTGTCCCTGCTGCCCGAGCCCGCGCACGGCAAGCCGGGACAGGTCCGGGTGTCCGGCGGATCCCTGCTCGCCGGGCTGCCCCGGGAGTTCACCGCGGGGCGGTACCACAGCCTGTACGCGCCGGCCGGCGAGGTCCGCGGCGGGTTCACCGTGACCGCCGCTACCCCTGAGGGCGTCGTGATGGCGATCGAGGACGACGAGGCCGGGCGGTGGGCGGTGCAGTTCCACCCCGAGTCGATCCTGACCGCCTCCGGCCGGTCCGGGCACCAGATCATCGGCAACGTCCTTGATTTGTGTCATGCCCGGGATCAAGTTAGTCCGCTGTTATTGTGCTGTTCCATGAGGAGCGTGGAACCCGAGGTTTTCCTGGTCGCCCGGCCGAAGGTCGACTACGACGCGATGGCCGCCTACCTGCGCGAGGTGGGCGGCGAGCGCTGGCTGGAGCGGGTCGACCGCGACCAGCTCGGCAACGACGTGCAGGACCTCGCCGAGTTCGCCGGGAAGATGTGCTACCGCTCCTGGGAGCCTGGCCTCAACCCGAACGTCCGCAAGGTCCGCGACGACCAGGACGCGTACCTGCAGAACATCCTGAAGCAGCAGCACGGCTCGGTGCTCGAGCACGTCAGCTTCACGTTCGTGCTGCACAACGTATCTCGTGTGTTCACACATGAGATTGTTAGGCACCGGCCGGGGACGGCGGTGTCGCAGGAGTCGCTGCGGTACGTCCGGCTCGACGAGCTGCCGTTCTGGTTCCCTGACTGGGCGCAGGAAGACGCCGAGCTGATGAAGCGGGCCACCGCCCTGCTGACCGAGCTCGAGCAGTTCCAGCAGTGGCTGGCCGGGCACTTCGGGCTGGACGAAGACGACACCAAGATGCACGAGAAGAAGGCCAAGACCTCGTTCATGCGCCGGTTCGCCCCTGAGGGCCTGGCCACCGGGCTGGTGTGGACGGCCAACATCCGCACCCTGCGGCACACCATCGAGGCGCGGACGGACCAGGGTGCGGAGGAGGAGATCCGCCTGGTGTTCGGCAAGATCGGCGAGCTGATGCGGGCGGAGGCGCCGGCCCTGTTCGGGGACTACACGGTGACCGACGGCACGTGGGTCCCCGGCTGGCGCAAAGTCTGACAGGAGGCCCTCGTTGCCTGACGTGACGGCTGGTTCTACGGCTGCATACCTGGCGGTTCCGGTCGGCTCGCCCGGTCCGTGGCCGGGCGTGGTGGTGATCCACGAGGCGTTCGGGCTGAACGCGGACACCCGGGGCCACGCGGACCGGCTGGCCGCGCTCGGCTACCTGGCCCTGGCCCCCGACCTGACCGACGGGAAACCCTGGCTGCGCTGTATCCGCGGCATGATCACCTGAAGGACTAGACGGCCTGGCCCGCCTTTGATGTAGACGTCCCGGTCGGCCCAGGTCGCCCGGATTTCGGTATCCATGGTGAAGAGTTGCGCGTAGAAGTATGTCATTGCCGCGTCAGCAGCCGGTTCCAGCAGCCAGAATGAGACCTGTGCAGGATTTCGGGCCGGATCGCCATGGCTGTTAGGCGAGGAAAGCCTTCAGCCTGGCGAGCCGATTCGTCGCCTGCTGACATCACCACACTCACAGTGTCGCCCTAGAAGCAGAGCGTTACAATCGATTTCCGGCACGTCGGGTTTAACCGGCGCTGGAGATTTTCCCGGTGGACAGGCCTGACGTGGGCGTGATGGGCCATTATGGGCATGGGACCTACGCGCAGGAGGACGACGGATGGGCCGGCCGATTATCGGCATCACTGGGGAGCTTGAGGCCGCCCGGTGGGGCAGCTGGATTCGCGAGGCTGTGGTCTCGCCGGTGAGCTATACGCGAGCCGTCGAGCGCGCCGGAGGGACGCCAGTCATCTTGCCGCCCGTTCCGGCGAGCTCCGTGCCCGTGCTGATCGCCGGGCTCAGCGGCCTGGTGCTGACGAGCGGCCGGGATATCGACCCCTCGCTCTACGACCAGGCGCCGCACGACCAGACCGACATACCTGACCACCGGCGTGACCGGTTCGAGCTGATCCTCACCCGGGCGGCGATCGACGCCGATCTTCCCTTCCTGGCCATCGGCCGCGGCATGCACATCCTGAACGTGGCCCGCGGCGGCACTCTCACCCAGCACCTGCCCGACCGCATCGGCAACGAGAGCCACAAGCCGGACCCGGTCAAGATGACCACCCATGACCTGCAGATCACCGCGGCCAGCAAGCTCGGGCGCGTGCTCGGCGAGACCGCCCAGGTGCCCGCGGCCCACCACCAGGCGGTCGACCGGATCGGCAACGGGCTGCTCACCGTGGCCTGGACCCCCGATCAGGTGGTGGAGGCACTCGAGGTACAGGGACACCGGTGGGGCCTCGGCGTGCAGTGGAATCCCGAAGACGGCGACGATCCCCGGCTGCTCGAGAACCTGGTGACGGTGGCCAAGGCCGCCGCGCAGGCCGCGCCGCCGTCCCAGCCCGAAGTGACCACGCGGTCCAAGCGCTCCTCCAAGCGGCACGCCGCCCGCTCCTCCTAGGCTCGTTTCGCTTTCTTCGGCGTGCCTGTTACTGGCCGGGCTCCGCTGGCCCGGTTTCCGCTGGCCCTTCGGCGGTGCCTGGGCGCGGCAGTGGCGGAGGAGCTAGATGGGCGGCTGGTAGCTGCTGACCCAGTGAACCTGGAGCCAGGCCATGAAGGTGGACCAGGCGCCGGTTACCTCGAGCAGGCCGACGCAGATGAGCATGGCGCCGCCGATCCTGGTCACCAGGCGGGCGTGCCGCCGGAAGAACGCGGAGGCCCGCATCGCCACCTGGAAGCCGAACGACACCAGCAGGAACGGCACCCCCAGGCCGAGGGCGTACACGAAGGCGAGCACGGCGCCGCGCGCGACGGTCCCGGTGGAGGCGGACAGCGCCAGCACGGCGGTCAGCGTGGGCCCGATGCAGGGGGTCCAGCCGAGCCCGAACATCACGCCGAGCAGCGGCGCCCCCGCCAGGCCCGCTTTCGGCCGAGCCGAGGGGCGGACGATGCGGCCCGCGAACGAGAACCGGTCAAGCACCCCGGCGAACAGCAGCCCGAGCACGATCGTCAGCCCGCCGAGGACCTGGGTCAGCGCCCGGGCGTGCCCGGTCAGCAGGTGCCCGAGGCCGCCGAGGGCCGCGCCGTAGGCGACGAAGACGACGGAGAACCCGAGCACGAACAGCGCCGTCCCGGCGACCACCCGGCCCCGCGGCGGAACCGTGGCGGCGGGGGTGAGCGGGGGCGCGGCGACCGCCACGCCTGACCCGTCCGCCGCGGCGACCGCCGGGGCCTGCGCGGGCACCGCGGCGGACGGGGCTCCGCCGGCCCCGGTCATGCCGGTGACGAAGGACAGGTAACCGGGCACCAGCGGCAGGCAGCAGGGGGAGAGGAAGGTGACCGCTCCGGCGGCCGCGGCCACGGGCAGCGCCAGGATCAGCGGACCTGAGGTCACCAGCTGCCCGACGCCGCTCATGAATTCACTATGCCATGTCCGTCCGCAGCCGGTCGACGGCGGCTACTACATCAAGTCGTAGAAGAGGAGGGGAGGGCGAAGACCAGGACCACGTAGGCCGCCAGCGACACCGCGAACGCCAGCGCCATGCCCAGGGACGCCCCGGCCGCGCCGTTGCCGGCGAAGCCGAGCCCGGAGAAGCCGGCCCCCAGGATGCCGGCGAGCCCGAGGGCTGACATCCAGATGGTGAGCCGGTGCCGGGTGCCGATGGCCCGGACCAGCTGGCCCACCGCGGCGATGAGGAGCAGGATGGCCACGATCACGTGCAGCGCGAGCACCGGGCTGGAGAACAGCCCGACGGACTTGCTCGCCGTCGGCGCGGTCCCGTACAGGTTGTAGACGATGCCCAGGATGAACTCGATGATCAGCATGATCACGGCGCCGAGGCTGGACATCCGGATCCGGGCAAGCCGGCTGGCCATGCCCTGGTCTCCAGGACTGGCCGGACGGGCGGCCGTATTGACGTCAGACATCCCCACCTCCGAGAACGGCATCCTAGCCGAGCCGCTATGGTTGGCGAGGTGAGATCAGTCCTCACCCGTCCGCGAACGCCCGCCGGGGAACAGAAAAAGCCAGGCCGCTGGCTTCTCCTGGCTGGCATGGCCGCGTTCGCCGTGGCCCTCGGGCTCTACGTGATCTACACGGTCATCCACCCGAAGAGCTTCACCATGGACCCGGTGGACCTGGCCGTGTACCGGTCCGGCGGGCTCATCGTGCGGCATATCCGGCCGCTGTACGACCCGCGCCTGGCGGCGCCGCTCTACGACTGGGTCGGGTACGGCAAGCTGCACCTGCCGTTCACCTACACGCCGTTCGCGGCCATCGCGTTCGCGGTCATCTCGTTCGTCCCCTGGTGGCTGTCCCAGCAGCTGTCGGTGGCGGTGGACATCCTCGCGCTGCTCACGGCGCTGTGGCTCACCCTCGGCGGCCTCGGTTACCGGAAAAGCCAGGGCAGGGCCGGCGCCACCCTGCTCGCCGCGGCCGCCGTCTTCTGGACCGAACCCGTGCTGCGCACCATGTACCTGGGCCAGGTCAACCTGGTCCTGATGGCGCTGATCATCTGGGACCTGTGCCAGCCGGACACCCGGCCGGGCACGGGGAAGAGCCGCTGGTGGAAGGGGTTCGGCACCGGCATCGCGGCCGGCATCAAGCTCGTGCCGCTGATCTTCATCCCGTACCTGCTGCTGGCCAGGAAGTTCCGCCAGGCGGCGATGGCCACGGCGGGCTTCGCGTTCACCGTGCTGCTCGGCTTCGTGATCCTGCCCAAGGACTCGACGAAGTGGTGGTTCGACGGCCTGTTCGTCCAGGGCGGCCGGACCGGCTTCACCGGCTGGGCGGGCAACCAGTCGCTGGACGGCCTCATTACCCGGCTGACCGGCAGCGTGAACGGCGCCAAGCCCGCCTGGATCGCGGCGGCGGTCCTGGTCGGAGTGGCCGGAGTGGCCGGCGCCGCCCTGCTGGACCGCAAGGGCCACCCCGTCCCAGGGCTGCTGATGGCCGCGCTGACCGGGCTGCTTGTCTCGCCCATCAGCTGGGATCACCACTGGGTGTGGATCGCGCCGGGCGCGCTGGTGGCCGCGCACTACGCGGTGCGGGCCTGGCGGCGGAACGCCAGGGGGACCGCAGTGGCGCTCGGGATCCTGGCCCTGGGCATCGTGGCCTGGTTCGGCGCCTGGCCAGCCCGGCTGTTCACGGCCAGGCTCAACCTCGGCAACGACTCCCTCGGCCTGCTCTGGATCCCCAGGAACACCAACCCGGTCTACTACCAGTGGTACGGCGACCGGCCCTGGTTCACCGAATACCACTGGCACGGCCTGGCCCTGATCGCCGGCAACGCGTACGTCCTGGCCGGGCTGGCGCTGTTCGGGCTGCTGCTGGCACTATCGCTGCTGCTCCCGCAGCGGACGAAGGAGCACCACGATGAGCCCGGGGAAAGTCCGGCCGGAAATAAAGCAGGTCTGCGAGGACGTCTACGCCTACCTGCAGCCTGACGGCAGCTGGTACCTGAACAACACCGGCTTCCTGGTCAGCAGCACCGGCGTGATCAGCGTCGACGCCACCTCAACCGAGCGCCGCACCCGCGCCTACCTGGACGCCGTCAAGACAATCACCAGCGGGCCCGTGCGCACCCTGGTCAACACCCATCACCACGGCGATCACACGCACGGCAACTACCTGATGAGCGGCGCCACCATCGTCGGCCACGAGCGGTGCCGCGAGGCCATCCTGAGCTCCCCGATGCCGCCTCCGCCTGGCATCTGGTCGGAGGTCGACTGGGGTCACCTCGAGCCGGCCCCGCCGTTCCTGACCTACACCGACGGCGTCACCCTGTGGTCCGGCGACCTGCGCTGCGAGGTCCGCTACGTGGGCACCCCCGCGCACACCACGAACGATTCCATCGTCTACATCCCGGATCGTGACGTGGTGTTCGCCGGCGACCTGCTGTTCAACGGCGGCACCCCGTTCGCGCTGATGGGCTCGGTCAGCGGCTGGATCGAGGTGCTCGAGACCGTGCTCCGCCCTCTCGGCGCCCGGACCCTCGTCCCCGGTCACGGCCCGGTCTGCGGTCCCGAGATCATCGATGACATGCTGGCTTACCTGCGCTTCGTGCAGGATCTCGCCCGCCAGGCCAAGGCGGCGGGCGTGCCGCCGCTGGAGGCCGCCCGCGCCGCCGACCTGCGGGACTTCAAAGACCTTCTAGATTCCGAACGGATCGTGGGTAACCTGCACCGCGCCTACCTCGAGCTCGATGGCGGGGAGCGCGGCGCCCCGGTGGACCTCGCCCTGGCCCTCGGTGAGATGGTCGCCTACAACGGCGGCCAGCCCCTGACCTGTCACGCCTGAAAATGGCGTGGGCGAACGAGGAAATCGCGGGGCTGCTCCGCGAGTACGCCGAACTCACCCAGATCACCGGCGGCGACGTGTTCCGGGCCAGGAACTACGAGAAGGCGGCCCGCTCGGTCCGCGGCTGGGCCGACGACATCAGCCGGCTCGACGTCAAGGCCCTCCGCGCGATTCCCGGCGTCGGCGCCTCCATCGCGGCCAAGATCGCCGAATACCGCGAGACCGGGAGCATCCGGGCGCTGGACGAGCTGCGCGCGAAGATACCGCCGGGGGTCCTCGAGCTGACCCGGGTGCCCGGCCTCGGCCCGAAACGTGCCCTGCAGCTCAGCCGGGACCTGGGCGTCCAGTCGGTGGACGACCTGGCGGCGGCGATCAAGGCGGGCAGGCTGGACGGCCTGGCCGGGTTCGGGGCCAAGAGCGAGGAACGGATCGCCAGCGGCATCGAGGTGTACCGGCAGGGCCGCGAGCGGGTGCTCCTCGACGTCGCGCTGCATACGGCGACCGCGATGGTGGACACGCTCACCCCGATCAGCCAGCGCTGCGCCTATGCGGGCTCGCTGCGCCGGTGGCGGGAGACCATCGGGGACGTCGACATCCTCGCCGCGGCCGATGACTCGGCGCCGCTGATGGCGGCGTTCGCCGCTCAGCCCGGGGTCAGCGACGTGGTCGCCAGCGGCCCGGCCAAGACGACGGTCCGGACGGCCAGCGGGCTGACGGCCGACCTGCGGGTGGTGCCGCTGGACGCCTGGGGCGCGGCGCTGCAGTACTTCACCGGCTCGGCCGCGCACAACGTCGCGGTGCGCCAGATCGCGATCCGCAAGACGCTGAAACTATCCGAATATGGACTATTCGATGCGGGGACGAACCAGCTGATCGTGTCGCGTACCGAGGAGGAGGTCTACGAGCGCCTCGGGCTGGCCTGGGTGCCGCCCGCCATGCGGGAGGACCGCGGGGAGATCGAGGTGGCGGCGCAGGGGCGGATACCCCGGCTCGTTCGGGTTGATGACCTGAAGGGGGACCTGCACACTCACACCGACCTCACCGACGGGGTGGCCAGCCTGGAGGCCATGGTGGCGGCGGCGCAGGCCAAGGGGTACGAGTACTACGCCATCACCGACCACGCGCCGGACCTGATCATGCAGCGGATGACCGATGAGAAGATGCTGGCCCAGCGGGAACGGGTGCGGGCTCTCGACGCGGAGCTCGAGCTGCTGCACGGCACCGAGCTGAACATCGGCCCGGACGGGTCGGTGGACTGGGGGGCGGACTTCCTCGAAGGGTTCGACCTGTGCGTCGCCTCGGTGCATTCGCACTTCGAGCAGCCGCGGGCCGAGATGACCAGGCGGTTCGCCGCCGCGTGCGAGAACCCGCACGTCAACGTCATCGGCCACCCCACCACCCGGCGGATCGGCAAGCGCCCGCCGGTAGAGGTGGACTTCGGGGAGCTGTTCCGGGCCTGCGCGCGGACCGGCACCGCGCTGGAGATCAACGCCTCGCCGCAGCGGCTCGACCTGCCGTCGGACCACATCCGCGCGGCCCGCGACGCCGGCGTCAAGTTCGCCATCGACAGCGACGCGCACTCCGTCTCCGACCTGGGCAACATGCCGTACGGCGTCGGCGCCGCGCAGCGCGGCTGGCTCACCCCGGACGACGTGATCAACACCTGGCCGCTGGGCCGGCTGCGCGCCTTCCTCCGCAAGGGCCGCTGAGCTTTCTCACCGGTCACCGGTGAGAAACGGCGCCCGGCCCGGTCTATATAGACGTGACGGACTTGCCCTCCGGTGCGACCGGGCTGCTGGCGGGCGCGATCAGCTACGTGCTCCGCGTGTGCGCCCCGATCGTGCCGGGGGAGATGGCGCTGCCCACGCCGTGCGCCGACTGGGACCTGGCGCGGCTGCTCCGTCACCTGAGCGACTCGATGGCGGACCTGGAGACGGCCATCCGCACCGGGCACCTGGACCCTGAAGGTCCGCCAGGCCGTGCAGGGGCCGGCCTGGCGGACGGCGACCCGGTCGAGGTGCTCCGCGACCGCGCGGCCGAGCTGCTGTGCGCCAGCTACGGCTACGGCGGGCCCGATCGCTTCGTGGCGGTGGGCGGCCTGCCGGTGCCGGCCGGCCTGGTGGCCTGCACCGGGGCGGTGGAGATCGCGGTGCACGGCTGGGACGTATCGGCGGCCCGCGGCCGGGCCGGCCGCGGGCGGGCTGGCCGCGGCGGGGCTTCGGCCCGATCCCGGCCCCGCTCGCCACCCGGATGCTCTGGCTGGGCCCGCTGCTCGTGGCCGGCCGTGAGGGCCTGTTCGCCGTCCCGGTCGATGTTCCGGCCCAGGCCAGCCCGGGCGACCGGCTCGTGGGCTATCTCGGCCGCCATCCCGGGTAGCAGGCCATTTGTTACTGACGGGTAATATAGGCGGAGCAACGTTCCTTATGCGCAGGGAGGCCGAACGTGCCCCGCACCGCACGCGATGTCGTCTTCGTGGACGGCGTCCGCACCCCGTTCGGGAAGGCCGGGCCGAATGGCCTGTACGCCGAGACCAGGGCCGACGACATGGTCGTCAGCGTGATCCGCGAACTGCTGCGGCGCAATCCCGGGCTGCCGCC
The DNA here is from genome assembly GCA_963722275.1 of uncultured Actinomycetes bacterium. GTDB lineage: Bacteria > Actinomycetota > Actinomycetes > Streptosporangiales > Streptosporangiaceae > Palsa-504. The sequence goes on along the minus strand of CAVRMX010000003.1, from coordinate 48,940 downwards.
CGAGCGGATCGGCGAGGTGGCGATCGCCGCCACCACCCAGACCGGCGACCAGGGGCTGACCATCGGGCGCAGCGCCGCGGTGCTGGCCGGGCTGCCGAAGTCCGTGCCCGGCTACGCCATCGACCGGATGTGCGCGGGCGCGATGACCGCCGTGACCACGGCCGCCGGGTCGATCGCGCTGGGCGCCACCGACACCGCGATCGCGGGCGGCGTCGAGCACATGGGCCACCATCCGATGGGCTCCGGCGTCGACCCGAATCCCCGGTTCATCTCCGAGCGCCTGGTGGACCCGTCGGCGCTGGTGATGGGCTCGACGGCGGAGAACCTGCACGACCGGTTCCCGGCCATCACCCGCGACCGCGCCGACGCGTACGCGCTGGCCAGCCAGCGCAAGGTGGCCGCGGCCTACGCGGCCGGGCCAGATCCAGCCCGACCTGGTGCCGGTCGCGGTGCGCAGCGCCGAACGCGGCTGGGGCCTGGCCACCGCCGACGAGCCGCCGCGTCCCGGACACCACGCTGGCCGCGCTGGCCGGCCTCAAGACGCCGTTCCGGCCGCACGGCCGGGTCACCGCGGGGAACTCGGCCGGGCTGAACGACGGCGCCACCGGCTGCGTCATCGCGGCCAGGACGTGGCCGCCGAGCTCGGCCTGGACGCCAGGATGCGGCTGGTCGACTTCTCCTTCGCCGGGGTGGACCCCGAGGTGATGGGCATCGGGCCGGTCCCCGCCACCGAGGCCGTGCTGGCCCGCAACGACCTGACCATGGACGACATCGGCCTGATCGAGATCAACGAGGCGTTCGCGGTCCAGGTGCTCGCCTTCCTCGACCATTTCAAGATCGCCGACGACGACCCGCGGGTGAACCCGTGGGGCGGCGCGATCGCGCTCGGCCACCCGCTCGCCAGCTCCGGCGTGCGGCTGATGATCCAGCTGGCCCGCGAGTTCGCCGGGCAGCCCGCCGTCCGCTACGGCCTGACCACGATGTGCGTCGGGCTGGGCATGGGCGGCACCGTCCTGTGGGAGAACCTCAATGCCTGACGCGTCGCTTCTCACCTCGCTGTTCCCGGAGGAAGTCGTCACCAGGGCGCTGGTGCGCGACGTGGAGCTGCCCGACGGGGCGCGGCACGATGGCGCTCATCACGCTGGACAACGGGCGGGACCACACCCGGCCGAACACGTTCGGCCCGGCCGGGCTGCATGTCGCTGGGCGACGCGCTGGACGCGGTGGCGGCCCGAACCGACATCGCCGCGGTCGGGGTCACCGGCAAGCCGTTCATCTTCGCGGTCGGCGCCGACCTGAGCGGCGCCCCGCTGATCGCCGCGCGGGACGAGGCGCTGGCCATCGCCCGGCTCGGGCACGCGGTGTTCCGGCGGCTCGGCGAGCTGGGCGTGCCGTCGTTCGCGTTCGTGAACGGCGCCGCGCTCGGCGGCGGCCTGGAACTGGCGCTGCACTGCTCGTACCGGACGATCTCCTCCGGGGTCACCGCGGTCGCGTTCCCCGAGTGCTTCCTCGGCCTGCTGCCCGGCTGGGGCGGCACCTACCTGCTGCCGCACCTGATCGGCCCGGGGAACGCGCTGAAGGTCATCGTCGAGAACCCGCTCAGCCAGAACCGCATGCTGCGCGGCGCGCAGGCCTACTCGCTCGGCATCGCCGACGCGATGTTCGAGCCCGCCGACTTCCTGGCCGAGTCGCTGCGCTGGGCGGCCCGGGTGCTGACCGGATCGGCCGAGGTCTCCCGGGCGGTCCCGCGCGGGATGGGACCGGCGAGCTGGGACCAGTCGGTGGCCGCGACGCGCGGCTGTTCGCCGACGGCAAGCTGCACGGCGCCGCCCCGGCGCCCTACCGGGCCATCGACCTGGTGGCCGCGGCCCGCGGCCGGACCCGCGACGAGGGGTTCGCCGCCGAGGACGAGGCCCTCGCCGACCTGCTGCTCAGCGAGGAACTGCGGGCCGGGCTCTACGCCTTCGACCTGACCCAGAAGCGGGCCAGGCACGCGGCCGGGGCGCCGGACCGTCTCTGGCCCGGCCCGTCACCAAGGTCGGGGTGGTGGGCGCCGGGCTGATGGCCGCGCAGATCGCGCTGCTGTTCGCGCGGCGGCTCGAGGTGCCCGTGGTGCTGACCGACCTGGACCAGGCCCGGCTGGACGCCGGGCTCGGTCACGTGCGGGCCGAGGTGGCCAGGCTCCGCGACCGCGGCCGGATCAGCGCCGACGCCGCGGCGCGGCTGACCGCGCTGGTCACCGGGTCGCTGACCAAGGACGCGTTCGCCGACGCCGACTTCGTGATCGAGGCCGTGTTCGAGGAGATGGCGGTCAAGCAGCGGGTGCTCGCCGAGGTCGAGGCGGTGGTCCGGCCGGATTGCGTGCTGGCCACGAACACCTCCTCGCTGTCGGTGACCGAGATGGCGTCGGGGCTGGCGCATCCCGCGCGGGTGGTGGGGTTCCATTTCTTCAACCCGGTGGCCATGATGCCGCTGGTCGAGGTGGTCCGCTGCGCCGCCACCGACGACGCGACAGCAGCCACCGCGCTCGCCGTCGGCGCCCGGGCGAAGAAGAACTGCGTGCTGGTCAAGGACGCGCCGGCCTTCGTGGTGAACCGCCTGCTGACCCGGTTCCTCGGCGAGATCCTCGCCTGCGTCGACGAGGGCACGCCGCTCGAGGTGGCCGAGCACGCGCCCGACCCGCTGGGCCTGCCCATGTCCCCGTTCTTCCTGCTCCAGCTGGTCGGCCCGGCGGTCGCATTGCACGTGGGGGAGACGCTGGCCGCGGCCTACCCGGACCGGTTCGCGCCCTCGCCCAAGCTTCGCGCCCTGGTCGCGGCGGGCAAGACCGCCGTCTACCGGCCCGACCTCACCATCGACGAATCGGTCGCGGCGCTTCTGGCCGGCGGTGACCGCCCGTCCACGGCGGAGGAGGTCCGCGAGCGGGCCCTGGAGGCGCTGGCCGATGAGATCCGGCTGATGCTCGACGAGGGCGTCGTGGCCGGGCCCGAGGACATCGACCTGTGCATGATCCTGGGCGCCGGCTGGCCGTTCCACCTGGGCGGGATCACGCCCTACCTGGACCGCACCGGGATCGCGGAAAAGGTAACCGGCACCCGGTTCCACCTCTAGCTCAGCGCTTGTCCTCGCGGATCCAGTGCGGACGCCGGAAGAGGCGGCCCAGCCTGTCATGCAGGCTGTGCCCGCTGTCGGCCAGTGCGTCCACCCGGTACACCGGAGGCCCGTCGGGCGGCGGCAACTGGCTGGCCTGGGCGTCGTCCACGGTGGACCGGATCTGGCTCCGGGTGATCTGGAGCACCTGGTCGGCGTCGATGAAGCGCAGGCCGCCGTCGGTGGCGATCACGATCCCGTCGAAGACGTCCACCTCAGGCACCTCCAGCACGTGCTCGAGGGTGCCGATGGTGGCGCCGCTGCTGCTCAGCACCGGCGTCCCGCGGACCGCCGCCTGATACGAGATAGGCAGATCGTCGTCAGTCATGGGAGAAGTTTGCCCGCTAGCGCGGCCGGTGGTCCACGATGCGGCGCATCTTGCCCATCGAGCGCTCGATCGTCCCCGGAGCCTCGACGCTGGTGGTGACGGTGACGCCGATGGTGTTCTTGACCCGCGCCGACAGCGTGGCGCCCGCCTCGGCCGCGTCGGGACCCGCCGTGCCCGGGCGGCATTCGACGTGCACGGCCAGCTGGTCCATCCGGCCCTCCCGGGTCAGGTGCAGCTGGAAGTGCGGGGACAGCGCCGGGATGCCCATGATGAGCTCCTCGATCTGGGTCGGGAACAGGTTGACCCCGCGCAGGATGATCATGTCGTCGGTGCGGCCGGTGATCTTCTGCATCCGCCGCATGGTGCGCGCGGTGCCCGGCAGCAGCCGGGTCAGGTCGCGGGTGCGGTAGCGGATCACCGGCATGGCCTGCTTGGTCAGCGAGGTGAAGACGAGCTCGCCCTCCTCGCCGTCGGGCAGCGGCTCCCCGGTGAGCGGGTCGATCACCTCGGGGTAGAAGTGGTCCTCCCAGATGTGCAGGCCGTCCTTGGTCTCCACGCATTCTTGCGCCACCCCCGGCCCCATCACCTCGGACAGGCCGTAGATGTCGGTGGCGTCGAGCCCGGCCCGGGCCTCCATCTCGGCGCGCATCTCGTTCGTCCACGGCTCGGCGCCGAAGATGCCGAACCGGAGCGAGGACGCGGCCGGGTCGTCGCCCTGGCGCTCCATCTCGTCCAGGATCGCGAGCATGTAGGACGGCGTGACCATGATGATGTCCGGCCGGAAGTCCCTGATGAGGGTGACCTGGCGCTCGGTCATCCCGCCGGAGACCGGGACGACGGTGCAGCCGAGCTTCTCGCCCCCGTAGTGCGCCCCGAGGCCCCCGGTGAACAGCCCGTAGCCGTAGGCGTTGTGCAGGACGTGACCGGGGCGCCCGCCCGCAGCCCGGATCGAGCGGGCCATCACCGTGGCCCACACCTCGATGTCGTCCCTGGTGTAGCCGACCACCGTGGCCCGGCCCGTGGTGCCCGAGCTGGCGTGCACCCGGACCACCTGCTCGCGGGGCACCGCGAACATGCCGAACGGGTAGTTCTCCCGCAGGTCGGCCTTGCTGGTCAGCGGGTACTTGGCCAGGTCGGCCAGGTCCTTGCAGTCGTCCGGGTGCACGCCCGCCGCGTCGAACGCCGCGCGGTAGTGCGGCACGTTGGCGTAGGCGTGCCGCAGCGTCCAGCGGAGCCGCTCGAGCTGCAGCGCGCGCAGCTCGCCGGCCGAGGCCCGCTCGATGGGCTCCAGGTCACCGCCCGGCGACGTGAGGTCCCGCATCCCTGCCTCCTCGGGGGCTAGGCGTCGTAGTCGACGATAATGCTGGGCGAAGCCGGGAGGGACTGGCAGGTGAGAACGTAGCCCGCGTCGAGTTCCTCCTGCTCCAGGGCGTAGTTGCGGCGCATGGTGACCTCGCCGGCGGTGAGCCGGGCGCGGCAGGTGCCGCACACCCCGCCCTTGCACGCGAACGGCAGGTCCGGGCGGACCCGCTGGGCGCCGTCGAGGACCGGGGTTCCGTACGGGACGGTGACGGTGCTGCTGCGGCCGTCGAGCAGCACGGTCACCTCGGCGCCCGGGCCCGCCGCGGCCTCAGCGTGGGTAGCCGGGGCGGGCGGGGCGTCCTCGACGTAGAACAGCTCGCGGTGGATCCGCCGCCGCGGCACGCCGAGCTCGGCGAGCAGGCCGATCGCGTCCTCCACCAGGCCGAACGGGCCGCACAGCCACCAGTGGTCCACCGCGGCCACGTCGACGGTGACCGGCAGCAGCGCGCCCAGCTTGGCCGCGTCGAGCCGGCCGTTGAACAGCTCGACCTCCTGCGCCTCGCGGCTGAGCACATGGACCAGGCAGATCCGCTCCGGGTAGGCGTCCTTGAGGTCGGCGATCTCGTCGGCGAACATCACCGAGTCGTTGCGCCGGTTGCCGTAGAGCAGGGTGACGGAGGACTTGTCCTGCGCGGCGAGCACGGAGGCGGCGATGGACAGCACCGGGGTGATCCCGCTGCCCGCCGCGATCAGCACGTGGTGCCCGGGCACATCCAGGTCCGGGGTGAACGAGCCGGACGGCACCTGGACCTCGATCACGTCACCGGCCCGCACCTCGTGCACCAGCCAGCCGGAGACGACGCCGCCCGCCACCTCGCGCACCCCGATGCGCGGCGCCCCGCCCCGGGCCGCGCAGATCGAATAGGACCGGCGCTCCTCGCCGCGGCGGATCGTCAGCGACTGCCCGGGCGTGAAGACGAACCGTTCGGCCAGCCCGGGCGGGACGTCGAAGGTCACCGCGGCCGAGTCGTCGGTGAGCGGGTCCACCCGCGCCACCGTGAGCCGGTGGAACTCGGTCCTGGGCATGTCAGATGGCCTTCACGTGCTCGAAGGGCTCACGGCAGCTCTCGCAGCGGAACAGCGCCTTGCACGCGGTCGCGCCGAACGCCGCGGTCCGCGTGGTATCCGCCGAGCCGCAGCGCGGGCAGGCGACCGGCTCGCGCCGGGTGAGGGTGAGCGGGACCGGACCCGAGCGGGCGGGCGCGGCGTGCGGCGGGGCGATGCCGGCCGCCGACAGCTTGCGGCGGCCGTCGGCGGTGATCCAGTCGCTGCTCCAGGCGGGCGCGAGCGCGGTCCGCACGTCGACCTCGGCGAAGCCGGACGCGGCGAGCCTGCGCCGCAGGTCGTGGGCGATCTCGCGCAGGGCGGGGCAGCCCGAGTAGGTCGGCGTGATCGTCACCACCACGCGCTCGCCCTCGGTCGCGACGTCACGCAGAATGCCGAGGTCGGCCACTGTCACCATGGGCAGCTCGGGGTCGGGCACGGCCGCCGCGACCGCGCGGGCCGCGGCGAGGCCGGCCGCCGTTACCATGTCGCGTCCGGATGGGCGCGCGCGACGCTCTGCAGCTCGGCGAGCAGGTAGCCGAACGGTTCGGTGTGCACGCCGTCGCGCCCGGCTTTGCCCGCCACCCGGGCGAGCGGGGCGCCCTGCGGGCGGTCCAGGGTGGCTGCGTCGAGCACGGCGTCGAGCACGGCGTCTACCTCGGCCCGCAGCTCCGCCGGGTCGGCCGCTACCCCGGGCAGCCGGGCCGCCACCGGGTCGGCCCGGAAGAGCTCGTCGGTCAGCGGCCAGATCACGTCGAGGGCGGCCGCCATCTTGTCGTGCGACAGCGGAGTCCCGTCGCCGAGCCTGATCACCCACTGGGCCGCGTAATCCCGGTGGTAGGCCAGCTCGTTGGCGCCCTTGGCCGCGATCGCGGCGAGCACCGGGTCGGCCGAGGCGGCCAGCCGGCCGAACAGGGCCAGCCGCCAGGCCGAGAAGACCAGCAGCCGGCCGGCCAGCTGGGCGAAGTCGGCGTCGGTGTGCTCGGCCAGCCGGACGCTGCGGAACTCGTGCTCGTCGCGGAAGAACGCCAGGTCGTCTTCCCGGCGGCCGCGGCCTTCGGCCTGCCCGGCCCGGGCCAGCAGCATGCGCGCCTGGCCGAGCAGGTCCAGGGCGATGTTGGCCAGCGCGGTCTCCTCCTCGAGTTCGGGCAGGCGCGTCATCCACTGCTGCAGCCGGTGCGAGTAGATCAGCGCGTCGTCGCCGAGCGCCAGGCAGTAGGCGGTCAGCGCGGCCGCGTCGACCCCGTCGGGGACCGACGCGTCGATCCCTTCCAGCGGGTCGGTGAACCCGGTGCCGAACGCCCAGCGGTGGTCTTCGGTCTCCTCGTTCAGGCTCTGATACGCGGTGAACTCGTCCTCGGTCACCGGCACCTCCTACATGTGAGGGACGTCGTCGGGGAGCTGGTAGAACGTCGGGTGCCGGTACACCTTGTCGCCGGACGGCGCGAAGAACGGGTCCTTCTCGTCCGGGCTCGACGCGGTGATGTCGGCGGCCGCCACGACCCAGATGCTGACCCCCTCGTTCCGGCGGGTGTACAGGTCCCTGGCGTGCCGCAGGGCCATCTGCGGATCGGCCGCGTGCAGCGACCCGACGTGCACGTGATTGAGCCCGCGCTTGCCGCGCAGGAACACCTCGTACAGCGGCCAGCCCGAGCGCACCTGCGGTTCCTCCATCAGGCGGCGTCCTTCCCGGCCCTGGCCGTCTGTTTGGCCGCGTGGGCGGCGGCGGCCTCCCGCACCCAGGCGCCCTCGTCGTGGGCGGCCTGGCGGCGCTCGATCCGCTGCGCGTTGCACGGGCCGTTGCCCTTGACCACGGCCATGAACTCGTCCCAGTCCACCGCGCCGAAGTCGTAGTGCCCGCGCTCGTCATTCCACCGCAGCCCGGGGTCGGGCAGCGTCACGCCCAGCTTCTCCGCCTGCGGCACGGTCATGTCCACGAACCGCTGCCGCAGCTCGTCGTTGGTGTGCCGCTTGACGCCCCAGGCCATCGACTGGGCCGTGTTCGGCGACTGGTCATCCGGCGGCCCGAACATCATCAGCGACGGCCACCAGAACCGGTCGGTCGCGTCCTGGACCATCGCCCGCTGCGCCGCCGAGCCGCGCATCATGGTCAGCAGCAGCTCGTAGCCCTGCCGCTGGTGGAACGACTCCTCCTTGCAGATGCGCACCATGGCCCGGCCGTAGGGGCCGTAGGAGGAGCGGCACAGCGGTACCTGGTTGCAGATGGCCGCGCCGTCCACCAGCCAGCCGATCACGCCGACGTCGGCGTAGGTCAGCGTGGGGTAGTTGAAGATCGAGGAGTACTTCTGCCGCCCGCTGATGAGCTTGGCGGTGAGGTCGGCGCGATCGGCGCCGAGCGTCTCGGCGGCGGAGTACAGGTACATGCCGTGGCCGGCCTCGTCCTGCACCTTCGCGATGAGGATCGCCTTGCGGCGCAGCGAGGGCGCCCGGGTGATCCAGTTGCCCTCCGGCTGCATGCCGATGATCTCCGAGTGGGCGTGCTGGGAGATCTGGCGGATCATCGTGGCGCGGTAGGCGTCCGGCATCCAGTCCCTGGGCTCGATCCGCCGGCCGTGCTCGATCGTCTGGTCGAAGTGGGCCTGGAGTTCACCGGTTTCGTCTCCGGGAAGTGCTGCCATCGCCACCATCCCCTTCCGGCACCATCGTAAGCACGGTGCGGTCACCCGTACCCGGCTCTTTCATCGTATTATATACCGGACGTTCGGTCAGTAATAGTGGGAGGCGAGGACCATGCCGCGGTTGCCCAGCGTGGAGACGATGATGGCGAACGACGAGGCCTCCCGCGCCCTGGGCATCGAGCTGATCGACCAGGACGAGGGGCGGGCGGTGACCCGCATGACGGTGCGCCCGGACATGGTGAACGGGCACGCCATGGCGCACGGCGGCCTGATCTTCACGCTGGCTGACACCGCGTTCGCCTGCGCCTGCAACAGCTTCGGGCCGGTGACCGTGGCCGCGTCGGCCGAGATCGTGTTCGTGGCGCCCGCGCGCGCCGGGGACGTGCTGATGGCCGAGGCGGTGCTGCGGACCAGGTTCGGCCGGTCCGGGGTCTACGACGTGACCGTGCGCCGCGGCGGCGAGGTGATCGCGGAGTTCCGCGGCCACAGCCATCAGCTCGGGCCTCAGCTCGGGCCCGTCTCATGAGCGAGCCGGAAGGACGGCGCCGCGGGCGGCCCGGCCACGACCTCGCCTCGGTGCTGGCCGTGGCCGTCGAGCTGTTCAACGAGCGCGGCTACGACGGCACCAGCATGCGCGACCTGGCGGACAGGCTCGGCATCGCCAAGTCGGCCATCTACCACCACGTGGCGGGCAAGGAGGAACTGCTCAGCCTGGCCCTGGACCGGGCCCTGGGCGGCCTGGCCACGGTGACCAGCCGGGCCCGCGCGCTCCCTGCCCCGGCCGTCGAGCGCCTGGAGTACCTCGTCCGGGGCAGCGTCGAGGTGCTCGAAGCCGAGTCGCCCTACGTCACGCTGCTGCTCCGGGTCCGCGGCAACACCGACATCGAGCGGGCCGCGCTGGACAAGCGGCGCGCCTTCGACCGGTTCGTGGCCGAGCTGGTGGCCGAGGCCGTGCGCGACGGCGACATCCGGTCCGACGCCGACGCGATGATCACCGCCCGCCTGCTGTTCGGCCTGGTCAACTCCATCGTCGAGTGGTACAGGCCGGACCGGCGCGCCAACGCGGCCCCGCTGGCCGACGCGGTCTGCGCGCTGGCGTTCGACGGGCTGCGCGCCCGGCGGCCGGGAGCGGCCCGTCAGTAGCGGATCGCGATCGGCAGGCCCAGCTTGTCCCGCTGCGGCCGGGCCGGGATGACCACGGCGCGGCCGGTCGCGATGCGCCAGGCGCTCCAGGCCACGGCGGCCGCGTCCAGCGTGTCCGTGACCGGTGCCCGCGGCGTCGGCGGCAGCGCGATCCCGGCGCGGCTCAGCAGCTCACGGCGCAGCTCGCGGCCCTGCGGGGTGTGCTTGCTGTGCTCGAGCGGCGCGCCCGCCATGGCGCAGAAGGCCAGCTCGGGGTGCACCTCGTAGAGCGGGTGCGGGCTGCTGCCGCGGTACCTGTCGGCCTCGAGCAGCCTGGCCCGCAGGCCCCAGGCCTGGATGGACAGGCCCTGGCCGGTCAGCTCGCGGCAGCGCTGGCTGGCCGCCTGGTAGCTGGCCTGCTCCCAGACCGCCCGGGGCGGGATGGCAAAGACCGAGCTGCGCCTGGGCCCGAGCAGCCCGCGCGCCGCCCGGTCCGCTTCGCGCCAGCCCGATTCGAGCAGCCCCAGCGGCATGTCGATGCCGACCACCCGGGCCTCGGTGCCGTCGAGCGCACTCGCCAGGGTCTGGTGCACCAGGACCGCTTCCACCTGGAGACGAGCCGCCATCCCGGCCCGTTCGGCCCCATCCAGGGTGACCGCGACCCAGCCGCGCCGGCAGGCGTCGAGACCCGTTACCCGCATGGTGCCACCGTGGCACACCGGCCGCGTTCCCGGCATTTTCTCCGGCGAGGCTCCTACGCGACGGGCGGCCGGGCCGTTAGGGTTTCCTCGTGGCCGAGGGCACTATCAGCGTCGCTGGTGATCGGTCCGCACATGCCAAGGGCAGCGGGTCCGGCCCCGTCCACCTGCGTGCCTCCGCGTTTCCCCGCGGTCCCGTCGCCGTCCGCGGCACCGGCCCGGACGCCCTGTCGAACCTCGTTGCCGTCCTCGAGCTCGCCGCCGACGGCCAGCTGCGTTGTGCCGCGGCCACCAGGCGGCCGCTGGCCGCCACGGTCAGGCTGGTCGAGGACGCTCTCGTGGCCGGGGACTACTACGACCGCCGCGGCCAGGACGAGCCCGTCGCGGCGTTCGCCTGGCCGATGCTGCTGCAGGCCGGCGGCCTGGCCAGATTGGCCGGGACCAGGCTCGAGCTGACCCCGCGCGGCGAGGCGGTGCTCGCCGCGCCGTGCTACCCGGCCCTCGGCGAGCTCTGGGACCGCTGGCTGCGGAGCGTGTCGCAGGACGAGCTGACCCGGATCGAGGCGATCAGGGGCCAGCGGAGAACCGGCACGCTGACCGCGCCGGCCCGGCGCCGCGCCGCGATCGCCGACGGGCTCGCCGCGCTCGCGCCCGGCGTCTGGGTCGAGGTCGACGCGCTGTTCGCCGTGCTGCGGGCGCAGCCGGGCCCGCTCGCGGTGGCCGCCAGCCCGCTGACCCAATGGCGGCTCTACCTGACCGATCCGCGGCACGGATCGCTCGGCCCGGCCGGCCGAAGGCCTGGAACGTCCTGGAGGGCCGGTACGCGCTGTGCGTGCTCTTCGAGTACGCGGCCACCCTCGGCGTGGTGGACGTCGCCTACACCGGCGCATGGGGCGCCCGTGCCGACTACCGCGGGCTGCGGGGCGCGGACGGGTACGACAGCCTGTCCCGCTACGACGGCCTGGCCGCTGTCCGGGTCAACGAGCTGGGCGCGGCCATCCTGCACGATCCCGGCGCCCTGCCCGCCCTCGGCCTCCCAGTCCCCAGGCGGATTCTCCGATAGCTCATCCGCCTAATCCGTCACGATCGCACATGGTCTCATAGAGGGGAACACGAATCCTCGGGAGGCATGATGAAACGGACCTGGCTGGCCCTGGCGGCTGGCCTGGCACTGGTACTGACGAGCGCCGGGACCGCCAGCGCCACCGAGCGGCTGCCGGCCGGTGACGCGCCGCCCGGGTTCTGGTGGGGCACCGACAGCTTCAACGTCTCCGTGCCGGGCAAGGCGCCGTACAGCATGCCGTTCCTCGGCGGCGCCTACGGCGGCTACATCGGGATGACCGGGAACTGGGCCTACTGGCAGGGCTGCAGCGGCCAGGAGCACTTCATCGCCTACTCGTCGACCAACGCCGCGCAGGCGCACACCAACTTCGTGACCTACCACAAGGGCGTCGGCCGCGGCGCGTACTGGTTCATGGGCGGGCCCGGCGTCGACCCGCACTGGAACGGGACGGCCGCCGAGGCCTACAAGTGGGGCGCGCAGCAGGCGGCCCGCGCCCTGATCGACATTGCCAACGGGGGCGGCCTCGACTACCCGGTGGTCTGGATGGACATCGAGATACCCGGCATCGGGCCCGCCACCGACAACGGCTGGAACACCGTGTACACCACGCCGTGCAGCGGGAAGGTGAAGCAGCAGCACATCCTGGCGAGCATCGACCGGGCGGACTTCAACGGCTTCTACGACTACGTCACCGCGCACTCCAAGTACCGGCCGGGTGTCTACTCCGCCGTCGTGGTGTGGAACTCGGTCTTCGGCGGCAACAGCGCCAGCCCGGGCAGCCCCGGCTACATCCCGAGCACCGACGAGTGGACCTACGAGCCGGAGACCACCAACTACAAGGGCAACTTCCCGACCGGCTTCTGCCTGAAGTCGGGCGGGTGCGCGCAGTTCTTCGGCGGCGTCACCCGGTCGAGCAGCCACGCCCTCATGTGGCAGTGGTCCGGCGGCGGCGGGCAGACCAACGGGATCGGCGGCTTCAACGGCGACCTCGACCAGATCGACGGCGCCCGCCATCCCTAGGGTGACGACCGGAGACGCTCAGCCGGCGATCAGGGGCTCGAGCAGGATGTCCGGGTGCTCCCGCTGCACCTGGGCGAGCCGCCACTTGTCGCTGAACAGGGCGAGCAGGGTGCCGTCGTGGCGGCGGGCCAGCACCTCGACCGCGCGCTGACCCGCCAGCGCCCTGGCTCCGTCAAGATCGGTCCGGCGGGCCATCGAGTAGTCCAGGTGGTCGAGGTCGGCCCGGGCGCCGAACTCGTGCTCGAGCCGGTGCAGCACCACGTCGAACTGCAGCGGCCCGACGGCGGCCAGCACCGGCGCCTGGTCGCCGCGCAGATCGGAGGAGAGCACCTGGACCACGCCCTCGGTGTCGAGCTGCTCGATGCCGCGGCGGAACTGCTTGGCCTTGCCCGCCTCCTTGCCGCGCACCACGGCGAAGTGCTCGGGCGCGAAGCTCGGGATGGGCGGGAACTCCACCGGGACCTCGCCCGCGTACAGCGTGTCGCCCGGACGCAGCGCGGTCGCGTTGACCAGGCCGATCACGTCGCCGGGGAAGGCCTCCTCGACGGTCTCCCGGTCCTGCCCGAACATGGACTGGGCGTACTTGGTGGCGAACGGGCGCCCGGTCGCGGCGTGGGTCAGCACCATGCCGCGCTCGAACCGGCCCGAGCACACCCGGACGAATGCCATCCGGTCCCGGTGCGCCGGGTCCATGTTGGCCTGCACCTTGAACACCAGGCCGGAGAACGGCGCGTCGACCGGCCGGGGCTCGTCCTTGACGTCCTCCCGCGCGGACGGCGGGGGAGCGTACGAGGTCACCGCGTCGAGCAGGCGGCGCACCCCGAAGTTCGGCAGCGCGGCGCCGAACAGCACCGGGCTGGTCACGCCGGCCAGGAAGGACTCCATGTCGACCGCGGGGCCGTACACCTCGTCGAGCAGCGCCAGTTCCTCCTGCGCCGCGTCGTACGCGGCACCGTCGCGGGCCTGCGCCGCCGCGGGGTCCAGGATCGTCTCCAGCGCCCGCCCGGCCCCGCCTGGAGTCCGCTCGAACGTGACGTACTCCCCGGTGGCCCGCTCGACCAGGCCGCGGAAGTCACCGGCCACCCCGACCGGCCAGTTCACCGGGGCCGGGTGCAGGCCGATCCGCTGCTCGATCTCGTCGAGCAGCTCGAGCGGCTCCCGGCCGGGCCGGTCCCACTTGTTCACGAACGTGATCACCGGCACGGCCCGGCTGCGGCACACGTCGAACAGCTTCAGCGTCTGCGGCTCCAGGCCCTTGGCCGAGTCCAGCAGCATGATCGCGCAGTCCACCGCCGACAGCACCCGGTACGTGTCCTCGGAGAAGTCGGCGTGACCGGGCGTGTCGAGCAGGTTGAGCACCGTGCCGCGGTAGTCGAAGCGCAAGGCCGCCGAGGTGATCGAGATGCCCCGGGCGCGCTCCATCGCCATCCAGTCCGACGTCACGCCGCGCCGGCCGGCCTTGCCGTGCACCGCGCCCGCCTGGGTGATCGCCGACGCGTGCAGGGCCAGCGCCTCGGTCAGGGTCGACTTGCCCGCATCCGGATGGCTGATCACCGCGAAGGCCCGGCGCTTACCCGCTTCAGCCAGCACCTTCAGTGAAGAGGCCTGGGGCAGGTGGATGGGGGTCCGCGGAGGTGCCCCCGTTTCCGCCATAGTCATTTCTCTTAGGATACTGGGTTCGTGGACCGCATCCTGACGATCCCGAACGCGATCAGCGCCGCCCGGCTGGCCGGGGTCCCGGTCTTCCTGTGGCTGGTGCTCGGGCCGCGGACCGCGACCGCCGACTACTGGGCCGTCGCCCTGCTCATCGTGGCCGGCCTGTCCGACTGGCTGGACGGCAAGATCGCCCGCGCGTTCAACCAGGGCAGCCGGCTGGGCGAGGTGCTCGACCCGGCCGCGGACCGGCTGTACATCGCGGCCACCATCATCGCGCTGGGCGTGCGGGCCATCATCCCGTGGTGGCTGGTCGCCGTCCTGGCGCTGCGCGAGCTGACGGTCGGCGTCGCCCTGGCCGTGCTGCGACGGCGGGCCGGGTTCGGCACCCTGCAGGTCAGCTTCGTCGGCAAGGCCGCCACGCTTTGCCTGCTTTATGCTTTCCCCTTGCTGTTCCTTGGCGATCACCCCGGCTGGGGAGGGACGCTCGCCCGGGTACTAGGCTGGGCTTTCGCGACCTGGGGAACCGCCCTGTACTGGTGGGCCGCGATGCTGTACCTGGTCCAGGTCAGGAGCCTGGTCAGTGACACCGCGAGTTCGTTAAGCACCAAGGCGCGTCCTTGATTCCGCCCGTGACGGGGTGCACATAATGGCGGAAACCGGGAAGGAGCCGCAAAGCCATTGAAGGCCGTCGTCATGGCAGGGGGCGAGGGGACGCGGCTGCGGCCGATGACCGCGAACCAGCCCAAGCCGCTGCTGCCCGTGGCCAACCGCCCGATCATGGAGCACGTGCTGCGGCTGCTCAAGCGGCACGGCTTCGACGAGACCGTGGTGACCGTCCAGTTCCTCGCCGCCCTCGTCCGGAACTACTTCGGCGACGGCGAGGAGTTCGGGATGAGCCTGCAGTACGCCACCGAGGAGATGCCGCTGGGCACCGCGGGCAGCGTGCGGAACGCGGAGGACGCGCTGCGGGACGAGCCGTTCCTGGTCATCTCCGGCGACGCGCTCACCGACATGGACCTTACCGGTCTGGTCCGCTTCCACAAGGACAAGGGCGCGCTGGTCACGGTGGCGCTGGCCAAGGTGCCGAACCCGCTGGAGTTCGGCATCGTGATCACCGAGGAGGACGGCCAGATCCAGCGGTTCCTGGAGAAGCCGACCTGGGGCCAGGTGTTCTCGGACACGGTGAACACCGGGCTCTACGTGATGGAACCCGAGGTGCTCGCGGAGATCCCGCCGGGCCAGGTGGTGGACTGGTCCGCCGACGTCTTCCCCAAGCTGCTCGACCGCGGGGCCCCGCTCTACGGCTACGTCTCGGACAGCTACTGGGAGGACGTCGGCACCCACGAGAGCTACCTGAAGGCCCAGGCCGACGTGCTGGCCGGGCGGGTGCAGACCGACATCGCGGGCTTCGAGGTCTCGCCGGGCGTCTGGGTCGCCGAGGGCGCCGAGGTCGATACCGACGCGGTGCTCACCGGCCCGCTGTGCATCGGCGACTACGCCAAGATCGAGGCCGGCGCGCACCTGCGCGAGTACACCGTGATCGGCAGCAACGTGGTGGTCAAGGAGGGCGCGTTCCTGCACCGGGCCGTGGTGCACAACAACGTCTACGTCGGCCAGGGCGTCACCCTGCGCGGCTGCGTGATCGGGAAGAACACCGACGTGATGCGGCTGGCCAGGATCGAGGAGGGCGCCGTCGTCGGCGACGAGTGCGTGATCGAGCCCGAGGCGTACCTGTCCGCCGGGGTCAAGGTCTACCCGTTCAAGACCATCGAGGCGGGCGCGGTGGTCAACACCAGCGTGATCTGGGAGTCCAGGGGCCAGCGCACCCTGTTCGGCCCGCGCGGCGTGTCCGGCCTGGTCAACGTCGAGGTCACCCCCGAGCTCGCGGTCCGGCTGGCCAGCGCCTACGCCACCATGCTGCGCAAGGGCTCCACCGTCACCACCTCGCGGGACGTGTCCCGGGCCGCCCGCGCGCTCAAGCGGGCGGTGCAGGGCGCGCTCAACGCCAGCGCGATCAACGTCGTGGACCTGGAGGCCCAGCCGCTCCCGGTGGCCAGGTTCGAGACCGCCAGCGACCACTACAGCGGCGGCATCGCGCTGCGCACCACGCCCGGCGACCCGCAGTCGGTCGACATCATCTTCCTGGACGAGCGCGGCGCCGAGCTGTCCCAGGCCGACCAGCGCAAGCTGGAGCGGGTGTTCTCCCGGCAGGAGTTCCGGCGGGCCTTCCCTGGCGAGATCGCCGAGCTCAGCTACCCGCCCCGGGTGGTCGAGTCCTACACCCACGAGCTGCTGCGGTGCATCGACATGAGCGGCGTCCGTGAGGCCGGGCTGAAGGTGGTGGCGGACTGCGCGGGCGGTACCGCGTCGCTGGTGCTGCCCAGCCTGCTCGGCACGATCGGGGTCGAGGTGCACACCCTGAACAACCGGCTGGACGAGGTCTCGCCCACCGAGACCACCGCGCAGCAGCGCGCCGGGCTGCAGCGGCTGGCCGACGTGGTGTCCTCGTCCCGGGCCGCGTTCGGCGTCAGGTTCGACCCGGTGGGCGAGCGGATCCAGCTCGTGGACGAGAAGGGCGAGCTGGTCAGCGAGGACCGGGCCCTGCTGGCCGTGCTCGACCTGGTCGCGGCCGAACGCAAGCAGGGGCGCGTCGCGCTCCCGGTGACCACCACCCGGGTGGCCGAGCAGGTCTGCCGGTTCCACGGCGTCCAGGTGGAGTGGACGCCGACCTCGATGCACGCGCTGACCCTGGCCGCGGCCCAGGACGACGTGATCTTCGCGGCCGACGGCCACGGCGGGTTCGTGGTGCCCGAGTGCGCGCGGACCATCGACGGCATCGCGGCCTTCGTCCGGCTGCTGGGCCTGGTCGCGCGGACCCGGCTGACGCTGAGCCAGATCGACGCCAGGATCCCGGTCGCGCACCTGCTCAGGCGCTCGGTGCCGACGCCCTGGGCGGCCAAGGGCGGGGTCATGCGCACGGTCATGGAGGCCGCGGGCGACCACGAGATCGACACCACCGACGGCGTGCGCGTGACCGAGCGGGACCGCGGCTGGGTGCTGGTGCTGCCCGACCCGGCGGACGCCGTCACGCACCTGTGGGCCGAGGGGAACGACGCCGACACCGCTCAGCTGCTGCTCGACGATTGGGCGGCGGTGGTGGAGCGGGCCGGGCGCTAGCCGAGGCTGGCGGTTACCGCCAAGTGTCCTGGATACTGCGGGTAGGTCCCCGGATATTCGGTCTGCGGACGGGTAAGCTGTGTCCCTCACGCGATGATGCGAATGGCGCCAACCACGCGAATTCGCGAATGTGAGACAATCGCGCGCATTGCGATTCGCCCGGCGGTCACCGCCCGCCGGGGCGGGTCCGGAGACGGGCCCGGCAGGCAGGAGTGCATGGCGCGGGTGCACGGCGGAGGTGAGAAGGCGGTGTGGTGGAAGCGTCGCGACGAAAATAGCCGGCGCGGACGGCGCGGGCTGTTCGCGTGGCGCATGGACCGCCCCGCCTCCTCTCGCGTACCGTGGGCTGGATCGCTCGAAGACGATGAGTACGACCAGGGGAGGCCGAGCGGAGCCATGCCACGGGTCTACTGCGCCAGGTGCGGCCGGCCGAATCCCGACGGGGCCAGGTTCTGCTCGTACTGCGGGACCCAGCTGACCGCGCCGGTGCCGCCTGGGTCCGGGATGCCGGCCGGGTTCCCGGCTGTTCCCGGCGGGACCGGCGGCTACCCCGCCGGGGGCGCCCCGGAGCGCCCGGGCGAGACCACCTCGACGATCTCGCTGGGCCGCACCGACGACGACCTCGGTGACGACCTGTACCCCGATTCGGCGTCGTTCGGCGCGCTGCCGCCCGGCAGCGCCCTGCTGCTGGTCATGCGCGGGCCCAACGCGGGCAGCCGGTTCCGGCTCGACGGCGAGCTGACCACCGCCGGCCGCCATCCGGACAGCGACATCTTCCTCGACGACGTGACCGTGTCCCGGCGGCACGCCGAGTTCTACCGGGAGGGCGCCCGGTTCACCGTGCGCGACGTGGGCAGCCTCAACGGGACCTACGTGAACCGGGAGCGGATCGAGGAGGCCGAGCTGACCGGCGGGGACGAGGTGCAGATCGGCAAGTTCCGGCTGCTGTTCCTGACCAGCCAGGATCTCGGCCCGGGCCCTTCACGCCGTCCGCCGACCGCCGCGGCAGGGGCGCCCAGGACTACGCATGAGGCGAGCGGGGGGCAGAGCATGAGCGAACAGTCCGCGCGCGGTCAGTTCGGCATCGGCGAGGTGCTCGCTCAGCTCCAGCCGGAATTCCCGGACATCAGCACGTCCAAGATCCGGTTCCTGGAGGCCGAAGGGCTGATCGAGCCGGCCAGGTCCCGCTCCGGGTACCGGCGGTTCTCCGCGGCCGACATCGAGCGGCTGCGGTACATCCTGACCATGCAGCGGGACTCCTACCTGCCGCTACGGGTGATCAGGGAACGCCTTGCCGACGGGGCCGAAGCAGCCGACGGCCAGTCCCCGGCGGGCCGGGTCGCCGGCCGACATGACCCGCCGCCAGCTGCTCGACGCCGCCGAGATCAGCGAGGCCGAGCTGACCGAGCTCGAGGACTACGGGCTGATCCGCCGGGTGGGCCGGCAATACGGCGCGGACGCGCTGGCGGTGGCCCGGGCCCTGGCCGCACTGCGCCAGTACGGCGTGCAGGCCAGGCACCTGCGCCCGGTCAAGGCGGCGGCCGACCGGGCTGCCAACCTGGTCGAGCAGGTGATAGCGCCCCAGCTGCGGCAGCGCGGCCCGGGCGCGCGGGACGCGGCGGCCAGGACCGCCTGGCAGATCGCCGACCTGACCTTGCGGCTGCACGCGACGCTGGTCGAATCCGCTCTCGGCGAAGCCGGGCTCGCCTCGGCGCCGCTGCACGCCCGCGTCTTCGAATTCGAGGCCCCAGGAGCCTCGGGTCAGGCCGGATCCGGCCCCGCTCCGGACTGCGGCCGGCCCCGCAGCCGGGGGGCTGCGGTCGGCCTCCGGGCGATTACGGGTGTACCTTGGCAAAGGGAGTGGTGGCCAGCAGAGGTTCCCCCAGGCACGTGAGGACGGAGCTGTAGTGCGGCAGATGGAGGTCATCGGCGTCCGGGTCGAGATGCCATCGAACAGCCCCATTGTCTTGCTCAAGGAGGCGCAGGGCGACAGGTACCTGCCCATCTGGATCGGAGCGGTCGAGGCAACGGCGATCGCCTTCGCCCAGCAGGGCATGGTTTCCCTTCGCCCGCTGACGCACGATCTGTTCCGTGACGTGCTCGAGGTGCTGAACGTCCAGCTCCGCACGGTGAACATCACCGCGCTGCGGGACGGGATCTTCTACGCGGACCTGGTCTTCTCCAACGGCGCCGAGGTCAGCGCGCGGCCGTCCGACTCGATCGCGCTGGCGCTGCGCACCGGCGCGCAGATCTTCGCCAGCGAGGAGATCCTGGACGAGGCGGGCGTAGCCATCCCGGAGGAGCCGGAAGACAACGAGACGGAAGTCGAGAAGTTCCGGGAGTTCCTCGACACCATCTCGCCCGAGGACTTCGGCCGGGCTACCTGACCGGCTGCGGACTCGTCATGCGCCCTGATATGGCACGGGGCCCCCGGAATGTCGCGACGCGCCGCGCCCGGTCGTTGACGCCACTGCATGCGGCGGCTTACGGTGCGAGTACCGTGGGTAGTCAGCTCCCGTGGAGGTGGGCGTGGCGGTGACTAGGGGTGACGACGGCTCGCCCGATCGCTTGCAGGGCACCCTGTTTGACGACAGCGAGATTCCCGGCGTTTCCGGCGGTCCCAGCGCCCCGCAGGAGGCCGGCGCGTCCGGTCAGCCCGGTGCCGACTCCGATGAGCTCGGGTACCGGGGCCCGACCGCCTGTTCCGCCGCTGGCATCACCTACCGCCAGCTCGACTACTGGGCGCGTACCGGGCTGGTCGAGCCCAGCGTCCGCGCCGCCCACGGGTCCGGCTCGCAGCGGCTGTACAGCTTCCGTGACATCCTCGTGCTCAAGGTGGTCAAGCGGCTGCTCGACACGGGCATCTCGCTGCAGCAGATCAGGGCCGCGGTGCAGCACCTGCGCGACCGGGGCAGCGCCGACCTGGCCCAGGTGACGCTGATGAGCGACGGGGTCAGCGTCTACGAGTGCACCTCCACCGACGAGGTGGTCGACCTGCTGCAAGGCGGCCAGGGCGTGTTCGGCATCGCGCTCGGCAAGGTCTGGCGCGAGGTCGAGGGCGACCTGGCCGAGCTGCCCGCCGTCCGGGCCGAGGACGGCCTGGTCCTGGAATCCGGCGGGGCCGGGTTCCAGGACGACCTGGCCAAGCGGCGCCTGCGTCGCACGAGCTGAGACGGGTTAGCGGCGCATCCCACCATCTGGGCCGGGCTCGGGGTAAGATCGCAGATGCTGACGACACCGGCCGGGAGAGTCTCCGCGTAACCGCGGGCGCCGAAGGGGCAACATCCCCGGAACCTCTCAGGCACACGAACCGGGCGGGATAGGCATCTCTGGAGCGGCGGCCCAGCTTGTCCGGGCGCCGTGACAGACGGGGAGCCAGCGACCGTGCTCGCCCGGGAGGCTCTCCATGTCAGACTTCGCCGTTCGTCACATCGGCCCGACACCAGCCGAGCAGCGGCACATGCTCAGTGGCCTGGGCTATTCCTCGCTCGACGAGCTCACCAGCGCCGCCCTGCCGGACGGGACACCCCCGGCCGATCTGCACCTGCCCGGTCCGCTGACCGAGACCGGGGCGCTGGCCGAGCTGCGCCGGATGGCCGGACGGAACCAGCTGCTCACCTCGATGATCGGCCTGGGCTACTACGACACGATCACCCCGGCCGTGATCCGCCGCAACGTGCTGGAGAACCCGGCCTGGTACACGGCGTACACCCCGTACCAGCCGGAGATCTCCCAGGGCCGGCTGGAGGCCCTGCTGAACTTCCAGACCATGGTGGCCGACCTGACCGGGCTGCCCTGGGCCGGCGCGTCGCTGCTCGACGAGGCGACCGCGGCCGCCGAGGCCATGACGCTGGCGCGGCGTGCCGCCCGCAAGGGTCACGTTTTTCTCGCCGACGCCGACTGCCTGCCGCAGACGCTGGCGGTGCTCCGCACCCGGGCCGAACCACTCGGCATCCACCTGGTGGTCGAGCCGGTGACACAAGAGGCCATCGCCAGGCAGGGCGGTGACCTGTTCGGCGTGCTGCTGCAGTTCCCCGGCGCCTCCGGGGTCATCCGCGACCCCGCGCCGCTGATCGAGGCGGCGCACGCGGCGGGGACGCTGGTCGCGGTGGCCGCCGACCTGCTCGCGCTGACCCTGCTCCGGCCGCCCGGCGAGGCGGGCGCCGACATCGCGGTGGGGTCCACCCAGCGGTTCGGCGTGCCGTTGTGGTTCGGCGGCCCGCACGCGGGCTACATCGCGGTCAGCGACGCGCTGAAGCGCCAGCTGCCCGGCCGGCTGGTCGGGGTGTCGGTGGACGCCGACGGCCGCCCCGCCTACCGGCTCGCGCTGCAGGCCCGCGAGCAGCACATCCGCCGGGAAAAGGCGACGAGCAACATCTGCACGGCGCAGGTCCTGCTGGCGGTGACCGCGGCCATGTACGCCGCGTACCACGGCCCGGACGGGCTGGCAGCCATCGCACGGGGCGTGCACCGTAGCGCCGCGGTGCTGGCCGCGACGCTGCGCGGCTACGGGCACCGAACGAGCCTGGGTGATTTCTTCGACACGATCCGGATCGTGTTCGCGGGCGGACGCGACGAGGCGGCGCACGCCCTGGAACGTGCGAGGGTCGCCGGGTACAACCTCTACCTGGCGCCGGACGATGCCCTGCAGATCAGCTGCGACGAGACCACCACCGATGACCAGCTGCGCGCTCTCGTGGCCGCCCTGTGCTTCGTGGAAGACCCCGCGGACGTGGAACTGTCCGAGCCGGACGGCGCGCTGCCGGACGCGCTGCGGCGCACCTCGGCCTACCTGACCCACCCGGTGTTCAGCGAGCACCGCAGCGAGACCGCGATGCTGCGCTACCTGCGGCGGCTGGCGGACTTCGACATCGCCCTCGACCGGTCGATGATCCCGCTCGGCTCGTGCACGATGAAGCTGAACGCGGCGGCCGAGATGGAGCCCATCAGCTGGCCCGGGTTCGCCGGCATGCACCCGTTCGCCCCGGCCTCCCAGGCGGGCGGATACCTGGAGCTGATCGAGTCGCTCGAGCTCCGGCTGGCCCGGCTCACCGGCTACGACGCCGTCTCGGTGCAGCCGAACGCCGGCTCACAGGGCGAGCTGGCCGGCCTGCTCGCCATCCGCGGCTACCACGCCTCCCAGGGACTCCAGGAACGCGACGTCTGCCTGATCCCGGAGTCGGCGCACGGCACCAACGCGGCCAGCGCCGTGCTGGCCGGACTGCGCGTCGCGGTGGTCAAGTGCGACGCCAACGGCGCCGTCGACGCCGGTGACCTGCAGGCGAAGCTGGAGGCGCACGAGAGCCACATCGCGGCGATCATGATCACTTACCCGTCCACGGCCGGCGTCTACGAGCAGAACGTCAGCGACATCTGCGCGGCCGTGCACGCGGCGGGCGGCCAGGTGTACATCGACGGGGCGAACCTCAACGCGCTGGTCGGGGTGGCCACCCTGCCGGCCTTCGGCGCCGACGTGTCCCACCTGAACCTGCACAAGACGTTCTGCATCCCGCACGGCGGCGGTGGCCCCGGCGTCGGGCCCGTAGCGGCCCGTGCGCACCTGGCGGACTTCCTGCCCGGCCGCGGCAGCGCGGGCCCGGTCGCGGCCGCGCCCTACGGGTCGGCCGGTATCTTGCCCATCTCCTGGGCCTACGTCGCGATGATGGGCGCGGCCGGGCTGAAGCAGGCGACCCAGGTCGCGGTGCTGTCCGCCAACTACGTGGCCCGGCGGCTGGCGCCGCACTACCCGGTGCTGTACACCGGGCGGAACGGCCTAGTCGCGCACGAGTGCGTCATCGACCTGCGGCCGCTGGCCAGGGAAACCGGGATCACCGTGGACGACGTGGCCAAGCGGCTGATCGACTACGGCTTCCACGCGCCGACGATGTCGTTCCCGGTGGCCGGCACGCTGATGATCGAGCCCACCGAGAGCGAGAGCCTGGCCGAGCTCGACCGGTTCTGCGACGCGCTGATCGCGATCCGGGCGGAGATCGCCCGGGTGGCCTCCGGCGAGTACGACGCCCACGACAACCCGCTGAAGAACGCCCCGCACACCGCGGAGATGCTCATCGCGGGGGAGTGGAAGCATCCGTACGCTGCCGAGCAGGCGGCCTACCCGGCCGGCGTGGACCGCCGGGCCAAATACTGGCCGCCGGTGCGGCGCATCGACCAGGCCTACGGCGACAGGAACCTGGTCTGCGCCTGCCCCTCGCCGGAGGCGTTCGCCGACTGAGGGCGGCGCCGCGGCCCCTTGGCTCGCGGGAGGGGGAGGTGGCCATAAGGGCCGCGGCTGCCGCGTGGCGGATGGCTACGGGGTGGCAACCGGGAAGTCGTGGAGTTCGGCGAGGTGCGGTGGCAGGCTCATGGTGACCACGCTCTCCTGCTCCTGAGGGTCGGTACGGGCGACGACGGCCACCGTCATGACGTCGCTGCGGTTCACCGGGAGGTGCGGGATGCCCGGCGGTACGTACATGAAGTCGCCGGCCCGGACCACGGTGCGCTGCATCAGGCCCTCGCCGTGCCAGACCTCGGTCTCGCCGCTGACGGTATAGATGGCGGACTCATGCCCCTCGTGGACGTGCGGCACGCCCCGGCTCCCGGGCGGGATCGTCACCACGTGCAGGCACAGCGCCTGGGCGCCCGCGGACTGGCTGCTCACGCCGGTGGCCAGGCTCATGCCCTGCTTGCCGCCGTAGCTGCTGCCGGAGCGGATGACGACGACGTCTCCTCCTGGTCTGGCGACGGCACTGGCGGGTGCGTGGAGTGCTCTCTCCCAATCGTCGCTAACTCTGAGCATTTATCCATATCCTATCCGTGATGTCCCCTATGACAGGTTATGGCTCTCTGTGTTCAGATAGATACTCTTCGTAAGGACAGTGTGTTCTGTCTTAACAGTTAGGTCGATATATCTACACGGTAAGGTCCGGGGTGCGCCGGGCCCAGCTGGAACGCCATGAAACCCCGGTTCCAGTGCGTTCTAGCGCCGTGAAGGCCCGGTTCCACGGCGTACGGCGGGCGTCCAGCCGACGTGCGGGCGTCCGGTCGACGTCCGGTAGCGGACCGCCGCGATCGACACGACGGGCCGGGTCAGGTCGAGGCGCGGCGATGTTCGTCGAGCACTCGCTGCCGGGCCTGGGCGGGATCGATGCCCAGTTCCTTGAGAGTCTGCGGGCCGAAGTCCCCGCGCGGGTTGCGCTGCGCCGCGCCGATCAGGCCGAGCAGCAGGTGCTCGGTGCCGACGTAGCCGTGGCGCAGGGCCCGGGCTTCCCTGGCGGCCAGCTCGACCGACTGCTTCGCCTCCCGGGTCATCGCGATCCTCCCGGTCCCCTGGGCCGGCCCGGGGGACCGGTCGAGCGCGCCGGGGCCGAAGCTCGCCTCGACCCTGCGCGCGATCTCGTCCAGGTCGATGCCGATGCTCGCCAGCGCCTCGGCGTCGTCACCGCCTGCCGGTCGGCGCAGCGGTGCGGCGCGGCCCAGCCTGCGCTCGATGGCGACGGCGTCGACGCCCAGGCCGGCCAGGGCCCGGGCCGCGACACCGTCGCCGGACGCCAGCGCGTGCAGCAGGTACACCGGCCGGATCTGGTCGCCGCGCTCGGCGGCCTCGGACCTGGCCGCGATCACGGCCGTCCTGGCCTTGTCGGTGAATCGCTCGAACATCGGTATCCCCTCGGGGTCAGTGCGCGCGGGCGCGGCGGGCGTGCTTCTTGTGGACCGCCTGCCGGGACACGCCGAGGATTTCCGCGATCTCCTGCCAGGACCAGCCGTGTTCCCGGGCGTTGTCGACCTGGAGCGCCTCGAGGTGCTCCAGCAGCCTGCGGAGGGCGGCGACGGCCCGGAGCCCGGTGCGCGGGTCTGAGCTATCGGCCGCGGCCGCCAGGGCGGGTGCGTTCTCCATGCTGTCAATCTACGTTGACGTCAGCTTGCTGTCAACTTGAGTTGACATACGGGCGAGGCAGGCCCGATTACGAAGCGCTTACGAGAGCCAGCTGAACCGTGCGAAATCGCGCTGCGTAGTCATTACTAGGGGGAGAGCAACGGGCGGGATCCGGACGGCCGATCCTGCCCGCTGCGCATACGATTCCAGCTAGGCCGTTGCAACGGGAGGTGCGGGTGACCAGCGTTGCCAGGCGATCGGGCCCGGCTCGCCATGCCGGCGCGGAGGCGCCCCCAGGGCCGCACCGAGGTCAGGCGCCCCGTCCGGCGCCGTCTCGCCCCTTCGAGCGCCCGCCGGCCAGCCCGGTGCCCGCCCGCCCGGCGAACCGCCCGGCCCGGGTCGGCGCGCGCGGCGTGCTGGCGGTCATCATCGTCGGCGCGGTCCTGGTCATCGCCCTGTGGTGGCACAGCACGCCCGGCGTCCACGGGCTCGGCGGCTGGCTGACCGGTGCGGGCGAGGTCCTCGGGCTGCTCTGCGGGTACGGCGTCGTGGTCCTGGTCGCGCTGATGGCGCGGCTGCCGCCACTGGAGCGCGGCCTGGGCACCGACAAGCTGGCCAGCTGGCACGCCATGGGCGGTCGTTACATCGTCAGCCTGGTGGTCGCCCACGGCCTGTTCATCGTGTGGGGTTACGCGGTCACCGCGCACGCCAACGTGGTGAGCGAGAGCGCGACGCTGCTCACCCAGTACCCCGACGTGCTGATGGCCACCGTGGCCGGGTTCCTCCTGCTCGGCATCGGGATCGTCTCGATGCACGCCGCCCGCCGCCGGGTGCGCTACGAGACGTGGTACTTCCTGCACCTGTACACCTACCTGGCGATCGCGCTGGCGTTCAGCCACCAGCTCGCCGACGGCGCGGCCTTCGTCGGCAACCTGGCCGCGCGGTTCTGGTGGTCCGCGATGTACCTCACGGTGCTCGTCCTGCTGCTGTGGTACCGGTTCGCCGTCCCGCTGCTGTCCTACCGCAAGCACCGCTTCGAGGTCCTCGGGGTGAAGGCGGAGGGGCCCGGGGTCATCTCGGTCTACATCGGCGGCAGGCGGTTCGAGGAGCTCGACGCCGAACCCGGGCAGTTCTTCCGCTGGCGGTTCCTGACGCGGTCCCTGTGGTGGTCCTCGCACCCGTTCTCGCTCTCCGCCGCGCCAGGAGCCGACGTACTGCGGATCACCGTCAAGAACATGGGCGACCACAGCCAGGCGCTCGCGCAGCTGCAGCCCGGCACCCGGATCTTCGCCGAGGGACCCTACGGGGCGTTTACTCCCGCCGATTCCGATCGTGGCGTGGTGCTGCTGGCCGGCGGCGTCGGCATCACCCCGCTGCGGGCCATCTTCGCCACGCTCCCCGGCCACGTCACCCTGATCTACCGGGCCAGCAGCGAGCGGGACCTCGTGTTCCGCGAGGAACTCGACGCGATCGCGGCCGCGCGCGGCGCGACCGTGCACTACCTGGTCGGGTCGCGGGCCCAGATCCGCTCAGACCCGCTGTCGCCGCGGGTGCTGCAGTCCCTGGTGCCCGGCCTGGACCAGCAGGAAGCGTACGTCTGCGGGCCGGCCGGCATGACCTCCGCCGCCGTCCGCGCGCTGCGTGCCGCCGGGGTACCGCGGCGGCGCATCCACTTCGAGTCGTTCGAGTTCTGAGGGGGGAACCACGTTATGCGCCGGGTGATCCTGGCCGTCACCGGCACCATCGCCGGTCTCGTGGCCCTGCTGTCGTTCAAGTCGCACGTGCCGTCCGCCCCGGTGGCGGCCACGACCGGCGGCACGGGCGGTACCTCGACCTCCTCGTCCTCGACTTCGCCGTCGTCCTCGGGCGGCGGACAGACCGAAGTCGTCCCCGGGGCGTTCCCGCAGGGGTCGATAGCCAAGAACTTGCCGGCGGGCGAGACCGCTGTCAACGGGAAGGTGGCCAGCACCTCGTACGGCCCGGTCCAGATCCAGCTGATCAAGCGGAACGGCAAGATCGTCAAGGTCGCGGTGCTCATGCAGCCGACCAACACCCTGAACGACGTCCAGATCGGCAAGTTCGCCTTCCCCAAGCTGATCAGCGAGACGCTAGCCGCGCAGAACGGCAAGATCGACGCGGTGTCCGGCGCCACCTACACCAGCGCGGGCTACGTCCAGTCGCTGCAGAGCGCGCTCGACAAGCGCTCCTGAGGCCGAATGGGCGCGGATCGCCGCAGGCACGCCGAGCACGTGATGGGCACGGTCGTCTCCTTCGACGTGCCTGCGCGGGCCGGGGAGCCGCGCGGCGACGGCCCCCTCGGCCGGGCGGTCCGCTGGCTGCACTGGGTGGACGCCACCTTCTCGCCGTACCGGGACGACAGCGACGTCAGCCGGTTCGGCCGCGGGGAGGTACCGCTAGAGCAGTGCGTGCCCGAGCTCGCCGAGGTGCTCGAGGCGTGCGCCGCCGTCAGCACGCGCAGCCGCGGGTACTTCACCACCACCCCGGGCGGCAGGTTCGATCCCTCCGGGTACGTCAAGGGATGGGCCGTGGAGCGGGCCGCGGGGATCCTCACCGCGGCGGGCCCGGCCGGGCACAGCGTCAACGGCGGCGGTGACGTCCAGTGCAGCGGTGACCGGATGTGGCGGATCGGGATCGCCGACCCGCTGCACCCCGGCCGGCTGGCGCTGGTGGTGACCGGCCGGGATTTCGCCGTGGCCACGTCCGGCGTCGCCGAGCGCCGGGAGCACATCATCGACCCGTACACCGGGCGGCCGCCCGCCGGCCTGGCCAGCATCACCGTGGTCGGCACGAGGCTAGCCGAGACGGACGCCTACGCCACGGCGGCGTTCGCGATGGGAGCTGCGGCCCGCGCCTGGGTGGAGGGCCTGGACGGCTACGAGGCGTACGCCATCACCGCGACCGGGGCGACGTGGCAGACCAGCGGTTTCGACCGCTACCTGGGCTGACCCCGCCGTTACGGCAGGGCCGTCACAGCAGGCTGGCCTGGCCCGCGTCGTAGACGAGCAGGCCGTCGTCGCGCCGCCGCAGGCCGGCGGACAGACGGTGTTCCTCGATCCGCCCGTCGTGCAGCAGATGCCGGACCGGCACGCCCCGGGAGGCCACGGCGAAGTCGGCAATCAGCCGCCGGTGGCACCGCCACCACAGGCTCTCCGCGCACATCACCGCGGTGCTGTCGACGTCGGCCTGGGCGAGTACCTCGTCCATCGCGGCCTGGAATCCCTCGGTGCGCATGTGGGCGGCGTAGCCGCGGAACATGTCCTCGCGCCAGGCGGTGTCGGGTGAGTCCGGCGCGGCCTTCCGGAAACCGCCGAGCCGCTTGTCCCAGCGGTAGGAGATGCCGGCCTCAGGCAGCCAGCGTTCCAGCTCGGCGCGCGCCACGTGCGGATGCCGGCGGCTGCCCGGGGCCGTCCTGACGTCGACCAGCACGGCCACGCCGGCGCCCCGGAGCAGTTCCGTCATCCGCTCGGCCGTAGCCGTCCCGTGCCCGAACGTCAGCAGCATCTCAGCGCGATCCTACGCCGACCCCGGCCAGTATCCCGCCCGGCCAGGGCTACTTCGATGCGGATACCGGTTCGCGTCCCCGGCTCGCGACGGATAGCATGCTCCTCGTGCACCGGTGCTTCCCCATCACCCCGCCGACCCGCTCCTAGCGGGGCGTTCGTCCGCGCGCGTCGGGCCCGGTGCTTCGAGCCATGTCAGCCGAGCACAGGGCCAGCTGAGCGTAGGCCCAGCTGAATTGACGCGTTTCTCATACCCCGGCGAGCACTGCCGTGCTGGCCGCCTGGATGACTTCGGTGCGCCCCGCTTCCGCGACCTTTCCCTTCTCGTCGCAGGAGCGATTCCCCGATGCGTGCGTTTTCTTCCCGGCCCTCTGCGGGCCTGCTCTGCCTGGTTACATCCGGATTGCTGTGGGGGACAGGCGGGCTGACCGGCAGCCTGCTCGGCCGGGTCGCCGGCCTGTCCGCGATCGCCGTCGCCGCCTGCCGGCTCACCGCCGGGGGCGTGCTGATCGTCTGCTACCTCACCGGGACCCGAAGGCCCCGGCCGTCCGGCCGGGCGGCCTGGGCCCGGATCACCGTGATCGGGCTGCTAGCCGCGATCTTTCAGAGCTGCTACTTCGCCGCCGTGTCGCTGACCTCGGTGCCGCTGGCCACGCTGATCACGATCGGCGCCGCCCCGGTCATCGTGCTCGGCGCGGAGCGGGCGATCGGCCGGCCGGCTGGCCGGCTCGCCGTCCTCACCACCGGGCTGGCCGTGACCGGCCTCGGGCTGCTCGTGGGCCTGCCGTCCGGGTTCCGCGAGACCACGGTCCTGGCCAGCGCGGGCATGGCCGTGCTCGCCGCGGCGGGCTTCGCCGCGATCACCCTGATCAGCATGCGGCCGGTGGCCGGCCTTGACGACCTCACCATGACCGGGTTCGGCTTCACCATCGGCGGCCTGCTTCTGATGCCGCTGGCGTGGCTAGCGGGGGGCGGCATCACGTTCCGGCCCGGACTCGCCGCCATCGGCTTGCTGGTCGCCCTGGGCACCGGCCCGACCGCCGTGGCCTACACGCTGTACTTCCGTGGCCTGCGCACCGTCGCCGCGAGCACGGCCGCCCGGCTGGCCCTGCTCGAACCGCTGACCGGCGCCATCCTGGCGGCCCTGCTGCTCGGCGAGCGGCTGAGCACGACCGGGATCGTCGGCGCGGCCATCATCGGCGCGGCCGTGA
Organism: uncultured Actinomycetes bacterium; assembly: GCA_963722275.1. Classification (GTDB taxonomy): domain Bacteria; phylum Actinomycetota; class Actinomycetes; order Streptosporangiales; family Streptosporangiaceae; genus Palsa-504. Next base: position 19,076 of record CAVRMX010000003.1, on the reverse strand, counting down.
TCCTCACCGTGCAGGCGGATCGCGGCGGCGGCCGCGTTGGCGGCGACGATGGCGGCGATGCTCAGCCACGCCTCCCACGGCAGCGACTGGTGCAGGATCACCAGGCCGATGAGCGCGGCCAGCACCGGGTTGACGCTCATGAAGATGCCGAAATAGCCGGCTGGAACGCGACGCAGCGCCAGCAGGTCGGCCAGGAGCGGGACGGCCGAGGACAAGATCCCCGCGGTGGCCGCGCACGCGAGCGCGAACAGCGTCGGCGGGTGCCGGAGCAGCACCATGATCCCGGCCGGCACGAAGACCAGCGCGGACAGCACCGCGGCCGCCGCCGAACCCTCGGCGCCGGGCAGGCGCCGCCCGATCTCCCGGTTGAGCAGGATATAGCTGGCCCAGCAGGCGGCGGCCAGTAGGCCCAGGCCGATGCCGAGATAGTCGGTGGCCGGCCGCGGGCGCGTCAGCGCGACCACGCCCGCGCCGGCCACCAGCGCGCACACGAGGTCCGCCCGGCGGCGCGAGGTGGCCAGGGCGACCGCGAGCGGGCCGAGGAACTCCAGCGTCACCGCCAGGCCGAGGCCGAGCCGGCCGATCGCGGTGTAGAGGGACAGGTTCATGGTGCCGTAGGCCGCCGCGAGCAGCAGCACCGGGCGCCACTGCGCCCCGGTGAACGAGCGCCACCGGGGCCGCCCGGCGGCCAGCAGCACGATCCCGGCGATCCACTGGCGGATCGCGACGACGCCGGCCGGGCCGATCACGCCGAACGCCAGTGCCCCGGTCGCCGCGCCCAGTTGGTTGGACAGGGCACCGCCGAACATCAGGGCCGGCCCCGCCCACGGGCGAGATCCGTGCCGGGCGGCGCCGTCCCCGGCGGGCGCCCGCAGGGCCGCCCCGCCACCGGCGGGCGGACGCGCATCGTGGCTGACCTGAACCTCGTACGTAGTAGGCATACGGCTAGCGTGCGCCTTGCATCCGATTGCGTAAAATGCATGAAGGAGAACATCTATACGATCTGGTTATGAATATCGAGCTGCGTCAGCTGCGCTGCCTGGTCGCCATCGCGGAGGCGGGCAGCTTCACCGACGCAGCGATCGACCTGGGCATCTCCCAGGCGGCGGCGTCACGCACGCTGGCGTCGCTCGAATCGGCGCTCGGCGTCCGGCTGCTGCGCCGCACCACCAGGGAAGTCACCCTCACCGCAGCGGGCAGCCGGGTGCTGGCGCACGCGAGGCGGGCGCTGGCCGCGGCCGACGACGTGGTGCGCGAGGCGGCCGCGGGCCCGGCCCGGCTGCGTATCGGCTACGCCTGGTCGGCCATGGGGCGGCACACCACGCCGTTCCAGCGCCGCTGGGCCGCGGAGCACCCGGACATCGAACTCCAGCTGATCCGGACCAACTCGGCAACGGCCGGCCTGGCCGAAGGCGCCTGCGATATCGCGGTCATCCGCACCGAACCGGACCAGCACCGTTTCCGTGACACCATCGTCGGCCTGGAGCGCCGGTACTGCGCCATGGCCGCCGACGACCCGTGGGCGGCGCGGCGCTCGCTGCGGCTGGCCGAGATCGGCGAGCGCGTCCTGGTCATCGACCGGCGCACCGGCACGACCACCCCGGACCTATGGCCGCCGGCTGCGCGCCCGGCCATCGAGTACACCGGCGACATCGACGACTGGCTCACCGCGATCGCCACCGGGCGCTACGTAGGCGTCACCCCGGAATCCACCGTGACGCAGTACCCCCGGCCGGGAATCGCCTTCCGGCCGCTGCGCGACGCCCCGCCCGTCCCGGTCCGGCTGGTGTGGTGGCGGGACGAGGCGCACCCGGCCACCACGGCGGCTGTCGGGCTGCTCACCAGCCTGTTCCGCTATCCGTCGCGGTAACCGGTCAGCTCGCCTGCCGGTACCGGTCGAGGATCGCGGCGCGCAGCGCCGCCGCCGGGGCGCCCGCCGCGGACAGGATCTGCGGCACGAGGCCCTGCTTGATCGTGGTGAGCGCGAGCGCGATGTGCTCGACCCCGATCTGCGGGTCGTGCCTGGCGACCGCCTCGCGCAGGGTGAGCTCGAGGATCTTCTTGGCGGCCGGGGTGAACGGGATGTGCCCGCTGGGCCGCGGACCCGGCGCGCAGTACCGTCCGGTCGCCTCGGGCGGCCGGGGACCCGGCGCGGGCACGGAGATCATGGCCCGCCGGGCCCGGCGGCGACGGCGCCACCGGCGCACCAGCCCGGGCGGCCGCGGGCCCGGCCGCCTGCGCGGGTCCCGGTGCGCCGCCTGGGCGGCGCGGGCGAGTGCCTGCGGCCCGAACGAGGCTTCGATCCTGGCTCGCACCGCGTCCAGGTCGATCCCGATCGTGGCCAGCGCGTCCTTGTCCAGGCCGCCGAACAGGCCGGCCCCGCACCCAGCCCGACCCGGCGGACGATCTCCTCCTCGACGAGTTCCGGCATAACGCCGTGCGCGCGCAGGACCGCGCTGGCCGGCTGGCCGGTGCTGACCGCGGCGAGCAGGATATGCTCGCCGCCCACGTAGCGGTGTCCCAGACGGCGGGCGTGCTCGCTAGCCAGCATGACGAGGGTACGAGCTTCGGAGGTGAAGCGCTCGAACATCATCGCCTCCCGAGGCGCCGGCCGTACTTGCGGTGTACGGTCTGCTTGGTCACGCCCAGGCGTTCCGCGATGTCCTGCCAGGACCACCCGAGCTCGCGCGCGGTCTGCACCTGCAGGACCTCGAGCCGTTCGGCCAGGGCACGCAGCGCCGCCACGGCGCGGAGCCCGACGTCGGGGTCGCTGCTCGCGGCGCCCTCGGCGATTTCAAGTACTACTGGTTCCATGCGTGTCAGCATATGCTGACGTTCGGATCGGCGTCAACATATGCTGACGACCTAGCCGGGTTCAGGACGTACGAGCGCCGCGAGCAGCTCGCGCTCGCGATCCGCGCTCAGGCCCGCCCGCCGTGGCCGGTCAAGGCCCTGTTCCCGCTCCCAGGCCAGCACGTCGGCCTGGAGTTCGGACCGGGGCCGGTGTCGCAGCCCGGCGGCCGCCGCGGCCTGGCCGCTGCGCGCGGAAAAGCCCTCCCAGCCGGGCTCGGCGACCCACATCGGCAGCGACTCCGGGCCCATGTACTCGGCCACGCCCTGGCCGAGCAGCCAGGCCGGGTCCGCCTCGACAACCGGCCCGGTGTGCCCGCCGAGCGCCCGGGCCTGCTCGATCCAGCGGCCGAACGGGACGACCGGGCCGACCGTATCGTAGGTTCCCGTGATCCCGTCCCGGGCGCAGTCCAGTAGCCAGGCGGCCAGGTCGCGAGCGTCCACCACCTGCGTCGGCATGGCCGGAGTGGCGGGCACGAGCATCGGGCCCCCGGGGTCCCGCGCGGCCCGCGCCACCCAGTAGCCGGATCGTCCGCTGTGGTCGCCGGGGCCGCCGATCAGCCCGGCGCGCGCGATCAGCTGACGGCCGCCGACCGCGGCGGCCGTCGCCTGCTCGCACGCCACCTTCGCCTCGCCGTAGCGCTCGATGTCCGCTTCGTCGCCGTCGTGCGGAGCGAGCGTCGGGCTCGATTCGTCTGCGCCGATGACCGCGTGCGACGCGTAGACGCTGCCCGAGGAGACGTACGTCCAGTGCGCCGCCTGGCCGCCCAGGGCGGCCAGGGCGCCGCGGACCATGCCCGGCTGCCAGGAAACCTCGACCACCGCATCCCAGTCGCGGCCGCGCATCGCGTCGTAGCCGTCGTCCCGGCGCCGGTCCGCGGCCACCAGGACCGCCCCGTCGGCGACCGGTCCGCTCTCGCCGCGGGCCAGGCAGGTCACGGAGTGCCCGCGGCCGACCGCCTGCCGGGCCACCTCCCGGCCCAGCCACGCCGTCCCGCCGAGTACGAGGATCTCCATGACCTCAAGTTATCGCCGTGTTCCTCTCCCATCACTGAACAGCCGGGAAACCGAACCTGGTGACGAGCCCGGGATCGCCGAACACCACGATGCGGGCGATGCCGGTCCCGGTCACGGTCAGCACGGCCAGGCCGAACGCGCGGTGCACCCCGTCGGGCCCGCGCAGGTACGCCGCCGCGGCGGGCTGCCCGTTGGCGGCCGTGGCCGCCATCAGCCAGTCGCCCGGGGCGCCGAAGAACTGCCTGACGTAGCGCATGCAGGTGTCGCGGCCGGAGAACCAGGTCAGCGCGCCGACCGGCTCCAGCGCGGCGTCCTTGCGCAGCACCCGCTCCAGTGCGGCCGGGTCGGCGTTCTGGAAGGCCGAGATGTACGCCTCCAGCAGGGCCCGGGCCTCGGGTTCGGCGGGCTCGCTGACGTCCTCGGGAGAAGGCGCCACCTGTTCCAGCCGCGCCCTGGCCCGCTGCAGCGTGCTCTTGACCGCCACGGTGCTCGTGCCGAGCATGGCGGCGACCTCGGCGGCCGGGAAGGCAAGCACGTCGCGCAGGATGAGGACCGCCCGCTGCCGGGCGGGCAGGTACTGCAGGCAGGCGATCAGGCCCAGGCGCAGGCTCTCGCGCGCGACCGCGATGGCCGCGGGATCCTCGGCCGGCCCGGTGACCAGCGCGTCCGGGATCGGGCCGAGCCAGCTGACCTCAGGCCCGGCCACCACGGGCGCTCCGGCCGGGTCGTCGCTGGGCGCGCCGAGGCCGGAGGGCAACGCGCGGCGGGCCCGCTGTTCCAGCGCGGTCAGGCAGGTATTGGTCGCGATCCGGTACAGCCACACCCGCAGCGACGAGCGGCCCTCGAACCCGGCGTGTGACCGCCAGGCCCGCAGGAAGGTCTCCTGGACCAGGTCTTCGGCCTCGTCCAGCGAGCCGAGCATCCGGTAGCAGTGCGCCAGCAGCTCCCGCCGGAACGGCTCGGTGCTGCGCGCGAACTCCTCCCGGCCTGGTACGGTCCGTGCCTGTTGCGGCATTCCCGGCCTCCTTCACGGCTGGTCCTACCCCGTGCAGACCGCCGGCCGCGGGAAAAGGAATCGCCCGGCTCGGATCAAAGTGTCAGGAAGGCTGGAGAGAGCGCCCAGCCGGCCTGCAGACGTTTCGGTTAGGTTCGGACAGGACAAGCAGGGCGGGACAGCTGGGCAGGACCTAAGGAAGGCTGGGATCGTGTTTGACAACGTGACCATTACGTACCGCGGAGCCACCTACGAGATCGGGCGCGGAGCGGGCTTCTACGGCGTATGGACCGTCGGCGGGCCGAGGTCGCGGCCGCTCGAGCGATGGCCGGAGACCCCTGAGGGCTGGACGGCCGCGTGGACCAGGTTCGTGACCATTGAGGCACCGGACACGATCGTACCGGTGGGCCGGAACACCCCTCCGGCCGACGCGGCGCTCAGCGGGAAGGCCAGCCGGATCATGGCGGCGGCGCTGCTCGGCGCGGGCGTCATCTTGGGGATCGCCGGGCTCTTCCCTGCCTACATCGGCAGGGCCAGCCTCGCCCAGCAGCCCGACCAGGTCATCCCGCACGCCATCTACCTGGCCACCTGGACCGCGAGCGCCGTGCTCATCCTGCTTGGTGGCGCCCGCCTGCGGATCGGCGCGCTGCTCAGCCTGGGGTTGACCGCGGTCACGTTCGGCCTGTTCCTCGCCGACGCCGGCACGGCCATCTCAGCGGCGGGGAACGCCGGCGGCGGCGCGGGCCTGGTGCTCTCCCTCATCGGCTGGGTCGCCTGCGCGGCGGGCACGGTGGTCGCGTTCCTGCCCCGCCTCGGGTCAGGGTCCCGCGCCGCCCCCGCCACCCAGCCAGACGCGCTCGCGCGGCCGCGCGGATCCGCGGTCGGTCCCATGGTGCTGGTCATACTGGCTGGCCTCGGGGCGGCCGCCGCGTTCGCCCCGTCGTGGGACAGCTTCACGCTGCGTACGGCGGCCGGGCAGGTGCAGACGCTGACCGCGGGCAACGCCTTCTCCAACCCCGCCCTGGTGATCACCGGGGACGTGGTCGTGATGATCGCGTTCGCGGCGGTCGTCATCGTGGCCGCGCTGTGGCGCCCGGCCCGGCACGGGGCGGTACTGCTGGCCGGGGCCACGATCCCGATGGCGGCCCAGGCCATCTCGGCGCTTGTCCAGGTCGGCGAGGCTCACGGGTCGGCCCAGTTCGGTGTCCCGCCCGCGACGGCCCGGCAGCTCGGGCTCACGATCAGCGCCGGCCTCACCCCCGCGTTCTGGATCTACTGCGCGTTCATCGTCGCGCTGATCGTCTCGTGCGCGTGGATGCTCTTCACCCCGCCGCCCGTCCCAGCGACGATGGCCGGGACGATGCCAGCCCCAGCGACACCGGACGCCGCGGGGACCGACGCCGGGACGGAGGCCAGCCACGCCGCGGGGACCGACGCCGGGACGGAGGCCAGCTACGCCGCGACCGCGGACCACGCCGCGGCCGGTGCCCGCGACGGGGACGGCCCGGCCTGATCCCATTTCGCGGGGTTGCGTCCGCCCGCCGGTAAGCGCTACAAAGAGATGCCGGGTATTAACGTTCTTGTCGAATATCCGGCGGGCCGGGCTGGTGTGGAAGGGGCCGGAACGTGGTCATGGAAGCCGGCATCCCGGAGCCGCTGTTCGCGGTGCCGCGCGTCACCGCGGCCACGGACGAGGACGGCGCCCTGGTCATCCGCTCGGCCGAGCCGCTGGCCGGCTACCCGGTGACGGTCATGCACAGCGTGCGGGCCTGGGCCGCGGCCGACCCCGGCCATCCGATGGTGGCCGAGCGTGCCCCCGGTGGCGGCTGGCGGACCTGCGGCTACGGCGAGGCGGCGGCCGCCGCGGACGCCATCGGCCAGGGGCTGCTTGATCGCGGGCTCGGTCCCGGCCGGCCGTTGCTGGTGCTGTCCGGCAACAGCGTGGATCACCTGCTGGTCACCCTGGGAGCGATGACCGCCGGCGTCCCGGTGGCGCCGGTCAGCGTGGCCTACTCGCTGCAGAGCCACGACCACGCCAGGATCCGCGCGATCACCGCGATGATCCGGCCGGGCGCGGTCTTCGCCGACGACGCGGAGCGGTTCGCGGCGGCGCTGGACGCGGTCAGCCCGGTGCCCGCCATCGTGCGGACCGGCTCCCGGCCGGGAGCCGAACGGCTCGCCGACCTCATGGCCACCATGCCGGGCCCCGGCGTCGCCGCCGCCCGCGCCGCCGTGACCGGCGACTCGATCGCGAAGATCCTGTTCACCTCCGGCTCCACCGGCACGCCGAAGGGGGTGCTCAACACCCACCGGATGCTCGCCGCCAACCAGCAGATGATCCGGCAGGCCTGGCCGTTCCTGCGCACCGAGCGGCCGGTGATCGTCGACTGGCTGCCGTGGAGCCACACCTTCGGCGGCAACCACAACGTGAACATGACGCTCACCGCCGGCGGCACGCTCTACGTCGACGCCGGGCGGCCCGCGCCCGGCATGTTCGGGCCGAGCATCGCCAACCTCGCCGACGTCCCGCCGACCATCTACTTCAACGTCCCGGCCGGATACGCCCAGCTGGTGCCGGCCCTGGAAGCCGACGCCGCGTTCGCCGCCCGCTTCTTCTCCCGGCTGCGGCTGATGTTCAACGCCGCGGCGGCGCTGCCGGCCGCCCTGCGCCGGCGGCTGGAGGACCTCGCGGTGCAGACGGCCGGCCGGCCAGTGCCGGTCACCGGCTCCTGGGGGGCGACGGAAACCGCTCCGGCGGTGACCAGCGCGCACTACGACTTCGCCGACGCCCGCTGCATCGGCGTGCCGCTGCCGGGAGCCGAGGTCAGGCTGGTTCCCGTCGAGGGCGCGTACGAGATCCGGGTGAGGGGCCCGATGGTCACCCCCGGGTACTTCGGGCGGCCGGACCTGACCGCGGCCGCGTTCGACACCAGCGGCTACTACCGCACCGGCGACGCCGTTGGCCTGGCCGATCCGGACGACCCGGGGGCCGGCCTGGTGTTCCGGGGCCGGATCGCGGAGGACTTCAAGCTCAGCACCGGCACGTTCGTCCGGGTCGGCGCGGTCCGCACCGCCCTGCTCTCCGCCGCGCCGCTGCTGGCTGACGCCGTGATCACGGGCGAGGACCGCGCGTCGGTGTGCGCGCTGGCCTGGCTGAACGCGGCCGAGGCGGCCAAACTGCTGGGCCAGGAGCCGCGGGTCGAGGGCGAGCTGGTCACCGACGAGATCATCCGTGCGGAACTCGCCCGGGCGCTGGCCGGCCACAACGCCACCGCGGGATCGGCGGCCCGGATCGAACGCCTGCTGGTGCTGGCCCGCCCGGCCGGCCTTGACGCCGGCGAGATCACCGACAAGGGTTACGTCAACCAGCGCCAGGTCCTCGCCAACCGCGCCGCGCTGGTCGAGCTGCTCTACGCCCAGCCGGACCCGGAGCACCCGGAGAACCCGGAGTTCCCGGCCGGGGTCGTCGAGGCGGAAAGGACGGCATGATGCGCCAGCAGAGCATGACACGCCCGCGGAGCCTGACGAGCCAGCACGGCGGATCCAAGGCCGGCGGCTCTAAGGCGGGCGGGGCCCGTCCTCTGAGCCCGGGCGCGGCCGCGATCGGCCGGGCGGCGGCCCGGGGCTGGTCGCTGCCGCCGCGGCGGAACCGGGTCGCCGTGGAATACGACGTCGAGGTGCCGATGTCCGACGGCACGGTGCTGCTGGCCACCCACTACATCCCGGTCAGCGTGGCGGCCGCGGCCACCGTACTGGTCCGCTGCCCGTACGGCCGCACCGGCGTGTTCGCCCTGCAGACCGGGCAGATCCTCGCCGAACGCGGCTATCACGTGCTGCTGCAGAGCGTGCGCGGCACGTTCGGGTCGGGCGGGGACTTCGAGCCGATGCGGCACGAGATCAGCGACGGGCAGGACACCGTGGCGTGGCTGCGCCAGCAGAGCTGGTTCGAGGGCAGGCTGGCCACCTACGGCCCCAGCTACCTCGGCTTCGTGCAGTGGGCGCTGGCCATGGACCCGCCGCCGGAACTGGTCGCCGCCGTGGTGCACGTCGGCCCGCACGACTTCTACCGGTCCGCGTACCACAACGGCGCCTTCGATCTGTACAACTACGTCATGTGGAGCGACCTGGTCGCGCACCAGGAGAGCACCGGGATGCTGCGCGCGATGGTGCGCATGACCACGGCCGAACGGAGGCTGCGCCAGGTGCTGCAGGGCCTCCCGGTCGCGGCCCGGTACGCCGACGTGATCGGCCGCGAGCCGGCCTGGTCCGAGGGGTGGATGGATCACCCGCAGGCCAGTGACCCGTTCTGGGCCCCCATGCAGTGCGGTCCCGCGCTGGAGCGGATCACGGCCCCGGTGCTGCTTGTGGGCGGCTGGCAGGACCTGTTCATCGAGCAGACCCTGGAGCAGTACCGCACGCTCGCCGGCCGGGGCGTGCCCGTCCGGCTGCTCGTCGGCCCCTGGGCCCACCTGGACCTCACCTCCCAGGGCTCCGTCGCGATCAACGAGAGCATGGCCTGGCTCGACCGCTACGCCGGCCCGGGTCGTTCAGCTTCTAGCAGCCGCCCGCCTTCCCCGCCGGATCACCCGGTGCGCATCTGGGTCGGCGGCGAAGGCGCGGAGCAGTGGCGCGAGATCGGCGGCTGGCCGCCGCCCGGCGTCGCCGAGCAGCGCTGGTACCTGGGCCCCGGCGGTTCGCTCCGTCCCGTCGAGCCGGCCGGGGCGGAACTGGCCGGGGCGGCACCGGCCGCGGGCGGCCCGGCCGCCAGCTTCCGCTACGACCCGGCCGACCCCACGCCGTCGCCCGGCGGCGCGATCATGGCGATGAACGCGGGGAGCCGGGACAACCGGCCCGTCGAACGCCGGCTGGACGTGCTGGTGTTCAGCAGCGATCCGCTGGGCGAGCCGGTCGAGATCCTCGGCGAGGTCGCCGCCGAGATCTTCCTCACCCGCGACAACCCGTACGCCGACCTGTTCGTGCGGCTGTGCGACGTGGACCCGCGCGGCCGGTCGCTGAACGTCTGCGACGGCATCGTGCGGCTCACCGACGCCGACCCGCTGACCGGCACCGTCCGGGTGAGCCTGGTCGGCGCGGCGCACCGGTTCGGCCGCGGGCACCGGATCAGGCTGCAGGTCGCCGGGGGAGCGTTCCCGCGCTTCGCGCGCAATCCCGGCAACGGGCAGATCGACGCGACCACCGCCGACCTCGTGCCGACGCAGTACGACATCGGCCTGGACGCGGCGCACCCGTCGGCGCTGCTGCTGCCGGTAGCGGAGGCGTAACAGCCGGCCCGTTCGGGATAAATTGTCTGCCGAACGGGCGCGAGAGCGGACGCTAGCCCTTGAAGTACCGCACCTGCTCTTCGTGCATGGCCCGCATCCACTCCGGGCTGTCCGGCGTCAGCCTTGGATCGTCGTACGGCCGGCCCGCCGATACGGCGTCTAGGTAGGCGGCGTCCAGGGCGAGTCGCCTGCGGAGCTCGGCTGCGTCCCCGATATGCCCGTGGCCGGGTACGACCTGGCGGACGCCGGGTGCGGACGCCAGCCGCTCCATCCCGGTGCGATAGTCGCCGAGCGGGTCCGCCGCGTCGGTGTCGAGCAGCGGTATCTCCACGTCGGAGCACATGTCGCCGGCGATCAGGACACCGCTCTCCGGCAGGAACACCGCGCCGTGACCGGGCGCATGCCCGTCGTGCACGATAAGCCGGGCCTCCGGCCCGTCCCACGGGATGGCGGAGGCGTCCAGCGATCTCATCCGCCCGACCAGCTCCGGGACCAGATCGGGCACGGCCTGCCGCGCCCCGTCGAGGATGCCGTCCCGTTCGGCCTCGGCGCTGGTGATGGCGGCCGGCGCGGCGTACCTCGGCGCGTCCCCGAGTTCCCGGCTCCACAGCACGTGATCCCAGTGCGGGTGGGTCGACCAGCCGACCGCGGGCCGCAGCCCCCTCGCGCCCAGCTCGGCGGCCAGTCCGGCCAGGTCGGCCGTTGTCACGGCCGGGTCGATGACCAGGCAGCCCCCGGAGGAGCCGACTACCACCGTGCTCGTGGTCATCGCGTAGGAACTGGTCGCGACCAGCACCCCGGGCGCGACCTCAGTCAAGCTCCGCACCGAACCGGTATATCACCAGCTGCCCTAGCGGGCCACGCTGACGCGAACGATCAGCTGCACTTCGAGTTGGACGCGTCCACGAAGCTCTTCACCGAGCTCACCACGCTCGCCGCGTTCCTGGTGGCGGTGGCGATCTGCGCGGCCGACGGACTCGACGGCAGCGCCGTGACGGAGTTCTTGAGTGCGCTGACCGAGGACGTGATGGCGCTGGTTTCGCTCGGGAAGTCGCTCTTGGCCGAGTTGACCAGCGTGGTGGCGTCAGTCTGGATCTGCTTGAGCTGTGTTTTCAGGCCGCTGACCCCGCTGCTGGTCAGCCCCTTGACGGAATTCTCGAGGTTGGTCCGGTCCGTGCAGTAGGCAGGCTTGCTGCTACCGCAGCCGGCCAGGGTGACGGCCGTCGCCGCGGCGGCAAGGACCAGGGGAACCCGGACCCAGGCGCTATCCTGGCGGGCTCGCGACCTCTTGTGCCCTGGAGTCATCTTCATAATGACAAAGACCTACCAGCGCCCCGAGGGCGCGTCCTCACCCCGGACAGGTGATTCACGGGCAGGGACTCCAGCCCTGGCCGGTCACGGGGCGAGCCGCACCGGCAGCGCCTCCAGGCCGTGGATGAGCGTGCTCGGCCGCCAGCGCAGCGAGGCCGCCGGGACCGCGAGGCTGATCGAGCCGAACCTCGCCAGCAGGCCGGAGACGGCGATCCCGGCCTCCAGCCGGGCCAGCGGCGCGCCCAGGCAGTAGTGGATGCCGTGGCCGAACGCCAGGTGCCCGGAGCTGTCCCGGCCCAGGTCCAGCTGGTCCGGGTCGCCGAACCGCGCCGGGTCCCGGTTGGCGCCGCTCAGCGAGACGAGCACGGGATCGCCCCGGCCGATGGACACGCCGCCGAGCTCGACCGGCTCGGTGGCGCACCGGAAGGTCGCGTTGCTGACCGGGTTCACGTACCGCAGCATCTCCTCCACCGCGCTGGGGATGAGCGCCGGGTCGGCGCGCAGCCGGGCGAGTTCGGCTGGGTTGAGCAGCAGCGCGAGCACGCCGCTGGCGATCAGGTTGACCGTGGTCTCGTGCCCGGCCACCAGGAGCAGGAACGCCATCGACACCAGCTCGTTCTCGCTGAGCTTGTCCTCGTCGTCCCGGGCCGCGAGCAACGCCGACAGCAGGTCGTCGCCGGGCTGCTGCCGCTTGGCCGCCAGCAGCGCCATGAAGTAGCGGGCCATCGCGGTGGCGTGCGCCTGGAACACGTCGGGCGAGGGGGTATCGGACACGATAGTGGCGGACCAGGCGCGGAAGTCGTCCCGGTCGGCGGGCGGCACGCCGAGCAGCTCGCAGATCACGGTGATCGGCAGCGGGAACGCGAACGACGCGAGCAGATCCACCTCGGGCTGGACCCCTTGGCCCTTTTGCGCCCCTTGGACCCCTTGATCCGCCATGTCGTCGAGCAGCCCCGTGGTGATCGCGGTGATCCGCGGCCTGAGCCGCTCGACCTGGCGCACGGTGAAGGCCTTGTTCACCAGCCTGCGGAGCCGGCCGTGGTCCGGCGGATCGCTGTTGAGCATGTGCAGGTCCATCGTGGCGATGACGGAGCCTGGCTCCGGGTGCCAGCCGGGCATGCGCTTGCTCATCCGCGGGTCGGCCAGCGCGGCCCGTGCCTCGGCGTACCCGGTGATCAGCCACACGGCCGCCCCGCCCGGCATGATCACCGGCGTGACCGGGCGCCGCGCTCGCAGCCGGGCGTGCACGGAGTACGGGTCCTGGAAGTAGTCGGCGCCCAGGCGCTCGGCGGCGATGTGCGGCGCGCTCATGCGTGTCCCCTCGTGGGCTCGGCGAGAGCCCGGCCCCGTGACCCCTCGCGGCTCTAGCGGCCCTCAGTCCGCAGCTTAAGTAATAACTCGACTGATGTAAAGCTGGCGCCAGGCTCGCCGTCCGGCGGGGCGGCCGGGGCGGCCGGGGCGGCCGGGGCGGCTGGGGTGGCGGCCGGCCGCACCCGGTACAGCGCGGACGGCCACCAGTTCCACCGCCCGATCAGCACCACCGCCGACGGCACCAGCAGCGTCCTGACCAGGAACGTGTCCATGAGCACGCCAAGCGCGAGGCCCACGCCGACGTTCACGATCGTCCGGACGTTCTGCGCCCCGGCGCTGCCGGACCCCACGATGGCCAGCACCCCGAACGTCCCGGCCAGCACCAGCCCGGCCGAGGTCACCGTGGTCCCGGTGACGGTTAGCGCCCGGCCCACGGCCTCGCGCAGCGGGAGCTGCCGGGCTTCTTCCCTGATCCGCGTCATGACCAGGATGTTGTAGTCCTCGCCCAGCGCCAGCAGGAACACGAACAGCAGGAACGGCAGGATGAACGTCAGCCCGGGCTGGCCCGCGACGTTGACGAACACCAGCACGGTCAGGCCGAGGGCGGCGAAGTAGGAGAGCACCACGGAGGCGATCAGGTACAGCGGCGCGATCAGCGACCGCAGCACCAGCGCGAGCAGCACCGCGATGACCGCGATGGCGATCGGGATGACCGTCCACAGGTCGCCGTTGGACAGCTGGGCGACGTCGTAGGTGAACGCCGCCTGCCCGGTCACCCCGACGGCCTCGGCGCCGGCCGCCTGGGCCGCGCGGGCGGCGGCGGCCCGGACGGCGGGCACCGCCTCTGCGGCCGCGGTGGTGGTCGCGTTTCCCGCCGCGAGCGTGGTGGCGAACGAGATCGTGCGGCCGTCCGCGCTGACGTAGGAGCCGCTGGCCCGGTAGGACTGATACGCGGCCAGCCTGGCCGGGGGGACCCGGGTCGCGGCTGGGCCCTGGGTGTCCCGCGGCGGCCCGTAAGCGGCATACAGCGCGGTGTACTGGGCTGCGGTCAGCGCCGTCCCGTTGGCGTTCAGGGGTCCGGTCACCGAGGTGAACACGGGATCGGCGGCCAGCTGCCGCTCCGCGGCGGCCACCGCGCGCGTGGCGGCCCAGGCGGGCTGGCGCAGGCGCAGCACGATGACGGTCGGGTTGGCCGCCGTCTGCGGGAAGTGCCTGCTGAGCAGGCTATTGCCGGCGGCGGAATCGCTGCCCGCCGGACCGGTTGACGCGCCGCCGAACCCCGCGGCCAGGTAGCCCACCGACGCCACCGCGAGCGCGCCGAACACGACCAGGCCGATGACCAGGGTGAGCACCGGCCGCCGCACGATCCGCGAGCAGGTTGGCCCCCACCACCCGGGCCGTCCGGCCCCCGGCCGGACCGAAGAGGGCCAGAAGGCCACCGGGCCGCAGATCGCGAGCAGCGCGGGCAGCAGGGTGAGCCCGGCCACGAGCATCAGCCCGATGGCGATGGCCAGCGGCACCGCCAGCCCGGAGTAGAGGCTGAAGCTGGCCGTGGCCAGCGACAGCAGCGCGGCGATGAGGACACATGCGGAGAACGTGATCGTCTCGCCGACCCGCGCGACGGAGAGCACGATCGCCTCGTGGCAGCCGAATCCCGCCCGCATCTCCTCCCGTACCCGGAACATCAGGAACAGCGCGTAGTCCGTGCCCGCCCCGAGCACCAGCACGATCAGCAGCAGCGAGGCGATCTGGGACACGCCCAGGCCGTGCACCGCGGCCTCGGCGGTGAGCCGCTCGGCCACCAGCACCACCACCACCGCGGGCAGCACCGCGATCAGCGGCGCCAGCGCGGACCTGAACACCGCCACGAGCAGCGCGATCACGAAGGCGATGGAGAACCACTGGACCTGGCCGCCGGTCTTGGCCGAGGTGGCGTTGGTGTCGGTCCGGGTGGCGACCGTGCCCGCGGTGTGCACCGAGAACCCGGACGGGGGCGCGGCCGTGCGTATCGCGTCGCGCACCCGCCCGACCAGGGTGGCCTGCTGCGAGGTGGCCAATCCGCCGGACTGGGCCAGCGCGGCCAGCACCGTGAGCTGCTCGGCCTGCCCGTCGGCCGACTGCCCGGCGTCCCGCACCGAGACGACACGGGGGATCCGGGCCAGCGAGCCCTTGAGCCGGTCTACGAAGGCCTCGTCCGGGCCGGTCAGTGCCCCGCTGGACCGGGCGGCGACCACCGTGACCGCGGTCAGCGCCGCCCCCTGCAGCGGCGAGGCCAGCTGGGCCGCCCGCTCGCTGGGCGCGCTGGCCGGCAGGAACGAGGTGTTGTCGCTCTGCGTCACGCTGGACAGTGACGGCAGCAGCGCCATGGCCGCGGCCGCGCCCGCCGCCCAGGCCAGCACGATGGCCCAGCGGAAGCGGACGGTCAGCCGCCCGGTCGCGGCGAAGAAGGTACCCACGAAGGCCATCGTGGCCGGCCGTGGTGCGGCTCCGTTAGACCCGGGGGAGCGTAAAGTTGCCTCGTGGCTGATCCGTACGGAACCGTTGCCTTCCGGCCGGCGCCGGGCGAGATTCCCGAATCCCCAGGGGTTTACAGATTCCGCGACCAGCGCGGCCGGGTGATCTACGTCGGGAAGGCGAAGTCGCTGCGCCAGCGGCTGAATCAGTACTTCGCCGACTTCGCCGGCCTGCACCCGCGCACCCAGATGATGCTGCAGACCGCGGCCGGCGTCGAGTGGACCGTGGTCGGCACCGAGGTCGAGGCCCTGCAGCTCGAATACTCCTGGATCAAGGAGTTCGACCCCAGGTTCAACATCAAGTACCGGGACGACAAGAGCTACCCGTACCTGGCCGTCACCATGAGCGATGAGTACCCCCGGGTCATGGTCATGCGCGGGGCCAAGCGGAAGGGCACCAGGTACTTCGGCCCGTACAGCCACGCCTGGGCCATCCGCGACACGGTGGACACGCTGCTCCGGGTGTTCCCGGTGCGCACCTGCTCGGCCGGGGTGTTCAAGCGGTCCGGGCAGATCGGCCGCCCCTGCCTGCTCGGTTACATCGGCAAGTGCTCCGCGCCGTGCGTCAAGCGGGTCAGCGCCGACGAGCACCGCCGGCTGGCCGAGGACTTCTGCGACTTCATGGCCGGGCAGACCAGCCGGTTCGCCAGCCGCCTCGAGGCCGAGATGAAGCAGGCCGCGCGCGAGGAGGAATTCGAGCGCGCCGCGCGGCTCCGCGACGACCTGCGGGCGCTGGAACGCGCGATCGAGAAGCAGGCGGTGGTGCTGGGCGACGGCACCGACTGCGATGTCATCGCGCTGGCCGAGGATCAGCTCGAGGCGGCCGTCCAGGTGTTCTACGTGCGCGGCGGCCGGGTCCGCGGCCAGCGCGGGTGGGTCCTGGACAAGATCGAGGAAGTGACGCCGGCCGGCCTGGTGGAGCAGTTCCTCGGCCAGGTCTACGCGGACAGCCCGGCGGGGGCCGAGGCGATCAACGCCGGCATCCCGCGCGAGGTCCTGGTGCCCGAGCTGCCGCCGGACCCGGACACCATGAGCCAGTGGCTGGCCGAGCGCCGCGGCGGTCCGGTCAGCCTGCGGGTGCCGCGGCGCGGCGACAAGAGGGCCCTGCTCGAGACCGTGGCCAGGAACGCGGGCGAGTCGCTGGCGCTGCACAAGACCCGCCGTGCCAGCGACCTGACCACCCGGAGCAAGGCGCTCAACGAGATCCAGGAGGCCCTCGGCCTCGACGACGCGCCGCTGCGGATCGAGTGTTACGACGTGTCGAACCTCCAGGGCACCCACGTGGTCGCGTCGATGGTCGTGTTCGAGGACGGCCTGGCCCGTAAGAGCGAGTACCGCCGGTTCGCGATCAAGGGCCACGACGGCACCGACGACATCTCCTCGATCCACGAGGTGATCACCCGGAGGTTCCGCCGCTACCTGGCCGAGCGGGAGAAGACCGGCGAGCTGGACACGCTCGGCGACCCCGAGGCCGGCGAGGACACAGACGATGGGGCCGAACGGGTCGATGTGACGGCCCAGAAGAAGTTCTCGTACCCGCCCAACCTGGTCGTCGTCGACGGCGGCCCGCTGCAGGCCGAGGCGGCGGCGCGTGCCCTGGTCGAGCTCGGCATCGACGACGTGGCCGTGTGCGGCCTGGCCAAGCGGCTGGAGGAGGTCTGGATTCCCGGCGAGGAGTACCCGGTCATCCTGCCGCGCAGCAGCGAGGGGCTGTACCTGCTGCAGCGGGTGCGGGACGAGGCGCACAGGTTCGCGATCGCCTACCACCGGGCTAAGCGCGGCAAGGCCGCCACCACCAGCGCCCTGGACGACGTGCCCGGGCTCGGCCCGGCGCGCCGCAAGGCGCTGCTCAAGCAGTTCGGCTCGGTGCGCAAGCTCCGCGCGGCGAGCATCGAGGAGATCGCGGCGGTACCGGGCATCGGAACCCGGCTGGCCGCCACCATCTCAGCGGCTCTGGGCGCCAACCACGTAGGGGAGAACGATGAGAGCGGCTGACGACCCGGCGGACATCGTCGTCATCACCGGCCTGTCCGGGGCGGGGCGGTCGACGGCGGCCAAATCGCTCGAGGACCTGGGCTGGTTCGTGGTCGACAACCTGCCGCCCGGGCTGCTGCCGACCATGGTGGACCTCGCGGCCAGGTCGAACGGCGCGGTCAGCCGGATGGCGGCGGTGGTCGACGTGCGCAGCCGGGCGTTCAGCACCGACCTGAAATCGGCGATCAGCGACCTCGGCGCGCGCGGCGCGACCGCGCGCGTGGTCTACCTGGAGGCCGCGGAGGACACGCTGGTGCGCCGGTTCGACAGCGAGCGGCGGCCGCATCCGCTACAGGGCACCGGGCGGGTCACCGACGGCATCGCGGCCGAGCGCGAACTACTCCGCGGGGCCCGCGGCGACGCGGACCTGGTACTGGACACGACCCGGCTCAACGTGCACGAGCTGCGGGCCAGGATGCGCGACTTCTTCGGCGGCGGCGCGGCGGCCGGGCTGAGGCTGTCCGTCGTCTCGTTCGGCTACAAGTACGGCCTCCCGGTGGACGCTGACCAGGTGGCCGACTGCCGGTTCCTGCCCAACCCGCACTGGATTCCCGAGCTGGCCCCGATGACGGGCCAGGACGCGCCGGTACGGGATTACGTCCTGGCCCAGCCCGGTGCCATGCAGTTCCTGGAGCACTACGCCGAGCTGCTGCGGGTGATGCTGGTGGGCTACGAACGCGAGGGCAAGCGGTTCGTCACCCTCGCGGTGGGCTGCACGGGCGGCAAGCACCGGAGCGTGGCGATCGCCGCCGAACTGGCGGCGCGGGTCGCAGATGCCGGAACGGACGTGCAGGTGGTGCACCGGGATCTTGGTCGGGAGTGAGCAGTTGGGGACTGGCCCGAGGGCGGTAGCGCTCGGCGGCGGGCACGGGCTGGCGGCGTCACTGTCGGCCCTGCGCCGGGTAACCGGTGATCTCACCGCGATCGTGACGGTCGCGGACGACGGCGGTTCGAGCGGGCGGCTGCGCCGGGACTACGGCGTCCTGCCCCCGGGTGACCTGCGGATGGCCCTGGCCGCGCTGTGCGGTGACGACGAGTGGGGCACCACCTGGAGCCAGGTGGTGCAGCATCGGTTCGGCGGCGACCGCGAGCTGGCCGGCCACGCCGTCGGCAACCTGCTCATCGTGGCCTTGTGGGACCTGCTCGGTGACACGGTCGCGGGCCTGGACTGGGTGGGCAGGCTGCTCGGCACCGGCGGCCGGGTGCTTCCCATGGCCGCGGTGCCGCTGGACATCGTGGCCGAGGTAGTCGGCGCCAACCCGGACCGGCCCGAGGAGATCAGCACGGTCCGCGGCCAGGCGGAGTGCGCCAGCACGCCGGGCCAGGTGCGGTCGATCACGCTGCTGCCGCCCGACCCGCCCGCGGTGCCCGAGGCGGTGCGGGCGGTGCTCGACGCGGAATGGGTGGTGTTCGGCCCGGGCTCGTGGTTCACCAGCGTGCTGCCGCACCTGCTGGTGCCCGGGCTCGCCGCCGCGCTGCACGGCACCGCGGCCCGGCGGCTGGTCGTCCTCAACCTGGCGCCGCAGCCGGGGGAGACCGAGGGATTTTCACCGCACAAGCACCTCGAGGTCCTCGCCGGGCACGCGCCTGCGCTTACTGTGGATGTAGTCCTCGCGGACACTAACGCCGCCGGAGCGGGTAGCCTGGCCGACCTGGAGAAAGCTGCCGCGATGCTCGGCGCCCGGCTGGTAATGGCGGACGTGGCCGCGGCCGACGGCACGCCCAGGCACGATCCCAGGTTGCTGGCGGGGATGTACGCGCACA
>CAVRMX010000002.1:0-29220 GCA_963722275.1 uncultured Actinomycetes bacterium | reverse complement strand
GGCCCCCCACCGGCGCGGCGAGGACGATGGCCACGAGGTCCCTGTAGCGGGTCGGCGGTGGCCCGCCACTCGACGCCGCCCGAGCACGCCCGGTTCGCGACGAGCTCAGGTACTCAAGCCCGGCCGTCACCGACCGGTAGCTGACGAACGTCGCTCCGGGCCGGTCTGATCCGCCTGGATCCAGCTGACCAGGTCCTCCCGGCTGACCGTTTCCAGCAGGGCCGGATGGTCGGTGGCCATGTGCCCCCGGATCATCCCGACCACCTGGTCATCGCTATCGCCGCGGGCCACGAACCCGCATTCGCATCGGATCAGCTTCACCCTCGCGCCTCCTGCCCTGGCTGCCTGCCTCAGCGTAATGCCAGGATGTTGGCGTGACCTTGGCGTCCTCGCACCCGGTGCGGATCCAGATCTGCGGGGCGCTGGCTGTCGAGCGCGACGGCGAGCGGCTGGATGCCCGCTTGCCCGGCCGCCAGGGCCGGCTGCTGTTCACCTACCTGGTGGTCAACCGTCACCGCCACATCTCCCGGGACGAGCTGGCCGAGGCGCTGTGGCGTGAACCCGATCCAGCCGCGGTCGACGCCCGGCTCAACCCGCTGCTGTCCAAACTGCGCCGGGTCTTCGGCGCGGATGCCGTTGACGGGCGCTCCACGGTCCGGCTGTGCCTGCCCGAGGCCTGGGTCGACCTGGAAGCCGCCGCCGAGGCCATCCACCGGGCCGAATCCTCGGTCGCCCAGCAGGGCTGGGCGCGGGCGTGGGGTCCGGCGCTCACCGCGCTGTTCGTGGCCGAGCGGGACTTCCTTCCCGGCGAGGACGCGCCCTGGATCGATGAGATCCGGCATCGGCTTACGGAACTGCGTCTGCGCGCCCTGGAGTGCTACGCGGCCGCCGGGCTTGGCCTCGGCGGGACCGAACTCGCCGCCGCGGTCCGGGCCGGCCGGCAGCTCACCCGCGTGGCTCCGCTGCGGGAGAGCGGCTACCGCTACCTCATGCAGGCCCTCGCCGCGCAGGGCAACCTGGCCGAAGCCCTCGGCGTTTACGGCCAGCTAAGCGAGTGCCTGCGCGACCAGCTCGGTGTCTCACCCAGCCCGGCCACCCGCGAGCTCTACGAACGCCTCCTCGCCGCAACCTGAATGGTAGCCATGGGCCGGCCCGGGGCCCGGACGCCAAGGTTTCGCCAACCCGGCGGCAACGTTGCGGCAACGCCCCCGTCATAGAACTGTGCCGAAGGAGCCCGAACAGACGGAGGTTCGCATGAAGACGACGGCAGCGACGACAGCATCCAGGCCAGGCCCGGGCGCCAGCGACCGGGTGCTGGTGAATCCCGAATGGCTGCAAGCTCACCTGTCTGATCCGCACGTGCGGGTGGTCGAGATCGACGTCAGCGCGGCCGCCTACGACGACTGGCATATCGACGGCGCGGTCCTATGGAACATCTACGCCGACCTGAAGGACGCCGATTACCGCCTGGCGGGAACCGCCGCCCTCGAACGGCTGGTCACGCGCTCCGGGATCGGCCCGGACTCAACGGTGGTGTTCTACGGGTACGCGCCCGCCCTGGGCTTGTGGCTGATGACGCTCTACGGGCATCCCGACGTGCGCATCCTGGACTGCTCACGCGACACCTGGCGGGCCGGAGGCTACCCGCGGAGCACCGCCGCGAGCGAACCGCCGGCCTGCGGCTTCTGCCTCGGCGGCGAGGACCCTGGTATCCGGGCAGGCCTGGCGGCGGTACGCGAGGCCATCGGCCAGCCGGGAACCGCCCTGGTCGACGTCCGCTCAGCGGCTGAGTACCGGGGCGAGCGCTTCTGGCCATCGGGCGGCATGGAACCAGGCGGCCGCGCCGGGCACGTGCCTTCGGCCGTCCACCAGCCGATCGACGGCCTCTACCACGAAGACGGGTCGTTCCGCCCCGCAGCGGAGCTGCGCCGCATGTTCGCGCCGGCCGTCCTGGAGGGCGGCGGGGAGCTGATCACCTACTGCACCATCGGCGGGCGCGCGGCCACCGCCTGGTTCGTGCTCACCCACCTGATCGGCCGCGACCGGGTCCGGGTCTACGACGGCTCCTGGGCCGAGTGGGGCCGCATCCCGGATACCCCCGTCGAGGGTCCGCAACTCACCACCTGACAAGCACAGTAGGCCCGTCATGGCGGCCTTCCTGCAAGGGCGGGAAACCCCAGGTTGTTGGGGTACCTTCGCGCAGCGCCCGGCGGCAGACTGCGGTCATGGACACTATCAGCCAGAACAAGAGCACCGTCACCTCGTTCATCGACGCCCTGTTCACCAAGGGTGACCTCGGCGCCGTCGACGAATTCCTCGCCGAGGATTTCGTCAACCATGACCCGCCGGTCGGCGTGACGGCCGACCGGGAAGGAATGCGCCAGGCCGGGGCGATGTTCCGCGCCGCCTTCCCCGACTGGCACAGCGACACGGGAATCCTCGTCGCCGAGGACGACCTGGTTGTCGAGCCGTTCACGGCGAGCGGCACGCAGCAGGGCGAGTTTTTCGGCGTGCCTGCTTCGGGCCGTGCCGTCAGCCTGCCCGGGATCAACATCTGGCGCGTCCGCGACGGCCGCATCGTGGAGCGCTGGGGCCGCCTCGACGAACTCGGCCTGCTGCGGCAGCTTGGCCTGGTGCCGGGTCTTAACCGTGCCACGGGAGGATGCCAGATCCCGGAGTATCGTCGTGCTATGTCGGACGCTTCGGTGAAACGCCAGGTAACCGCCCTCATCGGCCGGTGTTACGCCGGGCTGGACGCGGACGGTCTGCGCGATGAGGTGCTGCGCAGGCTGCGCCGGATCATGTCGGTGGACGCGGCGTTCTTCGGGACCGTCGACCCGCATACCTTGCTGTTCACCTCGGCCGCCGCCGACGAGCCGCTGAGGGCGGCGACGGCGCTCTTCCTGGACAACGAGTACGGCCGCGAGGACGTCAACAAGTTCGCCGCGCTGGCGGAGTCGGCCGACCCGGTCGCCTCGCTCGACCGGGCCACCCGCGGTCACCGGCTCGCCAGTGCTCGCTACCAGGAGATCATGGGCCCACTCGGCCTTGGCGACGAATTGCGCGCTGCCCTCATCGTCAACAAGGGCTGCTGGGGTGTGCTCTGCCTGCACCGCGAAGACGCGTCGCATGGCTTCGAGGACCGTGAGGTCGCCCTGATCCGGCATATCTCGCCGCACGTGGCCGAGGGCCTGCGGCGAGCCATCGTCATCGGGCCGGCCGCCGCCGCGGCAGCGGGGACCGGAGGTCCCGGCATCATCGTGCTCGACCAGGACCTGGCCGTCATGTCGATGAACCCGGAGGCTACGCAGTGGCTGGCCGAGATCGGCTGGCCGGGCGGCAGCGAGCTGCCGGTGGCCGTGTACGCCGCGGCCATGCGGCTGGCCCGGCTCGAGGAGGATGCCGGGCCGCCGCAGCTCTCGTCCAGCATCCGGCTCCGGAGCCGCGCGGGACAATGGCTCTCCCTGCACGCGTCCCGCTTGCGCGGTCCGCCCGCGGCGCAGATCGGTATCGTCATCGAACCCGCCCCCGCGGCGCAGATCAGCTCGCTGCTGCTCAGCGCGTACGGTCTCACCGACGCGCAATCCCGGGTGGTCGCCCTGGTGATCAGAGGCCATTCCACCCGCCAGATCGTCCAGGAACTGCACATTTCAGCCAACACCGTCCAGGAGCACCTGACCGCGGCCTTCGACAAGTTCGGCGTACGCAGCCGCCGCGAGCTCGTGGCCGCCATGCTCACCGGACGTCCAGGGTAATTTCGGGACGGCGCCGAAAAAGGACTCGGTGAACTCCGGGCTGGCGGACAGGTGCTCCGGGGTGCCGGCCATCAGCACCTGGCCGCCGCCGAGCACGTAGGTGTAGTCGGAGATGGCCAGCACGGCCCGGGCCCGCTGCTCGACGATGAGCACCGCGGCGCCCGCCTCGGCCAGCGTCCGGACGTGGCCGGTGAGCAGTTCGGCGGCCACCTGCGGGGCCAGGCTGGCGGTCGGCTCGTCGAGCAGGAACACGGCGGGCTTGATCATCAGCACCCGGCCCATGGCCAGCATCTTCCGCTCGCCGCCGCTCAGCCGGCCCGCCGGGTCAGCATCTGGCCGAGCCGGGGGAACACGCCGGTCACGTGCTCGACCCGCGCGCTGACCTCCCGGCGGGGCAGCAGGTAGCCGCCCATCTCCAGGTTCTCCCGGACGGTGAGCGGCGCGAAGACGTCGTCGACCTGCGGCACGTACCCCACCCCGGCTCGGGCGATCTCCTCCGGCGGCAGGCCGGTGATGTCGCGGTCGCCGGCCAGCACCCGGCCGGACGAGGGCCGGAGCACGCCGACCAGGGCCTTCAGCAGGGTGGATTTACCCGATCCGTTCGGCCCGACGACGGAGGCGACCGCCCCGGCGGCGACCGAGAGCGAGATGCCGTGGATGATGTCGCCGGCGCCGTACCCGGCCCGGATGTCCTCGGCGCGGAGCACGGCCGGCGCCTGTCACCGGGCCGGGTCACCCGGCACGGGGTCACCCGGCACGGGATCAGCCGACAAGGTACGCCTCCACCACCTCGGTGCGGGCCCGCAGGGCGGCCATCGTCCCGGTGGCCAGCACGGTTCCCTCGGCCATCACGATCACCGGGTCGCAGAACTCGTCCATGATGGCCAGTTCGTGCTCCACCATCAAGATGGTCATGCCCTCGGCGCACAGGCCGAGCAGCTGGGCGCCGATCTCGCGGGCGAGCCGCGGGTGGACCCCGGCCATCGGCTCGTCGAGCAGCAGCAGGGACGGCTCGGCCATCAGCGCGCGCATGATCTCGGTCAGCCTGCGCTGGCCGCCGCTCAGGTCGCCCGCGTAGGTGTCGGCGTACCCGGACAGGCCGAACCGGTCAAGCAGCGCCCGGGCCCGGTCGATCGCCGCCTCCTCGTCGCGCCGCCAGTAGCGGCGCCCGCGCAGCGCCCCGGCCAGCGAGTCACCCCGATTGGCCGGCACCGCGCTGAGCAGGTTCTCCATCACGGTGAGCCGCTTGAACTCGCTGGCCAGCTGGAACGTCCGGACCAGCCCGAGCCGGGCGCGTCGGTAGGCCGGCACGGCGGTGATGTCGTTCCCGGCGTAGATCACCTCGCCCGCGGTGACCGGAATAGTGCCGGCCAGCATGGCGAGCAGCGTCGACTTGCCGGCGCCGTTGGGGCCGATGAGGCCGGTCAGGGTGCCGCGCCGCACTTCGACGGACACCCCGGCGACCGCGTGCACGCCGCCGAAGTCGCGGGTCACATCCACCGTACGGAGCACCGGCCCCCCGTCCGGCGGGGCCGGAATAGGCACCGAACGGCTGCCGAGGGGCCCGCCGACGCGGACTGCGGATCCGTCCTGGCGCGCCGCGTCCGCCCGCCCGGGCTCCTGCGAGGCGCTGGCCAGGGTCACCACATCCTCGTTCGGTATGTCTAGGGACGGCCCGCCGGACCCGGTAATGCGGCGGCGCTCGGGCAGTATCCCCTGCGGCCGGAACCACAGGAAGACCACGATCAGCAGCCCGATTGCCACCCATTGCAGGTCTTCGACCAGGCCGGGCGGCCCGAACTGGGGGATGTACCTGGTGGCCTCCTCGAAGCCGACCGGCACCAGGATGGCGCCGAGCACGGCCCCGCGATGGCTGCCCGCGCCGCCGATGATGACGGCCGCGAACAGCACGATGGTCTCGGCGTAGCCCCACGCCGACGGCGCCCAGAGGTTGATGAACCCGACCAGGATCGCGCCGCTCAGCCCGGCCAGCATGCCGCCGAGCACGAGCATCGCGGCGCGCAGCGAGAGCAGGTTCTTGCCCAGCGAGTCGGCCACGAGGTCGTTGTCGCGCATCGCCCGCAGCGACCGGCCCACCGCCATGTCCCTGGTCGTGGCGTGGGCCACCGCGCGTGACTTCGCCGAGATGGACCGCTGCCTGCGCGGCGGGGAACGGGCCGCGGATCATGACGAGTTCGAGATCTGGGACGCCGCGCTGCACCGGTCGATCATCGCGGCGACGCGCAGCCCGCTCCTCATCCGGTTGTACTCCGAAGTGGAGCGGGCGCGGCACGGACGGATGTGGGGTGACCTCAAGCGGCGCAACGCCTCCGCGGCCCGGCGCGACGAATACCGGCGCGACCACGAGGAGATCGTGACCGCCCTCCGGCTGCGGGACGCGGAACGGGCCACCGCGGCGATGCGCGCCCACCTGGCCCGGGTGTCCAGGCACCTCCTGGGCACCGGGTAACCCGGCCCGGCCGGACCACGCATCCTGAATGCATCCGGCATGGAGAGCGGATCTGCGGGCATTCTCCGACGATGGGTTCTCGCAGCGTAGGCGTGGAAGAGGAGTTCCTGCTGGTCGAGCCGGGCACGGGCCGCCCCAAGGCGGTGGCGGGGACCGTGCTGCGGGCGGCCGGACAGGACGCCGGATCAGACCTGGAAGCCGAACTGCAGCAGCAACAGCTGGAAACCAACTCGCGGCCCTGCGAGTCCCTGGATGACCTGCACCGCGAGCTGCGCCGGGGCCGCGCGGCGGCCGCCGCGGCCGCGAGCCGGGCCGGGGCCCAGGTGGCGGCGCTGGGCACGTCGCCGGTCACCGTCGACCCCACGCCGGTCCGCACCAGCCGGTACGAGCGCATGGCCGAGGACTTCGGCCTGACCGCGCAGGAACAGCTCACCTGCGGCTGCCACGTCCACATCGAGATCTCCTCCGCCGACGAGGGGGTGGCGGTGCTGGACCGGGCCGGGCCATGGCTGGCCACGCTGCTGGCGCTGAGTGCCAACTCGCCGTTCTGGCAGGGAAAAGACAGCTCGTACGCGAGCTTCCGCTACCAGGTATGGGGCCGCTGGCCGAGTTCCGGGCCGACGGAGCCGTTCCGGACCGCGCGGGCCTACCGCGAGACCATCCAGCAGATGGTCGGCAGCGGCACGCTGATCGACCCGGGCATGGTCTACTTCAACGCGCGCCTGTCCGAGCGCTACCCCACCGTCGAGATCCGGATCGCCGATGTGTGCCTGCGCGCCGACGACGCCGTCCTGATCGCCGCGCTGGCCCGCGCGCTGGTGGAAACCGAGGCCAGGGCGGCGCGGGAGGAACGGCCCGTCCCGCGCGCCCGGACCGAGCTGCTGCGGCTGGCCGCGTGGCGCGCCAGCCGGTCCGGCCTGGACGGCGCCCTGGTCCACCCGGCGACCGGCCGGCCGGAGCGGGCGGAGCCGGTGGTGAGCCTGCTGCTCGACCACTGCCGGGACGCGCTGGCCGACGCCGGGGACGCCGATGCCGTCGCCGAACTGCTGGCGGCACTGCTCGCACGGGGCAACGGCGCGTCCTTCCAGCGGGCCGCCTACATCAGGTCCGGCCGCCTGTCGGAGGTGATCGGGGACGCGGTCCTGGTCACCGAATCGGGCTAATACCGGCTCGCACGGCGTTTCTGCTGGCTATAGCGTTGCCGGAATCGTCAGCATGACTGCCGGTAACGGCGCTGACGGGCGGCTAGAGGTGTGCACCCGAGCGCGTCGCTGAGGTAAACCGAGGAGTCGGTAAGCATGAATTGCCGTAGTGAGCCTCCTGATGAGCACGACCCGGCCCTGGCGCGCTGCCAGGTGATCCCGGCTCTTGTGCAGGCTGCCAGTCCTGAAATTCACGCCAGGGAAGTGCTGACCCTCGCGGTGAACTGCTCCACTGCCTGGCTGACCGCGGCGGACCGGATGGACTCGAACAGGTCGAAGTCGTGATGTGCGCCGGGTAGCTCGGCGTAGGTGACCGGGCGGCTCGACACCGCGCGTACTCGCTCCACGAAGGCGCGCGCGTCCGCGGCAGGTATCAGCATGTCGTTCTGGCCGTGCACCACGAGCATGGGTGGCATGTCCCCGCGCGGCGCGAGGCTGCCGTAGTAGCCGTAGCGGCAGATCAGGCCCGCGATGCCGGTCTCGTCCTCGCACACCGCCTGGATCGCTAGGTGCGCGCCGGCTGAGCTGCCGGCGACGAACAGCGTACCGGGTTCGGCGCCGAACTCGGCGGCGTGGCCCCGTACCCAGGCGATCGCGTCGCGCACGTCGGCCACCTGGTCGGCGAGTGTGACGTGTGGCTGCAGCCGGTAGTTCGCGCTCACGCAGACGAATCCGCGCCGGCTGGTCAGGTGCCGGATCAGCGGTCGCGCTTCGCGGGTCTTGTTGCCGGAGTAGAAGCGGCCGCCGTGGAGGTGCAGCAGGACCGGCGCGCCGGCCGACCGACCGCGGCGGTGGTATACGTCCAGCGTGCGGCGCGGCCCGTCGCCGTAGGCGAGGCCGCGGACCCGGACCACGTTGAGCCGGCCGGGGAAGAACGGGGCGCGCAGGATCCGGCCCCACGGCCGCCCGGGCCGGCCGGCGTTGTGCAACGCCGCGTGTGCGCGCAACGCGCGGCGCACTATGACCCCGAGGCCGGCCAGGGCGAGCAGCGCGACCGCGGCGCCGGCAGCGCCGCCTGGCGAGCCGAGGTCGCCGTCGATGAGCGCGAGCACGGTCGACGCGACCAGCAGATACCCCACGATGAACGGCAGTTCGCTGGCGAGCAGCGCGGGAATGGCGGAGAACGAGCCGAGCCTGCGCCACCGGGTGAGCGCGCATACCACGCCCCAGGAATAGAGCGCGACCGGGAACCAGTATCCGATCGGCATCAGGAACTGCCCGCGATGCGGCGCCACACCCGCGCCGGCTGCTGGCCGAGCGTGATCAGCTCGGCGCCGAGCACCCTGACCCGCTCGCCAGTCCTGGGTGACCTATGGGTCCCGATCACCTTGTGCCCGTGCTCGAGCTGCGGAACGAGCCGGGCGCCGATAGCACCGCTCGCTCCCGCGACGAAGGTTCGCATCGTGTGCTCCTTCCCGAGTATTCGGATATGCAGAACGTTATGAGGCGGCGATGCGGCGGTCGTCACCCGAAAGTGGACATGCCCGGTGGAATCCTCGGCGCCGGGATCGCGGCACGAAAGTGCCGCGACGCGCAGAGGCCCGCGTTAAGAACTCCTAACAGAATGATCTTGGAAGCCGGTGCCGTTGCTCGCCGGTGAGTACGACGTCGGAACGCCGCCGAGTATGCCGACCGCTTCGAGCATGCCGCGTTGGCGGTCCAGCCCGGCGACGGGCACTTCCCTGGCTCGATGATCCCGTGTGATTCACGCGGACACTGGCGGCTCTTCCCGGCTGCCCGCGTCGACCAGCAGCGTCGCGGCCAGCGCCGCCCCGTCAGTGCGGATCGTGCCGGCCACGGCAGTCGCTCGTGCGCGGGTCTGGGGGGCCAGGGCCGTCCTGAGCGCGGCTGACAGGGACTCGGTGGTCGGAGCCGGACCGTCGTGCGCGGCGCCGATGCCCAGGCGGGCCACCCGGCCGGCCCAGTACGGCTGGTCGCCCGCCTGGGGCACCACCACCTGAGGCGCGCCGGCCCGGGCGGCCGTCGTCGTCGTGCCCGCACCGCCGTGATGCACGACGGCGGCCACCCGGCCGAACAGTGCCTGCTGGTTGATCTCGCCGACGGCGAAGCAGTCGTCCCGGTCGTCGATTAGGGCGAGGCCGGACCAGCCGCGGGAGACCAATGCACGGCGGCCCTGCGCGCGGATCGCCTCGATGGCGGCCCGGGCGCCGTCTGTCGGGACGCGCATACTGCCGAAGCCCACGTACACCGGTGGCGTGCCGGCGTCCAGGAACGTCACCAACTCGTCCGGCAGGGGGCGTTCGTCCGGCAGGATCCACGCACCGGTGTGCACGACGTCGAGATCCGAGGTCAACTGCCACGGGCCCAGGGTCGGGTCCGCCGCCAGCCACGGGTGATCGGTGAGCATAAACTCGCGGACGTCGTCCACCGGTGGCAGACCGATCGACGCCCGGTGGGTGTTGATCGGCGCGCCGAATAGCGTGTTCCAGTTCTGGGCATCCTTGTCGTTCAGCTGAATCGGACAGAAGGTCGCGTACCGGTGCGGAATGCCCACCTTCTCGGCCACCGACCGCGCGACGAAGTGCGACATGCCGGTCGCCAGGAGCACGTCGCATCCCTGGGCTGCCACGGCCACCGTGTCGTACTGGGCGGCGATGAACTCGGCCACGCGCCGGGTCCGCTCCTCCGCCGCCGACGGCCGCACCCACGAGCGCCACGGCTGGCCGAACGGCACCAGCGGCACGCCGGCACCGGTCAGCAGCTCCGCGAATTCCTCGTCCGGCGGCGCGCAGACCCGCGCCTCCGCGCCGAGTGCCCGCAACTGCACCGCGAGTCCCACCAGCGGTTCGACGTCCCCGCGCGACCCATATGTCGACAACAACACACGCATTTCGTGACTCCCATGTCCGTAGATTCTGGCCTCGGCCGGATGACCTTGTTGCCCAGGGTGATGATCCCGGCCAACTTGACCAGCCGCTCGACGCAGCTGGCCACGGCCAGGGCGCCAGCGCTGGATAGTGGGCCGGATGGTCCGGCTGGCGGGGGTGGGCAGGGCCCAGACGCGATGAGCAGGGCAGGCGGAGCCGCGTGAGGCCGTATCCGCCTGCCGCTGGTTGTCCACCGGTGCAGTTGGTCATAATTGGGGACTTGGGTTCCAGCGGAAGCGGCCGATGGCGACGATTGCCCCTAAGCCTCCTGCGGCGTGGCTCTGATCAGTGGCAATGGTCCAGCGCCTCGCGTCGCGTGGTGGCGTCGCGGCTATCTGGCGGCGAGCCGGCCATCACCGGCAGCGGCGGCGCGCTGGGCTGCTCGTGCCTGGCCGGCCGCTGGCCTGCGTCCAGGCGGGGATCGTCGTAACTGAGCGTCCCGCTGGCCGCAGGCCTTGGTCGCGTGGACGTCGCGCGACGCCGGGCCCGGCGCGCCTGGCGGGCCAGGCGTTCATCCTCTGCCTTCGCGTGTAGCTCCCTGATGTGGTCGGCTGCGAGTTGCCGAACGATGACCGTGTGCATGATCTCCTCCTGGTGTTTCCCGCGCGGCCGGCGGCGCGCGATGGTCAATCCGGGTCGAGGTGGCGTACCGAGATCAGGAACAGCCCGAGGTCGCGTACCTTGGTCAGCAGCCCGTGCAGGGCGGCCTGATCGGTGACCGGGCCGCAGATGACGGTTTCCTCCCCGTCGCTGCTGACTTGGAGGTCCTCGAACCAGGCGGTCCACCGCCCGTCGAGGATGCCCTTGACCCGGATCTCGTAGCGCGAGTTCATCCCCGTGCCGCTCATGTCCGCACGCCTCCGGGCAACCAGCTCATCGAGGCCGACGCGCCGGTCGTGCGGGGTCCGAGCCTGAGTGCAGACATATGTACCGTCCTTCGGTTTAGGTCGTGGTCTGCACGCTACGAACGCACGACCGGGTCGGCGTCACCCGAAGGTGCCCATGCGGGTGGAATCTTTCCCACGACGGCGACGGCACGATGGTGCCGCCCGGATCAGGGCCCCCGAGTTCAGGGCGGGCGGCTGACAACTAGGATGGGAGGTGCGGGCAGCGACGCAAGTCCGCTGGAGGCGCCGATCGTGCAGGTTACCGATGGGTGAGCCGGCCGCAGCCGCGACCGCTACGTCGGAGCGCGATGTCCTGCTGGCCACCAAGCTGAACGTGCCCGGGTTGCGGCCCGGTCTGGTGCCGCGCCCGCGGCTGGCGGAACGGCTCGACGAGGGCCGGGGACGCGGGCTGGTCCTGGTCTGCGGGCCGGCCGGGTACGGCAAGACGGTCCTGCTGGCCGAGTGGGTCCGGCGCGGCGGGCTGCCGGCGGCGTGGCTGTCGCTGGATGCCGGCGACAACGACCCGGCCAGGTTCTGGCGGCATACGGTGGCCGCGCTGGACCGGGTGCGGCCGGGGATCAGCGAGCGGGTGGGCGCGCTGCTCGGGCCTCCGGCGCCGCCGTCGTTCGAGCCGCTGGTGACGGCGCTGATCAACGAGGTGGCCGGCCGGCCTGACGCGGACGAGGCGCTGCTGCTGGTCCTGGATGACTATCACGTGATCGGCTCGCAGCCGGTGCACTCCTCGCTCGGGTTCCTGCTCGAGCACCGGCCGCCGGGGCTGCACCTGGCGCTGGCAAGCCGCAGCGACCCGCCGCTGGGCCTGGCGCGGCTGCGGGCCCGCGGGCAGCTGGCCGAGCTGCGCGCCGCGGACCTGCGGTTCACGGCCGGGGAGGCGGCGGCGCTGCTGGCCCAGGTCGCGGCGGTGCCCGGCGGGGCGCGGCCCGGCGCGCCGCTGCCGGACGCGGTCGCCGCGGCGCTGGCCGCGCGGACCGAGGGCTGGGCGGCCGGGCTGCAGCTGGCCGGGCTGTCGCTGCGCGGCCGGGCCGACGTCGACGGCTTCGTCGCCGCGTTCGCCGGCAGCCACCGCTATGTCCTGGACTACCTGGCCGAGGAGGTGCTCGAGCACCAGGGTGAGCAGGTGCGCGCGTTCTTGCTGGAGACCTCGGTGCTGGACCGGCTGTCGGGGGAGCTGTGTGACGCGGTCACCGGCCGTCCTGGCAGCCAGGCGCTGCTGGAGCAGGCCGAGCGGGCCGGGCTGTTCGTGGTGCCGCTGGATGAGGTGCGCGGCTGGTGGCGTTACCACCACCTGTTCGCCGACCTGCTCCGCGCCCGCCTGCAGGCCGAACAGCCCGGCGGGGTTCCCGGACTGCACCGTAACGCGGCGGCCTGGTACGCGGAGCGCGGGCTGGCCGATGACGCGATCCGGCATGCGGTGGCCGCCGGGGAGGTGGCCTGGGCCGCCCGGCTGATCGAGCAGCATTACGACGCGGTCTTCTTCGTGCACGGCGAAGGGGCGACGGTTCACCGGTGGCTGTCGGCGCTGCCCGGGGACCTGGTCCGGTCCCGGCCGCGGCTGCTGCTGACGCAGGCTTTCCTGGCCCTCATCAGCGGCCGCCTGGAGGCGGTGGAACCGCTGCTCGGCGCGGCTCAGCGCGCGTCCGCAAGCGCAGCGCAGGAGCCGTTCGAGCCGACCGTCGGCCGGGCCCGCAGCCTGCTGGTGAATGCCCCCGCGCTGATCATGCTCCAGCGCAGCCTCCTCGCCCAGCTCCGCGGTGACGCGGACGCCACGGTGGCCTTCGCCGCACGGGCGATGGCTGAGGCCGAGGAGGGCGAGCGGCTGCTGCACGTCGTCGCCGGGCGGTACCTGGCCGTCGGTGAGTGGCTTCGTGGCCGGCTGGCCCAGGCTGAGCACACCTTCATGTCGAGCATCGCCGAGTGGCGGGCGATAGGCCTGCCCACGTTGACGGCATGGGTTCTCTATCTACTCGGCCAGGTTCAGCGCGCCCAGGGCGCCCTGGACGCGTCCGCCCGGACCTGCCGGCAGGCACTGGAGATGACCGCAGTGCCCGGCCGGGCGCCTCCGCCGGCCGCGGGCCCGGCGTACGTGGGCCTGGGGGAGGTGGCCTACCAGCGGGACGAGCTCGATACGGCGCTGCGGCGTATCACCGAGGGCGTCGAGCTGTGCCGCCAGTTTGCCTACATCCCGCCGCTGGCCACCGGTCTGGTCACGCTGGCCTGGATCCGGCAGGCCAGCGGCGATCCGGGCGGGGCCCTGGCGGCTATCGCCGAGGCCATGCAGGCCTCACCGGGCCCGGCGGGCCCGCTCAACCCGGTCCCGGCGCAGCAGGCCCGGCTGCTGCTGGCCCAGGGCGACCTCGCCGCAGCCGCCCACTGGACCGAACAGACCGGGCTGCACGCCGACGACGAGCCGTATTTCCCTCGGGAGCGGGGACACCTGGTCCTGGTCCGGGTCCTGCTGGCCCAGGACCGGCCCGAGCGGGCCCTGGCGCTGCTGGACCGGCTGTGTGCGGCGGCGGCCGCGCAGGACCGGACCGGCAGCCTGATCGAGATCGGCGCGCTACGGGCGCTGGCGCTGGCCGCCAGCGGCGAGGAGGCCGCGGCGGTGGACGCGCTGGCCGAAGCGCTCACCCTGGCCTGCCCGCAGGGTCATGTCCGGGTCTTCGCCGACGAGGGACCGCCGATGGCCGCGCTGCTGGCCCGGCTGATCGCGGCCCAGCGGTCCGGCGGGACGGCCGCGGAGGTCCCGCTCGGCTGCCTGGCCCGGCTGCAGCGCGCGCTTGGCGCGCAGGACGCCGCCCCGGGCGCCGGGCGGGACGGCGTCACCGGCGGTGCCGGGCCTGGTCGAGCAGCTGACCGGCCGTGAGCTTGAGGTGCTGGAGTTGCTGGCGGCCGGCCGGTCGAACCAGGCCATCGCGGGCCAGCTCGTAGTCACCCTCGACACCGTCAAGAAGCACGTCAGCCACGTCCTGGGCAAGCTCGGCGCGGCCAACCGCACCGAGGCCGTCACCCGCGCACGCGAGCTCAGCCTGATCCCCTGACCAGGAGCGCCGCTGCAGGGCGCTCTCAGCTGGACAGTGTTCATCCTCAGCCGCATCCGCGAGCTGCGGTCACGCGGTTCCTCCCTGCGCGATGCCGTCGTGGACGGGCTCGCCTCCAGCGCCGGCGTGGTGACCAGCGCGGCGCTGATCATGGTGGCGGTCTTCTCCATCTTCGCCACCATGTCGCTCGTCGACCTCAAGATCCTCAGGGTGGGCACGGCCGCCGCCGTGCTGATCGACGCCACCGTAGTCCGCGGCATCCTGCTCCCCGCCGCCCTCGCGCTGCTCGGCGACCACAGCTGGTACGCACCGAGATGGCTGCGCCGTCCCGGCACCGCGACTCCGTTCCGCCCGGCGCCTGACCCCGCCGCACTCCAGCCGATCCTCGCGGCACCTTCGTGCCGCAAGCTCGCCGCCGAAGATTCCACCTGGCATGTCCACTTTCGGGTGACGCTCGTCACCTGGGGTTTCTCCTATCGTCCTGGCATGTCCCGTTACCCACGCGCCCCCGGGCGCGCTGCCGCGGGGATCCCCCGCACAAATGTAAGGAGTGAGGATGTCCGTAACACGGTCCGCCGACGGCAGGCGCCGTGGCCTCGGCCTGGCCCTGGCCGTCATCGCCACGGCGCAACTGATGGTGGTGCTGGACGCGACGATCGTGAACGTCGCGCTGCCGGATATTCAGCGCACACTCGGGTTCTCAGGGAACGGCCTGGA
Organism: uncultured Actinomycetes bacterium; assembly: GCA_963722275.1. GTDB lineage: Bacteria > Actinomycetota > Actinomycetes > Streptosporangiales > Streptosporangiaceae > Palsa-504. The sequence continues at coordinate 14,242 of CAVRMX010000002.1, read as the reverse complement.
GTGGGTCATCAACGCCTATGCGCTCAGCTTCGGCGGGTTGATGCTGCTCGGCGGCCGGGCTGGTGACCTGCTCGGCCGGCGCCGGGTGTTCATCTGCGGGCTGGTACTGTTTTCCGCTGCCTCATTGGCGGGGGGTTTCGCCAGCTCCCAGGCCTGGCTGCTGGCCGCGCGGGCCATCCAGGGCATCGGCGGCGCGCTGATCGCCCCCACCGCGCTCGCGCTGATTGCCACGACCTTCGCCGAGGGACCGGCCCGTAACCGGGCGATGAGCGTAGTCGCCGCGATGAGCGGCGGCGGCGCGGCGGTCGGCCTAGTCGCCGGCGGCCTGCTCACCACCTACCTGTCCTGGCGCTGGGTGCTATTCGTCAACGTGCCGATCGGCCTGCTGACCGCCGCGGCCGCACAGCTCGTGCTGCCCGAATCGGCCCGCAACCGCGGCCGCTTCGACCTGCCCGGAGCGATCGCCGGCACCGGCGGGGTGACGCTGCTGGTCTACGGCCTGTCCAATGCGGGCGCCGATCAGTCCGGCGTCTCGCACTGGGGCGACACCCGGGTCATCGCGTCGCTGACAGCGTTGGCGCTGCTGCTGGCCGGTTTCGTGATCATCGAGGCGCGCAGCCCGCACCCGCTGATGCCGCTGCGCATCCTGGCCAACCGCAACCGCTCCGGCGCATACCTCATCATGCTGGCGCTGGCCACCGCCATGACCGGGATCTTCTTCTTCCTGAGCATCTTCGTGCAGAACGTGCTCGGTTACAGCGCGCTGCGGTCCGGTATTGCCTTCCTCCCGCTCGCCGGCACAATCGTGGTGGTCTCCGGGATCATCGGGCCGCTGATCGGGCGCACCGGCGCCAAAGCGCCGATGCTGGCGGGCACGGCGATCACCACGGGCGGCATGTACTGGTTCTCCCGCCTCAGCGAGCACAGCACCTACCCGGGCGGCCTGCTCGGCCCGATGCTCGTGACCGGCGCGGGCCTGGGCCTGCTGTTCGTGCCGCTGTCCCTGGTCGCCCTCAACCGGGTCCCCGCCCGGGACACCGGGCTGGCCTCCAGCCTGCTGAACACCGGCCAGCAAGTCGGCGGCGCGATCGGGCTGGCCGCGCTCGGAACCGTCGCCTGGACCGCGGTCGCCAGCAGCGCCCGCAGCCAGGCCATCCACGCGGCGGCCGCCGCCCAATCCGGCCACGCCCAGCTGAGCACGCAGGTACAGGCGTCGATCTACCACCACGCCCTCGCCGTCGGCATCACCCGCGGGTTCCTGACCGCATCCGGAATCGCGCTGGCCAGCCTGGTCATCACGGCGATCACCATCCGGATCCGGCGCCAGGACCTGACCGGAACGCCCGAACCCGCCCAGGACCGGCCAGCCGGCACCGAGCCCGCGCTCGAGCAAGCCCGTTCGTAACCCTCGTACCACGAAGGAGAACGACGTGACAACCAGCAAGACCACGGGCGTGAGATGAGGTGGCACCATGCATGCCCTGCTTCACGATGATCGAGGTCAGCTGACCCTCAAGCGGCTCTGGCCCTGGCACCAGATACTGGCCGGCGGCCAGGCGGCGCGCCTGGATCGCGCGCTCGCCGAGGGCACCAGCCCGGAGACGAGCGCCCGCCTGGCCGCCCGGGCCGCGCCGGCTTACGTCCACGGAGTTCCGCCGCGACCTGGCTTGGCCAGCAAGTGCTCAGGCTTGACATCGACGACTACAGGACCGTGATCGGTGACCAGGAAGCCATTGACCATGAGATTCCGCCACGCGGCGTGAGACCCTACAGTTATCCGGGTTATCCGGGAGCCATGTCGACAAATCGCGAATAATGCCCCTGGAACGCGACCGTCACGGTGGCGGTCGGGCCGTTCCGGTGCTTGGCCACGATCAGGTCCGCCTCGCCCGCCCGCGGCGACTCCCGCTCATAGGCGTCCTCGCGGTGCAACAAGATCACGACGTCGCTATCCTGTTCGATACTATTGTGACTGATGAGGCCATCGGCGATGAAGTTGTGCGTGCCTTTCACCGTGGCGTCGTAGACGGGCTGCGGTCCCAGCGGCTCGATGCTCACGATCCGGTCCCAGTAGAGGTCGCTGCTGGCGATCTCGCGCAGCCTCTCGGAGCCGAGTGCCTCCGCGCAGCGCATGAGGCGTTCTCGTGACGGGCAGCCCTTGTAGAGCGTGGTGCCGCAGTAGCGGGTGCCGATAGCCGCCTGGAATTGACGATCGGTCAGCCCGGCCCGGACACGCTCGGCCTTGACCACATCCCAGACGCCGGCCGGGATCGTATCCACGTTGGTATTGATCGTCCGCCCGGCCAGGGCGAGGGCCAGTTCCCGGGCCGTGTCGCCACGTCGGCCGTAGGCACCGACGCGCTCGCAGAAGCTTCGCAGGCTGGGGCCGTCGGCCACGATCACGTGGTAGCCCGGCTGGTAGCCGGCCTTCTCGACCTGCCGGATACGCGCGACTATCCTCAGCCGCGCCAGCAGGTGCGCGACGCCGTAGGCGAGTTCGCGGCTCGACGTGGCGTAATACGCCTTGCCCGCCGACTTTCCGCGCCCATGCCAGACACAGCCGTCGGCCGCCCACAGATGACGCAGGAACACGCAGGCCTCCGCATCGCTCGCCGCGTACATGGCTGCGGGAAGGCGCTTCTCGTGGGACCGCAGGTCCTCGATCCCGAGTTCGCGGAACCAGGCGTGCAGCGGGTTCCCGCGCCCGTGCGTGCAGTGGTGCGGCGCGGGCAGGTAGGTGTCCTGGGCCACCCGGCGGGGCGTTATGCCGAACTCGGCCGCCGCCGCGGCCTCCACGAAGGCCAGGTTTTCCTCATCATCGGAGGTGTAGCGGACGGGCTGCCTGCGGAGGACGCAGCCGTCGCCGATCAGGTGGGCGAGAAGGCCAATCCGGTGCTCGGACCAGCCGAGACCGGAGTTGATCGGCTCGGGAATGCGACGGGGTACGGCGATCCGCTCGCCCGGGCGCAGGTCGCCGAGGGGAATCCAGCCGGAGAAGGTCAGGAACGGGTGGTTGGCCGATGCCTTCACCTCGCGTCCGGACGCCAGCCGGAGCCGGTACACCTCCTTGGTGCCCGACGCGAAGACCTTGGTGACTGGCGCCGGAACCAGCTGGTGCTGCTCGTCGACCGACCAGACCAGCACTCCGTCCGAGCCGTCGCGCATGAGCTCTCCGAAGGTAACCGGCGCACCCGTGTCCGCACGGAGAAGAGCGGTGTCCTCGGTCATGCAGCCCGACTCGCGCAGGTCCGACAGGAGGGGCCGCTTGTCGGTGCGCTGCTCGGGACCGCGGTTGAGCTGGGACAGCGCGATGACGGGGACTTCGAGTTCCTTGGCCAGCAGCTTGAGCGACCGGGACATTTCCGAGACTTCCTGCTGCCGGTTCTCCACTCGCTTGGGCGAGGACATCAGCTGCAGGTAGTCGATGATGACGAACTTCAGGTCGTTCCGCTGCTTCAGCCGGCGGCACTTGGCCCGGATCTCCATCAGCGACATGTTCGGCGAGTCGTCGATGAACAGCGGCGCGTCCGCGACCTCGCTCATCCGCCGGGCCAGCCGGGCCCAGTCGTCGTCGTTCATCTGGCCGGTGCGCATCGTGTGCATCGGCACCCGCGCCTCGGCTGACAGCAGCCGCATCGTGATCTCGTTGCGCCCCATTTCCAGGCTGAACAGCACGGTCGCCATGCTGTGCCTGATGGCGGCGGCTCGCGCGAAGTCCAGCGCCAGCGTCGAATTGTGCGTCGGCACCATGCCTCGCCCGGCCAGGTACAGGTGATCCTCGCTGTTCACCTGCACGCACCGGACCGGCTGAGAAGGCACGGACCTGACATCCACGATGTACCGCCACCGCTCCCGGCGCGGGGCGCCGGGCCGGCGCCTGCTGATTCCGGACGACCCGGCGAAAGCAGCGACGAGCACGCCGGCGTCCGATGGCCCGGCCGGGGCAGTAAGTGCCACCGCGTGGTTGGACCGGCTGAACCCGGCCTCGCAGCGCAACGTGCGGGCGACCTCCCCGGTCGTCACGACCTGGGGCGGGACGAGCCCGGCCGGCGTTTCCGTACCGCCACGCGGCGGCCGGGGATTCCAGGTCAGCCACTGATGATTCTCGTCGGCGACGATGACGGTGCCGTCGTCGAACTCGACCTCGTAGCAGGGGCGGCCATGCATGATCTCGGTCGCGGCGACGACGGTGGTGGGCTCGCCGTCGGCGCCGAGGAGCTGATCGCCGACGCTGACCTCGCCCATCGTCGTCCAGCCGGCCGGCGTCGGCAGCGGCGTGTCCAGCGCGAGGGCCTTGCCCACGGCGGGTCGCGCGGCTATGACGATCATCTGGCCGGGGTGCAGGCCGTTGGTGAGGGCGTCCAGGTCGGCGAAGCCGGTCGGCACGCCGGTGAGGACGCCGCCGCGGCTGCCGATCGCCTCGATCTCGTCCAGCGCGCCGGGCATGATCTCCGACAGCGAGTGATAGTCCTCGCTGGCCCGGCGGTCCGTGACCGCGAACACCTCGGCCTGGGCCCGGTCCACGAGGTCGTCGGCGTCGGCCTCGCCGGCGTAGCCGAACTGGACGATCCTGGTGCCGGCTTCCACCAGGCGGCGCAGGATCGCGCGCTCCCTGACGATGCGCGCGTAGTAGCCGGCGTTCGCCGCGGTCGGCACCGAGGCGATCAGGGTGTGCAGGTAGACCCCGCCGCCGACGCGGGCGATCTCACCGCGCCGGGTGAGCTCGTTGGCGACCGTGATCGCGTCGGCCGGCTCCCCGCGGCCGTACAGGTCGAGAATCGCCTCGTGCACCAGCTGGTGCGCGGGCCGGTAGTGGTCGGACGGCCGGATCACCTCGATCACGTCCGAGATGGCGTCCTTCGAGAGCAGCATGCCGCCGAGCACGCACTGCTCCGCCGCTACGTCGTGCGGCGGGGTCCGCTCGAAGTCGTCATTCCTCGGCGCAATCTCGGTGACGCTCAACTGCCCCTCCTCCCCCGTGCGAGTGGCTCTGCCGACCCGTGAACGTGACTCAAACGCACTGCTGCTGTTGCCTGACACCGTTCTAGCCGATGGCTCTGTCATTTTGCCGGCCCGCCACGCCCGGCACCAAGTCACGCGGTGGACGACGGTGTGGACAAGGTGTGCAGACACGCCGGCTACGTTGTGCGCAGCCTGGGGACAGACCTGTGGAGGCGGCTGACCTGAGGCTAGGCGTGCCCCTATGAGCAGGGGAAACGTGATCCACCGGCTGTGCGGAAGAAAAACTTCACCGGGGATTTCCCGGTTCATGATCCACAACTTTTTTCCACAGGCACGCGGGGCTGTCCTGTGGATAACACCACTCCCGGAATCGGGTCCGGGGGCATCGCCGACCTGATAATCTTCGACGGTGTGTTCGATAGACGAGGCCGCTCTCCGGCGCGTGGCTGACGCCATAGACCAGCTCGACGCCGACCGCAGGAGCGCGGATTCGTCCGGCCTGGAGGCCCGGATCGCCGCGGTCTGGGCGATGGTACGCGAGATCGACCCGGAGCTCGCCCGGCTGGCGTCCAGGTACGCGAATCCCTCCGACTAGGGCACCCTCGGTGCCAGGACTCTGACGCTCGTTCTCGAGCCGACGTAGCGTTAACATAACCCGCTTCACATGCGCAGGCAGAGCCCTTGACCGGCGCTCACGCCGTCCCCGGTCAGGGACGGGCCGGGAAAGAAGGCTGTGGCCCACCGGCCCCGATAACGGAGGCGATGGGCCACAGGCCGCTCAGGGCGCGACTAGCTGGCGGTGATCTCGATGTCGACGGCGGCGCTGACCTCGGGGTGCAGCCTGACCCGCACCTGGTGCGAGCCCACGGTCTTGATCGGGTCGCGGACCTCGATCCGGCGCCGGTCGAGCTCGGGGCCGCCGGCCTCGCGCACGGCCGCGGCGATGTCGGCCGGCCCGACCGAGCCGAACAGCCGTCCGCTGCCGCCCGCCCGCCGCCGCATCCGCACGTTCAGGCCCTCGAGCTGGCCCGCCACGGCCTTGGCGTCCTCGACGCCGCGGATCTCCCTGGCCGACCTGGCCCGCTTGATCAGGTCGATCTGCTTCTCGGCGCCGCGGGTCCAGTTCATCGCGAAGCCGCGCGGGATCAGGTAGTTGCGGCCGTAGCCGGCCGCCACGTCCACCACGTCACCGGGTGCGCCGAGACCGGTCACTTCCTGGGTGAGGATGAGCTTCATCGGTGTACGACTCATCTGGCTGACTCCCTAGCGCGCCGTGCTGGTGTACGGAAGCAGCGCCATCTCGCGGGCGTTCTTGATCGCCGTCGCGACGTCCCGCTGGTGGCGAGTGCAGTTGCCTGTCACCCGGCGGGCGCGGATCTTGCCGCGGTCCGAGATGTACTTGCGGAGCAGACCGGTGTCCTTGTAGTCGACGTAGACGATCTTCTCCTGGCAGAACGTGCAAACCTTCTTCTTCGGCTTGCGCAGTGGTGGCTTGGCCATCGTGGTGCTCCTTAGAGCCCCGCTCGCGGCGGGGATGGTCGGTTGTCTGTTTTCTGGCTTGTGTTTCGGTTAGAAGGGCGGTTCGTCGGAGAAACCGCCAGAGCTGTCGGTCGCCCACGGGTCGGACTCCCCGCCCCCGTAGCCGCCCTGGCTGCCCTGGCCGCCGGAGAGGCCGGCCGCCGGAACCGCCGGAACCGCCGGAGCTCCGCTGGCCGCCGCCGCCGCTGTAGCCGCCGCCGTCCCCGGCGCCGGACCGCGCGACCCGGTTGACCTTGGCCGAGGCATTCCGCAGCGACGGGCCCACATCATCGACCTCGACCTCGTACACGGTCCGCTTCTCGCCCTCCTTCGTCTCATACGACCGCTGCCGCAGCCGCCCCGAGACGATCACCCGCATCCCGCGGGTCAGGGTCTCCGCCACGTTCTCCGCCGCCTGCCGCCACACATTGCACGTCAGGAACAGGCTGTCGCCGTCCTTCCACTCACCGGTGGAGTTATCGCGGAACCTCGGCGTGGACGCCACCCGGAACCGCGCCACGGGCTGGCCCGCCGGGGTGAATCGCAGTTCCGGATCATCGACGAGGTTCCCCGCGATCGTGATCTGGGTATCGCCTGCTGCCATCGGGGTGCTCCCGGTCGTAACGAATCTGCTGCTGGTGGGAAACGGGTCTCGGGTCAGGAGGCCCCGGTCAGTGCTGCTCGGGCCGCATGACCTTGGTGCGCAGTATGCCCTCGTTCAGGTTGAGCTGGCGGTCGAGTTCGAGCACGGTGTTCGGCTCGGCGGTCACGTCCACGACCGCGTAGATGCCTTCCGGCTTCTTCTCGATCTGGTAGGCGAGGCGGCGCTTCCCCCAGATATCCACCTTGTCGACCTTGCCGCCGCCGCCGGTCACGACCTTGAGGAACTGGTCAAGTGACGGCTGGACGGTCCGCTCCTCGACGTTGGCGTCGAGGATGATCATTATCTCGTAATGGCGCATGGGCGTCTTGAGCCCTCCTCTGGACTGGTGCGGCCACGGTCTCTCCGTGGCAGGAGGTGTCGCGGTCACGAGCCGGCGCAGGTAACAGCCGGGTTGTCCGCAGCCCGGTCAGTGTACCCAACATCCCGGGTACGCGGTAACCAGATGGCCCGCGAGGCCGCCAGCGCCGGCCAGAAAACCAGAGAGCCGGCCAGAAACCAGCGCCGGCCAGAAAACCTGTGGATTCCCGGATCACGCGCGGGGGAAGACTGTCCGGTGAAACCAGATGCTCATGGAGTGACAGCCAGGAGGTAGTCACCATGGCAAGCACCCTCCGGAACGGCCAGCCTTCGAAGGTCCAGCGTTCGAACATCCTGAACTCGGACGGGCAGCCGCATCCGGTCGAGAACATCCTGACCTTCGTCACCCTGGTCGCCGGCCTCATATCCTTCGTTCTCGGCATGGTCGTCAGGAACGCCCATACCGGCGCCGCGGTCATCATCACGGCGACCGCTACCGGGCTGGTCGCGTGCCTGGTCGGGCTGTACGTGCAGATGATCTCGCATACCCGCGAGCAGCGGATCCTGATCGTCACCGGCATCATCGCCGGGTTCGTCGGGCTGGCCATCGGGCTGTCCAAGGGCGGCTTCGCTGCCTGAGCAAGGGCATTAGGCTCAGGGGCATGGCGCGCATCGGAGCCCACTTCCACGTTGACAACCCGCTGAACGAGGCGGTCGCCTGCGGCGCGGCGGCGGCCCAGTTCTTCCTCGGCGACCCGCAGGGCTGGAAGGGCCCGGTGATACCCGGCGGGGACCCGTCGGCCATCCGGGATGCCTTCGCCGCGGCCGGCGTCGACATCTACATCCACGCTCCGTACGTCATCAACGTCGCGACCAGCAACAACCGGATCAGGATTCCTAGCAGGAAACTGCTCGACCAGCAGCTCAAGGCGGCCGCGTCGGTCGGGGCCAAGGGCCTGATCGTGCACGGCGGGCACGTCACCGCCGGGGTGGCCGCCGAGGACGGCCTGGAGAACTGGCGCAAGGCGGTGGAGCGCATCGAACGGCCGGTGCCGATGCTGATCGAGAACACCGCGGGCGGTGACGGCGCCATGGCCCGGTCGCTCGACGCGATCGCCCGGCTCTGGGACGCGGTGGCCGGCGCGGCCGGCGGCGCGGCCGCCAGCGGCGACTCCGGCGGGGGCGCCAACCTGGGTTTCTGCCTGGATACCTGCCACGCCAACTCGGCCGGGATCGACCTGGCCGACGCGGCCGACCGGATCAAGGCGATCACCGGCCGGATCGACCTGGTGCACTGCAACAACTCGCGTGATGAGTTCGGCTCGGGCCGGGACAGGCACGCCAACATCGCCGCCGGGACCATCGATCCCGCGCTGCTGCTCGGGGTGGTTCGCGCCGCGGGCGCCCCGGTCATCTGCGAGACCCCCGACGAGGACGGCGGCCTGGCCGCCGATGTCAGCTGGCTGAAGCAGAACCTGCCCGGTTAGGCCCGCGGGCCAGGGCGGGCAACCGGAGCCTGAACTGGTCCCCGGCGTGATCGAGCACGCCGCCGGCCGGATCGTCGTGGCCAAGGGCTCGCACCACGTCCCGTTCGGGGTTAAGAATGTCCCGCACCACGTAGGCGGCGAGCAGGCCGACGGCGAGGAACCTGGCCAGCAGGGTGGCGAAATACCACCCGGTGCTGATGCCCTGATAGCCGGTCACCTGGTTGCCCCCGGCGGCGAAGATGAAGATGAGATAGCCCCAGATGCCGAAGAAGTAGGCCACTTCTGCGAGTTGCCAGAGCAGGTAGGGCCACAGCCGTGGACGGGCCAGCACCGCCAGCGGCACCAGCCAGACGACGTACTGCGGTGACCAGACCTTGCTCGTCATCACGAACGCGGCCAGGACCAGGAAGCACAGCTGCGGCAGTCGCGGGCGGCGCGGCGCGGCCAGCGCGAGCACGGCGATGGCGACGCAGGCCGCGGCGAGCAGCACCGCCGACATGTCGTTCAGGACGCTGAGCCGGGTGCTGCCGAGCACAGGCACGTTGAAGTGCTCGAACAGGTAAAAGATCGAACCCCAGTCGGCGCCCCGGTCCTTGCTGAACGTGTAGAAGTAAGCCCAGCCGGACGGCGCGACGATCATCACCGGCAGGTCGACGGCCAGCCAGGCGAGCATGGCGGCGGCCAGGGCCTTCCCGAACTCGCGCAGCTGGCCGGCCCGCAGGCAGAGCAGCAGCAGGGGCCCGAAGACGACCAGCGGGTAGAACTTGACCGCAGCCGCGAGGCCGAGGAATACCCCCGCCCACACGCCGCGGCGGCCCGCCCAGGCCGCGATCCCGAGCGCGGTAAGCGCGAGGGCGATCAGGTCCCAGTTGATGAACGCGGACAGGATCAGGGCCGGGGACAGCGCCACCATCAGCGCCTGCGCGCGCCGGTCCTGGCCGGCCGCCCGAGCGGTCGCGAGCACGCCCACGACCGCGCAGACCGCGAGCAGCAGCACGGTGACGTCGAAGAACTCGCGGCCCCTGATCGCCTCGCTGACGTTCCGCACCAGCCACGCCCCGGCCTGCATGGCCCCGCCGATCAGCACCGGGTACTCGACCGGGTGGCCGGTGTACGGGACCTTCCCCGCGGACAGGCCCTCGCCGTAGTACAGCGGGTAGATGTCGGTGTAGCAGGCGTCCTGGAACTGCTTGGCGTAGTAGTTCCAGGCTCCGGAGCGGCACGGGGCCTTCTCCGCGAACGCGAGCACCATGCCGAGCACGGACGCGACGAGCAGCACGCCGGTGCTGCCGAGGGCGGCCGCCAGGGCGGCAGACCTGGCGGGGCCGGAGCGCCCGGCCTCGCCGCCGAACCGCGTATTCATCGACCCAGGGGCATCCACCCCCATATCTAACCGCGCCCTGGACCTCTCCTGCGCGCGCGGCGCCGCACCCACAGGGGCAGCCCGGCGAAGACACCGCCCGCGCCCGCCGCGGTGGCGTTCACGCTCTGCGCGGCGCCTCCGGCCGGCTGGCAGGTCACGACCGACGGGTCACAGGTGTAAGTGGGGAAGGGGTTGGGACCGCCGTTCTGGCCGCCGCCCTGGCCGTTCTGGCCGCCCTGGCCGCCGCCCTGGTTGTGGTCCTGCTTCTTGGGCTTCTTCACGACCTTGCGCAGGCCCGGCGGCACCTGGTTCCAGGTGGTGCCGGTGAAGACCGGCGCGGTGAACTGCTGCACGCCCAGCGGGACGAACATGTTCTCGGCGTAGGTGTGCCAGATCGCCGCCGGCCAGGTGCCGCCGAAACCGCCCTGGGAGGCGCCGCCGAGACCGTTGAGGGTCTCCTTGGTTTTGTCCCCTTGCTGATCTGTGAACAGCGCGACGGCCAGGGACTGGCTCGGGATGGCGCCGATGAAGAACGCCGACTGGGCGGTGTTCGTGGTGCCGGTCTTGGCGATGATCTCCTGGCCGTTGCTCATCGCGGCGGTCGGCGCGGTGCCGTAGGACGTGTTGGTGTCCTGCGACATCGCGTACTGCACCTGCGAGGCCTCTTCGGAGTTGAGCGTCGGGTCGGAGCTGAACACCGGGTAGCTGGTGATCTTCAGCGGCAACGGCGAGGCGTTGTTAGGCGTGATGGAGGTAATCACGTGCGCGTTGTGGTAGATGCCGCCGTTGTCGATCGTGGCGAGCATGGTGGCCTGCTCCGCGATGGTCAGCGAGGCCTGGCCGAGCGCGACGCCGTACTCGTTCGCCATTCCGCTCAGGCCGGAGCTTTCTGTGTCTACGCCGAGCGAATGCGCGAAGGCGATTATGTTAGCGCCGTCATGGCCGGCCACGGTGTGCCAGAGGTCGGCGTAGGCGGTGTTGATCGACGCCGCCATCGCCACCTGGGGCGTGTAGGGCCCGTTCTCCGCGGAGCTATCGTTGCCCACCGGCGCCGACCAGCCGGCGGTACCAGCCGGCGCGGCGGCCGCCGCATAGGTGTTCGGGTCGTCGTCAGGCGGAATCGACAGCGGGTTGTACCCGTCGAGCGTGCTGGTCTGCACGTTCATGCCCTGCTTGACGGCTAGGGCCAAGATGTACGGCTTGAACGAGGAGCCGACCTGTTCCCGGGCGTACACCGCCATGTTCTCCTGGCAGTGGATCTTCTTGCAGTAGCTCTTGGTGATCTTCCGGCCGGTCCCGTTGTACTTCGCTCCCGCGTAGCCCGGCCCGGGGTAGAGAGCTTGGATCGCGCCGCTGGCGGGGTCCTCGAGCACCGCGCCCGCGTGCATTTTGATGGGGTCGAACGGGACGCTGCTCGCGGCGATCTGCGCCTCGGTGTCGCGGACGTCCTGGTAGAGCGCGGCCATCTTCGCGTCGTCGATCGAGGTGCGGATGACGTAGCCGCCGTTGTAGATCTGCGGCTTCGCGATGTGGTAGATGTCGGTCAGCTCGTTGTAGACCATGTCGAGGACGTAGGGGTCCCAGACATCCTTGCCGACGGTCTGCGGGACCAGGTTGCCGGGCGCGGGGAACTTCATCGAGTTCACCTGCTGCGCGGTCAGGACCCCCATCTGCATCTCGCCGTTGAGCACGTAATGCCAGCGGTTCTGCAGCTGGGCCCGGTACTGCATCAGCGGGTAGGTGCTCGGCTGCTGGATGATGGCGGCGAGCACGGCGGCCTGCGCCACGTCCAGCTGGGACACGTTCCTGCCGTAGTACGTCTGGGCCGCCGCCTCGATCCCGTAGGCGCCGTCACCCAGGTAGATCGTGTTCAGGTAGTTGGTGAGGATCCACTGCTTGGACTTCTCCTTGGCCACCTTCATGGCCACGAAGATCTCCTTGATCTTGCGGCTGAACGTCTGCTGGGTGCCGATGCCGGTGTAGTACTGCCGGACGAACTCCTGGGTGATGGTCGAGCCGCCCTGCAGCGAGCCGTCGCTCCCGCTGGCGTCCTCGTAGGCGGCGCGCGCGATGCCGGTGGGCGAGACGCCGCCCTCGTTGAAGAAGTTCCTGTCCTCCGCGGCGAGCACCGCGTTGATGACGATCTGGGGGATCTGGCTGTACGTCAGGATCTTCCGGTTGGTGCTGCCGAACCGGCCGATGAGGGTGCCTTCCTTGGAATAGACCACCGACTGCGAGAAGCCGGTGGCCGCCATTGCCGCGCTCGGAACCGGCGTCTGCTTGTAGGCCATGACCACCCCGATCGCGCCGAGCACGATGACGGCGCCGACCGCCGAGAGCAGCACGGCCAGGGCCTTGCGCAGCGTCCAGTGGCGCCACCAGCTGCCCTTGACCTTGACCCGGGCGCGGTCGGCACCGCGGCGTCCCGGCCCGGTGAGGCCCTGCGGGCCGCGCGGCCTCCTCGGGCCGCGCGGGCCGGCCGGCCCGCCAGGGCCGTGGCTCCCGTGGCGGCCCCGCGCGGGGGCCTCGGCCGCCCACAGGGCGCCGGCGGCCTCGGATTCCAGGTGCAGCTGCGTATCTTCCGCGGCGGCCGCCGCACGTGCGTGGCTGCCGTCCGCCTCCGGGCGCCGGAACCCTTGCGTGTCCCAGCCGGGGGCGTCGTAGCCCAGGTCGTAGTCGACATCCGCCGCGTTACCCCGATAGCCCCCGTCGGCCGCCGGGTGGTCATACCCCGCCATGCCTACGTCGCGATACCGAACGTCAAAGTCATCAGCTTTGCTGCTCACGCGTCCTCGCTGGTGGCTCGGAGGCCGCGGCTGGTGGAAATGCGACCTCTACCCGAAAGGCGGGCTCGCCCATCCGGGGAACCCGCCGAACACAAACGTTACCTCCTGGAGACCATGTTTACTGGCTGGTCCGCGCACGCCGCCTCCGGCGTACGGCAGGCTCGCCAGTGCCGAGAACGTAAGAGGAAGCGAGGTGGTTCCACCCGCAACTCTGACAGACCTCGACCACATAGACCCGGAATTCACCGTATTCGGCCGCCATTTCGGCGAGCTCGCGCGCCTGCTTGACCCGTCCCTCGTACTGGCCAAGTTCGTCACCGTAGACATATGTCACGTGGGTGAGCTTGGTTTTCCGGCAGATCGGGCAGCGGTCCTCGGTGGGCTCGCCGTGGAACTTCGCGGCCCGCAGCAGGTAGGGGTGAGCGTCGCAGACGTCGGTGACGGTGGTCCGCCCGGCGCGCACGGACGCCAGGGTGGCCCGGCGGGCCAGCCCGTAATCCACGACGGATCGCCTTGACGTCATATTCGCCAGCGTACGTCGGAACTGAGCGTGAGCCGAGCCCGGATGCGCCCGTATTCGCCGGAAAAACCAGCCGGACCTGCAGAGACCGGCACGCACTTGCGCACGGGCGAACCGGCGCATAGTATCCACATGTATCGGTTCGATACATCGCGGCGATCTAACGGCATGATCTAACGGGTCGAAGTATCGCTGCGAGGCATCGTACCGGTATATCCGGGATACCACGACCTTCTGGGGGAAGCGTGGGACGCAACCGCTCCGGCGTGCTCGAGCTGGCCGTGCTCGGGCTGCTGCACAGGGCACCAATGCACGGCTACGAGCTGCGCAAGCAGCTCTACACCGTGCTCGGCGCGTTCCGTGCGCTGTCCTACGGGTCGCTGTATCCCTGCCTGCACGAGCTTCTCGCCTCCGGGCTGATCGCGGAGGAACACGACGAGGCCGAGCCGCGGGTCCCGGCCGCCGCGACCGGAACCGCACGGCCGCGCGCGGGCCGCCGGTCGCTCAAGGTGTACCGGCTGACCGCCGAAGGCAAGGAGAGGCTGCAGGACCTGCTGGGCGAGGGCGGTCCCGCGGCGTGGGAAGACGACGGGTTCGGCGTCCATTTCGCGTTTTTCGGCCAAACCAGGGCCGACGTCCGGCTGC
>CAVRMX010000001.1:0-48201 GCA_963722275.1 uncultured Actinomycetes bacterium | reverse complement strand
CCCGATGGTCTCGGTGGCCAGCTCGAGCGTGTCCTCGCACAGGCACCCGACCGAGGCGCCCGCTCACCGAACGCTCCGCCCTCGAAAGCAGGCCCGAGCGCCGCCTGCACCGAGTCCAACAGCCACATGCCGTCGGGCGTCTCGGCGCGGAAGACCGAGCGGATCCTCGGCGGGTTGATCACCGCGGCGACGCCGCCGTGCACCACGAACACTCGCCGTTGATCCTCTCGGCGGCCGGCCTGGCCAGGTAGGTCACCAGCGGCGTCACGTGCTCGGGCGCGAGCGGGTCAGCCCGCCGTCCGGCGGCGGGCCCATCAGCTCGGCCCATGGCGGTGCGGGCCCGGGGGCAGATGGCGTTGGCGCGGACGCCGTACCGCGAGCAGCCGCGCGCGGTGGTCACGGTGAGGGCGGCGATGCCGGCCTTGGCCGCGGCGTAGTTGGGCTGGCCGGCCGAGCCGAGCAGGAACGCCTCCGAGGAGGTGTTCACGATCCGCGCGTAGACCGGGTGCGCCGGCCGCGTTGCTGCCTCCCGCCAGTGCGCGGTGGCCAACCGGGTGGTCACGAAGTGCCCGCGCAGGTGCACCCGGATGACCAGGTCCCACTCCTGCTCGGACATCGTGAAGATCATCCGGTCGCGCAGCACCCCCGCGTTGTTGACCAGGATGTCCAGCCGCCCGTATTTCCCGAGCGCCGTCGCCAGCAGCTGCTCGCCCGTCGCCCACTCGGCGATGTCCCCGGCGGCCACCACCGCCTGCCCGCCCGCGGCCTCGATCTCGGCCGCCGTCGCCTGCACGGCGTCTCCCGGCAGGTCGTTGAGCACCAGCAGCGCCCCGGCCTCGGCCAGCGCCAGGGCCTCGGCCCGGCCGAGCCCGTTGCCCGCCCCGGTCACGATGGCCACCCGGCCGGCCATTGTTAGCGTGTCGTCCATTACGCCCCCTCTCGGTCCGCTCAGTAGCCCGGGCCGGACAGCAGGCCGCCGTCGGCGACGAACTCGCTCCCGGTCGAGTAGGACGAGTCGTCCGAGGCCAGGTACGCCACCAGTCGGGATATCTCGGCCTGCTCGGCGAACCGGCCCAGTGGCATGGCCTTCAGGAAGGCCTGGGCCTCGTCGGCCGAGCGGGCGCCCGCGGAGTCGATGACCATCCGGGTGAGCACCCCGCCGGGATGGACCGAGTTGACCCGGATCCCGAACCCGGCCAGCTCGCGCGCGGCCACCTTGGTCATGCCGCGGATCGCGAACTTGCTCGCGGTGTAGGCGGACAGGCCGTCCGCCCCGGTGAACCCCTCGATCGAGGAGATGTTGACGATCGAGCCGCCGCCCGCCTTCGTCATCGGCTCGATCACCGCCTTCATGCCGAGCCAGCAGCCCACCGCGTTCACGTCGAGGACCTGGCGGAAGTCGGCCAGCGGCATGTCCGCGATCCTGGCGAACTTCAAGATGCCGGCGTTGTTCACCAGCACGTCGAGCCGGCCGAAGGCATCCTGCGCCAGCGCGACCGCCGCGGCCCAGTCGCCGGAGCTGGTGACGTCGTGGTGCAGGTAGCGGCAGGACTGCTCGCCGAGCCCGGCCGCCACGTAGGCGCCCCTGTCGTCCAGCACGTCACCGAACACCACCCGCGCGCCCTCGGCCACGAAGTGCCGCACGTGGGACTTGCCCATGCCCCGGGCACCCCCGGTGATCAGCGCGACCTTGCCGTCGAGCCGGCCCATGACCCCTCCGGTCCGCTCGCTCCCGCACAACCAAACGCTTGCTTGCCTGAGCCTAACACCACCTCCGCGTCAACTAGAACGTGTTCTTGTTTCACCGCCCATCGGCGGCGTAAAGTCCGAGCACGGGCGGATACGCCGCACGTTCGGCCGAATCTTTAGCGAGGACCGGATGGAACAGATCGCGGACTACGTCGTGGCCGGCGCGGGCAGCGCCGGATGCGTGCTGGCGCGGCGCCTCGCCCAGACGGGCGCCACCGTCATCCTGCTGGAGGCCGGCGGCCAGGACCGCACCCGGCTGGTGCGCCAGCCCGGGATGATCGCCATCTTCCACAACGTGCCCGCGCTCAAGAAGCGCCTGGACTGGGGGTACTACACCGCCCCGCAGGCCAGCGCGCTCGGCCGCCGGATCCCGCAGCCCCGCGGCCGGGTGCTCGGCGGCTCCGGCTCGATCAACGGCATGCTGTTCGTCCGCGGCAACCGCCAGAACTACGACGACTGGGCCGCGGCCGGTGCACGGGCTGGTCTTACGAAAACGTACTATCCAGTTTCAAACGGATGGAGGACTGGGAAGACGGCGCCACCGCGTTGCGCGGCGCCGGCGGCCCGGTCAAGGTGAGGCGGCAGAAGGACCTGACCCCGGCGTCGCAGGCCTTCATCGAGGCCCTCGCCGCGACCGCGGGCGTGAAGCGGATCGACGACTACAACGGCGAGTCCCAGGAAGGCGCGTCCGTCTTCCAGCAGAACGCCAGCGGCGGGCTGCGGTACAGCTCGTCGGTCGCCTACCTGGACCATCACGGCCTGCCCAACCTCACCGTCACCACCCGCGCCCTCATCACCAAGATCGTCATTGAGAAGGGCCGCGCCACCGGGGTCGAGGTGGTCACGGAGGCGGGGCCGGGAACCATCCGGGCCAGCCGCGAGGTGATCCTGTGCGCGGGCGTGTACGGCTCGGCCCAGCTGCTGATGCTGTCCGGCGTCGGCCCGGCCGGGCACCTGCGCGAGCACGGCATCGCCGTGGCCGCCGACCTGCCGGTCGGCGACAACCTGCACGACCACATGTTCGTGCCGATGACCTACTGCATGACCTCGGCCCGCAACCGCGGCACCACCCCGTACTTCGTCGGCGGCGTCGTCAGGGAGGCGATCCGCGGCGACAGCTGGATGGGCCGCACCGTCTTCGAGGCCGTCGGCTTCGTCCGCAGCTCGCAGGCCAAGGCCATCCCGGACATCCAGGTGCACGCGCTGCCCTGGTCGTACCCGTTCCCCAACCAGGACTCGCCGGCCCGGCAGAAGGTGGACAAGCGCAGCGCGCTGACGATCATGCCGACGCTGATCTACCCGAAGAGCCGCGGCACCCTGCGGCTGGCCTCGGCCGACCCGTCGGCGGCGCCGGTCATCGACCCCGGCTACCTGACCGAACCCGACGACAGCCGCCTGCTCCTCGACGGGATCGAGCTGATCCGCGAGGTGATGGCCAGCAAGCTCATCGCGGATCAGGTCAGCCTGGAGCTGAACCCGGGCCCGGGCTTCCCCGACCGGGCCGCGCTGGCCCGCGAGCTGCCGAACCGCGCGACCTCGGTGTACCACGCGGTCGGCACCTGCCGGATGGGCACGGACGACCGGGCCGTGGTGGACCCCGCGCTGCGGGTCCGCGGCATCGACGGGCTCCGGGTCGCCGACGCCTCGATCATGCCCAGCATCACCGGCGGGAACACGAACGCCCCGGCCATGATGATCGGCGAGCATTGCGCTCATCTCATGGGGCCGGCTGCCGGCGCTAGCTCGTGATGCCGTCGAAGACCAGCCGCAGTATCCCCTCCGCCACCTGTTCGGTGCTGTAGCCCTCCGCGAGGCGCCACTGGGCGGGGATCCACAGCACGTCCCTGAGCAGCCGGTAGGTGAGCCGCGCGTCCAGGTCCGCGCGGAATGCGCCGGATTCCTGGCCGCGCTCGAGCTGCGTGACCCAGGTCCGCTCGATCTCGCCGAGCGCCTTGCGCAGGTAGCCGAACCGGGGCTGGGTGCTGAAGTAGTTCCAGTCGTTCTGCAGCATGGCCAGGGCGGCCCGGTGCCGGCACAGGGTCTGGCTGGTCGACCGCACGATCTGCTCGAGCACGGCCCGCGGGGAGCCGCCCGAGGTCACCGCGGCCCGGTAGTCGGCCAGCACGTCGTTGATGAAGCCCGACAGGATCTCGTCGCCGATCGACTCCTTGGAGTCGAAGTGGTGGTACAGGCTTCCGGACAGGATGCCCGCGGCCTCGGCGATCTCGCGCACGGTCGTGGCGCGGTAGCCCTTCTGCGCGAACAGCTCGCCCGCGAGCTGCACCACGTCGGCGCGCCGTCCCGACCGCGCCGGGCCTCCCTCACGTGTCGTGCTCACCACGTGATTATCGCAGCCAAGCGGCGTCCTCACCGAGAGCGCCGAAGCGCGCGTCGACGTCCGCCGCCGTCAGGCCGAAGTCTGCGAGCGTGTACCGGTGCGCTGACCTGGCCGTATCGTGCGCGGTGAGAGCCCGCATGGCATCGGCCGCGACGCCGCTGAACGGCAGGCCGAAGTGCGCGTAGACCGCTTCCGCCGTGCCCACCGGATCCGCCGCCAGGTCGTCGTAGTGCACGTCGAAGAACCGGGCCGGGTCGTGCCTGGCGCGCTCGGCGCTGAACCGCTCAAGACCGGACGCCCAAAGCTCCAGCTGGTCCCGGCCGATGACCGCGCCGGTGAACGTGGTCGACCAGCCCGCCGACGCCTGGGCGGCCAGGCTGCAGACCGAGGCGATCGCCGTGCTCGGCTCGCGGTGCGTCTGGACGACCAGCGCGTCCGGGTAGACCCGCAGCAGCGCGTCGAGCGCGAACAGGTGGCTGGGGTTCTTCAGCACCCAGCGGCGCCCGGCGTCCGGCAGGCCGATCAGCTGCAGGTTGCGCCGGTGCCGCCGGTACGGTCCGGTCCAGTCCTGCCCGCGTAGCCAGGCCGAGTACGACGGCAGGTGCGCCAGGCACTCCCAGGAGACGGACCGCATCGACTGCCGCAGCAGCTGCCAGCACTCCTCAACCTGGTCCGCGGCCATGTAGTGCACCCCCATGAACTCGGGGTGTTCGGCATGGTGCCGCTCGCAGCCGGCCTGGATGTACTGGAAGACCGGGTCGGCCGCCCAGGTCGCCCGCGGCGGCCGGGGCTGCGGCACCTCGGCCAGCCACAGCTGCAGGCCCTGGTGCGCCGGGTCGGCGGTGAGCAGCCGGTGCAGCGCGGTGGTGCCGGTCCTGGGCAGCCCGGTGACGAACAGCGGCCGGTCGATCCGCACCTGCGCGTATTCCGGGTGCGCCTGCCAGGCCGCCTCGCTGACCAGCCGGGCCGCCAGCGCGCCGCGCAGCATGGCCCGCATCACCTTGCCGCCCCGCGGGGTCAGGCCGGCGTCGCGGGCACACGACGACACCAGCACGGCCAGCCCGTCGCTGTAGTCGTCCGGCCCGAAATCATCCAGCCCGGTGACCTCGGACGCCGCGGCGTGCAGCTCCTCCGCGAGAAGACTCAATGGTGGTACTCGCCGCAGTTGACGTCCAGGCACTGCCCGGTGATCGCCCGGGCCAGCGGCGAGGCCAGGAAGACCGCCGCGTCCGCGATCTCGTCGGGTTCCGGCAGCCGGCGCAGGTCGATGGCCGCCGCGGTCTCGTCGTAGATCTCCTGGACCTCCACCCCGCGCTTGTGCGCCAGGTAGCCGAAGTACCACTTCAGCGAGTCGCCCCAGATGTGCCCGGGCGCCACCGAGTTGACCCTGACCCCGCGCGGCCCCAGCTCGGTAGCCAGCGACTGGGCCATCGCCAGCAGCGCCGCCTTGGTGAGCTTGTACGGGCCCATGGTGCGCTGCGAGAAGCGCACCACCATGGAGTTGATCATCACCACCGAGCCCCTGCTGTCCGCCAGCGCCGGGGTGAACAGCCTGGTCAGCCGCAGGGCGGCGATGACGTTCGCGTCGAAGCTGGCGTTGAGGGCTTCCAGGCTCACCTCGCCGAGCTCCTTGATCGGCGGCATGGCCAGCGCGTTGTACACCAGCGCGTCGACCCGGCCGAACCCGTCGAGCGCCGCCTCGGCCAGGTGATCCGCCGCCGCGGCGTCGGCCAGGTCGGTGGGCACGGCCAGCCCGCGCCGGCCCAGCCCGGCGACCTCCTTGGCCACGTCGTCGAGCCGGGCCGCGGTGCGCGCGGCGAGCACCACGTCGGCGCCCTCCCTGGCGCTGGCCAGCGCGATGGCGCGGCCCAGGCCAGGCCCGACGCCGGCCACCACGACTACCTTGTCCTGCAGCATCATCAGCCGAGCATCCTTTCCGCGATGGCGGCCTGGCGGGCAGCGATCCGCGCCCGCCAGCGCTCCGGCGACACCCGCGCCTGACGGTAGTACGGCAGCAGGTCCGCTATCTCGCCGAACGGGACCACCGAGACCCGCGGGCCGTCCTCCGGCGTGAGGTCCCTGGTCAGCCGCTGCCAGCGGATCTGCACGTACCCCCGCCGCCGCCCGGTGAGCTCCAGCCAGTTGGCGACGCCGGGGTCGCGCTCGCTGATCACGAAGCGCAGCCGCCCGTCCGGGTCGACCCGGCCCTGGTCGGCGGTGAGGCTGGTCTGGTGGTTGATGTAATCCAGCGAGACGTACCACATGCTGCCGAGCTGGATGCCCTGGTAGGGCGCGACGTCCCGGCCTGCCGCGGGCACCGTCACGATCATCGCCTGGTCCTCGTCCAGGTCGAAGTGGCCGGCCGAGGAGAACTGGGTGGCCAGCCCGCCCGGCGTGGGCCGCGGCGGCGTCATCGTGTTGACCGGCTCCTTCAGGTAGAACCACTCGGGGAAGGCCAGGAACGTGCGCAGCCGGGCCAGCAGGATCTTGCCGGCCACGCCGTAGCGCCTGGCCATCACGTCGGAGCCGGCCGGCGGCGGCGCGTCAGCCGGCCCGGTCCTCCCTGCGGATGCAGATCGTGCCGCGGCGTTCGGCGCCCCAGTCGCTGTACACCTCGCGGACCAGCAGCATCGAAGACCCGGCGCCCAGCCTGAAGTAGTTCCGCCCGGGCCGCCTCGGCCCGAACCGCAGCTGGAAGGAGCCGTCGCCGCCGACCTCGATGGCCCGGTCGTCGAACGCGCTCAGGCTGTCCGGCACCTCGACGGGGGAGTAGTCCCCCTTCAGCACCTGGAAGCTCAGGTCCGCGGTGCTGCCGCGCCGCCCGGTCACCACGTACTCGGCGTCGTCGCGCAGGTAGGCGTGGAAGTACAGGGTGTCCGGGTTGTCCAGGCCCATCTTGGTGTACGGCCCGGTCGACTGCACGAAGTACGGGAAGTCCCGCTGGTAGGCCCAGGCCAGCCGGAGCGAGGCCTGGATGCTGCCCGCCAGGTAGTCGTACCCCTCGGCCAGGTCCTGCTCCGACGCCACGAACGGGGCGCCCGCGATGATCTTCTCGGCTTCGGCCAGCGCCTCAGCGAACGGCTGCGTCAGCAACGTCAGCCCCAGTCCCGTCGGCCCCAGTCCCGTCGGCCCCGGCCCCGTCGGCATCCAGCTTGGCGATGATCCGGAAGCTCGGCAGGTCGTCCAGCGACAGCATCGCCTCGTAGGTGCGCACGTACCCGGTGTAGGAAATCCGCCAGCGGCCGTCTCCGCCGCGCTCGTACCTGTCCTGGTAGAAGGCCGCGCCCTTGATCACGACGCGGTGCTCGGTCGCGATCACCGTGTCCTCGAACGACCAGGTGCCGCTGGCCGTGTCGCCGTCGACGGTGATCTCCGGCTGGCCCGCCGAGTGCACGGTGATCATGTCGGGCCCGAGCTTGGCCCGCATGAACGCGACGATCTCGTCCCGGCCGGTGATCTTCAGCGGCTTGCTGTAGGCGTGCGTGCCGTAGTCCGCGACGGCGTCAGACGTGAACACCTCCGCCAGCTCGTCCCACAGCTTCAGGTCGATGCAGCGCAGATAGCGGTACTTCACCTGGCGGATCTCTTCGAGCGTGACAAGGTCCATGGCACAAGCTTGGTGCATCGGGTTGACTGGAACAAGAACCTGTTCTAGTTTTTCGCCACGAAGGGACGCCGGGAGGCACCGTGCGCTTCAGCTACGCCGAGTCGATGACAGAGCCCCTTTTCTATGCACCGCTGGCCGCCGCGGCGGAAGAAGCCGGCTACGACTCGATGGTCATCCCGGACAGCATCTGCTACCCGCGGCACTCGGACAGCGTGTACCCGTTCAACCCGGACGGCAGCCGGGAGTTCCTCGAGGACAAGCCCTTCCTCGAGCCCTTTTCGCTGATCCCCGCGCTCGGCGCGGTCACCACCAGGCTGCGGTTCGTCACGTTCGTGCTCAAGCTGCCGGTCCGCGACCCGCTGCTGACCGCCAAGCAGGCCACCTCGACGGCCGTGCTCACCGGCGGCCGCCTCGTCCTCGGCGTCGGCACCAGCCCGTGGCGGGAGGACTACGAGGTGCTCGGCATCGACTGGGCCAGCCGCGGCCGGCGGATGGACGAGTCGATCGCCATCCTGCGCGGCCTGGCCGCCGGCGGCTACTTCGAGTACCGCGGGAAGGTCTTCGACCTGCCGCCGGTCAAGATCGCGCCGGTGCCCAGCGAGCCGATTCCGGTCCTGATCGGCGGTCACTCGGACGCCGCGCTCCGCCGTGCCGCCCGGGTGGGCGACGGCTGGCTGCACGGCGGGGGAGACCCGGCGGACCTGCCCGGCCTGCTGGACCGGCTGGCCCGGTTCCGCCGCGAGGAAGGCACCGAGGGCCGCCCGTTCGAGGTGCACGTGATCTCGGCCGACGCCTACACCCCCGACGGCGTGCGCCGCCTCGAGGACCAGGGCGTGACCGATCTCATCGTCGGCTTCCGCTGGCCCTACGTGACCGGCCCCGACCCCGAACCCCTCGAGGACAAGCTCGCCCACCTCCGCAGCTTCGCCGACACCATCATCGCCACCCAGTAAACCCATAATCCCGAACGTCCCCCGCACCTGCCCCACCCCCCGCACCTGCCCCAGCCCTCGCATCCCGCCCCGTCCCCGGCACCTGCCCCAGCCCGTACCTGCCCCAGCCCTCGAACGCCCCGCCCGTGTCCAAGCGCGTCCCCCGCCCGCTCGTCCGTGTCCCGCACCGGCGCCGCAACTCCTACCCGCACCTCACTGCCCACACGCACCACGCGCCCCGGCCACCTACTCCGCGTCTTCCAATGAATGTGGCAACGTAATGAATAGAATCAATACGTTGTCACATTCACTGGAATGCCGGCGCGCGCTCCACGGCGCGGGCGAGCGTTTGCCGGTAGCGAAACATAGGGGTGCGGGTGACGCTCCGCTCGTACGCTGAGATATGGCCGAGAGCGCGCGCGTCTATCCGCTGCGGCGGGAACCCCAGCCGGTACCCCAGGAGCCCCGAGTTCAGCAGCCCCCAGCTCAGGAGCCCTCAGCCCAGGAACCCCGAGCTCAGGAGCCCCGAGCTCAGGAGCCACTGTGGCGGGAGGTGCTCGGCCAGCGGCTCCGGGCCCTCCGCCAGGAACAGCGGGAGACGCTGTCCGAGACGGCGGGCCGGGCCGGGATATCGCCGCAGTACCTGTCCGAGATCGAGCGCGGCCGCAAGGAACCGTCCAGCGAGATGATCGCGGCCCTGGCCGGCGCCCTGGACACCAGCCTCATCGAGCTGACCGAACAGGTCGCCGGTGACCTGCGCCGTCAACAGGCGATCTCCCTGGCCCGAGCGCCGCGCGCATCCCGGTCTCGCGCGGCGGGCCCGGTCATGCTCTCCCTCGCCGCCTAGGGTCAGGCGCCCTAGGGCCAGCGCCGTAAGGTCAGCGCCGTAAGGTCAGCGCCGTAAGGTTAGGCAGCCCCGCTGGTGAGTGCGGCGGCGGTCGCGCGGTCATCCAGCCGCCGCTGCCCGAGCACCTGGTCGACGATCCCGTAGTCCAACGCGGCCTGCGCCGTCAGCACGCGGTCCCGGTCGGTGTCGGCGCGCAGGGTCTGCACGGACTGGCCGGTGTGCGCGGACAGGATCGCCTCGATGTCGGCGCGCATCCGGACGAGCTCGTCGGCCTGCAGGATCAGGTCGGGAATCGGGCCCTGGCCGCGGGCGGCGGCTGGTGCAGCACCACCCGGGCGTGCGACAGCAGGGCGCGCCGGCCGGGCGTGCCCGCCGCGAGCAGCACGGCGCCGACGCCGATCGCCTGGCCCACGCACGTGGTCGCGACCGGCGCCTCGATGTACTGCATGGTGTCGTACACGGCGAGCATGGAGGGCAGGTCACCGCCCTCGCAGTTGATGTACAGGTTGATCTCCTGTTCGGAGCTTTCCGCCTCGAGGTGCAGCAGCTGGGCGATCAGCGCGTTGGCGACGCCCGGATCGATGCCGGTGCCAAGGTAGACGATCCGCTCGGTGAGCAGGTGCGAGTACACGTCCATGATCCGCTCCCCGCGCGGATGCTGGGCGATGACGTTCGGGATCGTATAGCTGCTCATGAGAGAGCTCCCTTCAAGCCGATCCGGTGTTTCCTGGCCGGCATGACCTGGCCGAACGAGTCCACGATCTCGTCGATGAAGCCGAACTCGCGAGCCTCGGCGGCGGTGTACCAGTGGTCGTGCAGCGAGTCGTCGAAGATGCGCTCGACCGGCTGGCCGGTGTCCTCGGCGATGAGGCCGAGCACGGTGTCCACCATGTGGCGCAGGTCGTCGGCCTGGACCTCGATGTCGACCGCGCTGCCGCCGATGCCGGCCGAGCCCCGGTGCATCAGGATGCGCGCGTGCGGCAGCGCGAACCGCTTGCCCCGGGTGCCGGCCGAGAGCAGGAACTGCCCGGCGCTGCAGGCCAACCCCAGCGCCAGGGTGGAGACGTCGCACGGCACCAGCCGCATGACGTCACGGATGGCGAGCATGGACGGCACCGAACCGCCCGGTGAGTTGATCCACAGCGCGATGTCGGAGACGGGATCGTCGGCGGCGAGCGTCAGCAGCTGCGTGGCGAGCAGCGTGCCGTTGTCGTCGTCGAGCGGCCCGTCGAGCACGAGGATCCGCTGCAGCAGCAGCTGCTCCCGGACCCGCTCGCTGAACAGAGGGTTCTTGTCTTCGTGAGCCATGCCTCCAGCGTGCGGCACGGCCGGCAGGGAAACCCCCGTCCGCTGCTGTGGGCAGATCTGCTCACAGCAGCGTGGCCACCCGGACGCTAACGGCATCCTAACAACCGGTACAGTTCGGCGCTCACCTCGGTCATTGCCATCAACACCGATGCCTTCAGCCGCGCGATCCAGGCCGGCCAGGCCGGGACCTCCGGCTGGACGGGCGCGTTCCCCGCCGTCGGCGTCCTGCTCATCGTGGGGCTGACGGTCACCGGGGTCCGGCCGCGGCTGGCCGAGTACCGGTAGCCCCGACAGCCCCGCGATGCGGCGCTTACGGGGCGACCTCCGTTTCGGCCAGGATGGCCAGCGCCGCGGCGTACTCGGCGACGAAATCGTGCGCGGCGGCCGGGTCGAACAACGCGCGCCGGTACCGGAAGCACAGTTGCAGCTGGCCGTCGACAGTGATCGCGCCAACCGAGAGGCCGCGCGGCATGTGCGCGGAGGTGGAGAACCACATCCGCGCCGGGGAAAGCGCCCCGAACCGGGGCGCATCGGTGATGTTGCCGAGGTTCGAGAGCAGGGACGTGTCACACTCCAGCCGGCCCAGGCAGCGCACGGCCAGCCGCACCATGCGCCGTTTGACCGTAGCCGGCAACGGCGCCTTGGCCACCGCCGCCTGGGCCGGGCTGACGGGCGGCCCGGGCTGGTGCTTGGCCCGTCTGGTCTGGTCGGCCACGACCGCGGTCAGGGCGGCGGTGCTGAGCGGGTCCGCGGTCACCGTGCACAGCCGGGACAGGTTGCCGAGTTCGTCGCCCCGGCCGGGCGGCCGGGCGTCCACCGGCATGCTGATCCGGACGCGGCCCGGCCGTCGGTGCGCCGACGCGTTCCACCGCAGGATGGCCCGGATCAGCGCGGCGATGAGCAGGTCGTTGACCGTGACGCGAGGTTCGTTCTCACCATGGGGCGCGGCCGGTACGCCTGGCCATCCGAGCAGGGCGAAGCCGTAGCCTGGTGCGCGACGCGGCTGGCGGCCACTCGCGTGCCGCGACACTATCCGCACGGTGCGCCGCGCCGGCGGCCGGAACCGCTGCGCCGGCGGCCGGAACCGTCGCGCCGGCGGGTCGGACGCTGGACGCTGGCTGGCTGGCGGCCGCGTTTCCGAGGGCTGCTCGCCTGGCAGCTGGGGTCGGCCTGAGGGCTCGGCCGGGCCGCGGCGCAGGTCGGTGCGATCCGGCCGTCCGGCGCCGTACCCATCCGCGATCAGGCGCAGCAGTTGCAGGCACGATCGCCCGTCGAACGCCGCGTGATGGGCGTTGAGGATCAGGCTGTCCCGCCCGGGGCCGCGGGCTAGCAGCAGCCGAAAGGGCGGGGAGCGGTCCAGCGGGGGAGCGGTCGCCAGGAAGCGCGCCCGGGCCAGGTCCAGGTCCACCTCGGTCCGCCAGCGCACGGTCGACACCGGGTCGACGTCGGCCTGCGGCGGGAGCTCCCAGTCATAGCCGCGGCGCCACCAGCCGCGCCCGGCGCGCCGTGCCCCGGCTCGCGGCTGGCCGGCCAGCATGGCCGTGACCGCGTCCCGCAGCTGGTCCGGGTCGAGGTGGCCGGGCAGCCAGATCTCCATGTGAACGTTGTTGGGTTCGGCCGGGGAGTCGAAGTAGCAGTTCAGTTCGTCCACGATGCCGAACTTGCGGTGGTTGGCCGACGGCGAGGCGTGGCGGACGGCCGTCCGGGTGCCAGCGCGCGCCGGCAGGTCATCCAGCGCCATAATGGCCTCGTATGTCCGCACCTAGCCAGGGTGCGTGATTCGCCGACTGAGTCCATACGCACCAGCTTGCTGAATCGACGTGACCGAACAAGACCTACCCGCCCCGGTTACCCGACGGTATCATCGCGAACCTATCGGCCTCACGTGAAGAGCACCGAAGGAGAAGTGCCACGATCGCCTCGCCCCGCCTGAGCGATACGCGGCCGGCCGGGGGATCCCCGGGACGGGGCGCGGCCAGGTGGCAGGGCGGCCAGCGAGTCGTGCTCAGGTTCCGGTGGCTGGCGTGCTGCCTGTTCCTGGCCGCGGTCCCGTTTGCCACCGCGCCCGGCGACATCATCGCGGACACCAAGTTCGAGCTCGTGGTCAACCCTTCCGGCTTCTTGTCCAGTGCGCTCACCTTGTGGGATCCGCAGCAATTCGGCGGGCTGCTGAATCAGGCGGTCGGCTACCTGTTCCCGATGGGGCCGTTCTTCAAGGTGCTCAGGCTGCTGTCCGTCGAGGGGTGGATAGTACAGCGGCTGTGGATCGGCGTGCTCCTCATCGCCGCCTTCGCCGGTACCATGCGACTGGCCGGGCGGATGGGCATCGGCACGCAGGGGACGCGGGCCGCCGCGGGCCTGGCGTACGCGATGTCGCCCGTCGCGCTCAGCATCGTCGGCCATATGTCCGGTGAGTTCCTGCCGATGGCGATGCTGCCCTGGATCCTAGTCCCGCTCGCCGACATGCGCCCCTGGCTCGACGGCACGGGGGCCGACGGCACGGGGGCCGACGGCACGCTGCCCGACGGCACGGAGGCCGACGGAACGGGGGGCGCGGGCCGCGAAGGTCCCGCCGCCCGGGCGCGTGCGGTGGCCCGGTCGGCCGCCGCGGTCGCGCTGTGCAGCGGCATGAACGCGGCGTCGGCCGTCGCCGTCCTGGTCCCGGTGCTCATCTACATCGTGACCAGGCGCGGCGCCCGGCCGAAAATCCGCATGCTGGCCTGGTGGCTCCCCGCCGTGGTCCTGGTCACCTGCTCGTGGTCCGTCCCGCTCGTGCTGCTGTCGCGGTACGGCGTCTCCGTCGTGCCCTACACAGAAAGCGCGCAGGTGACCTCGTCGGCGACGAGCCTGCTCAACATCTTCCGCGGAACGGAGATCTGGGTCAGTTACCTGATCGTGAACGGGTCGCCCTGGTGGCCGCTGGCGTACCAGATCTGCACCGAGGTAGTGCCGGCGCTGGTCACCGGGCTGCTCGCGGCCCTAGGCCTGGCCGGGCTGGTTCACCGCAAGATCCCGGAACGCCGGTTTCTGCTGTGGTCCGTGCTCGGCGGGCTGCTCCTCATCTCGCTCGGCCATGTGAGCAGCCTGGGCAGCCCGCTGGAAGGTCCGCTCGTCAGCCTGATCAACGGCCCGGCGTCACCGTTCCGCAACCTGTGGAAGTTCGACCCGATGATCCGCCTGCCGCTGGCGCTCGGGCTCGCCCACCTGCTGGCCGTGGTGCGGTCACCTCAGTCACGGTCACCTCAGTCACGGGTCACCTCAGTCACGGGCGCCCGGGCGGCAGGCCGCGCTGGCCGCTGCGGTCGCGGCAGCGTTCGCCGGCCTCGCCGTGCCCGCCTTCGCGACCGGGCTGGCCAGCGCCGGCTCGTTCGGCCAGGTCCCGTCCTACTGGGTGTCCGCGGCCGGCTGGCTGACCGCGCACGCCGGCCACCAGGCCGTCCTGGTCGAGCCGGGCGCGCCGTTCGGCCAGTACCTCTGGGGCAGCCCGATGGACGACGTGCTGCAGGCGCTGACCAACGTGGACTACGCGGAGCGGAACCTGTCCGTCATCGGGTCCGCGGGAAACGAGCGGCTGCTGAGCAGCATCGACCAGCGGCTCGCCGCGGGCGACGGATCGGCCGGCCTGACCGAGGTGCTCGCGCGGATGGGCGTGAAGTACGTGGTGCTCAGGAACGACCTGGCCCTGCAGAACCGGACGTGGCCGGCCCGGGTCAACCAGGCGCTCGCCGCCTCGCCGGGAATGACCAAGGTGGCTCAGTTCGGCCAGTTCGTGGGCTACTTCGCGCCCGATGACGCCGCGACCAACTTCCTCGCGCCCTACCCCCCGGTGGAGATATTCCAGGTGGCCGGGGCCCAGCCGGAGGCGACCGTCGCACCGGCCGCCGGCGCCGTGCGGGTCTACGGCGGGCCCGAGTCCCTGCTGACGCTCGCCGACGAGAACCTGCTCGGGAACCGGCCGGTGCTGCTCAACGGCGACGGCGCGGGCCAGCCGGCCGCTGGGTCGGTGGTGACGGACTCGCTCCGCCGGCGGGTCAGGAATTTCGGTGAAATCAACTCGTCGTACTCACCGACGCTGACCGGCACCCAGCCCGCGGTCACCTTCGACGCGGCCGATGACTACACCGAACCGGGCTGGGCCACGTACCAGGCCGTGGCGGAGTACACCGGCATCAAGAACGTGACAGCGTCCTCGTCCGCCTCTGACATCCAGGCCATTCCCGGCCAGTGGGCGAGCGGCTTGCTGCCGTTCGCCGCCGTCGACGGGGACATGCGGACCAGGTGGGAATCGGGCAGCTGGAACGGGCCGGTCGGCCAGTGGATCCAAGAGGATTTCGATGCCCCGGTCGATCCGGGCACGATCTCCGTCGCCTTCGACGACAGTTCCTCGCTCGGCCCGCCGGTCGCGCAGGTCCTGGTGTCGACCGCCGCCGGCCAGGTCGCCGACCCGGTCGCCGCGACCAGCGCCGCGCAGCCGCTCCGGGTCCCGGACGGGGCGTCCAGCTGGCTGCGGATCACGGTCACTGGCCTCAGTTCGCAGCCCAGGCCGGCTATCGGCACCCAGGCCGGCATATACGACATCTCGGTACCCGGTGTCCGGGCCGGCCGGACGATCGTCGCCCCTTCGGTCCCCGGTGGCGACCCTTCTGCGGTGGTGCTGGCCAAGGACGAGCCACAGCCCTCCGGCTGCATGCTCACCTCGCTGCGCTGGGTCTGCTCGCCTGAGCTGACCGCGCCGGCAGAAGAGCAGTTCGGCTTCGACCACTCCTTCACCGAGCCTGCTCCCGGGCCGGCCACGCTGCGCGGCTCCGCCATCCTTGTCGACCCGGCGCTGGCTGACAGGTTCGTCCGGCTCAGCCCGCGCCAGGCCCGGGTAACGGCGTCCTCCACGTACACCGGCGACCCGCAGGACCAGGCCCTGTCGGCCTTCGACGGCGACGCCGCGACGGCATGGGTCGCCAGCGTCACCGATGCGCATCCCGCGCTGTCGATCCAGTGGGGCTACCGGCGGACCGTCAGCAGGCTGACGATTCAGCGCCCGCCGGGTGCCGCCGGCCTGCTGCAGGTGCTGATCAGCGGGTCAGGCGGCCAGGTCCGCGGCGCCCTGCTCGGTGACAGCGGAGCGGTGAGGTTCGCGCCGATGCGGACGACCGGGCTGAAATTCAGCTTCTCCCAGGTCCAGGCGCCACTGCAGATTACCGACGTGACCATCCCTGGGGTGCCGCCGGTTGGCGTGCCGTCAGGGACATTCCGGCTGCAGTGCGGTCTCGGGCCGTTGATCAAGCTGAACGGCCAGGTGGTGCGGACCCGGGTGTCCGGCAGCTTCGCCAGCCTGCTCACCGGCCGGCCGTTGCGGTTCACCGCGTGCGCCCCGGTCTCGCTCAGCGGGGGCGGCAACCGCGTGGTCGAGCCTGCGACCGACGCCTTCTCCGTGCAGGACGTGGTGGTAAACGCGGGGCTGCCGTCCGCCGCCTCGGCGGCCGCACCGGCGGCCGCGGGCGTCGTGTCGTGGACGTCCACCTCCCGGGTGCTGCGGGTCAGCGCCGCGACGGCCTCCTACCTGGTCGTGAACGAGAACTTCAACGCGGGATGGCGAGCGGTCACCGGCCACGGGCAGCTGCGGGCGGTGCGACTCGACGGCTGGAAGCAGGCCTGGCTCCTGCCGGCCGGCACCAGCGGCCTCGTGCACCTGACGTACCAGCCCGAGCGGCTGTACCACCCCGTCGTGGCCGGCGGACTGGCGGCCGTCGTCCTGGTCATGCTCGTGGCCGTGTGGCCCTGGCCCCTTCCGCTGCCCCGGCGAAGCCGGCTCGCCCGCCGCGCGCGCCAGGCCCCGGAGGCGCGGGACCCCCGCGTGCGGCGATTCGCACGCCGGGCCGGGTCGGCGATGGTGCTGTGCGCGCTGGTGATCACCGGCTTCTTGCTGGGCGGGTACGCGGGTGCGGTCATCGTGCCCGCGGCCACGTGCTTGTTCCTCGTCTCGAACGCTGACCTCCCGACTCTGGCCGAGGGCGGCGACACGCTGGGGCGCCTCTGGTGGCCGCGGGTGCTGGCTGGCCTGCTGATCGCCGCGTCCGTCTGCGGCGCGGCGGGCGAGCACCTCCAGCAGGCCGGTACCTCGGGCCTGGCCGTCACCGCGCTGCTGGACGGGATTCCCCAGGTCATCTGCCTGGTCATCGTGGGGCGCCTGGCCGCCGCCGTCATCCTTGCGTTACCTGGCCGGAACCGACCCGCGGGGGAGGCGACACTGAGGTCATGATGAACGCGTCGCCGCGGCTGCGGCGCGCGGGGCTGGTGGCGGCGCTCCTTGCCGCCGCGGCCCTGGGCGCGGCGGCATCACTGCTGTTCCGGGGGCAGGCTGCGCCGGCCGCGTCGTGGACGTCCTGGCTGAACGGCGGCCTTGAGGACTACGCGGCCACGGCGGGGCAGTGGAACAGCGGCGACAACGCGGTTCAGGTGGCGCTGCCTGGCGACCGCGCGCTGTGGCTGTTCAACGACAGCTACTACGGCCCGGTCGGCGGCGACGGCACGGTCCGCCCGGGCACCCCCCTGGTGCGCAACATGCTGTTGCTGACCAGCGGCTCGGGTGACTCGTTCCAGGTCGTGCAGACGATCACCGGGCCGCCCGCCAGCGGGGTGCCGACCGCGGCGGTGCCCCCGGTGCCCGGCTCGCCGGCCGGGTCGTGGGCCTGGCCCGCCGGCGGGATCGTGACGGGAAACTCGGTCCAGGCCATCTACACGGTGTTCGCGTCGCAGGGCCCGGATCCGTTCGACTACGTCCCGGTGGCCAACGAGGTGGTGACGATGCCGCTGGCGTCGCTCGCCCAGCCGTCCAGCTACGTGATCCGGCCGGCCGGCTTCGGCCCGGCCAGCCTGACGGCTGGCTGCGGCACCGGGGGCGCTGGCGGCGCCGGCTGCGTCCAGTGGGGTGTCGGGCTGCTGAACGCCACGTCCTGCCCCCGCGGCCTGGCCGCCTGCACCTACATCTACGGCGAGATGTGGCCGTCGCCGGGTGACAGCTCGCGCACGCTCGTGGTCGCCGTCGCGCCCCGGGGCCGCCTGGCCGACCCGGGCACGTGGTGGTACGACACCGCTGGCGGGCTGGTCGCGGTCGCCGTCCGGCCTGGCCGCCCCGCTCGGCCGCGGCTCGCCCTTCGGCGTGGGCTCGGTGTACCGGCTGCCCGGCGGCGACTACGTGGTGCTCGGCTCCAGCCCGGCCGACGGCATCGTCGCCTGGTACGCACCGGTCCCCGCGCTGTCCGGCGCCCGCTTCGCGCGGCTGTTCTCCGCGCCTGGCGCCCGCGGGATCCCCGGGTTCGTGACCTACCAGGCCCACATCGCCCCGGCCTACAGCCAGGGGACCAGCGTGGTCATCGGGTTCAGCGTGAACAGCTTCGCCCATGATCGCGACTGCCTGAACTACGCGCCGTACTACGACGTGGCGGCCTACCAGCCGGAGTTCTACTCCGTCACCCTCCCGGCCAGCGCCACCGCGGCCACCGCGGCCAACCCAGCACCAACACCAGCACCAACACCAGCACCAGCGCCACCGCCGGCGGCCCGCGGCCGCTGCCCGCACCGCGCCTGCGCTCGTTCCGCCCCCCCGGCCGGCCCGTGCCGCCCGCCCGGTCATGGAGCAGCGGCAGCTGCCCAGTTAGCCCCAACCCCTAGCTCTCGAGGCTAGAACTTGTTACAGTTTGCCAAAGTTACTGGCCAGTACCGCGGCTTGGCTCCTATGCAGCGCAGAACACCCGAGGGGGGTGCCGAACGCCCGGAGGAGGAGCGTCATGATGCGCCTGATCATCGCCGTCGTCGTGGGCCTGGTGATCGCCGTCGGGGCGGTCGCCGTCGTGGAGAACGTGCTGTCCCACGCGGCCGACGGCACGCCGAGCAATGCCTCGCTCTATCAGTACGGCACCCGCTGACGTCCGGCCGTGGCGACCATGCCGCCGGCCATCTACCCGGCGTCACTTGAGATCGTCGTGCCCGCGCGCAACGAGGCGGGCCGGCTCCCCGCAGGCCTGACGGCGCTGTGCCGCAAGGCCGCGACCCTCCCGGTGCGCACCGCCATCCTGGTCGTGGACAGCGCGAGCACCGACGCGACCGGCCATGTCGTGCGCAACTGGGCCGCGCACCCGGTGCCGGTCGGGCTGCTGCGCTGCCAGCAGGCGGGCAAGGGGATCGCGGTGCGGGCGGGCCTGCTCGCCACCCGGGCGCCGTTCGTCGGGTACTGCGACGCCGACATGGCCACTGACCTGTCCGCCCTGGATACCGCGCTTGCGCTGCTCGCGGCCGGGCGCGGCGTGGTCATCGGGTCGCGCGCGCTGGACGGCTCCATGGTCGGCAACCGGAACAATGCGGCCCGCCGGATGGGCGCGGCGGTATTCCGGACGCTGGCGCGCGGGATCGTCCCCGGCGTCAGCGATACCCAGTGCGGATTCAAGTTCTTCTCCGGGCCGCTGGCCCGGGCGGCCGCGCTGCCGCTGCGTACGGTCGGCTTCGCCTTCGACATCGAGCTCATCGCGAACTGCCTGCGGCTGGGCGCGACCCTCACCGAGATCCCGGTCCGCTGGCAGGACGTGCCCGGCTCCTCGTTCTCGGTGTGGCGGCACTCGGCCGGCTCGTTCCGCGACATCGCCTCGATCTGGCTCCGTTCCCGCGCCGACCTAGACGTGCGGGCCAGCGCCGATCATGAAAATAGAACTCGTTACAGTTATGTGTCTGGCTCGCCCGTAGTTTCGGTGCGAGAGTGACGCCATGCCGCGGCCACGCGGCCGGCCTTTCCTGGAGGAACGATGCGTCGGGTCATCGGTCTCATACTTGCCGGGTTCGGGACTTTTCTCATCGTGATGGCGGTGCTCTTGCCGACCTGGGTCAGCAGCCAGGTCATCAAGTTCCCGCTGAATGAGTTCGAGACGGCGACGCTGGAGGCCAGCAACGCCACGTACTTCAGCCCGAGCGCGCTGACCGAGAAGACCGGCGTCAACCTGCAGGCGACCTACACGATCAAGGGCGACGGGGCCGCGGGCAACTCGTCGACCGCCGTGTGGGATGAGTACAGCTACGTCTACGACCTGACCAACCGGCAGCCGGTCCAGCAGATGACCCGCAGGTTCGCGTTCGACCGGCGCACCGCCCAGCTAATCGACTGCTGCGGCGCGAGCGTCAACGGCAATACGTCGGTCAAGCAGCAGGGTTACGTCGGGTACGTGTTCCCGATCGGCACCAAGAAGCAGACCTACGACGTCTTCGACACCACGCTGAGCCTGGCCGGTGCCGTTCACCTACACCGGGACCACGGCCGTGCACGGCATCCAGACCTACGAATTCCAGGAGAACGTCGCCCCGGTGCAGGTCGCCACCCAGGCGGTGCCAGGCTCGATGGTGGGCGAGAGCGCGGCCACGGTCACGCTGCCCGAGTACTACCAGATACACCTGGTCTATTACGTGGATCCCGACACCGGGGCGCTGCTCGACGTTAACGAGCACCAGAACGGTGTCCCTGCGCGACCCCTCCACCGGCGCTCAGGCGCTGCTGCTCTTCGACGCCGACCTGATCGCGACGCCGGCCACCGTCACCAGCATCGTGGCCCTCGACACCAGCGGGCGGAACAAGCTCACCCTGATCGAGACCACCTTGCCCCTGGTCCTCGGGATAGCCGGCGCCGTCGCGCTGATCGCCGGGATCCTGCTCGCCCGCAAGCCGCGCGCCGACATGGACCTCGGCAACACCTCCCCAGAATCCGCCGCCGACGCCGCCGATACCGCCGACGTGATTCCCGGCCTGGAGAGCCCGGCCCCGGAAGCCAGCACCCCCGAGGCCAAGGCCCCCGAGGCCGAGACCAAGCCAGTCACGCCCGCGGAGTAGCGAGCCCAGCGCGGCAGCTCCCCTATCGAAGGAGCAGGCGGGCGGCGAGCTCGAGGTGGCTGCTCACGTCGTCCGCCGAAGCCCGCCTGGTCACCCAGGCGACCAGGTTCGACAGCCACACGTCGCCGATCACCCGGGCGATCGCGGCGTCGTCGGCCGAGGGCTCGCCGTCGTGCATGGCCCGGGTGAACATCCGCTCCATCTGCCGGGCGACGGTGTTCACCTCGGTCGCCGCGCTCGGGTCGGCGAACATGAACGCCCTGGTCATCGCCTCGGTGAGCATCGGCTCGCGCTGCATGGTCCTGGTCACGCGGGACAGCACGTACAGCATGCGGTCATAGGGCGTGTCGCCGGGGATGGGCAGGCGGTCGAGCTTCTCCTGGGTCCGCTCGAACTCCAGGGTCAGCGCGGACACCAGCAGGTGGATCTTGGACGGGAAGTAGCGGTAGAGCGTGCCGAGCGCGACGTCGGCCCGCTCGGCTACGGTCCGCATCTGCACCGCGTCGTAGCCGCCCTTGGAGGCCAGCACCAGCGTGGCGTCCAGGATCCGCTTGCGCCGGTCGCGCTGCGCCGCCGAGCCGAACTCGGCGTCGCCCGCCACGCTCAGCGCGTCGGTGGTACGTGTTCTCGCTGGTGCCATAAGGGTCCCTCACCGTCTCCGTTCGCAACAAGTCTACCAAGCGCATCGCCGGTGATTACTCGCGCAGCCTGGTCGCCTACAGGTGGAACGTGTTCTAATTCTGACTAGACAAACGGGAGGAACAGGCCGTGCCGATCGCGATGACGCAGGAGCAGCAGGCCCTGCAGGAGTCGCTCCGCGACTGGGCGAAGCGGGCCGGCCCGGTCGCCGTCACCCGCGCGCAGGAACCGGCCGCCGTCGCCGCGCTGATGCAGGACCTGGCCGCCCTCGGCGTCTTCGCCATCCCGCTCGACGGCACGGTGACCGACCTGGCCGCGGCGCTCGAGCAGCTGGCCAGCGCCCTGACCCCCGGCCCGGTGCTGCCCGCCGTGCTGGCCAGCCTGCTGCTCGCCCGCGCCGGAGCCCGGGATCACGACGGGGCCTGCGTCGCGCTCACCCCCGGCCCGCTGACCGGGATCCGCCAGCCGGACGGCACGCTCACGGTCACCGGCGAAACCGGCCCGCTGCTGTGGTCCGCCGGTCCGCTGATCGCCTCGGCCGGCGACACGTGGTTCCTCCTCCAGGAAAACCAGCCGGGCGTCGCTGTCGAGCACCTCACCCCGCTCGACTTCTCCCGCGAGCTGGCCACGGTCAGGCTCGACGCCGCCGTGGTCCCGCCGGAAAACCAGCTCTCCGGCCTCGGCACCCGCGCCGTCCGCGACCTGGCCGCGACCCTGTTCGCCGCCGAAGCCGCCGGGGTCGCCGCCTGGTGCAGCGGCACGGCCGCCGGCTACGCCGGGACCCGCCGCCAGTTCGGCCGCCCGATCGGCTCGTTCCAGGCGGTCAAGCACCTGTGCGCCACCATGGCCTGCCGGGCCGAACGCGCCGCCGCCCTCGCCTGGGACGCCGCCCGCGCCGCCGACGTCCCCCGCCGGGCATCCGCTGGCCGCCGCGGCCGCCGCCGCGCTGGCGCTGGACGACGCGGTGGACAACGCGAAGGACTGCATCCAGGTGCTCGGCGGCATCGGCTTCACCTGGGAACACGACGCCCACCTGTACCTGCGCCGCGCGCTCGCCCTGCGCCAGCTGCTCGGCGGCAGCCGCGAATGGCGCATTCACGCCGCCGCCCTGGCCGCCGCCGCGGCCCGGGATGTCCCGGCCGCCCCGCCCGCGCCCCCCGCCTCCATCGGCGAGTGGGCCGCCCCCGCGATCGCCCGGTACGGCACCCCGGAACAGCAAGAGCGCTTCCTCGGCCCGACCGAACGCGCCGAGATCACCTGGTGCCAGCTGTTCAGCGAGCCCGAGGCCGGTTCTGACCTCGCGTCACTGCGGACCAGGGCGGTCCCCGCCGACGGGGGCTGGCTCCTGACGGGCCAGAAGGTGTGGACCTCCCTGGCCCGCCAGGCCGACTGGGCGATCTGCCTGGCCCGCACCGACCCGGCCGTGCCCAAGCACGAGGGCATCACGTTCTTCCTGGTCGACATGCACGCGCCGGGCATCGACATCCGCCCGCTGCGGGAGATCACCGGCCGCGCGGTGTTCAACGAGGTCTTCCTGGACGACGTGTTCGTGCCGCACGACGGCGTGCTCGGCGCGCCCGGCGACGGCTGGCGGGTCGCGATGTCCACGCTGGCCACCGAGCGGGTGGCGATCGGCGCGGGGCAGGACGAGGCGGTGCAAAAGCTGCTGGCCGCCCACCCCGATGATGCCGAACGGACCGGGTATCACGTGGCCGCCGGACGCGCCGTCTCCCTGCTGGCCGAACGCGGCACGCACCCGGCTATCCGCAAGCTGCTCGGCACCGGGCA
This sequence comes from uncultured Actinomycetes bacterium, assembly GCA_963722275.1. Classification (GTDB taxonomy): domain Bacteria; phylum Actinomycetota; class Actinomycetes; order Streptosporangiales; family Streptosporangiaceae; genus Palsa-504. The sequence continues at coordinate 25,128 of CAVRMX010000001.1, read as the reverse complement.
CCGTCAGGCGGTCGCCGAGACCGCGCTGGAGCTGCTCGGCCCGGCCGGTGCCGCCGACGGGGAGGCGAGCGACGAGTTCCTGCTCACCCGGTGCCTGTCCATCGCCGGCGGCACCACCCAGATCCTGCTGACCCAGGTGGCCGAACGCGTCCTGGGCCTGCCCCGATGACGGAGCCCCGATGACGGAGCCGCGGTGATGGACTTCGCCCTGGCCGAGCGCCAGCAAGCCGTCGCCGGTCTCGCCGCGCAGGTACTGACCGGGGCCGACCCCTGGAAGGAACTCGCCCAGGCCGGCCTGCTCGACGTGTCTGCGCCGGACGGTCTCGGCGTCCTCGACGTCGCCGTGCTGCTCACCGAGATCGGCAGGCGCGCCCCGTCCCTGAAAGCGCTGGCCACCCTCATGACCGGCGCCCTCCCCGTGGCCCGCTGGGGCAGCGACGACCTGAAGCACGCCCTGCTGCCAGGCGTCGCATCCGGCGAGCTGCTCCTCACCGCCGCCCTCCGCGAGCCCTCCCATCCCGCCCCCACCCCTCCAGCCACAGCCGTCACAGACAGCAAAATCACCGGCACCAAGATCGGCGTCCCCTACGCCGCCGAAGCGCACCGCATCCTCGTCCCCGCCCGCCTCATCGCCCCCCCCACCCAACCCCCCGCCCCCACCCAACCCCCCGCCCTAGCTCCCGCTCCTGGTTCTTCCATGATCGTGGCCAGTTCGGGGCAAATAGCGCCCAAAACTGGCCACGATCATGGTGTCGCCTTCCTCGTCAACCCGCGGGGGGCCGGGGTGGGGGTGATCCGGACGCCTAGCTCGAGCGGGGAGCCGGAGTACACGGTGCGGATGGACGAGGCGCCTGTGGAGGGAGTGCTCGGAGGGGCGGAGTGCGTGCGGGATCTCTACCAGCTGGCGGTGGCGGGGGCGTGCGCGCTTGCGGACGGGGCGGTGGCCGGGGCGCTGGCGCTGACCAGGGATCACGTCGCGAGCCGGGAGCAGTTCGGCCGGCCGCTGGCCGCGTTCCAGGCGGTCTCGCAGCAGATCGCGGACACCTACATCGCGTCCCGCACGATGCACCTGGCCACCCTGGCGGGGTGCTGGCGGCTGGCCGAGGGCCTCGACGCGGCGGCCGACCTCGACGTGGCAGGGTACTGGTGCGCGGAGCAGGCGGCCCGGTCCGTTCGGGTCTGTCATCACTTGCATGGCGGGCTCGGGATGGACGTGAGCTACCCCTTGCACCGGTTTTCCTCCCTGGCCGCCGACCTGGTCCGGTTCCTCGGCGGCGCGGACTACCGGCTGGACCTATGTTCATCGACCTGACCCCGGACCAGCGCGCGCTGCGCGACCAGCTGCGCGGCTACTTCGCCGGCCTGATCGCGCCCGCCGAGCGCGCCGCCCTGCTCACCGAGCGGCACGGCCCGGTCTACCGCGACGTGGTGCGCCGGATGGGCCGCGACGGGTGGCTCGGGGTGGGCTGGCCGGTCCGGTACGGCGGCCGCGGGTTCGGCCAGGTGGAGCAGCAGATCTTCGCGGACGAGGCGGCCCGCGCCGACGTGCCGCTGCCCGCGGTCACGCTGCAGACCGTCGGCCCGACGCTGCAGGAGCACGGCACGCCCTGGCAGCAGGAGTTCTTCCTGCCGAAGATCCTGGCCGGCCAGGTGCACTTCGCGATCGGCTACACCGAGCCGGAGGCCGGCACGGACCTCGCGGCGCTGCGCACCAGGGCGGTCAGGGACGGCGAGGATTACGTCGTCGACGGGCAGAAGATCTTCACCACCGGCGCCCACGCGGCCGATTACGTCTGGCTGGCCTGCCGGACCGCCCCGGCCCGGCACCGCGGGATCTCCATCCTCATCGTCGACACCGCCGACCCGGGGTTCTCCTGGACCCCGATCATCACGCACGACGGCGCCCATCACGTCAACGCGACCTACTACTCCGGCGTGCGGGTGCCGGCCCGGATGCGGGTCGGCGCGGAGAACGACGGCTGGCGGCTGATCACCGCGCAGCTCAACCACGAGCGGGTGATGCTCGGCCCGGCCGGGCGGATCGCCGTCCTGCACGACCGGGTGCGGGCATGGGCCGCCGCGCGGGACCTGCTCGCCCAGCCGGACGTGCGCCGGGCGCTGGCCCGGGCCTCCGCCGTCATGCGCGTGAACGAGCTGCTCAACTGGCAGGTCGCGGCCGCGGCTGCGGTCGAGGTGGCCGACGCCTCCGTCACCAAGGTCTTCTCCTCCGAGCAGCTGCAGGTCATCGGGCCGGACCTGGCCGAGGTGGTGGGGCGGCACGCGGACGCCGAGCCGGACACCGCGGCCCTGATGACCTGGCTGGACGTGCAGCTCAAGCGCAACGTCGTGCTGACCTTCGGCGGCGGCGTGAACGAGATCCAGCGCGAGCTCATCGCGACCGCCGGCCTGGGCCTGCCCCGGGTCCCCCGGGGGAGGCCAGCAGAGTGACCGAGGAGCAGATCCGGGCGGCGGCCGCCCGCCTCGCCGCGGCCGGGGAGAGCCGCCCGCGCGCCGCGCGCGACCCGGTGAACTTGCCGATGATCCGCACCTGGACCGAGGCTCTCGGGGGCAGCGACCCCGACCCGGACACCGCCCCGCCGGCCATGATCCAGGTCTGGACGATGCCCGGCCTGCACGGGATCCGCGCGGACGACGACCCGCTTGGCCAGATGTCGCGGGTCCTGGACGAGGCCGGGTACACCTCGGTGGTCGCGACCAACTGCGACCAGACCTACCAGCGCTACCTCAAGCTCGGCGAGCAGCTGTCCGTCCGGGCCAGCCTGCTCGACGTCACCGGCCCCAAGCGCACCGCGCTCGGCGAGGGCTGGTTCGTCACTACCCGGAGCACCTGGTTCTCGGACGGCGAGCCGGTGGCCACCATGGACTTCCGCATCCTGAAGTTCCGGCCCCCAGCCAGCCCTGTCAGCCCAGCCACCACGACCAGCACCATCGATCACGCCAGTCCCATGCGCCCCCAGGTCACCCCGGACACCGCGTTCTTCTGGGCCGGGACCGCGGCCGGCGAGCTGCGCATCCAGCGCTGCGGCCGGTGCGGCTCGCTGCGCCACCCGCCCGGGCCGATGTGCCCCGCCTGCGGCCAGGCCAGCGACGGCGGGTACGTCGTGGCGGGCGGCGCCGGCGAGGTCTTCAGCTACGTCGTGCACCATCACCCGCCGGTGCCGGGCAAGCGGCTGCCGATGGTCGTCGCGCTGGTGCAGCTGCCGGAGGGCGTGCGGATGGTGGGCGAGATGCCCGGCGTCCGCCCGGACCAGGTGCGGATCGGGCTGCCGGTGCGCGCCGCGTTCGTCCGGGTCGACGAGGACCTGACGCTGCCCGCCTGGCGGCTGGCCGAGGGGACGCTCCCGGACCTGGTCATCGACGTGACGCCCACGTTCGTGATCGCGTCGGCGCTGGCCACCCGCGACTTCCAGGACGTGCACCACGACCGGGACCGCGCCGTCGCGCGGGGCGCCAGGGACATCTTCGTCAACATCCTGACCACGACCGGGCTGGTCCAGCGCTACGTCTCGGCCTGGGCCGGGCCGGCCCCGGTCCGCGCCGTCTCCATCCGGCTCGGCGTGCCCTGCCACGCCGGCGAGACGCTGACCCTCAGCGGCCAGGTCACCGGGACTGACGGCGGCGAGCGGGTGGTCTCGGTGACCGGCCGGTGCGGCCTCGGCGACCACGTCACGGCCACGGTCAGAGTCGGGCTCGCCCGATGACGGCCGCGGCCATCGCCGGCATCGGCGCGACCGAGTTCTCCAAGGATTCCGGCCGCAGCGAGCTGCGGCTCGCCGCCGAGGCGGCGCGGGCCGCGCTGGCCGACGCCGGGCTCGCCCCGGCCGACGTGGACGGCATGGTCACCTTCACCATGGACGGCAACGCCGAGATCGCGGTCGCGCGCGAGCTCGGCGTGCCCGCGCTGACCTTCTTCAGCCAGATCGGCTACGGCGGCGGCGCCGCGTGCGCGACCGTGCAGCAGGCGGCAATGGCCATCGCGACCGGGGCGGCCAGCGTGGTGGTCTGCTACCGGGCGATGAACGAGCGCTCCGGCCGCCGGTTCGGCCGGGTGGCGGCGGGCGCGGTCGCCGCGCCCACGACGTCCGGCATCGACAGCGGCTGGCACTACCCGATGGGCATCGCCACGCCGGCCGCGACCGTGGCCATGCTCGCCCGCCGCTACATGCACTTCTCCGGCGCGACCAGCGAGGACTTCGGCCGGGTCACGGTGGCGGACCGCCGCCACGCCGCGGCCAACCCGCACGCCTGGTTCTACCAGCGCCCGGTCACGCTGGCCGAGCACCAGGCGTCCCGCTGGATCGCCGAGCCGCTCCGGCTGCTTGACTGCTGCCAGGAGAGCGACGGCGCCGTCGCCGTGGTCGTCACCAGCCTGGACCGGGCCCGCGACCTCCCGCACCGGCCCGCCGTGATCCGCGCCGCCGCGCAGGGGGCCGGGCCTGACCAGTTCACCATGACCAGCTACTACCGCGACGACCTGACCGGCCTGCCGGAGATGGGCCTGGTCGCCGGGCAGCTGTGGCGGCAGGCCGGGATCGGCCCGGCCGACGTGCGCACCGCCGTGCTGTACGACCATTTCACCCCGTACGTGCTCATCCAGCTGGAGGAGCTCGGCTTCTGCGAGCGCGGCGAGGCCCGCGACTTCATCGCAGGCGGCGCGATCGAGCTGGGCGGGCGCCTGCCGGTCAACCCGCACGGCGGCCAGCTCGGCGAGGCCTACATCCACGGCATGAACGGCATCGCCGAGGCGGTCCGCCAGGTCCGCGGCAGCTCCGTCAACCAGGTCCCCGGCGACGGCCCCGTCCTGGTCACGGCGGGCACCGGCGTCCCCACCAGCGGCCTGATCCTAGACGCTGGCGACGTCGCGTCCGGTTCGCTACGGTAAGGCGCGTGATGGACCCTTTGACGGGCCTGAGAAGCGACGCGGACCTGGCGGAGCCGCGGGAAGCGGCCGACTGGCTCCGCGGCCACGGGGTCACCCTGGCCGCGGTGACGCTCATCGCGATCCAGCTGCTGTGGATGGGGGACCTGCTCGCGCACTCCTACTTCCGCCAGGATGACTACAGCTACCTCTACCGTGGTCTCGACTCCGGGTTCGGCTGGAAGTACCTGATGTGGGAGGACGCCGGGCACCTGCAGCCGCTCGGCATGGCGCTCGCCTGGGTGCTGGCCCGGGTCTCGCTGTACAACTGGCCGCTGACCTGCGTCGTCACCCTGCTGCTGCTGGCCGGCGTGTGCTTCGCGATGCTGCGCACGCTGCGCACGCTGTTCGGGAACAGGCCGGCCATCCTGGTCCCGCTCGCGGTGTTCCTGTTCAGCCCGCTGCAGCTGGCCGGGGTTTCCTGGTGGTCGGTGGCCATCGACATCCTGCCGCTGGAGCTCGGGCTGCTGATGGCGGTGGACGCGCACGTCCGCTACGTGCGCGGCGGGCAGGCGCGGAACGCGGTCGCCGCGGCCGGGTGGCTGCTTCTCGCCGTGGCCGCATCGGACAAGGGAGCGGTGGTCCCGCTGCTCCTGTTCGGCCTGACGGCGGCGTTCCTGGTGGCGGGGCCGCTGAAGGCCTCGGTCGTGGCGGCGGTGGCCAGGTACTGGCGGCTGTGGCTCGGGTACGCCGTCATCGTGGCCGCCTGGGGCGCGGTCTACCTGAGCCAGCTACCCGGCTCCACGGTCAAGCCCGATTCGGCCTCGGACGTCCTGAACTTCGTGTCGACCTTCACCGGAACCACGCTGCTGCCCGCGACGCTCGGCGGCCCGTGGCGCTGGTCGGCGGCCGGCTACGACATCTCCAGCCCCCCGGCCGCCCTCCAGCAGCTGGCCTGGGCCGTGGCCGTCGTGGTCGTCGTGGTCAGCTGCGCCCTGCGCGTGCGCGCGTGGCGGGCCTGGGCGATCCTGGCCGCCTGGATCCTGGCCGCGGACATCGTGCCCGTTGTCCTCGGCCGGCTGGGTACCCTGCCGGCCAGCCTGGAGGCCGCGCAGACGCGGTACCTGACGGACGCGGTGCCCGTGCTGGCCCTGTGCATCGGGCTGGCCTTCCTGCCGGTGACGGGGGAGCCGTCCGCGATCAGGTTCCGGCTGCCCTCCGCCCGGCCTGCCGTCCTGCTCGCCCTGGGTGTCTACCTCGTCGGCTCGTACTGGTCCCTGCAGGCGTTCGAATCGCTCAACAGCGCCGCCGCCCAGGCCGCCCGGTCCTACATCGCCACCGCGCGGGCCGCGGTGGCGGATGCGCCGCGCGGCACGCTGATCGTGGACGGGCCGACGCCGGCGTCGGTCATGGACCCCGGCGTCTTCGGGCCATTCGGCAACACGTCCATGGTGGTCGGCGCGATCGCCCGCAGCGAGCCGGCCAGGCACCTGTCGTGGACCGGATCGCCGCGAGGCGTGACCGGCCGCCTGATGATCTTCAATGACCTGGGCCAGCTGCTGCCCGTGACCATGGCCGGGCCCTTCTCCTGGCCGCCGCCCCCCGCGCAGAGCTGCTGGAACGTGACCACCGCGGCCACTCGGATACCGCTGACCGGCCCGCTGTACCGGTGGCCGTGGACCGCGCGGGTGAACTACTTCGGCACCGCCTCGGTCCTGGAGTTCCGCCTCGGCGGGAACTGGACTCAGGTGACGCTCCCCGCGGGGACGCATACCGCCTATATCCCGGTCACCGGCCAGGGCAACGAGGTCAGCGTCCGGCTCGCCCAGCCCGGGCCCGCGCTGTGCATCACCGGCATGAGGGTGGGCTCGCTCAACCCGGGCCCGGCCAGCCAGGCGATCCCCGCCGGGCCGGCCGGCCCGCCGTAACCGTGCCTGCGGGACCGGGCGGTAGCCGGCCTGGCCGGCCTCGGCGAGGCACTGGTCCGCGGGCTTGATGCCGTCGGAGGTGTTCGGGCTGCGCACGCACGCGGCGGCGGAGGCGACCGCCAGCCGCAGGCACCGTTCGACCGGCCAGCCTTCGTGCAGGCCCAGGATGACGCCGGCGGCGAAGGCGTCGCCCGCGCCGGTGGTGCTGCGGACCTGCTCGCGCGGCACCCGGACCGAGCCCTGCCGCCAGGTGCGGCCGCCGGGGGCGGCGGCGACGCAGCCGGCCGGGAAGTGCACCACGGCGAGCGCCGACACCCCGTGCTCGATCAGGCCGAGCGCCATCGCCTCCAGGGCCGGCCAGTCCGCGGGCCCGTCGGCAGTGGGCACCGGCGCCTCGATCCCGGTCAGCGCGCCGGCCTCGAGTTCGTTGATCACGATGCTGTCCAGGTGCGGCAGGCAGGGGAGGGCCACTTCCGCGGTGCGGCCCGGGGCCACGCTGACCAGTTCCAGGTTGGTGCGCAGCCCCGCGGCCCGCGCCCGCTGCAGCAGGGCCGACCAGCCGTTGCCCCCGCCGGGCCGCGGGCGGTCCATGACCGGGTGGATGCCCGGAGCGCCCGCGTGCAAGATCCGCGCCCCGCGCAGGTCGGCGGCCGATGCGTCGAACCGCGCGTTTGCCCCGCTGTGGTGGAAGAAAGTCCGCCGGCCGCCGTCCCGCTCGATCATCGCGTCGGTGAATGAGGTGACCGCGCCGGCCAGCGTCCGGACTCCGGCCACCTCGATGCCCAGCCGTGCGCACTCGGCCAGCAGGAAGGCGCCGTGCGCGTCGTCGCCGACGGCGCCGAGCACTCCCACCGGGAAGGACGCCCCGAGCATGCGCAGGTCAACGGCCATGTTGAGGCCTGGTCCGCCGGTGCTCAAGGACACCTGCTCGATCATGGTGAGATGATCGAGGGCCGGGTAGGCGTCGATCACCTTGGCGACATCGACGAGGATCGTCCCGGCGCACAGGACCCCGGCCGGCTGGTCGCTCATCCGGCGCCCAGCACCGGATCGGTCACCTGCAGGTCGGCCCCGAGCTCGCGCTGGGGAGCGATCCCGGCCCCGGCCAGGGCGTCGTGGTAGGCGCGGACGGCATCGGCCGGACTCAGCTCCCCCCGCAGCACCGGCCGCATCAGGCCGACCAGGTCCAGCTGCGACTCGGCGCGCTGGATCTTGCGGCCGAACAGCGCGACCCGGGCACCGTGCCGCTCGGCCTGACGCAGCAGCTCGAAGGTATCCCTGGTGGTACCTGACGAGCCGCCCAGGACGCCGGTCACCAGCGACGGATCGTGCCCGGCCAGCTCGGCCAGCGCGTCCGGGCCGTTGTAGACCACCTTCAGGAACAGCGGCCGCTGCTCCCGGGTGACCCCGGCCAGGGCGCGGATGATCGAGTCGTTGACGAAGCCCCCGACCTGATCGGGCGCCAGGCCGGCCGGCGCGTTGGGATTGAAGACCTCGAGAAAATGCCGGACGCCGAGCGCGGCCGCCTCCCGCCGGAACGCGCCGTAGGCCTCCAGCGTGGCCAGGTCATAATCCAGGTCGTTGTTGAAGGTCACCGAGTAGAGCACGAGATCGCAGAACCCCCGGACGGCGGTCAGGTCGGCCGTGCGGAACGGGCGCGACGGCGCGGCGGCATAGCGGCCGCCCCGGCTGTTCCAGACGTCCGTGCTGTCGTTCGCCCGGATGGCCAGCGTCATGTCCCCCAGCGGGCCGTCCTGGGCCAGGCGCTCTCCGTTGGAAGCCGAGGTCAGCATGATGTCGAGTTCGCCCTGGGCGACCAGGGCCCGCATCGCGTCCAGGAACTCGCCGCGCGTGCCGTACCGGCCCGCGCCGGCCACCGGTCCCGCCGCGGTGAGGCCGAACGCCATGTCGGCGTCCTTGGCGTCCGCGATCACGAAGTCGTCCGGGGTGTACCGGCCCGCGGCGATGGCGGCCAGCTTGCGGTCCAGGCGGCGGACGGGACCAGGAGCAGACATGATCTTGGTCAACCCTTCAGCTGAGTCGGAGGACCTGCCGCAGCAGCGACAGGACGCCCTGCGGATCCGGCACGGTGACATCGGCCTGGCGGCCGGCCGGGCCGCTGCCGACCCCGACGGTCAGCGCGGGCCGGCCGCTGCGCCGTGCCCACGCGCGCACTTCCCGGATGGCGGGCAGGTCACCGAGGTCGTCGCCGGCGTAGAAGGCCGCGGCCGTGTCGTCGTTCATCAGCTCGCGGATCGCCGTGCCCTTGTCGATGCCGGGAATGCAGATCTCGAGGACCTCCTTGCCGGGCCGCACCCCCAGCCCGGCGGCCGTGGCGGCCGCTTCCACCGGAGCGCGGAGCATCTCCAGCACGCGGTCGGGGTCCGCGGTGAGGCGGGCGTGGATGACGAGCGACAGCTTCTTGTCTTCGAGCCAGAGGTCGGGCCCGGCGCTGGCCAGCAGCCCGGGCAGGCTCAGCCGCAGCTCGTCCAGGCCGGGCGGGGCCGCCGCGGTGCGCAGCGTGCCCGCCTGCCACCGTTCGGCGCCGTGCGTGCCGTAGATGACGATGCCAGGCACGCCCCCGAAGCCGCTGACCCGGAGCAGCGAGGCGACGCTGCGGCCGGTGATCACGGCGACAGTCGCGCCGGTGGCACGGACGGCGCGCAGCAGCTGGTGCACGCCGGCCAGCGGGCGCGCGTCGCCGGGGCGGGGTGAGATCGGGGCGAGCGTGCCGTCAAAATCGAGGGCCACCAGCCCGGACGGAAGGGCCGCGCGCAGCAGGTCCGTGATCACCGTTCGCCGACGGTGACGAGGACCTTCACGTGCTGTCCCGAGGCGGCGAGCTCGAAGGCCTCGGCGACCTGATCGAGCGGCCGGGTGGCTGTGACGAAGTCCGCGGTCCGGACGGCGCCCCGGCCGAGCAGGACGGCCGATTCGGCGTAGTCCTCGGGGAGATAGGTGGCGCTGCCCTGGATGCGGATCTGGTGGTCCTGCACGACCGGCAGCGGGACGGTGACTTCCGCGGCCGGGACGCCGACGATGACCACGGTGCCGCCCTTGTCGGCGATGGCGATCGCCTGGTCCACCGACGACTGGATTGCCACGCAGTCGAAGACGATGTTGGCGCTCCCGCCCAGCACCTTCCGCACCTGCCCGGCGACGTCGGGCGCGCGCGCGTCGATGGTCGCATCGGCGCCGAGCGCCTCCGCCCGCTCGCGCTTGGCCAGATTCGGATCGGTGCTGACCACCTTGCCCGCTCCGTGCGCGCGGAGCACCGCGAGCGTGAACAGCCCGATCGTGCCGGCCCCGAGGATGGCGACCGACCGGCCGGCCACGTCGCCGGCCAGGCGGACCGCGTGCACCGGCGTCGACAGCGGCTCGATCAGCGCCGCGGTGTGATCGTCGAGGACATCGGGCACGGGGCGCAGCCTGTTCGCGGCCAGGGTGAAGTAGTCGGCCATGCCGCCCTGGGCGTAGCCGCACCCGAAGAACTGCAGGTTCTCGCACAGGTTCTCGCGTCCGGAGGTGCACATCTTGCACGTCCAGCAGGGCAGGTAGGGCTCCACGATGACCCGCTGTCCCGGCGTGCCCCCCGCCTCGATCACCCCGACGACCTCATGGCCCGGCCGGTACGGCAGCGAGACGAACGGATGGCGCCCGTGGGCCGCGTGCAGGTCGGATCCGCACACGCCGGCCACGAGCGTGCGGACCAGGGCTTCGTCCGGACCGGGGGCGGGAACCTCCGCCGTCTCGACGGCGATCCGGCCCGGGTAGACGACGACGCGTCGCATGGTGGTCAGGGTGCTTCCTCCTCGGCGAATTGGTCAAGGTCGGCGAAGGTCTTCCGGACGCCCTGGTCGAGCAGGGAGGTCAGGATCGCGCGGTACACCCCGGTGAACCGGGGATCGTCGGCCAGCTCGCCGAAGACCGCGCGGTTGTCCTCGAGGAAGGCGGTGCGGTGGCGGCGCTGCCGTTGCGCCGCGGCGTGCAGTTGCGGCGCGAGGACGTCGTCCATCTCGTACGTCTCGCCGTTCTCGTCGGTGCCCTCGGCGTAGCGGGCCCAGCTGGCCACGACGGCCGCCGAGCGGGTGAACGGGCCGCCGGCCGCGAGCTGGGCCCGGATCACGGGGAGCAGGAACTTGGGAATGAGGTCGGAGGTGTTGGCGCACAGCCGGGCCACGGTGTCGCGGACCTCGGGATTGGAGAACCGCTCGATGAGCTGGCGGGCGTACTGACGCAGGTCGATGCCGGGCACCGGCCGCAGCGTCGGGATGGCCTCGGCGGTCATGTAGTCCAGCAGGAACCCGGCGAACAGCGGGTCGGTCGTGACCTCGTGCACCAGCCGGTATCCGGTCAGGTAGCCCGGATAGCACAGGGCCTGGTGGCTGGCGTTGAGCAGCCGCAGCTTCATCAGCTCGTAGGGTTCCACGTCGGAGACGATCTGCACGCCGGCGTCTTCGAGCGGCGGCCGCCCGGCGGAGAAGCTGTCTTCGAGCACCCACTGCGTGAACGGCTCGCAGAGCACGGGCCACTGGTCGTCGAGGCCGAACCGGCGGCTGAGCTCGGCGCGATCGGCTTCGGTCGTCTGCGGCGTGATGCGGTCGACCATGCAGTTGGGGAACCGGACGTGGCTGGTTATCCAGCTGGCCAGGCCGGGATCGCGCAGCCGGGCGAAGGCGGTGAACGCGTGCCGGCTCACCTGGCCGTTGCCCTGGATGTTGTCGCAGGACAGGATGCTGAAGGCGGGAATGCCCCGGTCGCGGCGGCGGGCCAGCGCCTCGGTCACCAGCCCGAAAACGGTGCGCGGCGCGGCGCCCGGCCGCAGGTCGGCCACGACCGACGGATCGGAGCCGTTGAATTCTCCGGTGACCGCGTCGAGGTTGTAGCCGCCCTCGGTGACGGTGAGGGACACGATCCGGGTGCCCGGCGCGGCCATCTTCTCGATCGCGGCTTCCGGGTCGTCCGGCGCGAACAGGTACTCCACGATCGACCCGATCACCCGGGCGTCCCAGGTGCCGTCGCTGTGCCTCAGGACCAGGGTGTACAGGCCATCCTGGGCGGCCAGCACGTCGCGCATCCTGACGTTGGACGGCTGCAGGCCGATGCCGCAGATACCCCAGTCCATCGCCGCGCCGCCGTTCATCAGCGTGTCGATGTACATCGCCTGGTGCGAGCGGTGAAAGCCGCCGACGCCGATGTGCACGATCCCGGTCGTCACCTGGCTGCGGTCATAACCAGGCACCGGAACGTTCAGTTCCGCCAGCGTGTTCCCGGTCAAGACGGTCATGCTGTCCCTCCCTCGCAAGCCGGGCCCGCGCGCAGGGCCGAGACGACGCGCCGGAACCTGGCGTGCCGCTCCGCGTGGCGGGCGGCCATGACCGGGTCAGGTTCGGCCGCCAGCCGGGCGGCCGGCGCCAGCGGTCCCTGGATGTCGTCGAAGCTCAGCAGGCCGGCGGCGTGGGCGCCCAGCAGGGCGGCGCCCCGGCCGGAGGCCGCGGGCACGTCCACGGCGTACAGCGGCAGCCCGAGCACGTCGGCGAGCAGCTGCCGCCAGGCCGCGGCCAGGGTGCCCCCGCCGGCCAGCCGCAGCCGCGCCGGGCGATGCCCGGCGAGCAGGGCGTCCAGCGCGTCGCGGATCGCGAACGCGGTGCCCTCGAGCGCGCCCCGCAGGAGCGAGGTACGGTCGTCGGCCAGCGACAGCGCGGTCCAGGAGCCGCGCAGCGCCGGATCGGAATACGGTGTCCGCTCGCCCGACAGGTGCGGGACGAAGATCGGGTCGTGCGCCTGGCCCGGCCGTTCGGCACTGGCGTACAGCTCCGCCCAGCTGGCGTGCATGACCTCCCGCACCCAGTTGAGGCTGAGCCCGGCGCTGACGGTGGCGCCCATGTGGTACCAGCCGTCCGGGGTCGCCGACCGGTAGAGGTTGATCCCGGCGTCCGCCCGGCTGACCGGTGCGGTCAGCGGCCGGATGACCTGCGCGCCGGTGCCGACGGTCAGCTGGATGTCGCCCGGGCCGATGCCGCTGCCGAGGGCGGCGGCGGCCGTGTCGGCGGCCCCGGCCGCCACCGGGAGGCCGGCGGGCAGCCCCAGTTCGGCCGCCGCCCCGGCCGTCAGGTGCCCGGCCGGCGCTCCGGCCGAGGGCAGCAGCGGCGCCAGCAGGCCGGCCTCCAGGCCAAGCGCGCGGACCACCTCGAGGTCCCAGCGGTCGCCAGGCACGTCGTAGAGCAGGCTGGCGGAAGCGTCGCTTGGCTCGGCGTGGACCTCGCCGGTGAGGCGGGCCCGGAGCCAGTCCTTGGGCTGCAGCGCCCAGCGGGCGTCCCGGTAGGTGCCCGGCTCGTTCTCGGCGACCCACTTGAGCAGCGGCCCGGTCATCCCGGGAGCCAGCGGGTTGGCCAGCCTGGCCAGCGCGCCCGGGCCGAGCCGCCGGTAGGCGCGCAGCGCGCCGGTGGCGCGGCTGTCCGCCCAGAGCAGGGCCGGGCGCAGCGCCCCGCCGTCCGCCGACGCCAGCACCAGGCCGTGCATCTGTCCCGACAGCCCGATCGCCACGGGCGGCGAGCCGCCGGCCGCGCCGACCGCCTCGCGGGCGCAGCCGGTCACCGCGCTCCACCAGTCGGCCGGCGCGCTCTCGGCGTCAGCCGGCCAGCGCCGAGGTCACGGCGTAGCCGGCCGACGCCTGCGACAAGACCCTGCCCCCGGTATCGGTCACTACCGCCTTGGCCGAGCTGGTGCCAAGGTCGAGACCCAGGGTGCAGGCGGCGGTCATTGCGGCCAGCACTCGATGATGATCTTGTGGACCGTCCGGTCCCCGCGCAGCGCGTTCAGGGCGCTGGCGTAGTCGTCGAGCGGGAACCGGTGCGTGATGAGGCCCTCGGTGCGGGCCCGCCCGCTCCGCAGCGCCGCGATCGCGGCCGGGAACGCGTTGATCTCGGCGAAGGACCCCTTGATGGTGATCTCGCGGCGGAACACGTCGTACGGGCTGACCCGGACGAGGTCTTCCGGCTCGGTCACGCCGTAGAACATCACGGTCCCGCCGCTGCGGGTCAGCGGCACGCACTGCTCGGACACCGCCGCCGACCCGGTGGCGTCGACCACGATGTCGTAACCGCCGCCCGAGGCCGCCTTCAGCTTGGCGGCATCGCCGGCCAGGTCCGAACGGTCCATCAGGAACGTCGCGTCGATTCCGAGGTCCTCGGCCCGCTTGAGCTTGAACGCCGACGAGGCCGCCACCGTCACGCTGACCGCGCCGCCGCGCGCGATGAGCTGGGACAGCAGCAGGCCGGTCGGGCCGGCCCCGAAGACCAGGGCCGAGCTCCCCGGCCGGAGAGCCAGCGTCTCCACGCCGTGCATGGCGCACGCCGCGGGCTCGGTGAACACGGAGATGTCGGGGTCGATGCCGTCCACGGAGAAGACCAGGCTGGCGGGGACCGTGACGTATTCGGCGAACGAGCCCGGCCAGTTCGTGCCGAGCCCCTTGAGGTTGGCGCACAGCAAGGTGCGCCCGGCCCGGCAGTACTCGCAGTGCCCGCAGTTCATGTTGGGGTTGACCGAGACGTACTCGCCGACGCGGAACCCCTCGGTGCCCTCGCCCAGCGCGTCCACCGGCCCGACCAGTTCGTGGCCGGGGGTCAGCGGGAACTCGGCGAAGAACTTGCCGTTGTGGATGTGCAGGTCGGTGCCGCAGATCCCGGTTTGCTGTACTCGTACGCGCACCTCGCCGGGTTTCGGGTCGGGTGCCGGGATCTCCGTGATCGCGTAACTGCCCGGGGCGTCGTAGACAACGGCTTTCATGCTGCTCCTTAGGCGGGATGAGCGGCGGACGGCCAGAGCCCGCGCCCGCGCGGGCCCTGGCCGCGGCCAGGGGGACGCCCGGCGTCACTCCCGGGCGGGCGCCGCCTGCCGGCTGGTCAGGTGAGTCAGCCAGCTGCCCATCACCGTCTTGCCGCCGCGCAGGGCGGCGGAGCGCCGCTGCTGGTCGACGTAGACGGCGGCGATGAGCACGGCCCCCACCACGACCTGCTGCCAGAACGGCTGGATGCCGATGATCACGAATCCGTCCAGCAGCGTGGCCGGGATGAACAACCCGATGGTGGTGCCGAAGATGGATCCGTAGCCGCCGAACAAGCTGGTGCCGCCGATGACGGTGCCGGCGATCACGGACAGGTTGGTAGCAGTCTGGCCGCCGATCGTGGTCGACTGGAAGAACGCCAGGTTGAGCCAGCCGGCGAAGCCGGCCAGCAGGCCGGACAGGGCGTAGACCTTGATCAGGTGGCGGGGGACGTTGACGCCGGAACGCCGGCCCGCCTCGGGATTCGATCCGATTGCGTAGGTGTACAACCCGAACCTGGTCCGGTGCAGGAGCACGATCCCGATCACGATGACGACCGCGGCGATGACGGCCAGGGTGGGGACCTGCCAGAAGATGTTGCCGAATCCGACCGAGTTGACCATGACGGTCGGGACGTTGCGCAGGTCCACGCCGCCGGTGATGACCTCCGCCAGGCCCAGGGCCATGCCGAGGGTGCCGAGCGTGACGATGAGCGGCGGAACCTTCGCCCGCGCGACCAGGAATCCGTTGAGCAGCCCCCAGGCGAGCCCGCAGCCGATGGCCACCAGGGCGCCGATGAGGGCGCTACCCCAGCCCTGGCCGCCGCCTATGGCCGCCATCGCCTTATCGGCGACGACACCGCTGAAGACCAGGACGCTGCCCACCGACAGGTCGATGCCGCCGGTGACGATGACGAAGGTCATGCCGACACCCAGGACGGCCAGGATGGCGGTGTTCTGCACGATTCCGCGGATGTTGAACACCGTCAGGAAGCTGCTGGGCTTGAGGATCGCGAAGGCGACGACGATCACGGCCAGCACGATGATGATCTGCAGCGCCTGCAGCCGGCCGAGCCGCGCGAGCCGGCCGGTCGGTTCCTCTTCGCTCGGCGCCGCTTCAGCAGGCGCGGGAGGAGGCGCGGTGGCCTGGCCGGTCATGACTGGTTCTCCTGTGTCACGGCGCCGGTCATCGCCCCGACCAACTCCTCCATCGTCGTCTCCTTTGCTCTGTACGTCGCCACCCGCCGGCCGAGCCGCATGACCTGCACGTCGTCGGCGACCGCGATCACGTGGGGCATCGAGTGGCTGATGAACACCACGCCGAGCCCGCGGTCGCGGACCCGGCGGATCAGGTCAAGGACGCCCTTGGTCTGCACCACGCCGAGGGCGGCCGTGGGCTCATCGAGCAAGACGATTCGCTTGGCCCAGGCGGCCGCGCGAGCGACCGCGACCGCCTGCTTCTGGCCGCCTGACATGGCGCCGATGCTGCCGGAGAAGTTGCGCACGGTGGCGCCGAGCTCGTCGAACGCCTTCTTGCTGCCGGCCAGCATGTCCGTCTTGTTCATGAACCCCAGCCGTCCCATGAGCCCCGAGCGCATGATCTCGCGGCCGAGGTACATGTTCTGCACCGGATTGAGATGAGGTGCCAGGGCCAGATCCTGGTACACGGTCTCGATCCCGTAATGGCGCGCCGCGAGAGGTCCCGAGATGGTCACCGGCTTGCCGTCGACCAGGATCTCACCCGACGTCGGCGTCTCGGTGCCGGAGAGGATCTTGACCAGCGTGCTCTTGCCGGCCCCGTTGTCCCCGATGAGCGCGGTAACCTCGCCCGCCTTCACCTCGAAGTTGGCGCCTGACAGCGCGCTGACGTGACCGTACACCTTCGTGATGTCCCGTGCTTCCAGCGCAAGGCTCATCGGCTGTACTCCTTATCGACCGCGGTACTGACTGAAGCGGCGGAGCCGCGGAGTCCGCCGGCGGCTTCGCGACGCTGCTGTAACCATGCCGCAATGTTTAGGAAGAGAGTGCATCCTCATGTCACCGATGTCAAGATCTGAGTCCGAAACGATATCTGCTGCCCATAGACCACGTACTGGCCCGAGAGAAGAACCTATGACCAAGGTCTTGACATCGGTGACATGGCTACTGGAAGATCAATTCGACATGTTTCCGCGAGGTTGCCAGCAGCTGAACATGCCGGTCGGCGGGATACAAGCAGGCCGGGCCCCGCACCCGCTCACACGGTGCGCACCCGGTGTCATCCGGGACCGGCAGCCGACCCAGATTCACGCGAAGGAGCCAGAAATATGAAGCGGTCTTTGGTAAGACCAACCGCGGGTGCGGCGGCAGTCATGCTGCTTGCCCTCACAGCGGCGTGCTCGTCCTCGAGCTCGTCCTCAACCGCGTCCGGCGGGTCCACGACGGCCGGCGGCTCGAGCAGCGGCAAGACCTACAAGATGACGTTCATCCAGGGCGTGGCCGGTGACGGCTTCTACGTCACGATGGGCTGCGGCATCCAGGCCGAGGCCAAGAAGCTCGGCAACGTCTCCGTCAACATCCAGGGGCCCTCGCAGTTCGACGCCACGCTGCAGAACCCGATCATCGAATCGGTCACCGCGGCCAAGCCCGACGCGATCCTGATCGCTCCCAACGACGTGACGGCGAGCCGGCCCCCGATCGCCCAGGCCATGGCCGCGGGCATCAAGGTCGTTCTCGTCGACACCACGCTGACCGACCCGTCCGGGGCCGTCTCGCAGATCTCCTCGGACAACACGGCCGGCGGAGGCTACGCCTTCAGGGCGATCCAGCAGCTCGTGCCCGCCGGCGGCCAGGTGCTCGTCGTCAACGTCAAACCCGGCGTCAGCACCACCGACCAGCGCCAGGCGGGCTTCGCGGCCGCGGCCAAGGCCGACCCCAAGTTCACTTACGTGGGCACGCAGTTCGACCAGGACAGCGCGTCCGTGGCCGCGCAGGTGACGCTGGCGGCGCTGCAGAAGTACCCCGGCATCGTCGGCATCTTCGCGGCCAACCTGTTCTCCGCGGAGGGCGCCGCCACCGGCGTCCGCCAGGCCGGCAAGGCCGGCAAGGTGAAGATCGTCGGCTTCGACGCCGAGCCGGATGAGGTCACCGCGTTGCAGCAGGGCACGGTGCAGGCGCTCATCGCCCAGTCGCCGTACACGATCGGGACCAACGCGGTGGACCAGGCCTACGCGGCCCTCACCGGCAAGCCCACCACCGCGAAGATCGGCACCAAGTTCACCATCATCACCAAGGCCAACGAGTCGTCGCCGCAGAGCCAGGCAGCGATCTACAAGACCAGCTGCTGATCTCAGGCCGCCGGCCTACTGCCCAGCGAATGGTCCCCCGGTGCCCGGCACCGGGGGACCCCTCGCCGCCGGAGCTGCGCGGCTCGACCTGACCACGCAGTCGCCAGAGCAGGCGCCCAGTCTGGAGGCGATCCCTCGATGACCACGATGCGCGATGTCGCTCGTGTCGCCGGAGTCAGCGCGAAGACCGTATCCCGGGTCTTCAACGATGATCCGCACGTCACCGACGAGACCCGCGAGCGGGTCCGCTGGGCGATGGAAAAGCTCAACTACGTGCCGAACCTGCTGGCCCGCAGCTTCCGCGCGGGCGCCGACGCCGCGGTGGGCCTGGCCGTTCCCGACCTCGCCGACCCGTTCTTCGCCACGATGACGAGCAGCATCGAACTCGACCTGGTGAACCGTGGCATGGCGGTCGTGGTGACCAGCCTCCACCACGGCGCCGGCCGTGAGCGCACCGCCCTGGAGGCGCTGCTGCGGCGCCAGATCAGCGGCCTGATCGTGGTGAGCGTGAGCGCCGACCAGTCCTACCTGGCCCCCTGGCAGGAGCGGACGCCGATGGTGTTCGTCGACCGGGCCCCGCGGGGGCTCTCCGGCGTCTACGTGATCGAGGACGACCTGGGCGGCGCCCGCGAGGCGGTCGCGCACCTCGCCCGCCACGGGCACCGGAGCGTTGCCTTCTTCGGCGTCTCGACCCCGGTGACGACCACCCACCGCAGGCTCAAGGGCTACCGCTCCGCGGTGGCGGAGAACGGGCTCGCCGACCGTCCCGACCTCGTTCTGCATGCCCTTCGAGTCCCCGGAGGAGTCCGCCGCGGAGCTGGTCAAGCGGCTGGCGGCACCGGACCCTCCGACCGCCGTGTTCTCCTCGAACATCCCCTGCACGATGGCGCTCGTGCTCGCCCTGCACCAGGCCGGGCGCACCGACGTCGCGGTGGTCGGATTCGGCGACATCCCCATGGCCGAGGCACTGGCTCCCGCGGTCACGGTCCTCGACCAGGACCCCGCGGGACTCGGGCGCATCGCCGTGGAAAGGCTGCTCCAGCGCATCGAAGACCCGCACGCACCGCTGCGACGCAGGACCGTGCTCCCGGTCCGGCTGATCCCGAGAGGATCGGGCGAGCTGCCTCCGCGTCCCGCGTGACCAGGAAGACACGACCATGAGCGAACCAGGTACAGCGCAATGGCGCCGCGCCGAGGCCAGCCGGCTGATCTCCTTCGGCCGGGCGGCCGCGCTGCCCGACGGCGGTTTCGGCTGGCTCGGCACCGACGGCGCCATCGACCCGGCGCAGCCCTGCCCGCTGTACGTCAACGCGCGGATGACGTACGTGTTCGCGCTGGCGCACCTGGACGGCGTGGCCGGCGCGGACGCCCTGGCCGCCTCCGGGCTGCGGGCCTTCGCCGCCCGCTACGCCGACCGCGAGCACGGCGGGTTCTTCGCCGCCATCGACCTGTCCGGTCGGGTCGTCGACGCCACCAAGGCGAACTACGCCCATGCCCACACCCTGCTGGCGGCGGCCAGCGCGGTGGCGGCCGGCGTCCCGGGCGCCGGTTCGGCCCTCGCCGCCGCCGAAGCCGCCATCGACCAGCATTTCTGGTCCGACGCGGAAGGCTGCGCGCTGGAGTCCTGGAACGCCGGCTTCACCGAGCTCGAGCCGTACCGCGGCGCCAATAGCAACATGCACTCGGTGGAGGCCTACCTGGCCGCCGCCGACGTCACCGGCAACCGGGCCTGGCGGGACCGGGCCGCCTCCATCGCCGGCCGCCTGATCAACGGCCAGGCCCGGGCCCACTCGTGGCGGGTACCCGAGCACTACGACGAGAACTGGCAGCCCCGGCCGGACTACAACGCCGACCGCCGCGACGACCCGTTCCGGCCGTACGGCACCACCCCCGGCCATTCCTTCGAATGGGCCCGGCTGCTGCTGACCCTGGAGGCGGCCGAGACGACGCCCCCCGGCTGGCGGCTCGAGGCGGCGACCGCGCTGTTCGATACCGCCGTCGCCGACGCGTGGCGCCGGGACGGCCACCCGGGGCTCCTCTACACCGTCGACGCGGACGGCCAGCCGGTGGTGACGGCGCGCATGCACTGGGTGGCCTGCGAGGCCGTGCTCGCCGCCGACGCGCTGCACCGGCGCACCGGGGAGGAGCGTTTCGCCGCGGCCGCGGCGCGCTGGTGGGATGAGATCGACCGCTACTTCCTGGACCGCCAGCACGGCGGCTGGTGGCAGGAGCTGGCCCCGGACATGACGCCTGCCACCTCCACCTGGTCGGGAAAGCCCGACCTCTACCACTCCTACCAGGCCCTCCTGCTCCCGTCCCTCCCGCTCAGCCCGACCGCGGCCACCGCGCTGGCCCGGCGCTGGCCGGGCTGACCAGGGACGCGCGCTACCAGACGCTGCTCGACCTGGCCGAGGCCAACCTGCGGGCGGGCCGGCCGGTGGTGCTGGTCGCACCCTTCAGTACCGAACGAGCGCAGCCATCCGCCTGGGCCGCCACCACGCGCCGACTGGCGGCCCCTGGTCTGGCTGCACCTGCCCCCCAGGTCCGGGCCGTCCTGCGGGCCGTCAGAACCGGGCCTTGAGCTCGTCAAGTTCCCTGGCCCGCTCGCCGAGCCTGGCGTAGGCCGGCCGTTCGCGGATGCGGGCCAGGACCCAGCCGATGGCTTCCCCGCGGCGGGCCGCGGCGCCCGCGGTGATCAGCGTGTCCAGCATCGCCAGGTCCGCGGGTCCGAGCCTGACCCCGACCGGGGCGGGACCCTGCCTGGCTGGATCGTCCGGCGGGCAGCCGAGCAGCTGCCTGGTCAGGGCGTGGTGGTGGTTCTCGCCGAACCAGAACTCGAGGTACCTGGCCCCGGGAAGCGTCTCCGCGAGCTCGCGGTGGAGGTCGAGGAGTACCGCCAGGTGGTCTTGCTCCCAGTCGCGGCCGAGCGGCTCTTCGCCCTCTTCCATGTAGACCCGGACCAGCAGGTCTCCAGGCTCGACCCACGGGTCGTCGCCGTGCCGCAGCAGCGCGACCCGCTGCACGCCGTCAGGGAAACGCTCCCTCACTTGCTCGCCGAGCCTGCTCTGCCGCCGGTCCCGCTCGGCTCGTGCCATGCCTGGCCGCGCCTGCGGCGCCCGCTCGCTCAGCTCCGCGTAGGCCGGCTGCTCGCGGACGCGGGCCAGCGCCCAGCGCGTGCCCTCCGTGCGGCTGGCCGCGATGCCCGCGGTGATCAGCGCGTCCAGCGTCGCCAGGTCCACGGGCCCGAGGTGGGCCATCACCGGGGCGAACCCGCGCGCGAGCTCGTCCTGTTCCTGGTCGAGCAGGGAGTTGCCGTCCAGGAACATGACCGAGGTGGCCCCGACCACGACTCCCTTGACCTCGGGCAGCCGCTGCTCAAGGAAGTCCCACAGCCGCTCTCCGTGTTCCCGCATCCATGCGTCCTCCGCCAGGCCGCCCAGGACGACCCGCAGGTACAGTTCTCCCGGCTCGATCACCGGGTGGTCACCGTAGCGCAGCAGCACCAGCCGCGGCGCCGCGTCCGCGGGGAACCGCTGCGCCGCCTCGTCGTCGATCATCCGCTGGACGCGATCTATCGTCGCCGGTTCCATGGCCGCCTCCTAACCCACTGCCGCCCTCAGGCTAGCCCGCCCCGCCGGCCCAGGCCCCCCGACGCGCGGCACCCCGCGAACACTCGCCCCGCCCCGGCCGCCTCTCCCCGCCAGGCTTGCCATCGATGGCACAAATGAGGCAGAATCGGGGTATGCCATCGATGGCACAGCGTGCGAGGCGGATCCCGTGACCGGGGCTACCAGGCTGCTCGATGTCGCGAACGCGGCCGGGGTGAGCCTGCGCACCGCCTCGCGGGTGCTGAACGACGATCCGCGGGTGGCGCCGCTCACCCGGCGGCGCGTCCAGGAAGCCATGCTGGACCTGCGCTTCGAGCCCGACGCGATGGCCCGGTCGCTGCGGGCGGGCACCGACACCACGATCGGGTTCGTGGTGGAGTCCATCTCCGACCCGTTCTTCGCCGAGGTCATCGACGCGGTGGAGCTCGAGATGTCGCGGCACGGCCGGTCCGTGCTTGTCGCGAGCACCCGGCGTGACCCTGGCTGGGAACGAGACGTCATCGGGCGGATGGTGCAGCGGCGGGTCGCCGGGCTGCTGCTCAGCCCGACCGGCGAGGACCATGCCTGGCTCGACCCCCGCGTGCCGGTCGTGCTCGTCGACCGGCCGGCGCCGGGCCTGTCCGCGGACCTGGTCGAGATCGACGACCACCGCGCCGCGCTGGACGCCGTCGCGCATCTCATCGCCCACGGACACCGGCGCATCGCCTACGTGGGCGACACGCCGGCCATCCCCACCTCAGCCGCCCGCCTGCACGGTTACCGCGATGCCCTGGCTCAGCACCGGGTCGAGGCGGACGAGCGGCTGGTCAACTGCGAGTGCGCCACCAGCCAGGCCGCCGCGCACGCGGTGTCCGCCCTGCTCGGCGGCTCCCGCCCGCCGACCGCGATCCTGAGCGCCACCACCCGGGCGTCGCTTGGCGTAGTGCCCGCCCTGCACTCGGCCCGGCGCACGGGCATCGCCCTCGTCTCGTTCGGTGACTTCCCGATGGCCGATGCCCTGCGGCCGGCCGTCACCGTCGTGGACCATCCCGGCCATGAAGTCGGGCGGGCGGCCGCGGCACGGCTCCTGGCCCGCCTGGACCAGCCCGGCCTCCCGGTCGAGCGCATCATCGTGCCGGCCAGGCTCATCGAACGCGGATCCGGTGAGCTCCGCCCATGACATCCGACGTGGTCCTCGGCATCGACATCGGCACGACCTCATCGAAGGCCGTGGCCCGGTCGACCGCGCACCGCGACACCCCGTACGTGGAGCAGCGCACCCCCTGGCACACCGGAGGCCGCGGCCAGACCGAGATCGGCGCGCACGCCCTCGCCGGCGTGGCCGTCGACCTGATCGGCCGCGCCGTCCTGGCGGCCGAATCAGCGTGGGGACCTGTCCGCGTGCGCAGCGTCGGCGTGACCGGCCTGGCCGAGAGCGGCGTGCTGCTCGACCCGGCCGGGCGGCCGTCCGCCCCGGTGATCGCCTGGTTCGATCACCGGGGCGGGAACGAGATCGAGCGGCTGGGCCGGAAAGCGCCCGGATTCGCCGCCGCGTTCGAGCGCACGACGGGCCTGCCGTGGTCGAACCAGGCCACCCTGGCCAAGCTGCTCTGGCTGCGCGCCAGCGGATGCCCGGCCGGCCCGGCCTCGACCTGGCTGAGCGTGCCCGAGTGGATCGTCTTCGCGCTGGGCGGCGATCCGGTGCGCGAGCCGTCACTGGCGTCAAGGACCGGCCTCATCGATCAGGGCACGGGCGAGGTGTGGCCTGAGGCCCTGGCGGTGGCCGGGCTCCCCGCAGGGATCCTGCCCGCCGAGCGGCCGGGCGGGTCTCGCGCCGGGTACCTGACGCACGACGGGGTCGTCTCCGCCGCCGCGGGCGCGGTGCTGACGGTGGCCGGGCACGACCATCCGGTGGCGGCCATCGGCGTCGGCGCGGCCGGCCCGGATGAGCTGTTCAACTCCACCGGCACCGCGGATGTGCTGGCCCGCTCCATTCCGGGGACGTTGGCGGAGGCCGAGCGCCAGAGCGTGGTGGGCGCCGGCTGGTCGATCGGGCGGCACGTACTGCCCGACACCAGCCTGCTCTTGGCCGGGGTCAGCGGCGGGCTGCTGCTGCGGCGGGTCTTGGCCGCCCTGGGCGCGGAGTCCGAGCCGGCCAGGGCGGCGCTCGACCAGGCCAGCCTCGGCGTCGGTGACCTGCCCGGCGGCCTGTCGGTCAGCGGTGACGGCCGGACCCAGGACGGTGTCGTCCTGCGCATCGCCGATGGCGCTTCGCCCGCCTCGATCTGGACGGCCGCCGTGCGCTACACGGCGGCCCAGACCGGGCTCCTGCTTGATGACATGGAGAAGATCGTCGGCCCGCACCGGCGGGCCGTGGCCGCCGGGGGCTGGACGCAGATGGCCAGCGTCCGCGCCGCCAAGGCCGCCGTCATCGGCGCGATGAGCTTCTCGCCAGTCGTGCAGCCGGGCGTCACCGGGGCTGCCCTGCTGGCCGCGTTCGCCCTGGACGGCGGGGACCTCGCCGACTTCATCCTCAACCAAGGAACGAAATGACACACGCCACCGAAGCCCGAACGGGAACGCTGGACGACATCGCAAATGACAGCCACGTGTTCTCCATCATCGCCATGGACCAGCGCAACACGCTGCGCCGCATGTTCACGGCCGCCGGCATCGACGCGAGCGACGACGACCTGCGCATCGCGAAGGCCGACGTCGCCCGCGTCCTGACGCCCGCCGCCAGCGGCCTGCTATCCGATCCGACCTACGGGGTCCCGGCCATCACCGACGCGAACGCGCTCGCCCCGGACTGCGGGCTGCTCGTCGCCGCCGAACCGTCCGAGCGGCGCAGCTACCAGGGCGAGCCGCGCACCCACCGGGACCCGGCCCTGGACGCTCAGTGGGTCCTTGACCAGGGCGGCGATGC
Source organism: uncultured Actinomycetes bacterium (assembly GCA_963722275.1). Taxonomy (GTDB): domain Bacteria; phylum Actinomycetota; class Actinomycetes; order Streptosporangiales; family Streptosporangiaceae; genus Palsa-504. The sequence goes on along the minus strand of CAVRMX010000001.1, from coordinate 658 downwards.
CCTGAAGTTCTTCGTCCAGCTGCGCGGCGACCGCCCCGCCCCTGGCCCGGGCGAGCCGGACCTGGTCGCCGAGGGACTGGCCGTATGCGCCGAGATCATCCGCGACTGCCGCGCCACGGACGTGCCCGTGGTCATCGAGAACCTCGTGTACGCGCGACCGGGTGAAGACCTTAGCGGCCAGGCCCGCGAAGACGCCATCATCGAGTCGGCCCGGGCCCTCAACGACCTGGACATCGACCTGCTCAAGCTCGAATATCCCGGTTCGCCGGAGGGCTGCCGGCGGCTGGCTTCCATCCTCAGCAGGCCGTGGGCCGTCCTGTCCGCGGGCGTGCCCTTCGACCAGTTCACCGACATCATCAGGATCGCGGCCGACGAGGGGGGAGCCTCGGGCTTCATCGCCGGCCGCTCGGTGTGGCGCGAAGTGGTGGGCCTCACGGGCCGGAACCGCGAGGAGTTCCTCACCTCGGTAGCGCTGCCGCGGCTGGAGAAACTGGTCGACGTGGCCGCCTTCCGGGCCCGCCCCTGGACCGAGGCCACCCGTTAGCCTCACGCCCAAGATCCTCCGCCGGGTCGGCGGGCAGGATCTGACCTGCGCCCGCCGGGGGCGCTCCGGAGAGGACTGAACGCCGGGCCGCGCCCGCATCCGGTTCACCCGGAC